>NZ_JCAMRR010000002.1:0-1488843 GCF_059821195.1 Opitutus sp. sgz309028 | reverse complement strand
GATCAGCTCATCCAATAACTTCACATCCAAGCCGCCATACGGCAGCTGCTTCTCTTTCGTGGTCACTGTCTTGTCCTTTCATTTCAGTGATCCACACACAAACTTTCTGACACGCTCCAAGAAGGAGTGAACCATGTCTGTGCAAACTTGCCCTGTGTTTATCGGAGTGGATGTCGCCAAACTCTCCCTGGCAATCCAGTTCCCCGACCACCTCTGGCCCACTGCCAATACCGCCGCTGGTCACGTGGCGTTTCTCACCAAGCTGCAGGCCCTCAGAGGTGCTCACGTCATCTGTGAAGCCACCGGTGGCTACGAGCAGCCGCTGGTCTTCGCTCTGCATCACGCCGGCGTCGCGGTCAGCGTGATCAACCCAAGACAGATCCGGGACTTCGCTCGTGCGTGTGGTCGCTTGGCCAAGACCGACTCGATCGATGCCGCGCTCCTGCGCGACTACGGGATCAGATTGCAGCCCGGCGCCGACCCGGTGCCTGCGACCGGCAGCGCCGAGTTCGCCGAGTCGGTTCGCGCGCGTCAGGACCTCGTCGCCTTGATCACCGATGAGATCAACCGTCGCGAACACGTGCGCCTGCCCGCTTTGCTCAAGCTCTCCCTCGCTCGTCAGAAGCTCCTCGAGAAGCAACTCGCCACCCTGGACGCTCTCATTGCCGACCACATCCAGGCCGATGCCGCGCTGGCCACCAAGTCCCAGCGCCTCCAACAGGTCCAAGGCGTGGGCCGCGTCAGCGCCTTCACCCTTCTGGCCCTCCTGCCCGAACTCGGCTCCTTGCGCGATGCCGAAGCAGCCGCCATCGCCGGCGTCGCTCCTATGAACCGCGACAGCGGTCAGTTCCGCGGCCAACGCCATATCCACGGCGGACGCGCCTCCGTTCGCCGCGTCCTCTATATGGCTGCACTCACCGCCACTGTCCACAATCCCATCCTAAAAGCCTTCTATCAACGTCTCCGCCAACACGGCAAACCCGCCAAACTCGCCCTTACCGCCGTCATGCGGAAACTCATTATACTCCTCAACCGACTACTCAAAAACCCCCAGTTTATCCTTGCTGGTTGAACACCGTTGCTGGCGCCTTGTTAGCCATTTTGGAGCAGCGAGAGCGGAAACAGTGATTCTGGACTCGGCAAATGCGTCGGAATCTCTGTGCCATCGATGCTCCAGAGATCCAAGCCTGCCAATCGCCCACGTCTTGTGAATAGATAGGCGCCGCAGAGATTATCAGCTTCCGTCCTCCACGCGAAATCAGCGATCACCTCCATCGGCATAGCGGCGTCTCCTTCAGCGCCATCAATCGCGATATCGATGCTGGCGCACCCGCAGCTGCAGCGAGCGGCGACAGTCGCGCGTTCGAGCTGCGAACTTAGATCCGCGACGTCGTCTGTGCCATGCTCAATCAGCCACCAGACGAGGTCGCGCTCTTGCTTCGTCAACGAACGGGATTCGGAAATTCGCGTTGCGTGCGCGGGCATGCTCTTTCTTTAGCTAACGTTAAAGATGAGCCACGACTCTGCTTGGCGTGACTCGTGCGAAAGCACGAGGCATGACAAGCAGGGTCGTTGGCTCTGGCGCCTGGTTCGGCTCTTTCTTCATCTCTCGAAAAGTGACCTTGGATCTTTCATCCGATCTAGAAACGAAATGAAATCTCGGCCGATCGGAATGGCGGAATCATAATCGAATCCAATCGCAGCGACCAAAACAACGGACGGCGGATCGGTGCGGTAATCAAGCGTGTAGGTCTCGCCGCCGCCATCTGAACCAAACATCAGAAATGCGGGAAAATACTTCTGCACCTGATTCGCGCGATTGAACGCACCGATCTCGTCGATGCTCCAAATCTGCAACTCGTGATCACCAATGACGCCGCCGAGTCCGTCAGCTTCGATCAAAATCTCGCGCAGTTCGTGAGGCAGCTTCCGACCGAAAGTCTCCTCGAGCTTCGCCACGGCTTCTGGCGTCGCGCCTGCGTTGCCTTCGAATCCCTCAAATCGCGCGAAGAGTGCGTCGTCCATATTTTGCCGAACGTCAAAGATCAGCCACACGTGTGCTTGGCGCGGGCCGTGCGTAAGCACGGAACGTGACAAGCATACGTGTTGGCTGTAGCGCCTGGTTAGGCATTTCCATTCCATTTCTCGCGAGTGGTCGCGACAACGCATGCAAGGATGGCTCCAGCGAGCCAGCAATAGAAGACCGGAAAGCTGAATGCACCAAACCAAGGGCCGAGCGCCTTCCAAACGAGCAACGTGCTGAAATAGCCGAGCAATGCACCGGCGAGAACGGATACTGCAGCCGCAAGATAACGATTCCAGCGCGCAGCGATACGCGCATAGCCGAGCGCGCCAGTGGCAATGCCAAGTGAAAGTAACGCGCTCCAGAATGCGAACGCACGCAAGTCGCCAGCGCCAAACCAACTCTGCTTCGCGAGAAATCCGACCGCGACCACAAGCGCAGCGACAATGAAGGTCAGCGCCGGCACCGCGAATGTGATAAGCTTCTTCATCTTCGCCTAACGTCAAAGATCAGCCACACGTGTGCTTGGCGCGGGCTGTGCGTAAGCACAGAACGTGACAAGCATACGTGTTGGCTGTAGCGCCTGGTTAGCCGTTTTGACTCTGGGCGTGCAGCGGACGGTTCGACCAGCCGCCAACGGCAGATCCGCTCGAGCAAAGCCGCCGGACGAGGTCGCGGAGCAGTGCGGCAGCGCCAGTCGCCGCGCTGGTGCGCGACCGGAATCGCGCAAAACCAAGTGCTCGTTCTTCGGCGCGCCACGCATGATCTGCCGGACGGAGCAGGCGAGTGGCTCGGCACTCGTCTGCTTCAAACGCCACGCCGGCGATTCTTCACGCAACTCCAACGTTCCAACCCCGTCGCCTTCTTCTCGGCGCGTCATCGGCGATCCACCACGCATCGCAGCAAGTTCACGCATTCGAAAAATCCATCGCACCCAATCGCTTCATTTTTTGGCTAACGTCAAAGATCAGCCACACGTGTGCTTGGCGCGGGCCGTGCGTAAGCACGGAACGTGACAAGCATACGTGTTGGCTGTAGCGCCTGGTTCGGCTTATTTAGGCAACGACGCATGAACCACGCGACTAGCTACTAGGCCTATGACCATGGCTGCAACAAAAGCTACCACGGCTTTAGCGGAAAAATGCCACATGAACAAAGTATAACCGAGCGAGGTGGCGAGGCTTCCAACAAGGAGGCAGGTCGATATCAAATACTGGACCCGCTTCGGAATCGACTGACTGCGAGCTGCTGCATCAGCGGTGCGCCCCAAGCAACTGGCTGCAAATGCCAAGAGGGGCAAGGATGCAGCAAACAAAACCAATGCCCACTCTAGCTTCCATGGGCGCTCACCAATGAGTGTAAGGGAAACAATTGACGCCACATTTGCGGTAAGTGCACCAACAGCAATGCTGCGGTGTTCCGATACTTGTTCAGTGCTAGTGTAGTCGATCATATTGCCGAACGTCAAAGATCAGCCACGCGTATGCTTGGCGCGGAGCGTGCGTCAGCACGATCCGTGACAAGCATATGCGTTGGCTGTAGCGCCTGGTTGGGCTCGAACATCGAGAGAATCTCAATCGCGTGAGTGGCTTCGTTCATACCGTTCGAAAAGAGTTATGCGACCTTTGCGTGTGAAATGTGCGACTGCTGCGAAAAACGGAAGACGCGGGATTCGCCCGTCTCCCGTTCCCGCGAATGCTTCCGAAAAAGCTGTGGCACGAGCACCTCGAACTGAAAGCCGAAATTCGCTACTACGCGACTTTGATGCGGCCGGCCGACTTTCATATAGCGCATCTTTCTTTTGATGCCGCACTGCGATTCGAATTCACGCATTGCCGATTTAACCGAGAGACCGCCCAACGTTAAAGATGAGCCACACGTGTGCTTGGCGCAGGCCGTGCGAAAGCACGGAATGTGACAAGCATACGTGTTGGCTCTAGCGACTGGTTGGGCTCGAACATCTGGAAAGACGCAATCGCGTAATTGGCTCCGTTCATACCGTTGGGAAAGAGTAGGGCGGATTTGCGTATAAAATGTGCGACTACTGCGAAGAACGATAAACGCGAACTTCGCCTCTTTGCTTCTGGCGAACGCTTTCGAAACAAGCTGGCGCAAAGCTTGGATAAAACAGGCTGTAGAGATTCATCCGCGCGCGATAGAAGTGCCAATGTCCGATTTCTGCGTGGCGTAACTTTGATGCGCATCTTCGTGCCGCTCGACTTCGCGAATGAGGAATTCACCGAGAGACCGCCCAACAGTGTTATTGGCCTTAACTGAGTTGATGATTTGCGGGGAGTGACGCAGCCCTGCGGTGCAGGTTTTTACAGCGAATCGATGGTCAAGCTATTGCTAGTTCGTTCTTTCGGATTGCTGCAATCCTGGATTTATCACTAGCCCAGATCGTTCATTGGCTGTCTATAGCGCCACTCGGGGAGACGTGTTTTCCTGCCGGCAATGCGTGTCATATGTGAGTTATGCTTCTAAGAGGAAGCACCGCCGACGTGAATCTTCTCTATTCTTTTTGAAGATGTAGGAAACCCATTGCCTCACAAATTATTATATTTTCGCATAAATCTTGCTTTATTATCGACAAGGCCGGTCGGGGGCCGGCAAAAGCTTAACCCATGATCACCCCATCCACCCCTGAGGCGGCTGATCGGACGCCGCTGCTGTTTCCTGAATGGGCCGAGTTGCTCGACCGTCGTCCGATGCCCCAGGAGCTGCGAATCAAGTATCACGAGGAGATCGTTCGGTTTCTGCGTTTTTGCCGGGACAAACATTCGCCGGCGACGGTGGTGCTCGCGCGGCTGTTTCTTTTGATGCCCTCCGCGCGCACTTACTCGCGCGAGGCGCTGCGTTGGTTCTTCAAGGAAGGGAAGCGCCTGCGTGCATCCGGCCCGCCGCCGAGCGCCACCCGCAGCCGGAGCGGGCCCACCCCGACAATCTCCCGGCTGCAGCCGCCGCCGCTCGCCCAGTCCGATCTTGGTGGCGCCGATTGGGAGCGCGACTTGATCGCCGCATTGCGGCAGAAGGGGCTTTTGTGGCGAACCGAGAAAACGTATCGCGAATGGGCGGCTCGTTTCGCGGCGGCGTTGCCGCGGGGCCGTTCGCCTTATGCGGCGACAGACGAGAACGTGGCAGAGTTCCTCTCGATGCTGGCAGTTCAGCAGCGGGCGAGCCGCTCGACGCAAAAGCAGGCGCTCAACGCGATCGTGTTTTTCCTGCAGGAAGGGCTGAAACGTCAGGTGGGCGAGATCGCTTTTCGCCGGGCGGCGTCGCGCCGTCGCGTGCCGAGCGTGTTGAGCCGTGACGAGTGCCGCAGGCTTTTCGAGCAACTCGACGGCACCGGGCGTTTGATGGGCGAACTGATGTATGGCGCGGGCCTGCGCCTGATGGAGTTGCTCCGATTGCGCGTGCACCATCTCGATTTGGAGCGCGGTCAGTTGAAGGTGTATTCGGGAAAGGGTGACAAAGACCGGATCACCGTGATCCCGGAGCGTCTGATCGAGGCGCTGAAACGTCATCTGGAGCGGCTGCGTCCCCTTTACGAGAAGGATCGCGCCAACGGCCTGCCGGGCGTCTGGGTGCCCGAGGGCCTCGCGCGCAAATATGCCGACGCGGGAAAAACCTGGGGATGGCAGTGGCTGTTTCCGTCGCGCGAGACGAGCGTCGATCCGGCAAGTGGCGAGCGTCGCCGGCATCACGTGCTCGATGGCGCCTTCCAGCGGATGGTGCGCGAGGCCGCCGGGCGTGCGCGTATCAACAAACGGGTGACGCCTCACGTCCTGCGGCACTCGTTTGCGACGCATTTGCTGGAGAATGGGACCGATATCCGGACCGTGCAAAGTCTGCTCGGACACGAGAGCGTGGAGACCACGCAAATCTACACGCACGTGATGCAGCGGCCCGGCTTGGGCGTTCGCAGTCCGCTCGACGGCTGATGCGCGAGGCGGTGGGAAGGCAACGGAGTCACAACGGACGCATGATCTCTCTCCCCCGCTACCGCGCGTCGACAGCTTCGCCCCGTCACTTCCAGAAGCGAAAAACCGGGGCACGCAAAAAACTTGTAGATACGCAGTAATGCAGCTCAACAACATTGTTGTGCGGCGGCGTTTTTGACGGAGATCGCGGCGCAATTCAGTCAACGGCTGCCCACAAATTCTGTGGATGCACTTCCGCGACAGACGTGTCCGCCAAAGCGTGAGGAGACATAAATCCGATCTCCGTTGATCGGAGCTTCGTCGTATCCGCAAACCGATCACGTCGGCTTTCGTTTGGATTTTGCGGGGAAAGTGGTGGTAGGACCTGGATTGGCTGGGCTTCGCTCAGGTGCCGCGCACTCGCGCTGCGCGCACCCCTTCTCCGCCCGCGGTGCGGGCTCCGTCGAACCATGGTTCTCATCCAGGTCCGCGGACGTCTTTGACGCTGCGATCACCTCACGTGAGCGTCCAATTCTCCGTGGGGAAAGTGGTGGTAGGACCTGGATTGGCTGAGCTTCGCTCAGGTGCTGCGCACTCGCGCTGCGCGCGCCCCTTCTCCGCCCGCGGTGCGGGCTCCGTCGAACCAAGGTTCTCATCCAGGTCTGCGGACGTCTTTGACGCTGCGATCACCTCACGTGAGCGTCCAATTTTCCGCGGGGAAAGTGGTGGTAGGACCTGGATTGGCTGAGCTTCGCTCAGGTGCTGCGCACTCGCGCTGCGCACGCCCCTTCTCCGCCCGCGGTGCGGGCTCCGTCGAACCATGGTTCTCATCCAGGTCCGCGGACGTCTTTGACGCTGCGATCACCTCACGTGAGCGTCCAATTCTCCGCGGGGAAAGTGGTGGTAGGACCTGGATTCGAACCAGGGAAGGCGTAAGCCAGCAGATTTACAGTCTGCCCTCGTTGGCCACTTGAGTATCCTACCACGAAAGGAACGCGGAAATTCAGGACTGATTTCGCCGACGGCAAGGTTTTTTTACACCAACCTTGCCACTCTGTCGCAGCTGGCTTCTCTCGACCTCGAATGCTCGACGCGCCGCGTGATCTCCTCGAGCAGTTTCTCGACCGTGGACTGCTCCCCGTGCTTTTCAGCATCGCCGGTTTTCTGCTGGCGTTTTTCCTGGTCGCCCGGCTGATGAGCGAAAAACGCGCGCCGGCGAACACCTTCGCCTGGTTGCTCATCATCGTGCTCGTGCCGTATGTCGGCGTGCCGCTCTATCTCCTCCTCGGAGGCCGCAAACTTCGACGTCTCGCCGAGCGCAAATCGCGTTTGTTGCCCGCCCTGCCCCCCGAGGCGCGCTGTCCTTCGGAGTTCGCCACCACCCCGGTCGCCCACACGGTCATGGCGAGCGGTGCGGCCGCACCCGTGGCGTGCAACCGCCTCGAGCTTCTCACCACGGGCGAACAGGCGTTTGCCGCGCTCGAACAGCAGATCCGCGCCGCGAAAACGTGCATCCACATCACGACGTTCATTCTTGGTTTTGACGATACGGGCCGCCGAATCGTGCGGCTGCTCACCGAGCGCGCGCGCGCCGGCGTGAAGGTTCGCCTGCTGCTCGACTCCGTCGGCTGCATGTTCCTCAACCGGCAGTTCGTGCTTTCGATCAAAAAAGCCGGCGGCGAGATCGTGTGGTTCATGCCGGTGCTGCCGTTCGTCACGCGCGGCACCGCGAATCTCCGCAATCATCGCAAGATCGCCGTCTTCGATCACCGCACCGCGATGGTCGGCGGCCACAATCTGGCCCGCGACTACATGGGCCCCGTGCCTTATCGGAAACGTTTCGCCGATTTCGGCGCGGTGGTTGAAGGCCCCGCGGCGGCGCTGCTGAACGAGGTGTTCATCGCCGACTGGTGTTTCGCGAGCCGCCAGTCGGCCGACGCGCTGCACAACGAGATCCCGGTCAACGTCGTCGCCGAACCGCGCGGCCGCAGCGACGTGCAGGTGATCGCCAGCGGACCCGATGTCCCGGGCGATCCGCTCTATGAGGGAATTCTCGCGATGATTCACGAGGCGGAGCGCAGCCTTTGGATCGTGACGCCCTACTTCCTGCCCGACGAAGTGCTGCTGCGTTCGCTAAAGGTGAAGATTCACGCGGGCTGCGCGGTGACGATCATCCTGCCGGCCCGCTCGAATCACCCGATCACCGATCTCGCGCGCAAGCACTACGTCCGCGAGCTGCGCCGTGCCGGCGCCACGGTGTGGCTGTTCCAGCCCGGCATGATGCACAGCAAGGCGATGATCATCGACGACCGCGTGGCGCTGTTCGGCTCCGCGAACTTCGATCCGCGCAGCTTGTTCGTGAACTTCGAGGTCGGCGTGCTCGTCTACTCGCGGCCCGACGTGCTCGCGATCAAGGCGTGGGCCGAGGGGCTCCTCAAGTCGTGTCGCGTGACGAAAGACGAAGACCGGCGCCGGACGCGTTTCGTCGGCAGCGTGCTCGAGGACGTCAGCCGGCTGCTCGCGCCGCTGCTGTGAGACGCGCGCGAACACGTTCGCAAGCCAGGCGCGCGCCCCCGAAGTCAGCCCTGCATGAGTTTGAACTCGACCGACTCGCGTAGCGCTTCCCAGCTCGCGTCGATGATGTTGTCGCTCACGCCGACGGTGCCCCAGATGCGAACGCCGTCGCCGCTCTCGATCAACACCCGCGTGCGGGAACCGGCGCCCCGATTGCTCTCAAGGATGCGGACCTTGTAGTCGCGCAGGGTCATCTCGCCGAGTTGCGGAAACGCCTTCGCGAGCGCGAGCCGCAGCGCCTTGTCGAGCGCACCGATCGGGCCCGACTCCTCCGCGACGGTGTGCACCGACTCGCCGTTCACGCGCAGCTTCACGGTCGCTTCGGCCCACAACTGGTCGTTGTGGCGCTCGATGATCACGCGATAGTTTTCGACCTCGAAAAACGTTTTCTGCCGGCCGAGGCACTTTGCCACGAGCAGCTTGAAGGACGCGTCCGCCGCCTCGTATTCGTAGCCGCGGAACTCGCGATCCTTCAGTTCCTCGACGAGGCCTTTCATTTCGGGCCGTTTCTCGTCGAGTTCCAGGCCCATTTCGCGGGCCTTGAGCGCGAGGCTGCTGCGGCCGGCCATGTCGGAGACGAGCACGCGCGTGCGGTTGCCGACCAGCGCCGGGTCGATGTGCTCGTAACTGCGCGCGACTTTCTGCGCGGCGTTGGCGTGCAGGCCGCCCTTGTGGGCAAACGCCGACTGGCCCACGAACGGCGCCTTCGGATCGGGGCGCAGATTGGCGAGTTCGTCGAAAAAGAGCGACAGGTCGCGGATCTCCGCGAGGTGCGGCGCGCAATGCGCGGTGCGGCCCATCTTCAACAGCAGATTCGGCAGGATTGTAACCAGATTGGCATTACCGACGCGCTCGCCGTAGCCGTTGATCGTGCCCTGCACCAGCGTCGCGCCGGCATCGATGCCGGCCAGCGAAACGGCGACGCCGAGACCGCTGTCGTTGTGGCAATGCACGCCGACCTTGTCGCCGCCGAAGCGCTCGACCGCGGCGCCGACGATGCGTGTCACCTCCGGCACGAGCTTGCCGCCATTGGTTTCGCAAAGCGTCAGGTTGCTCGCGCCGCCACGAGCCGCGGCTTCGAGCGTGCGGAGCGCGTAGTCCGGATTATCGAGATAACCGTCGAAGAAGTGCTCCGCGTCGTAGATCACCTCGCGGCCTTGCGACACGAGGTAGCGCACGCTGTCCTCGATCATCGCCAGATTCTCCTCCGGCGTGGTGCGCAGGATCTCGTGTACGTGCATCAGCCAGGTTTTCCCGACGATGGTGAGCACCGGCATCTCGCTCTCAAGCAGCGTGCGGAGTTGCGGATCCTCGGACGCCTTGGCGCCGGCCCGGCGCGTCGCGCCAAACGCCGCGAGCCGCGCATGTTTGAGCTTCAGTTTCTTCGCCTCGGCGAAAAACGAGATGTCCCGCGGATTCGATCCCGGGAAGCCGCCTTCGATGTAGTCGACGCCGAAATCGTCCAGTTTCTGCGCAATCAGCAGCTTGTCGGTGACAGAGAAACTGATGCCCTCGCCCTGCGTGCCATCGCGCAAGGTGGTGTCGTAGATCTTCACGGCGTTGCTCATGGAATCGTCGAGGTTTGCGGTCGTGCCGGCGGCTGGCAAGGGAGCTTTTCAGAGGTGACTGGCGGCCGGATCGCGCCCGGAACTGCGCCTTGTGCCGAGGGGCAAAAGCCGTAAGGTCGCGCCCAATGGCCTTCCAAGCCCCCCGCCATCCGCAGACCAACCGCGCCGGTCTGGTGCAGATCGCCACCCGCCTGAACATTTCGCCCTCGACCGTCTCGCGCGCGCTTCGTCCCGAAACGGCGCACCTCGTGCGGGAGGATTTGCGGCGCGCAATCCGGGACCTGGCGGAGAAACTTCACTTCTCCCCGAACCCCGGCGCGCGCATGCTGCGCAAGGGTGTGAACGCCTCGCTCACGGTCGTGGTGCCCTTCGACGAGAACATTTTCTTCTCCGAATTCTACGGGCGTTTTCTGTCCGGCACGATCCACGCCGCGGCGGCGCGACGCTGGGACGTGCACATCTCGACGCTGCGGCGCGTGCGCGGCGCGGATTTTCGCGAAACGCTGCAGACGCTCAGCTTCGAAACGTCCGGTCTGATCTATCTCGCCGAGCCGCTGAGCCAGGAAGACGTGCAGAAAATCCGCGGTTTCCGGCGTCCGCTGGTGTTGACCAAATCGGCGCTGCCGCTCGGCACGAACGATGCGGACCTCGACGTGCCGGTCGTCGGCGTCGACAATCTCGAGGGCGCCCGCTCCGCCGCACGTTTGCTGCTGCAACTGGGTCATCGCCGCGTGGGCCTGCTGCTCGGCCCGCCGACGTCGCGCGACGCCCACGAACGAAAGCGCGGCTATCTCGAAGTGCTGGAAAGCGCCGGCGCGCGTCCCCGCCCGGAATGGATCTTCGAGGGCGCATTCAGCGCGGATACCGGCCGGGCCGGCCTCGCGGCCGTGATGCGCTCCCGCGAGCGGCCGACCGCGGTGTGTTGCGCGAGCGACGAGATTGCGTTCGGCGCGATCGACGCCGCGCGCGCGAGCGGCCTGCGCTGCCCGGCGGATTTGTCAGTCGTCGGGTTCGACGACGGTCCGTGGGCAAATGCATGTTCGCCGGCGTTGACCACGATCCGCCAGCCGCTCGCCGACATGTCGGAACGCGCGGTGAGCTTGATCGTCGAGGCGGCCACGCATCCGGACGGCGTGGTCCGCACCGAAACGAGCAACATGTCGGCTTCGATCGTGATCCGCGAATCCACGCGCGCCAACGCGGCGGGTTAAGCGACCGTCCCTCGCCTTTTTCCCATGGCCTCGCTCCGACAAGCCTTCAGCTGGTGGTGTTTCGTCAACCGCGGTCTCGACGCCGATACGCTGCTGTCCACGGCGCGACGCATCGGCTACGAAGCCGTCGACCTCATTCCGCGCGAACTCTGGCCGCTCGCCCGCCAGCACGGGCTCGCGATTTCCGCGGTCGACGGACACCGCTCGATCGTCGAGGGCCTGAACCGCCGCGAGCATCATGCGCGGATCGAACGCGAACTCCGCGACAACATCGCGGCCGCGAGCGCCGCGGGCGTGCACAGTTTGATCTGTTTCAGCGGCAGCCGCGGCGAGCTCGCCGACGAACCGGCGATCGCCGCCTGCGCCGAATTGTTGCGCAAGGTCGCGCCGGCCGCCGAAGCCGCCGGTGTCACCCTGAATCTCGAACTGCTCAACAGCCGCGTCGATCATCCCGACTACCAGTGCGACCGCACCGCCTGGGGACTGCGCGTCGTGCAGCAGGTCGATTCCCCTGCGGTGCGACTGCTATATGACATTTATCACATGCAGATTATGGAGGGCGACATCCTGCGGACGATCCGGGAAACGTATCCGTGGATCGGCTACTATCACACCGCGGGCAACCCCGGCCGCGGGCCGCTGAACGACGACCAGGAGTTGAACTATCCGCCGATCTTCCGCGCGATCGAGCGCACCGGCTACCGCGGCTTCATCTCGCACGAGTTCACGCCGCAGCGCGACGTGGCCGCGGAGCTCGCAGACGCGTTTCGCCTCTGCGCGGAATCCTGAACGCCGACGCGCGGTCGCTCAACGCCGCAGGCGCTGCGTCGATTCGCGGAAGAAAACCGGCGGCACGACGAGCACCTCGCGCGGCGCATCGATCCCCGCCTGCAACATCCGAAAGAGCAGCGGCACCGCCTCGCGCACCATCGCCTCGTTGGCGCCGGCCACGGTTGAGAGCGGCGGATCGAAATAGCCGGCCAGCTCATAGTCGCCGACTCCCACAATCGCCACATCGTCGGGGATGCGGATCTCGGCTCTCTTCAGCGCCTGATACGCCCCGACCGCGAGGCTGTCCGTCACGGTGAACAGGCCATCGAGCTGCCGTCCCTCCGCGAGAAACGCCTGCAACGTCGCCGCGCCTTCGGCCGGCAGCAATCCCGGGCTGACCAGCACCGCCGGATCCTGCCCGGTGCGCTCCCGGACCGTGCGGGAGAAGGCATCCATGCGGTTCGCCGTCGTGTGCGTTAGCAGGCGGCCATGCAAGATCGCGGGCCTCATGCAGCCCGCATCGAGCAGGACCTCCGCGGCGCGACGGCCGACGCAGTCCGGGGCCTCGAGCACGCAGGTATAGTTTTGAATCCGCCGGCCGAGGATCACGACCGGATACGGCAGCCGGGCCTTCGCGAGGAACTGGTCGTCCTCCGGCAGCGTATTCGTAATGATGACACCGTGATACCGGTCCGCGTCGAGCAGGCCCGATTTTTCGCGGAGTTTGCCGGCGTGAAACATCTCGATCGCAACTGCGTAGCGCGTGTGCTCGCTGGTCTGTTCGTCGACCGCGCGCTGGAGCGCCTGCAGCGCCTGGCCCACCAGCGGGAGCGGCGCTTCGAACGAGGTGAAAATCGCGAGATCGAACTGGCGGGTGGCGGCCTTGTGCGTGCGCAACCGACGGCCCGCCATGTTCGGAACATAGCCCAGCGCGAGCGCCGCCTCGCGTATCCGACTGATGGTGTCCTGCGAAAGCCGCCGCTCGGTCCCGCGATTCGAGAGCGCGGAGGAAACGGCGCCGGGCGACACCCCGACATGCTCCGCGATCTCGTAAATCGTCACCGCTGGTTTGTGGCCGGCTTTGTTGGGCACGACCGGGTTATGGGGCAAAAGTCGCAATCGTTTCGAGGGAAATTTCGTCGAAAATCGGCCGCTACGAGCGAATCCGCGCCGCATCGAGCTTCGCGAGTTCGTCGTGCAGTACCGCGAGCGTGCGCTCCACCGCGCCGGCATTCGCCCGGTGCCAGCCGCCCGCGGCTTCCGCCATCGCCGCCCGCCGCGGCGCATCGGCGAGCAGCGCCGGCGCCTCGGACGCGAGGGCAAACTCATCCGCCACTTCCGCCGCCGCGCCGCACGCCAGCAGTTCTCGCGCAATGGGACGGAAGTTGCTCATCCGGGGACCGAGCAAAATCGGTTTCCGCAGCGCCGCGGCCTCGACGGGGGTTTGCCCGCCTTCGTTCGGCGGCAGGCTCTTGCCGATGAAAACGAGATCCGCGAGCTGCGTGAACTTCCGCAATTCGCCCGTGGTATCCCCGACGGCGACGTCCACCTCGCCCGGCGCGGCTCCGTGGGAGCGGAAATGAAAGCTCACTCCGCTGCCGCGGATCAGCCGTTCCAGTTCCGGTCGCCGCTCGGCATGTCGCGGCACGATCAGAAGCGAACACCGCAGCCCGCGAGCGCGCGCCGCGCGCAACGCCTGCAGCAACGCCTGCTCCTCGCCCGGCCAGGTCGAAGAGCCGAGCAGCACAAGTCCCTCGCCCAGCCCCAGTTCACGTAGCAACTGCTGTCGTTCCTCCGGCGCGAGCGGCGCGAGGGCGACATCGAGTTTCAGATTGCCGGTCGTCGATATCCGTTCCGGCGATACGCCCAACGCGCGAAAACGCTCCGCATCGTGCTCGGAGCTCGCGAGCAGTCGGGTGATCCCGTGAAACAGCGCCCGGTTCACCGCCGGCCAGCGCGCCAGCCGACGGTAACTGCGATCCGACATGCGGGCGTTGATACACACCACCGGGACGCCGCGGCGCTCGGCCTGGTGCAAATGTTCCGGCCAGCGTTCGCCTTCGGTGAGGATCACGAGATCCGGTCGGATCCTCCGCCAGGCGCGGACCGCAAACGGCCACCAGTCGATGGGGAAATAACCGAGCCCAAGAATCGTCTGGCCATAGCGATCGAGCGCAAGCCGGTGCCCGGTGCTCGTGGTGGTCGTGAGATAAATTTCCACGCCCTCGCGTTTCAGGAGCCCCTCGAGCAGCGGCGCAATCGCGAGCATCTCGCCGACACTCACCGCCTGCAGCCACACCCGCTTTGCGCCGCGTCGCTTGGGCGGAAGTCCCTCATGCGATCCGAACCGATGGGTAAACTTTTCCTTGTAGCCGCCGCGCCGCCGCATTCGCCACAGGTAGCGGGGCGCCAGGACCAGGAGCGCGGGCAGAAACAGAAATCGGTAGAGCCAAAGCATGGATGGCGGATCAGGCGAGGAAGGGGCGAACTCCACAACCACGCCGCATTTTTTCCGAGCCTTTTCCGTGGCGGGAAGTTATGCGTTCGGCGAACCGACGTCCGAGTTCCCCCAGCGACGCAACCCCGTTCGACGGCGGCCGTTTTCACCGGTTTTTTGCCACCGCGAGCTAGTCTTTCGAGCCGTGCTCCGCCCAACTCTCGCACGTGCCACATCGGGGATTTTCCCATCCGCAGCGCCGGGGCATGGCCCCATCGTTTCGCGTTTCCACGCGCACCCCGCCGCTCACGGGAGCCCATCGGCTCCTCCCCGCGCCGGCCCAGGATCCGCAGGTGCTGCGGCACGACGGGGCTTACTATTACTGTGAATCGACTGCGTCGGGCGTGCACATTCGCACGGCGCAAAACCTCGCCGGCTTCGGCGCAAGCGAGCGCCGCAGGGTGTGGCGGCCGCCGGCGCGCGGACCGGTTTCCGCCAACCTCTGGGCGCCGGAACTGCACTGGATCGACGGCCGCGGCTACATTTATTTCGCGGCGGATGACGGCCAAAACGAACACCATCGCATGTGGGTGTTGGGCGCCCGCACCTCGGATCTCGCGGGCGACTACGAATTTCTCGGCGGACTCGAAACGGAGGGCTGGGCCATCGACGGCACGCCGTTTTGCGATGCCGCGGGAGCGCGCTATTTTGTCTGGTCCGGCTGGCCCGGCGCGCAGGATGGGCAGCAGAACTTGTATATCGCGCGGATGAAGAATCCCGTGACGCTCGACGGGCCGCGGGCGCTGCTCGCGACGCCCACGGAATCCTGGGAGCGTCGCGGCCTGCCGCTGTGCGAGGGTCCGCAGATTCTGCAACGCGCCGGACGGACGTTCCTGATCTATTCCGCGAGCGGTTCGTGGACCGCCGATTATTGCCTTGGGTTGATGGAGCACCTCGGAGGCGATCCGCTCGAGCCGGGCAACTGGCGCAAGCACGGCTGCGTTTTCCGTCGCAACCGCCACGCATGGGGCGTCGGCCATTGCGGTTTCACGACCACGGCCGACGGACGCGACTGGCTGCTTTACCATGCAAAGACATCGGTCCGGCCGGGCTGGGCCGATCGCGAAGTGCGGGCGCAACCATTTCACTGGCGCGAGGACGGCTTGCCTGAATTTGGCGGGCCACTGCCGTGCACGGAATCGGCAACGGCACTCGCGTTCCCAAGTCTGCGCATCGAGCCGGCGCTGGTCCGCAGCGCGTAGTTTCTGCATCACGTTTTCCGCGTGACACGCCATGCGGCGCGGGAAACCTGAGCCTGTGCTCCGGCACTTCGCCCTCCTTTTCCTGTTTCCGCTGCTGCTCGCGGCGCAATCCGATCCGATCTGGCCGGAAGTCGACAGCGACCTTCCCGCCGATCCAGGCCTGCGTCAGGCGCAGCTGGCCAACGGATTTCGCTACGCGCTGCTGCGCAACGCCGAACCGAAGGATCGCGTTTCCCTTCGGCTCGTGGTGCGCGCGGGCTCGCTGCACGAACGGGACGACGAGCGCGGGCTCGCGCATTTTCTCGAGCACATGGTTTTTCGCGGGACGAAGCGTCATCCGAACGGAACGCTGACGGCGGAACTGCAGAAGCTCGGGATCGGGTTCGGTCCGGACAACACCGCGTTCACGCTGCCGGATTATACGATCTATCATCTCGAGTTGCCGGACACCCGCGATGCCACGCTGCGACAGGCCCTGGAGGTGTTTCGCGAATACGCGCAGGAAGTGACGTTCGATCCCGGATTGATCGAACGCGAGCGCGGCGTCGTGCTGAGCGAACTCGAAACCCGCAACACGCCCGGCGACCGTGCCGGCCGCGCGAATCTCGCGTTCCTGTTTCCTCAGGCTCGCCAGGTCGCGCGCGTGCCGATCGGCACCGCGGATGCGATCCGGTCGTTCACACGCGAACAGTTCGTGGCGTTTTACGATGCGTGGTATCGCCCCGAACGCATGGCGCTTGTGATCGTCGGCGATCTCGATCCGGCCAAAGTCGAGCCGGCGATCGCGGAGGTCTTCGGGGAAATGCGCGCGCGCGGACCGGCGCGCAACGACGTGATTGCCACGATTCCGGCGGAGGCATCGCCGTCCGGCATCGTCGTCTTCGCCGATCCGGGAATGATCGGCGCGACGTGCAGCCTGCAACATCCGTTTCCCGAGCCGCGCGCACCCGATACGCAGGCGCGACGCGTCCGGCAGCTCCACCGCGCACTCGCGTTTGCGATGTTCGAAAGACGCGTGACGCGACTGGCGGGCACCTCCACCGAGGGCTTCGTCGCGCCCGACGCCAGCATCGAGCATCCGGTGCCGGGCTGGGCGCTCGCGAGCTTCGGCGTATCGGGCACGATCGCCGACTGGAAAAAGTTCATGACGCAGGTGGAACAGGAACACCGGCGCGCGTTCTTCTTCGGTTTCCATCCCGGCGAACTCGCGGCGGTGCGCCGTGCGTTCGTCACCGGCTACGACGAAGCGGTGCGCACGCGCCCGACCCGCCCTTCGCCCTGGCTGGCAGGAGGAATCGTCGAAGCGCTCGTGCACGGCCACGTGTTCACGACGCCTGCCGCGGTGAAGGAGGATCTCGCTGTCGCGCTCGCCGATGCCACGCCCGCGCAGTGTCTCGCCGCGTTTCGCGACGCATGGAGCCGGCAGGCGCCGCATGTGTTTGTGGCGACGCATCCGCAATTCGCGGTGGAACCGCAAGCCATCGCCAACGCCATGAACGAAAGCCGTCAGGTGACCGTCGAGCCGTTCCCCGAAATCGGCACGCCGGAGTTCGCCTACACGGATTTCGGCCCGCCCGCCGCGGCCATCCGGACCCGGCACGTCGCCGATCTCGACGTCGACCAGGCGGAGTTTGGCAACGGCGTGCGCCTCAATTTCAAGCCGACGCCGTTCGAGGCCGACACGGTCCACCTCTACCTTCGCGTCGGCCGCGGTCGGCAGTCGCAACCACCCGGAAAGATCGGCCTCGACCTGCTCGCCAACCATCTCGTGCCGCAGGGCGGCGTCGGACGCCACACGTATCAGGAAATACAAGACATCTGCGCGGACCACGCGGTGTCGGTCAACTTCTTCACCGAGGACGATGCGTTCGCCGTCAACGCCCGGTGCGCCCGCCGCGACCTCCTTTTCTGCCTGCAGATGATTGCGGCCCATCTCGAGGATCCGGCGTTCCGTCCCGAGGCGCTGCGGCAGATCCACGCGCATTTCGGCTCGATGTATTCGTCGCTGTCGGCGTCCGCCGGCGGCCCCATTTCCGCCAACGCGGAACGCGTGTTCGCCAACGACGATCCGCGTTTCGGCGTGCCCGCGCCCGAGGAACTCTACGCGCGCACCGTCGAGGAAGCCGCGGCCTGGCTGCGCCCCGAGCTCAAGCACGGCGCCATCGAGCTCGGCATCGTCGGCGACACGACGTGGGAGGAAGCGGCCGGCGCCGTCGCGCAGACGCTCGCCGCCCTGCCGGCGCGAAAGCCCTTTGCTGACGTCCGGCCGCGAGCGCTGGCGTTGGCCAAACCGAAGCGGCCCGCGTATCTGTTCACCACGCCGCCGCAGCTGCGCCAGGTCGCGCTCGCCTGGCTCTGCCCCGCGCCGGATGTCGCCGATATTTATCGCGAGCGTCGCTGCGCGCTGCTGGCGGAGCTGGTGACCGACCGGTTGCGCGTGCGGTTGCGGGAGGAACTGGGCGCGACGTATCACTGCACGGCTGATTTCGTGCGCCACGACAGCTTTGCGAACATGAGCTACTTCCTCGTTTACGCGGAGGTGTCGGCGTCACAGGCCGAGCAGGCTGCGGACGTCCTCCGCCGCGAGCTGATGGCGCTGCGAAAGGGTCGCTTCTCCGAGGAGGAATTCGAACGCGTGAAAAAGCCATTCCTGCGCTCCCGGGAGGACGACCTGCGCACGAACAGCTATTGGGGTCACACGGTCCTGCGCGATGCCCAACAAAATCCGCTCCGCCTCGTCGCCGCGCGCGACCGCGCCATCGACACGCCGCGTATCACGCGCCGGGAAATCGCGCAGCTCGCACGCCGCTACTTCGACGTGAAGCAGAGCTTTCATTTCGTCGCTTTTCCGGCCTCGGCCGGCCCGACGGTCACCGCGTTCGGCGCGCTGGCGCCCCACGCCTCCGATTAGCCGGCCGGCGACTCGCGTTGCGGCTCGTCGGCCGCGTCGCCCAGTTGCAGATTGAAAAGCGGGAGAAGGCAAAACAGGCCGGCGACGGTGAGTCCGAGCACCGCGTAACCGGCGGCATCGTGCACAACGCCGTCGATCGCCTCCGGTCCGTGACGATACGCCCACGCGGTCAGAAAAATCCCTCTCAACAGATTCGTGAGAAACGCGAGCACCAGCGCCGCGAGCACCAGCGCGATTTTTTTCCAGAGCCGGTCGAGAAAAATGGCGGCGAGAAACGATCCCGCGAAAAGGCACCCCGTGAGCGAACGGATCCCGGAGCACGCATCCTCCACGCCCACCGTTCCGTTCGGCAGGACCAGCACGCTGCCCTGCTGCTCGATCGGCAGTCCCAAAATATCGAATACAAACGAAACGACGGTCACCACCTTTCGCAGCAGGAAAAGCTTCAGCTGCGACTCCACCGCCGAGACCATCGGCGCCGACACGAGCCACACCAGCACCGGAAACAGGAAGCAGGCGGTCAGACGGAGACGCGGGTCGTCGCGCCAGCGCCGCGCCGGCGTTGGCGTTCCGTCCGCTGCGGGGGCGTTCAACAGCAGCAGCGGCAGCACGAGTCCGATCATCCCGAGCGTGATCGCCAGCGTGCCCGGCTGCGACGTGCCGGCGCCGGCGCGATAAAAGGTCCCGAGCAAGAACATCGTCGCGCCGCCCGCGAGCATCAGCCCCACGCCCGCAGCGAGGACGAATCGCGCGAATCCACGCACCCGCGGGCTCCCCGCCGCGTGGCAGGCGGCGAGCGCGTCCATGATCTTCGGCCAGCGATCATACACCGCAAAGATCGCGAATGCCGGCACGAGCCAGCCGAAGCTGTAGTCGTCCTTCACCCGCCACCAATGCGACTGGTCCCACGCCACGAAGCCCAAAAACGCCGCGCTCAATGCCAGCGCCGCCAAAAACGGCGCCGTCGATCCGGCCGCGAATGACGCGAACCGCTTCATGAAACAGGAAAGGAAGGGCGAACCATCGCGAGCATCCGGAAGCGCGCAGCCGTTGGCCAACCGCTGCGCGCGTCCGGCAAGCGTCAAACTGCGGCGACGACGATCGACGCGTTCGTCCCGCCGAACCCAAAACTGTTGGCGAGCGCGGCGCGCACCTTCTTTTTCACCGCGGTGTTGGGCGTGAAGTTGAGACCGGTATCGCCACACACCGGATCGAGGTTCTCGAGATTGATCGTCGGGGGAACGATGCCCTCCTGGATCGCTTTCACCGCGGCAAACACGCCCATCGCGCCGGCGCCGCCGAGCAGGTGGCCGACCATGGATTTCACGCCGCTGACGTGGAGTTGTGTCTTGTTCTCGGCAAACACGGTGGCGATCGCGGCCGCCTCCTCACCGTCGCCGCCGGGCGTCGACGTCGCGTGGGCCGAGACATAATCGATCTCCGTGGGTTTCAGTCCCGAACGGTCGATGGCCGCCTGCATGGCGCGCGCCGAGCCTTCCGCCCCGGGCGCGAGCGACGACAGATGATAAGCATCGGCCGAGGCGCCGTAACCGCGCAGTTCGGCGTAGATCCGCGCTCCGCGTTTCACCGCCTGCTCGTATTCTTCGAGCACGAACACCACGGAGCCTTCGGACAAAACGAAGCCGTCGCGATCGCGATCATACGGACGCGACGCCTTTTCTGGCGCGTCGTTCCGCGTCGACAGCGCGCGCATCTGCGCAAATGCGCCGATCGCCAGCGGCGTGACGGTCGATTCCGCGCCGCCCGCGATCATCACATCGGCATCGCCGCGCGCGATCGCCGCCGCCGCTTCGCCGAGCGCATGTCCGCTGGTCGCGCAGGCGGAGGCGACGCTCATGTTGGGGCCGCGAAACTCCAGCAACAAACTCACCTGACCGGCGAGGAGGTTGGGCGCGATCTGGATGATGAAGAACGGTGAGATCTTGCGGAAACCGCCCGCCTTCCACGTATCGTGCATCGCCTCCATTTCGGGCAGGCCGCCCAGACCGACGCCGAGATTCACGCCCATGCGATCGGACGACAATGTGGCGCGGTGCGCATCGAGTCCCGAATCGATATACGCTTCCACCGCTGCGACGGCCCCAAGATGGGTGAACCGGCCAAACTTCTTCACGTCTTTCGGCGTCAGGACCTGGGTGAGCGGCTCGTTGGCAGGGCCTCGTGGATGAACGGGCTGCGCGAGGGGCTTCGTCGCGTCGAAGTTGCGCACCTCGCCGGCGATCTGCGCCGAGCAACCGGTGGCGTCGAAGCGCGTGATCCGCCCCAGCCCACTGCGGCCGGCGATCAGCGATGCCCAGGTTTCGCTGGCGGTATTTCCGCACGGAGTCACGGCGCCGAGGCCGGTAATGACGACGCGGCGTCGAACGGAGGAGGTGGCAGCATTCATGGAAAAGAGTCGGACTAAAGAGCGCCCGGAACGCGGTGCGAGGGCAAAAATTCCATCCCTCGCCAACGGCTTGCAGTGTCTGGCGATGCGGCGCCTTGCGCTCATCTGCCGTTCGGCCGCCCGCTCTTTGCAAGCCCCTGGACGCAAGCATCCGCACCCGCGCGTTCCTCGCGTTCCGCCCATGAGAATGAGGGCTTTGACTTTGAGAGTTCGGCTCCTTTTCCTGTCCCTTCTCTCATGCAGCAGCTTCAC
Source organism: Opitutus sp. sgz309028 (assembly GCF_059821195.1). Lineage (NCBI taxonomy): Bacteria > Pseudomonadati > Verrucomicrobiota > Opitutia > Opitutales > Opitutaceae > Opitutus > Opitutus sp. sgz309028. The sequence continues at coordinate 1,467,507 of NZ_JCAMRR010000002.1, read as the reverse complement.
GCTTACTGGCGCATGGAATACATCGAGGCGCCTCGCTATCCGGCGAAAATGAAGCGCCCGTTCACCGAGTTGCCCGCCCTCGGCGACGACCGCAAGGCGTTGATTGTGCATCGCAGCCGGCTCGCCTATCTCGTCCTCAATCGTTTCCCCTACAATCCGGGTCACCTCCTCGCCGTGCCGTTCCGGGACGTCAACGATCTTGTCGACCTGAGCGCTGCCGAAGCGGCGGCGCTGATGGCGGAGATCGTGTTCGCGAAACGCCTTCTTGCCGCGGCGCTGAATCCCGACGGTTTCAATGTCGGCTTCAATCTCGGCTCCGCGGCCGGCGGCAGCATCCCGCACCTGCATGCGCACATCGTGCCCCGCTGGAATGGCGACACGAACTTCATGCCGGTGATCGGTCAGACCCGAACGCTGCCGCAGTCGCTCGACGCGACCTGGGAGCGTCTCGCGACCGTGGCGGGCGGCCTGAAGCCGGTTGCAAAATCCGCGAGACGCGCCAAACCCCGGGCGTCCTCTCGCAAGTAACTCTTCGCGGTGTCCTCCAAATCCCTTCATTTCCCGTCACCCCGCCACCTGCACGCCCTTTACGCCGGACGCGACGACAACCTCGGCTACGCTGAGCGCGCCCTGGGCGTGAAACTCGTCTCCCGCGACTCGACCTTGAAGATCGATGCCGCCGCCGAGCCGCTCGCGCGCGCCGAGTCGCTGTTTGGCTTCCTTAATGACGCCCGCACGCAGGGCATGACGATCCGCACGCCGGATTTTCACCGGATCACCGACACCTTTGCGCGGGGCGAGGGAGAATCGCTGCGGGAGTTGCTGGCCGAACCGCTCGTCATTGCGACCAATCGCAAGACGATCGTCCCCAAGACGCTGGGACAAAAGCTCTACCTGAAATCGATGCTCGCACATCCCGTCGTGTTCGGCATCGGCCCGGCGGGCACGGGCAAGACCTATCTGGCGATGGCCGCGGCGGTTTCGGCGTTGCTCAAAAACCAGGTCGAGCGCATCATTCTCACCCGGCCGGCGGTGGAAGCCGGCGAGGCGCTCGGGTTTCTGCCCGGCGATCTCCGCGAAAAGATCCTGCCCTACCTGCGCCCGCTCTACGACGCCCTGCACGACATGCTCAGCGCGGAAGACGTTTCCCGGCTCACCGAAAAAGGCGTGATCGAGATCGCACCGCTCGCCTACATGCGCGGCCGCACGCTGTCTCATGCGTTCATCGTGCTCGACGAGGCCCAGAACACGACGCCCGAGCAGATGATGATGTTCCTCACGCGCCTGGGCGAGGAGTCGCGCATGGTGGTCACGGGCGACGTCACCCAGATCGACCTGCCGCGCTCCAAGCAGTCCGGGTTGCTCGAGGTCCGGCACATTCTGCGGGACATTTCCGGAATCGATTTCCACACTTTCAGCGGGTCCGACGTCGTTCGCCACCCGCTCGTGCAACGCATCATCGAAGCCTATGACGCCTACCGAAATCCGATCAAGGGCGCCGGGGAGCCCGCTTAGCCAAGCGCCTGCCTAACGATGTCCGTTCGCGATCAATTCAAGCTTCTCGTCGGCGGCCTCAACGCGCGGCGCGCGCGCCCCGCGGCCAAACATTCGGCCGTCACGCATTACCTGGACCGCAGCCGGCTCGTCTCGGTTTTGATCTTTCTGATCACGGTCACCACGATCGTGCTGATCAGTTCCGCGCGGCTCTCGACCGCCACGGTGCCGGTGCTCCCCAACCAGGTCGCCACCGTGCGCGTCGTTTCGAGCGCCTCCTTCAGCTACGAAAGCGAGGAGCGCACGCGCATCGCCAAGGAGCAGCTGATGGAGCGGGTGCCGCCGGTTTACCGGCTGGAGATGGAGCCGCTGCAGAAATTCGAAGCCGCCGCGCGCGACCTGCTTTCGCAACTCGAGCTCTTCGAACAGCGGCATCCCGCCAACAGCCCGGCGGCAACCACCGAGCGCCGGCAGGCACTCGCCGCCTTCGCCGACTCTTTCAACAGCCGCGGCGGCTACCGCGCGAGCGTCGAGGATATCGGCGCCATTCTCACTGCTGGCGACGCCCGGCTGCGCGCCAGCCTGTTCGACAACGGCCTCGCCGCGCTCCGCGACATCTATGCGCAAGGCGTCCAGGACGGCTCCCTCACCGCCGGACCCAATGGCGCCACGGTTTTTCAGATCGCGCGTCCGAACGGCGAAATCACGCAGCGCCCCGTGCAAAGCATGGAGGACGCGCTCACCTTCCTGCGGGTCAACCTCGCCGCCGAGGGTGTGCCGCGTTCCTCGGCCCTCGCCCTTTTCCGCGTCTTCCGCCAAGGCCTCGTCCCCAACGTCATTTACGACCGGGAGGGAACCCTCGCGCGCGAGCAACTGGCCGTCCGCCAGGTCAAACCCGTGATCGTCGGCGTCGTCCGCGGCCAGACGATCATCGAGCCCGGCGAACGCGTTTCGCCCGAGCAATACGAGATGCTGATGGCGCATCGCCGCTACCTCCAGGAACACACCGACACCAAACTCGAGGATGGCCTCGTGCTGTTCGGTCGCGTGCTCCTCGTGCTCGCGATGGTGCTCGCCTCGATCATCTATATCCGGCTGGAGGATCTCGAGACGCTCCTCAGCAACGTCCGCCTGAGCCTCCTTGCCCTCGTCGTCATCATCAACCTGGGCATGGTGCGGCTCGTCTATGAACTTGGCGGCGTCGACTTCTTCGTGAGCGACGGTTCGTGGGCCTCGACCCTGCCCTACATCGCGCCGACGGCCTTCGCGCCGCTCATCGTGGCGATCCTGATCGACGCAGGCTCCGCCATCTTCATGGCGCTGCTGATCTCGATCTTCACCGGCGTGATCTACGGCAACCGCATCGATCTGCTGGTGCTGACGTTCGTCGCCTCGCTCGTTGCCATTTTCTTCTGCCGCGACGCGCGCCAGCGCGGAAAGGTCGTGCGCGCCGCCGGCGCCGGCGGTCTGACGATCGCGGCTTTTGCGGCGCTCATCGGCATCGCCGACCAGACGCCTTCCGAAATCATCCTGCGCCAAACCATCGCCGGGCTCGGCATCGGCCTCGCCACCGGCATCGCCGTGGTCGGCCTGCTGCCGATCCTCGAATCGCTCTTCAAGCGCACGACCGACATCACCCTGCTCGAGCTCACCGATTACAATCACCCGCTCCTGCGGCGCATGCAGCTGGAAGCGCCGGGCACTTATCATCACTCGCTCGTCGTGGCCCAGCTCGCGGAAAACGCCGCGAACGCCATCGGCGCGAACCCCCTCCTCGCCCGCGTCTGCTCGCTGTTTCACGATGTCGGCAAGACCGCCAACGCCGCCTGTTTCGGCGAAAACCAGCGCGACGGCGTCGATCCCCACGCCCACCTCGATCCCGAATCTTCCGCGCGCATCATCAAGCAGCACGTCTCCGAAGGCGTGGAACTGGCGCGCAAGCATCACCTGCCCAGCGCGGTGATCGACGTGATCGAGCAACATCACGGCACCACGCTCGTCCGCTACTTCTACCATCGCGCGATGGCCCGAACCCGGACACCTTTCGCGCCGGCCGTCGGCGAGGAACAGACCGCTGGCAGCCAGCCATTCGATCCGTCCGCAAACCCGCCTCCGGCGGCGCCGACGATCCCCGAGGCGCCCTATCGCTACGACGGTCCCCGGCCGCAGACCCGCGAAAGCGCCATCATTTCCCTCGCCGACGGCGTCGAAGCCGCCTCGCGCTCGCTGCGCCAGACCACCCCGGGGCAATTGACGGAGCTGATCGACCGGATCGTCGGCGAGCGCATCACGGACGGGCAACTCGACGAGTGCCCCCTCACGTTCACCGAGATTGCGCGGATCAAGAACAGTTTTCAGTTCACGCTGCTCAACATGCTGCACGGGCGCGTGGCGTATCCGCCGGCGGCCGAGAACCCGCCGGCGAAGTTGAAGGCCTAGCTTTTTCGCCGCCGCCAGCGCGCCTACTCGGCGCTCAGGACGCCAGACGCGCCAGCGCCCGTTTCACCAGCGCGCGGGCGAGCGGCACTTTGTATCCGTTGTGCTCCGACGGCTCGGCGTCCTTCAGCAGCAAGTCCGCGGCCGCAGTCGCGACGTCTTCCGACGGCGCCCGGCCTTCGAGCAACGCCTCCGCTTCGCGGCGACGCCACGGCACCGGCGCCACGCAGCCGAGCACGAGCCGGACCTGGCTCAGCTTGCCGGCTTGGACCCGAGCGGACGCCGCACAGCTAACGAGCGCCCAGTCGAAATCGTTTTTCTCTGCCATCTGCAGATACGTGCTGCGCCGGTCGGCTTCGGCGTTCACCTCGATCCGCAGAATCAAATCCGTCGGCTCGAGCGAGTGATGCAACCGCCCATTCCGCCACGCCGCGTCGTAGAGTTCGGCCATCGTCAACGTGACGGTCTTCGCCTTCCGCTGCACCACGACGGTGGCGTCGAGCGCAGTGAGCGCCATCGCGAGATTCGAGACGCACGGGCTCAGGCAGCGCGTGGCGGAAAACAAACTGTGATACTTGGTCTGGCCTCCGCGCGCCAGGCAGCGTGGGCCGCCTTTTTTCAGGCAGCGCAACTCGCGGTGCCGGTAATACCAGCAGCGCGAATGCTGCGCGAGATTGCCGCCGAGCGTGGCGACGTTGCGCATCTGCGCCGATCCGACCTCGTCCGCCGCCTCGCCGATCGCCGGCAGCGCGCGTCGCAGTTCCGCATGCCCGGCCAGCTCCGTCAGCGTCACGTTCGCACCCAGGCTCCAGCGCGCATCGGCGGCGACAATCTCGCGCGTGCCGGGCAGTTTTTTGATGTTCACCAGCAGCGCGGGCTCCGCGAGACCTTCCTTCATTTCGCCCAGCAGGTCGATGCCGCCGGCGATGAATCGCCCATTGTCGCGAACCAGCCCGACCGCCGAATCCGCCGACAAAGCCGTGGCATAGGCAAATGCATTCATGCGTGACACTCCGGTTGAAACTCCACCCACGCTCCCGCCGGCGCCGCGGCGAACCGCGCGAAAGCCGCGCCCGTATCAGACCCGGCGATACCGCTCGTCGCGTCCCGGCCTGGCACCTGTCCCAGCGCGGCGAGCACCTTGTCGGGCGTGATCGGCAGATCTCCCACGCGCACGCCAAGGGCGTTCGAAACCGCGTTCGCGATCGCCGCCGCCGTCGGCACGGTGCAGGGCTCGCCCACGCCGATGACACCGCGCTCCGGCATGTCGAGCAGCACGATCTCGATGTCCGGCATGTCGGCCGCGCCCGGCAGCTTGTAGGTTTCCAAATTCGGGTTGAGGACGACGCCGGTGCGATCGTCCATGATCCGCTCCTCGTAGAGCGCGTAGCCGATCCCCATGATCACGCCACCGTTGATCTGGCTTTCACACGTGAGCTTGTTCACGACCGTGCCGCAGTCCTGGACGACGAGCATCTTCCTCAGCTTCACGAAGCCGGTCTCGGTATCCACCTCGACCTCGGCAAACTGCACTCCGCCCGCGCCGCCGGTGGACAGACCAGGCCGCCATCTTCCGCGCACCTGCAACGGCGCCCGGCCGATTTTCGCGCAAGCGGCGAGCCAGTTTTCGCCGCGCGGATCCTCGAAGCCGCTGCGCTGCTTCAACTCCGCGACCAGCTTCTCACACGCATCGTAGACCGCTGGAGAAATCGACGCGGTCGTGGCGCTGCCGCCACTCGGACCGCTCGGCGGAAAACGCGTGTCACCGATGCTCACCGCCACGCGCTCGCGGTCGACGCCCAGCATTTCCGCCGCGACGACCTGCACCACGGTGCGCGCGCCGGTGCCGAGATCCTGCGTGCCGACGCGCACCTCCACCGTGCCATCGCTGTTCGCCTGGATTTCCGCCTGCGTGCCTTCGCCGCCGCTCATCCACGCCGCGCCCGCGCAGCCGACGCCGGTTTTCACCGGGCCCGGCGACGAGCCGGGTTTCCGATACTTCTGTTTCCAACCGAAGCGTTCGGCCCCGAGCCGATATTCGCGTCGGCGGATCTCCGACGGATCGTTCTTGATCCGCACATCGAGCGGATCGAGCCCGAGCTTCACCGCCAGTTCGTCGAGAATTCCCTCCATGCCCACCGATGCCACCGGGTGGCCCGGGGCGCGCATCGCACAGGACTGACCGGCGTTCACCGCCACACTGCCCTGCTTCACCCGCACGGCCGCGGGTTGGTAGATATAGGGAGACGGAAAACCCGCGCCGCCGCTGCCGCCCGCGTTGTCGACACCCGAACTGAATCCGGGCGTGCCAAACGAATGCAGCTCGAATGCCGTGAGATTTCCCTCCGCGTCGCCGCCGAGTTTGATTTTCTGATACGACGACGGCCGGTTGCCGACGGCGAGGGCCTGCTCGAATCGCGTCAGCACCAGCTTCACCGGCGCGCCGGCCTCGCGCGCCAGGCGCGCGCAAAGCAGCCCTTCGACTCCCGGCGCAAACTTCGAGCCGAACCCGCCGCCCATGTGGTCGCAGATCACCCGCACTTTGTTCTGCGGCAGCTTGAGCGCACTCGAGAAAACGTCCCGGCAAATAAACACGGCCTGCGTCGAGGACCAGGCCGTCAGTTCCTCGCCGTCCCACTGCACCGTGTGACCATGCGGCTCCATCGGATGATGAAGCTGCACCGGCGTGTGAAATGACGCCTCGACGACCGCCTTCGCTCCCGCGAACGCCGCGTCGACGTCGCCGTTCTCCTTCGTCGCGCCTTCGCCAAGATTCGGTTGTTTCGCGGCCACGCGCGGCGCCTCGGGCTTCACCGCCTCCAACTCGTTCACCACGAAATCGCGCGGCTCGGCCTTGATGCCGACGAGTCGAAGCGCATCCAACGCCGCCTGGCGCGTCGTCCCGGCGATCGCTGCGATCTCCTGGCCATAATACAACACATCGAAAGGCGGTTCCTGCGCGAGCACCGCGGCGCGAATGCCGGGTGCCGAACGCACGCGCGAGAGGTCGACGGCCGTGATGCGCGCCGCGGGCATTCTGGCCCGCACGATGACTCCGAAAAGCAGCCCGGGCGGCGTCACATCGGTGGTGAACTTCGCGCGGCCGCTGACCTTCGCGGGAGCTTCCACCCGCGGCATTTCCTTTCCCAGATAACGGGTTTGGCTAGGCCAGGGCATGGTCGTGAACGAGTTCGAGTTTGTCGGCGACCGGCTGGCCGCTGGCCGCCAGGGCCGCCGTAAAGATTCTTGGATACGAGCCGCAGCGGCAGACGTTGCCGGCGATCGCGCGCCGAATTTCCGGTTCGGTCGGGTGCGGATTTTTCCGCAACAACGCGGTCAAGGTCATCACCATGCCCGGCGAACAGTAGCCGCACTGCAACCCGTCGCGGTCGACAAACGCCTGCTGCAGTGCCGTCAGCTTTCCGTCCACCGCGAGACCTTCGATCGTCTCGATGGACGCGCCCTGCGCCTCGATCGCGAGCATCGAGCAGGCATAGACCGGCACGCTGTCGACCAACACGGTGCACGCGCCGCACGTCGCGCGATCGCACGCCTCCTTCGCGCCGGTGAGTCCCGCGTGCAGCCGCAACGCTTCCAGCAATGTCACCCGCGGCTCGATCTGCAACGTCACCGTCCGGCCGTTGATCGTCAGCGCAACCGGCACCGCGCCCGGTCCGTGCACGCGTTCCGCATTCGCCTCGGCCAGGCCTTGCGCGAGATTGGTGGCGCCAAGCGCGGCCGTCGCGACGGCCGACGTGCCAAGACACTTGAGGAAGTCGCGACGCGACACGACCGGCTTGGCGGCGCCCGGGCATTCCTTCGAACCATCAGGCATGCTCTTCATGGCGAGAGGGGTTGGGGGCTCCGCCATCATCGCGCCGGCACGCCTGGGCGCCAAGGGAATCTCCAGCACGGCGGGAAGTTATTCCGAAAACGAAAGCGCAGTAGCACGCGGACTGATGCGCACACCTTCGCTGCGCGTGCACGGTTTCGTTTCACCCTTGCCGCGGCTTCGTCCAGCGCGCACCTACGCTGTCACGCCATGCGCCGTCCGCTCGCCATCGCCAACCAGCATCCCCGCCTCCGGCTCGACCGCCGCGCGCTCGCGAGCGCCATCGCGACCCTCGACGCGCACCCGGCGGAATTCAACGGCGGTTGTCCCGCCGGCGAGTTGTCGCTGGCGTTCTTCACCGACGGGGCGCTCGCGCAACTCCATGCCGATTTTCTCGACGATCCGACGATCACCGACGTGATCACGTTCGAGGGTAATCCGGATCTCGGCACGGCCGGCGAGATCTGCGTGTCGGTCGACGCCGCGCTGCGTCACGTGGAGCTTCCGCTCGCGCGCGGCCGCCGGGCGGTCCCCGCGGCGCGGCTGGCGGCGTTTTCCGACGAACTAACGCTCTACGTTGTCCACGGTTGGTTGCATCTCGCAGGCTACGACGATCTCCAGCCCGCGAAAAAACGCGTCATGCGCCGCGCCGAAGCGCGCGCACTCGCGCTGCTCCGCCGCGCCCCCGGCGGGCTGCCGCGGTTTGCGCTGAAGTGATCGAAAATTCGCCGCGCCAGTGACTCCGGCCGTTTGCATCGGGCGTATTTCCCTACGATGCAAACCTTCGACTCACACCCCCTCTCCCATCTCGTCGAGCGGCGCGTTCCACTCGTCCATCGGCCGCGGCGCAGCCGGATCCTCGTGCTCGCCCTGGCCGCCGCCACCCTCGTCTTCGCCCAGCGCGCACCCGCCCGCGACGGCATCATCTGGGACTTCCCGCAACCGCACCCGGTCGGCGAACCGAATGTCGCCACGCAAATCGTCCTCCGCCCCGTGACCGGCGTGTATGCGCCCGCCCCCGCACCCGCGTTGATCGCCGTGCCGGCCGGCGCGAAGGTGACGATCTCCACCTTCGCCAGCGACGACGCGATCACCGGCGTGATCTGGTTCAAGGACGGTGAACGTCTCCCCACCACCGCGAAGACGCTCGTCCTCGACAAAGCCACCACCTCTCACTCCGGCGTCTACACCGCGCAGTTGCAGCGCGAGGTCGAACCCACCGTCCTCTACGCGTCCGCGACCGAGCGCATCCGCCTCGATGTCGGCGCGTCGAAACCGCAGAAGCTTGTCAACATCTCCACGCGCGCGACGATCGATGCCGCGCAGCCGACGCTGATCGTGGGTTTTGTGGTCGATGCCAATCCCGCCAACCCGCGCGGCACCAGCCATCTGCTGATTCGCGCCGTCGGCCCGAGCCTCGCAGAGTTTGGCGTGCCGCAGCCGCTCGCCGCACCCAAGGTCACGCTCTTCGATGCCAAAGGTAACAGAATCGCCTGGCCCGAAGTTTACATCCCCGAGTGGAATCCCTACGCCCTGGCGAACGTCGTCGCGCCCGCGGTCGGCGCCTCGCCGTTGAAGGAGGGCACGAAGGATTTCGCGATTCTCCAACCGCTTCCGGCCGGCGCCTACACGGTGCATGTTGCCAGCGCCGATGGCGGCTCGGGCGATGTCGTCCTCGAGATCTACGAGGTGCCCGAGGAGGACGTCCCGCAGCTTTGATCGGCCTGATCTGCAGCCGATCGATCCAAGGCGCGCGCCTCGTCCGGGAGGCGTGCGCCTTCTTTTTCCGTGCCTTCGCCGCGCCGGCTCCGCTAGCGTCCGACACTCATGGCTGACGAAGCGCACTCGCCCTCGCGGATCATCTCGTTCCGGAACGCCTTCATTTCCGGCGCGCTGTTGTTGGCGCCCCTGATCGTGACGGTGTGGGCTTTCAGCACGATCATCGACGTCGTTGGGGGAACGTTTCGCCCCATCTATCGCGATTACCTGCCGGAGTCGTTTCAACACATCCCGTTCTTCTGGGATCTCGTGGCGACCCTCGTCGTCATCCTCCTGGTCACGCTGCTCGGCTATCTCTCCCAATACGTCTTCGGCAAAATCTTCCTCACCATGGGCGAACGGGCGATCCAGCGCATCCCCGGCGTCGGCGGACTTTATGTGTCCGTCAAACACATCGTCACGACCCTCGGCACCCAAAACCGCAACCTCTTCAGCAAGGTCGTGCTGGTCGAGTTCCCGCGCGAGGGCTGCTGGGCGGTGGGTTTCCTGACCAACAAGCAACAGGGCGAGCCGCACACGTTCATCGGCGGCGAGGTCCTGACCGTATTCATTCCGACCGCGCCCAATCCCACCAGCGGCTTTCTCATCATGCTGCCGAAGGAAAAAGTGCGCGAACTGGACATGGCTGTCGGCGACGGAATGAAGATGATCATCTCCGGCGGCGCCGTGATTCCCACGTGGCCCACGCCGCAGGCCGCCGAGCTCGCGAAGTAATTGCGTTTTCCAAACGCACGTCACCCGCCGCCGCATCGGGCGCCGATTTCCCCGCCGATCATGCCTGCGCTCCCGCTGCAGACCGACGCCTTCGTGCTGCAGAAGCGGCCGCCGACCGACTCGTTTCAAAGCCTCACGCTGTTTTCGGCCGAGCACGGATCGCTTCTCGCGCTACAACGCGTCAGCAAAAAACCGTCCGCCGCCGCGACCACCCTCGACCTGTTCGACGAAGTCGCGTTTTCCCTCGAAAGCTCGAACCAGGGTCAGACTTGGTTCATCAAGGAAACGCGTCTGATCGCGCGCCATCCCGGCCTCGGTCGCAGCTACGAAACCCTGCGGGCTGCCTCGACCCTCGCCGCGCTCGTGGCGCGCAATCCCGTCGGCGAGGAGAGCCGCTCCTCGGTCGCCACGCTGCTCCGGCAGGCATTGGCGGCGCTCGCCGCCGGGCATCGTCCCGATGTCGTGTGGTTCAAAAGCCTCTACCGCTTCGCGCGTGACGAGGGTTATCCGTTGCGCGAAGCGTGGTTCCCCACGCTTCCCTCCGCCGACCGCGGTGTCGTCTCGGTGCTCGTCAACCAGCCGCTTGCCGCGCAAACCGCCGACGCGCCGGTCGTGACCCGGCTCACGCGCCGACTGGAGGAGTATCTGCGCGGACACACGGAAATTTTGCTGGATTAATCGCGAGCCAGGCGAAACACGCGAAAATGCGCGAAGTGTGATTTCGTTTTCCGGCGTTTCCTGTATTTCGTGCCGGCTTCATGGTTTTCGATCTCGATCAGCGCACCGCCAGCCTGAGCGTCGGCGAGTTCTCCGCGTTTTCGACCGGCCCGCGCGATGCGGGGAGCGGCGCGCAGGGTCTGTGGCGCGCGCAGCTCGGCACGCACTGGCACAACGAACTGCGCGCCCGCGCCACGGACGAAACCCCACACGCGGAATTCGAGATTCCGATCTCCGGCCACGTTTTTCACCAGGGCTGGACGCTCACGCTCACCGGCCGGATCGACCAGCTCATCCGCGATCCCCACCGCGTCGTCCTGCGCGAAATCAAGACCGTCACGCGCAATCTTCCCGCCGACGAATCCGAGTTGCGCAGCGAGCACCCCGACTATTTCGCCCAGCTCGGCGCCTACGTTCACTTGCTGCGCCAGCAGACGTCCGGCGGCGCGATCGCGGAGCTTTGCGCCGAGCTCGTGTTTGTCGAAACCGACTCCGGACTTTCGCAGACGATCGCGCTCACACCGGCGGACGACGTTTTCCTGAAGGTTCAACTCGAGCGCGTCGCGGAGTTTCTCAATCTCCGGCAGCGCGCCCGCGAGCGGCTGCGGAACCTCGCCTTCCGTCCCGCGTTTGCCACGCCGCGGCCGGGGCAGGAAACGACGCAGCGCGATTTGACCGCGACGTTCGAGCGGCAGCCGCTGGTGTTTTTCGAGGCGCCGACCGGCTTCGGCAAAACCGGCGTGCTGCTCGAATTTGCGCTCGGCCAGCTGCGCACCGGACATTTCGACCGCGCGCTTTATCTCACCAGCAAATCCACGGGCCAGCTCCAGGTCGTCCGCACGCTGCAAACCATGACGGCCGGGGAGGCGCCGTCGGGCGTCGCCGGAGCGTCCGCCACGCCGGTCGGGGTCTGGCATGTTCGCAACAAGGCCGAGCACTGCATCAACACGACGTTTCACTGCGTCCGCGAGTCCTGCGGTTTTCTCGATCAGGTCGAGGCGCGCTGGCCGAAAAGCGGACTGGCCCGCTTCTATCTCGACGAAAAACACGCGCGCGATCTCGATACGCTCCGCGCCGCCGGCCGGCAGGCGCGAATCTGTCCCTATGAGATCACGCGTGCCGCGCTCGCGTTCAACGACGTCTGGATCGGCGACTACAATTACGTGTTCTCTCCGTCTAGCCGCGGTTTGTTCTACAACCAACCGGGCTTCGACGCCGCGCGCAGCCTGCTGCTGATTGACGAAGCGCACAACTTGCCGTCGCGCGTCGCCGACACCTACTCGCACGGGTTCACTGTGCTCGAGGCCTTCGCCGCGCGCGACGAGTTACACCGGCTGCGTCCGCTCGCACGCCTCGTCACCGCGTGGGATCATTGGTGCCATTTCCTGCAGCACCTGCGCGCCTGTGACGCGCTGACTCCTACAGACCAGGACGATGCCCATCACCTGCTTTCGGAAGTCGCGCGCATTCTGCCGGAAGTGCCGCTCGACTATGGCGAGCTCGGGCCGCAGGCCGCCGCGCTGCTCTGGCAGGTGCCGACCGTCGTCGAACAACTCGCCGCCGCCCTACCGATGCTCTGGTGGTGTCCGCGCGACGCCGAGCTCGCGCTCACCTGCCTCGATGCCGCGCCGGCGATCGCGTCGACGCTGCGCGGCTTCGGCGGCGTGGTGCTCGCGAGCGCCACGCTCACGCCAGTCGAAAGTTTCGCGACCGCGTGCGGTCTCGACGCGCCGCCGGACATCGCGCCAGCGAAATCGCTCGCCGCCGCACCCGACCGGCTCGGCGCGCTCACCAAGCGCGACACGAAAAAACTTTACCGCCAGCTGACGAGCGCCGCCGAACTTCTTCGCGTCGAAGAAGCCCGCGACGCCGCCGCGCCCGCGCTGCTCCGCGCCCACACACCGTGGCGCGAAGGCGCCTACGACGTCGCGGTCGACGCGCGGGTCGACACCACGTTTCAACATCGTTCGCATCATTATACGACAACGGCGCTCACGATCGCGTCGCTCCACCGCGCGGCCGCGCGCGCCCGCGACCTGGCGGTGGCGAATTCCCGCGGGTCAACGTGCGTCGCGGTTTTTTTCCCGTCCTACGCTTATGCCGAGGCGATTCAGCGCGAACTCGAGCAGGTCGCGCCCGGCCTCCGCGCCGCGCTCCAACCTCGCGCCCGCGACCTCGCGGCCCAATCCGCCTGGGTCGAGGAATCGCTGGCGCTCTCCGACGCCTTGTTTCTCGTGCTCGGCTCGAGTTTTGCCGAAGGCATCGACGCGCTCGGCGGTCGGGTCTCGCACGCGCTGGTCGTCGGCCCGGCGTTGCCGGAAGTAAATGCCGTGCAACGCGCGCGACTCGCCGAGTTCTCCGCCCTCGGGCGCGAGGCCGCGTTTCGTCGCGTTTATCAGGTGCCGGGCATGACCAAAGTGAACCAGGCGCTCGGCCGGCTCGTGCGCGCTCCGGGCCAGCGGGCGCGCGTCCTGCTCCATTGCCGGCGTTTTTTGGAGCCGAGCTATGCCTCGCTGCTTTCGCCCGATTATCAATTCGGCCGCAATCTCGCATCCGACGAAGACTTGGCCGCTTGGCTCGCCTCCGGACCGGATGCGGATCGCGTCGTTGAACGCGCGGTAAAAACCGCGCCCCGGGCAAATCCGCATTGAGCCCGCCCGCGTCGACGGCACTCTCTCTCCGCCCCGCGGTCGTAATGCGATCCCGGCCTCCTCGCTTGAACACTTTCTTCGTCCGTCTGCTGGCCTGTTTTCTGGCGGTCATTACTGTCGCCACCGCCGCCTTGGCGCCCGACCCGCTCACGCCCAAGGAGCGCGCCCAAGGCTATCGCGATCACCGGATCCTGGCGAAACCGCGCGCGGATTTCCGCGACGAGATTGAAGCCGTCGAACGCCGCTCGCGCGTGCGGCTGCGACGCAAGTTCGACCGCGTCGACCGTCTTCGCGTCCTGGAACTCGACGCCGGCGATGACGTAAATGAGGCGATCGCCCGCCTTCGCGCCACCGGCCGCTACGACTATGTCGAGCCCGACCGGATCCGCTACGCCCGCGTGCTGCCGAACGATCCTTCGTTCAACCAGCAGTGGTCCCTTCGCAACTCCACGCAGATCGGCGCGGACATCGGCGCCGTCACCGCCTGGAACACCCTCACCGACGCGTCGAACGTCGTCGTCGCCGTGGCGGACTCGGGCATTCGTCTGACTCACTCCGATCTCCTCGCGAACCTCTGGAGCGACGGCAGCGGCAACCATGGCATCAACGCGCTCATGCCGAGCAGCCTGCCCTCGCTTTACTACAAGCCGAACGACGACGACGGCCACGGCACGCACGTCGCCGGCATCATCGGCGCGGTGGGCAACAACAACCTCGGCGTGGCGGGCATCGCGTGGAAGACGAAGCTCATGGCGTTGAAGTTCATCGATTCGACCGGCACCGGTTCCTCCTCCGACTCCGTCGAGTGCATCAACTACGCCATCGCCCACGGCGCCCACCTCATCAACGGCAGCTACGGCAGCTCGACGTATTCATCCGCCGAATATGATGCGCTCAAGGCCGCACGCGACGCCGGCATCATCTTTGTCGCCGCGGCCGGCAACGCCGCGACCGACAACGACACCATCCCCGACTACCCGGCGGCCTACGCGCTGGACAACATCGTCGCCGTCGCCGCGACGAACCGCAGCGATGTGCTCGACCCCGACTACTCGAATTACGGTTCCGGCTCCGTCGAGCTCGCCGCGCCCGGCACCGCGATTTACTCGACTTACAACACGAGCGACAACGGCTACCAGCTGGCCACCGGCACCTCCATGGCCGCGCCGCATGTCACGGGCGCGCTCGCGCTGTTGAAAGCGAAGTATCCAAGCGACACCTACCGGCAGCTCATCAATCGCCTCCTGCGCTCGACCACGAAACTGCCGACGCTCCGCGGCAAGGTGCAGACCGGGGGGCGTCTCAATCTCGCCCTCGCGCTCACCGCCACCAGCAATCTGCCGTTCAACGACGACTTCGCCGCCCGCGCCGAACTGGCCGGCCCCAACATCCGCGTCCGGTCGTCCAACGTCGGCGCCACCCGCGAGACCGCGCTGGGCGAACCCACGCACGCGGGCCTCGGCTCCGCCAGCAGCTCCCTGTGGTGGAGCTGGACCGCGCCCAGTTCCGGTCAGGTCGGCTTCGACACCAACGGGAGCGACTACGACACCGTGCTCGCGATCTACACCGGCGCCTCGCTCAACGCGCTCACACCCTTCGCGTCGAACGACAACGCCGAAGGTGTCACCACCAGCCGGATACTCACGACGGTGACCCAGGGGACGACCTATCAGATTGCGATCGCCGGCAAAAACGGCGACGCCGGACTGACGGTTCTCAAGATCGGCACCGTCCCGCCGAACGACGATTTCGCCAACGCCGAAACCATCTCCGGTCGCGCGGTGCGACTCACCGCCACCAACCTCAACAGCTCCCGGCAGAACGGCGAAGCCGTTCCCCCGAACGGCGCCGGCCACACCCTCTGGTATAAATGGACGGCCCCCGACAGCGGACGCTATCACGTCGCGGCGTTTTCCACGGAGGTCGATGCCACCGCCGCCGTCTACGTCGGCAGCAGCGTCGCCGACGTGACCGGAATCGCCGCGAACGACAATTCCTCCGCCACCAATTCCGATTCGCTTGTCCGGTTCGAGGCGACCGCCGGCACGACGTATTTCTTCCAGGTCGACAACACGCGTCGGGACGGATCGGAGGGCGGCAACATCACGCTGACGCTCACCGACTCGGTGTGGGAGTTTCCCGTCGACGACGAGGTGACGTCGTCGCCCGCCGTCGCGTCCGATGGCACGGTGTATTTCGGATCGGTCGAAGGTTACGTCTACGCGGTCACTCAGGACGGCGTTCAAAAATGGCGCTACCCCGCCGGCTCGACCCCGATCGGCAGCATCGAGGGCGCCACGCCCACGATCGCACCCGGCGATGGCACCGTTTACATCGCCTCGCTCGATGCCTCCTTCTACGCCCTCGACGCCCGGACCGGAGAGAAAAAATGGAGCTTCGCCGCGAGTTCGCCCTCCTTCTCCGCACCCGCCCTGGGCACGGACGGCACCATTTATTTCCGCGACAACCTGAAGCTCTACGCCCTCACGAACACGGGCGAACTCAAGTGGAACTACACGCTCAACACCGCCGACAAGGGCGGCACCTACTGCTCGCCGGTCGTGGCGGCGGACGGGACGATCTACGTCGGCACCACCGACGGAACGCTCTTTGCGTTCACGGACAGCGGTGCGAGCGCAACGCTCAAGTGGACCTACACGGCGAACGGCGACATCTACACCTCGCCCGCAATCGCCGCCGACGGCACGTTGTATTTCGGCACGCTCAGCGGCCGCTTCTATGCGCTCACCCCCGGTCCTCGTGCCGCGGCGGTGAAATGGTCGATTGCGCTGCCGGCGTTCGACGGCACCGACGCCAGCATCAGTTCCTCGCCGGCCATCGGAATCGACGGCGCGGTTTATTTCGCCGCTTACGACCACAAGCTCTACGCCCTCGATCCGGTCAGCGGCGCCACCAAGTGGACCTACACGCTCGGTGACGAAGTTCGCGCGTCGTCGCCCGCGGTTGCGGCGGACGGCACCGTTTACATCGGCGCCTACGATGGGGTCGTTTACGCCGTCAGCCCCACGGGCACGCTCGTGCGCACGTTTGCGACGGCGCTGCGCATTCGCTCCTCCGCCGTTTTGGCCAATCAGCGCCTCTTCATCGGCAGCGCCGACGCCAAACTCCACGCGTTCAACCTGGGCCAGGACGCCGCGACGTCACCGTGGCCGATGCTGCAACAAAACGCGCGCCGCACCGCCCACGTTCCCGGCCCGCTCGCCATCGTCGCCCAGCCTGCGGCAGCGAACACGACGGCCATGGGCGGGACGGTGACCCTGTCCGTCGCCGCGAGCGGCAGCCCGGTGTCGTCGATCCGGTGGCAATTCAACGGCGACGACCTGCCACAGGTGAATGGTCCCACGTTGTCGATCGTCAATGCCGACCCGACGAAAGCCGGCATCTACACCGCCATTCTCACCAACGAGTTCGGCGCGACCTTTACCCGTCCCGCCATCGTGGGCGTCACCACCACCCCAAAGGTCAGTGGCTCAGGACGGATCGTGGACGCGGACGTGAAACATCCGAACGGCAACATCTACGATCAACTACTACTGCTTAACGGCAGCGACACCGTCACCGCCGCGTCGCTCACCGCCGATCCAGGCAAGATTACCCGCATCTCCTTTGTCGATCTCGACAAGGACATCGTGCAGGTCGAGTTCTCCGGCGCCGGCACGCTTTCGCTCGTGATCGCCAATCCGTATCCGGCCGCGCCGCCCGAATACTACACGCAGCCGGAAATCAGCTACGTGAGAGGCCACGCCACGATCGTGATCGCCGGCGCCGACGAGACGACCAACGTCTCCGTCTTCAGCGTCGGTCGCATGACCGCCTACGATCCCACGCAGCGCTACAACATCCTCGCACCGATCAGCGCGTCCAACGATCCCGCCAACAACGGCAGCCGGCTTTTCCAGGGACACGCCGACACGCCTTACGACGGCATCGCCGACATCGCCTCGATCGCGATCCTCAGCGCCAACGGAAAGTTCGGCGGCGTGCGCACTGCCAACGCCGAGTATTTCGCGCAGCGCCCCTTGACCGGCATTTACGCGCCCGGGGTCGCGTTCACCGGCCCGGTCTTCGTTGGTAATGTCAACGCGTTCGACTCGGCGAAGCCGATGCTGATTCTTGGCTCCGCCACGGATGTGCGCGTCGCCGGCGGCGATTTACTGCAGGCCAACACCCGGCCCGTCGAGGTCAGCGGCATCACCCGCCTGCAATTTACCGCCGGCGTCGATTCGCACGGACGTCCGCTGCCGGCGCGTTCGAATCGGGCCTCGCTGCAGGAAAACGGCAGTGACGTCACCAGCCGCATCGTGGTGAATCCGACACCCTGATCCGCGGTGCGGACGCCCTCAGGTCGGCGCCCGATTTTTGCGCCGGCACTTGTCACGCCGGATGGCGTGTGCTCGCTGCGTTCCGCCCATGCGCCTGCTCCGATTGATTTTTCCGCTGCTGCTTGGCACCAGCGCGATTTTTGCCCAGCCCACCGCCCCCACGGCGCGGCGTGTATCCGAACTTCGAGCACAAACTCAGCTGCGCGCCTCGGCGCTCCCCGCGCTCAGCGTCAATCCCGCGTCGCGCGAGGAAGCAAGGCAGTTCTACCGTGCGCTCTACGGCGCCTCGGACGACGTGCCCATGGGCTGGACCGGCAGCTTTTCGACCGGCGCGGCCGGCGAGACCTCGTCCGCGTTCAAGGATGCCGTGCTGCTTCGGATCAATTTCTTCCGCGCCCTCGCCGGTGTGCCCGCCGCCGTGACCCTGAATTCCACCTTCAGCGCAAAGGCCCAGCAAGCCGCGTTGATGATGAGCGCCAATCGCGCGCTCAGTCACAATCCGCCCTCCAGCTGGATTTTCTACACTCCAGCGGGCGCCGAAGCGGCCGGAAACTCGAATCTTTCGATCGGCCTCGCCGGACCCGACGCCATCACGGGCTACATCGCCGATCCCGGCGCCGGCAACCAGATGGCGGGCCACCGTCGCTGGCTGCTTTATCCGCAAACCCGCGAGATGGGCATCGGCGACGTGCCCGAAACAGGCTCCAACTATGCCGCCAACGCGACGTGGATCCTCGACGGCAATTACAACTCTCCGCGTCCCTCCACCCGCACCACCTACGTCGCGTGGCCGCCGGCCGGCTATGTTCCCGCGCCGCTGATCTTCCCCCGTTGGTCCTTCAGTTATCCCGGAGCGAGCTTCGCAAACGCGACAGTGACCATGACCCGCGACGGTGCCGCCGTGCCGGTGAACATCGAAGCCCGGGCGAGCGGCGCGGGGGAAAATTCGCTCGTGTGGTCGTATGGTAATCTGGATACCAACACGAGCAGCCCGCCCGCCGTCACGTCCGACAGCACGTTTCACGTCACGGTCGGCAACGTGCTCGTCAACGGCACGCCCCAGACCTTCATCTACGACGTGATCGCCTTCGATCCCGACCGACCCGGGCCCGATGCCGTCACCTTCACCGTCAGCGCCGTGGCCGCGTCGACCTTTACGGTCGCGAAGCCTCCGTTCGTCCCGCAAGTGCAGTGGCGCTCGGTGACACTGGATCCGACAGCTCCCGTTTACGATGCGGAGAACAACCTCGCGAGCCTGACCGCCCGCACCACCGGCGCCTACTCCGCGCGCACCACGTCGACCGTGGCCGCCGGGACTGCCAGCTATCACCTCGCAACGCCGACGGCCGACGACCAGTTTCTGACCGGCAACGACATCTTTTTCGCGCCCGCCGGTTCCTCCCCGCAACTCACCTTGCGCAGCCGGCTGGGATTCGCGACCGCCGACCAAGTTGCACGGATCCAGACTTCCACCGACGAAGGCGTGTCGTGGACCGACGTTTACCGGCAGCCCGGGAGCGGCGGAGCGGGCGAGACGAGTTTCGTTTCACGCACGGTGCCTCTCGCCGGCCTCGCGGGCCGCACCTTCCGTATCCGTTTTGCTTACACGCAAACTCGGGGCACCTCGTTTTATCCACAGACGGAGCCCGGTGTCGGCTGGTTCTTCGACGATGTCGCCATTTCCGGCGTGCAGCGCGTTTCTGCCGCGAGTTCGCCGACCGATGCCGCCGGCGCGACCTTTTCCTATTCCGGCGGGGCGAGCGGCGTTCAGGCGCGCGGCGTGCTGTTCGGACGTTTTCCACTCGAATGGGGAGCGGTTACCCGGATCGCTCCGCGTTTCAGCCTCCAACCTGCCAGCCAGTCCGCGGGCGTCGGGAGCAGCGTCACGCTGACCGCCGATGTCACTCCCGGCGCCGCCTTCCAATGGCGCCGCAACGGCGTGCTTCTCGCGGGCGCCACGGGCTCGAGCTACACCCTTGGCCATCTCCAGCCGGCGAGCACGGGCCTTTACAGCGCGACGGCCCTCGTCAACGGCGCCAGCGCCAGCAGTCTTCCCGCCATCGTGGGTCTCGCCAGCGCGATCAAGGTGACCGGCGACGGCAACGAGGTCGACCGCGACGTCCGTCATCCCAACGGCAACATCTTCGACCAAGTGCTGGTCACGGGTGCAGCGGAAACCATCACCTCCGACTACCCGCTCGGCCAGATTACGCGCACCTCGTTCGTCGATCTCGACGACGACATCGTGCAGGTCGAGTTCTCCGGGCCGGGCAGTCTTTCGCTCGTGCTCGAGGGCGTTTCGGGACCCGCGGGCCCGCTCAACTACAACCAGCCCGGCATTCGCTACATGAAAGGCCACGCCGGCATCGTAATCACCGGCGCGACCGAGCAGACCCACGTTTCCGTTTTCACCGTCGGCAAGGCGAACGCCGTGAATCAGGCGCTCTTCAAGGCGGGGGTCGACTACGACGGCATCGCGGACATCGCCTACATCGCCATCGCGAGCGCCAATGGAAAATTCGGCGGCGTGCGCACCGCCAACACCCACTACTTCGCCTCCTCCGGCGTGACCGGGCTCTACGCGCCGGGCGTGGCGTTTCAAGGGCCCGTTTACCTCGGGAATGTGACGGCGTTCGGCGATGCTCAACCCGTGATTCTTCTCGGTTCGGCTACCGATACGCAGATCGCCGGCGGCGACCTGTATCAGGACAACGGTGCACCGGTTCAAGTCAGCGGCCTCTCGCGACTGAAGTTCACTGCGGGCAGCGACTCACATGGCAATCGCCTCGAGGCCCAGCCGAATCGCGCCGTGCTGCTGCAAGACGGTCTCGATGTGACCGCCCGGACGGTCGCGAATCCGTGATCCCGCTCGCGTGCGCCCCCACGGCGCGAGCCAACCCCGCGGCGTTTCGCGGCCCATTCTGCGACCGACATTTCTCTTTACCGCCCTGGAGCCCGGCGGCAGAACCAGACCTCGTGGCCCAACCCAAGACCATTAGTTCTGAAGAGATTCACGCCGCCATCGAGCGTCTCGCCTCGGCCATTGCCGCCCGACATCCCGATGGCGCTCCGCTGCTTCTGCTCGGCATTGCCAACGGCGGCATCGAGCTTGCCCGACG
Organism: Opitutus sp. sgz309028; assembly: GCF_059821195.1. Classification (NCBI taxonomy): domain Bacteria; kingdom Pseudomonadati; phylum Verrucomicrobiota; class Opitutia; order Opitutales; family Opitutaceae; genus Opitutus; species Opitutus sp. sgz309028. Next base: position 1,446,422 of record NZ_JCAMRR010000002.1, on the reverse strand, counting down.
CGTGAGCGCCCGCCTGGCCGCCGGCCGCTCGGCCGCCGTGCGCACCGGCACGCTCGATATTTCCTTCCACCGCGACGACATCGGCCGAAATCCCATTCCCAAGGAATTCGCGCCGACGCACATTCCCGCCGACGTCAACGGCGCCCTCGTGATCCTGGTCGACGATGTGCTCTTCTCCGGCCGCACGGTGAAGGCCGCACTCGACGAACTCTTCGATCACGGCCGGCCCAGCCGCGTGGAGCTCGCGATCCTCGTCGACCGCGGCGGGCGCCGCCTGCCGTTCGCGCCCGACTACTGCGCTCTCACCGTCGAAACCGAAGAGACGGAGAAAGTGGTCGTGCGCCTCGACCCCGAAGATCCCGCGCGCGATGCGATTCGCATCGAGACGATTGCCGCCCGCAAAGCCACCACCTGAGCCTCTGCCTTTTTCACTTCCATGCCTTGGACGCGCAAACACCTCCTCACGCTCGAGGAACTCTCGCTCGCCGAGATCGACCAGATCCACGCCACCGCGGTCGCGTTTAAACGCACCCTGACCCGCAGCGTGAAAAAAGTCCCCGCGCTCCGCGGCAAGACGATCGTCAACCTCTTCCTCGAACCCAGCACGCGCACACGGATGGCGTTCGAAATGGCGGCCAAGCGCCTCAGCGCCGACGTCATCTCTTTCGACGCCGCCAGCAGCAGCACGACCAAGGGCGAAACGCTGCGCGACACCGCGGAGAACATCCAGGCGCTCAATGCCGACATGATCGTGATCCGTCACGCCGCCGCCGGCTCGCCGCTCTACCTCTCGCGCATCCTCGGCATCCCGGTCGTCAACGCCGGCGACGGCGCCCACGAGCACCCGACCCAGGGCCTGCTCGACACGTTCACGATGAAGGAGCACCTCGGCTCGCTGAAGAACCGCAAGGTCGTGATCCTCGGCGATATTCTCTTCAGCCGCGTCGCCCGCTCCAACATTCACGCGCTCACGAAGATGGGAGCGGATGTCACCCTCGTCGGTCCGGCCACGCTCGTCCCGCACTGGTTCACCGATCTCGGCGTGAAGGTGTCGCACGACCTGCGCAGCGCCCTCGCCGACGCGGAGGTTGTCATGCTTTTGCGCATACAGCACGAACGCCAGTCGAGCGGTCATTTCCCCTCGCTCGGAGAATACACCAGCATGTTCGGACTCAACAAGACCCGCGCCAGCTGGCTCAACCCGAAGGCGATCATCATGCATCCGGGCCCCATCAACCGCGGCGTGGAAATCGACAGCGAACTCGCCGACGGCGAGCGCAGCGTGATCCTCGAACAGGTGACCAACGGTATCGCCGTTCGCATGGCCGTCCTCTATCTCTGCGCCGGCGGCCAGCCGGAAAACGCCATCGCGACCGACCACACCCGCTGACCCTCCGCCGTCGCGCCTTCCTCCGACTCCGACCTTTTCGCCATGCCTTCCCTCTGGATCCAGAACGCCCGGGTGATCGATCCGGCCGCCAAACGCGATGCCGTTGGCGACCTCTTCGTGACCGACGGCAAGATTGTCGACTCGCTCTCCGCCGCCGCAAAAAAACGCGCGAAGAAGATCGATGCCTCCGGGCTCGTCGCCTGCCCCGGCCTCGTCGACATCCACGTCCATTTCCGCGAGCCGGGCCAGACCCACAAGGAAACGATCGCCACCGGCTCCCGCGCCGCCGCGGCCGGCGGATTCACCACCGTCGTCTGCATGCCGAACACCTCGCCGCCCGCGGACAACGCCGGCACGATCCAGTTCATCAACGACGCCGTGCGCCGCGACGCCGTCGTGAAGGTTCTCCCCACCGGCTGCATCACCGTCGGCATGAAGGGCCAGGCCCTCGCCCCGATCGGCTCTCTCAAGCGCGCCGGCGTCGTCGCCATCACCGACGACGGCGACTGCGTGCAAAACAACGAGCTCATGCGCCGCGCGGTCGAATACGCGAAGATGTTCGACCTGCCCGTCATGGACCACTGCCAGGACGCGTCCATGACGCAGGGCGCGGTGATGAACGAAGGCGCCGTGTCCACGCGACTCGGATTGCGCGGCTGGCCCAACGCCGCCGAGGACCTGATCGTCGCGCGTAACGTCATCCTTTCCGAATACACCGGCGCCCACATCCATCTGCAGCACATCTCCTCGCGGTTTTCCGTCGACGTCATCCGCCGCGCCAAAAGCCGCGGCGCCCGCATCACCGCCGAGGCCACGCCGCATCACATCGCCCTCACCGACGAGGCCCTCTCGACCTACGACACGAATTTCAAGATGAACCCGCCGCTCCGCACCGAGGAGGACCGGCAGGCGCTGATCGAAGGACTGCGCGACGGCACGCTCGACTGCATCAGCACCGACCACGCGCCGCACACCGACTACGAGAAGGACAAGGAGTTCGACTACGCGCCGAACGGTATCCTTGGATTGGAGACATCGCTGGCGGTCACGCTCGACGTGCTCGTCCGGCAGAACCGGTTCAAGTTGCCGCGGGTGATCGACCTCATGACCCGCTGCGGCGCCCGGATCCTCAATCTGCCCGCGGGCACGCTCGCCTCCGGTGCCGCCGCCGACATTTGTGTGTTCGATCCGGCGGAAAAATGGACCTACGACACGCGCGCCGGCTTCAGCAAATCGAGCAACTCGCCCTGGCACGGGCAGACGCTCACCGGCCGCGTCAAGTCGACCATCGTCGACGGCCGCCTCGTGTTCAGCAACGGCCGCCTGCTCGCGTAGGATTTCCTCCGCCGGCCGGACGCTCCGCCACCGGCGTGCCCCACGGAGCGCCTCCGGCATTGCCGCGCGGCGCCTTTTCCTCCGCACTCGCACGCCATGCCCGTCGTTGTGACTGAACAAGTCGTCTACACGATCGAACTCGCGCTGCTTCTGCTCGGGGTGTTTCTGCTGTGGCGGCACGTGTGGAGTCCCGCCGCGCGCGCGCGACTCCGGTTTGCGCCGACAGCGCTCCCGCCCTGGTCGGTCTCGCCCTCGGAGTTCCTCTTTTTCACCTTCGTCATCGTCATCGGGGCGCTCATCGCCTCGGCGGTCGCCGGCGTGGCGCTGCGCGCCTTCCCGCTCTCCACCGATGCGGTGACCGTGGTCGGCAGCGCGGCGTTTCAAGTCGGTCTCCTGATCGGCCCGTGCCTGCTGCCGCTGAAGCTCGGTCATCCGGCGCTGCTGCCGCCACTCGACCGCACCACCCTGCGCTCGGGTCTGGCCACGTTTCTCATCGCCTTGCCGGTCGTCACCGTCACCAGCCTGCTCTGGCTCGGAGTGCTGAAACTCGCCGGCTTGCCGGCCGAGCAGCAGGACCTTTTGCGCATGTTCGCCCAGGCCGATTCGAAGACACTGCTCGCGGTCATGATCGTGCTCGCGACGTTGATCGCGCCGATCACCGAGGAACTGCTGTTTCGCGCGACGATTTTCCGCTACCTGCGCACGCGCATCCCCCGCTGGCTCGCGCTGGTTTTGCCGGGGCTGCTGTTTGCGTCGCTGCACGTCAACTGGACCACACTCGATGGCCTGGCGAGCTTCGCGCCGCTCACCGCCCTCGCCGTGGTTTTCTCGCTGGGCTACGAACGCACGGGCCGCATCGGCACCGCCATGGTGGCGCATGCGATTTTCAACCTGCACACGATCCTCGTGCTTTTCGCCGGCCTCACGCCGCCGTAATCTTCTCGCCGTGGCTCCGTTTACCCGACGTTTCCCGGACTCCGTGGCCGCCTTGGGCGAAGAGCGCCTGATCCTGGCGATTCGCCGCTGGCTGGGCGCCGCCTCGCCGCGCGCGCCGTTCGGGATTGGCGACGACTGCGCTGTGCTGCCGCCGGCGCGGCGTCGGCAGCTCATCACGGTCGATCCGGTGATCTATCCGCGGCATTTCAACGCTGCGGTGCCGCCCCGCGCGGTGGGCGGGAAGCTTTTGAAGCGCAACTTGAGCGACCTTGCCGCCATGGGCGGGAAGCCCACCGCCGCCGTGCTGGCGCTGACGCTCGACGCGCGCACAAGCCTGCGCTGGCTCGAGGGATTTTATCGCGGACTCGCCGCGTGCGCCCGCGCCTATCGCGTGCCCATCGTCGGCGGCGACATCGCGCAGGCGGACGGCACGCTTGCCGCCAGTCTCACGCTGCTGGGAGACAGCACCGGCGACCGCCTCCTCACGCGGACCGGCGGCCGGATCGGCGACGCGCTCTATGTCACGGGCACGCTCGGCAACAGCCTGCGTTCCGGACACCACTTCAAATTCACCCCGCGGCTGCAGGAAGGCGCCTGGCTGGCGCGCCGCCCGGAAGTCACCGCCATGATGGATCTGAGCGACGGCCTCGCGAAGGACCTGCACGCGCTGACTCCTGCGGGCGCGGAGCCGGAGATCGAGTCCGCGCGCATTCCGCGGCGACGCGGCGCCACGCTGCGCGCCGCGTTGACCGATGGCGAGGATTACGAACTGCTCTTCGCCCTCGCGGCGCATGCGGACGCGGCGGCATTCGAACGCGCGTGGTCGCACGCCTTTCCGCGGACAGCGCTGTCCTACCTCGGTCGTTTCGTGAAACGCGGGCGCCGCTCCGCGACCGCGCTCGATTTGTCTCCGTATCGCGGATACGAGCACTTGCGCGCCCGGCGTCCGCGATGAAGGCCCTGGATCAACTTCGGCAGGGCGTCGTCACCTCCTCCGCGGATGAAACCCGCGCCTGGGCGGCGCGCGTCGCCGCGGCGCTGCCGCCCGACATCGCGCTCGCGTTGCACGGCAATCTCGGCGTGGGCAAAACCACCTTTGTGCAAGGTCTCGCCCAAGGCTTCGGCGTGGCGGAACCGGTCACCAGCCCGACCTTCAACATTTACACCGTGCACCGCGGGCCGGAGCGGACCCTCGTTCACCTCGACGCCTACCGACTGGAGAACGCGACGCAGATCGAGGACCTCCTGCTGGAGGATTTCCTCGTCAGCCCGTGGTGCCTCGCCGTCGAGTGGCCTGAGAAAATCGAGGGCTTCCTACCGGCCGGCACGCTGCACCTGACGCTCGGCATCACGCCCGACGAACGGCACACGCTGCGGCTGGCTTGAGCGTGCGAGGCGTCGCGAACGACGCTTTGCGTCCAAAAAAAGCCCGACGAAATCGTCGGGCTCGGTGAATCACGTGGCGGGTGACTCGGCGTCGCGCTTTTCGGGCTCCGGTGCGGCTTCGGCCGCCGGAGTCACCGGCGCAGGAGCGTTGGGGACGGGAGTTTCCTCCGCGGCGACGGGGTCGCTCGGCAATTCCTGCTTCACGTCCGCTTCGGCGGGAGTTTCCGTCACGACAGGCGCAGTCGCTGCGGCGGAGACCTCCGGAGCGGCCGCGGCCGGAGCCGGGGCCGACTCGGAAGCGGGCACCTCGGGGAAGTTTTCCGGATCGTGCTCCTCCGATTCGACCTCCTTCTTGCGCGCCTCGACCATCGGCGGCGGGGCAAAGAGCCGACCATCGATGAACTCCGTCACGTAACCTTCGGTCACGAGCCAGCGCAGATCGCCCTGCATGCGGCTGATGCGCGCGCGATCGTCGATCGAGAGCACGGGCTCTGCCTTCGTGGCCTCGGCGCCCTCGGCCGGCGTTTCCGCACCGGCAGCCGGTGCTTCCGGCGTCTTGGGCGTGGCGTTTTCGATGCCGAGGAACTTCGACGCGAGTTCGCTCGCGCGGATCATCGGATGCGCCTCGATGAAGGCGATCAGCGCACTGATCGTTTCGGCAAAGGTCTGGCCGGGGACGCGGAACTTGCGCTTCACCGCGCACACGTAGCTGATCCCCTTCGAGCCTTTCTTGAAGATGGTGAAATGCTCGCGACGCAGCCGGCCGCGGAGGGCGTTGGCCGTATCCAGAGGAAAACGACGCTGGCGCTCGAGCGCTCCCTCGATCGCGCGGCGGATCTCGCCTTGCGGCATCGTCTCGACGAGCTTCCCGTGGAAGCGCGCGCTCTCGACCGTGCGCACGAGTTTCTCGCGCGCCTGGGTCAGCAGATAGGTGCGCGCATCCTCGAAGGTGTCGAACGTCAGCGTCGGCGCCGATTCGGGCGTCGTCGAACTTTCCTGCGCCGCCACCTCGGCCGTCGCGGCGGCGGCGACTTCCGCCGGAACCTGCTCCGTCGCGACGGGCGGGACCGCGACCGGCGTCGCGCTCTTCGGCTGTTTCAGCGTATAGCGCGTGGCCTTCTTCATCTTGGCGAGCCACTGCGCCACGACCTCCGGATCGCGCACGGTCTCGATGCGATTGCGGAAAACCTCGAACGGCATCCGGCTGATCTTCGCATTGAAGTGCTGCTGCACGATTTGCTGGTAGCGGTGATAATTCGGCGGCCCGAGCAACTCGCCCGTCACGCCGCATTTGTTGATCACCTGAAAATTCCCCTTGGGCGCCTCGACCTCGACCTCCGCGGTGTCGAAGAAGCGGCCGAGGTGCTGCGTGAACACGTGGTTCAACGCGGCTTCGTCGCTCTCGAACGGAATTCCATCCGGCACCGAAATATAGATCGGTTGCTTCGCGGCGCTCGCTGCGGCCGGCGCTTGGGGGTCGGACGGACCCGCGCCCGGCGAGCCGGGAGTCTTGCGCGTCAGGACGACCACGAAGCGATCGGATTTTCCGATCACCGTGCGCGCGATTTCGAACAACTCGATCGTGCGGCACGAGGAGCGGATGGTTTTCGCGAGCGCGCTGAAGCTCGAGTCCTCCGGATAAAACGCGACGTTGAACAACGGGCTCTCGTAAGGCCCGCGATCCTGGAACTCGGGTCGCGCGCCGAAACCGCCCTGACGGGGGCCGCGGTCGCCGCGGCCATCGCGACGAGGTCCGCCTTGATACTCACGCCGCGGACCGCGCTCGGGATTGAACTCGCGCCGCGCTCCGGGCTCCGCGCCGGACGAACCGCCGCCGGCTCCGCCCGCCATGCCGCTGCCGCCGGGATTGTCGCCACCGGCGGGTCGACGGAACGAACGGCGATCGCGCCGCTCGGGACCGCCCGCACCGTCGCGACGTTCAGGTCCATATTCCCGACGTGGTCGGTCCGAGCGCTCGCGTGAGTCGGGCGCCGACGTTTTGTCCTGAGTCCACTGGGTGCCGAAACTGAAGCCTTGGAGCTGGCTCAGATCGAGTTTGTTGAACTCCTTGGCGGGAGTTTCCTTGGCAGGCGTGTCGTCCATGTGATCGAGCGGGGTATGCCCGCGGTGGTTTGCGAGGCCCGCGTGGGCCGGTGATAGTCAGCCGCAGTGTTCACGGGCATGGGGGTGAGGCAAGCGATTTCCCGGCGGGTTCCCCCGGCTGCGTCGCCGGGGTGTTCCTGACGCCAATCCGCGGCGGCGGGGTGGCGTCACGAATCCCGAACCGGCGGTTTAGGGGGAAAATGAACCGGCGGCGTTTGTTCCGGCGAACCGCCGGGAAATGACTTCCCGTGTCGACGAGTTTCAGCATGGTGGCGCGGTGGACGACTCCCAGCCTCTTCCATTCGGTCCGGCGGGCCGGCTCGAGCGGTTCCGCGCGACGTCGCGCCGCCAGCGGCTCCATCCGCTTGAAAAGATCCTGCTCAGCCTGGTCCTGGCCCAGCTGGTTTTCCTGCCTTGGGCGCTCGGCGGGATGCGTTGGTGGGCGCAACTCACGAGTCTCGTGCTCGCACTCGTGACGTTCGCCGTGGCGCTGATGCCGCGAACCTATACGGCAGAGTTCACGACCGGTCCGGATTTCCGCATGCTCCCGCTCCCGCGGCTGTTGAAGTTTCCCGTGTTCTGGTGCGGTCTGCTGCTGCTTGGCTATATCGTGGTGCAGGCCCTCAATCCCGGTTGGATCTATATCGAGCGCGACCGGTTGTGGTGGATGGAAATGCTGCCACGGATCGACTGGCTGCCGTCCGGCACCGCGAACCCGTTCGTGTTGGGCGGCCCTTGGCGGATGCTCGTGATTTACGGCGCGGCCTGGCTGCTGGTGTGCTCGATTTGGATCGGGCTCACGCGTCGCCGCAGTCTTCAACTTCTGCTGACCGGCCTCGCCGCCAACGGCTTTGCGCTGGCGCTCTTCGCGCTCGTGCAGCGGCTGACGTCCAACGGCAAAATCTACTGGTCAATCCCGTCGGCCAACGCGTCCTTCTTCGGCAGTTTCATCTACAAGAATCACGCCGGCGCGTATCTGCTGCTCATCCTGATCGTCGCGACGGCGCTGGCCGCGTGGCACTACCTGCGCGGACTGCGCCGCATGGAAAAGTCGAGTCCGTCCGCGCTGTTTGTTTTTTTCGCCGTGCTGCTCGCCACCAACATCGTCGTGAGCTACGCGCGGGGCGCCACACTCGCGATGGCCGCTTTTGTCCTCGCGGCAGGTCTGGCATTTCTCGTTTTTCAATGGCGGCAGCCCTCGGACCTGCGTCGGCCGCTCGTCAGCATCGCGCTGATCGCGGCGCTGGGCGGCTTCGGTTACGTCGGTTTTTCCGCGCTTTCGGCCGAAAAGGCCTTGGATCGCATGCAGCGGCTGTTCGAGGACGAAAACGCGTCCGTGCGCTCGCGGCAGATCGCGAGCCGCGCGACGTGGGAGATGCTGCAGGACAACTGGCAGTGGGGCACGGGCGCCGGGAGCTTTCGTTTCCTTTTCCCGATCTACCAGCAGAAGCACCCGGAGATTTTTCAACAGGGCAAACGCCGACTCTTCTGGGACCATGCGCACAACGATCTCCTGCAGATCCCCGTCGAGCTGGGTCTCCCCGGCGTGGCGCTGATCGTGATCGCCGGGCTTTTCTGGTTTCTGCGGCTGATCAAAATCTGCTTTTGGGAAAACCCACTCGCGGTGCTGCTCGTAGCCGGATTGTTGATCGTCCTCGCGCATGCGTGGACCGACTTTCTCTTCTACAATCCCGCCATTTTACTGACGTGGTGCGCGTTGTGGCCGGTCGTGACCTTGTGGGCGGAAGCCGAGGAAAAGACCGTGCGGACCTGAGCCGCGCCGGCTGCGCCGAAAACCGACACACCCACCCTCCGCCCGATTCAACGGCCCCGTGGCAGCCTCTCTCCGGATTTTCCCGGCGCGGTCCGCAACAGTCCCGTCGCAAACCGAATCAGCCGCTCACGACCTTCGGCCGGAAACACCGCCCCTTTGCAGTACTGCACGATCTGCTCAATGCGGTCCGCACGTTCGTCCGGATGGCGCCGCGCCAGCTCCGCGACGATCGATTTCAGCGCGGCCGGGCTCCATCGGCCCGACGCTTGGCTCCCTTCCTTGTCGGCATTCGTGTGCATCGTCGCGGGTCATGTTGCAAAAACATTACCTCAAAAGAAAAGCCCCAAGAATTTCTTTTCACGGTCAAGGGCGGACTTTCCCGACCGCATCAGACCCGCTAACGCGCCGAATCGCTCGGCCGCGTCCACCTAGAGGCCTGTCGCATCGAGCACCTGCGCAAGAGCACGATCCAGGTCTTCCACGGCCACGGGCTTCGTCAAATGCGCCTGAAATCCCGATCTCCGGCTGCGCGCCATGTCTTCTTCCATGCCGTAGCCTGTGAGCGCGATTCCCGGCAGGGCGCCACCAGCATTCAACTCTTCCATGAGTTCGTAGCCGCTGCCATCCGGCAGTCCGATATCCGAAATCAAAAGATCGAATCTCCCGGCATGCGCGACATCGCGCGCTTCCCCCGCGCTGCCGGCCGTCACCACTTCGAAATTCCGCCGGCCGAGAATGCGCGCCAGCGCGGAGCGCGTCGCGCCGTGATCCTCCACCAGTAACACCCGTCGCCGCGGCAGCGTGCGCTTCGGCGGACCGGCGCCGCGGCCGGGCTTTGCGGCCGTCGCGGCAACTCCGGTGGCCGTCGCCAGAGGAAGCTCGATCACGAACAGTGCGCCCTGATCGCGGCCGCCGCTTTCCGCGCGAATGGTCCCGCCCTGCAGTTCCACCAGCATGCGCGAGATGGCGAGGCCCAGGCCGACGCCGCCAAAACGATGCGAGCCACCCGCGGCGGCGTGATCGCCCTGCGCAAACGCTTCGAACACGCGGCCCAGTTCCGCTTCGGTGATGCCGATGCCGGTGTCCGCCACCTCGATCGTCACCCGGCGGCGGCTGCCATCCACCCGCGTGCGCACCGAGATGCGGCCGCCTGCCGGCGTGAACTTCACCGCATTCTTCAATACGTTCCAAAAAACCTGCTGCAGCCGCACGGCGTCCGCCCGCACCTGCGCCGGCCACGGATCCAGCTCGCACGTCAGTTGCAGCCCTTTTTCGGCAATATCCGGCCGCACGGTCGTCAACGCGTCGTCGAGCACCAGATTCAGATCATGCACGCCCGGCGTGAGCGGCAGCTTCCCGCGGGTGATTCGGGTGAGATCGAGCAAGTCGTCGATCAGCCGTGCCTCGAGTTCGACGTGCTTGCGGATCGAGGCGAAGTCGCGCCGGATGTCGGCGGAAAGCGCGGGATCCTCCGCCGCGCTGCTGGCCAACAGCAGCACCGGATTGAGCGGCGTGCGCAACTCATGCGAAAGTGCCGCGAGGAAATCGTCCTTCGCCTGCACCGCGGCGAGCGCGCGCGCATGCGCCACCTGCAGTTCGCGTTGCGCCCGGTTCCTTTCGGTAACGTCCCGGGCGATCTTCGACGCGCCGATGATGCGGCCGCTCGCATCCCGCACCGGAGAAATCGTGAGCGACACCTCGACCAGCCCGCCGTCCTTGCGCCGCCTCATCGTAGAATAATGTTCCACCCGCGCCCCGCTGCGGATCCGCTCGAGAATCATGTCCTCCTCTGCCCGCCGTTCGGGCGGAATGAGCAGCATGATGGAACGCCCGATCGCCTCCTCCGGCGTGTATCCAAAAAGTCGCGTCGCGGCGGCATTCCAGCTCCGGATGATGCCGTTGAGATCCTTGCTCACGATCGCGTCGTCGGACGACTCCACGATCGCCGCCAGCCGCAGGGCGGTATCGTCGGCGCGCCGGCGTTCGCTGATGTCGCGCGCGATCTTGGAGGCGCCGATCACGCGTCCCGACCGGTCTCGCAGGGGCGACACCGTGATCGAAACCTCGACCAAACGGCCGTCCTTCCTTCGTCGCGTCGTGTCGTAATGTTCGACCCGCTCGCCGCGGCCGATCCGGCGCCGAATCTCCTCTTCCTCACCCGCGCGGTCTTCCGGGATCAGCATCGTCACCGGTCGGCCGATCGCTTCCGCCGCGGTGTAGCCAAACAGCCGCTCGGCGCCGCGATTCCAGCTTTGGATCATGCCGTTCAGGTCCTTGCTCACGATGGCGTCGTCCGAAGATTCCACGATGGCGGCGAGCCGTGCCCTCGCTTCGTCCGCCTGACGTTGCTCCGTGACGTCGATCGCCGCGCCGACGCCGCCGACCATGCGACCGTCGACGTCGCGCAACGGGCGGAGGTGGCAGACTACCTGGCGCCGTTCGCCGTTGGGTCGTTCGAACAGCAACTCGACATCGTCGCAGCTTTGCCCCGTGGCGAGGACTGCGGCCATGGGATGATCGCGCGCCGGCATCTCGGATCCGTCTGGGTGCAGCAGCCGCGCGGCGCCACTCCAGCGATCCCGCCCGACGACCGGCGACCGTCCCCACAACGCCGCGGCGGCAGCATTGAAGAGCTGGATCCGCCCCTCCGCATCGGTGGCATAGAGCGGCACCGGCAGATTGAGCAAAACCTCGCGAAGAGCCTCCCAGTTCGCCGCCTGCGACAAACCTTCCAGGTCCGAAGGCCAGGCAAACGGCGGGAGACCAGCCCCACCCTCCGGTGACGCCGCCCCTTCGTGAGCGATCGGGCGATGGCGCATGCTCAGCGGATCCGCCTCCTGGGAACGGGTTCGGTCGACGGGCAGCCGTCAGGTAAAAACCAGAAAGGGGATGTCATGAGGAAATTTCGAGACGCACCGGCGATTCGGCAACCGCGGGACCGGAAAAACCGAAAGTTCCGGTCAGTGTGAATCCTTGTCGTCACGGAAATTCACAGAACACGGCGCGAGCCACCGGTTCCCGGCAAGCGTTCAGCCGGATTGCAACCCACTGCCGTTTCAGCGGCGCTGCGAATACCGCTCAGTCGAGATGCGGCGTGTATTCGCGAACGAGCCGCTTGAGCTGGGCCTTGATCTCGTGCCCCTCCAAGCGGTAAAGCCGCTCCGCGAGGTCTTTCACGCCATCGCTGTTGAGATCCTGGTGGTCGCTGACGAAACGCATGATCTTCGGATGCTCTGTCGCTTCGTGCCGCTCGGCATGATGTTGCAGCTCCTCGTAAAGTTTTTCGCCCGGCTTCAGGCCGGTGAAACGAATCTCGATGTCAGTGCCCGGTTTGAAGCCGCTCAACTCGATCATTTGCTTCGCCAAGTCGACGATCTTCACCGGGCGGCCCATATCCAGGACGAAGATCTCCCCGCCCTCCCCCAACACACTCGCTTGCAGCACCAGGCCGACGGCTTCCGGAATGGTCATGAAGTAGCGCGTGACATCCGGATGCGTGACATTGACCGGCCCGCCCAACGCAATCTGGCGCTTGAAGATCGGGATGACGCTTCCCGACGAGCCCAGGACGTTGCCAAACCGCACCGCTGCAAAACGCGTCTGCGGATTCGCTGCCTGCACGGATTGCAGCTGAATCTCGGCCAGTCGTTTCGTGGCGCCCATCACGCTGGTGGGATTGATCGCCTTGTCGGTGGAGATAAGCACGAACTCGGCGGCCTGATGGCGTGCCGCCGTCTCGGCCACGAGCCGCGTGCCGAGCACGTTGTTGCGAAACGCCTCCGCCGGCTGCCGCTCCATGAGGAAAACGTGTTTGTGCGCCGCCGCGTGGAAGACGATCGCCGGACGATAACGCGAGAAAATGAATTCCATCCGGTCGCCATCCAGAATGTCGGCCACCAAGGGCAACGCGACGGCCCCCAGTCCGGATTCGTTGAGTTCCTGCTCGATCAAAAACAGCGCCGCCTCCGATTGCTCGACCATGAGCAGCCGCTGTGGATTCAGTTGCGCGATCTGCCGGCAGAGCTCGCTGCCGATGCTGCCGCCCGCGCCCGTCACCATCACCACGCGACCTGCGATCGAGTTCCGGATCGCCTCATCGTCGAGCTTCACCGGCTCCCGCCCGAGTAGATCCTCGACCTCGACCGGACGCAGGCGGCTGACCTTGACGCGGCCCGAGGCGAGATCGGCCATGCCCGGCAGGGTCTCGACCTTGTAACCGAGCCGGTTCATCGTCAGCACGACCTCGCGGATGCGTTTCGCGGGGGCGCTCGGCATCGCGATGACGATCTTCGCGATGTCCGGCGGCGGCACCATCCGTGTGATCTGCTCCGGCGCGCCCACCACGAGCACGCCGTGGATGCGTTTGCCGTGCTTGTCCGTGTCGTCGTCGAAAAACATCACCGGCTTGAAACCGCGCGAGGGGTGATTGACGAACTCGGCCGCCAGCGCCGCCCCGGCGTCGCCGGCGCCGACGATCGCGATGCGCTGCTGTGGCACGTGTTCGCCGCGCCGGCTCGCCACGATGCGCTCGCGAAAGATGCGCGTGGCGAGACGCACGGCGCAAATGCCGCCGACGCTGAGAAAATAATCGACCAGCAGGACGCCGCGGGGCGGCGAAAACTCATTGATCCCCATCAGCCGCGGCAGCAACAGAACCAGACTCGACGCACTCATCGCCCAAACCACCCGCAGAAGATCGGGGATGCTGAAATACGTCATCATGCTGCCGATCTGGCGGACCAGCACCAGCGCGATGACCTTCACCCCCACGGAAATACCCAGGAGGCGCAGCCGCTCCGCCTGCTGGTTTTCCGGCACCAGAAAATCGAACCGGACCTCATACGACAGGTAGAACCCGATCGAGAGAATGATGGCATAGACCACCGCCAGCAGCAGGCTGCGGCGGTTAAGCGAGACGTTGAACATGGCTGGAAGTGGTGGCCGGACGCGGGAGGTCGGCCGGTGCGCCGCGGAACTCCGGCATGGTCGCTTCGCCTTGCGCGCTGATGCCGGTGCGCCGGAACACCTGCCGCACCGTCGCGCCGAGAATCTTCAGATCGAGCAGGAAACCCTGCTGCTCGACGTAGCGCACGTCCCACTCGAACTTCTGCTCCCAACCGAGCGCGTTGCGGCCGTTCACCTGCGCGAGCCCGGTGAGACCCGGCCGCACGTCATGACGACGCGCCTGCCGCGCCGTGTAGCGGGGAAGATATTCGACCAGCAGCGGCCGCGGCCCGACGAGGCTCATCTCACCGCGGAGCACGTTCCACAGCTCCGGCAGTTCGTCGAGTGACGTCGACCGCAACCAGCGCCCGAAGGGCGTCAGCCGCTCGGCGTCGGGCAACAAGCGGCCGCTGGCATCGCGCGCCTCGCGCATCGAGCGAAATTTGATCATCTCGAAGATCTCGCCGTGCCTTCCCGGTCGCGGCTGGCGAAAGAAAACCGGCGTCCCGAGATTTCGGCGCACGAGCCAGGCCACGATCAGCAACAGCGGCAGCCAGCCGGGCGCCGTCAGGATCACCGCGGAAAGATCGAAGGCGCGCTTCAGCATGGGGCCGAAATTCGCGTTCTCGCGCAACGCCTCACCGCGGCGGCGACGCGTTCCAACTCGCCGCGTGTCAGGCTCGAGCCCGAAGGCAGGCAGAGCCCGCGCGCAAACAGATCCTCGCTCACCGCGCCGCCGAAACAGGCGCACTCCGCGAACACCGGCTGCAAATGCATCGGCTTCCACACCGGGCGCGCCTCGATGTTTTCCGCCGCCAGCGCCTGCCGCACCGCCTCGCGATCCGCGCCGAACTCCGCGGGGTCGATCAGCACGCATGTGAGCCAGCGCGTCGAACGTCCGAACGGCGCCTCCGGCATCAACGCGATCCCGGGCACGTCGGCGAAGGCCTCGCGGTAAAATTCGAAATTGGCGCGCCGTGCCGCGACGCGGGCGTCGAGCACCTGCAGCTGCCCGCGGCCGATCCCGGCGAGGACGTTGCTCATCCGGTAGTTGAAACCGATGCGCGAGTGCTCGTAGTGCGGAGCCGGATCCCGCGCTTGCGTCGACAGGAAACGGACCTGCTCCGCGATCGTCGCGTCCCCCGTCACCAGCATGCCGCCGCCCGACGTAGTGATAATTTTGTTACCGTTGAACGAGTAGATGCCGGTGAGTCCCCGCGTGCCCGGCGCAATCTCCGCTCCGCCGGCCGCGCCGCGATAGCCAGCGCCCAGCGCCTCCGCCGCGTCCTCGATCAGCGGAATCTCGTATTCGGAACACAACGACGCGATCGGATCGAGGTTCGCCGGCTGTCCGTAAAGGTGCACCAGCACCACGGCCTTGGGCCGCCGGCCGCGCCGCCGGCGGTCGCTCAGCGCTTCCGCGAGCAGCGCCGGATCCATGTTCCAACTCGTCCGCTCGCTGTCGATGAACACCGGACGCGCGCCTTCATAGACGATCGGGTTCGCGCTCGCCGCGAACGTCAGGTCCGAGCAGAACACCTCGTCGCCGCGCTGCAGTCCGAGCCGGTGGAGGCTGAGATGCAGCGCCGCCGTCCCCGACGACAGCGCGACTGCATGCTTGGCCCCGACTTTGGCCGCGAATTCCCGCTCGAAGTGGTCGATCTGCGGACCGATCGGGGCGATCCAATTGGTCTCGAACGCCTCCTGAACGAAGGAGGCTTCCGCCGTGCCCATATGGGGCGGCGACAGATAAATCCGCGGTGTAGTCATCGGCTGGCGTAGGGGTTTTTCCTAGGTTGCCCTAGGAAAAGCAAGCATCCGGCCGGGAAATTCAGCGAACTCTGTGTCAAAAAACCGGCGACATGCGTTGCGAATTCTTTGTATTCAACCTGCCAACACGCTCGCCGGCCCCGCCGCGTCGCGGGGATGCCACCGTCTTACTCCCTCGCAACCAGCGAGAAATCCCGCACCTCCACCCAATCGCCGGGCAATTGATTCTGCAGGCGCACGCTCACGCCGACCCATCGCGCCCCGGGCGGAGGCACGCGGGCTACTCGCAGCGTCACCCACTCCGGGCACTCACCGTCGGGCAGCCGTTGCACCTCCAATCCGACGCGCTTTTGCGCCTCGTCGAGCCAGCCCAGTGTCAGATTGACGACATTCCCGGGCGAGACGCGACCTCGCACCCGCACGGAGGCCACATGCAGCCCCGCCATCGTGACGGCGTTCCACTGATAAATCGAAGTTTCCTTGTTACGAGTCAGCCGCAACGTGCGCTCCCCATCGAACACCGCCTGCTGCCCTTCCCCCGGTTCGACCGAGCTGAGCCAGTCTGCCGGCAGCGCCACGCCGTAGTCCAGGCCGGCGATACGCCGCGGTCGCTGCAGCTCTCCCGCGAGCGCGCCATCGCGCAACTGCGCGCGACCCTCCGGTCCCGCCAGCGCACGCCACACGAGCCCGCCCTCTCCGAGCTCCGCGTCAGCGAGCGCCGTTTCCGCTTCCGTGAGTTCGCCCTCGGCTGAGGCGCGCCGGTGAATCTCAATCACCGCATTCGCGACGGGCTCGTGCCGTACATAGTCCTCGTCGTTGAAGGCCGCAATCGCGAGCGGCGACTCGCGTCGCAGCCGCTGCGTGAAGCTCGTGAATTCCCGTTTCGCCACGGCGGCCCGCTCGGCGAGCGCCAGCAGGCGGCGCCACGGGGTTTGGTCCGCGAACGCCGCGCGATTCAGCGCGATGCGGGTCTCGCTCAACGCCACCAGCCGCTCGGTGACGCCGAAGGCGGCGCTCACCAGCAGAACCCGCTGCCGCCCGATCTCGTCGCCCGCAACGCAGCGCTCCGCCTCCGCGAGCAAGCCCCGCAACTCGCCACACGTCGCCGGCGGAAACAGCGCCGCCTGCGATTCGTTGCGGTAGTGTTTCAACCAATACGCAGGACCGGGCTGATGCATCCATTGACGCTCGCAACGCTCGAAGAACCGCCGCATCGGCCCGGCGGCGGCGCGGAAGTAGCGGCGATAGTATTCGTCGAGCAGCACCTCCGGCGACTGCTCCGGATCCTGCAGCAGCTGCGCCACGAGCCACGGCATCGGCCCGTCGAGCCCCCAGTTCGGATTCATCTCCGCGTAATAATCCGTGAAGCCCGCGCGGCGCGCGTGACGCAGGTGCTCGGCGATCAATCGCGTGTGCGTCCGCGGCGTCAGAAAACCGTGGCCGTATAGATAATCGTACAATCCCGCTCGCGGGGGCGGCGGCGCGGGAGTCATCGCCCGCGGCGCCGCCGCCCAGCGACGCTGCAGCGCCCTCTCTTCCTGCCAGAACTCACGGTCGTAGCCCTGCGAGCGATCAGCCGTAAGAAAGGGAATGACGTTCGGGTGCAGCGGGAACCGCGGGGCGTTTTCGGCCCAGTAATACGCCAGTGCCCCGACATATTTTTCCGGCGTCGTGCGCGCCACCGCGTCGGCCACGCGGTTCGTGAAACCGAACACCAGGTCGGAATAATCCGGCCGCTCGCGAAACCACCGCAAGGGCGACACCGCCGCCAGCGTCTCCGACGACTCGCCAAACACCAGGCCATCGTTGACCCCGACGGCAAAGCTCACAGCCGCGGGATTCGCCGCGAAATAAACGCGGGCCGCGTCCGCCGCCCATTCCGCCACATCCGTGCGGCCCAGATCGGGATTCCACCAACCCGCGCCCGCCGGTGGCGTCAGGCGGCGGCCGTCTTCCAGCGGAAAAAATTCGGGATGCTCTGCCTGCAACGACGGTGGAAAGATGCGCGAGAGATTGTGGGAAAACGCCAGCCGCGGAGTCAGCCGATTGCACTCGGCCCACTCAGCCCCGCCTTCCACGCGTTCGGTCACGCCGAGCGCCCGGGTGAGATAGGCTCGCGGCGAAAGCGCGGCGCGATCCGCGGCCAATGGCGACGCCGGCTCGCGGCCAAGTTCGCCCGGAACGAATTGTCGCGACCGCTCGCGCCGCACGAGCACGTGCGGTAGGATCGCAAGCATCGCGACCAGCCCCAGTCCGACCATCGTCCACACCCGCCCGCGATCAGCCGGAGATAAAAGAGAGTCGGACGAGCGCATCATTCGCGCGATGAAACGGAGAGGAGCACGGCGTCAGCAACCTGAATTGCGGCCGCCGCGTATCGGCGGGACCGCGACGCCGCAAAGCGCTGGCGTCAAATACGCTCAAAAACCAACGACGGTTGTTTCTACCGTAAATCGAGCCACCTCCTCGGGAGGAACGGCTCCCATGACTTTCCGAAGAAGTACCGCACGGCACCAATTCCCGAGGAACGCGTCGATTGGCGCATGCGGCGAATTCTTTGCGCGGAAGACGACGAACAACTCGGCGATCTGATCAAATGGTCGCTTGGCAGCATCGGTCACAGCGTGGAAACCGTGCCCGACGGGCAGGCCGCCTTCGAACGCATCGCCGCCGATCCCGCGCGATTTCACGTTCTCCTCACCGATCACCAGATGCCGCGACTCAACGGACTCGGCCTCGTGAGGAAGCTGCGTGAGATTCCGTTCGCGGGACGCATTCTCGTACAAAGCGGCAGTCTCTCGAGCGAGGAGGTCCGCCACTATCAGGCGCTCGGCGTCGATGCCGTTCTCCAAAAACCGGTGCAGATCTCCGCGCTCGTCTCGGCGGTTTGCGCGGTGCTCGCGACCTTCGAATAAACGCGAATAATTCGAACGGCCGAATCGCCGTTTTCGTGCGGGACTCCGTGGCCGCGTCGTTGACTACCAACTAAAGTTGGTTCAGAGGTCTGCGCCGATCTACACACGGTCCTTTAGTTTTCCCCACATGAAACACGAACCACACGCGGAGTTGGATGCAGCAATCTCGAAGTTGAAGGCCGCTGGCCTCCGCATCACCCAACCTCGCATCGCGATCCTCAAGGTCTTGCTCCAAGCCGGCCGTCCGAAACGCATCGATGCGATTCATGAGGCGCTCGGCAGCCGCTGCGATCTCGTGACCGTCTACCGTTCGCTCGGCACGCTCGAGGAAATCGGACTGGTGCATCGCGAATATCAGTTCAGCGGCACGACCGAGTTTTCCGTGGCGCGCGACCAGCCGGTGTACTCGATCCGTTCCCGCGCCGGCGACCGGATCACGGAGCTCGACAGCAGCGTGACGGCCTCCCTGGCGGCATCGGTGCGCGAGGTTGAGGAGATGCTCCGCGCGCGCGGCTTCAAACACGTCTCGCACGTCGTCGAGTTCTTCGGCGAGAGCCCGGCCGCGACGGCGAGCTGAACGCTCGCAGGCCCGCGTCGTCAGGCGGGTCACTGCAGCCGGCACTCCCGGCACGCATTCGGACAGTCGGCGGGAAATGCGATGGCGTCATCGGCGTTCGCGCGCGAAACTTCCGGCGCGGTGGACGAATTCCGTCGCACCGCCGCGCCCGCAACCCCTCCTGCCGATGAACCCCACGCCCCCGTTCTTTCTTCGCCTCGCGACCGCCGTCATCGGTCTCGCGATCGCGCTTCCCCTGACCGCGCAAAACCCGCGCCCGGTTTCGATCGAGGTCGACGCCGCCCGCCCGCTGGGCGAGCTGCGGCCGATCTGGCGTTTCTTCGGAGCCGACGAGCCCAACTACGCGACGATGAAGGACGGCCGCAAGCTCCTCGCGGAACTCGGCGAACTGCGTCCGCGCGAAGTGTATTTCCGTGCGCACAACCTGCTCACGTCCGGCGACGGCACGCCCGCGCTGAAATGGGGCAGCACGAACATTTACACCGAGGACGCCACCGGCCGGCCGGTGTACGACTGGGCGATCGTCGACCGCATCTTCGACACCTATCTCGCGCGCGGCGTGCGGCCGTTCGCACAGCTCGGATTCATGCCCGAGGCGCTGTCGACCGCGCCGAAACCCTACCAGCACGAGTGGCGGCCGGGGCTGCCCTACGAGCGGATCGTCACCGGCTGGGCGTATCCGCCCAAGAATTACGACGCCTGGCGCCAGCTCGCCTACGAATGGGTGAAGCACTGCGTCGAGCGTTACGGCCGTGCCGAGGTGGAGACCTGGTACTGGGAGGTGTGGAACGAGGCGAACGGCGCGTATTGGAAGGGCACGCCGGAAGAATGGTACAAGCTGCACGACTACGCGATCGATGGCATCCGCCGCGCCCTGCCCACCGCTCGCGTCGGCGGCCCGCACACCGCCGGCAGCGGCGGCAAGTTCATGGACGATTTTCTCAAGCACATCGTCAGCGGCAAAAACTACGCCACCGGCGAAACCGGCACGCCGACGGATTTCCTGGCGTTTCACGCCAAAGGCCAGCCGACGTTCGTCGACGGTCACGTGCGTCTCGGCATTCACGCCCAGCTCAAGGCCATCGATAACGGCTTCCGCAAAATCGCCGCCGTCCCCGCACTCAAGGACAAGCCGATCGTCATCGGCGAATCGGATCCCGACGGCTGCGCCGCATGCCAGGGGCCGCAGCTCGGCTATCGCGTCGGTTCGATCTATGCGAGCTACACGGCCGCGAGTTTCGCCCGCAAGCACCTGCTCGCAGCCCGGCACGGCGTGAACCTCGAAGGCGCAGTCACCTGGGCGTTCGAGTTCGAGGACCAGCCCTACTTCGCGGGTCAGCGCGTGCTCGCGACCAACGGCATCGATCTGCCGGTGCTGAATGTGTTTCGCATGTTCAGCCGGATGAGCGGTCAGCGTGTGGCCACGCACAGCTCCGCGGAGGTGCCGCTCGACACCATGATCGAACAGGGAGTGCGGGGCGAAGCCGATATCTCGGCGCTCGCCAGCGTCGACGGCGATCGGGTGTGCGTCCTCGTCTGGCATTATCACGATGACGATGTGCCGGGGCCGGACGCGGCCGTTGCGCTCCAGGTCTCCGGGCTCGGCGCCGCAACCAAGGTCCGGGTGCGGCACTACCGCATCGATGGCGAACACAGCAACGCCTGGGCGGCCTGGCAGGCGATGGGATCGCCGCACGAGCCGAACGAAGCACAATATCGAGAACTCGTGAACGCGGGTCATCTCGCGCAGTTGAGCGCGCCGGCCGAAGTCGCCGTCGCAGACGGTCGCGTGGGACTGGACTTCACGCTACCGCGGCAGGGCGTCTCCCTGCTCGTGCTCGAGGAGTAACGACAGACCGGGTATCGCTCCCCCACCCGGCGTATTCAACTTCTGTTTACGCCGGCGCCGGGCGAAGGCCGCGCGGCGTCAAGGTGCCGGCGCAGTCGCCGGACCGAGCCGACGCCGCAACTGCGCCGCATGCAGATCGCGCGGACTCAAGTCTTCCGGTGCGATGGCTTCCCACCAACGATCCGATTTCGCCGACTCCGCGACCGACGCCGCGAACCCGACGAACGTCATGCTCGCCGGGCCCCAGCCGTCCGGCGGCGGTGCGATCGGACGCGCGGCGCGAATGCCCCAGAACGTCCCCCGCGCCGCACACTGGCGGCCGAGGGACGCTCCGCCGCCACAACGCCAGACGCGCGTCCCGGCGCCGCAATCGATCGCGGTGAAAAGGTTTTCGTACGGCGTGTCCTTGTGATGGTCGAAATTCACGTCCGCGCCGCGCCCGTCGGCGAACACGTTGCCCGACGCGTGCTCGACCGAGAGGTCGTGCACATAGCTCGTCCGCAGCTCGAAGCGCGTCACGAGATTGTCCTCCGCACCCTTGCACTGGATCGCGTGATGCCCCGTGCACGCCTCGACGCCGCTCGCGGGGGTGCCGCGCGCCGGGTCCGCGGTGAACACGACCCCGTCGACCGTGTTGCCGCACGCCACGATGTTGATGCCGAGATCCGCGTTGTGGATCACGACATTCCGCACCCAGCAGTTGTACACTTGGCGAAGCTCGATCGCATTGGCGCCGTTCTCCTTGAAATGCCCGCCGTAACGCGTCGGTGGAAACTCGAACGTCAATGCTTCGATGCCGGACTCGGTCACCGTCGGCGCGAAGCGACGCAGCTCCGGCTGCCAGGCCGCGCGCGTGTCGAAGCGCAGCGGCCGATCGAACTGCACCTGCTGGCCGCGGATCGCGGTGATCCGCAGGAGCATCTTCGTGTCGAGCGATTTCCCCCGCGCGATGTCGCCCGGATCGCCGTCGTAGAGATGCGTTTTGAGACTTTGATCCGCCGCTTCCCGGAGAACGACGAGGACCGGTTGCCCGACCGACAATCCGCGCGCGTCGTCGACCTCGACGACGGTGCTGCCGCGTAACGCGACCGACGTGATGCGCGCCACCGTCTCCGCTCCGTAGCTGCCCGACACTTTCACGAACGCGCCATCAAACGAGTAACCGCTCGCCGGCGAACCGTTGCTGGTGCGGCCCGCGCGGGGATGAACTTCGTCCAGTCCACGCGGAAACCAAAGAACGGTGCGACCGTCCCCCGCACCGCGCAGCACGATCCCGCTTTTCTCGATCCGCAGGTAGTCCGTAACCTTGTAGCGGCCCGGCGGCAGAAAAACCGCCCCGCGCTCCGTCGCCGCGATCGCTGCGTTAAGGGCGCGGGTATCGTCGGCGATGCCGTCGCCTTTCGCGCCGAAATCTTTCACGTTTGTCGCCACCGGCACATCGGGCAGCGGCACCTCGCCGCGATGGTAGCCGGCGAACGAAAAATCCGGGAGTCGGCCGGTCGCGCTCCAGCGCTCGCCCTGTTCACCCCACAGTTGTGAATGCGCCGCGCGGACCGCGGGCGCCACGATGGCCAGAACTGCGAGCACCCACGCGCACGGTGGCAGGAGGGATAAATTCGTCATGCGAGGTCGTGAGCATGACGACGTCCCTCTCCTGCTCCAGACGGAATTGCCGCAGCCGCCGGCGTTTATCTAGACGGCCGGACGATAACGGCTGACGAACAGCGGCGCGTAAGCGCGGCGATAGTGCCACGCCAGGGCCAGCTCGAGCGCGCAAAAGATGAGAGCCATGACCAAACCGGAACGCTCCAGCACGGCGTGAAAGGCGATGCTGTTGACGAAAAACGGCGCCAACAACAACAGCGCCAGCGGCACGAAGCGATTCGTCAGCAGCAGCAGTCCCGCGATCAGGTGGGTCGCACCGATCAGCTGCATCATGTAGCCGGTGGCGACCAGCGCCGTGGCGAACGCCATCGCCCCTTCCGGCAGCGGCGTCTCCGGCGGCGGGATGAAGTTCAAGAACCCGTTGAGTCCAAAGATGACCATCGGCAGCCCAAGCAAAATGCGGCCGATGGCCGGGAGGAAGCGGGTGAAGGATTTCGCGCCGCGATTTTCGAGGCTGGACACCGGTAACGTGGAGGTGGTGGTCATAAGGAAGTGTGATTTCGGTTGGACGGGTCGACTGATAAAGACCCGCTTTCCACTTCCAACGAACGGCGCCGGCCGTTCCGGACAGCAACTCCGTCAACCGTTCTTAAGCGCAATCTTCAGGATCACGTTGCCCGCGTCGCGACAGCGATCGACGGCGCGCTCGAGCAGCTCATAAAGCGATTGCAGGATCACCAGTTCCTTCGGGCTATGCTGGCTATGGTAGAGCTCGCCGAGCAGTTGGAGCATCGTTTTGTCCGCCGTTCCCTCCGCCGCCTGCAGTCGCGCATTGGCCTCGCCCACCTTCACCATGTCGGCTCCCGAGGGAAGCTGCTGGATCATGAATACCAGCGCGTCCGCCGCGATCGTCAGCAATTCGGCCTGTTGTTGAAACGGCTGGACCGGCAGCGGCCCGGGATAGATGGCGATCCGCTCGACCAGTTTTTCGATCACCTTGGGGATGCGATAGAGCGCGAAAGCCAGCGCCTGGATGTCTTCGCGATCGAACGGCGGCATCAACGAGGAATTCAACTCCTCGACGGTGCGCATGCGAATCGCCTTCTGCCGGCGGCGGGATTCAGCCAGCGCCTGGGCGTCGGGCGGCGTCGTGCCCTCCGCGATCGCGCGTAAATGCGCGCTCAGCAGGTGAACGCTCCGCTGCGCCTCCAACGCTCCGGCTTCCAGCAGATCGTAGAACGCATCGTCCTTGCCGATCAGTTTATGCCACCACCGCCGGGTCGTGCTCATTTGCATGGTGCTGCGACGGTAGGGCTGCGGGCCGTCCGCGCAAAGCTGTAACACAGGTGCTCCTGAGCGTTTATTTCGGTCCGCTTCGGGTGCGCGCCTGATCGGCAAATAGGAAAACTCGAGCCGGCCGCGCGATTTGTGCCGGTGAGGAAGCCAGCGCAACGTCCCCGCGTGAACGGCGAGTCCGGATCCATTTTCAGCCCCGCTTCCCCGGCGGCGCACGCGATCTCCGACCTGTTTTCGATCACGCTGTGGATCTGCGCAGCGATCTTCGCCATCGTCGCGGGACTCGTCGGCTACAGCCTGGTGCGCTATCGCTGGCGCGAAGGCGTCGGCGAACCGGCCCAAGTTTCAGGACACTTCAAACTCGAGATCGTGTGGACCGTCATTCCGTTCGCGATCGTGCTGCTGTTGTTCGTCCTCACTCTGCCCGCAATGGAGGTCGCGGATCCGCCCGCTCCGCCCGAGCCCGACCTGATCGTCATCGGCCATCAATGGTGGTGGGAGATTCGCAGCCCGAAGCTCGGCTATGTCACCGCCAACGAAATCCACATTCCGGTCGGCGTGCCCGTTTCGATCCGCTTGGATACCGCCGACGTGCTGCACGAGTTCTGGGTACCGCGCCTGACCCGGAAACTCACCACGGTGCCGGGCGCGTCCAATCACCTGTCACTGCAGGCCGACGAACCCGGGATCTATCAAGGCGTCTGCTCCGAATTCTGCGGCACGCAGCACGCGTGGATGCGTTTCGAAGTCATCGCCGAGTCGCCGGCGGAGTTCGAAACGTGGGTGCAACATCAGCGGCAGGCGGCGCCACCTCCGCCGACGGCGGACGCGGCGCGCGGCCAGCAGTTGTTCCGCGAAATGACCTGCGTGAATTGCCACGCCATCAAGGGCGTCGGCGGCGACAGCAACGCGGGGCCCGACCTCACCCATCTGGGCAGCCGACGGTTTCTCGGGGCCGGTCTCATGCCGAACACGCCGGAGAATCTCCGTCTCTGGCTCACCGATCCGCCGGCCGTGAAGCCGGGCGTCCTGATGCCTAACTTCAAGCTCACCGATGAGCAGCTGAACCACCTGCTCGCGTATCTGGAGACACTCCAATGAACCACGCCGCCGCCGCTCCCGCGGGCTCCCTCGGTCCGGAACTTTCCGGCGAGGCCGTGCGCGCGCATTGGCGGCTCGCGTGGCTTTCGACCGTCGATCACAAGCGCATCGGCATCCTTTATCTGCTGTTCGCGTTCTTGTTTTTCGTGATCGGTGGACTCGAGGCTTTGTTCATCCGCCTGCAGCTCGCGGTGCCGAACAACACCCTGGTCGGTCCGGACACGTTCAACGCGCTGTTCACGATGCACGGCACGACGATGATCTTTCTCGTCGCGATGCCGGCGTTGTTCGGCCTCGCGAACTATTTTGTGCCGCTGATGATCGGGGCGCGTGACATGGCGTTTCCGCGGTTGAACGCGCTCAGCGTCTGGCTGATTCCGCTCGGCGCCGCGCTGCTTCATTTCTCGATCTTCACCGGGATGCCGAAAGTCGGCTGGTTCGCTTACGCTCCGCTCAGTGAGACGCCCTACAATCCGGAGCTCGGGGTCGAATATTGGATCTTGGCATTGATCGTCCTCGGCATCGGCTCCGTCGCCACCGCGGTGAA
Source organism: Opitutus sp. sgz309028 (assembly GCF_059821195.1). Taxonomy (NCBI): domain Bacteria; kingdom Pseudomonadati; phylum Verrucomicrobiota; class Opitutia; order Opitutales; family Opitutaceae; genus Opitutus; species Opitutus sp. sgz309028. Next base: position 1,420,894 of record NZ_JCAMRR010000002.1, on the reverse strand, counting down.
CCTGATCGCCACCGTGCTCTGCCTGCGCGCTCCCGGCATGACGCTGCGCCGCGTGCCGCTCTTCGTTTGGATCAACTTCGTCAACTCGTTCATCGTGGTCTTCGCGCTGCCGGTGCTGAACGCCGGTCTCGTGATGCTCCTGCTCGACCGGCAGTTCGGGACGTCGTTCTTCCTCGATCGCGAAGGCGGTTCGGCCGTGCTCTGGCAGCACATCTTCTGGGCGTTCGGCCATCCCGAGGTCTACATCCTCGCCCTGCCGGCGTTCGCGATCGTCTCGGAGGTGGTGCCGGTCTTCTCGCGAAAACCGATCTTCGGTTACGAGTTCGTCGCGCTCTCCTCGGTCGCGATCGCGCTGCTGAGTTTCGCGGTCTGGGCGCACCATATGTTCACGATCGGGCTCGGCCGCGCGGCCGACACATTTTTCGTGATCGCCTCGATGCTCATCGCGATTCCGACCGGCGTGAAAGTGCTCAACTGGACCGCCACGATGTTCCGCGGACGGATCCGTCTCACGGTCGCGATGAAGTATGCGATCGCGTTCGTGATCCAGTTCACGCTGGGCGGGCTGAGCGGGGTGACGCATGCCTCGGCCGCCCTCGATTGGCAGACGAAGAACAGCTACTACCTCGTCGCTCATTTCCACTACGTGGCCGTCGGCGGCGTGGTCTTTGCGGTGCTCGCCGGCCTCGAGTACTGGTTTCCCAAGATCAGCGGCCGGATGCTGTCCGAACGGCTTGGCAACTGGACGTTCTGGCTGATGACCGTGGGCTTCAACGCCACCTTCGGGATTCAGCATGTGCTCGGCTTCGTCGGCATGCCGCGCCGCGTCTACACGTATCCGGATTTCACGCACTGGGGCTGGATGAACCTCGTCTCCACCGTCGGCGCGTGCCTCATGGCGGCCGCCGGACTCGTGCTCGCGTACAATCTCCTGCGAAGCCTGCGACGCGGAACGCCGGCAGGTGACAACCCGTGGCAGGGATGGACGCTCGAATGGGCCACTTCGTCGCCGCCGCCGGCGCATAATTTTGTCGCGCTGCCGCCGCTCCGCTCCCGCCGGCCGCTGTGGGACAGCGCTCACCCGGAGCAGCCGGATCCGCCGGTCGGACCTTCGGGACCGCTGCTTATTCCGGATCGCGGCAAGACCTCCGTCTGGACCCTGATCGCCTCCGAGGCCGCGTTCTTCGGCACGCTGCTGTTCGCCTTCATCTATCTCAACCTTTCGCCGCATTCGGGACGCGAGGCCGCGTTCAGCCTCGATCTGAAAATGACGGGAATCTTCAGCCTCTTTCTGTTTTCCAGCAGCTTCACGCTGTGGCGCGCGGAGGCGGCCGAGGCGCGCGGGCACCGCGCGGGGACGCTCGGCTGGCTCGGCCTCACCATCGGGCTCGGCCTCGTGTTTCTCGCCGGGCAGGCGATGGAGTACGTGCTTCTTTACCGTGAAGGCGCAGTGCTGCAGTCGAAGCTTTTCTGGTCGTCATTCTACCTCGTCACCGGATTCCACGGCTTCCACGTGTTCGCCGGCCTGATCGCGCTGCTCATCGTGTTCGGCCTGATCGCCGGCGGCCGGTTTGCCGGACGGCGGTCGCCGCTCGTGGCCATCGGGCTGTATTGGCATTTTGTGGACATCGTCTGGGTGTTCGTCCTCGCGACCGTCTATTTCCTTCCGCGTTTCCTATGAACCTGAATCGCCTGCTCCTCGAAGGCTGGTCCGCGAATCCGTGGGTGCTCGGCGGATGCAGCGTGTTTACCCTGCTGTTTGCCCGTGCGTTCGGCACGCGCGCGCGGTGGCGCTGGCTGATGGCGGCGCTCGCGGTGGTGGTGCTGGCGCTGCTCTCGCCGCTCGCGGCCCTCGCCGACGGCGTGTTGTTCAGCGCGCACATGACGCAACACATCCTGCTGCTGCTGATCGCGCCGGGATTGCTGCTGCTGGCGTTGCCGCGGGCGTTCACCCTCCGGATGGCGCATCCGCTGGCGCGACGTCTTCCGCTGCTGGGCTGGGCGGCAGGGATCGGCGCCATGTGGCTCTGGCACGCGCCGGCGTTGTGCAATGCCGCCGCGGTGAGCGGCCCGGTCCGCGCGCTCCAGACCCTCTCGCTCCTCGCGCTGGGCACGTTGTTCTGGTGGCCCATTCTCGCCCCAGCCGAGCGCGACCGCCTGCTGCCGGGGCATGGTGTCGCGTATCTGTTTACCGCGTGCCTCGGCTGCTCGGCGCTCGGCATGATCCTCACGCTGACACCCGTCGAGATTTGCTCGGTGTATCAGGCACCGCTCGCGGCTTCGCAGCCGTGGGCCGATTTTCGCGGGCTGTTTTCCGCGCAACACGACCGGCAGATCGGCGGCCTGCTGATGTGGATCCCGATGTGCTCCGTGTATGTCGCGGCGATCATGCTCGAGCTTTCGCGCTGGCACGGGGCGCCGGCCGCCGCGGAGGAGCTGTCGTCATGAACCATGCGTCCAACGCCCCGCGCGAAGAAACGGATCCGATTCCCGCCGGCTGGGAACGGTTGCCTGCCGAGCACATGCCCGCGCCCACCTTCTGGCCGGCCGGCCTCGGTCTCGGGATCACGCTGCTGTGCTGGAGCGTCATCACGTCGTGGGTCGTGTTCGTCCTGGGACTGATCGTTTTCGCCGGTTCGCTGGCGGGCTGGATCGTCGACTTCCTGCATGAAAGAGGACACCCCCACTCCTGACTCGGGCCCTGCTCCCGGTGGTTTGCCCACGCGCGAAGCCGTCGCGCTGCTGTCGCGGCGGCGCTTCCTCAGCCGGTTGTCTATCGGTCTCGGCGTCGCGTGCGCAGGGATCATCGGCGTGCCGGTGGTCGGCTTCGTGGTCGCGCCGATTTTCCGCAAAGTCGCCGGGGCCTGGCGCACGGTCGGCCAGCTCGATGACTGGACCATCGGCGAAACGGTCAGCGTCGTCTTCGAGGATCCCTCGCCGCTGCCATGGGCCGGCGTGACCGCGCGCGCGGCCGCCTGGATGCGCCGCGACGGCGAGGAGTCGTTCACCGCGTTCTCGGCGCACTGCACTCATCTGGGCTGCCCGGTGCGCTGGATGCCGGGCGCGAAGCTTTTCCTCTGTCCCTGCCACGGCGGAGTGTATTACGCCGATGGCAGCGTCGCCGCCGGTCCGCCTCCGCTGCCGCTCTTCCGCTACGACACGCGCGTGGTGCAGGGCGAAGTACAAATCAAGGTCACGGCCCTTCCGATCACGACGACCCTATGAAGCGGACGATCGTCTCCGTCTGGTCGTGGCTCGACGACCGCCTCGGCCTGAGCGCGCTGTTCGGTCCTTCGCTCAAGCACCTCGTGCCGCGGGACGCGACGTGGTGGTATGTGTTCGGGAGTGCGACGCTCGCGGCGTTCATCGTACAGGTCATCACGGGAGTGGCGCTGGCGTTCTCGTTCGTGCCGTCGTCGGCGCAGGCTTTCGACACGCTTCGGTTCATTTCGGAGGAGGCGCCTTTCGGCAACTTCATGCGAGGGCTGCACTATTACGGCGCCTCCGCGATGGTGTTGATGGTCGGTGCGCACATGGCGCAGACCTTTCTTTTCGGCGCCTACAAGTATCCGCGGGAGATGAGCTGGAGCACGGGGGTGCTGCTGCTGGGTTTCACGCTGGTGATGGGTTTCACCGGGCAACTCCTGCGCTGGGACCAGACGGCGGCGTGGTCGGTGGTCGTGGCCGCGGAACAGGCGGGACGCGTCCCGCTGATCGGCGACTGGCTCGCGCGGTTCATTCTCGGCGGGTCGACGCTTGGCGGGGCGACGTTGAGCCGGTTTTTCGCGATCCATGTATTCATTGTTCCAGGACTGATGTTCGCCTTCATCGGGCTGCATCTCTGGCTCGTCCTGCGCCATGGCATCTCGGATGTGCCGGTGCCCGGGAAGCCGGTGCACCCGGCCACCTACCGGCGCGACTACGAGGCCGAGCTGCAGCGCACCGGCGTCCCGTTCTGGCCGGACGGTGCGTGGCGCGATTTCGTCTTCGGCACGGCGATGATCCTGCTCATTGCCGGATTGGCGCTGGTCTACGGTCCACCGCCGGTCGAGATGCCGCCGGATCCGAGCATCCTCGAGGCGGATCCCCGGCCCGACTGGTACCTGCTGTGGTATTTCGCGGTGCTCGCGTTGATCCCGGAGCGGATGGAAGGCGTGGTGATGATCCTCGCGCCGGTGCTCATGGGCATGATCCTCCTGCTCGCGCCGATTCTCGGTTCGAAGGGCGAGCGACACTGGTCGCGCCGCCCATGGTCGATCGCGGTGGTGGTGCTGACGGTGCTGATGATCGGGTCGCTGTGGATCGTCGGATCGAAGGCGCCATGGTCGCCGAACTTCGAGGCGGAGCCGCTGCCACCGTCGGTGGTCCGCAGCACCGATCCGTTGATCGAACGCGGCGCGGAACTGTTTCATGCCCGTGCCTGCCTGAACTGTCATTTGATCGAGGGACTCGGCGGCCGCCGCGGGCCCGACCTCACGACGGTCGCGGATCGGCTCAACGAAACCGACCTCATCATCCGCATCGTGAATGGCGGCACCGGTATGCCGGCGTATGGCCACATCCTGCAGGCGCACGAAGTCGACGCCCTCGTCGCGTTCATGAAGACCCGCAGCCGGAAAACCCTTCCCTCCTCAGGTCCGATCCGCGCCGACGCCACGGGCCCCACTCCGCCGTGAAAACGGCGGCGCCCGCCCCGCCTCATTGATACCAATCGCGCCGGGTCAGCGGCAGGTGCGCGCCCCCGCTGACGGTCGGCCGCGACAGCAGCGTCTGATAGATAGCGAGATCGCCGTGATCGAAACCGTGCGCGGACGCGGCCATATACAAACGCCACACGCGATAGGTGGCTTCGTTGACGAAGCCGAGCGCCGCGGCGTGCGCCGCCTCCAGGCGCTTCAACCAGTGCCGCAGCGTAAGCGTGTAATGCTCGCGCAGGTTCTCGACATCGCGCACCTCGAATCCCGCCCCGGTCGCCGCTTCGAGCACGAGCGGGATCGGCGGAATATCGGCGTCGGGAAACACGTATTCATCCACGAAGGACGGACCCCGGAAGCGATTCGAGCGACGCCCCTCACCGATCGCGTGATTCAGGAAAACGCCGCCCGGCCGCAGCAGTTTCCACGCAGTCGCAAAATACTCCGGCAGATGCTCCCGGCCGACATGTTCCGCCATGCCGACGCTCACGATTGCATCGAAACCGTCGGAGTCGCTCACCTCGCGATAATCGCGCCGCTCGATCCGCACCGTGTCGCCCAGTCCCGCGCGTTCGACGGCCTCTCGCGCCCAGCCCGCCTGCGCCTGGCTGAGCGTCACGCCGGTGACCTGCACCCCGTGGTGCTTGGCCGCATGAATCGCCAGCCCACCCCAGCCGCAACCGATATCCAGCAGGCGCTGCCCCGGCCAGAGCCGAAGTTTGCGGCAGATATGCTCGAGCTTCGCCTCCTGCGCCTGCTCCAGATCGTCCTCCGGCGACCGAAAATACGCGCACGAATACATCATGCGCGAATCCAGCCACAGGCGGTAGAAGTCGTTCGAGAGATCGTAGTGAAACGAGACCGACGTCCGGTCCCGCTCGAGCGAATGGATCCGTCCCTCTCGCGCGGCGCCGTTTCGTGTATCCGCACGTTGGCGACGCTTCGCCGGCAACCGGTGCAGGCGCAGGAACGCGCCCAGTCCCGAGAGCCAGTTCATCGGCCGTTCTTCGAGTGCGACCGCCAGATTCACCGCCGTTTCGATGTCCCCCTCCAGATCGAAGTCATCGCGCAAGAACGCCTCGCCGAGCCCTTTCGCCGTCCCGGACGAAAACATTTCCCGCAGTGCCGCCGGATGCTTCAGCACGATCGTGGCGGCGCGCGGCCGTGCATCGGGCCACGGCGTGCCGTCCCATAGCCGCACGCCGATCTCGTCGAGCGAGAGTTGTCCAAACAACTCCTGCAGGAATTCCACGCTGGATTGCGTGTCTGACTCTAGGGTTGAAGGCATTGGAATTGGACCCAACCACGGACCTTCAAGTGAGTAACCAGTTCGTCGCTGACGCCGGATTTTTGCAGGCGTCCGCCGGTCACGCCAGCGCCGCCGCCCAAGCCGATTCGGGATCCCGACGCTGGCTACCCAGGTCGACTTCGTCGAAATCGCCCCGCAGCACCTTCAGCGCGAACTTTTCGCGATCGATTTCCCGGCGGGTCCGGATTCCCAGCCGACGCAGGATCGGCACCGGGGGACACCAGCCCTGGACGGCATGCATCCACAGGAAGCCGAGCACCACGCCCGACAGCATCAATCCGCCGCGGCGGCCCGACGCGGCAGCGACGACGCCCGCGAGCGCGAGCGACGCGGCGTTCAATTCCAACACCCGCTCGATGTCCCACTCCCGATCGAGTTCTTCGATCCGGTCCGACAACTCCGCGCGAGTGGCGCCGCGGTGACGCCACAGTTGATGGCGGGTGAGATTGTCGATGCGCGCGTTGACGTTTGCGGCCGTGTGTCGACGGACCCGGTCAGGATCCCGGATGGGCGTATTCATCTGATAAACTACCGCGCCGCGACGCGTGGCGCCATCGGGACGCTCGCCCACCGTTCCCTCGGGATCCAAGCCATGCCCCGCTCCTCCATTGGCACAACGAGGATTTTCGCGCGCCTCCGGTTCGCGGAGGCGCGGCTAAACCGGACCGGGAAAGCTCAGCCGGACTCAGAGGTTTTCCTGGCGCGGCGAACGCTCGCTGGGCTTCGTCGCTCGCGGGGCGTCGCCGCGGCTTCGAGCCTCGGCCTCGCGCTGCAACTTCGAGGCGTCGTCCGGGCGCTGGCCGGCGCCCGCTTCGGGTTTATGCGAGGTCTTTTGCGGCGTGGATTTGGTCGGGGTGTGGGTATAAGTTTTCATTTTGCGGATGTTTACGGTGGCGACGTTTCCGATCGGGCCGGAGGCGCCAGTTCGTTTCCGCTGAGGAAGCTTTGGTCGTGCCCGCGACCGTGGGGCGATGGTAAGCGGCTGCGGGGCGCCGGGTAAAAAAATCTCCGATCGCGGGCCGGCTCCGGCGCGGCGACCGATACCGTCGCGATCTGCAACGCTCCCGCCTGACGCCGGCGCAAACCGCACGGCTGGCAAAGAAGCGATGTCGCGGAGGGAACTCTGTCCTTCGCCGCCCGTCAGGATTTCCGATGAAAACCTCGCGCCTCACCGGCTCGTTCGACGATGCTCACGCTTTCAAGAAATCAAAAAAAACATCCTCGGTCGTGGTCGGCGCAATCATTTCGGCCCCGATCTCGGTGGTCTTGGAAAACCTCTTTCCCTCCTCCAAGTCCGTCGCCGAAACGATGAACTCTGCCGGCAAGAAGCCGGCGAATGGCGCACCGAAGAAGTCCTCGCGCACCCGCCGCCGGCCGCGCTGAACGTTCAGGCCAGTCCCAGCTTTTCGATCAACTCGCGCGGCGGGCCGTCGAAGGTCGCCAGCGGGACGTTGCCGATGTAGCCGACGTCCTTCATCCCCTCGGGCGTCGTGTAAAAACCGGCCGCGGTGAGATCGCGGAAACGCGCGAAAAAGCGCGCGGGCTTCTCGAACTCGGGCTTGGCGGTTTCCGCGAAACAGATCTCGTCGCAGATCGCACGTTTTTGCCGGAGGATAAGGTTGACGAACGGAATCCCGAAACGCGTCCGCGCCTCCGCGTCGATCCACTGGAGTCCGTTGACGATGATTTCCCGATCGGCGACCTGGTCGGGATAAGGCGCGCTGATCCACTCGTCGATGAAGTCGGGCACGCCGACCGCGGCGGCGCTGGGCGATTTCGAGTCGGCCGGGATGATCAAATCGCACAGCGCGGTGGCCACCTGGCGTTGCGCCGGCGTAAAGGTCAGCGGCCAGAAATCGCCGGGATTGTAGCTTTTCAGCAGATCCGGATCCGTGCCGTAGCCGGAGCCGGTGAACGCGGTCGTGACCTTTTGCGCCAACGAAAGCTGCGGCGCGAGCGCAAGGCTCGCGGACGCGGTGAGCATCCACTTCAGGGCGGTGCGGCGATCGATGCGGGGAAATTCGGGGATGTTCATGGTGTGCGAGCGGAACGCGGGCGCGTTGAGCGAAAACCTCACGGCTTCCGCTACAGATTCCCTTTCTTCATTTCGTCGATCATGTAATCCGCCGCGCGCCAGGCGAGGGCCATGAGAGTGAGGGTCGGGTTCTTGTCGGCGTTGGAGCAAAACGGCGCGCCGTCGGTGAGGAAGACGTTCTTCACGTCCCAGGTTTGTCCCCACTGGTTCGTGACGGATTTGCGCGGGTCGGAACCCATGATCGCGCCGCCGACTTCGTGGATGATGAAACCGCCGCGGGCGATGAAATCGCGCGGATCGTCGCTGCCGGCCAGTCGCGGCGTGCCGCCCATCTCGCGGATGATGTCGCAGAACGTCTGGCGCATGTGCGCGGCCTGGCGAATCTCGTGGTCCGACCATTTCCAGTGAAAGCGCAGGACCGGGATGCCCCACTTGTCCTTCACCTCCGGATCGATTTCGCAGAACGAATCCTCGTTCGGAATCATCTCGCCGCGCCCGGCCATGGAGATGAACGAACCGTAGAAACGGCGCGCGTCCTCCTTGAACTGGCGGCCATAGCTGCCGCGCGTGAACTTCTCCATGCCGCCGAACGTGGTGGCGTTGGGCATGCTGCGGCCGAGGTTGAGCTCGATGTGATAACCGCGCGCAAAATCGAGCTTCCCCGCGAGCTGTTGCTGATAGAGCCACCACGGCGAATACAGGTGCATGCCGCTCGTGCCGTCCTCGTTGAGCGGCGGCAGGCTTTCCAGCAGCGGGATCTGCCCGCCGACACTCGTGCCGACGGTGTCCATGATGTATTTGCCGACGAGTCCGCTGGAGTTCGCGAGCCCGTGCGGGAAGCGGGTGGATTTGGAATTGAGCAACAGGCGCACGGACTCGCACGCGCTCGCGGCGAGCACGACGATGCGGCCGCGCACATGGCGATCGCGGCCCGTGGTGCGGTCGATATACGTCACGCCGGTGGCCTTGCCGGTGTCATCATGCGTGATCTCGCGGGCCATCGCATCCGTGAGGATGTCGAGATTGCCCGTCGCGAGCGCGGGCGGGATTTGCACCGTGGTTGACTGGTGATTGGCGCGGATCGAGCAGCCGCGGCCGCAGGGCGTCGCCCAGAAACAGGCGGCCCGCTTCTGCATATCCTCCGCGAGGATTCGCTGCGCCTTGGGATTTCCCGGATGCAGCTTGCGCGGGAGGTTTTCGTGATCGAGCCGCTGCGTGAGCACGGCGCGATGGGACGCGATCACCGGGATGCCGAGCCGCTTCGCGCGTTGCTGCAGGAGCAGTTCGCCGATGCGCGGCTTGGGTGCGGGCAGCAGCACGCCCGGCGAGGAGTTCGGCGTGTTTTCCAAGCCGTCGTTCTCGCCGTGCACGCCGATCAGCATCTCGACCTTGTCGTAATACGGCGCGAGATCCTCGTAGTTCAGCGGCCAATCGAAGCCGTGGCCATCGCGGCTATGAGGTTTGAAATCGTAAGGGCCGTTGCGGAGCGTGATGCGACCATAGTGATTCGTGCGACCGCCGAGCATGCGGGACCGCCACCACTTGAACTCGCGGCGCGGGTCCGACGAATCGCTCACGTAGGGCTCGCCTGGCACGGTCCACCCGCCGTCGACCGTGGCATCGTGAAAGCCGAACGGTTTGTCGGGCGTGCTGACGCCACGCAAAGGTGCATCCCGCGTGGTCTGGAACATCGGTGTCTCCTTCGCCGGGTCGTAATTGCGGCCGGCTTCAAGCATGAGGACTTTCGCGCCCTCCATGCACAGCGTGTAGGCGGTCTGACCGCCGCCCGCGCCTGAACCGATCACAACTACGTCATACTCCGGCTTCGCCGTTTCGGGGGTAACAAAAGCCATGGGAAAGGAATTCGATTGGGACGCTAATCGCCGCCGGTGTGAAGCGGGAATTTCCATCGACCGAAATTTGCCGCAGCGTGCAGCGAAGAACTTGCGCAAAAAAAAGCCGCCCGGAGTTTTCCGGGCGGCTTTGAAGTTTGGAGAGAAAGGATCGCGAGCGCGGGGCTCGTTATTCCTTCTTCGACGCCTCGTCGAGGATGTCGCCGAGGTTCATCATGTCCGTGCCGGCGCTGCTGCGGTTGAGCGCCTCGTAAGCGGAGGTCTCCGCCGCGAGCTGCTCCGCCGAGTAGTTGGCCGCCTTGATCGACAGGCCGAGACGGCGCTCTTCGCGATCGATCTTGATCACGCGCGCGGTCACTTCCTGGCCGGGCTTGAGGACGTCCTTCACCTTGTCGATGCGCTCCTCGCTGATCTGCGAGATGTGCACGAGACCGTCGATGCCGTCCTTCAGCTCCACGAAGGCGCCGAACGAGGTGATCTTGGTGACGGTGCCCTTCACGACGTCGCCGATGCGGAAGAACGAATCGATGTCCGACCACGGATCCGTCTGGAGCTGCTTCATGCCGAGACTGATGCGCTGCTGCTGCGGATCGACGTCGAGCACGATCGCGTCGACTTCGTCGCCCTTCTTGAGGACTTCCGACGGGTGGTTGACCTTGCGGGTCCAGCTCATGTCGGAGACGTGGACCATGCCGTCGATACCTTCCTCGAGCTCGATGAACGCGCCGTAGGTCGTCATGTTGCGGACCTTGCCGCGGACGCGGGCGCCGATCGGGTAGTTGTGGCGAACCATATCCCACGGATTCGGCTCCAGCTGGCGGAGGCCGAGCGAGATCTTCTGCTCTTCCTTCTGGATACCGAGGACGACCGCGTCCAATTCCTGGCCGACCTTGAGGAGTTCGGAGGGCTTGGTGATGCGCTTCGTCCAGGACATCTCGGTGATGTGCACGAGACCTTCGACGCCGGGCTCGATCTCAACGAACGCGCCGTAAGGCACGAGGTTGACGACCTTGCCGTGGACCTTGGCGCCGACGGGGAACTTGCGGTCGATTTCGTCCCACGGATTCTTCGTGGTCTGCTTCAGGCCGAGCGAAACGCGTTCCTTCTCGCGGTTCACTTCGATGATCATGACCTGAACTTCCTCGCCCTGCTTGAGCATTTCGCTCGGGTGCGAGATGCGGCCCCACGACATATCCGTAATGTGGAGCAGGCCGTCCATGCCATCGAGATCGATGAACGCACCGAAGTCGGTGATGTTCTTGACCACGCCCTTGCGGATCTGGCCGGGCTGGATCGACTCGAGGAGGTTGCGGCGCTTCGTGGTGCGCTGCTCTTCGATGAGCTCGCGGCGCGAGAGAACGATGTTCTTCCGCTCGAGATTGATTTTGAGAACCTTGAAATCGTAGGTCTGGCCGACGTATTGATCGAGGTTCTTGGGCGGCTGCACGTCGATGTGCGAGGCCGGCATGAACGCGTCGACGCCGATCGAGACGATGAGGCCGCCCTTGACCTTGGCCTTGACGCGGCCGGTGGCGACGGAGCCCTCGGGGAACTTGGTGAGGATGTTGTCCCAGTTCTTCTTCTGCTCGGCGAGGTCGAAGGAGAGCACGGGCGCGCCATCCTTACCTTCGAGCTTCTGCACGAGGACCTCAATCGTGGAGCCGATCTGCAGCTCGCCGATGTCGATGAACTCGTTCGCGGGGATCAGGCCTTCGGATTTACCGCCGATGTCGACGACAACTTCGTTCTGGCGGATTTCGGTGATGACGCCCGGGACAATCGAGCCTTCCTTCAACTTGTCGAAGGACGACTGCGCGAGCAGTTCTTGCATGACTGAACTCATATGACGGAGCCCGCGAACCGACACCTGCTCCAGAGCATCCGTCCACCGGCTGGAGGCCACCGCTAAGCGGTAACCGTGGGTTGACTGTTAACTGACATGAGGCCGACGGGAGCACGCGGCGACGTCGACCTGACCGATGTACTTGCCGCGAACGATCACGGTCTCGGAACCGAGAAATCGCCGCAAGCCCCAATTTGGCTCATTTCACCGCCGGTTCGGAGAGGCGCACCGGCAGCGGTTCGGACGTGGGATCGATCCCCGTTTGCCCCAGCTCCGCGTCCAATCCCCCGAAAAATCCGGCATAAAGCGCATGCTGCCGCAACGGGAGATCCGTCGCTCCCGCAAACGATTCGCTCTCCTCCTGCTCGCGCAAGACGACCGCCACCTGCGTCAGTCCGGGATCGAGCGTTTCGATTTTCACGTCGATCGAGTTCTGTCGCGCTTTCCCAAAGGCGTCGCCCGGCCGCAGCGCGCTGTGCGCCTTGATCACTCCTTGCGCCGCGCCGGAACGTGAAACGGTGAAACCGATCCGCTTCGATGCGCGCAGCGCGGCGTCGAACACTGCGCGTTGCTCCGCCTGATAAACGCGCAGCTGCGGCTGCGGCGCCTCGAAGCGCTCGCGCACGCGCGTCGGAACGCTTTCACAACCGGAAAGCCCGAGAGAACTCAGGACGACGACAAGGGCAACGAGAGCGCGGAGGGAGTGGGTCATTGCGGCGAAGAACGGGCTGTGCCTACCAGCTTTGGCTTCGCGAACGAAGCGAAATGGTCGAGGCCCCAAAAGAGTTCAAAACGGTGGCCCGACGTCCTCGTCGGGCTGAGCGCGTTTCGAAACGCTGGCAAACACCCCGGCGCGGACGTCGGGCTCCACCTTGCGCGGGCGACGGCTCCTTTACGCAGGCTGCTGCTGCGACAGGCAGTGCAGCGTGCCGAGGCCCCAGATGATGTCGTAGCAATCGATCGGCACGATCTCGCGATCCGGGAAACAGGCGCGCAGCACTTCGTTCGCCTCCGCATCGCGCTTCGGCTGGCGGAAATTCGGCACGAGCACCGCGCCATTGATCACGAGAAAATTCGCGTAGCTCGCCGGCACGCGCTGGCCGCGAAACGCGAAGGGCTTCGGCATCGGCAGCGTGAGGATGTCGAATGGCTTTCCCTTCGGCGTGCGGAAGCTTTTCAGGCGCTCGAGGTTCTCCGCGAGGATCTTGTGATTCGGGTCGCGGCGGTTCGTCTCGACGCAGGTCACAAAACCGTCCGCCTTGTAGAAACGCGTGATGTCGTCGATGTGGCCATCCGTATCGTCGCCGAGGATACCGTCGCCGACCCAGAGGATCGTCTTCACGCCGAGGTAATCCTTCAGGTTGCGCTCGATCTCCTCGCGCGTGAGGTGCGGATTGCGGTTCTCGTTCAGCAAGCACTGCTCGCTCGTGAGCAGCAGGCCGCGGCCGTTGACGTCGATCGAGCCGCCCTCGAGCACCATGTCGTTGACGAAGCGGCGGAGCTTCAGCTTCCGCGCGATGCTCGGGGGGATCTCGTTATCGAGATCGTAGGGCGGATATTTGTCGCCCCACGCGTTGTAAGCCCAATCGGTGATGGCGACCTCGCCGGTCTTGTCGTTCTTGACGAAGATCGGGCCGTGGTCGCGGCACCACGCGTCGTTGGTCGGATGATCGTAGAACGTCACCTGCGCCAGATCCGCTCCGGCCTTCGCGCAGAGGCGCTGCGCGCGCGGCTGGAGCGTCGCGGCACAGTTGATGCGCACCTTTTCGAAGCGGCTGATCGCGGCGACAAACGTCGCGAAGGCCGCCGGCACGGGGCGGAACTGGCCGGGCCACGAGGCGCGATTATGGGGCCACGAAAGCCATACGGCTTCCTGCGGCTCCCACTCGGCCGGCATGCGGAAGCCCAGCGCCTTCGGCGTCGGGTTTTCGCGGTTTCGCGTTTTGGTTTTCGAGTTGGGAGTTTTGGCCACGGTGCGCGCCGGGTTGTAGCGAAAGCCCTGAGACTTTCGGAAAAGTTGAAGCTGAAGCCGTGAGGCTTTCGAGGAGGATGACGTTGCGCGCGAAACGCTCACGCGTTCCGCCACGAGGGAGGTTTGCTCAGTCGATGAACCGCTTGGTGAGGTTCTCGTAGGCGTCGATACGGCGGTCGCGCAGGAACGGCCAGTGCGTGCGCGTGACGTCGACCTTGCCGAGCTCGACGGGCACGATGATGATCTCTTCCCGGTCGACGCTCGCCTTCGCGAGGATCTGGCCGCTGGTGCCGGCGACGAAACTCTGGCCCCAGAATTCGATGCCCGCCCCGCCCACCTTTTCGATGACTTCGGTGCCGATGCGATTCACGGCCGCGACGTAGCAGCCGTTGGCCACGGCGTGGCTGCGCTGGATGGTTTCCCACGCGCCGTGCTGGTTCACGCCGTATTCTTCCTTCTCGCCCGGATGCCAGCCGATCGCGGTCGGATAAAACAGGATTTCGGCGCCCTGCATCGCCGTGAGCCGCGCGCCTTCCGGATACCATTGGTCCCAGCAGACGAGCACGCCGATGCGGCCGAATTTCGTGTCCCACGCGCGGAAACCCGTATCTCCCGGCGTAAAATAGAACTTTTCGTAGTAAAGCGGGTCGTCCGGAATGTGCATTTTCCGGTAAACGCCGAGCAGCTTGCCGTCGGCATCGATGATCGCCGCCGTGTTGTGATACAGGCCGGACGCACGTTTCTCGAAGAGCGAGGCGATGATCACGACGCCGTGTTTCTTGGCGATCTTTTGGAACGCCTGCGTGCTGGGGCCGGGGATCGGCTCCGCGAGCTTGAAGTTCTCGTGATCCTCGCTCTGGCAGAAATATTGCGAACGAAACAGCTCCTGCGTGCAGATGATGTTGGCGCCCTGCTTCGCCGCTTTTTCGGCGAGCGCGAGGGTTTTCTTGAGATTCTCCGCCGGCTTTCCGGAGCAGGCGTGTTGCAGGAGACCGAGCTTGACTGTGGACATGACGTGAAGGTTGGCCGCAAGCGGCGCGTTAAAGGGTTCGGGAACGGCGACGCGGACGACAACGCCGCGCGCCACGGCGCAACGGAATCAATAAACCACTTTGTTCAACGGATATTCGACAATCCCTTCGGCGCCCTGCGCCTTCAACTCGGGGATGATCTCGCGCGCGACGCTCTCGTCGATGATGGTCTCGAGCGCCACCCAATCGCTGTTGCTCAGCTGCGAGATCGTGGGATTGCGCAGCGCCGGCAGCGCTTTCACCACGGCCTCGAGCGCGGCCTTCGGAAGATTCATCTTCAAACCGACCTTGCTTCCCGCTTCGAGCGCACCGCGCAGGAGCAGCGCGATCGTCTCGATCTTCTTCCGCTTCTCGGGATTCGACCAGCTGGCCTTGTTGGCGATGAACTTCGTGTTCGTCTCGAGCAGCGTATCCACAATCCGGAGCTTGTTCGCGCGCAGCGAACTGCCGGTCTCGGTGATGTCGACGATCGCGTCGACGAGATCGGGGACCTTCACCTCCGTCGCGCCCCACGAAAATTCCACGTCGGCTGCGATGCCTTTGTTCGCAAAATAGCGCTTCACCGTCCCGACCAGCTCCGTCGCCACGCGCTTGCCCGCGAGCTGTTCCGGTTTCGTGATGTCGGAGGCTTCGGGGACACACAGCACCCAGCGGGATTTCACCACCGACGCGCGGCTGTAGATCAGGTCGCACACCTCGATGACGTCGGAACCGTTTTCCTGGATCCAGTCGTAGCCGGTCAGACCGCAGTCGAAGAAGCCGTGCTCGACGTAACGGCTCACCTCCTGCGCGCGAACGAAGCGGCCATCGAGCTCCGGGTCGTCGATCGACGGCTTGTAGGAGCGCGAGCTGGTGGTGATTTTCCAGCCGGCTTTGGCGAACAGGTTCTTGGTGGATTCCTCGAGACTGCCTTTCGGCAGGCCGAGCATCAGGAGCGGTTTGCGAGCGGACACGCGGCAAACCTCACCAGGCACCCGCCTCCTTCAAGAAAATTCTCGAATAGTGCCCGCGCCGCGTTCTCGATGGCGGCATTCGCTTTTGACAAAATCCCCACCCGTTTTAAATAGCCCACCTACTTCGCGGTCACCTCATGCGCGCTGAACCCAAACCGCTCGTCGTCGTCGTCGAAGACGAAGTCGAACTCGCCAACCTCATCGCCGCTCATCTGGAACGCGCCGGAATGCAGACCCAGATCTGCAATCGCACCGCGCACGCCATGCGGTTTCTCAAGCACAATTTCGCGAACCTGCTGCTCCTCGACATCAGCCTGCCCGACGGCAGCGGCTTCAGTTTACTGGAGGAACTGAAAGCGGCCGATATCAGCGTGCCGGTGATTTTTCTCACCGGCGAGGATCAGGAAACCACGAAGATCCGCGGTCTCGATATGGGCGGGGACGACTACATCACGAAGCCGTTCAGCTACGCCGAGCTCACCGCCCGCATTCGCGCCGTGCTCCGTCGCGCCGAATCGAAGTCGGACCTCAATCTCACCAAGAACGTGCGCGTTGGCGATCAGCCCTTCGATTTCTGCGGCGCGAAGATCATTCCCGACCGCCTCGAGATTTCGTTTCCCGACGGCACGATTCAAAAACTCGGCCGCAAGGAGCTCGGCATTCTCGCGTTTCTCAACGCCAACCAGGGTTCGGTGATCACGCGCAAGGCGCTGATTCATTCCGTCTGGGGCATCCACGCCGACGTCCGCAGCCGCTCGCTCGACCAATACGTCGTCAAGGTGCGCGAGCTCTTCAAGGAGCACGGCCTCGATCTCTCCAATTTCCGCACCGTCCACGGCATCGGCTACATCTTCGATCCCGCCGGCATCTCGAAGGAAGGCCGCGAATAACGCGTGAAGCCCGACGTCTCGTCGGGCTCGATTTGGCGGGAAACGTTGCCAATTCCGACGAGACGTCGGGCTCCCCTGGCTCAAAACAGTTCGCCTTGCGTTGCCTTCGTCGACGGCGGGGAAACGGATGACAGCCGCGTTGGCGAAGGGGCACTGATCGGTTCCGCGCTGTAACGTTTCCGCGCGTCGGCCGCGGTCGAGCGCATTTCGAATCCGTCGAGCAGCTTGAACAGTTCCTCCGGCTGTGGCGTGCGCCACTCCGGCTTCACCTCGGGCAGCGCGAGATTCAACGTCGTCAATTTCAGATTCACGCGCAGCCGCTCCGCCTGGGCGGCGATCGTTTCCCGGAAGCGATCCGGCTTCAATTCCGCGGCTTTCTCGATCACGCACTCGACGCTGCCTCCGCACTCGGCGAGCCACTTGGCGGCCGTCTTTGGGCCCACGCCTTCGATGCCGGGAATATTGTCCGACGTGTCGCCGACGAGCGCGAGGTAGTGCGCGATCTGCGCCGGCGGCACGCCGAACTTTTCCTGCACGCCGGCCGCATCGAGCAAACGCCAGCCGAGCTTCGGATTCGCCGAGGGCGGCGGCAGCATGATCTTGATGCGATCGCCGACGATCTGCGCGAAATCCTTGTCGCTGCTCACGATGATCACGTCCTGCCCCTGCGCGGCGAGTTTCACCGCCTCGGACGCGAGCAAGTCGTCGCTTTCGACGCCGTCCTGCTCGATACCGGCCAGACCCATCGCACGGGTGAGCGCCTTGATCGGCTCGATCTGCTGACGCAGCGGATCCGGCATCGGCTTCCGCTGTGCCTTGTAGTCCGCGAGCAGCGCGAGCCGGTCCTGCGATTCGCCCAGATCGAAAAACACGAGCGTCGCGTCCGGTTTTTCCTGATCGATCAATTTCCAGAGCGACTTCACCCAGCCGTGCAGCGCCCCGGTGGGAAAGCCATCCGCGCGCGTCAACTCCGGCAGCGCGTGAAAGCAGCGATAAGCCAGATTGAATCCGTCAACGAGCAGCCATTTCGCCATGGCTTCACGCAAGATCGAAACCGCCGCCGCGCAACCGAATTCCAGCCGACGCCCGGAGTTCAGCGGGCCGTCGCGATCGCTTCCGTTTCGAGCGCCGCCGGATCCGGCGACTCCGCCCGGCCGATCTGCAGCGTCTGGAACCGCGTCGGGGCGCCGGCCGCATCCACGAGATTCGCGGTTACGAAGATCAACAGATTTCGTTTCTGCGCGGTTTCTCCCTTCGATTGAAACAACCGTCCGAGGAGCGGAATGTCACCGAGGATCGGAACCTTGTCTTTCACCTGCTTCACCTCCTCGCGAGTGAGCCCGCCCATCACGAGCGTCGCGCCGTCCCAGATCGTCACCCGCGTGGAAATGTCGCGCACCGAGAAGATCGGCTGATAAAACCCCGACGGCACAGTCACCGTCGTGCTGCCTGAGATCGCGATGCTTGGCCCGCCGTATTCGACGAAGCCGTCGAACTCCGTGACGGTGGGATTCAGATCGAGACTGATGCTGCGATCGTCCTCCTCGACCGTGGGCGTGACTTTCAACTCCACACCGACGTTGCGCGCGGTGAATTCCTGCGGCGTCCCGGCCGTGATTGCCACGCCCGCCGAACCGCCCCCACTGGCGTTGCCCGTTCCGACCTGGCTTTGCGTCTGCCCGAAGCTCTGCGGATAACGCATCTCCTGCGCGACCGTGATCGTGGCCGGGTTGCCGGACAACACGGTCACCTTCGGCGCACTCAACAGATCCGTCCCCTGCTGCTGCGACAGCGCGCGCACGACGGCGTTGACGTCGAACTCGCCGACCACTCCCGCAATCGTGGCAAGCGGACCCGCGCCGGAAGCCAGATCGGCGGAACCGGGAATCCGCGGCGACGGATTGAGGATGGGCAGGTCGATTTCCTGCTGCAGCGTTTCCTCGCCCTCCTCCTGGCTGCCGTTGCCGTTGCGATCGTTGAACACCGAAGGCCGCACGATGCGGCCCTGCTGATTCGATCCGAAGCTCCCGAACGCACTCGCGAGCGAGCGTCCGCCGGTGGCATACGTCGCCTGGGCGCCCGCGCTGCGCTGCGTCGGTTTCGTCGTGAGATTCCAGTTCACCCCGAGCTCCTCCAGCGCGCCTTCCTGCACTTCGAGAAACTTCGCCTCGATCTCCACCTGCCGGACATCCCGGTAACGCGTCATGATGTTTCGGATACGCTCGTTGTTGCGCGGCGTCTGCGTCACGATCAGCGCCGAGCCGTCGTAAGCGAGACTCGCCCCGGCGACGCCCTGAAAATCGACGCCGGCCTGCTGGAGAAACGTGCGGATCGCGGGGCCTTCGGTGCCGGTGAGCGGTCCGGATTCCCGGTTCGTTCGCGCCGAGGAATACGGATCCGGGGCCGCACCTGGGGGCGGCGCGACGCCCGCGCCTCCCATCATCCGCAGCACGGTGGCGCGCGCGACCGGAAAGAACGCCGTTTCGAGCGCCGCAGGCTGATCGCCGGGGCGCACCACCACCGCGTCCGCCTGCACTTCATACTGGTAGCCCACCGCCTCGGTCGCGAAATCGAGCGCCCGTTTGAGCGAGGTGTTGCGCAAGGTAAGCGTGACCTGCGGCGCGCGGGCGGCCGGATCGATCAGCACGATGTTCACCCCTTTCGCGCCGATCCCGGTCTGATCGTAGTCTTCCGAGATCGCGCCGAGCGCCGCCACCACGTGTCCGATTTCCGCGCGCGTAAAACTGATCGATGGCAGCATGATCTCGTCCAGCTTCCTCGCCAGCGGTGGCACGGACGCACTAGCCGGGACCGCTGCCAGCGTCATTCCCGCGTTCGGTCGCGCCCAACTGCGCCCCACCTCACGCAACAGCTCCGTGCGCGTCTGCTCGCGCGGCGTGATTGGCGGTTTCGCCGGATCCGCCGCGGAGGCCGAGGGCAATCGCGCAACGCAAAGCAGACAAACTCCGGCAAACGTAAGCAGACGGCAGATCGATCGGTTCATGAGCTTTAGCTGGAAGGTGAATCGGGATTCGGCGCGCTCTGCGCGGTGCGCGCGGGCGTGAGCGTGATCGATGCGGGCGCGGCGTTTTCCGGCTCCGCGAACGTGACGGTGAGGGATGGCGGCGTGAGTTGGAGCCGTTCGACGCAGAGCGTGGCATCGCCGATCGTCAGCGTCTCGCCTTCGTGAACGGCGATCGCATCGTCCGCGTCCGCCTTGCGCACAAGCGCCACCAGTCGGCCGGTGAACGCGCGCTCTTTGGTGCTCAGCTCCAGGTGTTCGCCCCGAGGTGAAGCCTGCAACCGCGCCACCGCGTCCGTGCGGTGCACCACCACGTCTTCGATGAGCACGTCGACCACCCGCTGGCCGCGTCCGCCGAGCAACGTCGCCCCCGTCGCGAGGTCCTCAAACACTGCGATCCTCCGTTCCTCGCCGCCGATCACGCCGATCAACTGCAGCCGGTAAAGCTCCCGCTCCACCGCGATCAACTGCAGCCGTTCCGCACCCGCCGTAGCCGCCGCGCCGCGCTCCGTTGGCATCCGCGCGCCCCTCTCGAATTGGCCGGACGCCGGATCGAAATACACCTCCGGCGCCGTGAACAGATCCGATTCGACTTCGCTCGCCGTCGTCCGTTTCCGCTCCCAACGCGCGACCGCGCGGTTTTCGGCTGCCCACGAACGCGGAAGATAATCCGATCCTGTGAACGCCAGGGTCGACGCGGCGAGCGATGTGCTCCCTTCGCTTCGCCAACGCCACGCGAACCAAATCGTCGACACCGCCGCGATCAGGATTCCCATCCACAAGCTGGCGCGCGCGGTGGTCATGTTTGCGGCTTCACCGAGCGTCGGCCGCCTCGGCCGGAATCTCTCGAAAATCCAGCCACAGCTCGAAGCGCGATGGGGTGCGGGCGACCACCTTTCGTCGCGCGTCCGGATTTGGAACCGCGGAGTTCGTGTCGTCTGCGGCCGCAAGGGGCGTCACCGCGAGCGAACGGATGAACAACAGAACGTTCGAATCCGCGAGCGAGTTCAACGTTACCCGCAGCACCTCGGTCGTAGCGGAAAACCGCAGAACCAGCGTCGATCGATCAGGCGCCCGCGGGTCCTCGGCGACTCGCGTCAGCCCAAGAAACTCGCGCGGCTGTGCCTCGAGCAATCGGGTGAGCAGCGGCTCCAACGCCGCCCGCTCCTGCTCGCGCTGCCGCGCCTCCTCCGGCTCCAAGACCGCGTCGTTACCGGGCGAAAAATCGAATCGAGCGTCAGCCGGAACCGTGACGCCGCGCTGTGCCGCCAGCCGACGCAGCCGATCCTCAAAACCTGCGGCCGCAAAATAAGCGCGCGCCGAATCTGCAACCGATCCGGAAACATCTGCGGCGCGATCCGGCGAGGTCCAGGCGAAACGCGCGGCGAGGCTTGCCCGCGCGTGGCGCACGTCGGCGAGTTCGCTGTCGATCGCGGCGAGCGTAGCCGTGGTCGGCGCCGGTTGCATTCGACTCAGCCGCTCCGTCTCGCGCACAAGTTCCAGGCGCGCCGCCTGCATTTCTGCCAGACGCGCGAGCGCCGCGTGCAACCACCAGACTTCGATGGCGAGCACGAGCGCCACACCGCAGGCGGCTGCGCTCAGCATCGGATTGGTCTGCAGCATGCGCACGCGATCTAGAGCGGCGTTGCGGGGTTCAGCACCAGCACGAGGCTGAACCGCAGGATGCCGGGCTGCCGGTTGTCGAAGCGCTCGTTTTCGACGCCCACCACGAACTCCGAGGCGCCGAGCGCGGCGAGCAGTTGTTGCACGCGAACCTGTGCCGCCGCACTCACGCGGTGCGTGGGATGAGCACGATCGAGCATCCGGCCGTCGAGCGTGAAACGCACGGGACGGCTGGCCGCCGTCGGCTCCGTGACCGGCAACGCCTCCGCCGGCACGGGACCGAAACGGTCGATCCACACGTCGCCGACCTGCGCCAGCCGGCGTTCCAAATCCGCCAGCCACGCGATCCAGTTGGAGTGTGCCGCGAGCCGTTGCTGCCACTCCGTCAGCAGCGTCGCCTCGGCTTCGAGTCGTTCGGAGCTCCGGCGAATCTCCGGAACGAAGGCTCGCCGCGCGGAGACCTCGGATTGAAGCCGGGCGAGCGCAGCCGATTCGTGGCGGCTTTGTCCGCGATAGAAAACGACCGGCGGCAGCAGCGCGAGCGCAGTGAGCGCCGCGACACCGACGACCGTGCGCAGTCCCCGGGCTTGCGCCGCCGCGCGCTTGAGGTCCGACGGCAGCAGATTGGGCCGGCAGTCGCTGCGGTTTCCCGCCACCGCCAGCCCAACCAGCTCCGCCAGGCTCGCCGCCCGCCGCCGCGCCTCCGTTTGGATCGTATCCGAAACCTGAACACGGCGAAACGGCTCCAGCGGTCGTCCCGGCACCTGCAGCCTTTCCTCCAGTGCGGCCGGCAGACCGGCCAGCGATGCGGCGCCGCCGCAGTGAAAGAACGCGCGAGGTTGCCCCAGCTTCGCCTGCTGGCGGAGCGCGGCCACGGAGCGCACGACCTCGGCGCCGAGTTTTCCCGCAAACTCGGTCGTCGCCCGGCCGATCGTTTCGCGAACCGCATCCGCGCCGGACGAGCCATTCGCCGCCAGTTTCAGCGTCTCCGCCTCCGTGAAGGAAAGACCCAGCGCCTCCGCGATCGCCTGCGAGACGGCGTTACCGCCCAATCCGAATGCGCGCACCGCCCAGCGTTCACCCTCGACCAGCAGCAGCGTCGTCGAACGCGCACCCACGGAAACGATCGCGGTGCAGTCGGTCTGCTCGGGATGATTGAGGCGGAAACAATGCCACAAGGCGAAAGGCGCCGGAATCGCGGCCGCGATCCGACCGCAGCGCGAACCGGCCTCAAGCGGCGCGAGGGCGTCCCGCTTCGCGACCGCAAGGATCGCTTCGAGTTCGCCGTCGTGCTCCGTCACCGCGCCATAATCCCATACCACTTCGTCGAGCGGATACGGCGTATTTTGGGCGGCTTCGAACGCGAGGACGCGCGCCCGTTTGGACCGCGGCACCCGCGGGGTGGCGATGCGTTTCGTCAGGACCAGGTGCGCCGGCAGCGCAACGCGAAGATGGGACCGCGACGCGTCGGTCAAAGTCGACTGCCCGAACCACGCGGCGTATGTCGCTCGCGAGGCATCGTCTTTGTCAGGATCGGGATTTGTCGCCGCAAACTCCAGGGCGTCGAGGCGCAGCTCGCCGGAACGGGAGCGGGTGAATCTTCCGGCAGCAACGTGCGCCGCGCCGAGATCGGCGACGATCAGACCGGGGACGCGTGTGTGACGTTGCAGCATGGCGTCGCGTCAAGGAACCCGGCGCACACCCGAGGCTCGCGATTGGCGCGACCGGGCGGCGACGCGAGGTCCACCGCGGCGGCGATCGACCGGTTTCGCATTGACCTGACCGTCGACGTGGCACCATGCCTCGGCGCCAACCGTGGGTTTTTCCACTTCAAACCACCGCCGCCTGCCTGCCCTTCGCGTTGCGTCCCCGCTTTGCCAATGCGGGCGCGAACGGCCGACAATTATTGTTAGTCGGATGCGTTTCATGAAGTGGACGGCGCACCGTGGTGCAATCATCCTGCAACGTCACGCCGAAATTTAGATGCCGATGTCGACGCCGCTCTCCTACAAGATCGCCGTGCTGGTTTTCCTTGAGAACGCCTCAGGCGAACACCTGCTGCTTTTGCGCGCGAAGCCGCCGAATCTCGGCGTGTGGAGCCCGATCGGCGGGAAACTGGAAACGGCGATCGGCGAGTCGCCGTTCGAATGCGCGGTGCGCGAAACGCGGGAAGAAACGGGCTTCGAGATCTCCACGTCCGACCTGCACCTTTTCGCAATGATTGCGGAAAAGGCCTACGAGGGCAGTTCGCACTGGCTCATGTTTCTATTTCGCTGTCGCAAGCCGATCGCGACGCTGCCGGCCGATATGCATGAAGGTCGCTTTGGCTTCTTCAGCCGCGCGGCGATCGATCAACTCCCGATCCCAGAGACGGACCGCACGGCGTTGTGGCCCACGTATGATCGTTACCGCGACCGCTTCGTCGCGATGCGTGCGGATTGCGCTCCCGGCAAACCCGTGGTCGTGGACATCGAGGAGATCACGCCGTCATAAATCCACCGGTAAAACCCGCGCGCCGGTTTGCGAGGGGAAGCTCGCAGTGATCGTGTGTTGCGCGCGCCACGCGGGCCAATCCGCTCTTGATTTCTCCGGCGCGCGACGGACACTTTTTCGTTCAACCCAATCGTTTCCCTTTCCGTGAGCAAGAAACCGAGCACCACCGCCGAAACCAAGCCTGCCGAGAGCGCCAAACGCCCGGACTTCAGCCGCGCGCCGATCAACGCCTCGCTCAAGAACGAGGAAAAAATCGAGCTTTACCGGAAGATCGTGCGCATCCGCCGCTTCGAAGAACGCAGCCTTCGCGCCTACCAGGGCAAGAAGATCGGCGGCTTCCTCCACCTCTATATCGGCCAGGAAGCGGTAGCCGTCGGCTGCTGCTCGCTCATGGGTAAGGACGATCATGTCATCACCGCCTATCGTGACCACGGTCACGCGATCGCGGTCGGCATGGAAACGAAGCCGCTGATGGCCGAGCTCTACGGCAAGGTGACCGGTTGCTCGAAGGGCAAGGGCGGCTCGATGCATTACTTCGCGCCCGACAAGAATTACTGGGGTGGCCACGGCATCGTCGGCGGACAGATCCCGCTCGGCACCGGACTCGCCTACGCGATCAAATACAAGGGTTTGAAAGGCGCCGCGATGGCGTTCATGGGCGATGGCGCGGTGAATCAGGGCGCCGTGCACGAAGCCTACAACCTCGCTTCGCTCTGGAATCTGCCGGTCGTGTTCGTGATCGAAAATAACGGCTACTCCATGGGCACCAGCCAGGCGCGTTCCTCCGCCGGCGAACTCGCCGCGCGCGCGGCCGGTTACGACATGGAATGGGGCCAGTGCGAAGGCCACGACGTTTACGAGGTGCGCGCCACGATGGCCAAGTTCCTCACCCTCGCCCGCGAGAAATCCCGCCCGAGCACCGTCGAGATCGACACCTACCGTTACCGCGGCCACTCCGTCGCCGATCCGGACAACACTTATCGCAGCAAGACCGAGATCGAGGAATACCGCCGCACGAAGGATCCGATCCAGGTGCTCCAGACGCAGCTCGTCGCGGAAGGCGTGTTGAACGACGCGCTGATCGAGAAAATCGACCAGGAAGCGCGCGCCGAGGCCGACCTCGCCGCCGAGTTTGCGGAAGCGAGCCCCTTCCCGACAGTGGAGGACATTCAGAAGGACGTGTATTGGGAAGCCGACAATCCGTCGCAGCGGAAATCGGAAGGCCGCCTCTTCTTCGACTGAGTGGCCGCGCTGCGCACGAATCTCGAATTTCAAATCTCAGATCTGAGGTCCTTTAAAATGCCCGTCATCAATTACCGCGAAGCCGTTCGTCACGCCCTCTCCGAGGAACTCGAGCGCGACGCCAACGTTGTCGTCATCGGCGAGGAAGTCGCCCAGTTCAACGGCGCTTACAAGGTCACCGAAGGCCTTCTCGCCAAATTCGGCCCGCAGCGCATCGTGGATGCGCCGATCTCCGAGGCCGGCTTCATCGGCCTGGGCGTGGGCGCGTCCATGCTCGGCATCCGGCCCGTGATGGAGCTGATGTTCTGGTCCTTCTATTCGGTCGCCTTTGACCAGATTCTGAACAACGCCGCCAACGTCCGCTACATGTCCGGCGGCCTGATCAACTGCCCCATCGTCATCCGCGGCCCGGCCAACGGCGGCACGAACGTCGGCGCGACCCACTCGCACACGCCGGAAAACGTTCTCGCCAATCACCCGGGCGTGAAGGTCGTCGTCCCCGCCACGCCTTACGACGCGAAAGGCCTCCTCAAATCCGCCATCCGCGACAACGACCCGGTCATGTTCCTGGAGAACACGATGCTTTACGGCGAAAAGGGCGAGGTGCCTGAAGGCGAATACCTGATTCCGCTCGGCAAAGCCGACGTGAAACGCGAGGGCACCGATCTCACCATCGTGACCTACGGCCGCTCCGTCCTCCACTCGCTCAAGGCCGCCGAGCTCCTCGAGAAGGAACACGATATCTCCGCGGAAATCGTCGATCTGCGCACGATCCGTCCGCTCGATTTCGACACCGTGCGCGCCTCGGTCGCCAAGACCCACCGCGTTCTGATCGTCGAGGAGCAAAAGCCGTTCGCCAGCGTCGGCTCGCAGCTCGCGTTCATGATCCAGAAGGAAGCGTTCGACGAACTCGACGCCCCGATTCACCGCGTGACCACCGTCGACGCGCCGGCGATCTACAGCCCGCCGGTGGAAATCGAGCAGCTCCCGAATCCGTCCCGCGTCCTCAAGGCCGCGCTCGAACTCGCCGGCTGAACCGCCGCTCCGCTCCCCACCCTTCGTCCCAGTCCCTAGCTTTTCCCTCCATGGCCAACATCATCGAAATGCCGAAACTCAGCGACACCATGACGGTGGGCACGCTGGTCAAGTGGCTGAAAAAAGAAGGCGATGCCGTGAAGTCCGGCGACATGCTCGCTGAGGTCGAAACGGACAAGGCCACCATGGAGCTGGAGAGTTTCTTCGACGGCGCGCTGTTGAAGATCTTCGTCGCGGACGGCTCGCAGGTCGCGATCGGCGACCCGCTGTGCGCGATCGGCAAGCCCGGCGAAAAGGTCGACGCCCCCGCTCCGAAGGCCGCGCCGGCGCCGGCACAAAAGCCCTCGGACGAAACGAAGCCGAGCGACGCCGGCGCGTCCACGACTTCGAAGAACGAAGTGGAAGCCCGTCCGACCCAGGCCCCCGCCACCGCTCCCGCGAGCGCCGCACCGGCCCCGAGTCCGGCGCCCAGCCCGGCTCCCGCTCCGCAGGGCCGCGTCAAGATTTCTCCCCTCGCCCGGAAACTCGCCGCCGAAAAGAAAATCGACTACACCCTGGTCACCGGCAGCGGTCCCGGCGGCCGTATCGTTCGCGCGGATATCCTCGCCGCCGAAAAGAACCCGCCGGCGCCCCGGCCCGCCGCGGGCGCGTTCACCGGCGGCACGCCGAGCCGCACCGGCCCCATTCAAGAAGAGCGCACCACGCCGGTTTCCAACATGCGCGGCGCGATCGCCCGGCGGCTCGTCGAATCGAAGACGCAATATCCGCATTTCTACGTCGAGATCGAAATCGACGCCGCCCCGCTCCTCGCCCTGCGCGAACAGCTCAACTCCGGGCTCGAAAAGGAAGGCGTCAAACTCTCGGTCAACGACTTCATCCTCAAGGCGAGCGCCGAGGCGCTGCGGCGCGTGCCGCAGGTCAACGCCTCCTGGGAAACCGCCGCGTCCGGCCAGGGCCAGATCCGCTACTTCGGCGCCGCGCACGTTGCGTTCGCCGTCGCGATGGAAGACGGCCTGATCACGCCGGTCATCCGCGACGCGCACCAGAAGAGCGTTTTCCAAATCAGCACCGAGGCGAAGTCCCTCGGCAAGCTCGCCAAGGACAAGAAGCTCAAGCCCGACCAGTTCACCGGCGGCACTTTCTGCGTCTCGAACATGGGCATGATGGGCGTCGCCCGCTTCAGCGCGATCATCAACCCGCCGAACGCCGCGATCCTCGCCGTTGGCACCACCGTCAAAAAACCCATCGTCAAAAACGATCAGATCGTAATCGGCCAGACGATGGTGCTCACGCTTTCCTGCGATCACCGCGTCGTGGATGGCGCGGTCGGTGCGCAATACCTCGCGGCATTGAAGCAGATCCTCGAAGCGCCCGCGCTTCTGCTCGTCTGAGCCTGTCGCGTCCGCGCCCTTCCGATTCAGCGCCGGCTTTTCGCCGGCGCTTTCTTTTTATCCGGCCGGCTTACTTCGCCAGCGCGATCTCGGGCGTCGTCGTCGCCGTCTCACGCTCGATCTCCTGCGCCTTTTTCAAGCCATGCGCGCTGGAGTGGCCGGTGACGCGAACGCACAACCGATCGACGAGAATATAGAAGATCGGCACGACGAAGAGCGTGAGGAAGGTCGCGATGCTCAAGCCGCCGACGATCACGATGCCCATCGGATTGCGGCTTTCCGCGCCCGCGCCGCTCGCAAATGCGATCGGCACCGCGCCGAGCACCGTCGCGATCGCAGTCATCAGAATCGGCCGGAAGCGCAGAATCGCCGCCTCGCGCGCCGCCTCGAACGCCGACCGCCCTTCGAGCTGAAGCTGGTTCGCGAACTCCACGATCAAGATGCCGTTCTTCGCCACCAGGCCGATCAGCATGATCAACCCGAAGCGCGAATAGAGATTGTCCGTCATCGCCGGCCCGAAGAAGCGCGTGCAATACAGCACGATCACGCCGCCAGCGAGCGCGAGCACGATGCCGGTGAAAATCGTGATCGGGTGAATCCAGGATTCGAACTGCGCCGCGAGCACGAGAAACGTGAACACGAGCGCGAGCGTGAACAGCATCCACGTGTCGCTGGCGCTCTCGACGTATTCCCGCGTTTCCCCGTCCCACGCGTAGGTGTAGCCGGCGGGCAGGATGCGATCGGCTTCCGCTTTCAAAAAGTCCACTCCATCGCCGATCGTCGCGTTGCCCGAGAGCTGCGCGGAAATCGTGACCGCGCGCAACCGCGCGAAATGCGGATAATTCTCCGGCACCACGGCTTCGTTCGCCCGCACCAGATTCGTCAACTGGATCAGCTGCCCGGTGCTCGACTTCACGTAAACCCGGCTGAGGTCCGACGGCGTCATCCGATCCTGATCCGCCACCTGCACGATGACGTCGAACTCCTGATTGCCGCGTTGAAAGGTCGTCACCTGCTTGCCGCCGAACAGCGTCTCCAGCGTCGTCGCGATCGCGGAAACCGGCACGCTCAAATCCGCCGCTTTCGCGCGGTCGATGTGCACGTCGAGCTGCGGCTTGGTCGGCGACGGATCCAGCCGCGGCTGGAAAAACAGGTTCGTCTCCCGCATCGCCGCGAGCATCTGCTCGCCGAGCTGCTGGAGCTTGTCGAAATCGGATCCCTGCAGCACCAGTTGCACGCCCGAGCCGCCGCCGCGCTGGCCAAACGGACGCGGCGCGATCGGCACCGCCTGGCCACCCGTGATTTCGCTGCGGAATTTTTCGCGCAATTCGAGGATGACCTCCTGCGCCGTCCGCTCGCGTTCCTCCCACGGTTTCAAGGTCGCGTAGATGAACGCGCGATTGCTGTCGCCGCTGCGGCGGAAGGTGCGATCCATCTCCGGCACCGCGAGGATCATCTCCTCCATCTTGCCGGTGTAGTAATGGGAATACTGCGGCGTGGAGCCGACCGGAGCGATGAACTGCGCGCGAAACGAGCTGCGATCCTCGAGTGGCGTGAGCTCGCGCTGCAGCTGCGTATAAAGCAAGGGTCCCAGCAGCGCGATCGCGCCCGCGCCCAGCAGCACCCACGTCTTGTGCGCAAAGGCGGCGTCCAACCAGGATGAATACCAGCGGTTGATCGTCGCGAAAAACGGTTCCGTTTTCTCGTAGAGCCAGCCGTGCCGCCGCTCGCCATCGACCACCTTGGTCTTGAGCATCCGCGAGCTGAGCATCGGCGTGAGCGTCAGCGCCACGAACGCCGAAACCATCACGGCGATCGCCAGCGTGACGCCGAACTCGAAGAACAGCCGCCCGGTCTGGCCGGATTGAAACGCCACGGGCAGAAACACCGCCGCCAGCGTCAGCGTCGTCGCGATGATCGCAAACGCCACCTGCCGCGCGCCATGCACCGCCGCATAAATCGGCGACTCGCCGAGCTCGATGCGCCGGTAGATGTTTTCGAGCATCACGATCGCGTCGTCGACAACGAGGCCGACCGCGAGCACGAGCGCAAGCAGCGTCAGCACGTTCAGCGAAAAACCGAGCCAGCTCATCACCGCGAAGGAGCCGATCACCGACACCGGAATCGCGAGCAGCGGGATGAAGGTTGCGCGCCAGTCGCGGAGAAAAATGAAGATCATCAGGATCACGAGCCCCGCCGCTTCCCACAGCGTCTTGTAAACCTCGCCCACCGAGCGTTCGACGAACACCGAGCTGTCGAAGCCGACGTCGATGCTCACGCCTTGCGGCAGGTCGGACATGATGTTCGGCATCTGCCCCTTCACGCCTTCCGCCAGATCGAGCAGGTTCGATTGCGACTGCCGGTAAACCTGGATGCCGACGGTCGGCCGGCCGCGGAAAAAGCTTTCGCCGCGATAATCGTTCTTGCCCAACTCCACGCGCCCAATGTCGGAAAACTTCACCTGATAGCCGCCGCGCACCGCCAGCACGAGGTTCTCGAAATCCGGCACCTCCGTCATGTTGCCCTGCGTCCGCACCGTGAACTCCCGCGTCACGGATTCGATGCGTCCGCCGGGAATGTCGACGTTCTGCTGCGTCAGGGCTCGCTCGACGTCCGCGACGGTCAGCCCGTAGGCCGCCAGCCGGTCCGAATCGATCCACAGCCGCATCGCAAAACGCGGACCGCGGATCTGCACCGAGCCGACGCCTGGCACCGTCTGGATCCGCTGCACCACGAAACGCTCCGCGATATCGTAAAGCTCCTGACGCGAGTAGCGGTCGGAGTTGAGCGAAAAGCTCAGGATCGGATCCGCATCGGCTTCCGTTTTCGTGACCTGCGGCTCCAGCACCTCGTCCGGCAAACGCCCGCGCGCCCGGCTCACGCGATCGCGCACGTCGTTCGCGGCCTCGTTGACGTCGCGTTTCAACGTGAACTCGACGGTGATTTCCGAGCGTTCCTCGCGCGACACGGAGCGGATGACGCGGATCCCGTCGATCGACGAAATCTCCTTTTCGAGCGGCTCCGTGATCTTGGTTTCGATCACCTCGGCGGACGCGCCGGGATAGGACGTCTGCACCGAAACGATCGGCGAATCGATGTTCGGATACTCGCGCACGGC
Source organism: Opitutus sp. sgz309028 (assembly GCF_059821195.1). NCBI lineage: Bacteria > Pseudomonadati > Verrucomicrobiota > Opitutia > Opitutales > Opitutaceae > Opitutus > Opitutus sp. sgz309028. The sequence continues at coordinate 1,390,390 of NZ_JCAMRR010000002.1, read as the reverse complement.
GAGCTGGCTGAACGACAGGCCGCCGATCAGCACGACCAAGATCGAGGCCACCAGGCACACGACCGGACGCCGGATGGAAACATCGGACAGGATCATGGCAGCGACGCGGTGCGCAGTTCCTTCACCTGCGGCTTCAGCTCGAGCTTGGTCCCGGGGTAAAGGATCAACGCGCCGACGCCGGAGGCCACCACTTGCGTCGCATCGGACAATTGCCCCTGCAACGGCTCGACCTCGACCACGCCCTTCGCGCGCAACCCGGTGCGAATCGGCACGAAGGCGGCGGTCGGCGGCGTCGTGCTTTCATTCACCGTCACGATCTGGGTGCCCGCCGTGGTCGTGAGAATCGCGCCTTCCGGAACCGTCAGCACGCCGCGCCGGACATCGAGCACGAGATCGACGTTGGTGAACATGCCGGGCTTCAGCCCCGAGTCCGCGGCGACGACGTAGCCTTTGACCGCGCTGGACCGCGTTTCCCGATCGACGACGGCCGAGACGAAATAGACCTCGCCGCTCAACGCCGCGTCCGCCGGCAGCGCCGACGAACGCAGCGCGAACTTCGTGCCTGGTCGCACCTTCGCCGCGAACCGTTCCGGCACCTGAAACTCGATCTTCAGCCGCGAGAGATCGTCGATCGTCGTGATCACGGACTGGGGATTGACGTAATCTCCGGGCGAAAGCGTGCGGGCGCCGAGCACGCCATCGAACGGCGCGCGCACTTCCGAGCGGTCGAGCCGCACGCGGATGAGTTCCCGCTCCGATTTGGCGGCGGCGAACTCGGAGCGCGCGCGGTCGACCTCCGCCAGACTGTTGCTCTGGGAAGCGCCGAGCAGCTCCGCGCGTTGCAGGTTCTGCTCCGCCAACTGGTAACGAGCGTCGCTTTGCGCGAACTGCGCCTTCAATTCGGCGTCGTCGATCTTCACCAGCAGATCGCCTTTGTTCACGCGCTGGCCCTCTTCGAAATGAATCTCGCGCACGAGGCCGGTCGTTTCCGGCCGGATCGTCGCCGCTTCGTTGGCCGCCACCGAACCGACGAGGCTCACGGTTTCTTCCAGATCCTGTCGCGACAACCGCGTCACCTCCACCGGTTGCAACTGGTCCGACATGCGCGCCACCGGCGCCTGCTTTTTGGCGCAGCCCGTCAGGGCGAAACCAACCGTCAACACGACCGAAACCAGTCTACCGGGAAACATGAAGGTGAAATGAAATGAGTTGCGCAGTCGCAATGGCCCGCCTGACGCAATGCAGCGATTAAGGATGCGGGCAGCTCGCGCCGTTGCCGCCGAAAGACGGTGCCTCGGCCGGACTGTTACCGTTTTTCGCCGGGCGTCAGGACCGGCGTCGGACAATGACCCGACGCCTTAAATCCGGCCCTCAACCCAGCGTTTTTTCGTAGGCAGACGCATCGAGCAGCGCGTCGGCCTCGGCCGGATTCGAAACTTTGATCTGCAGCATCCAGCCCTCGGCATACGGGTCGCGATTCAACGTTTCCGGCGCCGCGTCCAAGGCCGGGTTGACCGCCACGACCGTGCCGGCTACCGGCGCGTAAAGATCGCTGGCGGCCTTGACCGACTCCACGACCCCGAAGGTCTGGCCGGCGGTCAACGTCGCGCCGACCTTGGGCAACTGCACGTAGGTGATGTCGCCGAGCGAGTTCTGCGCGTAGTCGGTGATGCCGACCTTCGCGGTGCCGTCGCTCTCCAGCTTCAGCCATTCGTGGGATTTCGCGTAGCGCAGACCGGCAGGAATATTGCTCATGGGATTTGAGGATCGGTGAAGGAAAAACGTTCAGGCGCCCTGTTTCAGCGGGACAAACGGCGGCTTCGTGAGCTGCAGCGTCAACTTCGTCCCCCGGATATCCACGGACAACGGCTGTGTCGCCGCCGACGCCGCGACGAGCGCCGAGCCGATCGCTTCGTTCAGGATCGGCGACAGCGTGCCGGAAACGACGCGGCCGACGGTGACACCGGCCTCATTCACGACCGGTGTATCCGCGCGGACGATGCGGCGGTCGCCGGTCTTGAAAAACACGATGCGTTGCGCCGGGCCCTGCTGTTTCTCGGCGAGCAGCGCCGCGCGACCGATGAAGTCGGCGCCTTTTTCGAGTTTCACCGTCCACCCCAGTCCGCCCGCGAGCGGCGAGATGTCCGCCGAAATCTCGTGTCCATAAAGCGGATACCCGGCCTCGAGCCGCAGGCTGTCCCGCGCTCCCAGTCCGGCGAGTTCCAAACCGTGGGCCTGGCCGGCGGCGAGCAGCGCCTCCGCCAGCTGCGCGGCTTCTTCGGCGGAGTGATAAAGTTCGAAACCGTCCTCGCCGGTGTAGCCGGTGCGACTCACCAGGCAATGCACGCCGGCGACCGGCGCCTCCACAAAATGATAGTATTTCACGGCGCCGAGCTTCGCGCCCGTGAGTGACTGCACGATTTCCGCGGCGCGCGGTCCCTGGACGGCGAGGAGCGCGTAGTCGTCGGAGCGATCGGTGATGTCCACCCGGAACGCCGTCGCCTGCTCCCGGATCCAGGCAAGGTCTTTCGCGATATTCCCCGCGTTGATGCAAAGCAGGTAGTCGTCCGGCGCCCGCTGGTAGATGAGCAGGTCGTCCACGACGCCGCCGTTCGGGTAGCACATCGGCGTGTAGAGCACGCGGCCGGGGAACAGCTTCGTGACATCGTTCGTGACGAGGTGATTCAGGAATTTCGCCGCTTCCGGCCCGCGCACGTCGACTTCGCCCATGTGGCTGACGTCGAACATACCCGCCGCGCGGCGCACCGCTTTGTGCTCCTCGAGGATGCTGCGGTATTGGACCGGCATTTCCCAACCGGCGAAGTCGACCAACCGGCCGCCATGGGCCGCGTGGAAATCGCGCAACGGTGTGCGTTTCAGTTCGCTCATCTTGAGCCCGCTACGCTCACCCGCGCGCCGCGATCTGCAAGGTTTTCTTGTGTGCGTCGACGCGGTGGCGGCAGCGAATTGGATTGTTCGGCCGGTGGGCCGGCGCAAATGTCGGCCGTTTCTCCGCGAGACCATGTCGATTCTTCTCCGTTTTCCGGCCGCGTATTGGACGCACGACCTGAGCCCGTTCCTGATCCGCTTCACCGACAACTTCGGGATTCGCTACTACGGGCTGGCCTATCTGATGGGCTTCCTCGTCGCGGCGTGGCTGCTCGCGAAATACTGGCACGCCGGCCGCTCGCAACTGCCCGCGGCGAAGGTGTCGGATTTCATCGTCACCCTCGTGGTCGGCGTGATGGTGGGCGGACGACTCGGCTCGTTTCTCCTCTACCACCCGGAGCAGTTGATTCACGATCCGCTGAGTTTCTTTCGCGTCTGGGAAGGCGGCATGGCGAGTCACGGCGGCATGGCGGGCGTCGCGATCGCGCTGTGGTGGTTCAGCCGGCGCCACCACATCCCGATGTTGCATCTCGGCGACCTCGTGGCGTCCACGGCGCCGGCGGGTCTGCTGTTCGGCCGGATCGCGAATTTCATCAACGGCGAATTGTGGGGCAAACCGACCGACGTGCCGTGGGCGATCATCTTTTCGAACACCGGCGGCGGACCTTTTCCGCGTCACCCTTCCCAACTCTACGAAGCCGCCCTCGAAGGGCTGTTGTTGCTCGGCGTGATGCAGTGGCGTTTCTGGAAAACTGACGCTGTGAAAGAGACGCCCGGCCGGCTCACGGGCGAGTTCTTCATTCTTTATGCGCTCGTCCGCTCGATCGGGGAAATTTTCCGCGAGCCGGATGCGTCGCTGATCCTCGGCCTCAGCCGCGGAACGTTTTACTCGATCTTCCTCGTGGCGGTTGGGGTCGCGATGATCGTGCATGCGCGACGCAAGGCCGCCGCGTGACTGTCGCCAGCCTCCCTCCGGTAGCGAAAACCGGAAGGAGGCGTGAGAGTTTGAAACGCGTCCCCTCGCGTCAGACGACCGTGCCCGACGGCAGGATCGCGCCCTTCGTCACTACGAGCACGCCATCGCGAATGATCACAGCGCCGCCGATGTAGGAACCGTCGGCTTTGCCTTCGGCGCTCAAGACGCAGTCATCACCGATGCGGGCGTTCTTGTCGATGATCGCATGCTTCACGCGGCAGCGTTTGCCGACCCCGAGATGCGGGCGGCCTTGCGCCACGTTGGCGGCCAGCTGCTCCGTGGTTTCATAATAATCCGCGCCCATCATCACCACGTCTTCCAGCACGCTGCCCTCGCCCACGAACGAGCGAATGCCGAGCACGCAATGCGTGAGCGAGGAATCCGTGAGGATCGAGCCGTCGCCGATCACGACGTGATTGATGTCGCACTTGTTGAGCTTCGAGGCCGGCAGGTAGCGGTCCTGCGTGTAAATCGGCGCGTTCGGTTCGAAGAAGTTGAACGGCGGCAGCGGCTGCGCGAGCGCGAGGTTGGCCTCGAAGAACGCGTGCACGGTGCCGATGTCCTCCCAGTAGCCTTCGAAGATGTGCGCGAAGATCTTCTGTTTCCCGAGCAGGCCGGGGATCACCTCGCGGCCAAAATCGGTCATGGTGTTGTCCAGCGCGTCGGCGAGGACGCCGCGGTTGAACACGTAGATGCCCATCGACGCAAGGCAGTGGTGCTCCTTCGAGGGCGTCTTCAGCTTCGCCTCCAGCGTCGGGCTCAAGGCTAGCCCGTTGATGATCTCCGGATCCTTCGGCTTTTCGACGAATTCGGTGATGGAGAGATCATCGTTCACGCGGCAAAGGCCGAGTCCTTCCACTTTGGATACAGGAAACGGCACGGTGGCGATCGTGACGTCGGCGTTCGTCCGCAGGTGCTGCTCGATGATCTCGCGGAAATCCATCCGGTAGAGCTGGTCGCCGGAGAGGATGAGCACGATGTCGTGCGGGAAGGAGCGGAAGTGCAGGAGATTGCGGCGCACGGCGTCGGCCGTGCCCTGATACCAGTCGAGACTCTTTTCGGTCTGCTCCGCCGCGAGGATGTCGACGAAGCCGCCGCCGAACGGATCGAAGTGGTAGGTGTTCTGGATGTGGCGGTGAAGCGACGCGGTGTTGAACTGGGTCAACACGAAGATCCGATTGATGTCGGAGTTGATGCAGTTGCTGATCGGAATATCGACCAAACGATATTTACCAGCGAGCGGGACAGCCGGCTTGCAGCGTTCTTGCGTGAGGGGATGCAGGCGGGTGCCACGTCCTCCTCCCATGATGACGGCGAGCACACGTTTCTGAGTGGTCATGAGAAAGCGGGTTTGGGGGTTTAAAACCTTGAAGCACGATTGGCCGGCTCGCTTAATTTCGCCAAACAAAAATCGGAAATATGTGCGGAATCGTCGGCTATGTGGGTAAGCAAAAGGCGTCAGGCATCATTCTCGAGGGGCTCAAACGCCTCGAGTATCGCGGATACGATTCCGCGGGCCTTTGCGTGCTGCAGGATCGCCGGCTTGACGTCGCCAAGAAAACCGGACGCGTCGACGCCCTCGTCAAGGAAGCGGCGAATCGCAAATTCACCGGCACGACCGGCATCGGCCACACGCGCTGGGCGACGCATGGCGGCGTCACGGACGCCAACGCCCACCCGCATCTGAGCAGCGACGGCAAGTTCGCGCTGATTCACAACGGCGTCATCGAAAATTACGCACACATCAAGCGCTTCCTCCTCGAGAAGGGCTACACCTTCAGCTCCGAGACAGACACCGAGGTGCTCTGCAATCTGATCGCGTATCACTACGCAAAGGAAACGGCCGGACAGAACGGCCACAGCGTGTTTCTCGAATCCGTGCGCAAGGCACTTCGCCATGTCGAGGGCACCTACGGCATCGCGGTGCTCTGCGTGGATTTCCCCGCGGAGATCGTCGCGGCACGCCAGGCTTCGCCTTTGATCCTCGGCGTCGGCGACGGCGAATACATCATCGCATCCGACGCATCGGCGCTGATCAGCCGCACCCAGAACGTCGTTTACCTCAAGGATGGCGAGCTCGTGCACCTGACGTCGTCGACGTTCTCGATTTCGACGAACGACCAGTCCGACGTCGAACCAGTGGTCGACAAGATCACGTGGTCGATCGCCGACGCCGAGAAAGGCCGCTACGCGCACTTCATGGAGAAGGAGATTTTCGAGCAGCCCGCGGCGCTCGAAAATGCGATGCGCGGCCGTTTTTCGGCCGACGGCAGCACGGCGCAGTTCGGCGGCCTCAACGTCACGCCGGGCGAATTCCGCCAGATCGAGCGCTTCATGTTCTGCGGCTGCGGCACCGCGTGGCACGCCTGCCTCGTGACCGAGCACCTGATCGAGCGGTTCGCGCGTCTGCCCGTGGAGGTCGATTACGCGTCGGAGTTCCGCTACCGCAACTCGCCGCTGGATCCGAACACCCTCTTCTTCGTCATGAGCCAGTCCGGCGAGACGATCGACACGCTCGCCGCGCTGCGAGAGGCGAAGCGCAAGGGCCACCGTGTCCTCGCCGTCAGCAACGTCGTCGGTTCGAGCATCGCGCGCGAGGCGGACGGCGGCATTTACCAGCACGTCGGCCCGGAAATCGGCGTGGCGTCGACGAAGGCGTTCACCTCGCAGATCCTGATCGGCGCGATGATCGCGCTCTATCTCGGTCGCATGCGCGACATGAGTTTCACGGACGGGGTGCAATATGTGAACGCGCTGAAGGGCGCGCCCGATCTCGTGCGCAAGGTCCTCGAGCAGGCGCCGCATATCCGCCGGATCGCGAAGCGCTACGCGCGTGCGTCGGACATGCTTTTCCTCGGCCGGCTGTCGCTGTTCCCGCTCGCGCTCGAAGGTGCGCTGAAACTGAAGGAAATCTCCTACATTCACGCCGAGGGGTATCCGGCGGCGGAAATGAAACACGGCCCGATCGCGCTCATCAGCGAAGATTGCCCAAGCGTGTTTTTCGCGCCCCAAAGCGAGATCTTCAACAAGATCGTCTCCTCGATGCAGGAGATCAAAGCCCGCCGCGGCGAGGTGATCGCGATCGTGACGGAAGGCGCCGAGCTGCCGCCCGACCTGGCCGATGAAGTGATTTCGATTCCCGCCTGTCACGAGGCCGTGCTGCCGATCGTTGCCGCGATCCCGGTGCAGCTGCTGAGCTACTACATCGCGGTCGAACGCGGCTGCGACGTCGACAAGCCTCGCAATCTCGCGAAGTCCGTCACGGTCGAATAGCAAACCCGCCGCGCTCCTCGTCGCGGCGCGGTCACATCCGGCACGCCGAAACAACGGCGGCGAATTCGCGACGCCACAGTTCCAGGACCCGCATTGACCTTGCCCGGCGTCGCGGCCGCCCGCATAAGCCCCCACCGAAGATGAACATTCACCCGAGCCGCGAAGCGTTCGCCGATCTCGCCAAACAGGGCAACGTCGTGCCCGTCTGCGCGGACCTGATGGCGGACTTTGAGACTCCTGTTTCCGCCTACGCGAAGTTGAAGGACGCCGGTCCGTCCTACCTGCTGGAATCGGTGGAAGGCGGCGAGACCCTCTCGCGCTACAGCTTCATCGGCTGCCGCCCGCGCAAAATCTTCATCTGCGGCCCGCACACGACCGAAATCCGCACGCCCGGCGAAGCCACGAAAACGGTGCCCACGCCGGCCGATCCGCTCGCGTTGATCGAGCAGGAAATGCACGGCTACCGGCCGGTCGCGCTTCCCGGACTGCCGCGTTTCACCGGCGGCGCGGTGGGATTCGTCGGCTACGAATACGTGACGCGCATCGAAAAAACCGTGCCGGCTGCGCCGCAGGACGAACTCGGCCTGCCCCTGCTCTATTTCATGATCTCGGATTCGCTGCTGATCTTCGATCGCGCGAAGCAAACCCTGCGCCTCTGCGTCAACGCCCACATTCGGGGCGACGCCGCGGCCGCCTACGAAGCCGCGGTGGCCGAGCTGCAGCACCTCTACGCGATTCTGAAACATCCGCGCGAGATCGCCCCTGCACCCTTGATCGAACCGGGACCGGTCACGGTGCCGGACGGAAATTTCACGCAGCCGGCGTTCGAGAAAGTCGTCGACGACGGCAAGGAGTTCATCCGCTCCGGCGACATCATCCAGTTCGTGCCGTCGCAGCGCTTTTCGCGCGAATTCAAGAAATCGCCGCTCGATCTGTACCGCGCGCTGCGGACGGTGAATCCCTCGCCCTACATGTTCATCCTCGAGACCGGCGACTTCTCCATCGTCGGCGCCTCGCCTGAAGTGCACGTACGGCTCACGGATGGTTTGGTGGAGATTCGCCCGATCGCCGGCACCCGGAAACGCGGGGCCTCGCCCGCCGAGGATCTTGCGCTGGAAAAGGATTTGCTCGCCGACGAGAAGGAACGCGCCGAGCACCTCATGCTCGTCGATCTGGCGCGAAACGACATCGGCCGCGTCTGCCGCTTCGGTTCGATCCGCGTGCCCGAGCTCATGGTGATCGAGCGCTACTCGCACGTCATGCACATCGTCTCGCAGGTGGAAGGCGACATCGCACCCGAACGCACCGCGTATGACTTGCTGCGGGCCACGTTTCCCGCCGGCACGGTGAGCGGCGCGCCCAAGATCCGAGCGATGCAAATCATTGCGCAATACGAGCCTTCCCAACGCGGCTTCTACGCCGGTGCGCTCGGTTATTTCGGTTACGACGGCAATATGGATACGTGCATCATGCTGCGAACCGCGCTCCTGAAAAACGGTCGGATTCACATCCAGGCGGGCGCAGGCGTGGTCGCCGATTCCGTCCCGAGCTCCGAATATCAGGAAACGATCAACAAAGCTTCCGCACTTTTCAAAGCGGTGGCCATGGCGGAGAGATTCTAGGGCATTGCGCCATGCTGGCGCGCCCACCCGGCGCAGACGCGCCACCTTCGCACGCATAAAGGTGCGGTTTTGTGAAACCTTCGAGGGTGCCGTGCGTAAATGTAATTGGAACAGGCTTAGCTACAGTTCGGGAACAAAACGCATAGCCCAGCCTTCTAACTCATCACACAATCATGCCCCTCAAATCCAAGACCCTGTCCACTGAGGAACTCGACGCTTTTGTGCCGGCTGAACTTCACGTGCCCGATGCTCCGCCTTCTTTTCTGGAGAAACAGGAGCGCGCGCCCGCGGAAACCGTGGCCCATGGCGACCGCAGCAACCTCCAACTTTATCTTCAGGAGATCGGCAAGACGCCGCTTCTGACCATCGACGAGGAGATCGCGCTCGCGAAGCGCATCCGCCGCGGCGACAAGGAGGCTCGCGATCACATGATCAAGGCCAACCTCCGGCTCGTCGTGAAAATCGCGATGGATTACAAAGACTTCGGCCTCCCGCTGCTCGACCTGATCAGCGAGGGCAACATCGGCCTCATCAAGGCCGTGGAGCGCTTCGATCCGCGTAAGGGCGGCAAGCTCTCGACCTATGCCGCTTGGTGGATCAAGCAATCCATCAAACGCGCGCTCGCGAACCAGTCGAAGACGATCCGCCTGCCCGTCCATCTCGTCGACAAGATCTCGAAGATGCGCCGCACCGCGATGGCGTTGACCGAGGAACTCGGCCGCGAACCGACGGACGAGGAGCTCGCGATCGAGCTCCAGATCCCGACGAGCAAGGTCGCTCACCTGAAGTCCGTCAGCGTGCGCCCGGCGTCGCTCGACGCACCGGTCGGCGACGAAGGCGATTCCGCCACCTTCGGCGAGATCGTCGGCGACGAATCGGCGTTGAATCCGTTCGAGGGTCTCCGTGACAAGAACATGAATCTCGACCTCCACGCGATGGTCGCGTCGCTCGATGCCCGCGAGGCGGAAATCATCCGCCTGCGTTTCGGCCTCGATGGGAAGGACGAGCTCACTCTCGAAGAGGTGGGCAAACGCTTCCACGTCACCCGCGAGCGCATCCGCCAGCTCGAGTATCTGGCCCTGTCGAAAATGCGGAAGGCCATGGCCAAGCACGAAGCCATCCGCTCCAGCGAGGAAATCCAGGAGGAAGACCGCGCCCGTCAGCGCATGGACGTGATCCGCGAGTTCATCGAGGCGAAGTCCAAACGCAACGCCCGCGCGGGTCGCAACTGATCCCGTTCGCACTTTGTAGAATCAAAGCCGGCGCCACCCGCGCCGGCTTTTTTGCGTCCACCGCCGCGCAAGCCGTGCAAGACAAGCTTTGCAGTCATCGTCGCGCGCTGCCCGGTCGAGAGCCTCCCGGCCTCCGCATCGCTCCTCCGGTTTCGTGCCGTTTACCTGTGATAATCCGGCGTTCTCCAGGGTGCCGGCCGGCTGATTCGGCCCGCGATGGAAAATTTCCATTTGCATTGCAAACGTTATCATGACCTTCATCGTCTTCATCGCCCTGCCCCCATGCCGTTTCTTTTGCCCCTACGGTTTCGGCACCTCGCGTTCGTGCCTCTGCTTGCTTCCGCGTGCGGTTTCGCGCCGCCGCTGGTGGCGCAGCCCGGGAACGCGGACTCCGTCTCCAGATTGGCACTACGTCTGAATCCCGCCGCCAACTTCGACGCCGACGATCACGCGCTGCTCGAGGATCTCCAGCGCGCATCGTTTCAGTTCTTCGTCGAGCAGGCTCATCCCGAGACGGGTCTCATCCGGGACCGCGCCCGCGCTGATGGTTCGCCAAGCGAGGGCAAGGCCAGCATTTCCGCGTCCGGCTTCGCCCTCGCCTCCTGGGCGGTCGCAACGGAACGAGGCTGGGTGGACCGCCCGCGCGCACTCGAGCGGGTTCGCCAGATGCTCCACTTCCTCGCCACCCGGGCGCAGCGGCAGCACGGATTTTTCTACCATTTCATGGAAATGGACACCGGCGAGCGCGCATGGAATTGCGAGCTCTCGTCGATCGATACCGGCCTTTTTCTCGCGGGCGCGATCGTCGCGCGCGAATACTTCCAGGATCCCGAAATCACCCGGCTCGTGGACCAGCTTTATCACGAGGTGGATTGGACGTGGTTTCTCAACGGTGGCGAAACCGTCGCGATGGGCTGGCACGACGAAGCGGGGTTTTCGCGCTTCCGATGGACGGGCTATTCCGAGCACACGACCATGAGCATTCTCGGGCTCGGGGCGCCCGAACATGCGCTCGATCGCAGCTACTGGCAGGCGTGGCTCCGCAAGCCCACCGGCACCTACGCCGGCTACCACTTCATCCAGGGCCCGCCGCTTTTCATCCATCAGTTCGCGCACGCGTATGTGGATTTCCGCGATCTCCGCGACGCCTACGCCGACTACTATCACAACTCCGTCCTGGCAACGCTCGCGCAGCGTCAGTTCTGCATCGATCTCCGCGACGAGTTTCCCAGCTGGAGCGAACGCCTTTGGGGTCTCACCGCGTCCGATTCGGCAACGGGCTACAAAGCTTGGGGCGGTCCGCCACGCACCTCGGAGTTCAATTCCCTCGACGGCACCATCGTGCCTTGCGCGACCGCCGGTTCGTTGCCGTTTGCGCCTTTCGAGACGATGACCGTGCTGCGCCATCTTCGCACCGTTTACGGCGATCGGATCTGGAAACGCTACGGCTTCGTCGACGCCTTCAATCCCGAAACCGGCTGGATCAATCCCGACGTCATCGGCATCGACCAAGGCATTTCGATCCTTCAGGCGGAAAACGCCCGCACCGGCTTGATCTGGGCGCTTTTCATGCGCGCGCCGGAAGTGCAACGCGCCCTCGGAAAAGCGGGCTTCGTTTCCAAAAGCAAAAACCTGTCCTGGTCCGAACGCGACCGGATGCGCTCGCTCGCGGCCGACGCGTGGAATTCCTTCGCGTCCGCGCCCCTGACCGCGGACTCCGCCGGCCTGCGCCTCACCGCCGTCGCGGCCGCTCACGCGCTTGGCCTGATCGACGGCGGCGCCGCCGCGAAACAAACCCGCGCGCTCCTCGCCGCCGCGGAACCGCCCGACAACGATGTCGCCGCCGCCGAATACGCCGCCGCGCTCATCACGCTCCGCAACGCGTTCCCTAGCCTCTCGGCCGAGGTGGCGCCGAAACTGGAGGCGATCAAATGGGACAACCTCTCCCTCAGCTCGACCAAGCTGGGCTCCGCCTCGCGCCTGGCCGCCTTCCTCAAACTCGCCGCCGGCAAGGACGATGGCGCTGCCTGGAAACGTCTCGTGCGAACTCCCGAGAAGGTCGGTCCCGTCTTCGCGCTCTCGCCCGCCGATCCCGCCGATCAGCTCACCCCGGGGCTCTGGCTCGACGAGGCCGGGATCGTCACGGGCGGCTCGGCCGCGCAACTCGCCTACGCCAAAGCCGTCGAGCCCTCGACCTCCCCCGCCACGACGCCGCCCGATGTCCTCACCGCCGCGCTGCTCGTGCGTCATCTTCCCAAGGAACTTTTGAAAGCCTTCGCCGCCACGCCGCCCCCCGCCGACTGGCTCGCGCGCAGCAGTATCCGAGAACGTGCTACACTGCTGCTGGCCACCGCCAACTTGCTGGTTCCGGAATGCCTCACGGGCTGGTTCCAGCAGGACCCGCTCGTGCTGGCCGCCCGGGCGCGGCTGCCGGAATTTGCCCAGGCGGCGTTCGGCCAGAACACCTCCATCCTCTGGCGGCAGGAACTCGCCGGCCCGTTCGTCGAACCGCCCGAGCGCCGCGCGGTCGCCGTCGCCGCCAATCGCCCGCGCGAACAGTGGCAGTGGGTGCGCGTGACCGGGCTCGAGTTCAAGGATTCGCCGGGCGACGTCCGGCCTGACGATCCCATGCTGGAGCTGCGCTTCGCGTTCACCTGGGACAACGAGGCCCTGCATTTCCACGCGGTCGCGGTCGATACGCCGCCCGGCTACACCCGCCCGGCCGAGCGCAAGGAATTCGTCGAACTGCTCGTCGATCCCGACTCGAACGGCCTCGTCTGGCGCGGGCCCGACGATTTCCAGTTCATCTTCCGTTCGACCGGCCAGGCGATCGACTGGACGCACAACCGGCCGATCCCCGCCAGCATCGAGCGCAACGAACACGGCTACACCATCGAGGTCTCCCTGCCATGGTCGACCCTCGCCCTCACGCCGAAGCCGGGCCTCGAGTTTCGTGTCTCCGCCGCCATCGCGACCGACGCCCGTTACGAATGGGAACCTTCCCTAAAGCTGAACTGGCGGTTCGTGGAACGCCGCGACGAGCGTTATAGTCTCGGCATCCTGCGACTGGAATAGCCCCGCCCTTTCGATGCTGCCCCGAATCGTCATCGTCCTTTCCGGCTTGCTGGCGTGCGGTGCAGCGCTGACCGCGGCGCCAGCGCGGGTGGTCGTCGATTATTGGGAAAAATGGGGCGGCTTCGAAGCCGAGGCGATGCAGGCGATCATCGACGATTTCAACCGCTCGCAGGATCGCATCGAGGTGCGTTTTCTCACGATCAGCCCGATCGACGTGAAACTCATGCTCGCGGCGTCGGGCGGCAATCCTCCTGATCTCGCCGGGCTTTGGGAATACAACATTCCCGATTTCGCCGACAAAGGCGCGCTGCTTCCGCTCGATCAGCAACTCGCCCGCGCCGGACTCGCCGCGGAACACTACGTGCCCGCTTATTGGGAACTCGGTCGACACCGCGGCTTCACGTGGGGCCTGCCGAGCACGCCGGGTTGCGTGGCGCTCTACTATAACAAGCGCCTGTTTCGCGAAGCCGGCCTCGATCCCGACCAGCCGCCGCGGACGCTCGCCGAGTTGGAAGCGATGAGCCGCCGGCTCACACGCGTCGAACTCCAGCGCAACGACCGGCGGGTGCGCATTTCGTTCGAGGATCTCACCCCCGCCGAGCGCAGCCGCGGCCGCTACACCATCGTGCAGGTCGGCCACCAGCCCAACGATGTCGGAGGCATGAACGTGTCCTGCTGGGGCTACTGGTTCGGCGCAAAGTATTGGGACGGCGACCGCCGCATCCTGGCCAACGATCCCGGCAATCTCGCCGCGTATCGATGGTTTCGTGACAACATGACCGTCTACGGCGTCGATCAGCTGAAGGATTTCGGCGCGAGCTTCGGCCAGTCGGTTTCTGCCCAAAGTCCGTTTCTCGCCGGCAAGGCGGCCATGGTGATGCAGGGCCCGTGGCTGCCCAACTTCATCGCGAAATACGCGCCGGGACTCGAATGGGGCGTGGCGCCGTTTCCCGCCGCGCCGGGCGTGGCGGATGAGGCGCCCATGACCCTCGTGATCAGCGATATGCTCGTGATCCCGCGCGGGGCGAAGCATCCGCACGAGGCTTTCGAGTTTCTGCTGTATACGCAGCGGCAGGAGGTCGCCGAAAAGCTCGCGCGGCTGCAGCAGAAGTTCACGGCCCTGCGCAAAGTCTCGGCGGAGTTCGTGAAAACCCATCCGAATCCCGCGATCGGATTCTTCTCCGACCTTGCGCGCAGCCCCAACGTCCGCTGGGTGCCGCGGCTCTCGATCTGGCGCGACTACGATATCGAGATGGCCGTGGCATCCATGAGCGTGCGTTTCCTGTTGAAGACGCCGGAAGCCGCGCTCGCCGAGGTGCAGAAACGCGTGCAGTGGCGCTGGGACCGCGTCATGCGCCGCTGGGACATCGTGAAGGACGAACGCCTCGCCGAATGGAGGGAACATGAGCGCTGGTGAACGCAAACGCCTGCTGACCGGCCTCGCCTTCATCTCGCCCTGGCTGGTCGGGTTCGGGGTTTTCACGATCTACCCGATCGTCGCGTCGCTGTATTATTCGTTCTGCGACTACGACGTGCTGTCCCGTCCGATCTGGGTCGGCTGGCTCAACTACAAGGACATGCTGACCGACGACGTCTACTGGAAGTCGCTCAACAACACCCTGATTTTCGGCGCGATTTCGCTGCCGCTCGGACTCTGTTTTTCGCTCGCGCTGGCGGTGCTGCTGAACCGCCCGGTCGCGGGCCGCGGACTGTTCCGCGCGATCTACTATCTCCCGTCGCTCGTGCCGGCCGTCGCCGCGGGCGCGGTGTGGCTTTGGATTTTGAATACACGCAACGGCCTGCTGAACCAGGCTCTGCTCTGGCTCGGCGTCGACCGGCCGCCGCAGTGGCTCGACGACCCGAACTGGACCAAGCCGGGGCTCGCGCTCGTCGCGATCTGGGGCTGCGGCAACACCGTCGTGATCCTCCTCGCCGCGCTGCAGGGCGTGCCGCGCGCCCTGCTCGAGGCCGCGATCATCGACGGCGCCTCCGCGTGGCGCCGCCTGTGGCATGTCGTGATTCCCGCGATCTCGCCCGTGATCTACTTCAACTTCATCGTCGGTGTGATCGGCGCGCTGCAGACCTTTGCCACGGTGTTCGTCATGTTCACGAATGGCGGCCCCGATCGCTCGGCCGAGTTCTACGCGGTTTATCTTTACGAAAACGCCTTCGAATTCCGGCAGATGGGCTACGCCTGCGCGATGGCTTGGGTGCTTTTTTTGCTCACGTTGGGCCTGACGTGGCTCGCGTCGCGCAGCACGCGGGGCTTCGTGCACTACAGCGGAGAATGACATGCGCCCGCTTCCGAAACTTCTGACCTATCTCGCGCTCTGCGCCGGCGCCGCGGTGTTCCTGCTGCCGCTGCTCTGGATGCTGTCCACCGCGCTCAAGCCCGCCGAGCAGACCACCGTGCAGCCGCCGCTGTGGCTGCCGCGCCGCTACTACGTCGTGGAGAACGACACCCGCCGCGAGGTGAAGCTCGGCGGCACCATCGCGAACGCGAGCGTCTGGGCCACACCGGCCGGCGCCACCGCGCCGATCGTGCTGCCGCAATCCGACGTGCGCGACGGCGTGTGGACCACCAGCAACGGTCGTCAGGTAAATGTGGATACGCACGCCGTGATCCCCGCGTCACCGGACGATCCCTGGCGCGAGGTGGCGGATGCCGCCACCGGTCGCCGCACCCTCGTGCGCGACGCGGCGATCCAGAGCCGGATCGCGCCGCGCTGGGAAAACTTCGGGCAGGCCATGCGTGCGATGGGCGATTTCTGGCGCTACTTCGGCAATACCGTCGTGCTCTGCGTCCTCAACGTCATTGGCATGGTGCTCTCCAGCTCCCTCGTGGCCTACGGCTTCTCGCGCCTCGAGTGGCGCGGACGCGAGTCGCTGTTCCTCGTGCTGCTGGGGACGATGATGATCCCCTTCGCCGTCACGATGGTGCCGCTCTATTCGATGTTCCGCGCCCTCGGCTGGATCGGCACGCTGCGTCCGCTGTGGGTCACGGCGTTCTTCGCGAGCGCGTTCAACGTATTCCTCCTCCGGCAATTCTTTCGCACGATCCCCCGCGAGCTATCGGAGGCGGCCCGGATCGACGGCTGCAGCGAATTCCGGATCTTCTGGCAGATCATTCTCCCGCTGTGCCGTCCGGCGCTCGTTGTGGTCGGTCTCTTTACGTTTCTCGGCACGTGGAACGATTTCCTCGGGCCTTTGATTTACCTCACCGATCAGCGCGACTTCACCTTGGCGCTCGGCCTGAAGTCGATGCAGCAGAAAAGCGCCCTCACGGATTGGCACTACCTGATGGCGGCCAGCACCCTGATCATCCTCCCGATCATTGCCCTCTTTATCGCGGCCCAGCGCAGCTTCGTTCAGGGCATCGCCACCACCGGCGGCAAATCCTGAACCGTCCCCCCTTTCCCCCACACGGGAAAAGCAAAACAACACAAGCTATGAAAACGAAGATACCCCGCAGATTCGCGCTAGCCCTCGCGCTCGCGCCAGGCCTCGCGGCCTCCCTGCCCGCGCAAACCACCCCCGCGCCGGACACGACGGATACTTCCCAGGAGCAGCCCGTCGTCCTGCAGACCTTTACCGTCAACACCGACCGCGACCGCGGCTACATCGCCGTCGACGCCCTCGCGGGCGGCCGGACGAACACCCCCATCAAACTCACCCCCGCGTCGATGTCGTCGCTCACCCGGACTTTCCTCGACGACCTCGGCATCCAGAACGTTCGCGAAGCACTGCAATGGAGCCCCAACGTCGTGCCTACCGATCCGCTCGCCGGCAAGGGTTTCGGCGGCCAGGCCTTCCACGCCTGGTCGTTCAACTACCGCGGTGCCGGCGCCGGCCAGCAAGGCGGTCCCGGGCCAACGAAAAACTACTTTTCGTTCTACCAGGACGCCGACGCGTATAATGTCGAACGCATCGAGTTCACCCGCGGTCCGAACTCCATCCTCTTCGGCATCGGCACCGTCGGCGGCACGTTGACCACCTACACCAAGGTGCCGCGTCTTGACCGCAGCTTCATCAGCCCGGCGGTGATCGTCGACGACAATGGCAGCCGGCGCTTCGAAGCCGACTACAACATCGCCGTGAACGACAAGTTCGCCGTGCGCATCAACGGCCTCTACGACGAAAACCGCGGCTGGCGCGAGAACGACAAGACCAACCGCCGCGCCATCGACGTGGCGTTGCTCTACAAGTTCACCGACAACACGAGCTTTCGCCTCGAGGTCGAGGGATCGAAGATCCGCAAAACCCTCATCTCTTCGAATATTGGCGACAAGATCTCCGGCTGGGATGGCACCACTGCTTCGCAAACCTGGGGCGCCGCACCCACCGGCGGCAGCGCGCGCACCATTCCGATCCAAAACGCCGGCGCCTGGGGCGACTGGCTGAATCCGTTCTGGGTCTACATTCCGACGCTCGAGGGCAAGACCCTGATGCCATGGGCCGGCGGCTACGCGTCCAGCAGTGCGCTGGCCGACGTCGGCTCCGCGCTCAACTGGGCTCCTTATCGGGGCTGGTATCCCGATCAGATCAAACTGCCTTGGGAAACCACCTACTCGTCGACCGCCAACATCCCGCTCCGCCCGAGCCAGGACTGGACGTATGGCCATGGCGTTTCCGACATCAAGTTCGGCGATGTCACCGCGTTCCTCGATCATCGCTTCAACGAGCATCTGGACGCCCAGCTGGGGTTCTATCGCTACAGCGACTGGCAGGTCGCGAAGGACTACGAAGGCACGGGCGGCGCCGCGATCGACATCAACAAGCAACTGCCCGACGGCACGGCGAATCCCAACTTCGGCAAGCCGTTCGCCGATTTCTTCCTGAGCAAGCAAACCCAGGGCCGCGACGTCACCGAGGGCCGCGCCCAGATCAACTACAACTACGACGGCACGCTCTTCGGCTCGCCATGGAAGCAGCTGTTTTCCGTCTCGGCCGCGCAGAAGATCCTCAAGATCTCCGCCCGCCAGTATCTCGGACAGGTCAACACCCCGATCGCCGCGCCCGGCGACTGGGTGCAACGGATGGTCTGGGGCCGTCTTTACCTCGATAAGCCGAATCAGCTGATGAACATCCCGTCCTCGATCAACGGTCTTCCCATCGCCTACATGCCGAAACTGGACGGCTACTGGTTCGACTTCGACGACCGCTTCGAGCTCACCGACTACGCGTTCGTTTCCCACAGCCGCTTGTTCGACGACCGGCTCAGTGTGCTCCTCGGCGCGCGTCACGACAGTTACGACGAACGCGTCGTCTCCCTGCGGCGCGGACCGAATCTCACGGACGACATCGCCAACGAAAGCAAGAGCGGCACCACCTATTCGGCCGGCGCCGTCTACTACTTCGGCTGGCTCGGCGTCTTCGCCAACTACTCGGAAAATCAGCAGCCGCCGAACGCCGGCTCGCAGCCGTATCTTAACGGCAGCCGCCCGGATCCCGAGGAAGGCAAGGGCGTCGATTACGGTTTCCGCATCTCCACCGGCGACGGCAAATACTACGCGACCCTGAGCCGCTACGATACGAAGTCGTCCGGCCGCAACGTGGAAAATCCCGTCGACATCCGCGGCCTCTGGCAACGGTACAACGTCGCCGTGGGCAATCCGCAGGACAGCGGCTTCGGCGGCGTCGCCTACTCCGACACCACCTCGCTGAAGGTCACCGGCTACGAGTTCGAGCTCACCGCCAACCCGCTGTCGAACCTCCGCGTGCAGGCCAGCTATGCCCTGCCCGACACCGAGGTCGTCGACTTCTACCCCGCGGTGCGCGCGCATGTCGCCGAGAATCTCGCCACGTGGCAGAACGCCATCACGGCGACGACCGACCCGCAGAAGAAGTCCGACCTGCAAAACGCCCTCGCCTCCGTCCAGGACAAGCTCGCGCAGTCCGTCGCCGGCGCCCCCGAACAGGGTTCGGTCGACTACACCGCGAGCTTCTTCGTGAACTACACGTTCCTCCACGACGCGCTCAAGGGCTGGTCCGTCGGCGGCGGCGGTTCGTTCACCGGCAAATCGTATCAGGCCACTTACAACGGCATGGATCATTACGGCGACTCCTCCCGCACCTTCGATGCGGTGATCGCCTACGAAACGCACTTCGGCAACGTCCGTGCGCGTTTCGCGCTGAACGTCGACAACATCTTCGACTACGACAACCCCATCGTCACCGGCTACCACTGGGGCTATGCCGACCAAAGCGGCCGCCACATCCGCGACGCCTACTACTATCAAACGCCGCGCACCTTCCGCCTGAGCGCTCGTTTCACCTTCTAACGGAAGGAACTCACCACCGGCAGCTCAACCTGACGGTGTTCTCTCTCGCCGGCGGCGGCACACGCGCCCCGCCGGCCAGCGCTACTGCGTTTTTCGCAGCCTCGTCATGAATGCCTCCTCCGCCTCGTCTTCGCATTCCGATTCCCGTCACGTCGCCCTTCGCAGCGCCGCGCAGTTCGGCCTCGCCGACCTGCGCAACGCCTCGGGGCTCGCGCTGCAAATGCTTCCTCACGGGGTGCCGTTTGCCTGGCGCCACGGTTCGACGCTGATCAACCAGCTCCTGCCCGGCCCCGCCGAAAACGGCCTCTTCCGGCTCCTGCTACGCTGGCGCGACGCCTCTGGCCACGTGCTGGGCTGGAAATCCCTCGTCGCCGCCGGCGAGCCGTTCTCGGTTTCCATTGCGGGCGCCATCTGGGCCTGCGCGCCGCTTCCGCGTATCCACTGCGAAACGACGCTCGCGCTCCACCCGGACGCTCCCGCCTGGAGCTGGCGGATCCGCCTGCACAACGAGTCCGACCAAGCGGTGCAATTCGACGCCTTGCACGCGCAAGACCTCGGCCTCGCCGACGAAGGCGCCGTCCGCAACAACGAAGCCTACACCTCGCAATACATCGACCTCCTGCCGCTGCGCGACGACACCCTCGGCTGGACCGTGCTGGCCCGTCAGAACCAGCCGCAGGCGCATGGCCGCCACCCCTGGGCCGGCTTCGCCTGTGCGACGGGCGCCGAAGCGTTTTGCACGGATGGCTGGCAGTTTTTCGGTCAGGATCACCGGCTGACGAACGAACCCGCCGCCGTCCGCCTGCCATCGCTTCCGTCTCAACGTCTTCAATACGAGTTCGCCCTCGCCGGCCTGCAAAGTCGCGTCCTCGCACTCGCGCCCGGCGCCTCCGGCGAAATCGTTTTCTTCGCCCGTTTCCTCGAAGACCATCCGGCCGCCTCCTCCGCCGGCGACCTCGCCCTCCTGCACGACCTCCGCCCCTTCGCCCAAGGCAACCCCGAGAGTGTCATACATTATATGACACTCTCGCCAGCGGTCGCGCCGGCGGCGCGCTCGCTGTTCAGCTCGGCGTCGTGGATTCACGGAGAAACGCCGACCGATGCCGATTGGTCCGCCTGGTTCCCGGGCCAGCGTCGTCACGAGGAGGTTTCCACCGACGGACAACTGTTGTCGTTCTTTCACGGCGAAGCCACGCATGTGGTGGCGCGAACCAAGGAAGCCCAGGTCGCGCGGCCGCACGGTCACATTTTGCGCAGCGGCGACTCGCTGTGGTTCGATCCCCATCACTTTGGGTTCACTTGCTACGCCGCCGGCATCTTTTCCGCGCAAGCCTATCTCGGACACCCGAACTTCGCGCGCCTGCTCTCCGTCGTCCGCAACGCGCTCAACGTCACCCGCGCCAGCGGACAGCGCGTCTTCATCCGCCGCGGCGAGGCTTGGCATCAGCTCGGCATCCCATCGGCCTTCGCCATGACGCCGGCCGAAGCCCGCTGGATCTACCGGTTGGGCGCTGATGTGATCGTGGCTCGCGCCTGGTGCGCCCGTGGCGAACCCGCCGCGTTCCTGGAACTGGAGGTGAACTCCGGCGGGCCGGTCGAGTTTCTCGTTTCCCACGAAATCGTCCTCGGTGCCTCCGAGTTCGAACACCCCGCCGTGCTCCAAATTTCACCGTCAACCGGCACGATCTTCGCGTCGCCAGCTCCGGCCTCTCTGGTCGGACAGCATCAGCCCGGAGTCGCTTTCGCGCTTGGTATCGCGGATCCCACTACGCTAGGCGAGATCGGGGGCGATGGGCTGCTCTATCCCGACGGCGTCGAGCGCGGCGGTCCTTACGCGGTGCTCCGAACGAAACCCGTGAAGCGATGCGCCGTGATCATGGTCGGAACGGAGTCGGGCCCGGACGCGCTGCCGTCCGCGTTCGCCCAAGCCCGAGCCGCGATGGCACTGCCAGCGGCCGCCGCTCTGGCCGCCCCGGTTCACCTGCACGGCATCGCGAATGCGGCGATGTCGCGCCTCGACGACGTCCTGCCGTGGTTTGCCCACAACGCCTCGATTCACTTCTCCGCGCCGCACGGCCTCGAGCAATATGGCGGCGCCGCGTGGGGCGTGCGCGACGTTTGTCAGGGCTCTGTCGAATGGCTGCTCGCGGCCGGCGAGTTCGGCGTCGTGCGTCGAATTCTCGAGGCGGTTTTCGCGCAGCAATATCCGACCGATGGCGGCTGGCCGCAGTGGTTCATGTTTCCCCCGTATCGCTTCATCCAGCAGGCGCACAGCCACGGCGATGTCTGTTTCTGGCCGGTCAAGGCGCTGTGCGATTACGTCGAAGCGACCAACGATTTCGCCTTTTTGCAGGCCCGCGTCGGCTACACCGATCCCCAGCGCTTCGAAACCACCGGACCGCAGGAATCGATTCTCGCGCATTGCGAACGCGTCCTGGCCCAAGCCGAGTCGCGGTTTGTCGCCGGCACCGCGCTGGTCAATTACGGCGACGGGGATTGGGACGACACGCTCCAGCCCGCCGATCCCGCGATGCGCACGCGCATGATCAGTGCGTGGACCGTCGCGCTGGCGTATCACACCTGCCGTCAGCTCGCTGAGGTTTCGCGCCGAGCCGGCGACTCTCAACTCACCGGCCGCCTCACGGATCTTCTCGCGCGCATGCGACGGGATTTTGCCGCCCAACTCATGCCGGGAGGCGTCGTCGCAGGGTTCCTGATCACGGAAACCGACGGCCGCACGCGTCCGCTGCTGCATCCACAGGACGCCGTCACGCACATTCGCTATCGCCTGCTGCCGATGACGCGCTCGATTCTCGCGGAGCTGTTCACTCCGGAGGAAGCGCGGCGCCATCTCGAGATCATCGCGCAGGAGCTGCGTTATCCCGATGGCGTTCGCCTCATGAGCGAGCCTTCAACTTACGCGGGCGGCATCGAGCGCATTTTCAAACGCGCCGAAACCGCCGCGAATGTTGGCCGCGAGATCGGACTGCAATACGTGCATGCGCATCTCCGCTACGCGGAAGCGCTCGCCAAGGTGGGCGACGCCGACGGTTTGTTTGCGGCCCTGCAAATCGTGAACCCCGTCGGACTCGGCGCCGTCGTGCCCAACGCCGCGCCGCGGCAGAGCAACGTTTACTTCTCCAGCTCCGATGCCGATTTCGCCGACCGCTATGAGGCCGAGAAACGCTGGTCCGAACTCCGCACCGGCTCCGTCGCTGTGCGCGGGGGCTGGCGGCTCTACTCCAGCGGCCCCGGACTTTTCCTGCACAAGGTTCGCGCCTGCCTCCTCGGTGTGCGGGAGCATTTCGACGGAATTGTCCTCGATCCCGTCCTGCCGCGCTCGCTCGACGGCCTCTCCGCGCGCACCACGCTCTGGGGACGTCGCATCGAGCTCCGCTATCGCGTGCGCGAGGGCAACTTCGCTCCTCGATCGCTGCGGCTGAATGGCCGGTCGCTTCCCGCCGATCGGCGCGAAACGAATCCGTATCGCTCGGGCGGCTCGCGGCTCAGCCGCAGCGAGTTGGAGCCGCTGCTCACGGCACCCAGCAACATCCTCGAAATCGACCTGTGAGTCTCCGTTTTTCAAATACGACTTGGCCGCGGTCGACGCTTTCGTCCGTTCGCACCGCTCTCGCTTTGTTCGCCCTGCCTCTGACCATGCCTGCCGAATCCCTGCCTTACCGCCGCGCCGACCTCCCGATCGAGGAGCGCGTCACCGACCTGCTCTCGCGGATGACGCGCGCGGAAAAATTCGATCAGCTCCATCAAGGGAACGTCGGCGACACCAATCCCAACAACTTCGCCGCCCGGGCCGAAGCATTTCGTCCGACCTACGGCTCCTACATCATTGGCGGCCCCTCGATCTTTGAGATCCGCCAGGCGGTGCAGCACCGGGCGGTCGAGCAATCGCGTCTCGGCATCCCGATCCTCTTTGGCGCCGACGTCATTCACGGTTACCGCGCGATCCTGCCGATTCCGCTCGCTCAAGCCTGCTCATGGAATCCGAGTCTGGTGCAACGCGGCGCCGCGCTCGCCGCGGCGGAAGCGCGCGCCCAAGGCGTCGATTGGACGTTCGCGCCGATGGTGGATCATTGTGTCAACGCGCGCTGGGGACGCATTGCGGAAACGTTCGGCGAATCGCCCTACGCCTCCGGCGTTTTCGCGGAAGCTTCCGTGCGAGGCTATCAGGGCGAACGTCTCGACTCGCCGCGCTCGGTCGCGGCCTGCCTGAAACACTACGTCGGGTACGGCGCGTCCGAAGGCGGCCGCGATTACAGCTATACCGAGATCTCGCCGCAGACTTTGTGGGAGAAACATCTACCCTCGTTCGAAGCCGGCGTGCGGGCCGGAGCGCGCACCGTCATGAGTGCCTTCAACGATCTCAGCGGCGTGCCCACCAGCGCCAACCGCTACACGCTCACGACCATTTTGCGCGAACGCTGGGGCTTCGACGGACTCGTCGTCTCCGACTGGAACGCCGTGCTGCAGTTGATGCACCAGGGCTTCGCCGGCGACGAAACCGAGGCCGTGCAGAAGGCGATCAATGCCGGCGTCGATCTCGACATGGCGGACGGGCTTTATGCCAAACACCTCGACACGCTCGTCGCCTCCGGCCGCGTTTCACTCGCGACCGTCGACGAAGCCGTGCGCCGGATTTTGCGCGTGAAATTCGAACTCGGGTTGTTCGAGAAACCCTACACCGAGCGTTCCGCGCTCACCGATGCCGCGCCCAATTCGGAGCAGCTCGCAGTTGCCGAGGAACTGGCGACCCAATCGATCGTGTTGCTCAAAAACGACGGCCTTCTGCCGCTGTTGTCCGATGACCGTCGGCCAAAGGTTACGCGTATCGCGCTCATCGGCCCGCTCGCCGAAAACCAGGCGGCGCTTCTCGGCAGCTGGGCCCAGCAAGGCCGGCCCGAAGAGACGCCGTCGATCGCGGCGGCGTTGCGCGAGCAACTTCCTCGCGGCGTCACCTTGCGCGTCGAACGCGGCTGCTCGAGCGCCGAATCCGAACCGGTCGACTTCTCCGCCGCCCTGCGCGCCGCGCGCGACTCCGATGTCGTGCTGCTTTGCCTCGGCGAGGAGGCGTGGATGAGCGGGGAGAACGCCTCGCGCTCCACCCTCCGCCTGGCGGGGCAACAGGAAGAACTCGCGCTCGCCTTGGCCGAAACGGGCAAGCCGATCGTGCTGGTTCTCGTTTCCGGGCGTCCGCTCGAATTGCAGAAACTGGAGCCGAGGATGAACGCCATCGTCGCCGCGTGGCAGGGCGGTTCCCGCGCCGGCGCCGCGATTGCCGCCGTTTTGCTCGGACAAGCGAATCCCTCCGGGCGCCTCGCAGTCACGTGGCCGCTCACCAGCGGACAGATTCCGATTTACCATAACATGCGACCCCGCGCGCGACTCGGCGACGAAGGCGCCTACCGCGACATTCCGACGGTGCCGCTCTACGAGTTCGGCCACGGACTCAGCTACACGACGTTCGCTTACAGTCCGATCCGGCTGGACCGTTCCGACGTGAAAAGCACGGAGCGCATCGTGGCTGAGGTCACGGTCACCAACACCGGCCCGCGCGCAGGCGCCGAAACCGTTTTTTGGTTCATCCGCGATCCGGTCGCAAGCATCACACGTCCGCTGAAGGAGCTGAAACATTTCGAGCGCGCCGAACTGCAACCCGGCGAAAGCCGCATGTTTCGTTTCGACATCGATCCGTCGCGTGACCTCGCGTTTCCCGATGCGAACGGCCAGCAGATTCTCGAAGCCGGCGAGATCATCGTGTTTGCCGGATCCGAAACCGCCCGCTTCCGCGTGGTGGACTGATCCCGCCGCCGGCCGTCGCCATGCTCGCGTATTTCAACAAGATTCCGCATCCGACGAACTTCGTTTTCGCCGCGCGCCAGGACGATTTCGTCATCGATTCGCTCGGCGGCGACGTATTTCGGCTGCGCACGCGACAACCATGGCGCAATCCCAGTCAGGCCCGCCTGGAACACGAGATCGCCGGGAGCTCCCAGCACACGCTCGCGTGTGCAGACGACGGCACGCTGACGATCGCGGACCGCCGCGGCCGGGTGCTGCTCACGAGCGTGCCGGGCGCAACCTTCGGTCGCTGCGGTTCGAAGTGGCTGCTGCAGTTTCGGCACGAGCGCAGCTTCGAGTTCTACGGTCTCGGCGAACACAATCGCGGGTTGGAGAAAAGCGGACAACGGGTGAAGTTTTGGAACACCGATCTGATCGCGGATTTCTCGTGGGACGAAGTTCGGCTCGGCCATCCGAATCCGATGTATGTCTCCCTCCCGTGGCTGATCGTGAAACGGGGCAACACGTTCGTCGGACTCCTCGTGCATCACCCCGGCGAGGTGTTCATGGAGCTCGCCTCGAACTTCGTTTACGACGTCCGCAACCGCACGGATCTCGATCGACGCTCGTTCTATCTCGGTGCGCCCGATGGCGAACCGGACGTTTATGCAATCGTCGGTCCTTCGCTGGCGGAGCTCATGCGCAAATTCCAGACGCTCGTCGGCCGGACGCCGCTGCCGCCGTTGTGGGCGCTTGGATACCACCAGAGCCGCTGGGGCTACGCCGGCCCGCGCGACCTGGCCGCGCTCGATCGGGAGTTGCGGCGGCGCAAGATTCCCTGCGACGGCCTATGGCTCGACATCGATCATATGGACCGGCTGAAGGTGTTCACGCTCGCCCCCGAGCATTGGGGCGATCCCGCCAACACCCGGCGTGTCCTCGAGCTTTTACGCGAACGCCGCCGCCGCGTCGTCCCGATCCTGGATCCCGGCGTGAAGGTCGAGCCGGGCTACGACGCCTACGAGGACGGTCTCGCGAAAGGGGTTTTCTGCCAGAATCGCACCGGTCGCCCGTATGTCGGCTTCGTCTGGCCGGGGGCCACGCATTTTCCGGATTTCAGTTTGACGGAGGTGCGCGAGTGGTGGGCGCGACGCGTGGAGACGTTCGCGCGCGACGGGATGTCAGCCGTGTGGGTCGACATGAACGATCCGTCGACGGGTGCCGCGGAGAACGACGACATGCTGTTCGATCGCGGCCGGCAGCCGCACGCGTCCTATCATAATCAATACGCATCCGGCATGGCGGAGGCGACGCGCGCCGGCCTGCTCGCCGCCCGCCCGGACGAGCGTCCGTTTCTGATTTCGCGTAGCGCGTGGATCTCCGCGGCGCGCCACACCGCCGTCTGGACCGGCGACAATCTGTCCAACTGGCACCACCTGCGGATGGCCATTCCGGTAAGCCTCGGACTCGCGCTGTCGGGGTTCCCGTTCTGCGGGCCGGATGTGTGCGGTTTCGGTTTGGACGCCACGCGCGAATTGGCGATCGCATGGCACAAGCTCCAGTTCCTGTTTCCGTTTTTCCGCAATCACAGCGCGACCGGCGTGCGCCGGCAGGAGCCGTGGACGTTCGGAAAACACGCAGAAGCCATCCTGGTGCGCTATCTCCGGCTGCGTTATAAATTTCTCCCGTATCTTTATCAGCTGTTCGTCGCGCAGGAGCAGACCGGCGAGGCCATCCTGCGTCCGTTGTTTCACGATTTCTCCGACCGACGCGCGCAGCCGCTGGGAAAGATCTCCGACCAGTTCCTCGTCGGTCCATCGCTCCTGCAGGCACCGGTGGTCGAGGAGCACCGCCAGGCTCGCACGCTCGTGCTTCCGGCGGGCGCCGCCTGGTTTTCGTTGACCGACGGCCGCTGGCACCGCGGCGGTCGCACGCTGCGCGTCCGCACCGACGCGGCATCGACGCCGCTGTTCGCGCGCGCCGGCGCGATGATTCCCCTCCAACCGGGAATGCCCGAGGATAACGCGACCGACCTCCGACGCATCGAATTGCATCTCTTTGTTCCGCCGCCGGCGTTGCAGCGGGATCGTTCGGCGCACGAATTCACGTATCACGCCGACGACGGCCTCAGCTTCGGCTACCAGCGCGGCGAACGGACGTCCGTGACGTTCAGCGCGCGTCGACGCGGCGACGGTTCGCTGGAAGTGCGAGCGCGATTTCTGGCGCGCGGTTTCGGAAGCCTGCGCGTGCGGTTCGTCACTTACGGCCCGGAAAAGGTGCTCCATTTCGCAGTAGACGAAACCCATCGCCCGCTCCGGCTCCGCGGTCATCGCTGGCAGGCCAGCGGTCGTTCGTTGTCCGCGCGCATCAGCGACGAAATCGAAATCTAGCGCCACCCATCGCCCTTTCCGCCCCATGAAAACGCTCCGCCTCCTCGCCCTCTGCTGCGTGACCACGCTCGCGTGCGCCCAGACCATCCAGCTTTACGACCGGCATGTAATTTTTGACAACAGCCTGCCGGACGGCGGCTACGACACGAGCGCCAGCTACCTCATTGCGCCCAGCACACTGGAGACGAGCGACGGCAAGATGCCGGTGGATCCCACGCGTTTCGTCAGTCCGCCGAACGCGCTCCGGCTCAAATGGCGCTCCGCCCCCGGCGGAGACTGGCGCATGACCATCGAGATTACGCAGCGCTACGCGCGCCCCTTCCGGTTCGAAGGCGATTCGCTGACTCTCTGGTGCTACGCCGACTCGGAGATCACCGAGGCCAATTCGCCGCGCGTCTTCCTCCAGGACAAGGACAAGAACGGGACGCCTGCGATCACGCTCGTGCGCGACGGCGAAAAAATCCCCGCAGGCCAGTGGACGCTCGTCACGCTCCCGTTCGCCACCTTCCACTCGCCGAACTACAACGGCACCGACGACCCCAAATTCAGCAAACCCGATTTTGTCAGTCTTTCGTTCATGCAGGGGATGGACGACAACCGGGAACACACGCTGATCATCGACGACATCCAGATTCGCGACGCCGCGCCCGGCGACCGCACGCCGCCGCCTCCGCCAACGCAAGCCACGGCGCGCGCGTTCGAGCGGCACTTCGACATCAGCTGGCAGGCCAGCGAAGCCGACGATCTGCTCGCTTATCGCATCTATCGATCGTGGGACGGGAAGACCTTCGAGCCGGTCGGCACGCAGCAGGGCTCGCGCACGCGCTACATGCATTTCACCGGTGAACCGGGAAAACGGGCGCAGTATCGCGTCACCGCGCTCGACCTCGCCGGCAACGAATCCGCGCCATCGAACGTCACGGCTGCCGCGACCACGCGCGAGCTGAACGACGACGAGTTGATGACCATGGTCCAGGAGGCGTGCTTCCGCTATTATTGGGAGGCGGGCCATCCGAAGGCGGGGCTCGCGCCCGAGGTTCTGCCCGGCGATCCAAACCTCCTCGCGCTCGGCGGCAGCGGCTTTGGCGTGATGGCGCTGATCGTCGGCGCCGAGCGGGAATTCGCACCGCGCGAACAAATCGCCGAACGCCTGCTGAAGATCGTCCGTTTCCTCGAACGCGCGGACCGCTTCCACGGCGTATGGCCGCATTTCCTGAACGGCGAAACCGCCAAAGCGGTCCCCTTCTTCGGCAAATACGACAACGGCGGCGATCTCGTGGAAACGGCGTTCATGATGCAGGGGCTGCTCGCCGCGCGGCAGTATTTCGACCGCGATAATCCCACCGAGCGCGAGATCCGCGAGAAGGCCACGAAGTTCTGGCGGGAGATCGAATGGGACTGGTATCGAAAATCTCCCGACAGCGACGTGCTTTACTGGCACTGGTCGCCGGATGCCGGCTTTCACATCAGTCACCCGCTGATCGGCTGGAACGAGGCGATGATCATCTATCTCCTCGCGATCGCCTCGCCCACGCATCCCGTGCCAGCGGAGCTCTATCACACCGGCTGGGCGGGCACGTCGGAGCGTCATCTGCAGTATCGCCACGGCTGGAGCCGCACGACGGACGGTGATCGCTACGTCAACGGCAACACGTATTACGGAATCAAACTCGATGTCGGCGAAGGCACGGGCTCGGACCTGTTCTTCGTTCACTTCTCCTACATGGGCTTCGATCCGCGGGGATTGCGCGACCGTTACACGAACTATTTCGAGAACAACCGCGCGATCACGCTCATCAACCACCGTTACTGCGTCGAGAACCCGCGGAACTTCGTCGGTTACAGCAAGGACTGCTGGGGCCTGTCCGTCGGCATCAACGCCGGTGGCGGCAAGCCGTATCCGCGCGACGACAACGGCACGATCAGCATCATGGCCTCGCTCGCGTCGATGCCCTACACGCCGAAGGAGTCCACGGCGGCGCTGCGTCATTTCTATCGCGAACTCGGACCGAAGGTGTTCGGAACCTACGGCTTCTTCGACGGCTTCAACCGGACGCAAAACTGGTTCGAGGAAGTCTACATGGCGCTGAACCAGGCTCCGATCACGGTGATGATCGAAAACCACCGCACCGGGCTCGTCTGGAAGAACTTCATGGCGAACCCGGAGATCAAACCCGCCCTGGACGCGATCGGCTTCAAGCCGGATCCGGACGCGCGGCGCTGACGCCGTCGTGCCGCCGCGCTAGACGGCGTGGCGGTCGACGAAGGCGCGGATGGCCTCCGCGGTGGCGGGCAAACGGTGCTTCACGACCTCGCGCGATTTCAGCACCTCGAGACTCGGATGCGTAGGCTCGAAGCCGATCGCGCCGCAGATGGTTTCCGGGAATTTCGCCGGACTCGCCGTCGACAGCACCACGTTGACGCGCTCCGGATTGTGCTCCTGGAACGCGCAGGCCGTGTGCGGATCGACCACGTAACCAAACTCGCGATACACGCGCTGGATGATGCCGGGGATCTCCGCATCGGTGGAGCGCGATGCGGAAAACGTGCCGCGATCGAAATTCTCGAAACGGTAATCCCCGGTGGCCTTGAAGGTCTGCATCACTTCGCGCACGCGCGTGGCGTCCGCACCGAGGCTGTAATAGAGGAAGCGCTCGAAATTCGACGCGACTTGGATGTCCATCGACGGCGCCAGGCTGGGATGCACGTCGCTGACGCGGTATTCGCCGGTCGTGAACAGCCGGTAGAGGATGTCGTTCTGGTTGGTGGCGACCTTGAACCCGCGGATCGGCACGCGCATCTGCTGGAGCAGCCAGCCGGCGAGCACGTTGCCAAAATTTCCCGTCGGGACGACGAACTCGACGTTGTCACGGTCGGTTGCCGGCAGTCGCAGCCACGCGTGGAGATAATACACGCACTGGGCGAGCACGCGCGCCAGATTGATGGAATTCACGGCCGACAGACGGTGCTGCAGCCGGAACTTCTGATCGCCGAAAATCTCCTTCAACGCCGACTGCGCGTCGTCGAACGTGCCGTCGATCGCGAGCGCGAAGACGTTGTCGGCGCCCGTGCACGCCATCTGCCGCTCCTGCAGCGGCGAGACGCGGCCGTCCGGATAAAGGATGAAGATGGCCGTGCCCGGCTTGCCGAGCAGGCCGTGGATCGCCGCCGCGCCCGTGTCGCCGGACGTGGCGCCGAGGACATTGATCGATTCGCGCCGCACGGCGCACTGGTGCTCGTAAAGATTGCCGAGGACCTGGAGCGCGAAGTCCTTGAACGCGAGCGTCGGCCCGTGCCAGAGCTCGAGCACGTGAAGTTTCGGCCCGAGCTGCCGGAGCGGCGCGATTTCCGGATGCGAGAAAGTCGTGTAGGATTTCGTCACGATCCCGCGCAGCACCGCCGGCTCGATGTCGGTGGCGAAGATGCGCAGGAACTCGTAGCAAAGATCCGGATACGCCAGGCCCTCGAAACGCGGCAGCTCGCGCGAAAGGTCCGGCAGCGTTTCCGGCAGGAACAGCCCGCCGTCGGGCGCCAAACCGGTGGCCACGGCCTCGGAAAAACGCACCGGCTGGGTCTGGCCGCGGGTCGAGAGGAATCGCATCACGTTGTGCAAGGGTGGCGCGCGCCGCGCGCCGTGGGTTTTGCCTTCGCCGCCGGCTGCCGCCTTACAGCTGGTCGAGCCCGAACGCCGTGTGCGCGAGGCGGGCGGCTTCGTCGGCCTTGTCCTTCGCGATGACGACCGAGATCTTGATTTCCGAGGTGCTGATCAGCTCGAGATTGATGCCGGCTTGTGCCAGCGTCTCGAAAAGCATCGCCGCGACGCCGCTGTGCGTGCGCATGCCGACGCCGACCACGGACAGCTTCGCGATGTTTTCCTCCACGCGGACGTCGCCGCCGATCTCCCGGAGCACGGGCTCGAGTGCCTTCAGCGCCTTGGCGGTTTCCGTCTGCGGCACGGTGAAGGTCAGATTCGCGATGCCCTGGCGGCCGACGTTCTGCACGATCATGTCGACGTTGATGTGGGCGTTGGCGAGCGCCTTGAACACGGTCGCGGCCGAGCCGGGCTTGTCGACGATGTTGCTCACGAGAACCTTGGCCTGGTCCTTGTCGACGGCGACGCCGCGCACGACGACCTTTTCCATGTAGGCGACTTCCTGTTTCACGATTGTTCCTGGGTTGTTGTTAAAAGAGGAGCGGACTTCGAAAACGACGTTGTATTTGGCGGCGAACTCGACCGAGCGCGACTGCATGACCTTGCTGCCGAGCGACGCGAGCTCGAGCATCTCGTCGTAGCTGATTTCGGTGAGCTTCCTGGCGTCCTTCACGATGCGGGGATCGGCCGTGTAAACGCCGTCGACGTCGGTGTAGATCTCGCACTTGTCGGCCTTGATGGCGGCGGCGAGCGCGATGGCGGTGAGGTCGGAGCCGCCGCGGCCGAGGGTCGTCACCTGGCCTTCCTCGTTCATCCCCTGAAAACCGGCGACGATGATAACCTTGCCCGCGGAGAGGTCCTTCTCGAGGGCCTTGGCGTTGATTTTCTTGATCTTCGCCTTGGTGTGCACCTCGTCGGTGAAGATGCCGGCCTGCGCGCCGGTGTAGCTGACGGCCTGGACGCCGAGTCCGTGGAGCGCCATCGCGGTGAGCGCGATCGTCTCCTGTTCGCCGACGGCGAGGAGCTGGTCCATCTCGCGCTCGCTCGGCGTCGCGCTGATGGCTTTGGCCCGCGCGATGAGCTCGTTGGTCACGCCAGCGCGGGCGGATACCACCACCACGAGCTCGTTGCCCTGGTCGCGCACGGCCTTGATCCGCGCCGCGACATTTTTGATGCGATCGACGTCACCGACCGAGGTGCCGCCGTATTTTTGGACGATGCGTGCCATCTGGAAGTTGAGATGAGAGATGAAGAGTGAAGGAGCGGCAGTCGAGTGTCTCGGCGGGGCGGGCAATTCTCTCCCCTCCCCGGCGTCGACGCTCGGCGCGAGTGCGCTAGCGTTCGAAATCGCCGATGCGGAGCAACAGCGGCGCCTCGAGCACCACGGATAATTTCTTCAGCCGGGCGAGCGTGCGCTGAATCGCGAGTTCGTTGCTGTCGTGGGTGGTGAGCACGAGCGAGGCGGCATCCGGACGCTCCGCCGGTCCCTGGATCACGCTCGCGATGCTCACATGCTGGTCGGCCGTGACCGACGCGATGCGCGCGAGCACGCCGGGACGATCCTTGACGGTGAGCCGCAGGTAATACCGGCCGTGAATGCGCTCCGGCGGAGCCAGGCGGCACGCCTGTCCCGGACGCGCGGGCGCGGCCTCGCGTCGCGCCGTGACGAATGCCCGCCGATCGTTTCTCAGCAAGGCGACGGCGTCCGCGATATCGCTGATCACGGCGCTCGAAGTCGCGTCCTGCCCCGCCCCGCGACCGAGGTAAAGCGTGGTGCCGACGACGTCGCCTTCCACGGACACGGCGTTGAAGACGCCGTTGACGTTGGCCACGACATGGCTCTTCGGGAGCAAGGTCGGATGCACGCGCACGCTAAGCTCGTTGTGGGCAAAATCGCGCGAGATGATCGCGAGCAGCTTGATGCCGTAACCGAGCGCCTTCGCGTGCTGGAAATCGGCGGGCGTGAGCCGGTCGATGCCCTCGACGATCATCTGCTCGGTCGGGACCCAGACGCCATGCGCGAGATAGGTGAGCACCGCGGCCTTGTGGGCGGCATCCCAGCCCTGCACGTCCAGGGCCTCGTCAGCCTCCGCATAGCCCAGACGCTTCGCCTCCGCGAGGACCTCGGCATAAGGCGTATCGAACTCGGCCATCTGCGTCAGGATGTAGTTACAGGTGCCGTTAAGGATGCCGAAAATGAGCGGGAAACGATTGGCGATGAGGCCCTCGCGGAGCGCCTTGATGATCGGAATGCCCCCGGCGACGCTCGCTTCGAACAGGAAATGCCCGCCGTGGCGCCGCGCCATTTCAAAGATCTCCGCGCCATGCTTGCAGATCAGCGCCTTGTTCGCGGAAACGACGACCTTGCCCATCGCAAGCGCAGCGAGCGTCACGTCGCGCGCCGTATCCGTGCCACCAATCAGTTCGCACACGATGTCGATCGTCGGGTCCGACGCAATCGAGATGGGATCGTCGGTGAGCTTGCTCGCCGGCACCTTGACGGCGCGCTTCTTCTTCAGGTCGCGCGCCGCGGCGCGGGCGAGTTCCAGACGGACGCCGAGGCGCGACTCGAGCTCGGCGCGCGAGCGCTCGAAATGCTTCCACACCCCTTGACCAACGGTGCCGAAGCCACAGATGCCGATGCGAATGACCGTGGGTGCGTTCATGATTTGGGAGCGGCGGACTTCTTCACGAATTTGTTTTCCGTGCCGTTCAGCAGCCGGACGATGTTGGTGCGGTGACGGAGGACTACGAACGCGGCCACGATTCCGGCCAGGCTGACGAGCAGGCCCGGCGACTGGAGGAAAACCGTGGCCAACACGAGCGCCACGGCCGCGACAATCGAGGCAAGCGAGACATAGCGGCTGGCAAAAAAGGTCACGAGCCACAGCCCGCCCGCGATCAGCGTGGCGAGCGGCAGCACGATCAACAGCCCGCCGAGCGACGTGGCCACACCTTTGCCGCCGCGAAATCCGGTGAAGCACGAGTAGCTGTGGCCCACGAGCGCACCGATCAGGCCGGCGACCGAGAGGGCGTTGCTCGCTTCCGGACCGCTTGAGAACGCGATGCTCAGAGCTCCGTCCGCACCGCTCCAGTCGATGTGCAGCAGCGGCCAGCCGGTGGCCACCGCGCCCTTGAGCGCGTCCAACGCAAACACGAGGTTGCCCGGCCCCTTGCCGAGCACGCGGCGGACGTTCGTCGCGCCCGGATTTTTGCTCCCAACCTCGAAGATGTTCACGCCCTTCGCCCGCGCGACCAGATACCCGAACGGCAGCGAACCGAGCAGGTATCCGAGGACGAGAGCGAGGAGAACGGAGAGAAGCATGGAAGAAGCGGGAGCGTGCCGGCGCGAAGTCAGCGTCGGATCGCCGGCAGGCAAACTCCCGCGAAACTCATAGCTGGACGAACTTCGCCTGCTTGATGGCGGAATGCCCCTTGATGACTTTGCGCGCCGCTTCGCTCGGCTCGGTGTCGACGCGCACAACCATGTAAGCGGTGCCGCCCGGCGTCAGCCGGCTCAACGACATGTCGGCAATGTTGACCTTGTCCTTGCCCAGGATGCTGCCGACTTCGCCGACCATGCCCGGTTGATCGAGATTCTCGAGCACGAGCAGCTTGCCCTCGGCGGCAACTTCAACCTCGCGGCCGTTGATGCCCACGATGCGCGGCTGGTTGCCCTTGCCGATCAAAGTCCCGGCCGCGGAAAACACCGCGCCATCCGGAGCGGTCGCTTCAACCTGGATCAATTCGGTGTAGCCGGAATCGCCCGCCGACTTCACGGCCTCGGCCTTGACGCCCAGGCGCTCGAGGAGGACGGGCGCGTTCACAAAGTTCACTTCTTCGCCGCTGATCCGGCGGAGGTAGCCGCGCTCAATGCTGCGGGTGATGGCGTTGCCGTCGAGTTCGGTGACCTTGCCCCAATAGGTGATCTTGAGCGACGCGATCTGCGCGGGAGCGATCTGCTGGACGAGCGTGCCGAGTTTCGCGCCGAGATCGAGATAGGGCCCGAGCACCTTGACGGTCGCCGCGTCGAGCGAGGGCACGTTGACGGCATTGCGGATCACGCCGCCGTTCAGCACGTCGGCGATCTGCTCGGCGATTTCGATGCCGACCGATTCCTGCGCTTCGGCGGTTGACGCGCCGAGGTGCGGCGTGAGCACGACATTCGGCAGCGAACGCAGCTCGCTGTCCTTCGCCAGCGGCTCGTCCTCGAAGACGTCCAGACCCGCCGCCGCCACCTTGCCGGACTTCAGCGCCGCGATCAGCGCCGCTTCCTTGATGATGCCGCCGCGCGCGCAGTTGAAGAGCCGGACGCCCTTCTTGCACTTCTCCAGCGCGGCTTCGTCGATCATGTAGTGCGTGTCGTCGGTCAGCGGCATGTGGACCGTGATGTAGTCCGACTGCTTGAGCAATTCGTCGAGCGACACCGATTCGATCTGCATCGCCTTCGCGCGGCTCGGGGCGAGATACGGATCGTAGGCGAGCGTGCGCATGCCGAACGCCTGCGCGCGTTTCGCGACCTCCGAACCGATGCGGCCGAGGCCCACGATGCCGAGGGTTTTCCGGAAAAGTTCGATGCCGGAGAAGCTCTTGCGGTCCCACTGGCCGGCTTTCATGGAAGCCGCGGCCTGCGGCACCGGACGCGCGCCGCACAGCAGGTGCGTAAACGTCAGCTCCGCGGTCGCGATCGTGTTGCCCGAGGGCGTGTTCATCACGATCACACCGCGCTCCGTGGCGGCCTCGACGTCGACGTTGTCGACGCCCACGCCGGCGCGACCCACCACCTTCAAATTCGGCGCGGCGGCGAGGACGGCTGCGGTGATCTTCGTCTCCGAACGCACCGCGATCGCGTGCACGTCCTTGACCAGCTCGAGCACCTTCTCCGGAGAGGAGCCGTAGGCCTCAACCACTTCAAAGCCCGGCTGCTGGCGCAGATAGGCTACTCCCTTGGGTGATATCTTGTCGGCGACGAGGACTTTCATGAGGGAAAAAGCTTCCGAAGGAAATCTTGGCCGGGAAGCGTAGCAAGGAAAACGTTTTGGCTATGACGAAGCGCGGCCCCGAAGTGCGTCGCCGTATCGCGCAACAACGCCATTGTGCTGCAGACGCCCGACTGTTTTCTCTTAACCATGATTCTTCGACCCCACCACCTGCCCCGGATCGCACTCTTCCTTTTGCTGACGCTCGGCGGCCTCGTCCACGCGGCGCCCGAGCAATGGACCAAAACCATCGACGCGTTCACTGCGAAGGATCGGCAGGATCCGCCGCCCCACGACGGCGTGGTGTTTGTCGGCAGCTCGTCCATCGTCGGCTGGAAAACGCTCGCGGAGGATTTTCCCGGCCGGCAGGTGATCAACCGCGGCTTTGGCGGCTCCGAGCTGGCCGACAGCGTTTATTACGCGGATCGCATCGTGCTCCCCTACCAGCCGCGCATCGTCGTCCTCTACGCCGGCGACAACGACCTCTGGGCCGGCAAGTCGCCGGAAACCGTCGCGGCCGACTTCAAGGCCTTTCGCGAAAAGATCCACGCCGCGCGACCGCAGACCCGCATCGTCTATATCGCCGTGAAGCCCAGCCCGTCGCGCTGGAAAATCCGCGATGCGATGGTCCGCACCAACGAGCTCATCGCCCGGCAATGCGCCGAGGATCCGCTTTTGCGCTTCGTCGACATCTACACGCCCATGCTTAATGAAAAAGGAGAGCCGCGCCCCGAGCTTTTCCTCGGCGACATGCTCCACATGAACCGCTCCGGCTACGAATTGTGGACGAAGCTGGTCGCGCCGGCGCTGCAGCCGTGAGTTCGCTTTCCCTCGCCGCCGCCCGGCTGAAGCAGCAGATCGCGTTCATCGCCGAATGCGACCGGCTGAAGGAGATTTTCCGGCAGACGCTCAACCCCACGAGCCGTCGCGCCGAAAACGACGCCGAGCATTCGTGGCACCTTTGCCTCTGCGTGATCGTGCTCGCCGAGCACGCGAATCAGCCGCCGCTCGATGTGTTGCGCGTCTTGAAAATGGTCATCGTGCACGACCTGGTGGAGATCGACGCCGGCGACACCTTCGCCTACGACACGGCTGCGATGGCCGGCCAGCACGAACGCGAGGCGCGCGCCGCCGACCGGATTTTCGGGCTGTTACCCGCGGATCAGGCGCAGGAATTTCGCGCGCTGTGGGACGAGTTTGAGGAAAAGCAGACGCCCGAGGCGAAGTTCGCAACCGCCGTCGACCGCTTCCAACCGATGCTGCTCAACTGCCTCACGCAAGGCGCGGCTTGGAATCGCCACGGCGTCACACACGACCGCGTCGTCGCGCGCAACCGTCACATCGCCGACGGCTGCACCGAGCTCTGGACCTACGCCGAGCAGATGTTGAACGAAGTCGTCGCCGCCGGGCATCTCGCGAAGCGTTAGGAGCCGACAAGTTCGACGGCGGCTCCTTCGCCCCGCCAGACAGCCTCGTCCTACCGGATGGGGTTCGCAACGATGACGGCAGTGACGTCACGGCCGTCCTGCTCAAGCACTGCCTGATTCTGCTGCGCAGGGATAGCATTGCCGTTGGAATCAGCACCGTTGCTGAATTTCAGCTGGTCGATTCCGCTCACTTGCACAGGTCGCCCACTCGCCGGGGCTCTTTGATCCAACGAGCCACCGGTGATTTGCACGTCGGTGGCGGCGCCAAGCCGCACCCCAGCCACTGCCGAGTAAAACGCGGTCAATTCACCGAGGTAAACCGGTCCGACGAACTCGACTCCAGGGGCATAGATGCCGGTGAAGCCGGCCGTTGCGTAGTAGCGCGCGTTCGCGGTCCGCACGCCGCCAAACTTCCCGTTTTTGCTGGCGATAGCGATAAAGGCGAGGTCCGCGACGCCATCGTAGGTTACATTGTCTTTGAAGAGATCCATATTCACTGCGGTTTTTCGCCCGACAGTAAATACAGACACGTTGGTGTGCTCGTCAGCCCCCGTAATCACGATGCTCGCATGCCCCCGCATGTAATTGACCGGTTGATTATACTTCAACGGCGCTGCCGGCCCGCCGACGCTACTAAGAGTCAACGACAAGGTTCCAGGTCCGCTAAACTCAACCTGGACGATATCGTCGTTGAGGTCGATGTAGGACATCCGCGTCACCTGGCCTGGATCTGCGGTAATTGCAGCGCCGGCTCCTTCGAGGAGTATCTGATCGTAGATATTCTTGTTCGGGTGCACGATATCGGCCCCGACCTCGCTGCCATTCCCCGCCACTTTCAAAGTCGTTGCCGCACCCACGATTAAAGGTTCGCTCTCGGCCCCCGAAAGGCCGAGCGCAACAGCAGTGTAGTAGAGACCCGCATCAACCGGCTGGAAATCTGAAATGGACAGCGTCCCGCTCGACACCATCCACAAGCTGGTGTCATTACGCCACCAGGCAACCGCGCCTCCCGATCCAGTTCCACCTGCCGTTAATGACACCGTGTTTCCAACGCCGACTCCATCGCCCGATCTGATATTGGCCGTCAAAGTGGGAAGCGCTAGCGTGCCAACCGTCGCCGTTGCACTCCAAGGCGAACTCGTGATCGCGCCGTCGGCTTTGATGCGGAACTCATACGTGGTTCCGGGACGCAGCGCAGAGACAATGTGATCGCGAACATCCCCGCCCAGCGGTCCATCGACATTCGCCCAGGCTGAGTCGCCTTGGCGCCGCATCTGAAGGGTAAATCCGAGCTGAAGCGAATCGATAGCCCACGCCAGCGAGACATGAGAAAAGTCTTCGACCTTTCCCGTGAGGACCGGCGTCGGCAAAGACATGGCCGGATCTACTTTATAAAACCCGATCCGGCTGCCTCTCTGGACCACGAGTTTGCCAGCCTGGGTATTAAACGCACTCACCGACGTGTTAGCCGGCATGCCCAACACCGCCGCCTTCTGGGTTACATCGTAAATTTTCGCGGCACCGAAACCGAACCGGCCGTCGCCTGACGCTGAATATATCAGATCGCCGTTTGACCACTCCGTGGTCAAATCTGGCTTGAAAACCACGCCGCTCCAGAAAACGCGCTTCCCATCCTCAGAGACGACGACGGCGGGGGACCCATAATAGTTCACTATACCGTCAGGCCGAGCTGCGGGACCGGCAGTAAACACATCTCCCGTCATATCAAACTTATGCAACGACGCATTCGAAATACCTGCGTCTCCGTGATAGTAGTAGCGGCCCGTCGGGTCGGTTCCTCCTCCACCCGCGTGCAGGGAAGTCGTCGTTATAAAATTTCCGGCAATCGTATCAAATAGCGAAACCTTGATCCATTGGTCCGCTTCCTCGACCACCAAGCGTCCCTTTGCTGCAGGCGAGATCCGATAAGCATCCCCCTGTGCATAGCCAACACGTGAAAATGGCTGAAACGGATACGTGCGGACTAACGACAGCGT
This sequence comes from Opitutus sp. sgz309028, assembly GCF_059821195.1. Lineage (NCBI taxonomy): Bacteria > Pseudomonadati > Verrucomicrobiota > Opitutia > Opitutales > Opitutaceae > Opitutus > Opitutus sp. sgz309028. The sequence continues at coordinate 1,350,801 of NZ_JCAMRR010000002.1, read as the reverse complement.
GTCGCGATCGAACGCGAGCAGCGATCCCAGCTTCCAGTTTGTCAGATAAATACGCGCGTCCGGGTTGTGTATTGCCAAATCCGTCACCGATGCCCCTGCGCTCGCCACCTTGGTAATCTTCTGCTCGTTCGCGTCGATTTGAAGCAAGTATGCCCGACCCAAGCCGCCGTTATCGCCGGCTACTTCGCTTACAGCGTAAAGTCGGAAGGACAGAGGATCGGATCGGATCACCGTGAGATTCAACGGATCTACGAGCAGATTCACGGGCATCGTGAATCCTCCTCCCGCCACGTTTACCGTGAGAGCCGCCTCATGCACTCCCGCCTCCAAGGCCGTGGCATCGAGCGACAGTGTCAGCGTCGCCGGCGTCGTTCCGCTGCTCTTGCTCAAGGTGATCCACGGTTTCGAAGAAGTCGCGGTCCAGGCCAAACCTGGGGCGGCTGAAGACAGATCGACCGAGACTCGACACGTCGGATCCGCTTGCACGGTCGCTGCAACGATTGCCGGAACGCTCGGCGCGATGCTCGCAACCGTGAAGCGGGCCACATCCCCCTTCGCTGGACCATCCGGTGTCAATGGATCGACTCGCCAATAGTAAGTCGTGCCTGAAGCCAGCGTGGCTGCGGAAGACCACTGGGGCGACGCGGTCTGGCCCTTGTATTCCGGCGACGCGCGTACAGCGTTTGTCACCGCGTCGAGGGAGGTTCCGAAGTAGACGTCATAGGCTGTAACGTCCGGCAACGCCGTCCACCGAAGTTGCGAGGGCGCGAGCACAATAGCCCGGTCGGAAGGCGACATCTCCAGCCCAAATAGCCCCATCCCGACGAGATTATAGAATCCGACTGTATGTCCGTTCTGGGCAATAATCCGGCCGGTAGCCGAATTATACGCGCTCACTGTCGTGCTCACCGGCATATCGCCAAGCAGCTCCCGGTTTTCGACGTCGTAAACTCGGGTTTTAGAGAAGGCGAAACGGCCGTCCTGCGATGTGCTGAAAATCTCGTCGCCGATGAGCCATCTGACATTCAGGGTGCTATCCAAAACTGCACCGTTCCAGTAAATCCGACTGCCATCCTCCGATACCACAACGGTCCGGGATCCATAATAGCCAATCCCGTTGACTGCGACATCTGACCGGTGATTGAAAACATCGCCGACCAAATCGAATTTATGCAGCCTTGCACCGCTTGAGTTATTGTCTCCGTGATAGTAGTAGCGTCCGGTAGGATCGCTGCCGCCTCCGCCCTCCCGCTGATTGGTGGTCGCGACGATTTCTCCAATCGCGGTATCGTATAACGACACGTTGACCGATTGATTCTCGGACTCGACAATAAGTCGTCCTGGGGCACCGGGTGAAATCCGGTAGGCGTCGCCTTTGCCATAATTATCCTGCCCCGGGACAAAACTGTAGGTGCGCTTGAGCGTCATCGTCGCCTGATCGACCGCGAGCACCGCACCGCCTTGCCAATTGGTGACATAGACGCGCTTGTCGCCGGTGTGAACGGCGAGATCAGTGGCCGAACTGCCCACGGCAACCACACGGCTTACCGCCTTCTTCAATGCGTCAATCTCCAGCAGATAAGCGCGCGACTGTGTCGAACCGGAAGTGTCTTCGCTGATGGCGTAGGCTTTGGTCGAGCCAGGCCGCGACTTTATCACCGTCAAATTCAGCGGATCGACCCGCAGTTTTACCGGAATCGAAAAACTTCCGTCGCGCGTACCGATCCGGATCGCGCCCGTATTCACACCCACACCCAGCTTCGTCGCGTCGAGCGATACACTGAGAGAGGCGGGCGTAACGCCCGACGCCGCCGACAAAGATATCCACGGATCGGGTGACGAGGCCGTCCAGGGTTCACCCGCGGTGCCCGATGAAAGTGCGATGGGAACGGCGTAGTTGCGATGAGCCTCGACGGTTGCCGCTTCGATGGCAGACACATCGCTGCCAATGCTGGACACCGAAAAGCTGAAGACCGTTCCGGCCGCCACGCCATTGGCTGTCACCGCATCGACCTTCCAGTAGTAGGTTGTGCCGGCAACGAGCTGGGTGGACAGCGCGATGGACGGCAAAGTCGTCTCTCCTAAATAGAACACAGAGTCATCGGTCGCACTACTCACCGCCGACTTCGAGGTGCCCAAATAGACTTTATAGCGGTTTACGCCGGGGGTCGGGGACCACTGCAGCTTGGCAGGCGCAACCACAATGGCGGCTTCGGAGGGACTCCGGTCACGCCCGAGCACAGTTCCACTAATCACCTCTGCCAGATTCAACGAATCGATCGAACGGGAAGCTGCATCGAAATACACCAACCTGGAATAGTCGAACGTGACCGCCTGGACCGTGCTCCTCACCGGTAAGCCCAATAGTTTGTTTCCCGTCGAAAGCTCGTAAATGGCATCAGCCGTATTCAAAATTTCGCCCCCAGCGCTGATCGAATAGATTGGCGAAGGCGCAACGTGCATGGGGCCGGCCATGCTGTCACCGGGAAACACATATTGTTTGATGACGGCCACCTTTCCGTCGCCGCTAATCAGGACCGGTGTGTCGAGGGGGTCCCGCAGCATGCCCGTGGGATAGGAAGGCGAGGTCTCCTCGATCAGCGTCAATTTTCCGTCGTCAGCAATCCCATAGCGAACCGCGAACGACGCCAACGAACCAGCCCCCCAGCCATATTGAGCCCATCCGAAAAGCTGCGATTGATCGCGAGTGACAGCAATGTCGCCAAACCCAAAGCTGTCGCTACCGGCTTGAGCAACAGTCTGCAAAACCGTACCCGTGCTGCGATCGAACACGCGCAGCACCGGTGCCCACCTCCCATCGACGTAATAGATCGTATTGGCCGGGCCGTACGCGACGTGGCCTGTGTTTTGGGCGGCATCATAACCGGAATCGGTGTAGCCCGGCAGCGCGATCGCCTCCCGAACGGTGAGTTGTTGAGGATCGATCGCATAGATCTTCCGCTCGAGGTTGCACAGCACCAGCAGTTCGCTTCCGTCGCTCCTTACCTCCACGTCAGTCGGCTTTATGCCTACGGTGATATTCCCGATACACGCCGCCGAAACAGGATCATATAGCACAACGCTCCCCACGCCGGAGTCAGCCTGCTGCAGGCCATAAACGCGAGAACGTGTCGGATCCGCTTTGAGCGCGACAATGTTTAGCGGCGAAACAGTAGCCGTGACGTAAACGACTGCCGAGGTCGCGCCATCCGTTACGGTGATCGTCGCTGTGTTCTTGCGCGTGATAAGCGTGCTTGTAGTAAAGCTCAGTCTGAGCGCCTTGGCTGCAGCATCCACCGTAGGCACAACCCAGGCAGCGTCGGAGGAGCAATTCAGTGCAGCCAGATCGTAACTGATCGGACTATAAGCGATCGGCAGGTTGATCGGCACATGATTCATACCAGGCACAGCCGCCACCGTCACGGAATTGGGGATGATGCTGAACGTCGCGCCCACCATTCCCAGCGGTGCGAGTGCGAGGAACACAAGGTTCAGCGCGAGGAGAAGAGTTCGTTTTGCGAGGCATGGACGGGTCATGGGAAACCACTGGAATCGTCACCAACGCGGTTCGCAGCGTATCTGCAAAATCGTCCCTCACTTCAGGCACGTCAATTGCCAATGGGAAGCATTTACTAATCAGGATGGGGTCAATGATGATTCGTCCGGCAGTGTTCCTCGCCTCCCGCACCGCCAGCGAACTCAGCTCAGATCCCGCAGCGAACCGAACACCGGATCGAACAACCGGCGGTAGGTCCGCACGATCATGCCGTCGGTCAAACCCGCGAGGTAATCGCAGATCTGGCGGGCTTTGCCGGCACGCGTCGCTTCGGCGTCGATGAGTTTTTCGACGCGCGTCGGCAGGATGTGGATCACCCTCACGCCCTTGTCGACGTAGTTGCTCCACGCCGAATCCCACAGGTCGAAGAGCACGCGACGGGCCTTGTGCTCGATCTGCTGCAGCTGCGGACTCTCGAAGATGATGTCGTTGGCCATCTTCTTGAAGAACTGCGCCTCGTTCTGCACTTCGTCCGATACGACGAGCTCGAAACGATAGCGATTCGTCCGCGGCGCCATGAAATTTTTCCATTCGCGCAGGCGGCAGGCGCGTATGAACGCCCCGATCTTCTGCGAGAAGACACCCTCCAGCCGGTCGCCGCGAATCGCGTCGAACAAGGCGTCGAGCAACTGCTGCCGCGGAGCATCGATCGGCTCGTCCGCCGCCCAGACTTCGATCCGCTCGCGAGTGAGAAATCCGGCCTTCACGCCATCGACGATGTCGTTGAGCGAATACGCCGCGTCGTCCGCCCAATCCATGATCTGACACTCGATGCTCTTGAACGCGTTCAGCTTTTCGCCCGTCTGCAATTCGCGCGGAATTTTCACGCCGCCGAAAACAAACGTCCGCACCTCCTTCTGCCCGTCGTAGAGAAAATGATTCTGCGGCGGACGCGGAAACTCGGAGAAGAGCTTCTTGTATTTCAGCACCCCGTCGAGCAGCGCGCGCGTCGGCTGAATGCCCCGCACGCTGGTTTCGTTTTGCACCATCGTCTCGGTCAGCAGGTGCAGCGTCTGCGCGTTTCCCTCAAAGCCGCCCCACTTCAGCATCAACTCCTGCAACGTGCGCTCGCCCGAATGACCAAACGGCGGATGCCCCAGATCGTGGGCCAGACAAACCGCCTCGACCAGATCGCTGTCGATGTAGAAGTCCGGCGTCAGCGGGCCTCCTCGCGTCTGCAGAAAATGACAGATGGACCGTCCGATCTGCGCCACCTCCATCGAATGCGTCAGCCGCGTCCGATAGAAATCGTATTCGCCCGAGAGAAACACCTGCGTCTTCGACTGCAGCTTGCGGAACGCATGCGCGTGGATGATGCGATCGCGGTCGATCTGAAACGGACTCCGGTAATCGGCCCGCCGAGCCTCTTCGTAGGTTTCGACGTCGAAGTCGTTGTAGAAACGATTGGGCATTGATTCGCTTCGACAGCACAACCAACCGTCGCACGATGCAATCTCGTATGCACCGCACGACGTTCGAGACCGCCCTCGGGCGCTGCGCCGTCCGCTGGCAGGACGAGCGCGTGTCCGGTTTCGATCTACCCGACGCGGCCCCCGGCGCGGACGACGAGCTGTCGCCGCCCCCCGCGATCCTCGCGGTGATCGCACGCGTCCGCCGTCATCTCGGCGGCGACCTCCAGGACTTCTCCGATCTCAACTACGATTTCGACACGCTGCCGACGTTCAACGCCGCCGTGCTGCGCGCCACGCTCCTGGTCAAGCCCGGACAGACCCGCAGTTACGGCGAGATCGCGGCCGCGATCGGACATCCCCCCGCCGCCAGCCGCGCGGTCGGCGCCGCGCTCGGCGCGAACCGCTGGCCGCTCCTCATTCCCTGCCATCGCATCGTTTCCGCCAGCGGCAAGATGACCGGGTTTTCCGGACCGGGCGGCGTGCAGACAAAGCTCCGTCTGCTGGCCCTCGAAGGCGCGCAGCTGTTCGCCGAATAAACCGCGGCTCCGTCGGGACCCGACCCGATGTAGTGAGAACTTGGAGACGACCGCCGCGTCTCAGAGGCGCGATCCGATCCACCATCCGATCGCCATGGCGAGGCTCGACGACAGCAGCGTGCCCACGAGGACGTATTCGGCGAAGCTGCGTTTCTCGAGTTCCTTGAAACGCGTGAAGCCTTTTGCTGCGAGCGTGAAGCCGATCGCGCCATACTGGCCGCTGAGGACGAAGGCGTAAATCAGCACGCGTTCCAGCAGCCCGATGATCCGGCCGCGATTGAATTCGCCGGCATCGATCCCCGTCATCACGCCCGTCGATCCCGGCTTGATCTGCAGCCGCACCAGCAGCCACCGCACAACGAGATTCGCTTCGTTCGCCGCCAGCAACGCGCCAAGCAGCAGCAGCAAGCCGGTGCGACCTCCGGCCCGCGTCGCCTCCGCGCCGAGCGCGCTCCAGCCCTCGATCCACTGGCCCCATTCCCCCAGCGCCGGCCGGAAATGAACTCCGCCCGCCGGCGAAAACCAGAGGCTCAGCAGCACGACCTGCAAAAGCCCGAAAATGAGCCGCCCGCCGTTTCGCCCGTTCGCGTGGCGATCCCAAAATCCGGCGCCCAGATTCAGCGCGATGCACGTCAGCGCCGCGCCCAAAAGAAACGCATGCGGCGTGAACAGCAGCAGCGCGAGGATCTCCACCAGCCCCTTGCCCAACCACGCGCGCCAGCTCACCACGCTGTCCGCCATCAGCAGCCGCAACCGCAGCAAGAGCACCAGATCGGCGAAAAAAATAAACTCGGTGGTCATGACGTCCGCAGGGCCTGATTCAGCGCCGCCGTGAGCTCATGGCAAATTCCCGTCACTTCGTCGAGCGCCGCGGCACGGATGTTCTTGTAAAGCGCCACGCGGGAAATCGCGACGTTCTCCACCTCCCTCACCGACCGGCCCTGCAACAGCTCCGCCAGGAGCAGCAGGCGGTTCCGCGTCCAGCCCTCGATCTGGTGCGAAAGCAGATTCAGCACATGATTCGCCAGCTTCCACGGCGCCGCATCCGCCGCGCCAATACGCCAGAGCCGGCCGTCCGCCTTCAACGCCAGCAGCGTCTCCCGCGCCTGATGAAACGCCGGTCCATCCATGCCGAGCGCCTGGCGGGGATTGATCCGCGTGGTAAGTTCGCCCACGCCAAAGGCAAAACGGGCCCGCACCGGATGGATTTCCCCCATGATCGTCACCACGTCGGCCAACAGGCTGTCGGCCGAACGATAAACCGACTGGAACTCATCCCCCAGCGTGATCGTATACGGCGAGGCCAGCCCCGTCGCCTGCCGGCTGGCACGCTCGAGGACCCGCGCCAGACGCCGCTGAAAGACGGCACGGTCGGGGACCCGCTTCGACGTGACGATATCGCCGATGACTGCGATGACTTGCATGTAAACGGATGTAAACCGCTCCGGTTAACTTTTCAACCAGTAAACCATTTTGGTTTATTTACATGAAAATATACCAATTTGGTTTAAAGCCGGATGGGAGTCCGGCCGCGCTGAAGCGGTTCATTGCCGGTTGCGCCTGGCCGCACCGGCGAACAACACTCCCGGCATGAAACCGCTTCCGCAGATCGTTCGCCGCCGGCTGGAAAAAGCGGCCCGCCGGGCGGCGCGGGCCGCTTATGCGCCGTATTCGGAATTCCCCGTCGGCGCGGCCATTCTCGCGAGCTCCGGCCGCGTCTATGCCGGTTGCAATGTCGAGAACGCCTCCTACGGCCTGTGCAATTGCGCCGAGCGCACGGCGATCTTTTCCGCCATCGCCGCCGGCGAAAAATCGGTGCGCGCCGTCGCCGTCTTCACGCCGACCGACACCGCGACGTCGCCCTGCGGCGCCTGTCGTCAGGTGATCAACGAATTCGGCCCCGACGCTCTCGTGATCAGCGTCTGCGAAAGCGACGATCGCATCGAGGCGCCGCTTTCGTCGCTGCTGCCGCACGCGTTCGGCCCCCGAAATCTCGGGGGCCGCTGACCAAGCTCATTCGCCGGCGAAGAAATCCCGCACCGTCGCGAGCACCTGGTCGTGGGGCACTTCCATTTCGGAGCGATTCGCCAGGTCGCGAATCTTGACGGTGCTTTTCGCGAGTTCGTCCGCGCCGTAGATCAGCGCCAGCTTCGCGCCGGAATCGGCCGCCAGCTTGAACTGTTTTCCGAACGCCACGTCCTTCAACGGATACTCCGTGCGGAAACCCGCCGCGCGCAGCGCGTTGATGTCCGCAAACGCCGCTTTCCGCTCCGCCTCGCCGCCCACCACGCAATAGATGTCGCTCGCCTGCACGAGTTGCGGCATGAGGCCGCGCGCCTCGAGCAGCAGGCCCAGCGTCACATCGCCGATCGCAAAACCGACCGCCGGCAGGTCCGGACCGCCGAGCTTGGCGACCAGATCGTTGTAACGTCCGCCACCCGCGATCGCCCGCAGCTCGCCCTTGCGATCGAAAGCTTCGAACACGAAACCCGTGTAATACGCCAGGCCGCGCACGACGCCCAGATCAACTTCGACAAAGCGCCCCAAGCCCATCGCTTCGAGTCCGCCGAGGAGCTTGCGCCAGTCGGCGAGCCGCGCCGCCAGTTTCTCTCCGGCGATCGAGCCGAGCGTTTGCTCGAGGCCGGCCAGCGTTTTGATTTCGAGAAACGCCAGGACCTTCGCCTTGATCCCTTCGTCGAGCGGTCCGAACTGCTCGGTGTAGCTTTTGAAGGCGTCCTCGCCGAGCTTCTCGAACTTGTCGATGGCCGAGAGCATCGCGCGGATCCGCACGTCATCCAGCCCGAGCGCCTCAAGATAGAAGAACCACAGATTCCGATCGCTCAGGCGCACAAAAAAATCTTCTTCGCCAAGTCCGAAGGCCCGCAGGCATTGCACCAGCAGCGCGATCAGCTCGATCTCCGCCTCCGGGCCAGGTTCGCCGAAAAGGTCGGCGTTGAACTGAAAAAATGCCCGCTCGCGTCCTTTTTGCGCCCGCTCGTAGCGGTAATACTCGGCCACGCTGAACCACTTGATCGGTCGCTTCAACGCGTTGGCTTTGGCACCCACCATGCGGCAGACGGTCGGCGTCATCTCGGGGCGCAGCGCTACCTCGCGTCCGCCCTTATCCACGAAGCTGAACAGCTGCGCTTCAATTTCGTCTCCCGACTTGGCCCGATACAAATCGAGCGGCTCCAACACCGGCGCATCGTATTCTGCAAATCCGAAAACCGTCGCGGTTTGCCGCCAAAGTCGGAACATGTGATTCCGGCGAGCGAGACTTTCAGGATAGAACTCGCGGAATCCAGGGAGTGACTGAAACGTAGCCATCTCCCCAAAATGGTGAATCCGCCGGAGGCAGCGCGATGCAAAATTTATGGCGCCGCGTTCCGGCGAACTCTCGGGCGGGTCAGCGCCACGCGCGCCCGCCTCTCTCCCTCCTTACAGCTTGCCCAGATCCAACTTCTTGAGCTGCTGCTTGAGGATCTTGCCGGATTTAAACTTCACCACGGCGCGCTGGGGAATCACCACTTCGGCTTCCGGCTTGTTGGGATTGCGGCCGATGCGCGCCTTCCGAACCTGAACTTCAAGGACGCCAAAATTACGCAACTCGACATTACGCCCTTCAGCTAGAGCCTTTTGAATGATGTCGAGGGTGAGCTGCACCGACTCGACCACCTGTTTTTGCGGAAATCCCGTCTTCTTATAGATTTCCAGGACAATCTCGCGTTTCGTCAGATTCGAGGACATAGATGTTTTCCTTTTTTAAGTGAGCCGATCGTTTGCGCCTAAACTATTTTCACGCCTGCAATTGCGTCAACCCCTACTCTTTCTTTTTCCGCAATTAGGGGTATTCCCGACCGCGACTTAAGAACCACCGATGCCCGACTCTGTTTCCGTCAACTCCATGTTCGCCCGGATCGCGGGGCGCTATGACCTTGCAAATCGGCTCCTGAGTGGAGGCATCGATCGCCGCTGGCGGCGACACTTGGTGCGCGCGGTGAATCGCGCCAAGCCGAGGGACGTCCTCGACCTCGCGACCGGCAGCGGCGATGTCGCGTTTGCGCTGGCGCGTCACCTGCCCGTCGAGACGCGCATCGTCGGCATGGACTTCTGTCAGCCGATGCTGGACGAAGCGGTGAAGAAGCAGCAGTCGCGGGCCGGCGTAAGCCGGATCGAATTTCGCCAAGGCGACGGACTCGCGCTGCCGCTCGCCGCCGAGAGCGTGGATGCCGTGACGATTTCGTTCGGGCTGCGCAATATGGCCGATCGTCACCGCTCGCTCACCGAAATGCACCGCGTCCTGCGCTCCGGCGGGCGCTTGTTCGTGCTGGAATTTTCCCAGCCGGTGCGCGGTTTTCGCCCTTTCTATTTGTTCTATTTGCGGCGAGTCCTGCCGTCGCTCGCCGGCTGGTTGACCGGAGATCGCGCGGCTTACCGCTATCTCAACGAGACAATCGAACTCTTTCCGGGTCCCGCCGATTTGGCGGCCGAGATTCGGGCCGCGGGCTTCAGCGCGGTGCACGCCCGGCGGCTGAGCCTCGGCATCGTAGCCCTGCACGAGGCCACGAAGTAAACCAAGGTGCCTGCGGGAGGCGGCCGGCGCTTTAGTTGAACGATTTGCCGCAGCCGCAGGTGCTGGCTGCGTTGGGATTCTTGATTTCGAATCCCTTGCCGTGAAGCCCGTCGTCGAAATCGATGCTGGTGCCGTTGAGATACGCGAGGCTCGCCGGATCGATCAGAATCGCCACGCCTTCACTCTCGAGTTCCGTGTCGTCGGGCTTCGGATCGTCGAACGACATCCCGTATTGGAATCCGGAGCAACCGCCCGACTCGACGAAAACGCGCAGGCGTTTGTTCGGATCCGGGAGCTCGGCGTGCATGGTCCGCACTTGATTCGCAGCGCGCGGGGAAAGGGTGATCATACGGCGCAAACTAGAATCGTCGGACCCGCTGTCAAACGTGCGGCGAGCTGCCTGCAGCAGTTTTCGGGCCGAAAATCGAAAGTGCACTTGCCACTGTCGAGGACGGACTGTTTTCTCGCCGCACGGTGGCCGCGATCAAACACGTCTTTAACGAGATTCATTACGAGATGATCCGCAAGGTGGCGGACGGCGGGATGGGCGTCGTTTACGAGGCGGAGCAGCTTGGCGCCGGCCGCTTCCGCAAGGTGGTCGCCGTGAAACTCATTCGCGAAGAGTATTCGGCCATCGAGGAATTCCAGAAAAACTTCATCGGCGAGGCGCGGCTCGTGGCCGATCTCATTCACACGAACATCGTCCAGACCTATCATCTCGGCCAGACCGGGGGGCAATATTTCATGGTCATGGAGTTCGTGCGCGGGGTGAACCTGGAGCAGTTCATCGATCGCCATCGCGAGCTCCGGCGCGCCATCCCCGTCGATCTCGCGGCTTTCATCGTCTCGCGCGTCGCGCGCGGCCTCACCTACGCGCACGAGAAACGCGATCGCGAGGGCCGTCATCTTAACATCGTCCATCGCGACATCGGGCCGAAAAACATCCTCATGGCTTTCGAGGGCGACGTGAAGCTGACCGACTTCGGCATCGCGAAGGCTCTCGACCTCATGTACAACGAGGAGGGCAAGGTGATCGCAGGCAAAGACGAATACCTCTCTCCCGAGCAGGCCAGCTACGCCGTCACCGACGCGCGCGCCGACTTGTTTCCCCTCGGCATCGTGCTCACCGAGCTTCTGCTCGGCCGCAACCTCTTCCGTTCGCCCGATCGCGTGCAGTCGCGCCGCAACATCCTCACGATGCCGATTCCGCGCTTCGCCGATCTGCGGCCGGAGATCGACGCCAAACTCGAGGCGATCATCCAGCGGGCCCTGCAGCGCGATCGCGACCAGCGTTACCAGACCGCGTTCGAGATTTTGCACGATCTGGAGGTTTATCTTTACAGCGACCGTTACGGCCCGACGAATGAGAAACTCGGCGTTTATCTCCGGGATCTTTTCGGGCGCGTCCAGCCCACTTCTTTTTCTCCTCCCACCCATCCAGCTCTCGTCTCTCCGCCCCTGGGATGATAAACACGACCCACACCGATTATCTCCTTCATGAGCGGGCCTTCCTTTAGCCACGACCTCCGCCAACGTCAGACGCAGTCACTCGTCCTCGCGCCGCAACTTCGCCAGTCTCTCAAGATTCTGCAGGTGGCCGCGCTCGATCTGCGTTCTGTAATTCAGGAGGAACTACAAGCCAACCCCACCCTCGAGGAGCTTCCGCTCGAGGGCGAAAGCGGCGAGAAGCCGGACGCGGAATCCGCGCCGGTCGACGTCGATGGCAACGACGGCGGTGACGAGCACGGCGCCTCGTCCGGCGACGACCACTCAACCCGCGAGGAGCTGGATTTCACGAAGCAGTTCGAAATCCTCGGCAAACTCGATGAGGACTGGCGCGATCACCTGGCCAACGCCGGCGGCGCGCAGCCCTACACCGCCGAGGACGCCGAAAAGCGCCAGCACTTCTTCGACTCGCTCGTCAGCGAAACTTCGCTGCAGGAACACCTGATGCAGCAGGTCGTCCTGAACGACCTCGCGCCGCCCGTCCTCGAGGCGTTGCAGCAGCTCATCGGAAACCTCGACGACCGCGGCTTTCTCGCGCAATCGCCCTCCGACATCGCCCTCCAGGCCAACCTCCCTTACGAGACGGTCCTCGAGGCGCTCGAGGTCCTGCACACCTTCGATCCGCCCGGCATCGGCAGCCAGAATCTCGCCGAGTGTCTCCTCGCCCAGCTGCAGACCAAGGGCCGGGGCGACACGCTCGCCGCCCGCATGCTCAAGGACCACTTCGAGCTTTTGTCGCGCCGTCGCATTCCCGAACTCTCGCGCAAACTCGGCGCCGCCCCGGACGACGTCCAGGCTGCGATCGAGGAAATCGGCAAGCTCGATCCCGCGCCCGGCCGCCGCTTCGCCGAAGACAGCAACCGCGTCGTCGTGCCCGACGTCGTCGTCGAGAAAGAGGGTGACGAGTGGAAAATCCACCTCAACAGCGACTACATCCCGCGCCTGCGCATCTCGAGCACCTACCGCGAACTGATCGCGAAGGGCACGCTCTCGAAGGAGGAACGCGACTATCTGCGCGAGCGGATGCGCTCCGGCAAATTTCTCATCGATTCGATCGAGCAGCGCCAGCGCACCATCGAACGCATCACCCGCGAGATCATCAACGCGCAGACGCCGTTCTTCGAACAGGGCGTCGCCCACCTGCGACCGCTCACGATGACGCAGATCGCCGACATCGTCGGCGTTCACGAAACGACCGTCAGCCGCGCCATCGCCAACAAATACATGAAGACCCCGCACGGCGTCTTCGAATTCAAGTTTTTCTTCACGACCGGCTACCAGGCCGACAGCGGTAATGCCGTTTCCAATACGAGCGTGAAGGAGATGCTGGCCGATCTGATCACGCTCGAGGACAAGTCCTCGCCGCTCAGCGACCAGGAGCTCGTGAAGAAGCTGCAGGAAAAGGGCCTCAAGCTCGCCCGCCGCACCGTCGCCAAATACCGCGAGGAACTCGGGATTCTGCCGAGCAACCTGCGCCGCGACTACAAGTAGGTGGGGCCGCGCTACGCGACGCCGGCGCTCGGCTCGACCCGCAGGTTCACGCCCGAGTCGCGGTCGACGCCCGTCGTGTCCGCCCAGGCCGCGAAGGCGATCATGCCGGCGTTGTCGCCCGTGTGTTTGGGCTGCGCCGCCAGCAGCGGCACCCGCGCGCGCAGCGCCTCCGCTTCCAGTGCCGCGCGCAACGTGCGGTTGTTCGCCACACCGCCAGACAGGCCGATGCTGCGAAAACGTCCGGCGCCCTGCCGCAGCGCCGCCCGCGTCTTGCGCACGAGCGCATCGAGCACCGCGGCCTGGTAGCTCGCGCACAAATCCGCGCGGCGCGCCTCCACCTCGGCCGCGCTCATTTTTTCGATCAGATAACGCAGGCTCGTCTTCACGCCGGAGAAACTGAAATCCAGTTCGTCGCGACGGCCGATGCCGCGCGGAAAATCGAACGCCGCCGGATTTCCCTGCTGCGCCAGCCGCTCGATCAACGGCCCACCGGGATAACTCAGGCCGAGCAGCTTCGCTCCCTTGTCGAGGGCCTCGCCGGCCGCATCGTCGCGTGTGGTCGACAGCACCGTGATCTTTCGCGCCTCGTCCAACACCAGCAGCAGCGTGTTCCCGCCCGAAACCACCAGGCCGAGATGCGGCAGCAGGTTACCGGCCCGCCGGTCGAAATCCGCTGGCGCCTCCGCGTGCAGCGCCACGAATGGCGACCACACATGTCCGCGCAGGTGATTCACTCCGACCAGCGGCACGCGCAACGCCAGCGCGAGCGCCTTCGCCGCCGCCACGCCGATCGCGAGACACGCGGCAAGTCCGGGCCCGTTGGTCACCGCGAGGGTCCGCACCGACGCAAAATCTCCGTCCGTCTTCGCGAGCTCCAGCAGCGGCGCAAAATTCCGCAGATGCTCGCGCGTGGCGAGGTCCGGCACCACGCCGCCGTGTTTCTCGTGCAGCGCGATCTGGCTGTGCACCCACTCGCCGCACAAACCACGGGCGGGATCGAAGAGCGCGACGGCCGTCTCGTCGCAGGAACTTTCGAGTGCGAGAATCATGTCAACGCGACGCCAGCACCTCGCGCCGCTCGTCGAGCAGCCGGATCCCTTTCAACACTTCCAGCGCCGCGTGCAACTGCCGGTCTTCGATCGGCGCAAAACCGAAACGCTCCTGAAACTCCGCGGGATCCGCGATGTCCGCCCGCGTTCGCTGCACCCGCAGCTTGCTGTCTTCGTCCTCGGTCAGCACCACCTCCACATTCGGCGTTATCCCCGTCGCATGGATGCTCGTCCCTGCCGGCGTGTAATACCGCGCGGTGGTCAGGCGCAGACCCTCGCCCGCGGCGAGTTGGAACACCGACTGCACGGAGCCTTTGCCGAACGAACGCTCGCCGACGACCACGGCGCGGTGCGTGTCCTTGAGCGCGCCGGTGACCACCTCCGCCGCGCTGGCGGTGCCGGCGTTGATCAAAACCGCGAGCGGCAGCGTCAGCGGCTCACCCGCGCCTTCCGCGCGAAACTCCTCCGTGTCTGCGCGCTGCCGTCCACGCGTGGAGACGATCAACTCGCCGCGGTTGAAAAAGGGTTCCGCCACCTCGACCGCCGCATCCAGCAGCCCGCCGGGATTGTCCCGCAAATCGATCACGAGGCTCTCGATTCCTTCGCTCAGCAATCGGTTCAGCGCCTCATCGAACTCCTGCGCCGTGTGCTCCGAAAACTCGGCGATCAGGAGATAGCCGACATGACCCGGCAGGATTTTCGCATCGGTGACGCTTTCCAGCTGGATCATCTGGCGCTCCACGGTCACGGAGAAGCGCGCATTCGTTTTCGCGCGATACAAGTCCACCGCGACCCGGGTGCCGGGTTTGCCGCGCAAACGATCGATCACCTCGTCCATCGTCACCGATTTTTCGATACCCTTGCTGTCGACGCCGACGATCTCGTCGCCGCGCTGGATGCCCGCCCGCTCCGCCGGCGAGTTGGCGATGGGAGCGATGACCAGGACGTGCCCGTCCTTCATTTCCACCTGGATGCCGATGCCGCTGAAATCCCCGCTGAGCTGCTCCTCGAGCTCCTCGTAATCTCCTTTTTCAAGAAACTCGGAATGCGGATCGAGCGACTCCACCATCCCGTGCAACGCCGAGCGGGCGAGCGCATCGTAAGCGACGCTGTCGGCGTCGACATAGTGCTCGTTCACCATCACGAGCACGTCGCGCACGTAATCGGCGGCGCGATTCAGATCCCGTTTCGGAAACCATCCCCACGCCAGCGAGACCCTGGCGACGCCGAGCGCGAGCCCGAATCCGAGCATCGCGCCGGTGGCGAGGAGGAGAATCCGTTTGAACATCGCGCCGACTGTGCGCATCCGCTTTCGTTTGTAAATCGGTTCGTCGCCGCATCCGTTTCCATGAACGCCTCCACCCGTCCTTCACCGGAATTCCTGGCCGCCTTTCGCGCGGCGGCGGGCGAGTCCGGCGTGATGCCTTTCGACCGCTTCATGGATCTCGCGCTCTATCATCCGCAACTCGGCTACTATCGCCGGCATCGCGGCCGGGTCGGCTATGCGCCGGGCACCGATTTCTTCACCGCGAGCACCAGCGGACCGGTTTTCGGAGAACTGGTCGCGGCCGCCTGCACATCGCTGTTGGCGCCGGCAGCGGTCGGAGACTTCACCTTCGTGGAAATTGGGGCCGAGCCCGGCGGGCACGTCCTGCAAGGCGTCGCGCATCCGTTTCGCGACGTGCGAACGCTTCACCTGGGGGATTCGCTACAACTGGACGGGCCGTGTGTCGTGTTTTCGAACGAGTTGTTCGATGCCCAACCTTTTCGGCGGTTCGTGTATCGCTCGGGCACCTGGCGCGAGCTGGGTGTGCGCGTCGAGGCCGACGCGCTACTTGAAGCCGAACTTGATCTCGCGGATCCACCCGCGAGTTTGCCCGTTTCGCATGTTGAAGGTTACACGATCGATTATCCCGCCGAGGCGGTCAGCCTGCTGGATCGCCTCGCCGCCGAACCGTGGACGGGGCTTTTCGTCGCCTGCGATTACGGCAAGATCTGGTCAGAATTGATCGAACATTGCCCGCACGGCACGGCCCGGGCTTACGCGAATCACGTGCAATCGAACGACCTGCTGGCGCGGCCGGGCGAGCAGGATCTCACCTGCCATATCTGCTGGGACTGGCTGAGTGCGGCCCTAGCCCGAGCGGGGTTCTCCGCGCCCATCGTGGAGTCGCAGGAATCGTTCTTCATTCGCCGCGCCGAAGCGTTTATCTCCGCCGCGATCGCCGCAGACGCCCGCGGCTTCAGCCCGCGCAAACTCTCCTTGCTCCAGCTGCTTCATCCCACTCATTTGGGGCAGAAGTTTCAGGTCCTGCATGCTCGACGCGAGTAAGCGCAACGGGGCACCGGGTGGCGAAGATTCACCTTGCTTCGCCGAACGACGGACCTTTACTCCCGACCCTTTAACCAAATCGCAATCACCATGGCCAGAATCTGTGCAATCACCGGTCGCCGCCCCGTCAAGGGCTCGATCATCAACCGCAAGGGTCAGTCGAAGAAGAGCGGCGGCATCGGCACGCACGTGACCAGCATCACGAAGCGCAAATTCCGCCCTAACCTGCAGCGCATTCGCGTCAAGCTGCCCAACGGCGGCACCAAGCGCATGCTCGTCTCGGTCAAGGCCATCAAGGGCGGCCTCGTCGAGAAGGCCTGAGCCTCGTCTCCCGGTTAAGCTTTTAGCCCGCGGACTTCGTCCGCGGGCTTTTTTTTGGCCAAACGGGATTTGCGGAATTCGCTTTGGCGACTGAACTCGTTTTCCCCACGCTGCTTCGCCGCATGAACCGCCCACGCCACTTTGATGGGGCTTCCCCGTCGCTCGTCGGAAAAATTTCCGCCGAAATGACGCGGCAGCTTTTTCGGTCGGCGGGGTTCGGTTTGTTTTCGCATTTCGCGCTGGCGCCCCTGCTCGTGCTCGGTGTCGGCGAACGCGCTCCCGGTTGGTGGCACGCGATCTGGCTAGGCGCGATCCTACCTCTTTCGTTGGCCCGACTGGCGCTTAACATGGCCTTTGTGCGGCGAGCCCCGCCCGTCGCCCAACTGCCAGCGTGGCGTCGCCGCTTCATTGCCGGCGCCGCGGCCGCCGGGATGCTTTGGGGTCTCGCCGGCTGGTTCTATTTCGCCGCCGACGGTCTCATGTCACAGCTGCTGCTCTGCATGATTCTGGTCGGCCTCAACGCTGGCGCCGCGCGATCGCTCGCCGCCGTGCCGACGAGCTTTCTTCTCTTCGTCGCCGCCACGCTGAGCCCGATCGCCGTTCGTTTCGCCCTGATCGATGACGGTTGGGTAGTGACGCTGGCGATCGTCACGTTCGGCCTGTTTCTCCTCCACACGACGCGGCTGCATCATGCGGACCTGCGTCGCTCCTGGCAGCTGATTTTCGAAAACGAAGACCTGGTTGCCACGCTCAGCGCGGCCAAGGAACGCGCCGACGCCGCGAACCAGGCGAAGAGCGATTTCCTCGCGACGATGAGTCACGAGATCCGCACCCCGATGAATGGCATCCTCGGCATGCTGCAGGTGCTGCACGGCTCCGTCCTGACGTCCGACCAGCGCAAGCAGCTCTCCATCGCCGCCAGCTCGGCCGACATGCTCATGCGGCTCCTGAACGACATTCTGGACTTCTCGAAAATCGAAAGCGGCAAACTCGATTTCGAAGCGATCCCGTTTTCGCCGCGCGCGGCCATCGACGAGGTCGTGGCGCTGCTCCGCGGTCGCGCGCACGAAAAACACATCGCGATCGCCGTCGACGTCCCCGAGAATCTGCCGGACCGTCTCGTCGGAGATCCCGGCCGGTTGAAACAGGTCCTGCTGAATCTCACCGGCAATGCGATCAAGTTCACGGAAAACGGAAAGGTCTGCGTCCGCGCCGCCGTGGTGCGCCGCGTCGATCAGAGCGTGACGCTGCGCTTCCAGGTGAGCGACACCGGGATCGGCATCGACGCCACGACGCGCGAGAAACTGTTTCTGGCGTTCTCCCAAGGCGACAGCTCGATGAGCCGCCGCTTTGGCGGCTCGGGCCTCGGCCTCGCGATCTCCCAGCGCCTGGTACAGCAAATGGGCGGCTCGATCGCCGTGGAGAGCGCGCCCGGCCAGGGTTCGGAATTTTCTTTCGAGATCACCTTGCCGGTCGCCGTCGACGAAATCCGCCGGAGCTCCCGGCACGCACGGCCGACCGTGAAGGCCGGCTCACTGCGGGGACGCGTGTTGGTGGTGGAGGACGACCGCGTGAACCAGCAGGTGATCAAGCTCATGCTTTCGCGCCTCGGCGTGAGCAGTGAGATCAAAGACGACGGTCTTTCCGGAATCGCCGCCGCCGAAAGCGGCCGGTGGAACGCGATCCTCATGGATTGCCAGCTCCCGGGCGTCGACGGTTACGAGGCTACGCGGCGCATTCGCGGCCGGCTCGATGGCCAGCGCCTGCCGATCATCGCGCTCACCGCCAACGACCGGGCGGAGGATCGCCAGGCCTGCGCCGCCGCGGGAATGGACGATTTTCTCACGAAACCGGTGCGCCAGGACGAATTGCACGCCTGCCTGGCGAAATGGCTGCAAGACTGAGGATCCGCGTATCCGCATTTTCACTTCGATCCGGTTTCACGGCTCGAGCCCTCCGGCCGCCGGCGCCGCGGAGTCTGCGACCGGCACATCGATCGGCTCGACCTCACCCGCCCAGATCCGGCGGTAGACGACGTGATCGGGGGGCGGGATCCGGCGCAGCTCAAATTTCCGGGCGCTCACGTAGTCCAAGCCATAATGATACGCCGCCGCGAGGAGCGGCAGCGAGAAGTGCCCCTGCCGGTGCAGCACCCCGCGCGTGTGCGCAAGATAATCGATCCCCACGGACACGTTCTCGCGCCAGTCCCAGACCGTGGGTTCGTAGGGTTTGCTGGAAACGGTCTGCCAGGCTGCGGGCGTCAGCTGCATCAGACCTCGCGCCTGGCCGTTTTGCGCCCGCGCGTCGAAGTTGGATTCGGCCGCCACCAGCGCATAGACGAATCCGGCGGAAAGCCGGTAGCGCGCAGCGCGCGGCTGAATCTCGCGCCACACGTCCGCACGTGTCGGTGCCGCTGCGATGGGATCGGGAGCTGTGACACGCTCCGGACGCGAGCATCCGATCAGGAAGCACGCCACGATCCGCCAAACCCATTGCACGGCCCCGAACGTGCCCGATGGATATTTGGGTTACAACGCCCGAAAAACGACCGCGGCATTCTGGCCGCCAAAACCGAGATTATTGCTCAACACGGTGCGGACCTTCGCTTCGCGCGCCTGGTTTGGCACGTAGTCGAGATCGCACTCCGGATCCGGATTCTCGAGATTGATCGTGGGCGCGATCCGACCGGTCTGGATCGTTTTCACGGCGATGATCGATTCGATGCCTCCGGCCGCGCCGAGCAGGTGGCCGGTCATCGATTTCGTCGAGCTGACCGGCACCCGGTGCGCGTGCTCGCCGAAGACCTTCTTGATCGCGAGCGTTTCGAACTTGTCGTTGTAAGGCGTGCTGGTGCCGTGAGCGTTGATGTAGTCGATACTCTCCGGCGCGGCCGCGGCGCTGGCCAGCGCGCGCGTCATCGCCATCGAAAGCCCCTTCCCTTCCGGATCCGGCTGCGTGATGTGATACGCATCGCACGTCGCCGCATACCCCGCGAGTTCACAATAAATCCGCGCTCCGCGCGCCTGCGCGTGATCGAGCGATTCGAGCACGAGGATACCCGCACCCTCGCCCATCACGAAGCCGTCGCGGTCCTTGTCGAACGGCCGGCTCGCGGCCTGCGGTGCATCGTTGCGTGTGCTCATCGCCTTCATCGACGAGAAGGTCGCAAACGCAAACGGCGTAATCGCCGCTTCGCTGCCGCCCGCGATCATCACGTCGGCATCGCCGCGACGGATCGTGTGCGCCGCTTCGCCGATCGCGTGCGTGCCGGTCGCGCAGGCGGACACGACACCGTAGTTGGGACCGCGCGCGCCGAATTCGATTGCGACGAGGCCGGAGCAGATGTTGCCGATCAGCGCGGGAATCGTAAACGGCGAGACCTTGCGCGGACCGCGCTCGGCGAGAACCTTGAGCTGCGACTCGTAGGTAAACATTCCGCCGATACCGGAGCCGATCATGACGCCGAAACGGTCGAGATCCTCCTTCGTCGCATCCAAGCCTGAATCGTTGAACGCCTGCTTCGCCGCGGCGAAACCGAAGTGCGTGTAGCGATCGTTGCGCCGCGCCTCCTTCGGGTCCATGAAGGCGGTCACGTCCCAACCTTTTACTTCCGCGCCGATCTGGCAGGGAAAATCCGTGGGATCGAAAACCGACACGCGATCGATGCCGCATTTTCCGGCCAGCAAGCTGGACCAAAAGCTTTCGACGTCGTGTCCGATTGACGTCACGACACCGAGGCCGGTCACCACCACGCGACGCGAGACAGCTGGAGTTTCCATGGGGAGCGTAAGGTCCTAAAAACAAAAAGGCGCCCTGCCAGACATTTCCGCGCGGGAAACAGGCAGAACGCCAAAAATTCGGAAGGGAATGATCAGGACTGACCGGCCTTGCCCTTGATGTAATCGATGACCTGGCCCACCGTCTGGAGCTTCTCGGCGTCGGCTTCGGGGATCTCGCCCTTGATCTCATCCTTGAACTCCTCCTCGAAGGCCATGATGAGCTCGACCGTGTCGAGCGAATCGGCGCCGAGATCGTCGAGGAAAGAGGCGGTCGGCGTCACCTGCTCTTCATTCACATTGAGCTGGTTGACGATGATCTCTTTGACGCGTTGTTCGATGGTTTTTTGATCGGCCATGTTGATTGAAATAGTGCGGCAGAATGCGTTGGGGCAGCCTTCACATCGCCATGCCGCCGTCAACGGCAAAAACTTGCCCGGTGATGTAGCTCGCCTCCTCTGAACAGAGGTAGGCCGTCATGTTCGCGATGTCCGCCGCTTCGCCGAAACGTTTGAGCGGAACGGCCTCCAAAATCTTCGCCGACATCTCCGGATTGTTCACGAATTCCGTGGTCATGTCGGTCTTGATGAACCCGGGGGCCACGGCGTTCACCGTGATGCTCCGGCTCGCGAATTCGCGCGCCAAGGTCTTGGTCAGGCCGATCATGCCCGCTTTCGCCGCCGCGTAGTTGGCCTGGCCGGCGTTGCCGAGGATGCCGCTCACCGACGTGATGTTCACGATGCGTCCCCACCGCGCGCGCGTCATCGGCCGCGCGAGCGCTTTCGTCCAATGGAAGCAGCTCGAAAGATTCGTCGCGATGACGTCGTTCCAATCCGCTTCGCTCATGCGAAACAGCAGACCGTCCCGGGTAATGCCCGCGTTGTTAACGAGGATGTCGATCGCGGGAAATTCCCCAAGCAGGCTTTCCGCGGCTTTCGCGACCGCCGCGCCGTCGGCCACGTCGACCGCGAGGGCCTTCGCCTTCCCGCCCGCCGCCGTGATCGCGGCCGCCGTCGCGCCGCACGAGTCGGCGGATTTCGACACGCAGATGACCGTCACGCCGTGACGCGCGAGCGTTTCCGCGATCGCTTTTCCAATGCCGCGACCGGCACCGGTCACGAGAGCTGTGCGAGAGTTGAACGTGAGCATGAAGAAAGAGTAGCGAGAAGTGAGGAGTGGGTAGCGAGGAGAAAAACGGACGCGCGGCGAGCGCGAGCGAAACGACGCAAATCAACGAGCACCGGAGTCGGACGCACTCGATGCGCGCCCGATTTTACCCGCGAATCCGTCATCAATACACGTCGCGCTGGTAACGTTTGTCTTTCTTCATCTGCTTCACGTAGTCCGCCGCGGCGGCCGCTTCCATGCGGCCTTCCTGCGCGATCACATCGTGCAGCGCCACGTCCACGTCCTTCGCCATGCGCTTGGCGTCGCCGCAAACGTAAAAATACGCGCCTTTCTCGATCCACGCCCACAGCTCCTTCGCGTGCTCGCGCATGCGGTCCTGGACGTAGATCTTGTGCGCCTGATCGCGCGAGAAGGCCGTGTCGAACCGCGTGAGTTTCCTCTGTTCGAGCAGCGCTGCCCACTCTTCCTCATAGAGGAAATCCGTCGCGCGATGCTGGTCGCCGAAGAACAACCAGTTTCGTCCCGTCGCTCCAGCGGCCACCCGATCCTGCACGAACGCGCGGAACGGCGCGATGCCCGTGCCCGGCCCGACCATGATGACGTCCTTCGCGAGATCCTCCGGCGGCCCGAAATGCGAATGCGACACAAACACCGGCGTCTCCGTGGTGCCGACTTGCACGCGGTCCGCGAGGAAACTCGAGCACACGCCCACGCGTTCGCGACTGTTTGTCGTGTAACGCACCACCGCGATCGTGAGATGAATCTCAGTCGGATGCACCTTGGGCGACGACGCGATCGAATAGAGCCGCGGCATCAGTTTGCGTTGATGATCGACCAATTCCTGCGGCGTGAGCTTTGCACTCGGAAACTCCGTCAACAAATCCACGTATTCGCGCTCCTGCAGAAACGCCGTCAGCACATCCTTCGACTCCGGCGCGAGCAGACCGAGCAGCTTGGCCTTCTCACCTGGATCGGTCGCTTTCGCCGCCAGCGTGCCGACGATTTTCGCGGTCGGCGCCGCGAGGGAGAGACGCTCCTTCAGCGCTTCGCGCAAGCTGATCGGCGACGCCAGCCGCAGCATTGCCGGAGAAACGAGTTCGTCGCCCGTCGCATCGAGCCGTTGCAGAATCTCTTCGACCTCGGAATCGCGATTCGACGGGAACACGCCCAGCGAATCGCCCGCCTTGTAGTGCAGTCCGCTGCCGGCGACGTTCACGACGAAATGCCGCGTTTCCTTCGCGGAGCCAGGCTTCGTGAGCAGCCGGTTTTCGGTCACCTTCGCAGGGAACGGATGATCTTTCGAGTAAGGGTGAGCGGCAGAAGGCGCGGACATGGATTTTTATTGAAGAAACCCCGCAGCGGCACTGGCAAGCCGCATTCGTGTCGCCAAGCTTGCGCCGCCCGCGGAATTTCCGCCCACTCTGTTCGTTTATGTCGTCTGCTGAACCCATCCGCCTGCAAAAATTCCTCGCCGACGCCGGCATCTGCTCCCGCCGCGCGGCCGAGGCGCTGATTGCGCAGGGGCAGGTTTGGGTCAACGGCGAGCCGGCCGCGCTCGGTCAGAAAATCACGCCGGGCGTCGACCGCGTCACCACCGGCGGCAAGACCGTCCGCACCACGGCGCAGCCCCGCGTGACGCTCGCCGTGCACAAGCCGCGCGGCCTGGTCTGTTCCAACGACGACCCGCACAATCCCGAAACCATTTTCAGCGTGCTGCCGCGCGAGTTCGCGAAGCTGCGCTTTTTCTGCGCCGGCCGCCTCGACAAGGACAGCGAGGGACTGGTGATCCTCACGACCGACGGCGATCTCGCGCATCGCTTGATGCACCCGTCCAACGTCGTCGTGAAACGTTACCACGTCATTCTCGAAAAGCCGTTCCCCGCGCGCCGGCTTCCCGCGCTCGTGAAGGGTGTGGTTTTCGAGGGCGAACGCCTGAAGGTGGAACGGGCCGCTCTCGTGAATCCCTCCGCCGGCAACGAGTCCGCGTCGCTCGACGTGCACATGCACCACGGCAAGAAACGCGAGATCCGGCTGTTGTTCACCACGTTGGGTTATCCGGTGAAGCGACTGAAGCGTTACCAGATCGGAGGCTTCCGCTTGAAAGGCATCCCGCTGCGCGCCATGAAAAAAATGACACCCGGCGAGATCGATTGTCTTTTTCACACGCCGCAAACTCCGCGCGCGGAACTGCAGGCGACCGCCGCCCATCCCGAAAATTTCCATGAAGACTAAACTCGCGCTCCTCGTATTCCTCGCGTCCGCCGCCGGCCTCCTCGCCGCGCCTCTCCCCGCGACGACCGCCGTGCACGCGAAGCCGAACGCCGATTCGCCCGCGATCACTTTCCTGAAAGCCGGCACCGAACCCGCCGTCGTTCAGGATTCGCTCGCCTCCACGCCGTCCGGCTGGCTCGCGGTCGAACTCCCCGGCCCGTTCGAGGCGTATGTCCACAACAAGGACATGACCAAGGATCTCGAGGTTCGCGCCGGCGCGACCTTGCACACCGCGCCGGACCCGGATTCGGCCGTGCTCGCGACGATGGAGCCCGGCGACAAAACGGAGATCACCGGTCTGCACGGCCGCTGGACGCAGGTGCGGCTCGAGAAGAAACTCACCGGCTACATCCATGTCGGCGCCACGGAAGTCGCGCATGTTTCCGATCCGGCCAAACCCGCGGCATCCCCCGCCCCGCTCGCGCCGGCGCCCGTCGCTCCGACCGCTCATGGCACCGCCGCCGCCGGCCAGCCGGCCCCCGTCGTCAATCTGAGCGAAACCAGCAACGCTTCGCTGCCGCGCCTGTTCCAGGGCAAGTTCGTCTCCACCCGCAGCCCGTTCAAACCGCGTCGTCCGTATGACTGGGCGCTCAACGACGACGCCGGCAAGCGCTACGCATTCCTCGATATCAGCAAGCTGCTCCTCACCGAACAGATCGAGAGCTACGCCGACCGCGTCGTGGTGGTCTACGGCGTTGCGCGGCCGATTCCGAACTCCAAGGACATCGTCATCGCGGTCGAGAGCTTGCAGCTGAAGTAAACGCGATTCTCCGGCGCGAGCGAGCTGGCACAGGCGCGCAAATTTTCGCTTCGTGCGGCTCGTCGGTTTCGCGCTCCTTCTCTTTTCCCATGACCCTGATTGACGGAAACCAAATCGCCGCCGCGATCGTCGCGGAGCTGAAAACCGAAGTCGCCGCGATCCCCGGCCGCAAACCCTGCATCGCGCTCGTCCGCGTCGGCGAGGATCCCGCGTCGGTTTCCTACGTGAAGAAAAAGGAAAAGACCGCCGCCGAGATCGGCATCACGAGCCGCATCATCCTTCCGCCGGTTTCCATTTCGCAGGAGGAGCTGTTCAAGCTGATCGACGACCTCAACGCCGATACGACCGTCGACGGCATCCTCGTCCAGTCGCCGCTGCCGAAGCACATCGACGAGGTCGCGGTCTTCCGCCGCGTGTCCGCCACCAAGGACGTCGATGGTTTCAACACGCTGAATCTCGGCAAGGTCGCGCAGGAGGATCCGACCGGTTTCGTCGCCTGCACGCCCGCCGGAATCATGGAGCTGCTCGCGCGCAGTGGCGTCGATCTGAAGGGCAGACACGTCGTCGTCCTCGGTCGTTCGCTCATCGTCGGCAAACCCGTCGCGCTGCTCGCGCTGCAGAAGAAAACCGGTGCCAACGGCACCGTCACCATCTGCCACTCCGCCACGAAGGACCTGCCCGCCATCACGCGCCAGGCGGACGTGCTCATCGCCGCGATCGGACGCGCGGAGTTCGTCACCGCCGACATGGTCAAGCCCGGCGCCGTCGTGATCGACGTGGGCATCAACCGCGTGCCCGACGCCACCAAAAAGACCGGGTATCGACTTACTGGAGACGTTCACTTCCCGAGCGTATCGCCGCTGGCGAGCCAGATCACGCCCGTGCCGGGCGGGGTCGGCCCGATGACAGTCGCGATGCTGATGAAGAACACGTTGAAGGCCTTCCGGCAGAATTCTGGCGCTTGAGCGCGGCTCCTCCCCGCACTTGCTCCTGTATCCTCAATTCCTTTAGCTCGCGCGAATGGCTGCCCCTTCAATCCTGGTCGTCGACGATCAGCCCATCAACGTCCAGCTGTTGAAACGAAAGCTGGAGCGCGAGGGCATCCAGGTCGCCGCCGCTTACAACGGCCTCGAGGCGCTGGACTACGTCAAGAAGGAGAAGCCCGATCTCATCCTGCTCGACGTGATGATGCCCGACATGGACGGCATCGAGGTTTGCCAGCGGCTGCAGGCCGACGAGCAGACGCGCTCGATTCCGATCATCTTCATCACCGCCCGCACGTCGAAGGAAGGAAAGATCGAGGGCCTCAGCGTCGGCGCCGTCGACTACATCACGAAACCCATCGACCTCGACGAAACCCTCGCGCGGGTGCAAACGCAGCTGCGCTTCGTCGCGATCAATCGCGAGATGGTCGACCTGCAGCGCCGCCTCGTGGAAGCGCGCCGCGCCGCAACCATCGGCGCCGTTACGCAGGGCATCGCCCACAATCTGAACAATCTCCTCGGCGTCGTGATCGGTTACCTCGACCTGATCAAGGCCTACTATGACAAGCCCGAGCAGGTGAAAAAGAACGCGCTGCACGTCGAGGAAGCCGTGCACCGCATCGTTTCGATCATCAAGCAGCTCAGCTCGCTGGTGGTGAAATCGCGGCCGCCGCTCTCGAAGGGCAATCTGCAGGTGCTGCTCGAAAGCAGCATCGCGCGGTTTCGCTCGGAGTATAAGCTCACGGCGCCGGTCACGATCGACAATCCGCTCGGCGAGCTCGTGTTCGACACGAACTACGAAGTCTTCGAGGAGGTCCTCTCCAAGGTGCTGATCAACGCCTGGGAAGCCTACGACAACCGGCCCACCGATCCACGCCCGATCACGATTCGCACGCGACTCGTCGAAAAGCCGGACGAGGGCAAACTCATCGAGATTCGCGTCGAGGATTCCGGCCACGGACTCGACCCCGAAATCCGCGATCACGTTTTCGAGCCGTTCATCAGCTCCAAGCACACCGTCGGCGTCGGCATGGGTCTCACCATCGCGCGTCACGCCCTGCGCAACCTCGGCGGCGAAGCGAGCGTGATCGACCGCGACGGCGGCGGTGCGTGCGCCGTCCTGGTTCATCCACTCGAGCCGCGCAAGCCGCGCCGTCCCGCCACCGAGGCCTGATCGCGCGTCGCGCCGGCAAGAGGCCGCCCGATCTTCCGCATGTCTCCTTCATCGACGACCTCCCGCCTCGCCTTTCTCGGCACGGGTAACATGGCCGCCGCCATCGTGGATGGCCTGATCGCCCGCGATTCCTCCGCGCGCACCCGCATCGCGTGCCTCGGCGGACAGGGCCAAACCGCGGCCACGCTCGCGCAACGCACCGGCATCCGCCTGGCTTCGTCGCTGGAGGATCTGCTCGGCGCCGCGGACGTCGTGATCGTCGCGTTCAAACCGCAGCACCTCGCCGCCGCCGACCCGCGACTCGCGGACCTTACGGCGGGCAAGCTCGTGATTTCCGTCCTGGCGGGGAAACGGCTCGCCACCCTCGCGAAAACTTTTCCCCGCGCCCGCAATCTCGTGCGCACCATGCCGAACACGCCCGCGGCGATCGGCGCCGGCATCACACCTTACTGCGCCCTCCGCGCGCTGGAAAACGCGGATCGCGCCGCGGTCGAATCGCTGCTCGGCGCCTGCGGTTCCCATCTTGAAATCGGCGAGGAACACATGAACGCCGTCACGGCGCTGAGCGGCAGCGGCCCGGCCTTTTTCTTCGAATTCGTCGCCGGTCTCCGCGACGGCGGCATCGCTGGCGGCCTGCCGCCGGATGTCGCCCTGCGACTCGCATTCGAGACCACACTCGGCGCCGCCAAGCTGCTCGCGCACCGCGGAGTTGATCCCGAAATTCTACGCAATCAGGTTACTTCGCCCAACGGGACTACGTTCGCGGGCTTGAAGAAACTCGAAGCCGGAAATTTCCGCGGACTCCTTCGCGACACGCTGCTCGCCGCCAAGGATCGCGCGGCCGAGCTTTCCGCAGACTGACACGCTCAATCCGCCCGCAGCACGACCAGATCGTCGGCGTGCAGCCCGCAATGGACGCGATCGCCGCGGTGGATCGCTTCCAGCAGGGCGCTTTCGTTCGCCACCACCGCCTCGAACTTCGATCCGGAATCGGTGATCAACGTCAGGTGATCCACCGCTCCCTTGAAGATTTCCTCCTCCACGCGCGCGGGAAACGAGATCTCGGCCACGACCGGCGTTTTCGAGACGTGCAACTTCTCGGGCCGGATCGACAGCACCACGCGCTTAGCCGCCGCCGGCCAGCAACTCGCGGGCAATTGCAACTCGAGACCGCCCTCCATGCGCACGCGCACGGTTGCCTCGTCGCGCGCCAGCAGCTCCGCCGGCAAGAGATTCGATTGTCCCACAAAGCCCGCGGCAAACGTGGTCGCCGGCGCATGGTAGATGTCCTGCGCCGTCCCGAGCTGTTCGATCCGCCCGCGATTCACGATCGCGATGCGGTCGCTCATTGTCAGCGCTTCCTCCTGATCGTGCGTGACGAAAATGAACGTCACGCCGAGCTGGCGTTGTAGGCGCTTCAACTCGAGCTGCATCGACTGCCGCAACTTGGCGTCCAGCGCCGAGAGCGGCTCGTCGAGCAACAGCACCTCCGGCCGCGGCGCGAGCGCGCGGGCGAGCGCCACGCGCTGCCGCTGGCCGCCGGAAAGTTGGTGCGGTTTCCGCTCCTCGAAACCGTCGAGCGACACCAGCGCAATCGCCTCACTCACCCGCCGCTCGCGCTCGGCCGCTGGCGTCTTCTGCATGCGCAGCCCGAAGGCCACGTTCTCGCGCACCGTGAGATGCGGGAACAACGCGTAGCTCTGAAAAACCTGGTTCACGTTCCGGCGATACGGCGGCGTATCCGTGACATCATGACCGCCGAGAAACACGCCACCCGCATCCGGTGTTTCGAAGCCCGCGATCAGCCGCAGCAGTGTGGTTTTCCCGCAGCCGGAAGGTCCCAGCAAAGTCAGGAATTCCCCGGCGCGCACCGCGAGGCTCACGTCCTCGACGGCGGCAAACGCGCCGAAGCGCTTCGTCACGCCGCGAAGCTCGACCATCGGCGTCATCACGTCGCGCCCGCTCCGCGGCGCTGCAGCAGCCAGTAACTCACCACGAACATCAGCGTGAAGACCACGCCGAGCGCCGCACCGAAGGGCCAGTCCCGCGCTTGGAAAAACTGATTCTGGATCACGTTGCCGATCATCGGCACCCGCGCGCCGCCCATCAAGTCGGTGATCGCGAACATGCCGATCGCCGGCACGAACACGAGGAGGATGCCCGCGTAAAACCCCGGCTTCGTCAACGGCACCACGACTTCCCAAAACACACGCCACGGTCCGCACCCCAAATCATGCGCCGCCTCGAGCAGCGAGCCGTCGAGCTTTTCCGCACTGCTGTAGATCGGGAGGATCATGAACGGCAGATAGGTGTAAACCAGCCCGATCACGACCGCCACCGGCGTGTAAAGCAGCTCGAGCGGGGCCGCGATCAATCCCGCATACTGGAGCAGCGCGCTCAGCAAGCCGTCGCTTTTCAAGATCGTGATCCACGCATACGTGCGGATGAGAAAACTGGTCCAGAAGGGAATCATCACCAGCAGGAGCAGCCGGTGACGCCATTTTTCGGATACGCGCGCGATGAACCACGCGACCGGAAAGCCCGCCCCGATGCACACCAGGGTGGTCAGCGCCGCATACCAGATCGACCGGCCGAAGATCCGCAGATAAACCGGATCGAACACGCGCGCATAGCTCTCGGGCGAAAAGCTGAACACCACCCGGCCCAGCTCGTCGCGCTGACAAAAGCTGTAGAACGCGAGAATACCCGTCGGCACGACGACGAACGCCGCCAGCCAGAGCAAGAGCGGCGCGAGCATCAGCCACGCCGCCCAACCTGGTCGTCGCCGCGCCATCATCGTGACGTCATCCGCGCTCATGCTTCCTCGCGCTGGCGGGATGGCTTCCGCGATCGTGACGCACGTCGTCGTTCGCTCCTCACTGCGCGCTCTTCAGATCCGTCACGAGCTGATCGATGGCGGCCGCGCCTTTGCCGATGTCGCGAAACGTATTGTATTTCTCGATCTTCGGGTAGCTCGCCGGATTGCCGAGCTGCTCCGGGGTGAGCAGCTGGCGCGCGGCGAGATTCGGATTCGTATAGGGAAACTCGTCGGAGATCAGTTTGCTCACCTCCGGCCGCAGGATGTAGTTGAGAAATGAATGCGCCGCGTCGCGGTGCTTCGCCCCGGCCGGAATCGCCAGCACGTCGACAAACGGGTGCGCGCCTTCCACCGGCAGGATGTAGGCGAACTTCCTGTCCTCCTCGTAAAGCCGCGCGGCCTCGCCGCTCCAGACGACGCCGAGATCGACGTCGCCGCTCAACAGCGCGGTCTTGGGACTGTCGGAATCGAAGACCTTCACGAGCTTGATCCATTCGGCGAGCACGGGACGGACTTTCGCGAGATTCGCGGGCGTGATGTCGTTTTGATCGAGGCCGAGCGTGACGAGCACCCAGCTGACCAACTCGCGGTTGTCGTTCACGGCGACGATGCGGTTCTTGAATTTCGGTTGAAAGACATCGCGGTAGCCGCGGATCGGTTCTTTCACGACCGCGGTGTTCACCACGATGCCGACGGTGCCGATCATATACGGCACGGTGAACCGCTGCTGCGGATCGTGCGGCATGCCGAGAAATTCCGGCGCGATGTTCTTCAAATTCGGCAGCTGCCCGGCGTCGAGCGGGGCGAGGAGCTTGTGCTTGATCAGGGTCTCCCCGATGTAGTCCGGCGGCTGGATCAGATCGTAGTCCCCGCCACCGGCGAGCAGCTTGGCGAGCATTTCCTCGCCGGAAGCGAAGGTCTCGTAGTTCACCTTGATGCCGGTCTCCTTGGTGAAGCCGTTGATCACCGACTGCGGCACGTATTCGGACCAGGCGAACAGGTTCAGTTCCGGAGCCGCTCCGGCCGTCGAGGCGGCCAGCAGCAAGGCGGAGGAAAGCGCGCGGAGGAGTTTCATGAGCGGTGGAGTTTCTTGAGGTGGTGGGAAAATAAAACCAACGCGACAGCGAACAGCACAAACAGCGCCGAGAGCGCGTTCAGCATCGGATTCAACCCGATCTTCGCCATGCCAAACACCCGCAGCGGCAGCGTCGTCGAGGCGGGATTGGCGGTGAAATACGTGACGATCACCTCGTCCATCGAAAGCGTGAACGCCATCAGCGCCCCCGACAGAATCGCCGGCCGCAAACACGGCACAGTCACCGACCAGAACGCCCGCAGCGGCGTCGCTCCCAAATCGAGCGCTGCCTCCTCCAGCGCGGGATCCAGGCCGGCGAGTCGCGCCTGCACCGCCACGAGCACGAACGGAAAACAAAACGTGACGTGCGCGATCACGACCGTGGCGAAGCCCAGTTTCATCCCGATCGTCGCGAAAAACACCAGCAGGCTGATGCCCATGATGATTTCCGGCATCATCATCGGGACGCCGACGAGCGTCTGAATCGCGCGCGAGCCGCGGAATCGGTAGCGGTGCAGCAGCCATGCGCCCACGGTGCCGACGACGACCGAGATCAAGGTCGTGAGGCTGGCGACCACGAGGCTGTTCTTCAGCGCGCGCATGAGCGGCGCGTTGTTCGCGAGCTGCTCATACCATTTCAGCGTGAAGCCTTCCCAGACGAGATTGAGCCGCGACGTGTTGAACGAATACGCGATCAGCACTGCGATCGGCAGATAGAGGAACGCGAACACGACCACGGTCCACGACGCAAACACGCCCCGGACCAGACGAAGGCCCGTGAAACGACGAAAGCGCGGCGGCGTGGACATCGGCCCGCGAGATTTGCGGAGCTCCGCGACAGCGCAAGCGCACAGGCGCGGCTACTTTCCGCCGCCGAGGATCTTCTCCAGTCCGGTTTTCTCGAGGGCGAGATTCAGCAGCTTCGTTCGCAAATCGCTCGTATCCGTGCTGGCGAGCGTGCCGCCGATCTTGATTGGCGTCGTCAGCGTGCTGTAGCCGAGCGGATCCTTTTCGGGCTTCAACATCTTCAACTGGCCGAAGAGCTCGCCGAGCCGGCCACGCGCGCCGAGCGACACCTGCATGTCCAGCGCCTGCTGCAGCAGCGGTTTTCCGGGCACATAGGTCACGACGCCGGCGCCCCCGAGCCGAACGTTGGGCGAGATCAGAGTGAAATCCTGCAGCACGAGGTTCAGCGTGGCATCGCGCTCCGCTTTGAGGTTCAGCTGATCGAAAGAAATCTCCGAAAGCATCTTCACGATCTCCGAGGCAGAATTCACCGTTTCGCCCGTGGATCCGCCCAGCAATCCACCGACGATCGCCAGCGCCGACTGGGTCGCCTGCAAGCGCTCCGCCGGCAGGACCGTGGCCAACGCGCGAAAAACTCCACCCTTGCTGGACAGCTGGAACCGGCCCTGCGCCCGCTCCGCGACCTCGCCGAGCGTCGCGCCCCGCCCGCTGACGTGACTCGCCACATTCACGCGCGCCTCCACGGTCGGCAGCTTCGCGGGATCGATCGCCTTGAACATCGGTCCGGTGTCGAAGTTGTTCAGCAACAAATCCGCCGACAGCGCATAACCCTGTGCGGCCTGCGCGTTGAACGACAACCCGCCGTCCAGTTTGAGATCGCTTTCGGGGCCGAACGCCGCGCGCACATTCTCGAATTTCAAGGCCGCCGCATCGATTCGAAGCGTGCCGCCCATGTTGCTCACCACAAAATCCGCACCGTAGATCACCTTCTTCAACGACAGCGCGACCTGCCCGCGCACCTGGTTCCAAAACGGCTCCGTGCCGCCGGACTCATTCGGCTTCTCCGCCGGCGCTGACTCCACCGGCAGCAACAGCAGCAACAGCTGCACGTCGTCGAGATAGACCGTGTCGCCGGTGATGCGTCCGTCTATATTGGATACATCGCCGGCGGGCGTGAGCGTGCCCGCGATCAGCAAGTCGGATTTGCGAGGACCCTGCGTAAACGCCAGCGGGACGTTGAACGTCGCCTTCCCGTTGGGCGCGATATCGGCGCGCACCTCGATGCCGATCGTGGGCATGACCTGTTGGTCCGGCCCGACGAGATCGGTGAGGTTGATCTTCGCCTCCAAGGCCTGCGTGCCGTCCAGGCTTGCGGAGAATTCCCCTTGCGCGAGTCCACGCGCGAGCTGCAGCTGCCCCGCGAGCACCGGCTGACTCAGCCAATGCGGCAGGTCCGCGCTCCAGCGACCGGTGGCTTTCACGACCTTGCCGGCGCTGGCGAGCTGGCCCGCTTTCGCGTCCAGCGTGAAGAGCGCGGCGCCCTCACTGCGGACGTCGAGGCGCACGATTTCCGCCTGCCAGCCGGCCGGCGTATAGTCAGCGGAGGCCGTCAGGCTGATGTCGACGTCGCGCAGGAGCGGTTCGCCCTCCTTCTCCACGGAAACGTGCTGGAGTTCCAACGGGCCGCGGGGGCGCAATGCCAGCCCGCCCTCGCGCGCGCCCGCGACAAATTCGCCGCGAATATTCCCGCCGCTCACGCGGAGTCCGTCGAGGAACGGATTCATCCATCCCACCGGCACACCGGCGAACGAAACACCCACGAGATCCTGCGCGGGATCCGCCACGCGCAGCTCGGCGGTTTTTAAATTGAACTCGAACGATTGCAGCGCCCGCACGGTCGCCACCGGCTCAGGCGCCGACGCGAGGGCGTTCAAATGCTCCACCCGCAGCGCGTCGCCATGCTGCAACACGTCGAAGTCGGCGTTGAAACTCACCGCGCCGATGGCGGAAAGCTCGGGCTGCAGGACTTCGAGTCCGTCCACGGAGCCTTTGAGGGAGCCACGTCCACGAATCTCGTCAAAGGACGTCCCGGTTTCAAAGGTCCCCTCCCCCAGCGCGCCGAACGTCGGCAGCGGTTTGCCGAGCGCGAACGGCCGGAGATCGGCATCGTGCAGATCGATCTTCCACGTTCCGTTCAGTCGGGCGGCCGCGCGCAGAAACTCCGCTTTGATGTCGGCGAGCGGTTTGCCTGCCGAGGACATGGCCAGCCCGTAATCCTCGCCCGTGTCCTTGCGGGTCGCCGACAAATCCGCGTCGAGATGCACGCCGCTGGGAAACTGCGTGCCGCTGGCCGAGGCCTGCGATTTCATCGCGACGGTCGCAAACGTCCGGGGCGTGTCCATCTGCGCACTGACCGCGCTGTGCAGCGACAGCGTGCCGCCGTCGGGCTGCGCAGCGGCTGCTTCAACGGTGAAGGTGCCGGTTCGACCGGCGGCCAGTCCGCCGCCTGTCACGCTGACTTGG
The DNA here is from genome assembly GCF_059821195.1 of Opitutus sp. sgz309028. Taxonomy (NCBI): domain Bacteria; kingdom Pseudomonadati; phylum Verrucomicrobiota; class Opitutia; order Opitutales; family Opitutaceae; genus Opitutus; species Opitutus sp. sgz309028. Next base: position 1,316,770 of record NZ_JCAMRR010000002.1, on the reverse strand, counting down.
ACCCGCGGCGCGGGTTGTCCAGCAGCGGGAGGCAGGATCACTTCGCCCTGCAGCACGACCTCTTCCAGCGCGAGATCCACGGGCAGTTGCAGCAGCGGAAACACACCGTCGAAGGCGCGGGCCGCGGCTGGTGCAGTCAGTTGCGCGGCCGGCTCGGCGGCGATCGCCGAGGAGAGAAACGAAAAACCACGGTTCAGAACCGGAGCCGCGGCCGCGTGCGTCGCCGCGGAAGGGTCCAGCTTGGAGAGATCGAGTGTCCATCCTTTCGCCACGAGACGCCGCACCAGCACCCGATCGCGCAAGCCGGCCGAGAGCAGCGGCAGCTCGACATCGAGCGCCGGCAGCGTGAGGACCGCGCCATCTTTTTCGAGATGCAGATCGCGAATCTCCACGTGGCGCCACCCGGCCGAGACCTCGCCGACGTTGCCGCGTAAATCGGGCTGTCCGGCCAGCGCTCGTCGCGCCGCCCACGTTTGAAACGAGGTGCTGAACGCAATCAAAAGTGCGATCAGCACCAACGCGACCACAACGCCGGTGACGATCAGGGCCACGCGAACGGGTTTCATCGAAGCGGAAGACACGAGCTAAGTTCGCGAGTTGCGAAGGGTAATGAAAAAGAGCGCGCGGCGAGCATCCGCCAGCCGCGCCTCCTGAATCGACGCTCCCCCGGTCCGGCCGGGGGAAGCGTCAATCCGCGGTGCGCTTACTCCGTCACGAGTGCATCCGTCAGACCCATGGCCTGACGAAGGCTCGCGATGGCGACATTGTAGTTGTAGTAGGCTTGGACCTGATTGCTGCGGGCGGTGGTGAGCTCGACCTGCGCTTGCAGGACATCGAGCTGCGTGCCGGTGCCGGCGGTGTAGCGGGCATTCGCCAGGCGAACCGCTTCCTGGGCCTGTTCCACGACGCGACCGGAAGCCTCGACGAGCTCATTCGCCTCCTGCCAGGAGGAATAAGCGCGGCGCACGTCCACCTCGACCGCGATCTCACTCTCGACCAGCGTCAGCCGGGTCTGCTCGACGATGGAGCGAGCCTGGGCGACGCGACCGCGGGTCGCGCGTCCGTCGAAGATGTTCCAATCCGACTGCAGCCCGACATACGCGCCATCGCGCGGGTCCTCGAACGGATCGCGCCGGCCGTTGCGCATCTGCCAGCCGCCGACCACGGCCACCGTCGGAAAATACCCCGAACGCGCCGTGATCACCCCCTGCTCGCTCGCGTCGGCCAGCTTGGCCAGACGCTGGAGATCGGGACGATTCGCGCGCGCCGCCTGCGTGGCGGACGGCAGGTCGAAGTCCGAAGGCGTGTAGTCGAGCGTGCCAACCACCTCTGGCGGCTGCCCGTCCGCACGCCGGGCGGTCAAGCCAAGAGCCTGACGCAGACCCTCGATGGCCAGACGGTAGTCGTTGCGGGCGGAGATGAGCGGCGTCTTGGCGTTGGCCACGGCCACTTCCGCGCGCAACCGCTCGAAACCGGACACGGTGCCCGCCTCGAAACGATCGGTGGTCGTCTTCAGCTGCTGTTCCAGCAGGCGGAGATTTTCCTCCTGCACGGTGATGCGGTCGCGACTCAGGAGCACCGCATAGTAGGCGGTGCGCACCTGGAGGAGCGCCTGGTTGATGACAGCCTTCAGGTCGAGGATGGCCGCCTCGCGGGCCAGTTGCGCGCTGCGGATCGAGGAGCGAATCCCACCACCCGCGAACAATGCCTGGCTCGCGGTGACGTTGAGCGACCAGGCCCGGTCGGTGGGCGGATTGAACTGGGAGATCTGCTTGTCGTTGAGCTGAAACGCGCCGCTGGCGCCCACATTCGGAATGGACTGGGCGGACACCTCGAGCAGAACGCCTTCCTGCTGGCGGATGCGCTCGCGCGCCTGCCGGATCGCGAAGTTGTTTTCGATCGCGTAGCCAATCGCCGTCTTCAGATCGATGGTCTCCGGCTCGGGCGGCGGCGGCTGGGCGGCGGGAGCGGCCCCGACGGGGCTCGCTGCCAAGGCAAGGGCCGCCAGCACGACGGCCGGCGTAAACAAGGAGCGAACTGACTTCATAAGGGATTATTTGGCAAAGCTCGGAGCGCCGGCAAGTTCAGCCTCCGTGGCCGACTTGCGGGCAAGAGCCCGGTGATCTTTGGCGATCAGGATATAGATCGAAGGAAGGACGAACAACGTGAAGATCGTGCCGATCGTCATACCGCCAACCAGCACAAGGCCGATCGAATTGCGAGCCGCCGCGCCGGCACCCGTGACGAGCGTCAGCGGGAAATGGCCGGCGATCGTCGCCACGGAGGTCATCAACACGGGGCGCAAACGGGTCATCGCCGCCTCATGCACCGCCTCGAATTTCGAACGCCCCTCTTCCTGAAGCTTGTTGGCGAATTCCACGACCAGAATGCCGTTCTTCGCGATCAGGCCGACCAGCGTCACGAGTCCCACCTGCGCGTAGATGTTGAGCGTGGTGGTCCAGCCGTTCGTCCAGAAAGGCATATTGGGATTCGGCATCTTCAGGACCGAGAACACGAGCGCGCCGAACATCGCGAGCGGCACGGAGCCGAGCAGGATGACGAGCGGGTCGCGGAACGAATTGAACTGCACCGCGAGCGCGAGGAAGATCAGCACGACCGCGAGGGTGAAGGCCGGCAGGAACTTGTTGCCCTCGTGCCGCAGCTGGCGCGACTCGCCGGTGTAATCGATGGAATAGCCGGGCGGGAGAATTTCCTTCGCGGCCTCCTCGAGGACCTTCAGCGCCTGATCGAGCGTGCGATTGGTCATGCCCGAGAGCTTCACCGCGTTGAGCTGCTGGAAACGGTTGAGCGAACGCGGCACGGTCTTGTTCTGAATGCTCGCCACCGCGCTCAGCGGCACCAGCTCGCCGCTGGGTCCGTTGATGTAGATGTTTTCCAGCTGCTCCGGGTTCAACCGGTCGATCCGCTCGATCTGCGGGATGACCTTGTAGCTGCGGCCCGCGATGTTGAAGCGGTTGACGTAGTTGCCGCCGAGTGCCGACGCGAGGTCCGCGCCGACCTGCGTGAGGTTGAGGCCGAGCGTCGCGACTTTCTCGCGATCGATCACGACCTCCGCCTGCGGCTGGTCATACTTCAGGTCGATTTGCGGCGGGAAGTAGAAGATTCCGCTCTCCATCGCGCGCATCGAGATCTTCTGCGCAAACTCGAGCAGACGCTCGGAATCCGCGGTGGAGGCGATGACGAATTCGACCGGGAAGTTGCTGCCGCCGGGCAGCGCCGAGGGCGTTGTCGCAAACATCTGGATACCCGGAATCGCCGCCAGCTTCGCCTGCACCTCCGGAAGAATCTCCGTGGTGGTGCGTTCGCGGGGCGCTTGCCACGGCTTCACCACCATGCCGGAGAAACCGTCCGCACCCAAACCCGCGCCCGCCGACGGCGGCAGCATGATCTGGAATGTGAGATCGACCTCGGGCGTGCTGAGGAATGCCGCCTCGGCCGCCTTGCCGTAGAGCGCCTTGTAGTCGGCGGTGGCGTTGGCCGGCGCGTTGATGATGCCGAAGATCACGCCCTGGTCCTCGGTCGGAGCGAGCTCCTTGGGCGAGAACATATACATCGGGATCGTGAGCAAGCTGACCACGACCCAGATCGCATACACATAGGGACGCGAATTCAGCGTGTAGCCGAGCACCCGGCCATAAGCCTGGCGCAGGCGATCGAAGTGATGATTCACCCAGCCGGTGAAACCGCGCTCCTCCTCGGCCGCGCTGCGCAGGAGGTGCGCCGACATCATCGGCGAGAGCGTCAGGGCCACGATGCCCGAGATGGTGACGGCCCCGGCCAGCGTCAGTGCGAACTCGCGGAAGAGCGCGCCGGTGAGGCCACCCTGCAAACCGATCGGCGTGTAGACCGCCGCGAGCGTGATCGTCATCGCGATGACCGGACCCAGCAGCTCGCGCGCGCCGATGATCGCCGCTTCGCGCGGCGTGCGGCCTTCGCGCAGGTGACGCTCGACGTTTTCCACGACGACGATCGCGTCGTCGACCACGAGACCGACCGAGAGCACGATCGCCAGCAGGGTGAGCAGATTGAGCGTGAAACCGAAAACCTGCATCAGGAACACGCCGCCGATGAGCGAAACCGGAATCGCCATGACCGGCACCAGGACCGAGCGCATCGAGCCCAGGAAGAGAAAGATCACCACGACCACGATGATCAGCGTGTCGATCAACGTGTGGGACACCTCGCTGATGGCCTTGCTGATGTATTCCGACGCGTCGTAGCCGATCTTCGCTTCGAGACCGCCGGGCAGATCCTTTTTGATTTCGTCGAGCTCGGTCTGCACGCGCCCGACCACGTCGATCGTATTGGCGTTCGGCAGCGGGAAAATGCCCATGAACACGGCCGTCTGGCCCGAGTAACGCACCTGCGTGTCGTAGTCCTCGGCTCCGAGCTGCACGTCCGCGATGTCTTCGAGGCGCACCGGCGTGTCGTTGCGTTGCAGCACGACCATCCGCTTGAACTCGTCGACCGAGTGCAGATCGGTGTTGGCCGTGAGATTCACCTGCACCAACGAACCTTTCGTGCTGCCGACGGCCGCGAGGTAATTGTTCGCCGCGAGCGCCTGGCGGACCTGGGCGGGGCTGATGTGATGCGCCGCCATCTGATCGGGCTTCAGCCAGATGCGCATCGCAAAGGTGCGCGCGCCCAGGATCTCGGCGCGTTGCACGCCCTGCAAGGCCGCGAGTCGCGGTTGCACGACCCGCGTCAGGTAATCGGTGATTTCCGCCTGCGAGAGGATGTCCGACGAGAAGCTCAGATACGCCGACGCGAACTGCGAGTCGGCGGACTCGACGCTGATCGACGGGACTTCCGCCTCCGGCGGCAGATCGTTGCGGACCTGGTTCACCTTTGCGGTGATGTCGGCGAGCGCCTTCGTCGGCTCGTAATTGAGCTTCAGACGTGCGGTGATCATCGAGAAGCTCTGGAGGCTCTTCGATTCGACGTATTCGATACCGTCAGCGGACGCGATCGCGCGCTCGAGCGGCGTGGTGACGAAGCCACGCACGAGTTCGGCGCTGGCGCCGACGTAGACGGTGGTGATGTTGACGCTGGAGTTTTCGCTGCGCGGGTATTGCCGCACGTTCAGCGTGCGCCAGGCCTGCACACCGGCGATGATGATCACAAGGTTGACCACGATCGCCAGCACGGGCCGGCGGATGAAGATGTCGGTGAAATATTTCATGGGAGCTAGGCTCGGGCGACGGGCGAGGCGGACGCCAACAGCGGGACGACGGCGCGCAACGGTCGGGTGCGAGCGAGGGAGGTCAGTGGTCGGGAGAGCGTAACGAGCGCTTAGGTGTTATCCGGCGTCGGCTGCAGTTTCGCGTCGGGAGCGAGCGTGTTGTCGACGACGACGGCCATGCCGGGGCGAAGCTTGAAGACCCCGCTCGTAACCACGCTCTCGCCCGCTTTCACGCCGTCGGTCACCGCGACGAAATCGCCGCGCGCCTCGCCGAGACGGATGAACTGCTGGCGGATGACCTGCTCGGCCTTGCCGGTCTGTTCGTTCTTCTTCTCCTCGATGATGAAAACGGAATCGCCGTAGGGCGCGTAAAGCACCGAGGTGGCGGGAATCACCAGCACATCGTTCTGGGTTGGCAGCACGACTTCGATCTTCGCGAACATGCCGGCGCGGAGGCGCTCCTGCAGATTTTTAACGGTGGCCTGGACCCGCACATTGCGCGTGACCTGGTCGACCTCCGGGCTGATCGCATTGATCTTGCCCTCGAACACGACGCCGCTGGCGGCGTCGGTCGTCACTCGGACCGAAGCACCCGTATCCAGATCGGAAAGACGCCGCTGCGGAATCGAGAAATTGACATACACCGGATCGAGCGTCTGCAGGGTCGTGATCGGATCGCCCTCGCGCAGAATCTGGCCGAGGTTCACCTGGCGCAGACCGAGCCGGCCGGCGAACGGCGCACGGATGGTCTTCTTCTCGATCACCGCGCGAATGCCGTCGGCCTGGGCCTTCGCCTGTTTGAACTGTGCCTCGGCGGCGTCGAGTTCCGCCTGCGAGATGGTGCCTTTCTGCGACAGGTCACGGGCGCGGTCGGAATTGGCGCGAGCCAGATCCGCACTTGCCTCGGCGGCGCGGAGCTGCGCCTCCTCGGTCGACGTGTCGAGCTGAACGAGCAGGTCGCCCGCCTTGACGCGCGCGCCGGCCTCGAACGCGATCTTGGTGACCTGGCCGGCCATTTCCGCTCCGATCATCACCCCCTGGACGGCGGTGACGGTGCCGGTGGCAGGCACCATGTTGGGCCAGGCTTCCTGACGGGCGGCGAAGGCAGTAACAGTCTCGGGCGGCATGACCATGTTCGCCGCGGCGGCGCCCATGGCACGGAATTGGAGCATCTTGATGCCGACCAGTGAGCCGACGATGGCAATGACTCCAAGGGTGGTCAGCGTGAACTTCTTTAACATAACAGACGGGGGGACGGGCAGTGTGTGGTTGAGGTTGAAGTCGGGAAAAAGGGTTTCAGGGAGAAGCGGCCGCGACCGAGGCGGAAGGTCCCGCATCGCCGGCGAGTTTCGTCGCCCGCTGCATGATCTTGCCGAGCAGCTGCACGAGCATCTTCCGTTCCTCGTGCGACAGCGGCTCCATCAAGGCCGCCATACGCTGGAAATGCGGCGGGAGAATCGCTTCAAGCACCGCGCCGCCTTTGGGGGTCAGCGACACGATCATCATGCGCCTATCCTTCGCATCCGGCTCGCGACGCACCAACCCGTCGCGCTCGAGCGTGTCGATCAAACCGGTGATCGTCGCGCGGGTGACGTGCGCCAGATCCGCCAACTCCGCGGGCGTGCGCGGGTGCGGGCAGTTCGTGCGCTTGTTGAGCAAGAGCATCAACACCATGAAACGCCCCTGCGAGATGCCATGTTCCGCCAAATGTGAGTCAACCAGGCGAAAGGCCTCATCTCCCGCCTGCATCAGGTGCAGGAAAGCCTCCGTCGCCGACGGATCCATGTCGGGAAAGAGCTTCGAGGCCTCCAAGAGGCACTCGTAACGCGGCAGATTCTTGATCAGCAGAAACGGCATGAAACGACGGCGAAAAAGATAAGGCGGCTGATAATTAGGACCCTAATCAAAAGCGCAAGTCCGTAGTTGCCTTTACCTCCATACTGTTACGCAACCTCCGTTTTCCCCTGATGCTCCCCTTAGGGTGCTTGGTCTCACGCCCGCGGCGGCACCCAAGCAAAAAGGGCGGCCCGTGAAGAGCCGCCCTGCAGAGCGAAAAGCAGGCGACCGGATCGCCTTGGGGTCGGACGTTACAGCGATTGAGCGGCCGCCACCACGGCGTCCGCCGTGATGCCGAGCTCCTTGAACACGACCGGACCCGGCGCGCTCAGGCCGAAGCGATCGATGCCGATCACTTTGCCGTCCGCGCCCACATACTTGTACCAAAGCGCGGTCACGCCGGCTTCGATCGCGACGCGCTTGCGGCAGGACGACGGGAGCACGCTCTCGCGATACTCAGCGGGTTGCTGATCGAAACGGTGGAACGACGGCATCGAGACGACGCGCACGCCGGCGCCGAGCGTCTTGGCCGCGGCGATCGCCAGCTGCACCTCGCTGCCAGCCGAAAGCAGGATGTGCGTGAGCGGCGCCGTCTCGCGCACCGCGATGTAGCCACCCTTCAACACGCCCGTGCGGCGCAGCTGCGGATCGATGTCGTTCAACAGGGGCAGCGTCTGGCGTGTCAGCGCGAGCAGCGTCGGTCCATCCATGCGCTCCGCCGCCGCGGCGAACGCGCCCGCGGTTTCCTCCGGATCGGCCGGACGGATCACGTCGAAGTTCGGAATCAAGCGCAGGCTGGAAACGGTCTCCACCGGCTGGTGCGTCGGGCCGTCCTCGCCCACGCCGATCGAATCGTGCGTGTAGATGTAGATCACGGGCAGCTTGGCCAGCGCCGCGAGGCGCATCGACGGACGCGAGTAATCGGCAAACACGAGGAACGTCGCCACACTCGGACGGAACAGCCCGTCATACGCGATGCCGTTGGCGATCGCCGCCATGCCGTGTTCGCGAATACCGAAACGAATGTTGCGTCCCGTGCGATTGCTCGGATCGAAATCCTTGTCCGAGGCGATGTAGTTCAGCGTCGAGCCATAAAGATCGGCGCTGCCGCCGATGAGCAGCGGGAGCTCCGCGGCGATCGGCTGCAACACATCGCGGCCGGCGGCGCGGGAAGCGAGCTTCGCGTCGGCGGGGAAGGTCGGGATTTTTTCGAGCAGCGCCGCGGCGTTCGGAGCGGTTTGCCCGGCATCGAGCAGCGCCGCCTTTTCGGGATTCGCCTCGCGCCAAGCCTTGTAGGTCTTGTGCCAGCGGTTGCACGCCCGCACGAGCCGCTCCTTGTGGCTCGCGAAATATGCGCGCACGTCGTCGCTCACGTAGAAATGCTGGTCGGCCGGCAGTTCGAGACCCGCGCGAGCCGCATCGGCAAACTTCGCCCCGCCCTCGCCGTGCCCCTTGGCCGTGCCGGCGACTTCGGGAATGCCGCGACCGATCAGCGTCTTCGCGACGATCAGCTGCGGTTTGCCGGACTTCGTCTTCTTCGCCTTGTTGAAGGCCTTCAGGAACGCAGGCATATCGTGGCCGTCGACCGTCTGCACATCCCAGCCGATAGCCTTGAAACGCGCGGCGGTGTTTTCGCTCTGCGTCTTTTCCGCCATCGCGTCGAGCGTCACGTCGTTCGAGTCGTAAATGAGGATCAGGTTGTCGAGTTTCTGGTGGCCGGCGAACTCCACCGCCTCCATCGCCACGCCTTCCTGCATGCAGCCGTCGCCGGCGAGACACACGACGTGGTAATCGAAAATCGGATGCTCCGCGGTGTTGAAGCGCGCCGCCGCCATCTGGCCCGCGACCGCCATGCCGACGGCGTTGCCCACGCCCTGGCCGAGCGGACCGGTCGTGCACTCGACGCCCGGCGTTTCATGAAACTCGGGATGGCCCGGCGTGATGCTGTGCAGCGAGCGGAACTTCTTCACCTGCTCGAGCGGGACGTCGTAGCCGCTCAGGTGCAGCCAGCTGTAAAGGAACATGCTGCCGTGACCCGCGGAGAGGATGAAGCGGTCGCGGTTCATCCAGCGGGGACGCTCCGGGTTGTGCGAAAGCGCGTGGCCGTAAAGCACGGCGCCGATCTCGGCGGCTCCGAGCGGCAGACCAAGGTGCCCGGAAGAGCACGCATGCACCGCATCGATGGCGAGTCCGCGCGCTTGGTTGGCTGCCTTGGCAAGAAGAGGAGTTTGGAGCGTCATGATGATAAGAAGGTTTACGACTACGGAGCGGCTGGCGACCCGTGAAGCCTAAAAACCAGGACGCTGGGCCAAATGCACGCACTGCCAAGCACCGGCGGTCTTGACCGTGAGGCGAGCCCGGCCGGCTGACGGCCGGACTCCACTGCCCTGTCCAAATCCGTCAGGCGCTCGTTAAAGGAGTTCCTTCGGCAGCAGCGGCATTAGTTTCTTGATATCCTGCACCGCGTCGCGGTGACACACCAAAACGGCATCGGCGGTTTCCACCACGACGAGGTCGCTGACGCCCACCAGCGCGACCGTGCGGCCGTTGCTGATCGCAATGTTGTTTTTCGCGTTCACGCCGAGAACGGTGCCGCGCACGGCGTTGCTGTTCTCATCGCCCGGCAAATGCGGCGGCAATGAGGTCCACATGCCGACGTCATCCCAATCGTATTCCGCGACGATCGTCTCCACCTGCGCGGCTTTTTCCATGACCGCGTAATCGACGGAAATCTTCGGCAGATGGGGGAATTTCTCCGCCAGATACGAAGTCGGATCGCCCGCCGGAAACGCCTTCACAAAGTTCGCCAGCTCCGGCGCATGCTTCTCGGTTTCGGCCACGAAGGCCGACGCCCGCCAGATGAACATGCCGGCGTTCCAGGCGTAGTTTCCGCTGGCCACGTAGCGCTCGGCGGTGGCGAGGTCGGGCTTTTCCACGAAACGCTTCACCTGCCGCACCTGGCCGAGCTCCGGGGGATGCGCGACCGCGTCGCCCATCTCGAGGTAGCCGAATCCAGGCGACGGATACGTCGGCTTGATCGCGAACGTCAGCAGCGCGTCCGTCGTCGCCGCCCGCGCCAGGGCTGCCGCGAGCTGCTCCGCGAGCCGGCGGGTGTTGTGAATCAGATGATCGGCGGGAAGCAGCGCCATCACGCCCTGTGGATTGCGGGCGCGCACGAGTCCGGTCGCCAGCGCAGCCGCCGGCGCCGTGTCGCGTTTCGCCGGCTCCGCCACGATCTGCTCGGGCGCGAGAAAGCTCAGCGCTTCGCGCGTCGCCGCGAGCTGAACGTCGTTCGTGAGAATGAAAATATTCGCGCGCGGCACCACGTTTTCGAGGCGATGCACGGTCTCCTCCAGCAGCGTGCGATCGCCGAAAAGTTTCAACAGGTGCTTCGGCGTGCGCTGCCGGCTCATCGGCCAGAACCGCTCGCCGCTGCCGCCCGCCATGATGCAAACGAAGGCGTTGGGATTCTCAGTCATGCGTGTGTGCTCGATTAATCAAGGTCGTTACCGGAAGTCCAAGCCTGAACGCACAAACCTCCGGCAGTTCCCGCGCTGACACGCATCGCGCGCGCATCTCCACACCGAAACCGCACCGTCACTTGATCTGCACGACCACTTTCCCGAACTGGTCGCCGCGCTCCATCACCGCAAACGCCTCCTCCACCCGCGCCAGCGGAAACACCGCGCTCACGATCGGCGCCAGCCGATGCTCGCTCACGGCGCGCAGCATCGCCTCCCAATCCATCGGCGATCCCATCGTGGTGCCAAGCAACGACAGCTGCCGCCAAAAAATCTTCCTTAACGCCAGCGCCGGCGGATTTCCCCGGGTCGCGCCGTAAACCGCAATCCGCCCGCCGGACGCCGCCAGATCGATCAGCGCGTCGAAGCCGGGTCCACCCGCGCTATCGACCACCACGTCGAAACGCCCCGCCTGCGCCGCCAGATCGTGCGTCCAGGACGATTTCGTGTAATTCACTCCACCCTTCGCCCCGAGCTCCACCGCGCGGGCAATCTTCTCGTCCGAGCTCGACGTCACCCACACCTCCGCACCCAACGCGAGGCCGAACTGCAGCGCGAACAGCGCCACGCCGCCGCCGATCCCCGTGATCAACATGCGCTCGCCGGCGACGACATTCGCGCGCGAGGCCACCGCCCGCCACGCCGTGAGCCCCGCGAGCGGCAGCGCCGCGCACTGCTCCCACGTCAAATGCTCCGGCTTCGGCGCCAGTTGCTCGACCGGCACCATTACCTGCTCCGCCAGCGTGCCCGGACGCGGCAGACCGAGGATGGAAAAATTCGTCGCCTGCGCCCGTGGGTTGCGGCCGAAGTTGAGGCTCGGATTGATCACGACCTCGCGTCCGACCCAGCTCGCGTCGACGCCATAGCCGACCGTTGTCACCACTCCCGCGCCGTCGGACCCGGGGATGCACGGAAACGTCACACCCGCATATTGCCCCGCCTTGATCCAAACGTCGCGATGGTTCAGCGCCGCCGCGCGCACCTCGACCACCACCTGCCCGGGCTGAACTTCCGGATTCGGAACCTCGGCAATTTCGATCTGATGGGGAGCGGAAACTCGAGTAGCGCGCATGAGCTTTGAAAGAATCGGCATCTATCAAGCCGGATTCGCCGCGACACGCAAACCAACAGACGAAGCTCCTGCGCGACGCTTGTGCACGGCCGCGGCATCGATCCTACTCGGCGCCGTGCTGCTCGCGTTTCACAAGCCCTACGGCGTCCTCTCGCAATTCACGCCGGAGCCCGGTTCGCGCTGGCGCACGCTCGCCGATTTCCGCTTTCCGCCCCGCGTCTATCCCCTCGGTCGGCTCGACGCCGATTCCGAAGGACTTCTGCTGCTGAGCGACGAGCCCGGGCTCAACTCCCGCCTGCTCGATCCGCGCCAACAGCACCGCCGCGAATACTGGGCGCAGGTCGAACGTCTCCCCTCGCCCGCCTCGCTCGCGCAACTTTCCCGCGGATTCGATCTCGGCGATTTCCGCACGCGACCGTGCAACGTCCGCCGCCTCGAGCCCGCACCGGAAATCCCGCCGCGCGATCCGCCGATTCGTTTTCGAAAAAACGTCCCGGACTGCTGGCTCGCGCTCGAGCTCGTCGAAGGCAAAAACCGTCAGGTCCGCCGCATGACGGCCGCCATCGGACATCCCACGCTGCGCTTACTGCGCGTGCGGATCGGCGCCTTTGCGCTCGGCTCGCTGGCCGCCGGCGAATGGCGCGAGCTCAATGGCGACGAGCGCGCCGCGGTATTTCAGTAAACGCGGCCTGCGTCCCCGCGACGCGACGCTCACCAGGCGCGCGCATACTGCTTCGGCGCCGGCACCGCGGCCGCGTGACCGAGCGCCCGCGCCGCGTGCGCCGGCCAATACGGGTCGCGTAAAAACTCCCGCGCGAGCAGCACGAGATCGGCCTTTCCGCTCTGCACGATTTCGTTGGCCTGCTCCGGCTGCGTGATCAGCCCCACCGCCGCCGTCGCGATGCCCGCCTCGCGCCGCACCTGCTCCGCAAACTGAACCTGGTAACCCGGTCCGACGGGAATCTTCACGTTCGGCGCGATGCCGCCCGTGCTGCAATCGATCAGGTCGACGCCCTCCGCCTTCAACCGCCGCGACAACTCCACCGATTGCTCGATGTCCCAGCCGCCTTCGATCCAGTCCGTGCATGACAACCGCGCCGTCAGCGGCAGCCGCTCCGGCCAGACCGCCCGCACCGCGCGCGTCGTTTCCAACAAAAAGCGAATCCGGTTTTCAAAGCTGCCGCCATAATTGTCCGTGCGCCGATTCGCCACCGGCGAAAGAAATTGGTGGCTCAGGTATCCATGAGCTGAATGCAGCTCGATCCACTCGTAGCCCGCGTCGAGCGCACGTCTCGTGGCCGAAACGAAATCGTCGCGCACCTGCGCGATCTCCGCGATCGTCAGCTCGTGCGGCACGCGGTCGAGTCCGTCGCCAAACGCAATCGCGCTCGGCGCGACGGGCGTCCAGCCGCCCGCCTCGTCCGCCAGATGATCGCCGCCGTCCCACGGCGCGGCGGTCGCGGCCTTGCGACCGGCGTGCGCAAGCTGCACGCCCGCCACGGCGCCGTGTTGTTTGATGAAGCGGTTGATCCGCTGCAGCGGCTCGATGTGTTTGTCGGCCCAGAGGCCCGCATCCCCCGGCGAGATGCGGCCCTCCGGCGACACCGCCGTCGCTTCGGCGATCACGAGACCCGCGCCACCCACCGCTCTCGAACCGAGGTGCACCAGATGCCAGTCGTTCGCCACGCCGTCGTTCGACGAATATTCGCACATGGGCGAAACGCCGATGCGATTGCGCAGCGTGATGGACTTCAGGGTGAACGGTTCGAAGAGGTGCGGCATGGTGTCTTTAGGTTTTAAGTGAGCTTGGCGTTGAGCGTGATCTCGGTCTTGAGGAGTCGCGAAATCGGACAGCCGGTCTTCGCGCCATTGGCGACTTCCGCAAACCGCTCGGGCGTGATGTTCGGCACCTTCGCGGTCGTCTCGAGATGGATCTGCGTGACGGTCCAGCTGGTCTGCGGATGATTCTCGAGCGTCACCGTCGCCGTCGTCGAAAGCGTGTCGGCCGTGAAGCCCGCCTTCTGCAGCTCGGCCGACAACGCCATCGTGAAACAGCCCGCGTGCGCGGCACCGATCAGCTCCTCTGGATTCGTGCCGGGGCCGTTTTCGAAGCGCGTGCCAAAGGAATACTGGGTTTCCTTCAACACCGTGCTGTCGGTGGAGATCGTGCCACGACCGGACTTGAGGTCGCCGTGCCAGACGGCGGAGGCTTTTCGTTTCATAATGATTTGAGGATTTAGGGTTTGGTTTCTGCGTTGAACGCAGCCGGGCAGTGAAAGCACTTCACGCCGCCGCGCCAGTCCAAGCTGCGAAAACGTGCCGCCTACACCTCCAACAACGGCTCGCCAGCGGCGCCCGTGGCGGGATTAGCTTGCTCGCGTTGATGCCGGCTGGCGGTCGCCGACGCTTGGGTTTCGTTGACCTGCACGCGCTGCGCGAGCCACACCGCCGTAAGACTCGCCGCGACCGCGATCCAGCCGAGCCAGTTGAAATGCGCGAGCCGGCCATCCGCCGATTTCACGACCACCGCGCCGCCGATCGTCGAGGCGAGGCCCGACGCGAGATCGCGCGCGCAGCCGCTCAGGCTCATGAACGCGCCGCGGCGCGACGGCGGCACCGCGAGCGTCACGATCGCCTGCCCCGGCACGAATCGGCCGCTCGCGAACACAAAGAAGAACGCCGTCAGCGTCAGCACACCCCACACCGGCAGCGGTCCGGTGTTGGCGATCGCCAGCGTGACCACGCAGGCCACGAGCGTGAGCACCGTCAGCACGCGCCGGCGCCCGTAACGATCCGCCAGCCGCCCGATCCGCGGACCGGTGAACACCGTGAGCACACCGCCGACGAGATAGACGAGAAACAAATCGCGCTCCGGCAAGCCGACGTTCGCGACGAAATGCGGCGACATCAGCGGAATGATCGAAAAATGTCCGAGCACGAGCACCGCCATGAACAGCAGCGCCCGGCCGGCGTTGCGATCGCGCAGCAACTCGAGAAACGCCGCCAGCCGCGCCTTCGGTTTCGCTTCCAGATGGCCGCGAATCGGCGGCACGCCGTTGAACGCCACCAGCCACATCGGCACCGCGATCGCCGCAATCAGGAAGAACGGCGCTTCCCAGCGGAAGCGTTGCGCCAGTTCCAAACCGAACGGCACGCCCAGCGCCGCCGCGGCCGAAAACGCCGTCATCACGATCCCGATCGCCGAGGCGCGTCGTGCCGCTGGCACTACATCGCTCACGATCGCCAGCACCGTCGCCATCGACAATCCGCCAAACGCGCCGCTCAACACGCGCGCTACCAGCAGGGTTCCCGCATCGGTCGACAACGCGCACGCCGTCGTGCCGAGCGTGAACCCCGCATAGACGAACAGCAGCAGCTTGCGGCGGTCGAAGCGATCGATGAACGGCGCCGCGAGCAGGCTCACCACGCCGGAGCTGATCGTGTAGGCGGCGACCAATCCGCTGAACTGGCCCGGTCCGATGCCGAGCTCGCGCATGAGCTGCGGCCCCAGCGGCATCATGATCATGAAGTCCATGATGTGCGTGAACTGCACCGCGGCCAAAAGCAGCAGCAGCATTCGTTCGGAAAGTTGTCGCATAAGGGAAGGTGTGGTGGCGAGTGGCGGAACAACCAATCGCAACGGCGGTGATGGACACGCGCCGGCGCACGTCAGTTACAAAGTGTTTCCAGCGGCCGCTGTGCTCATCGCTGGGCGACCAGCAACCCGTCCGTCGGTCGGTGCCAGCCGCCACCGAGCGCCTTGATCAACGCCACGCTCGCATTCAGCCGGCGTGCCGTCAGTTGCGTGGCCGCGCGTTCGGTCGCGAGTGCGGTGCGTTGGGCTTCGATCACCTCAAGATAGGAAACGAAACCGGCGTCGTAACGCGTTTGCGCGAGACCCACCGCGCGCCTGGCCGACGCGAGCGCGCGGTCCTGCGCGGCCGATTCTTCCGCCAGCAAACGCGTCGTCGTCAGCGCATCCTGCACCTCGCGAAACGCCACCAGCACTTGCTGACGAAAACCCGCGACCGCTTCCTCGTAAGCGGCGCGGCTGCGCGCGAGATTCGCGCGATTCCGACCGCCCTGAAAAATCGGCAGATAAAGCCGCGGACCGATCGACCAGGTCCGCGAATCCGTTTCGAACAACCGATCGATGTCGCCCGCCGCGTAGCCAGCCGAGCCGGTCAGGGAAATCGCCGGGAAAAAGGCCGCCTTCGCCACCCCGATCCGCGCATTGGCCGCCGCGAGTGCGCGTTCCGCCGCGGCGATGTCCGGACGCCGTTCGAGCAACGCCGATGGCATGCCGGCCGGAGTCGAAGGCGGCCGCACGAGCGCGACGGCTTGCGCCGGAAGTTCAAAGTCTGGCGCAGGCCGGCCGACGAGCACCGCGAGGGCGTTCTGCGCCGACGCGCGTCGGTTTTCCAAAGCGGCGACCTCCGCTTCCGTGACAGCAAGCTCCGTCTCCGCTCGCGCCGCATCGAGATCGGCCGCCGCGCCGCCGCTCACGCGAGCGCGCACGAGTTCCAGCGCGCGGCGTCGCACCGCGAGCGTTTCATCGAGCAAGGCGTGTTCGCGCTCCAGCGCCCGCAACGTGAAATAGGTCGACGCCACTTCCGCCGTGAGCGTCAGCCGCACGGCTTCGAATTCCGCCGCACTGCCTTCCGCCGCCGCGCGCGCACTTTCGTTCAGGCGACGCACGCGCCCGAAAAGATCCAGCTCCCAGTTCGCGCTCAAGGGTGCGCTGTAGGTCGTGGTCAGATCCTGCGGAAAGCGGTTGTCCGTCGTGGTCGACGTCTGTTCGCGCACGACCGCGCCGCCGACCGCGATTTGCGGCCAATACGTGCTTCGCGCGAGTCCGGCGACGGCACGCGCTTGTTCGACCCGCGCCGCCGCCGCGCGGATGTCCTGGTTTCCCGCGAGCGCCGCGCGTTCGAGTTCGTCGAGCGCCGGATCGGAAAACACGCTCCACCAGTCGCCGCGCTCGAGCGCGTCGGATGGCGTCGCGGTTTTCCACGCGCCGAGCGATTCGGCGTCGCGAAAACTTTCCGCGACCGGCGCGTCGGGCTGCACGTAGTTGGGACCGACCGCCGGCAACGCGCCGAAAGCCGTCACACTGGAGAGAAGAAAAGATAAAGAGGTTTTCATCGGAAGGGTTGCGATCGTTCAGCGGCGTTGCGGGCTCACCGCGCCGTAAAACCGCCATCGACCAGCAGATCGTGGCCGGTGACAAAGGACGCGCCCGGCGAGCACAGCCAGACGACCGCCGAGGCGACTTCCTCCGGCGTGCCAACACGTCCGACCGGATGCTGCGCCGCCATCGCCTTCTTGGCTTCGGTCTCGCCGGCGCCGAACAGCGAATCGAACATCGGCGTCTGTATTCCCGCCGGCGATACGCAGTTCACGCGCAGGCCCTGCGGCGCGAGTTCGAGCGCGGCCGATTTCGTCAGACCGACGACCGCGTGCTTGCTCGCCACATACAGTCCGACATTGGGAAAGCCGACGCTCCCGCCGATCGACGCGTTGTTGACGATCGCGCCGCCGCCGTGGCGCAGCATCGCGGGAATCTGGTGCTTCATCGCGAAGAACACGCCCTTCACGTTCGCATCGAAGATCGCTTCGTAATCGCGCACGGTCTGCTCGGTGATCAACGCCGCGGGGCCAAGCAGGCCGGCATTGTTGAACGCGAAATCGAGCCGGCCGAACGCCGCGAGCGTGCGCTCGACGAGCGCGATGTGATCGTCTTCGCGGGTGACATCAGCGCGGATGAAGATCGCTTCGCCGCCCGCGGCGACGATTTCGGCGACGACGTCCTGGCCTTCCTTTTCGCGGCGACCGGCGACGACCACGCGCGCGCCTTCGCGGGCAAACGCGAGTGCGGTCGCGCGACCGATGCCGGACGTGGCGCCCGTGACGAGTGCGGTTTTTTCAACAAGGGACGAGGACGGATAATTGTTCTTCATGGGAAGAGTGGTTCAGAGACTTTTTAGCGAGAAGTGGAGTTTACGCGTGCTGCGCTTCGACCGCGGGGGCGGTCGGTGCCGGCTTTTTCAAACCGAGCTTTTCGAGCAGCACGTAGAACACGGGCGTGAGATAGAGGCCGAAGAAGGTGACGCCGATCATGCCGGCGAACACCGCGACGCCCATCGCGCGGCGCATTTCGGCGCCGGCGCCCGTGCCGATCACGAGCGGGAAAACGCCCGCGATGAACGCGATCGACGTCATCAGAATCGGGCGGAGCCGCAGCCGCGCGGCGTCGAGCGCCGCTTCGACGATCCCCTCGCCTTCTTCGCGGCGCTTCACCGCGAATTCGACGATCAGGATCGCGTTCTTCGCCGCGAGACCGATGAGCACGATGAGGCCGATCTGCGTGAAGACATTGTTCTCACCGCGCGTCAGCCAGAGGCCGAGCATCGCGGAGAACAGCGCCATCGGCACGATCAGGATCACCGCGAACGGCAGCCGGAAGCTTTCGTATTGCGCCGCGAGCACGAGGAATACGAGCAGGATGCTTAACGGGTAGATCCAGATGCCGGCGTTGCCCGCGATGATCTTTTGATACGTAAGCTCGGTCCACTCGAGCGCCATGCCGCGCGGCAGCGTTTCGTTCGCGATCCGCTGGATCGCCGCTTCGGCCTGGCCGGAGCTGAAGCCGGGCGCGGCCGCGCCGTTGATTTCGGCCGCAGGATAGCCGTTGTAGCGCATCACGCGATCAGGTCCGTAGGTTTCGCGAACCTTCACGATCGAGCCGAGCGGCACGAGTTCGCCGGCCTGGTTGCGCGCCTTGAGCCGCAGGATGTCGTCGGGCCGATCACGAAATTCTGCGTCGGCTTGCGCGACGACCTGGTAGGTGCGGCCGAAGCGGTTGAAGTCGTTCACGTAGAGCGAACCGAGATTGATCTGCATCGTTTCAAAAACGTTCTGCAGCGGAATACCCTGCGCCTTCGCCTTCACACGATCGACGTCGGCGTCGAGTTGCGGCGTGTTGATCGTGAAGCTCGAGAACAGGCCGGTCAGCTCGGGCGTCTCATAGCCCTTTGCGATCAGCGACTGCGTCGCGCCATAGAGCGCGTCGAGGCCGTTGTCGCCGCGATCTTCGACGTAGAGTTTGAAACCGCCGATCGTGCCGAGGCCCTGCACGGGCGGCGGCGGGAAGATCGCGATGAACGCGTCCTGGATCTGCGAGAATTCCTTTTGCAGCTGCTGCGCGATCGCCTGGCCGGAAAGCTCCTTCGTTTTCCGCTCCTCGAACGACTTCAGACGCACGAAGACGATACCGCTGTTCGGTGAATTCGTGAAGCCGTTGATCGAGAGTCCGGGAAACGCGATCGCGTAGTCGGCCCCCGGATGCTTCGTCGCGATGTCGCTCATCTGGCGGATCACGGCGTCGGTGCGATCGAGCGACGCGGCCGACGGCAATTGCGCGAAGGCGACGAGGTATTGCTTGTCCTGTGTCGGCACGAAGCCGCTCGGAATCTTCTTGAACGAAAACGCCGTCAGCGCGAGCAGGCCCAGATAGACGATGACCGCGACCGCCGACACGCGAATCACGCGCGCCACGCCGCTGGAATATTTGTCCGATGCCCACGCGAAGAAGCGGTTGAACGGCCGGAAAAACCAACCGAAGGCGCGATCCATTCCGCGGGTCAGGACGTCTTTCGGCGCATGATGATCGCGCAGCAGGATCGCGCTGAGCGCGGGTGAGAGCGTGAGCGAGTTGAACGCCGAGATGATCGTCGAAATCGCGATCGTGATCGCGAACTGCTTGTAGAATTGTCCCGTCAGGCCGGTGATGAACGCGGTCGGAATGAACACCGCCGACAGCACGAGCGCGGTCGCGACGATCGGCCCCGTGACTTCCCGCATCGCCTGCCGCGTCGCCTCCATCGGCGACTTCCCGAGCGCGATGTTTCGCTCCACGTTTTCCACGACGACGATCGCGTCGTCGACCACGATGCCGATCGCGAGCACGAGTCCGAACAGCGAGAGCGCATTGATGGAAAAACCGAGCGCGTGCATCACCGCGAACGTGCCGACGAGCGACACCGGCACGGCCGCGAGCGGAATGATCGACGCGCGCCAGGTTTGCAGGAACAGGATCACGACGAGCACAACCAGCACGATCGCTTCGAGCAGCGTGTGCACGACGGCGCTGATCGATTCGCGGACGAAGATCGTCGGGTCGTAAACGATGTCGTAGTCGAGACCGTCGGGGAAATTCTTCTTCAGCTCCTTCATCGTCGCGCGCACGGCGTCGGACGTCGCGATCGCGTTGGAGCCGGGAAGCTGCGCGATCGGCAGCGCGACCGCCGCCTGGTTGTTGAGCAGCGAGCGCAACGCATACTCCGACGCGCCGAGTTCGAGACGCGCGACGTCGCGCAATTGCACGCGTTCGCCGCCCGGGCCGCTTTTCACCACAATCGCGCCGAATTCGTCTTCCGTGGCGAGACGGCCCTTCGTGTTGATCAACAGCTCGGTCGCGACCGCCGAGGACGTCGGCTGCTGGCCGACCGCACCGGCGGCGACCTGGACGTTTTGCTCGCGAATCGCCGCGACGACTTCGGACGCGGTGAGGCCTTTGGCGGCGACCTTGTTAGGGTCGAGCCAGACGCGCATCGCGTAATCGCCCGAACCGAAAACGCGCACCTGGCCGACGCCGTTCAACCGACTCAAGACGTCGCGCACCTGCAGCGTGGCGTAATTGCGGACGTAAATGTCGTCGTAGCGACCGTCGGGCGAAAACAGGTGCACGACCATGAGCAGATCGGGCGAGGTCTTCGTGGTGGTGACGCCAAGCCGGCGCACCTCCTCGGGCAGCTTCGGCAGCGCTTGCGAGACGCGGTTCTGCACCTCCACCTGCGCATTATCGAGATTGGTGCCGAGGTTGAACGTGATGGTGAGCGTCATCACGCCGTCGCTCGTCGCCTGCGAAAACATGTAGAGCGAGTGCTCGACGCCGTTGATCGCCTGTTCGAGCGGCGCGGCGACGGTCTCGGAAATCGTCTTCGGATTCGCGCCTGGATACACGGCGCGAACGACAACGGTCGGCGGCACGACTTCCGGATACTCGCTGATGGGCAGCCGGAAGAGCGCGATCGCGCCGACGAGGAAAATGACAATCGAAAGAACGCCGGCGAAGATCGGACGTTTGATGAAAAAATCGGAGAAGTTCATGACGGATGGCGGTGAGCGGGCAAAGCAGTAGCTGGAGCACGCGATGAAGCGCTGGCGGATGGCAGGGATTCGGCCCGCCGGTCGGGGAAAGTTGAGGGCGGGTCAGAGCCCGCCCTGCTTTTTAGCGCTGGGCGACGGTCGCGGTGGAAAGTTCGGCGGCGGTCGCGACAGCGGTTTCGGGCTGGACGCGCATGCCCGGGCGGACTCGCTGCAGGCCGTTGACGATCACGCGATCGCCCGGCTGCAGGCCGGATTGCACGACGCGCTTGTCGCGGACGGAACCACCGAGCTTCACGGAGCGGTAAACCGCTGTGTTGTCCTCGGCTACCGCCAGCACGAATTTCTGGCTTTGGTCGGTGCCGATGGCCCGCTCGCTGACGAGCAACGACGACCGCGGCGCGCCGACGGGCACGCGCACCCGGGCAAACAGGCCGGGGACCAGCGAGCGATCGGAATTCGCAAAGACGAGCCGCAGCATCAACGAACCCGTCGCCGGATTCAGGCGGTTGTCCGTCGACTCGATGTAACCGTGATGCGGATACCCGGATTCGTCGGCCAGCTGCATCTCGACCGGCACGCGACCGTTTTCGAGCTTGAGCCGATTTTCACGGAGCAGCCGGTTGAACTTGAGCAGCGTCGCCTCGTCGATGTCAGCGTAAACGTAGGCCTCGCCCTCCGACACGATGGTCGCGAGCAGCGTCGCGTTGCCCGGCGCGCCGGAGATCAGGTTGCCGGCCGTGACCAACGCGCGACTGATGCGGCCGTCGATCGGCGCCCGCACCTGCGTGTGTTCGAAGTCGAGCTGGGCCGAAGCGAGCGCGGCCTGCGCCGAGGCGAGCGCCGCCATCGCTTCCAGAGCGCGCGACCGTCGCGCTTCAGCCTCCTCGGTGGATATTGCCGCGGCTTTGACGAGCGTCTCGGCGCGTTCGGCCTCGCGCTCGGCCACCTCGGCGTGCGCCTTCGCCTGCCGGACCTGCGCGGTGGCGAGCGTCAGCTGCGCCTGATACCAGCGCGGGTCGATCGAGAACAGCACGTCGCCCTGGCGGACGAGTTGACCGGCTTGAAAACGCACCGCCTCGATATGGCCGGAGACGCGTGCGCGGAGCTCGACGGTTTCGGTCGCGTCGACGCGGCCGGTGATTTCCTCGTAGTCGGTGACGAGTTGCTGTTCGACCGGCGCGACGGTGACCTTCGGGGCGGGCGGCGCGGCGGCGGCAGGTTTTTCGTCAGCCGCAGTGGCGCGGGTGACGGTGTAGGTAGCGAGCGACACGGCGAGCGCGGCGCTCGCCAAGGTCAGCGCGGTGCGGCGCCGGATGCGCGGCGACCGCGCGGTGGATTGGGCAGACATGATGTGTGTGTGTGTTAACGATCAGTGAAGGGAAAAGCGTCCGGGGGAACGCGGAGCGTCATTCGCGATAACGTGTGAGCGGCGCCTCGAGACGATCGACGAGGCCCGGCGCGAAAACCCGCGGCTCGGCCGTCGCGGCCGAGCCTGGAGGCGGATTGGGAAAAGCCGGCTCCAAGCGGAAGAGCTTCGGTTCGGGTCGACGTCCGAATTTCGGATCCGCGCCGGCAGCGTAGATGCGAGCGCTCGAGGTCCGGGCGGCGCGAAGTCCATTCAAGGCCAAGGTGCGGGAGCGAGGAATCATGGTGACGTTTCGGTTGAATAGTTGACTAGTTATCTAGTATTTGGCGGAAAAAAGAGCGCACGGACGAGGTGCGCTGGCGGTAGAATTTGGATTCGAGAAAACGTTTACCGGGCGGCGAGCACTTCGGCGGAAGGAGGCTGCGGCTGCTGCTCGCGAATCCGCAGGATTTCCAGGCCCAGCTCCGCAAGGTCCTTTAGGATTTCGGGATCGTTAAGCATCCGCGCCTGAAGGGTCAGTCCATCGATGAAGCTCATCAGCACGGTGGTGCGCTTCACCGGATCGCCTGGCTCGAGCGAGCCGTCGGCGATCGCCTCACGCACCGTGGCCTCGACGTAGCGGCGCTTCCGGCCAACCAGTTCGCGGGTCTTCGCGCAGATGCTACACTCCTGCGTGCCGACTTCGGAACCGACCGAGGCGACCGGGCACCCGAGCATCCGGCCGGTGCGTTTCTTGGTGTCGCTTTGCCGGCGATAAATGCCGGCCAGAAAGTCTTTCAAGCGCTGCAGCGGCTCGACCGAAGCCGAGAAGATGGTGTCCATCCGCGGCTTCCAATCTTCATTCCACAGCCGATCCAAGGCGGCGACGGCGAGCTGTTCCTTGGAATCGAAGAAGTAATAGAAACTCCCCTTCTTTACCTCCGCCCGCTTGCAGATGTCGTCGATCGTGACGGCGCCGTAGCTCTGGCTCCAGACGAGCTCCAGCGCGGCGTCCATCAAGCGTTGATCGGCATCTGAGGTCCTACCCATGTTGGCGAAAGCGATAGTTGACCATTTATCTATTGCAAGCGGAATCTCCACTTTTCCGCTGGTGCAAACGGCGGCGGCTTCAGGCGAGCAACGGTTTGAAGGTTTTCTCCCGCTCGATGAAAACCGCCACGTAAGAGCACTGCGGCACGACCTTGTAGTTTTTTTCTCGCGCAAACTCGAGGGCCGTGCGGACGAGTTTCTGCGCGACGCCGCGGCCGCGCAGCTCGGTCGGGACGTAGGTGTGCGTGAAGACCATCCGGTCGCCTTCCAGGTGGTAGTCGCATACGGCGAGTTCGCCGTAAACCTGGGTTTCGAAGCGGCTTTCGGCTTCGTTGTGAGTGACCGCGATGTCGTCGGGAGCAGCAGGTGTTGCCATGGTTTTTAGTCCTCCGTTCGTTTTGCCCAACGCTGTGCGAGCACGCCGCAGATCACAAGTTGCAGGGGGTGATAAATCATGATCGGCAGCAGGATCACGCCGATCCCCGGATGCGCTCCGAAAATCAACCGCGCCATCGGCACGCCGGATGCGAGGGTCTTTTTCGAACCGCAGAACATCGCCGCGATCCGGTCCGCCCGCGAAAAACCCGCCGCCCGCGCGACCCAGGCGACCAGGATCATGACCAGCGTGAACAGCCCGAGCGAGAGCGCCACGACGACGAGCAGCGTCCCCCACCCATTCTCCGACCAGATGCCTTCCTTGAACGAATCGCAAAACGACGTGTAAACGAGCAGCAGGATCGTGCCGCGGTCGGCCGCGTTGATGGTCGTCTTGTTGCGCGCCGCCCACGCGCCGAGCAGCGGCCGAAACAGCTGCCCCAGCGCCAGAGGGAGCAGCAGCCACTTCGCGAGATCCACCATCACCGGCCATACCGACTGCGTCTCCCCGCTCGCCTGCAAGACCCACGCCACCCACAAGGGCGTAAGAAACACGCCCAGGATGCTCGAGAGCGTGGCGTTGAAGAGCGCGCCCGCGACATTGCCCCGCGCCGCCGCGGTGAGCGCGACCGACGACGACACCGTCGACGGCAGCGCGCACAGATAAAACAGCCCCAGCATCAATTCTTCGGATACACGCGCGCCGATCGCCTTCACCAGCCCGAGACCGAGCAGCGGAAACAGCAGAAACGTGCTCGCCTGCACCAGCAAATGCAGCGGCCAGCGCAGCGTGCCGGCCTTCAGCGCGGCAAACGACAGCGCCAGCCCGTGCAGAAAAAAGATCAGCGCGATCCCCGCCTTCGTCAGCAATTCGGGCTGCAGCCAGCCGCCCGCCGCGCCCGGCTCCGGAAAGAGCCACGCCAGCAGCGTCGCCACCCCCATCCCGAGCAGAAACCAATCGATCTTGAGCTTCATGCGCTCACGCGCGGACGCCGCCGCAGCAGCATCGCTTTCAATTCCTCGCGTCCTTCGATCTTCAATCCCCACAACACGCCGCCATACGTCGCGACACCCACGCCGATGATCGTCAGGATCGCAACCGCGTCCGAAACCTTCGACGCCGGCACCGCACCGCGCCACGCCCACCACGCCGCCGCGACGACCAGCGCCATGATCGCGCTCGCGGCGACGACTTTGCCGAGGTCCCGCGCGAGGTGGTGAAACGCCAACCCGTCGTGCCGCCGCGCGAGATGCCACTGCAGGTAACCCGCCTGCACGGCAATCGCGACCGTGCTCGCAATCGCGAGTCCCAACGTCGACAGCGGGCCCATGAGCGCGATGCTCAACGCCACGTTCACCACGAAGCTCAGCACCGCGGCCTTCACCGGCGTCGTGGTATCCTTCTGCGCATAGAACGCCCGCAACGCCAGGTTCACGAACGAGAAGAACGGCAGCCCGAGGGCGTTGGCCACCAACACCGGCGTCATCGACGAGGTCGACGCCGCATCGAACGCCCCGTGCTGAAAAATCACGCGGATGATCGGCAGCGCGAGCAGCGCCAAGCCCGCCGCCGCCGGGACGTTGATCACCAGGATCAGCCGCATGCCTTTCCGATAAGCGGCCGCGAGATTGGCCGTGTCGCCCGCCGCCGCGTAGCGCGAGATCAGCGGAAACACCACCGTCGACACCGCCACCGCAAACACCCCGATGGGCAATTCCATCAACCGCTGCGCGAAATTCAGCACCGCCACCGCCTCGTCGTTGAGCGACAAACCGATCAACCGCGAAACGCTCATGTTGATCAGATATATCGACGAACTGAATACCGCCGGCCCCATCAAGCGCAGAATCGCGCGCACCGGCCCGCTCAACGTGAAATCGAACTGCGGTCGCCAGCCTTCGCGCATCAACGCCCACGCCGGCACCGCCATCTGCAAAAACCCGCCCACCAGCACGCCGCCGCACAACCACAACACTTGCGTCGCTTCCTCCGCGCGCCACACCCAGCGCGCCGCCGCGAGCGGCGCGATCATCGCGAGGTTCAGCCAGATCGGCGACAACGCCGGCTCGACGAAGCGCTGCAACGTCTGCAACGCCCCGCTGAACGCCGCCGCGAGCGACACGAACAGCAGGTAGGGAAACAGGATCACCGCGAACCACGCCGCCAGCGTCCAGCGCGCGATCGTATCCGGCTCGGCATGCACCGCGGCGCCGAACCAGCGCACCGCGCCATCCTGGTTCAGGGCGAGCATCGCCAGCGCCACGAGCACCGTCACCGTGAGCCCGAGCCAGCTCGTCACCTGGCTCACGAGCCGGAACGCCCGCTCGCGCTGACCGTCCTTCATCTCGTCGTTGAGCGTGGGCACCAGCGCCGCCGTCAACGAACCCTCCGCCAGCAAGCGCCGAAACAGATTGGGCAGCAGAAAGCCCGTGAAATATGCCGACACCAGCGCGCCCGTGCCGAACACCGCCGCCGTCAGGCTCTCGCGCACCAGGCCGAGGAGGCGCGACGCCATCGTCAGCGCGGACACGATCCCGATGTGTTTGATGTGCTTCGACACCGGACCTGTTTTCGAACCGACGCCGGACGCGTGCAAGTCCTTACGCGGCGAGCGCTCCCGCCGCGCGCGACCTCACATGGTCAGCCGCAGCTTCGATCCCTCGACGGAAACGTCCGACAACTGCCGCCACGCCGTGGCGATCTCTTCGGGCACGTTGAGCGAACCATAAATGCGTTTCATCACCAGCCCGGTCGCGGCTGGCACACGCTGCAGCGGACACGAGCCGAGATAAAGTTCACTCGGGCTGAACACGAAAACGTCGCCGCGTTTCTCGAAGCCGCCGCGGGCTTGCAGGATCACGCGCGGCGCAAAACCGGCCACGTCGAGCTGCAGCGGTATCCCAATTTGCATGACACCGTCGCGGATCCGGAAATTCGGCACGCCCGCGCCGACATTCTGCGCGGCGTCGGCCGTGACCGCAGTCTTCGCCGCCGCGCCGACGAACTGATTCACTTCATCCTCCGTCAGCTCGATCGAACCGCCTTCGATGAACGTCTTTTGCTTGGCTGCGAGCGCGCTGAGACTGACGGAATTTCTTGAACCCTCGATGTAATAGACGACACCCGGCGCCGGCTCCTGTGGCAGCGCCTTCACGGTCGTGACCGGTTTGAGCGCAAGGTAAACCGCCGCAAGCGCGATGCCGAGCAGCAGGCTCAACAGCGCGCCAAGGATGACTTCCGTCCAGGTGGGTCCGTTGAGTTCGCGCTCGAGTTTCTTGTTCATCAAGGGAAAGGGGCCGCGCGGTTACGAAACAGAAACCGTGCGGCCTGCCGAGCTTTACTTCGCCGCCTTCGCGTCGCTGGCGGGCTTTGACTCGCTTTTCGCCGCGCTGCCGGAGTCGCCGCCGGACTTTTCGGCCGGCTTCTTTTTGTAGTCCGTGATGTAGAAACCGGATCCCTTGAAGATCAGGCCGGCGCCGCCGCCGACGAGACGCTTCAGGCCGGTCTTCTTGCACTTCGGGCACTTCTTGAGCGGCTCATCCTTCATCGACTGGAACTGTTCGAAGGCGTGGCCGCACTTCGGGCAGGCATAATCGTAGGTAGGCATGGTGAGAAAAGCGCGAGGTTATGGTAAGCGCCGCGACGCTTGGCGAGTGCGTTTCTGCCCTTCCATCCCGCGGCCCGTCCGAACCAAAGCCCGCTTGCCCCGGTTCGACTTTTACCTCAGCGAAACGGGCGATGGATTTCGCCGCCGAACTCAGTCGCCTCACCGCCCGCGTCGAACACGGCCTCGCCCGGCACGTGCCCGCGGCCTCCACGCGCCCCGCGCGGATCCACGAGGCGATGCGCTACAGCCTCGACGCCGGCGGCAAACGCCTCCGCCCCGTCCTCGTCCTCGCCACCGCGGAGCTTTTCGGCCGCCGCGACGAGGCCGCCCTTCCCGCCGCCGTCGCCATCGAGTGCGTGCACACCTACTCGCTGATCCACGACGACCTGCCGTGCATGGACAACGACGACCTTCGCCGCGGCCGCCCCACCGCGCACAAGGCGTTCGACGAAGCCACCGCCCTGCTCGCCGGCGACGCGTTGCTCACGCACGCATTCGCGCTTCTTTCCACGGCCTACGCCGCCGATCCCGCGCTCGCCAACGCGCTCGTGCGCGAGCTCGCCGACGCCGCCGGCAGCCGCCGCCTGATCGGCGGACAAATGGCGGATTTGCTCGCCGAGAAAAAAGCCGACGCCTCGCCGGACGAGCTCGAATTCATTCACCTCAACAAAACCGCCGCGATGATCGAGGCCTCGCTCGTCCTCGGCGGACTCGTGGCCGGCGCCACGCCCAACGACATCGACACGCTGCGCCAGCTCGGCCGCGACCTCGGACTCGCGTTTCAAATCGTCGACGACATCCTCGATGCGACCGCTGACAGCGCGACGCTCGGCAAAACCGCCGGCAAGGACGCGCGCGCCGACAAGACGACGTTCGTCAAGGTTCACGGCCTCGCCCGCGCCCGCGAGCTGGCGGAGCGTCACACCGCGTCTGCTCGCGATGCGCTCGCGCACCTCGACGGCGAGCGCGCGTTTCTCGACGCGCTCGTCCTTTCGCTCGTCAGCCGCACGCGCTGAGCGCGCGGCGCAGGATCAGCGCACGAGCCGCGCGGCGAATTTTTCCGGGTGCGCGGATTCGCCGACGAGATTGCGCACCTCGAGATCGGGACACGCTTCCGCGTCCAACGCGTGCCGGTAGTATTCCGGCCGGTGCTCGCCCCACGTCACGCGGCAGTCGCGAATCGAAACGCCCGCCGCGTTGCGCAGCAGAAAGCCGCTCGTCGGAAGATCTGGAAACGCATTCGCTGGCGCCGGCCGGAAATCCTGCTGCCCGCCCGCGTAATCCGTCGTCTTGTCGATGAGGACCGCCACGCGGTCGAACGACACGCGCTCGAGCAAACCCGGACTGTAACCGTAAACGACGACGCCGTTTTCCCCGCGCGCCTGGATGTTGCTGAAACGGATGTCGCGCACGCGGCCGGGCGTCGTGACCTCGTTCCACGGCGTCACCACGACGTCGATCGGCGTGCCGCGTCCCCACCACGCGGGATCGTAGAGCCGCGTTTCGATCACGAGATTGGAAAACGAAATCCGCTCCATCGTACCCGACATGTTCAACCGCACCGATACGCCGCGATGACTGTCGCGAATCGCGCAGTCGGACACCACCACGTCGCGGATCGTGCCGATCACGTCACTGCCCATCACGATCGCCGACGAACGCGACTTCAATGTGCAGCCGGTGATCACGATGTTCTCGCACGGCTGCGTGATGCCCATGTTTTCGGGCGCGGTTTTCAGCGCGATGCAGTCGTCGCCCGACACGATGTGACAATCCCGGATCCGCACGTTCGACGACCAGTCGATGTCGATGCCGTCGTTGTTCGGCATGAGCAGGCTGTTGTCGATCCGGATATCGGCGATCAGCACGTCGTCGCAGCCGAGCGTGCGCACGGTCCAGAACGCGCCGTTGCGAATCGTGACGTCGCGCAACGTCACGCGCCTGCTCGCGCGAAACACCACGGTGTAGGGCCGAAACTGCTTCGCCTTGTCGATCTCGACGCCGCGCTCCTCCACATACGCCGGGCTGTTACCGTCGATCGTGCCGTAGCCGCTGATCGCCACGTCCTCGGCTTCGTCCGCGTAAATCATCACGCCCATCTGCGGCGCCACGTCGCCCGGCCGCGTCGTCACCGGATACGGATTCGTGATCGAAAATTCCTCGTGCCGCGGCGTCGCCAGCAGCACCGCGCCGCGCTCCAGATGCAGATCCACATGCGAACGCAGCCGGATCGAACCCACCGTCACGTGCGCGCCACCCGGCACGACGACGCGCCCGCCACGGCTCTCCGCACAGGCGTCGATCGCCCGCTGGATCAGCGCCGTGTCGGCCGCAACCTCGCCGCGGAAGGCGCCGAAATCGGTGACGTTTACCGACGCAGCCGACAGGCTTCCGGCCGCAGCAACGAACCACACGAAAGCACGAATGAGCAGGGTTTTCATCGAAGAAACAGGGTTTAACCAAGACGAATGCCGGACGTTTCCGGCGGGGTGACTCCACCTCTTGCCAGCCGGCAAAATTTGGCGAGTCCGAAGCAAACGCTCACATATCTTCAAAATTGCGGCATTTGGCACGATCGCGGATAAATGCTGCATGTTACCCCACGTCCGCTTCGTCGGATTCGTCGTGCCCTGCTTTCTCGTCTCGCTCGCCGGCGCCGCCCTGCAGCCGTTTACGATGCCGTGGAACGACGCGTCCACCGGTATCACGAATCTTCAAAGCTGGCAGGAGCCGATTCCCACGACCGCTCCGCGGGTGAGCGTCACACCTGCCGGACACTATCAGCTCGACGGAAAGCGCCTGCGTTTTCTCGGCGTCAACGTCACGTCCGCCGATGCGTTTCCTTCCCGCGATCGCGCCGAAGCCCACGCCGCACGCCTCGCGCGTTTCGGTTTCAACGCCGTGCGTTTTCATCACCTCGAGGCGCCGTGGGACAAGGCCAACGTCCTCGTCGACTACGCGAGCGGCAGCTCCCGCACGCTCTCTGCGGAACGCCTCGATCGCCTGCACTACTTCGTCGCGCAACTCGCGGCGCACGGGATTCACTCCGACATCAACCTGCTCGTCTCGCGTGAGTTTCAAGCCACCGACGGGCTCGGCCCGGAAATCGTGCAGCTCGGCTGGAAGGATCAGCACATCCTCGGGTTCTTCGACGAGCGAGCCCTCTCGCTGCATCGGGAATACGCCACGAAACTGCTCACCGCGCCGAATCCCTACCGCAACGGCCTTTCGCTCGCCCAGGATCCGGCGGTCGCGTTCGTCGAGATCATGAACGAGAACGGTCTGCTGCAGAAATGGTATGAAAACGTGCTCGACACCCTACCCGCGCCCTATGCCGCCGCGCTGCAATCCAAGTGGAACTCGTGGTTGAAAAGCAAATACGCCAGCACGGCCGCGCTCCTCGCCGGTTGGGGCGCGATCGACGAACCGCTTGGCGCCAATCGCCTCGTCAACGGCTCCTTCTCCACCGGCGACGCTTCCTGGACCCTTGAGCGCCACTCCGGCGCCGCCGCCACGGCGACGGCGGCGAACGACTTCACGAATCAACAATCGTCGCTTCGGATCGCGGTGACCACCGCCGGCACCGCCGGCTGGCACGTTCAGTTTACCCAGGGCAACCTCTCGCTCGAAGCCGGGAAAAGCTACACCCTGAGTTTCTGGGCCAAGGCCACCGCCGCCACACCGCTCTCCGCCACGCTGACACGCACCGGCCCGTCCGACTACTCCGCCGTCAACGCCTCGCTGAACGCGACGCTGGGTGTCACCTGGGCGAATTACACCGCCACCTTCCAGGCCTCCGCCGCCGAGCCGAGCGTGCGGCTCGTGTTCAACGGCTTTGGTGACCGCGTGACGACGGTGTCGCTCGCCGACATAAAACTCCAGCCCGGCGGCGCGATCGGCGGACTTCCCGCCGGCGTGAATCTGGAGAGCAGCACGATCCCAATCGTGAAACACAACCCTTCGATCGCGAGCGCCACCGCGGCGCAGACCCGCGACTGGGTCGCCTTCGTCCTCGCGACCGAAAAGACCTACTGGGAGGCGATGAAATCCCATCTCGTGAACAGCGTCGGTTTTCACGGGATCGTCTGGGCCACCATCCTCTCCAACAGCGCGCCGAACACACAGGTGGCGATGGACGCGATGGACTCGCACAGCTACTGGCAGCATCCCGTGTTTCCCGCGGGGCACGATTTCGATCCGGAGCTGTGGACCGTGGCGAATACGTCGATGGTCAACTCGCCGGATGCGAACACGCTCACCGGCATCGCCCGCCAGCGCATGCGCGGTCGCCCGCACAACGTCACCGAATATGAACACGCCGCGCCCAACACCTACGGCAGCGAGGGACCGCTGCTCGTCGCGATGTATGGCGCGCTGCAGGACTGGGACAGCATCTGGTTTTTTGACTACAAGACCGGCACCAGCGAGTTCGTCACTGGTTACTTCGACCATGGCGGACACGCCGGAAAACTGGCGAACAACCTTCTTGCCGCCGCGATGTTCCGTCGCGGCGACGTCGCCAGCGCCCGGCAATCCTTTACGTTGCCGCTCACACCGACTGCCGAAATCGAGACTGCCCGCACCCGTGGCGGCGCCTGGTCGATCGCGGACGGCTCGCATCTCGGCATGCCCGCGGCGACCGCGCTCATCAGCCGCGTCGATCTCAGCATCGGCGAAAACGCCAGCGGACTCGCCACGCCGCCCGCCGCACCCGCGGGTAATGTTTTTGCGGCCGACACCGGCGAATTGCGCTGGGATGTGTCCGCCGCGAGCAAAGGGGTGGTGACGTTGGATACACCGCGTTCGAAGGCCGTCGTCGGTTTCGTCAACGGCCGCAGCTTCAATCTGGGCGGCGTCATCATCGCGCCGGGCGGCACCCGTCAGGACTGGTGCACCATCGGTCTGACGCTCCTCGAAGGCTATGCTTTCGATCAGCAGGGCGCCGCGCGCGCCGTGCTGGTCGCCACCGGCGATCAGGAGAACACCGGCCAGGTCTGGAAGGACCCGACACACACGTCGCTCGGCAGCCAGTGGGGCAACGCGCCCACGCTCGTCGAAGTGATTCCGGCAACGATCACGTTGCCGGTGGCCGCGAGCCGCGTCTCCGTCTGGGCGTTGGACGGCCGCGGCACGCGCACGGTCGCCGTGCCCGTCGTGGATCATGCCGGCCGCGCGCAGTTCGTTTTAGGACAAAGCGGCACGACGCTGTGGTATGAGATCGCGATCGCCCCCGGCCCCGCCGCTGCACCGTCCGTGCTCAAAATGCCGGCGATGTCCTCCGCGGAGTTCGGCGACGACGTTTCCCTTTCGGCGGCGATCGACGGCTCGCCCGTTCCTGAGATTGCGTGGCTGCGCAACGGCTCGGAGATCGAAGACGCCACGGAGCCGACCTTGTCGCTGCTGAACTTCGGTCCGGCGCAAACCGGTCTGTATCGCACGCTGCTCATGAATGCGCACGGCACGACGGCGAGCGCTCAATTGATCGTCGGCGGCACGAGCAACGCGAAAGTCATCGGCGAAGGACGCGAGGTCGACGCGAACGTCCGGCATCCCAACGGCAACACGTTCGACCAAGTCCTGGTCACCGGGCCGGCCGAGGCAGTCACCGCGGACTACACGCTGAACCAAATCACCCGGACATCCTTCATCGATTTGAACCACGACATCGTACAGGTGGAATTCAGCGGTCCGGGCACGTTGTCGCTCGTGCTGCAGGATTGGACGCCGCCCGCGCCACCGCAAAACTACACTCAAGGCATCAACTACATGCGGGGCCGCGCCGGCATCGTGATCGTGGGAGCCGACGAACGGACCAATCTGTCGATCTTCACGGTCGGCCGTGCGACCGCCAACGACCCGAGTGGACATTTTGACATCACGAAACCGGTGAGCGCGACGAACGATCCGGCGACGAACGGCAGCCCGTTGTTCGTGGGACACGCCAACACTCACTACGACGGTATCGCCGACGTGGCCTTCGTCGCCATCGCGAGCACGAATGGCCGCTTCGGTGGCCTGCGCGCAGCGAACGCCCATTTCTCCGCGGAGCGCGGTCTTGCCGGTGTATATGCGCCCGGCGTCGCGTTTACCGGACCGGTTTATCTGGGCAACATTGCCGCCGAGGCTCTCGCCACCCCCGCGATCCTGCTCGGTTCGTCCAGCGACGTCCGCATCACGGGCGGCAGTTTGCTGCAGGAGAACGCGGCACACGTGCAAGTGAGCGGTTTCACGCAGGTGAAGTTCGTCGCTGGCAGCGATTCCCACGGCACGCTGCTGCCTGCGCAATCGAACCGCGCCGTTCTCGAAGAAAACGGCCACGACGTCACCGCCACCCTCGTCGTCAACCCTACTCCCTGACCCGAGCGCCCAAACCAGAGTGTCATATAATGTATGACACTTAAAACTTCGCCGGCGCAGCTGTCGCGCGGCTGGATGTTGCGTGGTTGGTTTTTTGGGCGGTTTCCCGGGCGTAAGTCGTCGCGGGGCGAGGCGCGGGAAGGGATGCGAAACTGCGGGGGAACTGCCGGCAAACGCGCGGGAAGAGCCATCGCCCGCGGACCGTTGTGCATAAAAAAAGCGACGCGCTTTCGCGCGTCGCTCGAGGGATCTACAACCAAATTAATGGCGCGACTTAATTGGCGGCGGCCGCGGCGTTGATCAACTCGATAAAGCTGCGCGACTCCAGCGCAGCTCCGCCGATCAGGCCTCCGTCGATGTCTTTTTGCGCGAGCAGTTCGGGCGCGTTCGCCGGCTTCATCGAGCCGCCGTAGAGCACGCGCACTTTTTGAGCGACGGGCTCGGTGAAGAGCTTCGTGAGCAGGTTGCGGATGAACGCGTGCACTTCCTGCGCCTGATCCGTGGTCGCCACCTTGCCGGTGCCGATCGCCCAGACGGGCTCATACGCGATCACGACCGTGGGCGCCTGCTCCTTGCTCACGCCTTCGAGGCCGGCTTCGAGCTGCGTCTGCACGACCTTGAGTGTCGAACCCGCCTCGCGTTCGGCGAGGGTTTCGCCGACGCAGAGGATCGGCTTCAGCTGGTTCTTCAGCGCGCTGAGGACCTTCTTGTTAATGAAGGCATCGTCCTCCCCGAAATACGCCCGGCGCTCGCTGTGACCGAGGATGACGTGCGTCGCGAACAGCGAACGCAGCATCGGCGCCGAGATCTCGCCGGTGAACGCGCCGTTCGCCTCGGGGTGCATGTTCTGCGCACCGAGCTTCACGGTCGAGCCGTCGAGGGCCTTGCCCACGGCGTCGAGCGAGGTGAACGGCGGGCACACGACGATCTCGACGTCGTTGATCTTGCCGGTCGCGGCCACGATCTCGTTAACGAGCGAAACGGCATCGCCGTTCGTCTTGTTCATCTTCCAGTTTCCGGCGATGAGTTTCTTGCGGGGATTCATAATTGGTGAGGAGGAGTTAAGCGCGAAGACGCAAAGATTGCCAAGTTTCGCGAA
This sequence comes from Opitutus sp. sgz309028, assembly GCF_059821195.1. Taxonomy (NCBI): domain Bacteria; kingdom Pseudomonadati; phylum Verrucomicrobiota; class Opitutia; order Opitutales; family Opitutaceae; genus Opitutus; species Opitutus sp. sgz309028. The sequence continues at coordinate 1,282,133 of NZ_JCAMRR010000002.1, read as the reverse complement.
GAGCCCTTTGCGATCCTTGGCAGTTCTTCGCGCCTTTGCGCTTGGGCTGGATCAGTTTTCGAGGAACGCCACGCCGGGGAGCACTTTGCCTTCGAGGAGTTCGAGGCTGGCGCCGCCGCCGGTGGAGCAGTGCGTCACGACTTTCGCGACCTTGAATTTTTTCGCCGCCGTGGCGGTGTCGCCGCCGCCGACCACGGTAACCGCGCCCGCCGCCGTCGCTTTCGCGATCGCGTCGGCCATGGCCTTCGTGCCCTCGGCAAACTTGTCGACTTCGAACACGCCCGCGGGACCGTTCCACACGATCGTCTTGGCGCGGCCGATCACCTGCGCGAACAGCTCGCGGCTCTTCGGGCCGGCATCGAGACCCATCCAGTTGGCGGGAATGCCTTCCTTGTCGGTGGCCACGCCGGTTTGCACCGCGGCAATGTCGTCCGCGGAGCCGGGGAAACGGTCCGCCGTCACGAAATCGACGGGCAGCGTAATCGTCACGCCCTTGGCCTTGGCCTTGTCGAAGAGTTCTTTCGCGATCTTCGCGCCTTCCGGATCGAAGAGACTCGTGCCGATTTCCATGCCTTCGAGGACCTTCTTGAAGGTGAAGGCCATGCCGCCGCTGATGATGATCTCGTTGGCTTTTTCGAGGAGGTTATTGATGAGCGGAATCTTGTCGGCGATCTTGGCGCCGCCGAGAATCGCGAGGAGCGGACGCGCGGGATTGTCGATCACCTTCGCGAAGGCATCGAGTTCGGCCTGCATGAGGAAACCCGCGGCCTTGTCTTTAAGTTGCACGCCGACCATCGAGCTGTGCGCGCGGTGCGCGGTGCCGAAGGCGTCGTTGACGTAGACATCGGCCAGCTTCGAGAGGGAAGCGCGGAAGGCTTCGACGGCCTTCGGATCGGCCTTGATGGACTTTTCGGTGCCGTCGGCCTGCTTCTCCTTCACCTTGCCTTCTTCCTCGATGTGGAAGCGGAGGTTTTCGAGCAGCACGACCTCGCCGGCCTTGAGCGCGCCGGGCGCGCAGGCGGCTTCGACCGCGGGACCGACGCAGTCGTCGAGGAACTTCACCGGCTTGTTGAGCAGTTTCGCGAGTTCGTCGGCGACGGGTTTGAGCGAAAACTTCGCGTTCTTCTTGCCGTCGGGGCGGCCGAGATGGCTGGCGAGGACGACCGCCGCGCCTTTCTCGAGCGCGTAATTGATCGTGGGCAACGCGGCGACGATGCGGGCGTTGTTGGTGATCGCGCCGGTGGCCTTGTCCTGCGGGACGTTGAAGTCCACGCGGATGAAGACGCGTTTGCCGGCGAGATCGAGGTCGCGGATGGATTTGAATTTGGGCATGGGTCGGAAAAGTAGCCAGTAGCGGGTAGCGAGTAGTGAGTAGGATCGGCCCCAAAAAAAGAGCGAGTAGTAAGCAGCGATCGCGGGCGTGGATGCTCGCTACTCGCTACTCGCTACTCGCTGCTTTGAGCGGCGGAGCCGCGATTACAGCTTGGCGGCGATCTTCTGGGTCAGGTCGACCACGCGGTTCGAGTAGCCCCACTCGTTGTCATACCACGAGACGAGCTTGAAGAACTTGCTGTTCAGCTCGATGCCGGCGCCGGCGTCGAAGATCGAGGAGTGCTTGTCGTGGATGAAGTCCGTCGAAACGACTTCGTCCTCGGTGTAGGCCAGCACGCCCTTCAGGTAGGTCTCGCTCGCCTTCTTCATGGCGGCGCAGATTTCCTTGTAGGACGTTTCCTTCGTCGTGCGGACGGTGAGGTCGACCACCGAGACGGTGGGAACCGGCACGCGCAGCGACATGCCCGTGAGCTTGCCCTTCACTTCCGGCAGCACGAGCGCGGTGGCCTTGGCGGCGCCGGTCGTCGACGGGATGATGTTCTGCGCGGCGGTGCGGCCGCCCTTCCAGTCCTTCTTCGAGGGACCGTCGACCGTCTTCTGGGTCGCGGTGTAGGCGTGGACGGTCGTCATGAGGCCTTCCTCGACGCCGAAGCCTTCCTGGAGCAGCACCTTCACGACCGGCGCGAGGCAGTTCGTGGTGCAGGACGCGTTCGAGATGATGTTGTGCTTGGCGACGTCGAGCTTGTCGTCGTTCACGCCGATCACGACCGTGATGTCCTCGCCCTTCGCCGGGGCGGAAATGATGACCTTCTTGGCGCCCGCGGCGAGGTGGCCCTTGGCCTTCTCGGCGTCGGTGAAGAGGCCCGTCGACTCGATCACGAGTTGCACGCCCAGTTTCGCCCAAGGCAGCTCGGCCGGGGTCTTCGCGCTGACGACGAGGATCTCCTTGCCGTTGACCACGAGCACGTCGTCGTCGGCCTTGTCCGGCGAGGACTTCTTCGAGCCCACGGTGCCGTTGAAACGACCCTGCGTGGAGTCAAACTTCAGCAAATAAGCCAGGTTATCCGCGGGCACGATATCGCCGACGGCGACGACATCGAGCGACGATCCGAGCAGGCCCTGCTCGACCAACGCGCGGAAAACGAGGCGGCCGATGCGGCCGAAACCATTGATTGCGACTTTGACTGCCATGGTAGGACTTTCCGTTGAGTGCTATGTTAGTTGACTGAGGATACCGGGCCGCGCCGAGGCGCGGATAGTCGAATGAACAAGCCCACCGGACCGATGCAAGGTCTTTGGCTGTGCAAAGACTGGCATAATCCGCGTGTTTTTTGCGGCTCAACTGTCACAAACCCATAACCCGCAACCGAGCACAGGCACCAGCAGCCGCGCCGTGACCGGCTGGGTAAGACCCGTGCCGTGCGGCAGGAAACGCTCCTCGTTGGCAAGTTGCCGCCAATGTCCCGCGACGGTATCGTGATCGAGCGCAATGACCGCGTCGCTGTTTCCGGGATTGATCGCAAACAGGAGGCGACTGGAACCTTGGGAGCGGTCGGCGTTGTAAACGGCCGCCAACGCCGGCGAATCCGGCACGAAGAAGAAACGGAAAAAGCCCTCGCTCGCGCGCGCGAAGTGCCGGAGCAGCCGTCCACGGTCGCCGCGTCGGAACGCGATCCATTCCGCGAAATACGCGTGCGTCCCCAGGTAGCGGATCGCCCGGTCGTAATCGAGCGCGTTCAGATCGCCGCGGAGGTAGGTGTTGCTCACCCCGTGCTTCGAACGGAGAAAATCCTGCCCGGCCGAAATCATCGGAATACCAACCGACATGAACAGCAGCGCCGCCATCAGGTGCGTGCGGCGGCGATCGTTCCACGTCGGCTCCTGCCCGTTGTAATTCGGATTCTCGGTGATCAGGTCGATCCAGACGCGGTCGTCGTGCGACTCGGTGTAGTTCACCGTCTGCGCCGGCCATTTCGCGAAATACCACGGCGAGCCTTTCAGGTAATACTCCATCCGTGCCGGCGAGCCCGCGCCGCGGACATAGTCGCGGACGAAATTGCGGTATCCGTCGTTCCATGACGCCCATCCCGTGTCGCGCAGCGCGCCAGCGATGTGCCCGCGGAAACTCCACGGCTCGGCGATCAGGATCACGTCGGGTTTCACGCGTTTCAGCGCCCGCTCGATGTCCCTCAGCACGTCGACGCCGAGCAATTCGGCGAGGTCGAAACGGAAGCCGTCGATGCCATACGCCTCGATCAGGTGCACGCACGCGTCGATGATCAGGCGCTTCGCCATCGCGGAACCCGCCCGCAGGTCGTTGCCGCAGCCGCTCCAGTTGGCCAGGTTGCCGTGCGCGTCCTGTTCGAAGTAATACAGCCGGTCGATGAACATCAGGTGCGCGGGCTCGCCGACGTGATTGAAAACCACGTCGAGCAGCACCGCCATGCCCCGCCGGTGAAATGCGCGCACGAGTTCCTGGAACTCGCGCACGCCCGACGCCTTCGCCGGCGCGAGCGCATAGCTGCTCTCGAGCGCGAAGAAGTTGTTCGTCATGTAGCCCCAGTGATACTCCGCGTCCTCGCGGTTATCGAATTCCTGCACCGGCTGCAGTTCGACGCAGTTCGCGCCGAGCCGGTGCAGATGGAAATCGGGGCTCTCCACCCATTTCGTCAGCCCTGCAAAGCCCCGCCGCTCCGCCGCCGTGGCCGCGATGGGCGCGTTGGCAGCGAGATCGCGCACGTGCGCCTCGACGATCACCAGATCGTGCCACGGCGGCGGACGGAAGCGCCGGTCGCCTTCGCCGATCCACGCGCGGTCGAGCACGACGCCCGGCCCTTCCCGGCCCACGGTCGCCAGCGCATACGGATCGAGCACCTTCATCGTCGGATCGAACCGCCCCGCCCCGTCGCGCACGCCGTCGACGACATACCAATAGAACCGGCCATGCAGGTTGCGGTCGACGATCGCTTCCCAAACTCCGGCCGCGCCATCTGCACCCGCGCGCCGCCGCAGCGGCCGGAACACCGCCTGATCCTGCTTCGCCAGATCGTCGCAAAAGAAGACCGTCACCGCCCTCGCCCGCGGTGCAAACAGGCGGAAAACCGTCTCCCGTTCCCGCACGAGCGCTCCGAGCGGCAGGTCGGTTTTCAAATCGTAGAAGAACCGCCCCGGCACGACGGGCACGGCCGTGGCCGCGGGCGCGGAGGCCCAACCGACGGCCAGCGGTTCCGCGAGATCGACCAGCATCGGGCAGGTAAACTGCCACAGGTGCCGCCCGGTGCGGTGCGGGTCGATCGCCCGATTCACGTTGCCCGTGTCGTCGCGCACTGCATTCGGCGCGTCGTCCGGCAGGCTCAACCAGTGGTGCTCGCCGGTGACGAATTTGAAGCGTTGCCCGGGCGGCTTGAGGAACGGCTCCGCGGGCCCCGTCCACGCGTAGACTTTCTCGCCCTCGATCTCCGTGGGCTGCATCCACCACTCCGCCGATCCGACCGCGGTCTGCCAGCCGTTGAAATCGCCGGCGAGATAAACCGAGTCGCGTTTCAGGTCCAGGCCGGCGCGATCGCAATCGGCGAGCAGAAAGACAATCTCCGCACCACGCACCACGTAGCCGAACGCCCGGCCCACCGCGACCGTCGACGCCGGCGCGAGTCCACCGGGCGCCGGGCAATGCCCGCCCATCGTGAACTGCGGCGGCCGTGCCGCGCGCCAGTCGCGATCCAGCTCCACCACGCCCGAACTCAAAGATTCAAGCCAGGCGCGGACGATGCGAGGAGCGGCGGTCGACATGTGGATCTGCTAGCATCCCCCGCGCCGCACGAGCGACAAGTGGAAATCGCCAAATTTGTCGCCGGTCCGCGCCTGCTCCGGCAGCGCGCGCCGTTTATCGCATTCCGCCCGCCAATCCTCGAGCCGCACCGCAGCGCCAGATGCGGAGATTTGACAAAGCCCCGCGCGCCCGCGTCGTCTTGGCCCGTGGCCAGCTCCGAAAAGATCCTCGTCGCCATGTCCGGCGGAGTGGACAGTTCCGTCGCCGCGCTGCTGCTCAAACAGCAGGGCTTCGACGTCGTGGGCGCCTACATGAAGAACTGGATCAACGAGGACCAGATCATCGGCCATTGCCCGTGGCAGCAGGACATCGAGGACGCCCGCCGCGTCGCGGAGCAGATCGGGATCGAGTTTCGCGTCGTGAATCTGATGCGCGAATACCGCGAGCGCGTCGTGGCCTACCTGCTCGACGGCTACGCGCGCGGTCTCACGCCCAACCCGGACATCATGTGCAACCGGGAAATCAAGTTCGGCGTGTTCCGCGCCTGGGCGCGCGACCACGGCTTCTCCGCCGTCGCCACCGGCCACTACGCGCAGCGCATCCCCACCAGCGCGGAGAGCGCGAGCTTTTCGCTCCTCGAAGGCGCGGACCCGAACAAGGACCAATCCTATTTCCTCGCGCTCCTGTCGCAGGAGCAGCTCCACGACGCGCGTTTTCCGATCGGACATTTGCCGAAACCCGAACTCCGCCGCATTGCGCACGAAGCCGGACTCGTCACCGCCGACAAAAAGGACAGCCAGGGCATTTGCTTCATCGGCGAGGTGAAGATGCAGGATTTCCTGCGCGCCTACGTCCCGGACGCGCCCGGGCCCATCGTGCGCGCCACCGACGGCCGCGAGCTCGGCCGCCATCGCGGACTGCATTTCTACACGCTCGGACAACGCAAAGGCATCGGCATTCCGTCCAACACCGATCACCAGGCCTACGTCGTCGTCGGCAAACGCGCCGCCGATCGCGCGCTGCTCGTCGCCTTCGATTCGCCTGACGCGCCCGGACTTTTCCAACGCGAGGTGCGCGTGCATTCCCTGAGCTGGATCGGGGAACCGCTCACCCGTGCGTGCTCTCTCGAAGGCCGCGTGCGCTACCGCGATCCGCGCGTTCCGCTCGACTTCGAACCTGAGGCGGGCGGCACCGCGCTCATCCGGTTTCGCGAACCCCAGCGCGGGCTCGCGAGCGGGCAGATTCTGGCGTTTCACGAAGGCCCGCGGCTGCTCGGCGGCGCCGTTTACGTGTAGGTCACGGCTTTGCGCGTGAATCGCTTCCCTTCGATGAATCGCGCCGCCCTCGTCACCCGCGTGCAACGTTTTTTCGAGCAGGAATCCCTGCGGCCGGATCTCGCGCGGGCGGGTCGGGCGACGGTGGCCGTGACGGTGCCGCTGATGCTCGCCGCCGCGAACCTGCTTCCGCTCAACGTCGCCTTCGTGGCGCTCGCCGCGCAACACGTGGCGATGATCGACGTGCGCGGCGCCTACACCCTGCGGCTTGGCGTGCTGCTCGCCTCCGTGATCGTCCTCACCGCTGCCGCCACCATCGGCGGAATGACTTCGGATCATCTCGGCTGGTCAATTGTCCTGGGCGGTCTCGTCGCCCTCATCGGCGGCGCGTGGCGGCACCTGCTGCCGGACTACGGCACGTCGCTCGCGATTTCGTCGATGGTGCTGTTCGTCATTTCTCTGAGCGCGCCGGCCACGCCCGGCCTCGGCGGACACCACGGCCTCGCCGCCGTCGCCGGCGGGCTGTGGGGTTTTGCGCTGCAGGTCTCGCACTGGCCGATCCGCCCGCAACATCCGCTGCGCCGCGCGGTCGCCGACAGCTGGCTGGCGGTGGCGGACTTGTTCGCCGCCCTGGGACCCGCCGAACCGGAGGAACGCGACCGCCGGGTCCACGAACTCGAGGCCGCGCTGCGCACCACGCTCGATCACACCTACGCCGCGCTCGACAGCTCGGTCTCGAAAAAACGCACGCCGCTCCACCGCCATCTCGACGCGCTCAATCTCGCGGCGGCGCGGCTCTCCACGCGCGTCGTCGCGTTGAATTTCGCCCTCGAAAACGCCACCACCGTCGAAAAATCCTCGTGGCTCGCCGAGGCGCTGAGTCCGTTGCTCACCTCGCTCACCAACACCTCGCGCAGCGTTGCGGTGACCATCGTCTCGCGCCAGCCGGCCCATCTCGCGTTCTTTGAGGTTCGTCTCCGCCGGTTGACCAATCTGCTGCGTTCGTTCGAGGCCAACGTGGCTCACCGGCTCGTCGATCCCGCGGCGGAGACGCATCTGCGTCAGATCCTCCGCCAGATCGAGCTGCACCTGCCGGAGGTGCAGACCACGCTGCGCGCCACGGTGGACCGCGCCGACGAACGCGCCGCGTTTTCGCTCGAGCTCTTCGATCTGCAAACCTGGAAACTGCGGCCGCTCGCGTCGGCGCTGAACCTGAGCCCGCGCGTGAATCCCGTCCTCCTTCGCTTCACGCTGCGCAGCGTCGTGCTCACCATGGTCGGGATCGCCATCTTCAAACTCGGGGGCTGGCCGCACGGTTACTGGCTGCCGCTCACGGCCGCGATCGTGCTCCAGCCCGACTATGGCACCACGCGCCAGCGCGCGGGCCAGCGCGTGCTCGGCACCGTGGCCGGCAGCGCCTTCGCGAGCATCCTCCTATGGCTGCAACCGCCGGCCGCGCTCGTCGCCGCCGGCACCAGCCTCACGATGTTCCTTTTCGCGTTTTTCCTGCGGCGCCGCTACACCGTCGCGGTTTTCTTCGTCACGCTGTTCGTCGTCCTGCTCACCGAGGCGCGCGAACCGCTCACGATCTGGTTCGGCATCGAACGGTTCGCCACCACCCTGGCCGGCGGAGCGCTCGCGCTGCTGGGCGCGCTGTTTTTCCTGCCGCTCTGGGAACGCGAGCGGCTGCCGGCGTTCCTCGCCGCCGCCCTCCGCGCCAACCGCGACTATCTCCAGCTGATCGCCCAGCGTTTCGCCGAAGGCGGCGGCTACGATGCCGCGGTGATCGCCGCGAAACGCCGCGCCGAGGCCGCCAACGGCGTCGCGTTCTCCTCGCTGCAGCGCATGTCGGCCGACCCGCAGCGGCGGCAGGATCGCCTCGAGGAACTCGCCGCGCTCGCCAACGGCAACCAGCGGCTGACGCGGGCCTTCACCGTGCTCGCCCTGCACCTCGCCGCCGGCCGGCCGCTGCGGCTCCAACCCCTGGCCCGGGGCGCGGAGCTGGCGATCGGAATTCTGGATACACTCGCTGCGCAGCTTGACGGCGGCACGGCGCCGGCGCTCCCGCGACCGACCGCGGCCGTCAACGAACTCGCGGCCCGCACCAAGGAGCGTTTTTCCGATCCGCGCGAGCACGCTGTCATCGCGCAATGCGCCTCGATCGCGACCGAGCTGGGCGCGATGCTCGTCGCGCTCGAGCTCGCGGAGAAAATCGAACCGCCCCCTCCGACCGTCCGGCCGGTTGCCCCCGCGCCTTGACCGGCACCCGCGGGCTCAGGCCGGCGCCGCCAAGCCGAACCGCCCGTGTAACATTTGCTTGAGTTCGCGGCACTCCGCGTGCGCCTCTGCCTCGAATTTCTCCAGGTTGAAACTCGGAAAAATCCGCTCGCGCAAAATGGTCCAGCCGGGCGTCTCCGCGATCGGCCGGGGTTGGTCGCGCAACGCCTCACCGCTCCAGCCGACGCGGTTCTGGCGACAGAGCTCGCGTGCCAGCGACACGCTCGCCACCAGCACGGCGTCCTCCACCGGACACTGCTGCGGGTCGTCGACCCACCGCATCACATTCCCGTAGCTCGACCGCAAGCCGTGTGCTTTCGCGAAGTGGCCCGCCATCTCGCGCGTGGTCGCTCCGAGAAACGCCTGCTCGGCGACCGACAGCGGCACCTGCTCGCGACGCGAATAGTCGAGCACCGCCTCGAATCCGAACGGATGCAGGTGCAGCAGGAGCAGCTTCCCGATGTCATGGAGCAGGCCGGCGAAATACGCCCGCGATTCGAGGCTGTTGAATTCGAGGTAGCGGCACGTGTAGCGCGCCATGCGCGCGACGCCCATCTGGAACATCCAGAAATTCGTCCACGTGCAGGGAGGAAAGCTCATCCATTTCTCCTCGGCGATCAGGACGGTGCCGCTCATCGCCGCGAGTTTCCGCTCCCCGAGCAGACTCACCGCGATACGCGGATTCTCCACCGGCTCGGGATCGAGGTCCTCGTTGCCCCGCGCCCGATTGGCCGCGATCAACAGGTGCGCCGCGAGCCCGGGATCCTTCTCGGCCAGGTCCATCAACGGCGCGAGGCTGGACGGCTTGCCCGTCGCTGACATCTGGAACGAGGCGGCCGCGGTGTCGATCACCGGACAGCCCGCCAGCGCCTCCAGTTGCGCGGCGAGTTCCTTCCAAGCCAGGACCGGCAACCGGGATTCCGCCGCGGCATTCAGCCAGTGCGCCCGCCGCGCCGCCAGCTCCGTCTCCCCGCGTTCTTCGTCGGTCACGAAATCCGGCGGCACCGTGGCGTGGTCCAGGTGACGGAAGATCAAGCGGCCGGCGAACTCGAGCCGGCGCAGCGTATCCGGAAAAGCATTCCACGCGTGGCCCTCGGCCCCCGCGCGCAGCCGGGCGGTCACCTCGACCACGCCCCAGGCCCCCACCGCCTCCGCCTGCGCGGAGAGGGCGCCGAGATTGGCCATGATCGCCGCGACCGCGCGGTTGGCGAGATGCGCCTGCAGGACCGGCAGCACCGCTTCCACCGCATCCTGCAGGCGCGCGAGTTCGCGATGCAGGGTTTCCGGCGTGTAACCCATCAGCGTGCAGAACGACTTCTCCTCCTCGAAATGCGTGTTGCGCCACGCCGCCACGAGGGCCTTGCGCACTTCGGCAAGGATCGGCTCGTCGTGATACGGTTTGACGAGGAAGTTCTGCACCTTCAGCTCCATCGCACGCCGGACTGAGTCGCGATCGCCGGCGGCCGTGTAGATCACGACCGGCATCGCTTGCAGCAGGCAGTCGGCCCGCAATTGCTCGACCAGGCTCAAACCGCTTTCGCCCTCCAGTTTCAATTCGACGAAGATCAGATCGACCGCCGGATTGCGCTGCAGGAAGTCCCACGCCTCGGCCACCGTCGCGACCGCCGCCAAGCGGTGTCCGCCACGCGCAAGAATCCCCTTCATCGCCTTGCGCGCGACGTCGGCAGGATCAACGAGGAGAATGTAAGCCATGGTGCCGAACCCGGGGTGAGGGCGCCGGCATGGCGGCCCTGCTTCTCCATCGGCCCCAAAACGGAAAACTGAATCCCAAACCCCGCCGGCGACCGGCTAGAGCGCGACGTCCTTGAATCCAGGATCCTCGAGCATGCGGTCGAGCTGACGGTCCTCGGCGAAGCGTTTGAGAATCCGGTTCTCCGGCTCCTTTTTCAACGCCTTCTCCAACCGCGTGCGGGCATCGTCGGCGCGGCCGAGCAACGCGAGCACGTGAACCTCCTGCAAAATACCTTCGATCCGGATCTCGTCCTTCTTGTCGTCCTGGTCGGCGCGGTAGGCCTTCAGCGCCTGCTCATAAGCCTGCTTCGCCCCGGACTTGTTGTCCATTCGCCGGCGGATCGCGCCGAGGTTGACCCAGTATTCAGCGGTGTCCGGGGCGAGCTGGGCCGCCTTCGCGAGCAACGGCTCCGCGCGGGCAAGATCGCGCAACGTGATCGCGAACTGCGCCTCGCTGACGAGATTCGCCGCCTCCTTGCGTTGCAGATCGGTAACCTCCGGCGCCTTCGGCTTGCAGCCGGCCAGCAGCGTGAAGACGAGAACCAGCAGGGACAGTGAGGTGAGCTTCATGGGGGCTTTCATATCGGGGAATTCGCCGCCGCTTGCCAACTCCATACCGTTCGCCCGTGCGCAAGGCGCCGCGTCGAGGCCGCCTAAAGGTCCGGCGGCACGGTGGCGATCGCCTCCTCGAGCGTCGTCACGCCTTCGCGGACCTTGATCAGGCTATCCTGGTGCAGCGTCTTCATGCCGGCGCGCATCGCGATCTTCTTCAGCTCCGCGCTCTCGAGCTCCTTGTTGATCGCGTCCACGAGCTCCTCGTTCGTGATCATCAATTCGTGGATGCCGACGCGGCCCTTGTATCCACTTCCTCCGCACTTCGGGCAGCCTTTCGGGTTGTGCTTGAAGATCTGGCCGCTCCAGCCGATCGCCTTCTGCAAGACCTCCTCCTCGCGGCCCTGCGGGACGTAAGGCACGCGGCACTGCTTGCAGACGCGGCGCATCAGGCGCTGCGCGCAGACGCAGAGCAGCGACGACGAGATCATGAAAGGCTCCACGCCCATGTCGGTCAGACGCGCGACCGTGCTCGGCGCGTCGTTCGTGTGCAGCGTGCTGATCAACAAATGTCCGGTGAGCGCCGCCTCCACCGCGATGTTGGCCGTCTCCTTGTCGCGGATTTCGCCGACGAGGATGATGTCCGGATCCTGACGCAGAAATGCGCGCAGGGCCGACGCAAACGTCAGCCCGATCTGCCGGTGCATCTGCATCTGGTTCAATCCGGGCAGCGTATACTCGATCGGATCCTCCGCCGTGCGGATGACGAGGTCGGGCGTGTTGATCTCGTTGAGCGCCGAGTAAAGCGTCATCGACTTGCCGGAGCCCGTCGGGCCGCAGTGCAAGATCATGCCGTAGGGCTGGCGGATGCACTCGCGGTATTTTCCCAGATTCTCCTCGGAGAACCCCAGCGCCGGCAGCGGCAGCGTCGTCTTCTGTTTGTCGAGAATGCGCATCACCACGCCTTCACCGTGGTTCAGAGGCGCGGTCGACACGCGGAGGTCGAGGTCGAGTCCCTTTTTCGTGTATTGCTTGAACACGATACGCCCGTCCTGCGGCAACCGTCGCTCGGAGATGTCGAGGTTGCACATGATCTTCAAACGCGCGACGAGCGCGGGTCCGACGCGCTGTGGCAGCCGCAGTTTTTCCGAGCACACGCCGTCGATCCGGTAGCGGACGATGATCTCCTTCTCCTGCGGTTCGACGTGGATGTCGCTCGCGCCCGCGAAATACGCGTCCTCGATGATGCGGTTCGCGAGCTGGATGATCGGGCCGGACTCCTCGTTGACGTCCTCGGACGTCGTCTCGATCACCGCCCCGAATTCCGCGCCGATCTGTTCGACGACGTCGTCGAATCCCGCCGGCTGCGCCGCCGCCTTGTTGAACTTTTCCTTGATGTCCTTTTCGCGCGCGAGGAGCCGGATGACCTTCTTGCCAGTCATCTCCTGGATCTTCGTCGCCAGCGACACCTCGAAGGGATTCGCGAGCGCAACGAGAAGAAACTCGCCCACGTGCCCGACCGGCACGACGAGATTCTGCTGACAGAACTCCTCGGGCAACCGCTCGAACGTTTCCGGCCCGATCTTGTATCGGGAAACGTTATACGGAGCGAGTCCCAGCGCGCGGCCTTTCGCGACGAGCAGCTGGAACGGCGTGATCCGGTAGTCGTCCTGCAGCAGCTTGTCGAGCGCCTCGCCCGTCGGTTCTCCCGGCAGCGCCGCGATCGTGTCGCGCTGCTCCGCGGTCAGCCGGCTCATGGCGACCAGTTGCCCGACAATCTGGGTTTGGATCTTTCCGAGCGGCATACGCGAAACGACTAGACGGCCTTCGCCACCGCCGCGGCCGGCGCGGCGGCGCGCTCCGCCGCGAGCTTTTCCAGGTAATCGGCGATCGCCTCGAGCGTCGTGCCGAACCAAAGGATCGGGCCGTCGAACTGCTTCTCCCAATGCGCCCGCACCGCCGGGCTGAGATAATACGCCGTCGCGACGAAATGAAAATCCTCCTCGTGATCGAACGGCACCGACCACGTCGCCCAGCAGGCCGCGAGATCGAGGTTTTTCTTCACGTCGTCCGCCACCTCGTAATGCCGCAGATCCACGAGCCCCACGCCCTCGTTGTCGACCACGTGCTGCAATACATCCTCCTCGCGCAGCACTTTCATGTCGTAGGCCAGGATTCCCAACACGGTGCATTGCCGGGGCTGATCCTCGGCGATGAGCGAGAGCAACTTCTCGTTCGCGGGCTCGAGGTCCTCGATCTTGACCAGGTTTGCTTCGACGAGATTGGCGCCGAGCAAACGGTTGGCGCGCATCAACAGGGAGCGGTTGGCCGGAGGAGGCATGTCTCAGCCAGGCTGAATCACGCCGCGGTTTTGCGCGACACCTTTTCGCGGCCGCGCAGGGCGGTGACTCGTTTTAACAACTCTTTTTTCAACCGGTCCAGGCCGTCGCCGGTCAGACACGAGATCTCGAGCACGTCGACCGTCTTGTAGCGCCGCTTGAACTTCGCGAGGTGCTCCTTCGCCTCCGGCACGTCCATCTTGTTCGCCACGACGACGCGCGGTTTTTTCAACAACGTCCGGTCATAGAGCTCCAGTTCGCGGAGCAGATTCTTGTAGTCATCGCGCGGATCCCGCGCATCCGTGCCCGCCATATCGACGAGGATCAGCAGCAGCGCGCAGCGTTCGATGTGTTTCAGAAAACGATGACCGAGACCGCGATTCTCGCTGGCGCCTTCGATCAAGCCGGGGACGTCCGCCAGCAAGAGCCGGCGGTGACCTTTTACTTCGTCCCGATACTCGATCACGCCGATCTGCGGATGCAGCGTCGTAAACGGATACGCCGCCGTCCGCGGCCGCGCCTTGGTGATCTGACCGGTGAGCGACGATTTGCCGGCATTCGGGAAACCCACGAGCCCGACGTCCGCGATGCTTTTCAAAACCAGCCGGAACGTCCCGCCTTCGCCGGGCTGGCCGGGATTCGCCCGCTTGGGGGCGCGATTGGTCGAGGTCTTGAAGTGCGTGTTGCCCCAGCCGCCGTTACCGCCCTTGCACAACACAATCCGCTGCCCGTCCTCGATCAGCTCGGCCACGGGCTTTCCGGTCGCTTCGTCGATCACGACGGTGCCGAGCGGCATCTTCAAGATGCGCGGCGCGCCGTCCTTGCCGTGCTGGTCGGAGCCGAGCCCGTGCTCGCCGCGTTCGGCGCGCCAGTGCGGCTGGTATTTGTAATCGACGAGATTGTTCGTGTCGTCGTCGCCGAGCAGCACGACGTCGCCCCCGCGGCCGCCGTCGCCGCCGTTGGGTCCGCCCCACGGCTCGTATTTCTCGCGGCGGAAGCTGATGCAGCCGCGCCCGCCGTCACCGGCTTGAAGTTTTACCACGCACTCGTCGACAAACATGCGCGCCACGATGCAGAACGCCCCGCGTTTGCCAAGGGGGCGATTGTCACGGTCGTTCGCCCCCGGATTTCCGACCGTCCGGCAAGATCGTCCCGCGACCGCCTCCCGTTTGCCACAGCGCCCCCTTGACCCGCACATCCCTCAGTCCAACCGTGCGTAACTTATCCCATGTCCTACGCACCCGCCGCCTCCCGCTACGACAATCCCGCGTTCTTTCGCCGCTGCGGCCGCAGCGGTCTGAAACTGCCCGCGCTTTCCCTCGGTCTCTGGCACAACTTCGGCGACGTCGATCGCCACGACAACAGCCGCGCCCTCGTGCTGCGCGCGTTCGATCTCGGGATCACGCATTTCGATCTCGCCAACAACTACGGCCCGCCGCCCGGCTCCGCCGAACGCACGTTCGGCCGCATTCTCCGCGAAGATCTCGCCGCGCATCGCGACGAGCTGATCGTCTCGACCAAGGCCGGCTACGACATGTGGCCCGGTCCTTACGGCGAATGGGGTTCCCGCAAATACCTGCTCGCATCGCTCGACCAAAGCCTCCGCCGCCTCGGGATGGATTACGTCGATATCTTCTATTCGCATCGCCCCGATCCCGAGACTCCGCTCGAGGAAACGATGGGCGCACTCGATCGCGCGGTCCGCTCCGGCAAGGCTCTTTACGTCGGTCTTTCCAACTACACCGCCGAACAAACCGCCCGCGCCGCCGCGATCCTGCGCGAGCTCGGCACGCCGTGCCTGATCCACCAGCCGCGTTATCACATGTTCGACCGCTGGATCGAAAATGGGCTCACCGACGTCCTCACGAAAGAAGGCATCGGCGGCATCGCCTTCTGCCCGCTCGCACAGGGCGTCCTCACCAACCGCTATCTCACCGGCATTCCCGCCGATTCGCGCGCCGGCCACGATCCGCGCTTCCTCAAACCCGAGCACATCACCGCGGAAAAGCTCACCAAGGTTCGCCAGCTCGACGCCATCGCCAAGCGCCGCGGTCAATCGCTCGCGCAGATGGCGCTGCTCTGGGTGCTGCGCCAGCCGGTGATCACCTCCGCGCTCATCGGCGCAAGCAAGGTCAGCCAGATCGAGGAAAACATCGCCGCCTTCCGGAATCCCACGCTCTCGCCGGAGGAAGTGGACGGCATCGAACACATCCTCAGCGGCAAAGCCTGAGTTCCTTTCGCGCGATCGCGCCCGCGCGGCCTGCACACCTGGCCTGAATTTTCCCACAGCGCTGGCGGCCGCAACGCGTCCGCCGGGTTGCGCGCCACCGAAGCGTAGATGAAATGCGGCCTTCCATGGCCTCTTCCGCCGCTGCGATCCCATCCGAGTCGTCCTTTGTCGAGCGCACGGTCATGTCCGTGCTGCTCGCCCTGAGCTTCTCGCATCTCGTCAATGATGCGATCCAGTCGCTGCTTCCGGCGATGTATCCGATGCTCAAGGACAACTACCGGCTGAGCTTCACGCAGATCGGCTTCATCACGTTCACCTTTCAGGTCACCGCGTCGCTGCTGCAGCCGTTGGTCGGGTTCTACACCGACCGGCGCCCGAAACCCTTTTCCCTGGCGATCGGAATGGGCCTCACCCTGGTCGGTCTCGTCCTGCTCTCGCGCGCGGCGAGCTATCCCGCCCTGCTCGTCTCCGCCGCGCTCGTCGGCACGGGTTCGTCGATCTTCCATCCCGAGGCATCGCGCGTCGCGCACCTCGCCGCCGGCCATCGCCGGGGTTTCGCGCAATCGCTTTTCCAAGTCGGCGGCAACTTCGGTTCCTCGCTCGGGCCGCTGCTGGCGGCGCTGATCATCGTGCCGCGCGGACAATCGTCCGTGCTCTGGTTCACCGCCCTCGCCGCCGTCGGGATCGCCGTGCTCTCGCGCGTCGGAGTCTGGTATCGACAACACTTGGACGCACACCTCGCGCGGGCCCGCGCCCATCGTCGCGCCGCCCGCCCGCTGCCGACGCGCACGGTCGTGGTTTCGATCTCGATCCTGATCGCGCTGATCTTCTCGAAATACTTCTACCTCGTTTCGCTCACGAACTACTATACGTTCTACCTGATCGACCGGTTCCAGGTCTCCGTCGCAGGCTCGCAGCTGTATCTGTTCATCTTCCTCTTCGCCGTGGCCGCGGGCACGATTCTCGGCGGACCGCTCGGCGACCGCTTCGGACGCAAATACGTGATCTGGTTTTCCATCCTCGGCGTCGCGCCGTTCTCACTGATCCTCCCACACGTCGGCCTCGCCGGCACCGTTGCACTGAGCGTCATCATCGGCGTCGTGCTCGCGTCGGCGTTTTCCGCGATTCTCGTTTACGCACAGGAACTGATCCCCGGCAAGGTGGGGCTCGTCGCCGGTTTGTTCTTCGGACTCGCGTTCGGCATGAGCGGCATCGCCTCGGCCGCGCTCGGTCGCCTCGCCGATCACACGAGCATCGAACATGTGTTCTACCTGTGCGGATTCCTGCCGCTGCTCGGGCTGCTGACGATGTTCCTGCCCAACCTCGAGCGGCGCTGACCCGCCACGCGACACGCTTCCCCCTTGCCTCGGGTCCGGCGGCCCATGTGCTGTCGGACCATGGCTGAGCCGGCACTCGTTGAACTTCGCGACGTCTCCAAACGTTTCGCGAACGGTCCGCTTGTGCTCGATCGCGTTTCGCTTTCCGTCGCGCACGGCGAATTCGTCAGCCTCGTCGGCCCCAGCGGCTGCGGCAAATCCACCCTGCTCCGGCTCGTCGCCGATCTCACCGTCGAAACGTCCGGTCACATCAGCGTCGCCAAAGTCGAACAGGCCTTCGTCTTTCAGGACCCGACGCTGCTGCCGTGGCTCAACGTCGAGCGCAATGTCGCTCTTCCGTTGAAGCTCCGAGGCGCACCCGCCGCCGACCGCCGCGCCGCCGCCGGGCGGGCACTCGAGCTCGTGCGCCTGGCGGACAAGGCCCGCGCCTTCCCGCGCCAGCTTTCCGGCGGTCAACGCATGCGCGTGTCGATCGCCCGCGCGCTTTCGCTTTCGCCGCAACTGCTGCTTCTCGACGAACCGTTTGGCGCGCTCGACGAGATCACGCGCGAGCACCTCAATGAGGAACTGCTCGCCATCCGCCAGGAGCAGGCCTGGACCGCGCTGTTCGTTACGCACTCCGTCGCGGAGGCCGTGTTTCTCTCGCACCGCATTGTCGTCCTGTCGGCCAATCCCGGCCGCATTCATGCCGAGATCCCGATCGACCTTTCGTATCCAAGAACCGCGGACACCCGCCTCTCGCGCGCGTATCACGATCTGGTGACCGAAACCTCCCGTGCGCTCCGCGCCGCCGAACAGGCCTGACGGCCATCTCGTATTTCCCGTGTCGCGTCCGTTGCTCAAGATTCTCCTCCCGCTGATCGCCGGCGCGCTGTTTCTGGCGCTCTGGTCGGCGATTCACGCCGGGCTTTCGCCCGACAACCGCTTTCTTCTGCCCACGCCCGGCGCCGTGTTCGCCGCATTTCAGGAACATGCGGACGCGCTGCTTCGCGCCACGCTCAACACCAGCCAGGGCGCACTGGTGGGCCTGTCCGCCGCGGTTCTCCTCAGCATCGCGTTTGCCGTGCTGCTTTCGCTTTCTCCGCTCATCCGCGTCAGCCTCTATCCGTATCTGATGATCCTGCAGATGACGCCCGTGATCGTCATCGCCCCGATGCTCGTTCTCTGGGTTGGCGCCGGCATCAAGAGCGTCGCCGTGATCACGTTTCTCATCTGCTTTTTCCCGCTGGTTGTGAACAGCACGCAGGGCCTCATCTCGACCGACCGGAACCTCGTCGAGCTCTTCCGTTCGTATCGGGCCAGCCGATACCAGCAACTGGTGCACCTGCGGATCCCCGGCGCGCTGCCCTATTTCTTCACGGGCCTGCGCATCGCCGCGATCCTCGCGCCCATCGGCGCGCTCGTCGGCGACTACACGGCCGGGAGCTCGGCCGGCGACGGCGGTGGGCTCGGTTTCCAAACCATCATCTACGCGAGCCGCGCGCAGTATCCCGCGCTGTTCGCCACCGCCGCCATCACCTGTGTCCTCGGATTCGTCCTCGTATCGCTGGTCATCGGCTTGAGCTGGCTCGCGCTCCGGCGCTGGCACGATTCGTTCGAACGTCGCGACACCTGAACCGGATGCAAATTCCGTCGCCATCCGCGGCGATTCGCCACAATCGCGGACACACTCATTTCCCCATGAAACGATCGCTCCTGTTGCTGCTGTTCCTCGCCCCGTGCGTCTTCGCTGCCGCTGCGGCCCCGTTCAAAATCACCGTCCAACTCGACTGGGTGGCCGAACCCGAACACGGCGGCTTCTACCAAGCCCAAGCTCGTGGTTTCTTCGCCGACGAAGGTCTGGACGTCACGCTCGTGCCCGGCGGTCCCAACGCGCTCGTCATGCCGAAGGTTGCCACCGGTCAGGCCGATGTCGGGCAGGCCGACAGCACCAACACGCTCCTGCAACAAGCCGAGGGACTCCCCGTCGTGCAATTCGCCGCCGTCTTCCAGGACGACCCCTCCGGTCTGCTCGTCAACGCCGACAGCTCAGTCCGCCGTTTCGAAGATCTCGACGGCAAGACGATCATCGCCCGTCCCGAATGGGCGTTCCTCCCGTATTTGAAGAAAAAATACAATGTGCGCTTTTCGATCGTGCCGCAGAACTTTTCGGTCTCCGCCTTCCTCGGCAACAAGGAGGCGATCCAGCAGGGTTACTACATCGCCGAGCCGTATCACATCGTGAAAGCCGGCGGCAAGGAGCCGCGCTTCCTCTCGACCTGGGACGCCGGCTTTCGCGCCTATGCCGTGCTCGTCACCAGCCGCAAGTTCGCGCGCGAGCATCCGGAACAGCTGCGTGCCTTTGTGCGCGCCTACATCCGCGGCTGGCGCGATTATCTCGAGGGCGATCCGACGCCCGCGCACGAGGCGTTGAAGAAAGCCAATCCCAGCAACACCGACGAATTCATGATGGCCTCGCGGCAGCTCATCCTCGACGGCAAGCTCGTCACCGGCCGCGACGCCGACGGTGGCGCGAGCCAGATCGGGCGTCTCGATCCCGCCCGCTACGCTAAGCAGATCGAGCAACTCGAAGAGCTCGGTATCCTGAAGAAGAACAAGGTCACCGCCGCCACCGCGATCACGACCGAGTTCACGCCGTAAAAAATCGACGCATAGACGCGGCGCATCGCCCACGGAGCACACAGAAAGACACGGAAGTTAAGAACCACGTTCGTCTTCTTCGGTGTGTTCCGTGTATTCCGTGGGCCCTTTGCTTCCGTCCGTTTTTCGTTTGTTTCGTGTTTTTCGTGGTTGTTGAGCGAAGCTTTCGTGCGGCACGAATCGCGTTCCCATGTCGTCCTGGCTCCCACGCTTTTTTCCGCCAGACCGACACGCGGATACTTTCTCGCCGGCCCGCGACCGCTACGTCTTTAGCGCTTCGCTTTTCCTCCGGCTGCTCGCGGTCACGCATGCGATCGCGTTCGTTTCGCTCTGGGTGCAACTTCCCGGTCTGATCGGCCCACACGGCATTCTTCCCGCCGGGGCCTATCTTCGCGCGGTGCACGATTATCTCGGCACCGATGCCTACGCACGGCTCCCGACGCTCGGCTGGATTTTCGGCGCCGACACCTTTCTGACTGTTCTTTGCGCCGTCGGCGTTGGCGCCGCAGCGCTACTCTTCGCCGGCATCGCACCGACCGCATGCCTGATTGTTCTGTGGGTTTGTTATCTGTCGCTCGTCAACGTCGGCCAGGCGTTTCTCGGATTCCAGTGGGACGCCCTGCTACTGGAGACGACGCTGCTCGCGATTTTTCTGCCGCGCCTCACGTGGCGACCACGTTTCCATTTCGGCGAACCTTCGCGGATCGCGCGTTGGCTGCTGCGCTGGCTGTTGTTCCGACTGATGCTGCTTTCCGGAATCGTGAAACTCTCGAGCGGCGATCCCACGTGGCGAAATCTCACCGCGCTCGATTTCCATTTCGAAACCCAACCGCTCCCTAATCCGCTCGCCTGGTGGGCCCATCACGCGTCGGAGAATGTGCACCGCGCCGCCTGCGCCGGCATGTTCGTCATCGAACTGCTCGCGCCCTTCTTCCTCTTCGCATCGCGACCGCTGCGTCACAACGCCGCGCTCCTGCTCCTCGCCCTGCAACTCGCGATCGCCCTCACCGGCAATTACGCCTTCTTCAACCTCCTCACCGCCGCGCTCTGCCTCCTCAATCTCGACGACGCCTTCTGGCTCCGCCTCCTCCGCCGCGACCCCGGCAAGTGTCATACATTATATGACACTCTGATCGGGCGCTCGGCGCGAGGGGTCGCGGTGTCGGTGTCAGGGTGGACGTTGGCGGGGTGCGTGGTGGCCTATACGACGGTGGCGGCGTGGCCGTCGGTGCAGGCGGGCGCAAAGCGGCCGGGCTGGTTTGAATCGGTGGCGACGTGGGTCGCGCCGTTCAACAGCTTCAACAACTATGGGTTGTTCGCGGTCATGACCACGTCGCGGCCCGAACTCTCCCTCGAGGGCAGCAACGATCAGCGCGAGTGGCTCGCCTACGAACTTCCCTACAAACCCGGCGCGCTCTCGCGTCCGCTGCCGGTCGTCGCTCCACATCAGCCGCGACTCGACTGGCAGTTGTGGTTCGCCGCACTCGGTGCTCCGCAGCAAAACCCGTGGGTGCTTTCGCTGGGCGAACACCTGTTGCGCGGGACGCCCGAAGTCCTCGCATTGTTCGCGCACAATCCGTTTCCCGGCCAACCGCCCCGCTTCCTTCGCGTCGTGCGCTACGACTATCGTTTCGCTTCACCCGCCGAACGCGCCCGCACGGGCCGTTTCTGGGAACGCACACCGATCGACTACTACCTCGCGCCGGCAGCGTTGAAATGACGCCGCCCAACGCCGCGTCTTTCGCTTTGCGCCTTCCGACGCTTTTTGCGGCGATGCCTGCATGTCCGATCCGAACCGCGACCGTTTTCTCGCCCTGCTTCGCTCCGCCGTGGACAACGGCGAACTCGTGAAGCTCACCCTGGGCAAATATCGCGGCGAAGATCGCACCGTCCGCAATCTCTTCGTCCGTCCGGTCGTCCTGAAGGCCGGCCCGCACCTTTCGTTTCTCTGGCGTCACGCCACGCGCGACGTGACGCGCAATCTGCCGCCACCCGATGCCCTCGCCGAGATCGATCGCCTGCTCAGCCGCGACTTTCTCGATGCGCATCTTTTCACCACGACGCAGCACGCGCAGTTTGAAAACCAATCCAGCGGCACCGGTCGCTTGAAACTGACGCCCGCGCCGCTCGCCTCCGAAACCAAAGCCACTGCCGGCCACGATCGCGCCAAGCAGCACCTTATTCCGGCCGACTCCCCGTGGCTGCGCGCGCTCGGCGTCACCAACGACCGCGGCCAGCCGCGCGAGGGCATGGCGGACAAGTTTCGCCAGATCCAGAAGTTCGCCGAGGTCCTGGCGCATCTGCTGGACGACGCTGTCATCCGCCCGGCGAACGCCACCGACGCCGCCCCGCCAACACGTCTCCGGATTGTGGATATGGGTAGCGGCAAGGGTTATCTCACGTTTGCCGTCGCGGCACTGCTCGACAACCGCGCAACCGTCACCGGCGTCGAGGCGCGTCCGGAACTCGTCGAACTCTGCAACCGGATCGCGCGGGAAAACGACCTCGCGCATCTGTCCTTCGCCGCGGGTCGGATCGACTCGTTTGCATTTCCCGCGCCGGACGCCGCGGGAGCGGCAGTCGATGTCCTCATCGCGCTTCACGCCTGCGATACCGCGACCGACGACGCCCTTGCGAAAGGGATCGCCGCGGGCGCGCGTCTGCTCGTCGTTTCGCCGTGTTGCCAGAAGGAACTTCGGCCGCAACTCGTCGCACCGCCGGTGCTCGCGGACGCGTTGCGCCACGGAATTTTTCAGGAGCGGCAGGCAGAATTCGTCACCGATTCGTTGCGCGCGCAACTGCTCGAATGGGCCGGGTATCGCACGAAGGTGTTCGAGTTTATCTCCACCGAACACACCGCGAAAAATCTCATGATCACCGCGATCAAGGATCACGCGGCCGGTGACGCGTCTCGCGCCGCGCGCATCCGCGAGTTCGCGCAATTTTACGGCATCCGCCGGCAGCGTCTCGCGCAACACCTGGAGTTTTCCCTCTAAAACTCGTCTCATGACTTGGTCCGAACTCGATTGGGCGGCGCTCGACCGGCTCCGCGATGGTTTTCTTTCCGGCAAAGCCGCCGGCGGCGCCTACTGGCAATCCTCGTCCGATCTTGCGTCCTACGATTTCACCTACGGCGAGCGGATCGGCTGGAAATGGAATCACGTGCTCCGCGAGTTGAAACTGCGCGGCTGGCGTCCGACTTCGCGTCAGGTGTTCGATTGGGGTTGCGGCAGCGGCATCGCCGCGCGCCGGCTGATCGACTTTTTCGGACCTGAGAGTTTCGACGCGCTCACCGTGTGGGATCATTCCGCAGTCGCTTGCGATTTCGCGAGCGACGCGGCGGCGCGGGCTTTTCCTTCGCTCGCGGTTTCGTCAGCGACGCCCGGCTTGCTCGCCTCAGCCGAGCCGATCGGACTGCTCGTCGTCAGCCATGTGCTCAACGAGCTCCCGCCCGACGCGCTCGCTGCGTTGAAAGCGCTCGCCGCCCGAGCGCAGGAAATCCTTTGGGTCGAACCCGGCACGCATGCCGTCAGCCGCCAACTCGGCCAGATTCGCGACGAACTCGCGGCCAGTTTCCGCGTCGTCGCACCCTGCACTCACGCCCTCGCCTGCCCGATGTTTGCACCGGGCAACGAGCGCCACTGGTGCCACTTTTTCGCGCCGCCGCCGTCCGAGATCTACGCCGATTCCAACTGGGTGAGATTCGGCCAGCGCGCCGGCATCGACCTGCGCAGCCTGCCGTATGCGTTTATCGCGCTCGATCGGGCGCCGGCCGCCGCGGGCGCTTCCGACCTGTCGCGGATCATCGGCCGCCCCGAGCATTTCAAACCCTACGCCCGCTGGCTGAACTGTGACGCCAGCGGCCTCGCGGAGCTCGAACTGCCGAAGCGCGCCGCCCCCGCGCTTTTCAAGCAACTCGAGCGCACGAAGGCGCCGCTCGTTTACCGCTGGGAACGCGCAGGCGACAAGATCAGCGGCGGTGAGCCGCTTGCGCCGCCGCCTACTTCAACTCCCGAAGCTTGATCGCGCGGTAGCTGACCACGTAACCGTGGTCCTGCAGTGCGATGTGCCCACGCGCGAGCGACGCGAAACGCGGCCAGCTCTTGAACTTGCTCGCCGCGATCAACGCCTTGCCCGCCGGCGCGGCGAGATCGACGTCGACGACCTTGTGCCCGTTCAGCCAGTGCTCGACGTGCCAGCCGCGCACGCGGATCCGCGCCTCGTTCCATTGTCCGACCGGACGCGTGTAATCCTCCTCAACGCCCGTGAGATCATAAAGCGATCCGGCGCGGTGGCTCGCCGGGTGGTTGTCGGATGCTTTCACGTTGTCCAGGACCTGGTATTCGGGACCGGTCCGATGAGTCGCGGTGTCGTCCAGCCCCACGCGGTAAATGATCCCGCTGTTCGCCGCTTCCGAAACCTTCCACTCGAGGGACAATTCAAAATCCGCAAACGAGTCCGCGGTCACGAGATCGCCCCCCTTCGCCGACCAGGTGAGCGCGCCGTCCGCAACTTTCCAGCCGCTCGGCTGCTCCGATTTCAAACTCCGCCAGCCCTGCAGCGAGCTGCCGTCGAACAGCGACCGCCAGCCTTCGCTCTTTTCCGCGCTGCTCAACGCGTTGGGATCCGCCGCGAAGAGCGACGCCGCCGTGAACAAAACCAGAAAACCGCCGGGGATAAGTTTCATGCCCGCCCAGCATTGGATTTTGCCGCCGGATCGCGAGCCCGATCCCGTTTGCGCCCGCGCTTGACTCACGCGCGTCGAGCCGGATGCTGGGGCCCCTTTTCCTCCTCCTATGGGCCAACAACTGAACAAGAAGATCAAACGCAAACGCCGCATCGCTTACCTCAAGCGCAAGAAAGCTCGCACCGCCACCGCGAAGAAAAAGTAAGCCCGCGCGCAACGTTCCCGTTTGTAGCGGCCCCGACTCGTCGGGGCTGTTTTGTTTGGCTCCTTTTCGCCGGGGCCCGTTCGCCACACGTTCATGATCAAAGTCAGTCTCATCTCCCTCGGTTGCGCGAAGAATCTCGTCGATAGCGAGATCATGGTCGGCCACCTTCATAAAGCCGGCATGGCCGTCATCCCCGAGGCCGAAAAGGCCGACGTCGTGATCGTCAACACCTGCTCGTTCATCGACTCCTCGAAGGAGGAATCCATCGGCCACATCCTCGAGGTCCATCAGAACCGCGGCATGCGCAAGCGCCGCAAGGAGCAGAAGCTGATCGTGGCCGGCTGCATGTCGCAGCGGTTTTCCAAGGATCTCCCGAGCGCGATGCCCGAAGTCGACGCGTTCATCGGCCTCGACCAGGTCACGAAAGTAGCGCCGATCATCGAGGAGATCTACGCGAAGGAGCGCGGCAAAAAGGACGCGCCCGTTTCCTTCATCGAGGGCCGGTCGACGTATATCCCCGATTACGATACGCCGCGCTTCCGGCTCACGCCGAAACATTTTGCCTACGTCAAGATCGCCGAGGGCTGCAACCACCCGTGCACGTTCTGCATCATCCCGCAGATCCGCGGCCGGCATCGCAGCCGCACCGTCGAGAGCGTCGTCGCCGAGGTGCGCCAGCTCGTGAAGGAAGGCGTGAAGGAGATCGACCTCATTTCGCAGGACACGACGTTCTTCGGCATGGACACCTGGGAGCAGCGGCCGAATCCGCGCACGCCGGTCGATTCGACCCGCGGCACCGCGCTCACGACGCTCCTCCGCCAGCTCAACGCGATCGAGGGCGATTTCTGGATCCGCCTGCTCTATACGCATCCCGCGCACTGGAGCGACGAGCTCATCAAGACCATCGCCGAGTGCCCGAAGGTCGCGCGCTACATCGACATTCCGCTCCAGCACATCAGCGACCACATGCTCGGCCGGATGCAACGCGAGACCAGCGGCGATTACATCCGCGACCTGATCCGCCGGATCCGCGCCGGCATTCCCGGCATCGCGATCCGCACGACGTTCATCGTCGGCTTCCCCGGGGAAACCGAGGCGGACGTCGCCGAGCTCTGCGAGTTCATCCGCGAAACGAAGTTCGAGCGTCTCGGCGTTTTCCGTTATTCGCAGGAGGAAGGCACGCGCGCGGCGAAAATGGAGGAACAGCTTCCAGCCAAGGTAAAGGAAGCGCGGTGGCACCGCACGATGGCGCTCCAGAAGGAAATCGCCGCCGAGGTGAGCAAAGGCTACGTCGGCCGCACGCTCAAGGTGCTCGTCGAGGAACCCGGCGTCGCTCGCGGCGAAGCGGATGCGCCCGACATCGACGGACGCGTCTACATCCCGCGCGATCTTCCTGTCGGCGAATTCGTCGAGGTGAAGATCACCGGCTATCAGGATTACGATCTACTCGCGCTGCCCGCCGGTGAATTGCCGACAACGCGGAAGATCGCGAAACAGGCACAGTAAAAGCCGCGCGTGCGGTTTCGCTCGTCGCGACGCCTCAGGCTTCGCGACGGCGAGGCCAGCTCGTCACTCCGGATTCGCCGCCTGGGCGGTCGCCGCTTGTCGCGCGATCTCGGCCACGTCGGACGCAGGCAGGATCACCACCCCCGTGCGACGGTTGTTGGCGAAATTCTGCAGCGCGATTCCGAGCACGCGTCCCTCGAGATCGAAGGCCGGCGCGCCGAGCATCAAGTCGGTCATCAGATAAAAACGCCGGGGCTTTTCCACGATGCCCATCACGTCGGTCGCGCGGATCAAGGGCACACGCTGCAGCACTTTCGGGGCGCGCCCCACGGTGTAGAAGCGTCCCAGCGTGGCGCCTTCCGCGGCGTTTTCCAGATTCACGTGCGCGAAACGGCGCGGCTCCGCGGCCGCGTTGTCCACCGGCGCCATGAACGCGAGATCGAGATCGACGTCCTTCAAAACGAATCGCGCCGGCAGCTCCGTGCCGTCGGCAAGCCGGAGCTTCACTTCCTTGAAATCGGCCCCGAGCAACTCGACCCGGGAATTGGGCCCCGGCATCGCGCGCATC
The DNA here is from genome assembly GCF_059821195.1 of Opitutus sp. sgz309028. Lineage (NCBI taxonomy): Bacteria > Pseudomonadati > Verrucomicrobiota > Opitutia > Opitutales > Opitutaceae > Opitutus > Opitutus sp. sgz309028. Next base: position 1,255,665 of record NZ_JCAMRR010000002.1, on the reverse strand, counting down.
GCTTCGAAGGCCACCTGCGGGTCGACCTCTGCGAGCGAGGCGACGGTCAAGCCACTTTCGGAAATCACGGTGCCGTTCACCTCGACGCGCTGTTCGCGCGGCGGCGCTTCGCGGTCGCCCATCTTCACTTTCAGCGTCACCACGAGTTCGACGCCGATAACGGCGTCCGCGTAACGCTGGACGAGCGCTTGGGCGGCGGCGTGCGGTTCCGGCGCCGCGGCAATGGAGGAGACGAACGGCACCGCCACAGCGAGCGCGGCGGCGAGGCGGTGAAAACGACAGGCTTTCATGATTTGGAGCGGGCGGGTTGGAGGTTGATCTCGACGAAAAGCGTCTGGCCGCGGCGCCGCACGAGCAGCACCCACCAGTTTTGATTCCCGGCGGCGACGGCTTCGCGCGCGGCCCTCAGATCCGCAAGCGTGGCGATCGGCATCCCGGCTGCCGCCTCGATCACGTCGTCGCTGCGCAACCCGGCGAGCGCCGCCCAACCTGCCGGCGTCGCGCTTTCCACCAGCACGCCGCGCGCGTCGGGCGAAAGCTGCAACCGCACGCGATCGTCGAACGCAATGTCCCGCGCCGAAAATTCCAGATCGCGATCCTCCCACCACGGCATCTCCGCCGGAGGCTCGGGCTGCGTCTCCAGCACCACCGGAAGTTCGATTTTCCTGCCGTCCCGCCAGAGGGCCAACACCGCCGTGGTGTCCGCGCGATACTGTCGTATTTGGCGGGCCAATACGTCCGTATCCTCGGCGCGACGGGCCGTCACGTCGACGCCGTCGATCGCCAGCACGACGTCGCCGACCTGCAGGCCGGCTTTTTCCGCCTGGGTCGCCGGATAGATGCGCGTCAGCCGCGCGCCGCCCGCGGCGCCGATGCCCAGGCGCGCCGCCAGCTTCGGAGTCAGGGGCTGCGAGGCCGCGCCGAGCCAGGCCTTGCGCGCCAGCTGAGTGACGCTGCGATCGGTCGTCTCGCGCAGTTCCACGACGGAACTGATCAGCGCACCCTCGCGCCGGACGGCGACGAGCACCGTGCGCTTCCGCTCCGGTGCGTCGGCCAGCAACTTCTCCGTCAGTGCTCGCAGCTCCGTGACGTTCGCGACCGCGTGGCCATCGACGCCAACGATCACGTCTTCCCGTCGCAGCACCGGTTCGGCCTGACCGCAGGGGCCGGCCGGGCGGATGTTCTCCAGCCAGACGCCGCGTTGATCGGGCAGGCGTTCGTCCCGCGCGAGGCTGAACGTCAGGTCGCGGACCACCGCGCCCCAGCTGCGCACTTCCACGTCGTCGGCCTGCGCCGGCTGGCGCGCCACCAGTTCGACCGTGGCTTTCCGGACTTGACCGTCGCGCTCGAATTCGAGCGCCACGGGTTGTCCGGGGAGCTTGCTCGCCTCGAGACGATTGAAATGAGCCACGGCCTTTTCCTCGGCGCCCTCGACCTTGTGTCCGTCACATGCCAGGATCACGTCGCCTGGCTGTATCCCCGATTTGGATGCCGGCGAGCCCTCGGCCACATCGGCGACGACCACGCCGGCGCCAGCGCCATCCGCCTCGAGCCGGCGCTGCACCGTGACGCCCGACCAGCCGCGAATCACCTGCCCGGTGCGGATGAGACTCTCCGCGACCACGCGGCCGAGATTGCCGGGAATCGCGCCGCTCAGGTTGAAGACGCCCAGCTCGTTGATGCCGACGATCTCGCCGGCGCGATTGACGAGCGGCCCGCCACTATTGCCGCCGAAGATGCGCGCGTCATGCAGGATCCAGCGCACGAGATCGCCGACGTTCTCGCCGCGCAGCATCATCTTGCCGGCGGTCTGCTCCGGCAGCACGAGCGAGGGATTGGAGACGACGCCGCGCGTGACCGACTGCGCGAGGAAACCGGGGCTTCCGAGGGCGAAGATTTCCTCGCCGGCTTTCAAGGTATCCGAATCGCCAAACTGCGCCACGGCGAGCGGGCCGGCGGCGTGGTCGCGTTGCGTGAGGTCGAGCTGCAGCACGGCGAGATCGGTCAGGGCATCCTGCCCCACCCGCCGCGCATCGACGTGCGAGCCGTCGTAGAGATAGCAGCGAAAGTAATCGCCGTCGTCGGTCACGTGGCAGTTGGTGAGCACGTGGCCCTCGGCGGAGATGATCACGCCGCTGCCGCCGGTCCACTGTTTGGTGAGTCGTCCGTCGTGGGGCCGCAGCCGGATCGCTTCGATGCGCACGATCGACGGAAAAACCCGCTGCAGCATCGGGTCGCTCGACGCGACCGTCGCGCTCTCCGGCCGCGCACCGGGAGCCTGCGCGAGCAGAGGCACCGTATTTCCGATCACCGTCGTCGACAGCAGCCAGATCGCCAGTCGACGCCACACACCTGCCGGGCTACGAACGTTCATAGGGTAACGTCGGCAAGCAGGTCCACGAATCGGCGTGACGCAAGCGCTTCCTGCAGCGTCCTTGCGGCAGCAACTCCCGCGTTATCGCATCGCGGCGACGAATTGGCCGATGATGCCGTCGAAGGATCCGTTGGTGAAAAACGCCACCACTCGCGGCTGGGCAGACCCGCCCAGATTCGCGAGGAGCTTCTCCAGCAGCAGCGCGTTCGAGGTCGCCGTATGCGCCTCGCCGCCGAGCGCTTCGAGATGCTGTGCGACCGCAATCGTGTCGAAGCGATCGCCGGCGCTGAGTTTTTCCGCGCGATTGACGGTGCCGAGATAAACCTCGTCGGCGAGCGCGAGCGCGCGCATGAAGCCAGCCTCGAGCACCTTGGTGCGGGCCGTGTTGCTGCGCGGCTCGAACACCGCGGTCAGCCGCGCACCGGGAAACCGCGCGCGGAACGAATGCAGCGTTTCCGCAAGCGCCGTGGGATGATGGCCGAAGTCCTCGATCACGGTCAGTCGCGGCGTGCGCAGCAAGATTTCCTGGCGCCGCTTCACGCCGCGGAATCGCGCCAGCGCGCCGAGTTGGAGCGTGGTTGGATTCTCCGGCGCGAGCGCGAGGCCGGCCGCGGTCGCCGCCATCGCGGCGTTGCGCGCGTTGAACAGCCCGGGCTGGGTCCACGCGATCTCGGCCCAAGGCGCGCCGCGCCAGGTGAGCGAGAAACGCGCGCGGTCAGCCGACTCGGTGAAGTTCAGGATCCGCACGTCGCATTTTTCGTTCACGCCCACGCGCACGACCTGCGTCCACGGCAGCGGCCCCAGGGCGCGGAGGTTCTCGTCGTCGCCGTTGAGCACGACGAAGCCGTTGCGCGGCACGATCCGGGAAAGATGCGTGAACGTCCGCTGCACGTCGGCGAGATCGCGAAAAATATCCGCGTGATCAAACTCGAGATTGTTCAGCACCGCGATGTGCGGCGCGTAATGAATGAACTTGCTGCGCTTGTCGAAGAACGCGCTGTCGTATTCGTCGCCCTCGATCACGAACGGCTCCGTGGCGCCGCCGAGGTGTGCGCCGACTGGCGGATCCAGCGGCACGCCGCCGATGAGGAAACCGGGATCGCGCGCGTTCTCCCGTAGCAGGAACGCCGTGAGCGAGGTGGTGGTCGTTTTCCCGTGCGTCCCGCAGATCACGAGATTGCGGCGGCGCTTCAGCACCAGTTCGTACAACATCGCGGGCAGCGACGTGAACGGCAGCGCGCGGGTCTCGAGCAGCCACTCGACCTCCGGATTGCCGCGCGACATCGCGTTGCCGATCACCACCAGATCGGGCGCGAGTCGTTCGAGCCGCGCGGCATCGTAGCCCTCATGCAGCGCAATGCCCGCCTCGGCGAGCACCGTGCTCATGGGCGGATACACCCCGGCGTCGGCGCCCATCACCTCGTGCCCGGCCGAGCGCGCCAGCAGCGCCGCGTTGCCCATCGCCGTGCCGCAAATGCCCATGAAGTAGACTTTCATCGCAATGACGTCCCAGCGTGCACGAAATCGGCGCGGCGCAAAGCCGATCTTGCACCGCCCCGAGTGCTGGTCGCTAAGCGCTGGTGGAGATCCGTCGGATGGACGCCCGCAACCGCTGCACGTCGACCGGCTTGGTCAGGTGTTCGGTGAATCCCGCCTCCCGGCAGGCCTGCAAATCGTCCTCCATGCCATACCCGCTGAGACAAATGGCGTCGATCTCGGGATCGATTTCGCGCAGCCTTTTCATGAGCACGAGGCCGCTTTCGTCCGGCAACCCAAGATCCGAAATCACGAGATCGAACTCGCGCGCGAGGAAGAGCTCGAGCGCCGCCGCTGCGCAATCCGCATGTTCCACCTCGTAGCCGCCGCTGCGCAACAGGCGTGCCAGCACGCGACCGGTGTCCACATGGTCCTCGACCAGCAGGATCCGCAGCTTGCGGTCATCGGCGTGGCGGGCAGACGGCCCGGTGGTCGGCGCCGGGGGGAGTGCCCGAGGTTCTGGTGCGGACACCAGCGGCAATTCGACCGTGAACGTCGAGCCATGCCCCACCCCATCCGAGCTCACCTTCACGGTGCCTTGGTGCAGCTCGACGATCACTTTGACGATCGCCAGTCCCAGGCCCAGACCGGCGTCGCTGCCGCGTTGTTTGCCCGCGGGCGACACCTGCTCGAACGGTTTGAAGATACGTTCGATATTTTCGGCCGCGATGCCGAGTCCGTGGTCGACGATGTCGATTGCCACGCGGCCAGGATCGTCCGCGACCATGCGCGCGGAGAGCAGAATCCGCGCTTTCGGCGGGCTGAACTTCATCGCGTTCTTGAGGATGTTCCAAAACACCTGCTGCAGCCGCGCGCCGTCGCCGTCGACGTAGCAACCGTCCACCGCATCGATCTCCACGACCAGCGTCTGGCTGCGGGCATCGAGATCCGGAGCGACGATTCCCGCGGTCTCGCGCAGCAGCACCGCCAGTTCCAGCGTCTGCTTCTCCAGATCCAACTTGCCGCGACCGAGCCGGGTAAGGTCGAGCAGATCGTCGATCAGCCGGCTCTGGATCGAAACGTTGCGACGGATCATGCGCAGATCCTCGCGGGCGTCGGCCGGAAGGCGTTCGTCGCTTTCCAATCCACCCGCCGCCGCGAGCACCGGCGTCAGCGGCGTGCGCAGTTCGTGCGAAAGCATCGCGAGGAATTGATCCTTCGCCTGGCTGACGCGCTCCAGCTCCTGCGTGCGCTGCTGCAAGACCTTCTGCCACCGGATGCCTTCGACGATCAATCCGCATTGCGCGGCGATCCATTCGATCACGCTGAACTGCTCCTGCGTCCAATGGGACTCCGTCACGCTGCAGGCGACGACAATGCCGTAGGTTTTCCCGCCGACGTGCAGCGGCGTGGCCAGGATGGAGCGAATGCGATCCGCGGGCGTAAACGGCGCCGCCAGTTCGCGCTGCTTCGTCAGGTCGGAGACATAGGCCGTGCAATCCTTCTCGATCACCACCTGCGCGATGGAGCCTTCGAGCGGCCATTCCTCCGGCACGCGACCGTGGGGTTCGTGGCAGGCCTGCACCTTGATGCGCAACGCGTCCGGATCGATGCGCAGCACCGCCACGCAGTCAGCCGGGCGGCCGATCGCCGAAAGGGAACGCCGGCACGTATCTTCCAGCACCGCCAGACTGGACGACGGCAGGCGCGTCGACTCGAGCAAGCCTTGCAGGATTTCTTCGCGCAGACGGATGCGATCGTTCACGGACTGCAGCTCCTCGTTCTGGCCGGTCAACTCCTCGGCCTGCGATTCGATTTCCTCGTTCTGCTGCGCCAGTTCCTCCGTCTGGATTTTGATTTCCTCGTTCTGCTGGGCGAGTTCCTCCGCCTGCGCCTCCAGTTCGGCGTTCTGCTCGGTCAGGCGTGCGTTGTGAGCGTCCAGATGGTTCCGGAGCCGGATGATCGCGAGAACAACCGCCATGCCGATGCCGATGTTGAGCAAGGTGGCCGTCAGCATCAGGCCGCGCTGGACGTCTGCCGCCGTCTCGGCTTCGACGATCGTCGCCCGGATCACGGCGCCGAGGATAAACACGAGCGCCATGCCCCAGGCGTGCCAGCTGCGGCGCGTCCAGACCGCGGCCATCAACGGCAGGACATACGTGAGCGGAAAAACGTGATCCGGAAACGCCCACAAGCGAACCGCCGTCCATACGACGGTTAGTCCGACAACAAATAAGGTGCCCGGCCAATGGGACGGTAAGCGATGGGAAGAAATCATCCGGCGATACGTTTTTGAAAAATACACGGCGCCACGCGCACGAGCGGCAGCCGCTTCGGCGGACGATCGGCCTTGCCCACCACCAGAAAGCCGCCTTCCGCGACTTCCGCGCACAACCGGGCCCAGAGCGTGTCCGCAACCTCGCCGTCGAGATAGATGGCCATGTTCCGCCAGAGCAGGAGATGCCATGGACCCGGCGCCACCTCCTGGAGAAGATCCGCCGCGACCCAACGCACGGCCTGGCGGAGGAAGGGCGCCACCGCCACCGTCGTCGCGTTCTGCTGAAGATAGACATCGCGCCAGCGCGGTTCGAGATTCTCGAGCGTCTCGCCCCCGAAAACTCCCGCGCGCGCCCGGTCGATCGCCGTGCTCCTCAGATCCGTGCCGAGCAGCTCGCTGCTGCGCAGCCAGCCTTTCTCCGCCAGCAGCATCGCGATCGAATACAACTCCAGTCCGTCCGAGCACGCCGCGCTCCAGATTCGCAACCGCGCGGTCTTTCTCGCCAGCTCGGGGATCACTTCACGCTCGAGCGCATGAAACACCGTCGTGTCGCGAAAAAAACCGGTCACCCCGAGCAGGACCACGTTCAACAACTCGCCTCGCAGCCGCTCGTCCCGTTCGAGTCGCGCGCTCCCCTCGCGCACCGAGTTCACCCGCAGATAGCGCAGACAAGCCGACACCCGGCGCATCAGCGCCCGCGCGCGATAAGCCTCCAGACGCAGACCCGGCGCGGCGAAAATCTGCTGCAAGAACTGCTCCGCTTCCGCGTCGACCGGAACCGCAGGCTGGGCGATCCAGGTTCGCGGACGCGCGGCCGGAGCCGGTCGGCGACGGGGGGCGGCCAGTCCTTCAAAAAACAGGTGTTCCAGCTTCATCTCGCGATACGGCTAAGGGAAAAACGCAATCCGCCGGACGATTGCGCAAGCCGCCAGCAAACAGGCCCGGCCACGGGCGAGTCAAACCAAGTTCACGCCAACGTGAACTCTTCCCAAAACAAATGCCATTTACATGAGATTGACCGGGTCCACATCGAGCACCTGCGTGATGTCGTCCGGCCACGCGAACCCCGCACGCAGCCGCGCAAGCTCCGGCACCACTTTCGAAACGCCGTTCGTGAAATACCAGAGCTGCCAGCGATACTCGTCCTTGATCTTTTCGATCGGCGAGGCAGACGGGCCGCGCAACTCCACCTTGCCGCTCAGCTCCTTCTCGACCAGTCGCGCCCACTGCTCCGCGAAAAACTTCAGCTTCTCCGGATTCGGTCCGCGAAACAGGTGATGGATGAGGTGCCGGTAAGGCGGGTAATGAAAATCGCGCCGCAGCTTCAGCTCCGATTCGGCGAAGCCCGCGAAATCCGCCTGCCGCGAAAACTGGATCGGCTCCGCCTGCGGCGTGAACGTTTGGACGATCACATCGCCGGCGCGATCTCCCCGCCCCGCCCGCCCGGCCACCTGCACGAGCAGCTGGAACGTCCGCTCGTTGGCGCGGAAATCCGGGATGTGCATCGACATGTCCGCGTCGATCAAGCCGACCAGCGTCACGTTCGGAAAATCGAGTCCCTTGCCGATCATCTGCGTGCCGACGAGCACGTCGATCCGGCCGGCGCGAAACTGCGCCAGCACCTCGCGAAACCGGTTTTTCTTCGCCATCGCGTCGGTGTCCATCCGCTCGATCCTGGCGCGCGGCAGCACGCGTCGCACCGCTTCCTCCACGCGCTGCGTCCCCAGTCCCTTCCAGCGAATATCCGGCGCGCCGCACTGCGGGCAACGCGGCGGCGCCGGTTTCTGGTGGTTGCACAGATGACAGCGCAGCAACTCGTCGGCCCGGTGATACGTCAACGCGATGCTGCAATGCGGACACTCCTCCACATGCCCGCATTTCGTGCAGAGCATCGACGAAGAATAGCCGCGGCGGTTGATGAACAGGATCGTCTGCTCGCGACGCTCGAAACGCGCATACATCGCGTCGACGAGCCGGCGCGAGAGCGTCGGCAGTGCGCGCTGCTTCATCGCCTCGATGCGCAGATCGACGATCTCGATGTGCGGCAGCTGGCGCGCGTCGACGCGCTGCGTCAGCGTGAGCTGGCGGTATTTGCCGGCGAGGACGTTGGCGAAACTCTCCAGCGACGGCGTCGCCGAGCCGAGCAGGCACACGGCGCCGTTCAACTTCGCGCGCATCACCGCCACGTCGCGGCCGTGATAACGCGGCGTCTCGTCCTGCTTGTAAGCGGGTTCGTGTTCCTCATCGACGACGATCAACCGCAGATCCTGCACGGGCGCGAAAATTGCCGAACGCGCGCCCACGACGATTCGCGCTTCGCCGGTCGCCAGCGCGAGCCAGCCGTCGAATCGCTCGCCTTCGCTCAAATGGCTGTGCCACACGACGCAACGATGCGCTGGCGCGATCGCCTCGAGCCGCGAGCGCAGCCGCGCGACGGTCTGCGGCGTCAACGCCACTTCCGGCACGAGAAAAATCACGCCACCGCCGCTCTTCAGCGCGGTGTCGATCGCGCGCAGGTAAACTTCGGTTTTGCCCGAACCGGTCACGCCGTGCAGCAGCGTCACGCCGAATTTTTGTTCGGCGAGACTCGCATCGAGCGCCGCCACCGCCGCGGCCTGCTCGACATTGAGGGCGTGCGGCTGCGACGCCACCAGTTCGCCGTGCGCGAAATCGTCGTGATAGGCGACGCGCTCGACGCGGCGGATCTCCTCGCGCACGACGCCGCCTTTCACGAGCGAAGCGACCGTCGGTGCGCTGACGTCCAGCCGCGAGAGGACCAGCGACTTTTTCTGCGGGCGAAACTGCTGCGCGAGAAACCGATAGAGTTTCGCCTGCGCCGGTGCGCGTTTCTCGAGTTGGGTGAGTTCGTCGTCCGCGAGCTTGGTGCAGAGCGCGAGCAGTTTTTCGTGTTTCACCGTCGCTCCGTTGCGCACCGCGGCGGGCAGCATCGTCTCGATCACGCTGTCGACGCCGCAGGCGTAATAGCCCGCCATCCAGCGCGCGAGCTTCAGCAACTCCGGCGAGAGCGCCGGAAACGGATGCACGACCTGCGCGATGCTTTTCAGCTTCTCGATCGGGAAATCCGCCGGCGCGCCGATCTCGCCCACGATTCCCAGCCGCAGCGTCCGCAGCACCGGCACGCGCACGAGCGAGCCCACCGCGACGAGGTCGCGCTGGTCTTCGGGCACGCGGTAGTGCAGGAGCTTATCGAAGCCCGCGAGCGGATGGACGCCGACAGTCATTCGAGCGATCACGGAGCAGCGTTTCCCGCATGGCAAGACGGAGCGCGCGGGGAGCCCGCGAGAGCCACGAACGCATTGACACACCCCGCGACCGGACGGACATTTTTGCCGTGAACATCCCTGCGGCCCGCGAAAAATTCCGAAAATTCCTCACGCAAAAAGGTCTGCGCGTGACGAATCAGCGGCTGGCCATTTTCGACGCGGCGGTGGCGCAGAAAGAGCACTTCACGGCAGAGGAGTTGCTCGATTACGCCCGCACGATCGACGACTCCGTGTCGCGCGCCACCGTTTACCGCACGCTGCCCATCATGACGGAGAGCGCGTTGCTGCGCGAAGTTGATATCGGCTCGGGAGAAAAGTTCTATCATCCCAACGAGGACGGCGGCAGCACCCAGGTGGCGCAGGTCGTGTGTCTCGATTGCGACAAGATTTTCGAGATCAGCGCGCCGTTCATGAGCTGGTATGGCAATACGGTCTCCTCGAAGCTGGGCCTGACGCCCGTTTCGCAGCGGCTCCAGGTCAGCGCGCGATGCGACACCCTTCGCCTCACCGGCTCCTGTCCGCGCCGCGCCTCCTGAACCGCCATGTCGCGACCCAACGATCCTGAATTCGAGATTCGTTTTTTCGAGTCGGTGCTCAAACGCGACGCCACCTACACGGACGTCATCGAGATTCTCGGCGGGCTTTACACCAAACAAGGCCGGATCGTGGACGGGCTGAAGATGGATCGCCGACTCGTGCGCCTGCGGCCCTCCAACGCGACCGCCCATTACAATCTCGCCTGCAGCCTGGCGCTCGTGAAACGCAAGGCCGACGCGCTGCGCGCGCTGCGCGAAGCGGTGAAACTCGGCTACAACGACTTCGACTGGATGCAGCAGGATCCCGACCTCGACGGTCTGAAGGATCACCCGGAATTCGTCGCACTCCTCAATCAGCTCAAGCCGCAGAGCTGAAGCGCGGCGGCAACACCCAAGTGTAACCGCCTGAGGTGGACCCGACGTCCTCGTCGGGTTGATCGTCGGTCGCAAGCCCTCCCGCCCAACGAGAACGTCGGGCTCATGTTCGCGCCGACGCTTATCGTAGTCCCAACTGCTGCAGCACCGTGTTCAGGTCGTCGACCGGACGCCAGATGCCACGCGCTTGGGCGACGAGCGCCTTGCTCCGATCGCGGCGCGTCTCGGACGGGTTCACCTCCACGATCTCGGGCCGGTTCAGCGTCATGCCCGCCGTCTCGGCGCCGGACAGCGGCGTCCATCGAAACGGAATCCCGGACCAGTTGAAACTAATCTCCCAGCCGCCGACGATCATCGGCAGCGGTTTCGTGACGAGCGACGGATAACGGCGCACGAAATCAGGCACGCGGCGCGTGGCGATTTTCAGCCGCACCGCCACCGCCATTTCCGCGAAATACTCGTCGAAATTGTTCACCCGACGCGCCCGCCACGCCTCAAGGAAATCCAGCGGATCGATGCCCATCAGGTTCATGCCGTTCCAAAGGCCATGATCGTTGCGGCTGCCGAATTTCCGCGAGTCATACCAGGCCTGAAAATCGTCCGTGACCCGCAGACCGATTTCGAAATGCAAGTGCGCCCGATCCCGCGGAATCGTGTAGCCGCCGGCGGTGTGTCCCATCGTGCCCAGCACCTGTCCGCGCCGAACGCTCGCGCCCACGCGCACCGACGGATCGATGCGCGCGAGATGCGCGTAGAGCGTGTAAACCGCGGGGCTCACGCCGGGATGCTCGAGCACGAGGTAGCGGCCGTAACTGCTCCGGCCCGCGACGGCGCTCACGTGGCGCACGACGCCGTCCATCGCCGCAAAAACCGGATCGGTCGGCTCGCCCTGCCGGTCGCGCGCGCTCGGCTTGATGTCGATGCCTTCGTGAAACTGGCGGCCTCCACTCCGCACGCCGCCAAATCCGCCCGACTCCGGATCGCCCGAGCCCGCATGCTGCAGAAACTCCCGCGCCGGGCGGCCTTCCGTCCACGCGTTGCCCGGCGTCGGCCAGGCCAGCTCCACACGTGGGGCCGCCGCGGCCGCCGACGACCAAGCCGCCAGGGCGCACAGCATCGCGCCCACCCCCACCGTCATGCGCTTCCTCACGGTTTCGCCTTCCTGATCCGGATGCTCCACCCGGCGCCGCAGGCGACGCCGTGTCGTTGTGCGAAATTTCCCTGGTTCAGAGCCACGGCTACGTTCATCAAGCTGTTCAAATAAAGCAGCGGCGCCCCCTCCGGCACGTCGCCGAAGGTCCGCGCGTAAGGCAGCTCGCCCTCGAACACAACGTCCGCGCCGCGCGCGATCGTGACCCGGAAACGCTCGCCCGCCACCGGCCCCAGCTGCGCGAACAGTTCCTCGCCGAGATTCGTCCAGACGTTGCCGAATTGAAAATCCAAATACGGAATCGCGCCGACGAGCGTGTCGCCCTCCCGCCGCGCCTTTTCGTAGGGCAGGCGGACGACGTCCGGTAACGCCGGTCCGACATCGTCGAACGCCAGCGCACCCGCCGCGAGCTGGGCGCCAACATACGCATACACGTCGCGCCCGTGAAAGGTGTGCGACCGCTCCGAGCCCGGCCGCCGGTGCTTCGTCTCGTCGATCTCGCGCACCGCCGCGATGCCGATCTCCTCGGCGATCAGCGTCCACGTGCCGTTGTCGGGACCGACGAACAGCTGCCCGTTGCCCGCTTTCACCACGACGGATTTGCGCGCGGTGCCGACGCCCGGATCGATCACCGAGACGAACACCGTATCCGCCGGCCAATACGGCGCCGCCTGCTTCAACCGATACGCCGCCTCCCCGATGTCGAACGGCGTGTTCTCGTGCGACAGGTCGTGGATCGCGAGCCGCGGGCTCACGCCCACCGCGATGCCTTTCATCTCGGCGACCGCGCCGTCTTTCGTGCCGAAATCGGTCTGCAGCACCAGCGCGCCCGCGCGTGCCAGCGCGAAGCTCGAAAGGAAAATCAAAACGCAGCGTATCATCGTGAAGCGGACGGCAGCGGCGGGAGCCGTTCCGACGATCGTTCCGACGGAGTTTTCTCCGCCGGCGAATCGAACGCCTCCATCACCTCCGCGCCCACCGCATCGGCAATCAATCGCCCGCGGTCTGTCAACCGCACGTTCGTGCCCGCGCGCACCGCGAGCCCCGCGTCGGCCAGCCGCTTCAGCAGTTCCTCGACCTGTGCCCAGGGCGCGCCGGGCGCCGCCGCCCGCCACGGAGCGAGGTCGACGCCGTCGTTCATCCGCAGCCCGAAGATCACCGCATCCTCCGCAAGCGCCGCCGGCGTCAGCTCCACGCGATCCTCGGTCACGCGCTCGCCCCGGGCGACGCGCGCAAGCCATTGCTCCAGATCCGCGATGTTCGCGCCGCGCATCCCGTCCTGCTGCGAGGCCGCCGACGGACCGAGCCCGATCCACTCGTGCATCCGCCAAGTATTCAGATTGTGAACACAGCGATGACCCGGCCGCGCGAAATTCGACACCTCGTATTGCGCGTAACCCGCGCCGGCCAGCTGGGCCCAGGTGGCTTCGTAAAGCCGCGCCTCATGCTCCGTATCCAGTTTTACCCGACCCTGCGACAGCTTCACCCACAGGGCGGTGTCCTCCTCGAACGTGAGGCAGTAAGTCGAGAGGTGATCCGGGGCGAGCCGCACCGCCTCACGCACATCCTCGCGCCATTCCGCCTCCGTCTGCCCCGGCAGCGCGAACATCAGGTCGAGGTTGACGCTCGGAAAGTCCACCGCGCGCACGCGTTCGTAGGCGCGATAGACCTGCTCGCGCGTGTGCTGGCGGCCGAGCGCGTCGAGCAGCACGGGTTGGAAGCTCTGCACGCCCATCGAGATCCGCGTCACGCCCGCGTCGCGCAGCGCCTGCAAACGCTCGACCGTCACCGAAGCCGGCGCCATCTCGACCGTCCACTCGGCCGGCGTGCCGCCGCAGCGCGCGCGCACCTGGGCGGCGAGCCGCGCGAGGTCCGCCGGCGCGAGCAGGCCGGGCGTGCCGCCGCCCCAGAACACGGTGGTCACCGGTCGCGACCACGACACCAGGTCCGCCTCGCTCGCGATGCCGTTCAGGAAACTTTTCACCCCTTGCGCGGTCGGCTTGGTTTGGTAGAACGCGCAGAAGTCGCAGGTCGAGGCGCAGAACGGCACGTGCACGTAGAGTCCCAACGGTTTGCCCGTCTCAGCTTTGGCTTGCTCTGATGCAAAGTGACTCATTACTAACGCGCCTTGATCCGCCCGGTTTTCACGCTCAAAAATTCAATGCATATCAACCGTCTTTTCCTCGCGAGGAAATTCCTTTTCGGGCTCGGCGCCGCGCTGGGTCTGCTCCTTTTCGCCGGTTGCCAGGGCGTTGTCCTGTCCAATCTCACGCCCGCCTCGCTGCCGGAAAATCCCTCGCAGATTTACACCATCACGCTGCGCGTCACACCGAAAGCGCACACCATCGTCCCCGGCAGCCTTCGTCCGCAGATCGTGGTGGACGGTCGCAACTTCCCGATGACGAAAAGCCCGCTGGGAGAGAACCTTTACGAGTTCGACTACCAACTGCCCGCCGGTCGCGACGCGTTCGCCTATTACTTCCTCGTCGATTACCAGGTGCAGTCCAACAACGGTTCGTCTCCGGCGCAGACTTACTCTGGCGTCACCCAGGCCTCGGTCGTGCACCGCTACGTGCTCTCGCTCGAGGTCAATCGCGGTCCCGTCGGCGCGCGCATCAGCGTGCTCGGCCGCGGTTTCACCCCGCAGGACGTGATTTATTTCGACAGCACCGCCACGCGCACGGTTTACGAATCGCCGAATGCCCTGAGCTTTTTCGTTCCCGCGCTGACGCCCGGCCAGAACTACCGGGTCACACTCGGCAGCGCCGCGGGCACCTCGCCGGTCGGCACGTTCCGCATCGATGCGAGCAACCTCACCGTTTCGCCGTCCGCACTGACGCTGCGTCGCGGGGAAACGCAGTCGCTGACCTTCACCGTGCCCAATCCCGCCCCCGCCGGCGGCCTGTTGCTCGACCTGACCACCGACGTGCCCGAGAGCGTGATCATGCCCGAGGTGATCGTGCCGCAGGGCCAGACCAGCGTCACGGTGAACGTTCAGGGTGGCCGGCCCGGCAGCGGCAGCTTGTTCCTGAAAGGCTACGGCGCCGGCGAGGTCACGGTCCCGGTGTCGGTCCAGTAACCGAATCGGATTTTTATTTCGCCAAGGGCGGGTCTTCGGACCCGCCTTTTTGTTGCCCGTCGAAGCGCAACGTGAGCACCACCGGCCGGTGATCGCTGGCCTCGCGCACGCCGTCGCCATCGAACACCCGCGCGATTGCGTCGATCCCGTCTTGCTGGCGCAGCCCCGGCGAGAGCAACACGTGATCGACCCGCGTATACGTATCGCGTTTCGCATAGGCATGCGTCCACGCCTCGCCGCGTGAATCGAACGCTGGCATCAGTTCCGCAAGCGGAGTCTGCCCGCGCCGCCGGAAACGCTGCAGCGCCGGGCTGTCCTTGCTGTCGTTGAAGTCGCCGACGATGACGAACAACGCCAGGGACGGATCCGGAAACACGCGCAACACCGCGTCGCGGATCGACGCCGCCTCCGCGGTTCGCCGCGCAGCCGACTGCGGATCGTCGGCGCGATCGGTGTAGCGACTTTTCAAATGCACGCCGAACAACGCGAGCTCGCCGGCCGGCGTCGCGAACCGCGCCTCGAGCAGTCCGCGTTTCACGGACACGACTTCGCCCCGATAAGCGATCGTGAGCCCCGCATGCGGCACGAACGCGACCGGGCGCACACGCGCGAGCAGGCCGAGCTTCCGCTCCGCATCCGCCGCGTCGACGATCGCACGAAACGGGTAATCGCAGCCCTCGCCGCGCAGATCCCGGGCCAGCTCCTCGAGGTAGGCTTCCCCGCCGATTTCCTGGAGAACAACGATGTCCGCGTTCAGTGCCCGGATCACCCGCCGCAGCGCCGCTTTCTGGCGCTCGGGCTTTGGATACTCCGGCCTGAACCCGGCGTCCGTCATCCGGTTCGCGAGCCCGTAGTTTTCCACATTATACGTGGCGATCGTCAGCGACTCGCGGCCCGCAGATTCCGACAGGAGAAAACCAAGCCAGAACGCTGCGACGAAAGTCCATCTCATGACGCCGGAGACCACGAGAGAGCGCGATCCCGCCCGCCGGCGCAAACCGTTTCTCCCGGACCCCGCCGCGGCTCCGCCCCTCAAGCCGGCTGCGTCAGCGCCCGCTCGCGCTCGACCAGCGTCGGGTGCGAGTAGTGGAACGCGCTGAACCACGGGTGCGGCGTGAGGTTCGTGAGATTCTTCTGCGCGAGCTTGCGCAGCGCGCCGACCATCGGGCCGGCCCCGCCCATGGCATCGCGCGCGAAGGCATCCGCCTCGTATTCGTATTTCCGCGACAACGCGTTGCTCAGCGGCGAGAACCAGAACGTCACCACACCGCTCAAAAGTCCGAACAACAGGAACGCCGGCGCGATCTCGCCCGGCGGGAATCCGAAGGCGAGATTGAACCACGGATTCGCCGCCAGCCACGCGATGACCGCAAACGCCGCGAGCATCAGCGCGGCCGACAGCGCGAGCATTTTCGGGATGTGGCCGCGGCGATAGTGGCCGATTTCGTGCGCCAGCACCGCCTCCAGCTCCTCCGGCGTCAGCTGAGCGATCAGCGTATCGAAAAGCACGATGCGCCGGAAACGGCCGAAGCCCGTGAAGAACGCGTTCGAGTGTCCCGAGCGCTTGCTGCCGTCCATCACCTCGATCGTCTGCGCCTTGAAACCCGTGCGATCGCCGAGCGCCAGCAGGCGGTGACGCAAGTCGCCCTCGGGCAGCGGCGTGAGCTTGTTGAACAACGGCAGGATCAGCTTCGGATACAGCACCAGCATCAGCAGCTGAAACGCGAACAGCAGCGCAAAGGCCCAGATCCACCACGTCGGCCCGACCCAGTTGACCAGTGACAACAGCGCCCAAAGCAGCGGAAAGCCGATCGCGAGCATCAGCAGCATACCTTTCAACTTGTCGGTGAACCACAAGCGCACGCTGCTTTTGTTGAAGCCAAACTTCGCCTCGAGTCGGAAGTGCTCCCACCAGTCGAACGGCAGCGAGGGGACGGACAAGAGCACGCCGGCGATCAGGATGAACAACGCGCGCGTCCAGACCGCCTCGTCGGCGCCCCACCCGATCGCGCTCATGAACAACCACGGCAACACGCCGCCGAAAACAAAGAGCGCGAGCACCAGCGTGTCGAAGACACTGGTGAGCATGCCGAAGCTGGAGCGCTCCAACGTGTAGCGGACCGATTTGCGGTAGGTCGCCTCGTCCATGATCGCCGCCACCGCCGGCGGCGGCGTGGCGGCGTGGCGGCGCACTTCGGCGCGGTTGAGCGCCGTCAGCACCAGATCACCCAACAGCCGCAATCCCAGCAGGCCCGCCGTCACCAGCATCACAATTAACATTCCGTCATGCAGACGGGTTTTCGAACGTCGCCAACGCAAAATCGCGACGCCGCGCGGCCCGTCCCGGCGGCGTGCTGACACAGGAGCGGCCCACGTTTTGATTGAAAAGCCCCCCACCCGGCGCATCGTTCGCGCTTGTGGAAGCCACTGACAAGAAACTCTCCTTCGAGACCGCGCTCGAGCAGCTCGAATCCATCGTCGAGGCGATGGAGTCCGGCGAGATTCCGCTCGCCGACCTGCTCGCGAAGTTCGAGGAGGGAAACAAGCTTCTGAAGATCTGCGAGGCCCGCCTGAAGGACGCCGAACTCAAGATCGAACTGCTCAAGAAGCAGAAAGACGGCGTCGCCTTCTCCTCTTTCGATGCCGCCGGCGACGCCTGATCGCCCGCGTTTCGCTTCCGCTCTGTTGAATGAATGATTCCGCCCCCGAAACGCCTCCGCGGCTGCTTGCCACCATCCGCGGTCCGGCCGATGTCAAAGCGCTCCCGCCGGGCCAGTTGCCGCAGCTCGCCCAGGAGATTCGCGACGAACTGATCGCGGTTACCGCGAAAAACGGCGGACACATTGGCCCCAATCTCGGGGTCGTCGAGCTCACGATCGCGCTGCATCGCATTTTTACCACGCCCGAGGACCAGTTCGTCTTCGACGTGGCTCACCAGGGCTACGTGCACAAACTGCTCACCGCCCGCGGCGGCGAGTTTTTCCGCCGATTGCGCCACACCGACGGCGCGAGCGGTTTTCTCTCCCGGGCGGAAAGTCCGCACGACGCTTTCGGCGCCGGCCACGCAGGCACCGCGCTGTCCGCGGCGCTTGGCATGGCCACCGCGCGCGATCTCCGCGGCACGGGCGAACACGTCATCGCGATCTGCGGCGATGCCGCTTTCACCTGCGGCATCACGATGGAGGCGCTGAACAACGTCGTCGCCTCCACCAAGCGCCTGATCGTCATCCTCAACGATAACGAGTGGTCGATCGCGAAAAACGTCGGCGCCATCTCCGCCTACCTCAACCGGATCTCCACCAGCCCGACCTACAACAAGATCCACCACGACATCGAAAAATTCTTCACGAGCTTCCAGCGCGGCGTGGAGATGAACCGGATGTATCAAAAGTGGAAGCGCGAGACGAAGGACTTCTTCGTCGAGTCGTCGCTCTTCGAAAAATTCGGGCTGCGCTACCTTGGCCCGGTCGACGGCCATGACCTCGACGCCCTCGCGAAGAACCTCGAGTTTGCCAAAAACTGCGACGTGCCCGTGCTCGTGCACGTGCTCACGAAGAAGGGCAAGGGGCTCAACGCCGCGATCAACTTTCCCGAGCGTTTCCATGGGGCCAGTCCGTTCGATCCCGTCACCGGCGAGAACACGAAATCGGCCGCCTCCGCGCCAAACTATCAGGACGTCTTCGGGCAGGCGCTGACGCGCTTCGCCCAGGCCGACCCGATGATCGTCGGGATCACCGGCGCGATGCCCAGCGGCACCGGTCTGTCGCATCTGGCCACCGCGCTGCCGCGGCAGTTCTTCGACGTCGGCATCGCCGAGGAACACGCGGTGCTCTTTGCCGCCGGCCTCGCCACTAAGGGTATCAAGCCGGTGTGCGCGATTTACTCGACGTTCCTTCAACGCGCCTACGACCAGATCATTCACGACGTCGCGCTGCAGAATCTGCCGGTGACGTTCTGCCTGGACCGCGCAGGGCTTTCCCCGAACGACGGTCCCACGCATCACGGCCTGTTCGATCTCGCCTACCTGCGCTGCGTGCCGAATGTCACCGTGATGCAGCCGAAGGACGAGGACGAACTCGTCGACATGCTTCACACGAGCCTGCAACTCGGCGCGCCGGCTTTCGTCCGTTATCCGCGCGGATCCGGCGTGGGCGTCCCGCTGAAGCCCGAGCCCGCCCTGCTGCCGATCGGCCAGGCGGAGGTGCTGCGACAGGGCTCCAACATCATGCTGTGGGCGCTCGGTCCGATGGTGCAGGACGCGCTGAAGCTCGCCGCCCGGCTCGAGGCGGAGGAGAACCTCTCCGTGGGCGTCGTCAACGCCCGCTTCGTCAAACCGCTCGACCGCACGCTGCTGCTCAGCCACGCGGCTTGTATCCCTTTGCTGGTTACACTCGAGGACCATGTCGTCACCGGCGGCTTCGGCAGTGCCGTGCTCGAAGCGCTGCAGGAGGCGAATTGCCCGGCGGCCGTGGAGCGGATCGGCTGGCCGGACAAATTTGTGGAGCACGGCAGCAGCGTCGAAACGTTGCGGGCCGCGCACGGGCTGTCGTTCGAGGACATGTATCGCCGCGTGGTCGACCGCTGGCGGCATCTCAGCGCCGAGCACGTCGCGGCCGACGTGTGAGTTGCGCGCAGCAAAAAGCCGCCGGCGCGATTGGCGCGGGCGGCTGGGTGTAAGAACGAAACGGGCGGTTTACTTTTTCTTTTCGGCCGCGCCGCTACCGCCGCACTTTTCGCAGTTCTTGCCGGCGTTCATGGCCTCGACGCAGCAGGCGTGCGTGCACTCCTTGCCGTCTTTCGCAGCCTTCGCGCAGCACTTCGCGAGTTTGGCATCGGTCGAGGCTTGGTCGTTGGCGAACGCAAAGCCGGCGGTCAGGAAGGAAAGGGCCAGGATGGCCGCGAGGGATTTTACGACTTTCATGGGATACGACTTTCAGTGGTGGTTGCCGCTTTCGCGGTGGGGAGTTGGGCTGAAAGGGATTGGTGCGGGCGGCGGGAATCGAACCCGCCTCTCAGGCTTGGGAAGCCCACATAATAGCCGATATACTACGCCCGCAAGGGATGCGCGGAAGCAAAGCGACCGCAGGTTCGACTGCAATCAAGAATACGTGCGGCGCGCCTCCAGCGCGCTCTTCAACGTCACCGAATCCGCATACAGCACCCCGCCGCCGCTCGGCAGGCCGAAACCGATGCGCGTCACTTTCACCTCGCGGTCCGACGCCGCCAGTTGCTCGGTGAGATAGTGGCACGTCGCCTCCCCTTCCACGTCATTGGAGAGCGCGAGGATCAATTCCGCCACCGCTCCGCTCTCCACCCGGGCGAGGAGTGACGCAAGATTCAGGTCTTCGGGAGCGACGCCATGCAGCGGCGAGAGTTTCCCGTGCAACACGTGGTAAACGCCGCGGTAGGCGCCGCTGCGCTCGAGTGCGACGAGGTCCGGCACCTGCTCGACGATGCACACCAGCGACTGCTCGCGCCGCTCGTCGGCACATATCGGACACAATTCCGCCTCGGCGAGATTGCCGCAGCGGGTGCAGCGCCGCACGCGTCGCGCGGCTTCCTGCAAGGCCTCCACCAGCAGCGGCAGCCGCTCCGGCTTTTCGACGAGCAGGTGCAAAGCGACCCGCTCGGCCGAGCGAAAGCCCAGCCCGGGCAATTGTTTCAACTGCTGCTGCAGTTTATCGAAAGCAGACATTCAGGTGTCCGACTTTGGGGCTTTTCGCTCCAAGCTCGTGAGCGGCCGCGGCTCGGCCATCGCCGCTCACATGAATCCCGGCATCTGGAACGCCGAGGTCACCTTCTGCATCTCCGCATCGTTGTAATCCTTCGCCTGCTTGGCCGCGTCCTGCACCGCCGCGAGCACCGCATCGGACACGACCTTCGTGTCTTCCTTCAAAAATTCGGGATCGAGTGACAGCGCGAGGAATTTACCCGCGCCGTTGATCTTGATCTTCACGGCGCCGCCGCCGCTCGTGACATCGATCTCCTTGGCTTCGAGCTGCGCCTGGAGCGCTTCGATGCCACGCTGCATTTTCTGAGCTTGTTTGAGGAGTTTGCCTACGCCGGCCATGAGGGGAGAAAGTTAAGGTGAAGTTGAGGGTGAAAATGAAACGGACGAGAACAGTTCAGGGATGCAAGAGCGTGAGAATGAGTGGGCCGAAAGTGAAAGCGAGCCAAGCCCCTTTCATGGACGTGTTCACTTTTGAGCCGCGCTCGAAGAAAGGATTTCCGCATAGCCTTCGCGGAAACTCGTAAACCGCGGGCGCCAGCCCAGCACGTCGCGCGCTTTGGTGTTCAGGATGGCGCGGTCCGGCGTCACCGAGCGTCGACCGCCTGCGGGATGTCCGCTGAAAGCCGGCATCGCCACGCCGAGCCGTTCCGCCAACCAGGCGACGACCTCCGCCTTGCGCGCAGGGTGATCGTCCGCGAGGTTGAAGACGTCGTTTCCCACCATCGCCGGCGCAGCAAACGCCGCCCAAATCGCCGCGCATACGTCGTCGCGATGCACCAGGTTCAACCGATGCTCGCCCCGCCCGGACACCGTGCCGCTGCGCACTTGTTCGAGCAGGTGGTGGCGCCCGGGCCCGTAGAGTCCCGCCAGCCGCAGGACAAACCAGCGCCGGCAGCCCGCGTCCGCCGCGCCGTTTCGCAAAACATTTTCCGCCGCCAACAAAATCTCCCCGCGTTCGCCGACGCCTTCGTGACCTGCGGTTTCGTCGACGTCGATACCGCCATTCTGCGGATAAACAGAGGTGCTGCTGGTGTAGACCAGTGTGCCGATGCCGCCCGTCGACGCCGACCACCGCAGGATCGAGCTCATGCCGTCGACATAACTGTGGCGATACCCGTCGACGCCCCCGCCGCCGGAACTCACCGCGTTCAACACAAAATCCGCGCTGCCCGGGATCTGCGCATGCCAGTCCCCCGTCGCCAGATCGGTCACGATTACCTGAATGTCGTGCGCGGCGAGCGCAGCCGCCTTCTCGGGATTACGCGTGAGCGCCGTCACCTGCCACCCGCGCTCCCTCGCCTGCCGCGCCACTTCGCCGCCCACATAGCCGGCGCCAAACACGACCAACCGTTTCGAGGAAAAATCCATTCTCGAAATTACTCATGCAGACCTGTTCCGGAAAAGGGATCAAAAAAGAGGTGTGCTCCCCGTGAGGGAGTGGTTTCGTCCGGCCATGCCCACCGTTCTCACGCTCCTCGCGGACGGATTTGAAGAAATCGAAGCTTTCACGCCGGTCGATCTGCTGCGACGCGCCGGAGTCGAGGTGACGCTCGCCGCATTACCGGAAGGCATCCACGTCACCGGCCGCAGTGGCATCACCGCCCATGCCGACACGCCCCTGAGCGCTGTGGAAGGCCGTGATTTCGACTGCGTCTTTCTTCCGGGCGGTCCCGGCACCCAATTCCTCCGCGCCGATCCACGTGTTCGTGCGCTGGTCCAGCGGCACCACGCCGCCGGCCGCTGGCTGGCCGCGATTTGCGCCGCGCCCACCGTGCTGCTCGACGCCGGCGTGCTCGGAGGCCGGCGCCATACCGCTCATTTTTCCGTCGCTGCCGAACTGCCCCACCGGCTCGCCGAGGAACGCGTGGTGATCGACGGAAACGTCATCACTTCCCGTGGTGCGGGCACTGCCCTCGACTTCGGTGCTGCGCTGGTCGAAAGACTCGTATCCATCGAAAAAGCACGCGAGGTGCTGGCCGCCATCTGCGCGTGAGCCTCGATTTCCGCGGCGAGAGCGCGCGGCGGCGTCCTTTGGATTGACGCCATCGGAATAGGGTTTAACCCCTAGCTCTTCGAAATAATGGTCCAGCTTTCTTGCGACCGACCGAAGTTGCTTTTTTTGCCAGAAGCGACGGGGCAAAGCCTGCTCTCCCGGCGCCGTATTTTTTTCTATTTAGTGATAGATCAGCAATTTACGTCAATGTTCCCATTGACTGTGTCCACGCACCCGAACCTCAGCCGCAGGCCGATGGCGACGATGCCGGGCCGCGTTTGACCGAGACGCCCTGACATGTGCGGTATCGCCGGTGTCGTTGACCCATCGCTCCCGATCGAAAATCGGGATACCGCCGTTGCGCGCATGTGCTCGGCGATGGTTCATCGCGGGCCGGACGATGCCGGCGCGATCTCCGTCGGCGCAGCCTCGTTAGGCATGCGCCGGCTCGCGGTCTTCGATCCCGTAAATGGCCGTCAACCGATGGCGTCAGCCGATCGGCGGTTCCACCTCGTTTTCAACGGGGCGATCTACAACTTCCGCGCGCTCGCCACGGAGCTCGCCGGGCTCGGACACTCGTTCGCAACGCAGTGCGACACCGAGGTGCTGCTGGCCGCGTTTGCGCAATGGGGCGAAGCCTGCGTCGGTCGGCTGCGCGGCATGTTTGCCTTCGCCATCTGGGATGCCCGGGAGGACCGGCTCTTTCTCGCCCGCGATCCTTTCGGCATCAAACCGCTCTATCTTCATCAAAGCGGATCGCGCCTGCTGTTCGCCTCCGAACTGAACGCGCTGGTCGCGTCAGGGATTTTCCGCGCCGAGATCGATCCGGTCTCCGCGGCCGACTACCTCGCGTGGCTGGCCGTGCCCGCGCCGCGCACGATCTACCGCGACGTCGTCTGCCTCCAGCCCGGCGAATGCGCGACCTTTCACCGCGGTCAACTCGTCCGCCGCACCCACTGGAATTTCCAATCGATCGCGCCTGCTCCAGCCGCGCCGTCGCGCGAGGAGTTCGAAGCCGGCTTGCGGGCCAAGCTCGAGGATTCGATCCGCGCCCATCTGGCGGCCGACGTGCCGGTCGGGGCCTTCCTCTCCGGCGGCCTCGACTCCGCAGTGATCGTCGGGCTCATGACGCGGATCGCGGGCCGGCTGAAGACCTTCACGATCGGCTTCGAGGAAAAATCGCTCGACGAATCCCGCGCCGCTGAAGCCACCGCGCTGCACTTCGGCACCGATCATCAAACGCGGATCGTGACCGGCGCGGAGGTGGCGAAACAACTTCCGTTCATCCTCTCCGCCCTCGACCAGCCGACAGGCGACGGCATCAACACCTACTTCGCCAGCGAGACGGCGCACGCCGGCGGCGTCACGGTCGCGCTCTCCGGCCTCGGCGGCGACGAGCTGTTCGGCGGGTATCCATCGTTTCATGACGTTCCACGGCTGCATCGCTGGCTGCCGTGGTGGCGGATGCTGCCGGCTGCCGCGCGCGAGCCGATTTTGCGTCGTTTCGAACGGCGCGGAGCGCGTTACCGCAAAGTAGCCGACATGCTGAGACACGCCCGCACTTTCGACGAATTGTGCTCGCTGCAGCGGCGCGTTTTCAGTGCGTCCAGCCAGACCCGCCTGCTGTCAGCCGACGCTCGCAACCTGCTGGAGGCCCGTCCCGCGCATCACCCGGCCCTCGCCGGACTCGCGGCCGATCTCCGCGATGCCGGTGCGTTCGAAAAACTCAGCGCGTGGGAACTGCGGAGCTACATGGCCGACGTCCTCCTGCGGGACAGCGATGTCATGAGCATGCGCCACTCGCTCGAGTTGCGCGTGCCGTTCATCGACCGCACCGTGATCGAGTGGCTGTGGACGCAGCCCGCGCGTTGGAAAACCGGCATCGCGCCGAAAGCTGCCCTCGCGAGCGCGATGCGCGATCTGTTGCCGCCCGATCTGCTCAGCCGGCGCAAGCAGGGTTTCTCGTTCCCGTTTGCCCGCTGGATGCGCCGCGAACTGCGTCCGTTCCTCGACGAAACATTCAGCGCCGCCAGCGTCAGCCGCTCCGGCCTGTTCTCCCCCGATGCCGTCGGCGCGACGTGGCACAGCTTTCTTCAAACCAACGACGACCGCCAGTGGTCGCGTCTGTGGAGCCTCGCAATCCTGGTCGATTTCGCAAATCGCCGCGGTCCGTCCCTCGCCGTCCGCAGCCTGGAAACGCCGCCGTCGATCACGGTGGCGTCCGAAGGCCGTCATGCCACTTCGAATACGCCCGGACGCGGGCGCGGCGCCACGCGTCCGCAGCCTCGCCGCACCGTGCTATGGGCGCCGGAGATCTTCACGTCCGAGGGCGGCATTCCGCGCATCCTGCAGGGCTATCTCAAGGCGCTCTGCGAACTCGCGGGGCCGGACGACCAGGTGAAGCTGCTCGCGTTGAACGACGATCAGATCGACACGACCGATCTGGAGCGTGCCGCGACTACACGATTGACCGAATGGCGCGTGTGCGCCGGCCGGAAGAGCCGGTTCGTGCGCGATGCGCTGGCGCTCAGTCGAAACGCTGACCGGATCGTCTGCGGGCACATCGGCCAGCTGCCGGTGGCGCTGGCGGCCCGAGCCTTGAATCCAGCTCTTGAATACTACCTCGTCGCGCATGGCATCGAGGTGTGGCGGCCGTTCTCCCGGCTGGAGCGGAGCGCATTGCGCCGCGCGAAACGGGTATTTTGCGTCAGCCGCTACACGCGCGATCGTATGGTGGAGCGCGGGGTGCTGCTGCCGGAGCAGGCGGCGGTGCTGCCCAACACGCTCGATCCGTTTTTCACCATCGCTCCCGGACTGCCGCGCGCGGCGACGGAAGCGCCGGTGATCCTCGTGGTGACACGGCTCACCACGTCCGACCGCTACAAAGGCGTCGACCATCTCATCGAGGCGATGCCGGCCGTACGCGCGCAGCTTCCGACGGCGGTGCTGCGCGTGATCGGTCGCGGCGACGACCTGCCGCGGCTGCAAGCCTTGCGCGAACGACTCGGTCTCGACCACGCGGTGGAGTTTCTCGGCCGCGTCGACGACGCGCGGCTCACGGCCGAACTGCGGGCGTGCGCGCTGTTCGCATTGCCGAGCGAGAAGGAAGGTTTCGGCCTCGTGCTACTCGAGGCGATGGCCAACGGCCGCCCCTGCCTCGGCGCGCGCGCGGGCGCGATTCCCGAATTGATCACCGACGCAACCGGCGTGCTCGTTGAATTCGGCAACGTTCCGGCGATCGCCGACGGCTGCATCGCCGCGCTCCGCCGCACCTGGGACGAAGACGCGATTCTCGCGCGTGCCCGACAGTTTTCGTTCGAGCGTTTCAAAATGCGGCTGGCGGTCCTGCTCGGCGATGTCGAGCCTTCCCCTGCCGGCGAATCCGTCGTCGAAACGCCGCCGGCATCGCACGCCCTCTCGCCCTCATGACGGACTCCGCCTCACCCGCGACGGAAACGGTCCTCGAAGCCGGCCGCTCTGAAACGCACTACTGGAAGGACCTATGGCGCTATCGCGAACTGCTCGGTTTTCTCGCGTGGCGCGACGTCAAGGTTCGCTACAAGCAGGCGGCCCTCGGCGCAGCCTGGGCTCTTTTCCAGCCGCTGATCACGATGGCGATCTTCACGTTCGTCTTCGGACGACTCGCCAAAATGCCGAGCGGCGGCGTGCCGTATCCGCTCCTCGTGCTCGCCGGACTTTTGCCATGGCAGCTTTTCTCGACGGCGTTGGGCGGCGCCAGCAACAGCGTGGTCGGCAATTCCCACCTGATTTCGAAAGTCTATTTCCCGCGGCTCGTCATCCCCATCGCCTCGCTCGGCGTGGCGGCGATCGATTTCGCGATCGTGCTCGCGCTCTTTCTGGCGATGTCGTTCTGGTTCGCGTATCCACCCGGCTGGCAATTTCTGGTGCTGCCCTTCTACATCGCGCTTGCGCTCCTCCTCGCACTCGGCGCCGGGTTGTGGCTCACGAGCCTCACGGTCCGGTTTCGCGATTTCCGCTTCATCGTTCCGTTCATGCTGCAGGTCGGCGTGTTCGTTTCGCCGGTGGGTTTTCGCACGGATTACTATCCTAACTGGCGCGCCTTGCTGGGCCTCAATCCCCTCACCGGCGTGATCGACGGTTTTCGTTGGTGCCTGCTCGGCGGCAACCAGAATATCGATCCGCTCAACCTGGGATACTCGATCGCGTTCGCCGCCGTCCTCATGGCGTCGGGGCTGTGGTATTTTCGCCGCACGGAACGTCAATTTGCAGACGTCATCTAGCATGAGCGCGCCTTCCATCGAAGTCAGCGGACTCGGCAAGCGCTACGTGATCGAGCATGAGGCGCGGCCCGATCGGTTGAGCGATCAGCTGCATCACACCGCGCGGAAGTTCTGGCGCCGCCTGCGCTGGGGAACGGGCTTCGCCCGCGAGGAGTTCTGGGCGCTGCGCGATGTTTCCTTTACCGTCCAACCCGGAGAGGTCGTCGGCATTGTCGGCCGCAACGGCGCGGGTAAATCCACGCTGTTGAAAGTGCTGTCCCGCATCACCGAACCGACGATCGGTCGGGTTCGTCTGCGCGGCCGCGTCGCTTCGCTGCTCGAGGTCGGCACCGGTTTTCACCCGGAGTTGTCCGGCCGAGAAAACGTGTATCTCAACGGCGCGATTCTGGGCATGAGCCGCCGCGAGATCCGTCGGAAGTTCGACGAGATCGTGGCCTTTGCGGAGGTGGAACGCTTCCTCGACACGCCCGTGAAACGCTACTCGAGCGGGATGTATGTCCGCCTCGCGTTCGCGGTCGCCGCGCACCTCGAGCCCGAGATCCTGATCGTCGACGAGGTGCTCGCGGTTGGCGACCTCGCGTTCCAGAAAAAGTGCCTCGGCAAGATGCAGAGCGTCTCGAGCCAGGAGGGACGCACGGTGCTCTTCGTCAGCCACAATCTCGCCTCGATCCGGCAACTCTGCAGCCGCGCGGTGCTGCTCTCGTCCGGCGCGGTGCAGCTGATCGGACCCACGCCACGGGTGATCGAAGCCTACCAGCTCGGCCTCGCCGGCGAACCTTCCGCCTCCGTGCCGAAACCGAACGCGGATCAGGTGGACCGGGCGTTCACCACGGCCGTATCGGTGGAAACATTACAGGACAACCCGCAATCCGTCCTGTCGCTCGGCGAACCGTGGCGCGTGCGGGTGCGGTTCCGAATCGTCAGTCCGCAAAAGGCGTTCGTGGCCGCCGTCGGCGTGAAAGCGATCGATGGCATTGCGGTGCAAACCGCGTGGGCGCCGCCGCGTGACCTCGAGCCCGGCGACTACGAGGCGGTGTTCACGCAGGATCGCGTGGCGATCGAGACGGGTACTTATCTTCTGCGCGTGGGGCTCTCTTCCGAAGGCCGCACGTTCCAGCAATTCGAGGCGGCGCGCATTGAAATCGTCAGCGAAGGCGCCCGCGGCTATTTCCCGATGACCGCCGGAGTCGGCGCGGTCCTGAATTCGATGGGCACCTCGGTCGAACGTATCGCATGACGGCGGCTCCTGAACCTCCCGCGGCAATCGGATGGAACCTCCTCGGCTTCCCTGGGGGTGAAAACCGCAGGCGCCGCCCATCGTCGTGAAGCCACCCGACCTCAGCACCTACCTGTCCCGCCCCTCGCCCATCGAGGCCGAGCTGCGCCGGCTTTTTCGGGCTGATGCCCCGCTTGTGATCTTCGATGTCGGCGCCTGCGAAGGCGAAGAGTCCGTGCGCTATTTCCGACTGTTTCCCCGCGCGCGCATCCTGGCGTTCGAGCCGCTGCCGGGCAACCAGGCCCTCGTCCGCGCCAACTTCGAGCGCTATCGGGTCGATACCGCCGAACTCGTTCCGCTGGCGTTGTCCGATCGTTCCGGCGAAGCGACGTTTCACGTTTCGTCGGGTCGGCCGCCGCGCGAGTTTGCGGGCGGCGACTGGAACTACGGCAACAAATCCAGCTCGCTGCTCGCGCCGGCGAACTCCGCGCCGATGTATGGCTGGATCGAGTTCAAGGAGACCGTCACCGTCACCACCGAAACGCTCGATCGCGTGTGTGCGGAACGCGGCATCGGCCGGATCGATTTCCTTCACATGGATGTGCAAGGCGCCGAGCATCTCGTGCTGGCGGGAGGGGCAAAGATGCTGCCACGGATCGCTGCGCTGTGGCTCGAGGTCTCGGATCGCGAACTCTACCGCGACCAGAAGCTGCGCGGCGAAATCGAAGAACTCCTGCGCCGGCAGGGTTTCGCATTAGGGTTCGAAGTGCGGCGCGAGATCGAGGGCGATCAGTTTTATGTGAACCGCCGCTGCCTCCGCAGCTGGCCTTACCTCGCCGCCAACCGTTTTCGAGGCGCGGTGGCGCAAGTTCGCCAGGCCGGCGGCCGGCTCAAATCCCGTCTCCTCGCATGATCATCACCCGACTCCTCGGAGGTCTCGGCAACCAGATGTTTCAATACGCCGCGGGCCTCGCGCTCGCGGAGCGGCGTCGCACCGTGCTGAAACTCGACGTGTCGTGGTTCCGCGAATACGCCGAATACGAGGCGCACAACCGCTACGCGCTTTCCTGCTTCAACGTCACGGAACAGTTCGCGACGCAGGAGGAGATCGACCGCGTGCGCGGCGTCGCTCTGACACGCACGGAGCGCTGGTCGATCGCTGTCGCACGCCGGCTGCGCTTTTATCGCTACGCTAACCGCCACGCCGCACCCGCCAACCTCCACCGCGCGCTAGGCACGGCGTTTTATCCCGCCTTTTTCGATCAGCCCGACAACACCACGCTCGAGGGCATGTGGCAGTCGGAACTCTTCTTCGCCCCGATCGCCCACCTCGTCCGCCTGCACTTCAGCTTCCGCTATCCGCCGCAACCTGCCGTCGAAGCGATGGCCGCCCGCATCCGGGCGGGAGGCCCCTCCGCTGCCGTGCACTTTCGGCGCGGCGACTACGTCCGTAATGCCACGTTCAGCCGGGAGCTCGGGGTGCTGCCGCTCGATTACTACCGGACCGCGATCGCGCGGCTGCGGGAGCGGCATCCCGACGTCACGCTCTATATATTTTCCGACGACATCGACGCGATCGAACGCGAGTTCCGTCCTCCCGGATCGCATGTTTTCGTCCGCGCGACGGAACCTTGGCACTCGTTCGACAAGATCAGACTCATGAGTCTCTGCGATCATGCCATCATCTCCAATAGCACATTCGCATGGTGGGGCGCCTGGCTGAATCCTTCCCCGACCAAGACCGTCGTCGCCCCCAAACAATGGCGCCAGGATTCTCCCGAGGAGTGGCGCAGCGCCATTCCGTCCACCTGGATCGCACTCTGATCCGCACGATGAGCTTTTTGAAAACCACGTTGCTCCGCCTTCTCTCCCGCCGGGGATTGCGACTGCTCAAAGCGACGCATCCGGGACTGCGTTACGTCGACCAAGTCCCCGGGAGTCCTTTGGATTATCTGATCCTTTCGCGTTTTCCAGAGTTGGGCGGCATCCGGTTTCTGCAGATCGGAGCGCACGACGGGATTCGCAACGATCCGCTGTATCGCTGGATTGGTGACCACGGGTGGAGCGGCATCATGGTCGAACCGATGCCGGACTTTGCCCGCAAGCTGCGCACGCTTTATTCCGGCCAGCCTCAGATCGAGGTGCTCGAACGCGCCATCGCCGCAGAGTCCGGCTCAACGACGCTGTATCGTATCAACCCGCAACTCCAGGGGCTGCCCGACTGGGCCGCCGGCGTCGCAACGCTCGACTTCGATCGGGCGCGGGAAGCGACGGCCGCCCTGGGCCTGACGTCGCAGGAGCTTGTCTCGCAGCCCGTGGAGACGATTACGGCAGCTGATCTACTCCGGCGGTTCCCCTCTCCCGGTCCGGACATCGTCGCCATCGACACGGAAGGTCACGACCTTTTCCTAGCCCGGGCGCTCCTGGACGCGGGATGCCGGCCAACGCTCCTTCACTTCGAACACGCATGCGCGCCGGCCGGCGATTGGTGGACCTTTCTGCGTCATCTTCACGACCTCGGCTATGATTACGTGACTCACGGCGCCGATACGTCCGCCTACCGCCGCCGATGAATCCGACTCGACCGATGCCGCCCGGTGCGGCCGTATTCTATTCGACGATGCGCCACTGGTCCTGGGGCGCACCGGACTATGTCTGGCCGCGCGCCGCGCGGCGCTTGCGCGAAAGCGGAATCCCGGTCCTGGCGGTCCAGCGGGCGCAGGTATGGGATCATCCGGAAATGCGCGACCTGGTGGGCCGTGGCGTGAAGCTGTTTCCCCAGCCTCCGCTCGTCTACCGCCGGGGTCTCCTTTCCGAACTTCGCGCCGCCTGGCTCAACCTCGTGAGCTCCACCCAGCCGCTGCGTCGCGCCCTGCGTTCGCTGCGGGCGCCGCACCTGCTCATCGACCAGAGCGGGGCTTTCGATTTTCTCGACGATCCGGTCCTCGAAGAACTGATCGTCGAGGGTGAAGCGTCGTATGACGTGCTGTTTCGATCCAACAGCTACTTCTCCCCGCTCTCGCTCGAGCAGCGTCAGCGCGCGCGCCGCTTCCTCGGTGCCGCCCGCCGGACGCTGTTCAACTCCGAATGGACGCGCGAAGTTACGGAAACGCAGCTCGCCCACCGCCTCGATAACGCGTCATGCTTCACCCACTACGTCCGCTTCGAGCATCAGAAACCGCTCCCGTGGCCGGCGGATGACGTCATCCGACTCGCCTCCGTCAGCCGCATCGATTGCTACCACAAGGGCCTCGATGTCCTGCTAGAAGCGCTTGCGCAGCTCCCGGCCGATCTGCCCGCGTGGACGCTCGACATCCACGGCAGCGGTCCTGACGAGTCCTACCTGCGCGACCTGGCGCAGTTTCTCGAACTCGGGGAACGCGTGCGGTTTCACCCGCGAACCGAGGATATCCGCGCGATCTGGGCGCGCTCGCATATGCTGGTGTTGGTTTCGCGTTACGAGGGCCTCGGGGTGGCGATGCTCGAAGCGATGGCCTGCGGCCGCCCGGTGTTGCGCACGCCCTATGGCGGAAGTCGCGCCTGGGTCGTGCCCGAGGAAACCGGCTACATCTGCCCTGCCCCGGACGCACCGATCATCGCGCAGTCGCTCGCGGCGGCGCTGCGGGATTTTCCGCGCTGGCCCGCCATGGGCCGCGCCGCGCATGCGCGAATCGCCGCGCAGCTCAGTCCGTATCCGGAAACCACTTACCTCGAACCGTTCGGCATTCCGCCCGCACCTGTGCTATCAACCACACCCGCCGAAGCGTCTTCCGACTGCGACTGACCGATGCCGCCGACTCCGCGCTCAGCGATTTTCTACTCGACCATCCGACATTGGGGCTGGGGGGCCCCGGATTATGTCTGGCCCGAGGCTGCGCGCCAACTCCGGGAACTCGGCACCGAGGTGCTGGCCGTCGTGCGCCCGCAGATCTGTTCCCATCCGCGCATTCAAGCTTTGTGCGAGATTGGCGTGAGACTCCTGCCCCAGCCTCCGCTGGTCTACCGCCGCGGGCGCATTTCCGAAATTCGCAGCCGCCTCCTCGCCCTCACCTCGTCGGGTCGCAAACTGCGGCGCTTCTTCCGGAACGCCGTCCGGCCCCACGTGTTCGTCGATCAATCGGCCTGTTTTGATTTTCTCGACGAGGGCCTCCTGCAGGAGCTGATCCGGCAGAGCGGAGCCACCTACGATCTTTTCTGCCACTCGAATCGTTACGAGGCGCCAATGAGCGACGAGCGCCGGCGTGCCGCCGCCGACTTCATGGCGAAAGCGAATCGGGTATTGTTCAACTCCTCCTGGATTCGTCGGCTCGCCGAAGTGCAACTCGCCCGCGCGCTGCCCAACGCCGGCTATTTCGATTTCAACGTGCGATTCCCGCATGAGCAACCGCTACCCTGGCCCGAAGGCGGCCCGATCCGACTCGCTTCGGTGAGCCGCATCGACTGCCACCACAAGGGTCTCGACATGCTGCTGCTCGGACTCGCGCGGTTGCCATCGGACTTGCCCGACTGGAGCATGGAGTTCTACGGCAACGGCCCCGACACCTCTTATCTGCAGGAATTGAGCGCCTCCCTCGGGCTCGCTCCGCGCGTCCACTTTTTTCCTGCCGTGACGGATGTGCGCGAGATCTGGCGCAAAGCTCACATGCTCGTGCTCATCTCGCGCTACGAAGGACTCGCGGTCGCGATGCTTGAAGCCATGGCCTGCGGCCGGCCCGTGCTTCGCACGCCGTATGGAGGTTGCCTCGCCTGGTTGGTGCCCGACGAAAGCGGATTCATCTGTCCCGCGCCGGAACCGGTGTTGATCGCCGAAACGATCGAGCGCGCACTCCGCCAGCACGCCCGTTGGCCGGCGATGGGGCGGGCGGCTCACGCGAAAATTCTCACGTCGATGAATCCGCATCCCGAGTTCGCCTACCTGTCCGCGTTCGGTCTGACGCCTACCGTCGCGGCGGCATCGTTGCCCACGCCATGAACGCCCTTTTCCGACGCTGGGTTTATGCCGCTCGCGCCGCGCGGTTGCGCCTTTACGGAGTCGAGATCGGACCGCCGCTTTATCTCCTTGGCGCCGGCTGCATCCGGCATGTGTTTGCGCACGGACAACGCGGCACGATCCGGATCGGCCCGCGCGCAATGATTTCGCACGGGGTCGTCATCGAGTCTTGGGGCGGCGACGTGAGTATCGGGCACGATGTCTTCTTCGGGCCGCACGCCGTCGTCTACGGCCATGGCGGAGTGGAAATCGGCGATCACAGTCTGATCGCGATGCATTGCGCGATCGTGTCGTCGAATCACAGCCTGCCGCCGCGCGGCCGCTTCATTCAACACGAGCCCGACGTGCTGCTTCCGACCAAAATTGGGAAAGACGTCTGGCTCGGCGCGGGTGTGAAGGTGCTCGGCGGCGTGACGATCGGCAACGGCTGCGTCGTCGGCGCCGGAGCCGTCGTGACCCAAGACCTGCCGCCCGGCAGTGTCGCCGTCGGTGTTCCGGCGTGTGTTATCCGCCAACGCGCGTAAGCGTCGCCGTTGCCATCCATGTTACGCCTCAGCGTCATCGTTCCGACGCACAATCCGCACCCGGGCCGTCTCGCGCGCACTCTCGACGCGCTTGCTGCGCAGACCCTGCCGGTTGCCGAATGGGAAACCCTCCTCGTCGACAACGCCTCCGTCCCTTCGCTCGGCGTCGACGCACTGGCCCCAAGTTCATCCCGCAACCTGCGTATCGTGCGTGAAGTAGAGCTCGGGCTCTCGCACGCGCGTCGCTGCGGATTGCAGGCCGCGCGCGGCGAACTCTGCGTGTTCGTCGACGACGATAACTGCCTCGCGCCCGATTATCTGGCGAACGCGCTCGACGCCTTTGCCCGACACCCGGAGCTCGGGGCGGCCGGTGGTCCGAGCCGACCTGAGTTCGAAACGCCGCCGCCAGATTGGGCGGGCGAATTCCTGCCTTTGCTCGCGCTGCGCGATCTCGGCTCGGAGCCCACGCTCGCGAAATTGGAAACGCCCGTCGTCGGAGGCCACCCCGCCTACCCTGCATGCGCGCCGATTGGCGCCGGAATGGTCGTTCGACGCTCCGCCGTGCAGTCCTGGATCGACCGATCGGACCGCGGCCCCGCCGACCGCCGCGGCCGCGAACTCACCTCCGGCGGAGACAACGACATCGTTCTCTCGATCCTTCGTGCCGGCTGGCAGGTTGGCTATTTCCCGGAGCTCGCGCTGACGCATCTGATCCCCGCCTCGCGTCTCGATCCCGACTACCTCGCCCGCCTCAACCGCGGTATCCAGAAATCCTGGATGCAAGTGCTCGCGCTGCATGACGCGAATCCCTGGCCGCCGATCTCCCGCGGAAGTGTTCCGTTGCGAAAGATGAAAGCCTGGCTTCACCACCGCGCGTGGGAAAGCTCCGCAGCGTTCATCCGCTGGCAGGGGTCGTGCGGTCATTTTGAAGGTCGGGCTCTGCCGACCTCGGCCCGATGAAAACTCCCGTCGTTTCCATCGTCATTCCGGCGTTCAATCGCGTGCCACCGCTGCGACTCACCTTGCAATCCGCGGCTCAAGCCGCCGCGCAAATCCCCTCCGAAATCCTGCTGGTCGACGACGGTTCGACGCCCTCCCTGGCCGAGACACTCGCGGATTGTATCAATTCCACGGTGACACATCTGCGCCAGGAGAACCAAGGTTCCATGGTGGCCCGCGATACTGGCCTGCGCGCGGCGCGCGGCGACTATGTGCTCTTCCTCGATTCCGACGACCTGATCCACCCGGAGAAACTTCAGCGGCAGGTCGACGCGATGCAGCGCGCCGACGCCGACATCTCCTATTCCAATATGGCGCGCTACGAAGTCGACCAAGCGGGGCGACTCTGTTTTTCGGCTGAAACACGCGTCCACGAAACCTCCGCCCCCGTCGACTTCTTCCTTCGGGTTCAGCCCGCTCCGCACAATCCCATTTATCGGCGCGCCTACCTGCTCCAGCACCTTTCGACTCCGTTGATTCCCCTGCGCCGCGTCTACGACCCGGTGGGGGATGTGTGGCTTTATTTCAACCTGCTGCTATCGACGCCTCGAATCATAAAAGTCGATGCGCCGCTCACAGCCATCGGCCGTCACGAGGAGGCACGGTTCACGAATCATTGGGAGAAGCTTGGTCTCGCCTCGCTGCGCCTCATGGAAGATTTTCTCGCTGCTTGTCCGCAAACCGCGGCAACCGCTTCCGCGCGCACGGCGGTCGGCGAATGCGCATTCGTCAGCTGGCGGCGGCTTCCGAAGGATTTCGACGCCCGCTTCGATTCGCGTCTGCTCGCGGTCTGGAATCGCTGTCCTCGCGGACCGCTCGCCCGACTCGGAGAGAGAAACTTCGTCCGTCTGGCCCGCTTGATCGGTCCGAAATCCGCCGCGCGTCTGCTGCGGAAGTTTCGCGCGCATTCCTACGCCTCCTGCCGCACGCTGTCTGACGCGGAAGGCGCGGTTTTGTTCGCAGATCTGTGATACGCCCCCACCGCATTTACCCATGAGTCTCCAAGGCTGGCTGATCGATCGACTGCTGCTCAAGCGCCCGCGCTTCCGCCGCTGGCTCACGCGTCTGTTGGAAGGCGATCGCGATCTGGAGGTCCAATTGATGCACGCCGGAATTTGCGTGAACACCATCCGGGAGCACGGTTACGTGTGGGCCAGCCGGATGATGCCGCGGAGTTCCTTTCTGAATGACGAGTCAGCGGTGCTGCTCGCGCTCGCGCCGCTGCTGGGCTCCGCCGATGCCTTCGTCGACGCCGGGGCCAACGTCGGCGTCTATACCAAGATCCTGCATCGATTCTCGTCGATGTATTCGCAGTTGCGTTACTACGCGTTCGAGGCCGACCCCGAAACCGCCTCGCGTCTGCGTCGCACCCTCGCCGACACCTCTGCGACCGTGTTTCCCTTCGCCTTGGCCGAAGACGAAGGCTCGTTGGAATTCGTGCGCGGCGCAGTGTCCCACGTTTCCACGCGCCGGGACCTCGCGACCTCCTACCAAACGGGCGAGACTTTCACGGTCGCGTGCCGGCGGCTGGATGCGAGCGATCTCGTCGGAAAAAGAATCGTGCTGAAGATCGACGTCGAAGGCCAGGAATGGAATGTGCTTCGCGGCGCTTCGGGGCTTTTCGACGCGAACCGGATTCTGGCCGTATTCCTCGACGGGATGGCGGAGCCGGAACCGGTGGCGGAGTATCTGCGACAGCAGAATTTTGCGCTGTTCGACGGCCGAACCCTGAAGCCAGCCGAAACGTCCCTTCCCTACGCGCTGCTCGCCGTGCATCGCGACCACCTCGACCGCGCACCAGCTGGCGCGTGACCTCTCCCGGAATGTCTTTCCCGCTTCCTCTCACCGACACCGACCTCGCGGCGACATCAAGCCGCACTTCGTCCCCGATGCGCCGGTTTCCCGCTGTCCATTGACGCCCTTTTCCCCACGTCAGCTCGGCTTGGGCCGTTTGCTCTATCGCGTCTGGCATCAACCCCGGAGTAAAATCATCGACTTCTTCCGCGATGGCGGCCCGCTCGGGCAGCGGCGCAACCGCGCGGGGCGAGAGGCCATGGAAGCCGCCGCAAGGGAATTACCGCCGCTTCCCCACGCGGACGGCTCGCCGCTCCCGCTCCACTTACTAACCGGTCGGCGTTTTTGGGCTCAAACCGCCTTCTGTCTTTGGACCTTCGCCCGCCATGCCCAACGTCCGCTCGCTCCGGTAATCTACGATGACGGCACGCTTGTGGCGGAGCACCGAGAGCCATTCGCCCGTCTTTTTCCAACCATCCGCTTCGTCGGTCCCGACGAGATTCTCGCCCGACTTGATCGAAACATCCCCGAGTCCCGCTTTCCCGTGCTGCGCGAACGTTGGCGTAATTACCCCAACATTCGCAAACTCACCGACCCTCACGTTGGCGCCTGCGGTTGGAAACTCGTGCTCGATTCCGACCTGCTGTTTTTTCGCTCACCCGATCTGCTGCTCCGGTGGCTCGATCGGCCGATGGTCCCGTTGCATGCGGTCGACTGCGAAACGTCCTACGGCTACTCCCGCTCGCTGATGAACCAGCTCGCCGGCACACCGGTCGCCGATCTCGTCAACGTCGGTCTCACCGGTCTCGAGGGATCCACGCTCGATTGGGAGCGCCTCGAGTTCTGGTGCCGCACTCTGATTGAGCGCGAACGCACCCACTACTACCTCGAACAGGCTCTCGTTGCGATGCAGGTGGCCGGCCAGCCCTGCGTCATCGCCCCCGCCGCCGACTATGTCACGTTTCCCTGTCCACCAGAGGCCAAGCTCTGCCAGGCCGTGATGCACCATTACGTAGCCGGTTCCAAACGGTGGTATTTCCGCCAAAACTGGCGCCGTGTGCTTGCCTCGTGACCCCGCTCGTCAGCATCGTCATCCCCTGTTACAACGCGGCGGCATGGCTCGCCGCCACGCTTGAGTCCGCCGTGGCGCAGACGTGGCCCTACCGCGAGATCATCGTTGTCGACGACGGTTCGACTGACGACTCGATCACGATCGCCGCCAAGTTCGCCGAGCACGGCGTGCAACTCATCCGGCAGCGCAATGCCGGAGCCGCCGCGGCGCGCAACACCGCTCTCCGCGCCGCCCGCGGCGAGTATGTTCAGTTCCTCGATGCCGACGATCTCATCGCGCCCGAGAAGATCGCCCGCCAGCTTGCGGTCCTTGCAAACGCTCCGTCTGGTACAGTCGCCGCCGGCGCCTGGGGCAGGTTCGCCGCCAACCCCGCGGCCGCGCACTTCGAACGTCAGCCTGTCTGGGCCGATCACGCCCCACTCGACTGGCTGGTGGCGTCTCTCTCCG
Source organism: Opitutus sp. sgz309028 (assembly GCF_059821195.1). Lineage (NCBI taxonomy): Bacteria > Pseudomonadati > Verrucomicrobiota > Opitutia > Opitutales > Opitutaceae > Opitutus > Opitutus sp. sgz309028. Next base: position 1,218,085 of record NZ_JCAMRR010000002.1, on the reverse strand, counting down.
GTCAAGGAATGTTTCCTCCAATCGTGTGGCTCACGCCGCGCGCCGTCCTTGATCGCGCTGGCCCATGGGACGAATCGCTCTCGCTCGATGACGATGGAGAGTATTTCGCTCGTGTGCTCATGGCTTCCCCCGGCATTCGATTCGTCGATGGCGCCGTTTCGTATTATCGCGCGCACAATGGTTCCCGCCTGAGTGGCCTTCGCGGGCGGCGAGCAGCGGAGTCCTCCTTTCGCAGCATCGAGAAAAAACAATCTCTTTTGTTTGCGGCCGAAGATTCGACCCGCACGCGACACGCGCTTGCCTGCGCCTGGCAGCGCTTCGTCTGGGAACAGCTCGATGTGGCGCCGGACCTCACTGCCAAAGCCTTCTTCTACAGCCGCACGCTCGCCCCTGATCTCCCCCCGCCCCCCGGACCGCGGCTGTACCGAATGACCGCGAAGCTTCTGGGATGGCGTCGAGCCCGCCGGTTGCAGCGGGCGTGGGAGACCTTTCGTCGCATGTCAGCGCTCCCGTTCTCACCCGGCCCTACCAGACATGCGATGGATCGCGGGCCCACACGTTCAAGGTAGCCGGTTCCCCAGCGGTTCTCGCGAATTTCATCGTCGTGCGCATCCTCCTCGCCTGCCAACAGTCGGCTCATCATTACGCGATTCCCGCGTATTCGTTTTGGCGCACGTACTTCGTGGAAGGCTTGCGCGAAGCGGGTCATGAGGTGGTTGAAGTGCCCAACGCGGACTGGGCTCGCGGACTGCTTGCTCTCCCATCAGAAGAACACGCCCGCTGGCTCGAGGAAATCTGGTCCAGCACGCTCGCGAGTGTCCGCTCGTCGCCGGTCGATTTGTTTCTCGGGTATCTCTATCCGCAGCAGATCTCGCCGGCTGCGATCAGCGAAATCCGCCGTCATGGGATTCCGGCGGTGAACTTTTTCTGCGATAATGTCCGGGAATATCGCCATTTGCCCGCCGCCTTCGCGCCCTTTGACCTGCATTGGGTTCCTGAATACGACGCCCTTCCGCTTTATGCCAGACGCGGGTGGAAAACGGTGTTCGCTCCCATGCCGTGCTGGGTGCCGCCGGCACGCCGGCAGATGCCCGCCGGCGAACTGCCCCAAGTCTGCTTCATCGGCCGCCGTGACGAGCTGCGCGCGCAGCTCCTCTCCGACGCTTTCCTCCAGGGCGCCGCCGTCACCATCTACGGCGCCGGCTGGACCAATCCGACCCCGGCCGCTGCCGCTTCTCCGCCGCCAACCTGGCGTGCTCGATGGCGCGACTGGAGCGAGTTTTGCCGACGGCAAGGACTGGCCGCGGCATGGCGCCGGCTCTCCCACCGCTCCGCACCGAGGATCGCTTTCGATTTTACATCCCACGTGCACCCATCGCCTCCTGACGAGGCCTATGCCGACTTGCTCGCGCGCAGCTCCGTGGCTCTCGGTATCAACCGCTACGCGCCCGCACATCGCCCAGGTCACCCGCCGCCCGCTTACTCGCGTCTCCGAGATATGGAAGCTCCGATGCTCGGTGCATGCTATCTCACCGAATGGGCGCCGGAGTTACCACACCTTTACGAACTGGGCCGTGAAATTGAAACCTTCAGTAACGGCGCCGAGCTGGCAGAAAAATCTGCCGCACTCCTCGGCGACGCTTCACGTCGCCGCGCACTCCGCTGCGCTGGACAACGCCGCGCACTCGCCGACCACACGGTCGCCGCAAGTCTGACGCGCATCGCGGCCAGCCTCGGCGTGCCCATGACCTCGACATGACCCAGCCATCAGCCCCGCGGGATCTCTCCGCCAGCGCCCCGGCACTGCCCAAGCCGGCAAGCCTGGTCCTCGACAGCTGGACCGCTGACAGCACGCGCGCCCGCCGCCTGGCGTGGATCGCACTTCTACTCTTCATTACGTTTTTTGGAGGGCTGCTCGCCTGGCGCGGAGTCAGTCACCAACGTGCGATGCCGTGGGATACGATTGGTATCCTCAACATGTCATGGCGGATTTACTCCGGCCAGGTTCCCCACACCGATTTCTCCATGCCGGTAGGCGCCGCGCCCTTCTGGTGGGTCGCCTTGGCGATGCGTCTGGTTGGCCCGACCGCCCAGGCCCTGGCAGCGGCGGCCGCCATCGCCCTGCCGTTGATGGCGGTCTGGGCCTGGTGCATCGCCCGCGTGCGGTTTGCCTCCGGTCCCGCGATGTTATTCGCCGTATTCATCGGCTTGATATGCACGGGAGTACAGCCGCTCGGCGGCGACTGGAGCGCACCTTCCTATGCGATGCTTTACAATCGCATGGGCTGGGCGTGGTTCGGGCTGCTCGCGATCGAGTGCTGCCTGCAACCGCGCAACCCGACGCCCGCGCAATGGTTCGTCGGCGGGTGCTCCACCGGCGTCGCGACTGCGCTGCTATTTTTCACCAAACTCAACTACACTGCTGGCGCTGCGGTGGTGGTCGGCCTGACCTTCCTGCTTCGCGGTCAACCGCCGCTCCGGCTGCTTGGAATCGTCATCGGTGCGGCGACGATGACCGCCGCCCACATGACAATACTCGGGGTGTCGCTCACCGCTTACTGGCAGGAGCAGCTGTCAGCGGCAGGCGGGCGCGGCAGCCAGGTAATCGTATATCTGATGGGGGCCGCAGCGCAGTCTTTGCACGAGTTTCTGTTGCTTGGCCTGGTGCTGCTCTTCTGCGGTGGGCTCCTCGCGAAGCCCGCGTCGCACCGCGACCGAATTCCCTTCGCCGCGTTGCTCACGCCTTTGGCGCTCGTCTTCTCAGCGCTTCTGATTGGCAGCGCCAACATGCAGCACGGGAACTTCCCGGGCTTTGCCCTCGCAGCCCTCGTTATTGCCGAGGAGATCAACCGCCGAACCGCTGCCCCGGTTTTTTCCGGGCTCGCCGCGTCCGCGGCGCTGGCGTTCCTCATCCTGCCAATCGGCCGGGACGCTGCGGGTATCCTCTACAGCGCTGCATGGAAACTGCGCCGCGAGCCGGCTATGCCAGCCCAGGTCCGTATCGACACCGGCGCGTTGCGTCCACTTCTGCTCCCTCCATTCCCGGGGGAAAACTCGCGGGCGGATGCGCTCGCCAGTATCAAACGCGGCATCTTCACGCCTTTTGCGTACGGCGTTTGGCTGAGCGACGGGCTCGATCTTGTCGGACGCACTGTCGGCGGTCAGCCGCGGGTGCTCTGTTTCGACAATTTCAATCCTTTCCCTTTTGCCCTCCAAGCTCCTGGACCCAAATACGATTTATGGTGCTGGGACTTCGGCCGCCTCGCCCATGAACGGACGATCCCGTCGCCTGCACGACTGCTGGGCGGTGCAGATATCGTGCTGATTCCGAAGTATCCCATCGAAGCCGCGACGACTCCGCGCCAGTTGCTCCTCTACGGTGATGCGCTTCGCGCGGACTTTGTTCGCGGCGGCGAATCCGACGTTTGGGAGCTCTGGCGCCGACGCTGACGAGACCTTTCTCCATGCTTCATCTTTACGATATCAAATCGCCTGACCGCGCGCGCTGGATACCCGGCGATCAATATCCTCGCGTCCTGCTTCGCTCGTTGTTGCGTCCCTGGCGGGGACGTCCGCCCGGTGGCCTCGCCAAGGTGACCCGCAATCTCTGTCTCGGTCTTGATAAGATCGGTGAGCCCTACGTGCTTCATCGTCGGCCAGTGGTCCTGCCTGCCGGCGAACCGGTGGGCATCCTTCACGGCCCGGTCGATCAAGTCCGCATTGTCGCCCGCCAGCGTCGCTGCATCACAGGCGTCGGGGTGCTCGATTTCCCCGACCAATGGCCAACGCTCTTCCGTGACACCCAAGCCGTTTACCACCTGCAGGCCTGCGAATGGGCCGCAGCGTATTACCGGCCGTATTACGGAGATCGTATTCGCATTTGGCCCGTCGGCATCGACACGGACCATCTCGTCCCGCAGCCAGATACGACGAAGGAATTCGATTTCCTCGTCTACAATAAACTCCGCTGGCCGGCAGAACATCCGGAGCCGGGGCTGCGGGAACGGCTTCTCGAAGCTCTTGCTGCTCGTGGTCTCAAATTCTTCGAAATCGGCTACGGCCGATACCCCAAAGGGCGCGAGAACTCTTATCACGCCCTGCTCGCCCGCAGTCGCGGAATGCTTTTCCTCTGCGAAAACGAGACTCAAGGCATTGCCTACAACGAGGCCTTGAGCATGGGCGTGCCGATACTCGCTTGGAATCCCGGCCGCTGGCTGGATCCCAATCGCCGCGCGCACGGCCTCGCGGACCACCCGGCAAGCTCGGTGCCCTATTTCGACGCGAGGTGCGGCGAACAGTTCACGCAAATCGCCGAGTTTGCGTCCCAGCTGGACCTGTTTCTCGAACGTCTCAACGCCGGCGCGTATCAACCCCGCGACTTCGCCCTTGAGCACTTCGAGATTGGTCGCTGCGCACGCGATTATCTAGCCCTCGCACGCGAAGCTGCCGACGGCTAACAAAAGCGACGCGCCCCTCTCAAGCGTGGCAGCGCCGCAGCAAAAACAAGACGCTCTCAGCCCGCACCACCGCCCCGCCTCCGGCTACATGACATTGCTCTCGAAGCTTGCCCAGAGTTCCGGACTCAACCGCTTCCCGATTCTGAAGCACTACGTGAAGGGTGCCTTCTACCGCTGCCAGGATCCTTTCAACCGCGGTGTGCCCCTCCATCTAGGCGGTAAAGACATCCGTGTGCCGTCGCGCTTCGCTCGGCCACCTTGGCAAAACTACGAGCCACCTGCCACGCGCCGCGTCGCCAACTGGCTCTCCTCCCGGCCAGACGCCGCCGTGATCGACGTCGGTTGTTCAATCGCACTCTATAGTCTCCTAACGGTGGCCCTGGCCCGGCGCGGCGATGCCTGGGCGATCGACTCCGATCTGGTAAGTCTCCAATCCTCGCGCTGGCTCTGTCGTTTTGCCGGCCCAGATCGCCTGCACGTCATCCGCGGCTATGCTGGCAACGCTCCCACCGTCCAGCTATCTGCAGCCGCCGCGGCAGCAGCAACCGCCGCCGAGATTGCTTCGCAGAATCCGTCCCCCGAACCTTCCCTTGCTCGCTACATCTGCCTCGATACCCAGTCGGAGAACAAAATTCCGGTCCATCGGCTCGACACCCTGTTCGCCGACGCCGACCCGCACCGACCGTGGTTGTTGAAAATCGACGTCGAAGGGGCCGAGTTGCTCGTTCTGCAGGGAGCCGAAGGGTTGGCAGAACGTCTCCGCCCACAACTTCTGATCAGCGTTCATCCTCCCGCGCTGCGCACGTTAGGCCTCACCCCAAACGATATCAGGGACTGGCTCGTCGCGCGTCGTTATCACATCGACATCGATGTCGAGTCGCACGAAGAGCACTGGTGGTGCACGACCGCTGAATGAAGGCTCTCGTTTTTCACCCCAGCGTCGCACCTTTCGTGCAACAAGCGGCGCGAGCCTTGCACGAAGCGGATGCGCTCGAGCGCTTCGTCACCACCGTCCACGAGGACCCGCAGAGCAGATCGCAACGGGCCTTGATGGCGCTAGGCCGGGTCCTGTGTCGGGATTTCTCCCGGCAACTACGGCGGCGCGCCATTACCGAAATTCCCCGCACCAAAGTAAGCTCGCACCCGCTCGGCGAATGGCTCCGGCTCGCCGCCGGCGCGGTCGACCGCGACGGTCGCGTGACCGATCTGATCTGGGAAAAAACCGAACGGGCGTTCGACGCACGCGTGAGCCGCTCGCTGACGCCCGATCTCACCGGCGTCTACGGTTTCGAACACAGCTCGCTTTCGACTTTTCGCCGCGCCCGCGCGCTCGGCCTGCGCGTCGCTTACGACGTGCCGGCTCCGGATTCTGAATACGTTCACGACCTGCTCGCTCGCGAGCTGGAGAACTTCCCGGAGCTGCAGACGCCCTACCGCCGGCACACCGCGGCGCGTGAGGCGCGTCGGCTTGCCCGGCGGCGCGCCGAATGGCAGGCAGCCGACGTGGTGATCGCCGCGTCGCGCTTCACGCGGCGCAGCTACGCCGAATCCGGGCTCGACGTCTCGAAGGTCCGCGTCGTGCCTTACGGCGCCCCTCCGGCGGCGGAAACCGACCCAGCGCGGGGCCGCACGAATCTTGTCACACCGCTGCGACTCATCTGGGCCGGCACCTTCAGCATTCGAAAAGGTGCTCACTACGTGCTCGACGCCTGGCGCACTCATTCGCTCGGCCGTCACGCCACGCTTCGCACCTTCGGCGCCATCGATCTGCCCGAGCGCCTAATGCGAGATCTACCGGACGGCGTTCATCTCGGCGGCTCCGTTCCCCGTTCGCAGTTGTTCCACGAATATGATCAAGCGGACGCTCTGCTCTTCCCGACCCTCTGCGATGGCTTCGGCATGGTCGCAACGGAAGCCTGGTCGCGCGGGCTGCCGGTGATCACCACCGATCGCGCCGGCGCCGCTGATCTGCTGCGTCCGCGGGAGAACGGCCTGCTCATCCGCGCCGGCGAGTCGCTCGCCATCGCCGAGGTGGTCGCGTGGTGCCAGGACAACCGCGCCCAACTCGCCGCGATGCGTGAAGCGGCGCTCGTGACCGCGGCGAAGTGGCAATGGTCTGACTATCGCCGCGAGCTCCTGCGCGTGCTTACCGAAGCGGGATTTTTTTCCGCCATCGCCTCCTGACGATCTTCGTGCCGCGCGTCTGTCTCATCACTCCCGGCCACCTCGCGTCGACTCCGCGCGTGCTCAAGGAAGCCGACGCGCTCGCCGCGGCCGGCTACGATACGCACGTTGTCTCGGGTCGCCATTTCGGGCCGGTCGATCCTCTGGACGAAGAGATTCTCGCGCGCGCCGCGTGGCGCAGCATGCGGGTCGATTTTCGCGACGGCCGTCCCGGGGTCCTGCGGCGCAAAATTCTTCGCCGACTCGCGCGAAAACTGCTTTCCGCCGTTCACGCGCCATCGCTCGCCGCCCGTGCGCATCACGCGGAGACCTTCACGCTTGCCCACGCGGCCGCCTCGCTCGGAGCCGATCTCTACCTCGGCCACTGTCTCGCCGGTCTGCCTGCGGCGGCACTCGCCGCGCGCGCCGCGGGCACGCGCTACGGTTTCGACATCGAAGATTTCCACGACGCCGAAACGCACGAAGCGGCGACAAACCCAGCGGAGCGGCGAATCCGGCGGATCCTTCAACAAAGGTTTCTCCCGAACTGCGCATCCCTCACCGCCGCCGCCCCGCTCATCGCCCGCGCGACAGCCGATGCGTATGGCGTCAACGCACAGGTGATCCTGAATGTTTTTCCGCGGTCGCACGCGCCCGCGGAACCGGTGATACCGGCGCCGATCACGAAGGCACGCCCGGCGCGGATCTACTGGTTCTCGCAAACCGTCGGTCCCGGCCGGGGATTGGAAACGATCGTCGATGTGCTCGCCCACATGCGCACGCCGGCAGAGCTGGCCTTGCGTGGATTTTCCGCGCCGGACTATCGCGCGGAGTTGTCGGCGTGCGCCGCCCGGGCCGGCCTGCGCCGTCCGATCCGGTTCCTCGATCCGGCGCCGGCCGGCGAAATGGTCCGGCTCGCCGCCACCGCCGACCTCGGTCTTTCGATCGAGGAGACATCGCCGCGTAATCGCGACCTGTGCCTGACAAACAAGCTCTTCGTCTACCTGCTCGCGGGGATTCCCCAGCTGCTGTCCAATACGCGCGCGCAGACGATGTTCGCCCCTGAACTCGGCGCCGCGGGCCTGCTCGCCGATCCGAATCAGATCGACGAAACCGCCCGCACGCTCGACGCATTCTTCGGCAATCCTACGCGCCTCGCAGAATCACGCGCCGCCGCCTGGCGGCTCGGTCAGGAGAGATTCTGCTGGGACGTCGAACAATACGCCTTCCTTCAGCTGATCGAACGGACGGTCCGCGCGGCCGGCGAAGAACGCCGATGACCGCCAAACCCGATTCGTATTCGAATTCTGAATTCACGTCGTCGGGCAACGCGGGGTTTACGCTCCAGATCAACCTGTCGGCCGGCGACACCGATTATGCTGCTCTGACCGTGCCGCGACTCGCATGCGCGCATCCTCGCGCCGTCCGTCGCGTCGCGGTGGTGGATCTTTGCCGGCCGCAGACCACCCGGATCTTCGATTCGTTCCGGCGACTCCCGGAGCCTGGATTTGCGGAGCGAGTTACGCAGATACGGACCGTCACCCAGCAACTTCGCTCCGACGGTTGGATCGACGAGATCGTCTGGCTCGAGCCGGGCTCGCCTCTCCTGGCCGGACTTGCCCGGCGGTATCTCGCACCAGGCCTGACCGAAACGCACGACTACGGCGGATGCGCCAATCTCGCGTATTGGGCCGGCTTGGACGCGCCAGTCACGCGTTTCGTGGTGCATTACGATGCCAACATGTGCCTGCACCAGGCACCGGGCTTCGATTGGGCCGAAGTGGCGCTCGCGCTCTGGCAGCGTTATCCGGACGCCGTGATGGCGACGCCGCGCATCAGTCCGCCGGGATTCGCCGTCGACACGGAAATTGATGCCCCCTCGCTCCACGAAGGCCGACCGTTTCACCGCGTGGCGGACGGCTGGCTCAATGACTGGTTCAGCACGCGTTGCTTTCTACTGGATCGCGAACGGCTCGCCCCGCATCTGCCGCTCATGCAGGGAGGACTTGGCTGGGAATACAAGCTGCGCCGGCTGCTGGATCGCGGTTATCCGCCGGGACCCGAGATGCTGCTTTTCCGCGTGCTCGGTCCGCGTGGGCTGCGCCGGCTCAACCTGGCTGACGAACGCGCCTGGCTGCTGCACCCGAATAAGAAAACCCCGGCTTACCTCGAACTGCTGCCGCGACTGCTGGAATCGGTCGCCGCGGGACGCGTGCCCGATGTCCAGCGCGGGCAAAGCGAAATCGACGTGCCGGCCTGGCAGGAATTTTCCCGCTGATTTCCCATGCGAATTCTGCTGACCGCCGATCCGTTGATTCCCGTGCCACCCGTCGGCTATGGTGGGATCGAGCGTATCGTCGACAGCCTGCTGCGCGAATATCGCACCAGTGGTCACACCGTCGCTTTGCTCGCCCATCCCGCCTCGACCACGCCCGCCGACGCGCTTTTCGCCTGGCCTGCGCCGGCCCACAACCTGGTGCGCAACGCGCTCGCGCTCGGGCGGGCGGTGCGCCGGTTCCGACCGGACGTGATCCACAGTTTCTCCCGCCTGGCATATCTGCTGCCGGTTCTCGCCTCCAGACTCCCCATCCTGATGTCCTACCAGCGTCACACCGGCGGGCCGCAGGTTACCTGGGCCGCGCGGCTCGGCGGCCGGTCACTCCGGTTCACCGGTTGCAGCGAGTTCATCTGTGCCATGGGACGACGGGCCGGGGGCGAGTGGCACGCCATTCCCAATTTCGTCGAACTGCAGAAATTCGACTTCACGCCCGCCGTCCCGCCCGACGCGCCCCTCGTCTTCCTGAGCCGGCTCGACGATGTCAAAGGTCCAGACCTCGCGATCGCCATTGCGCGACAAGCGAAACGCCGCCTCATCCTCGCCGGCAATCGGGACGACTCCGGCCCGCAACGCGCGTTCTTCGATCGTGAAGTCGCCCCTCATCTCGGACGCGACGGGATCGAATGGATCGGCGAGGTCGACGATAAGGCGAAGAACCGGCTTCTCGGCCAGGCCGCGGCCCTGCTCGTCCCGATTCGCTGGGACGAACCGTTTGGGATCGTTTTCGCCGAAGCACTCGCTTGCGGCACACCGGTCATCTCCTCGCCTCGCGGTGCGTTGCCCGAGATCGTCCAGCCGGGCCGAACGGGCTTTCTCATCCAGTCCGTCGAGGCGGGCGTCAATGCGGTGGCAAAGTTGGCAGCGAATGACCGGTTCCAATGCCGTCGCGCGGCTGAACGCCATTACGCGTCGCACGTCGTCGCGCAGCGTTACCTCCAGCTGGCGTCCAGCCTGACCGATGCCGTTTTCAAATCGCGTCGTGCCTGATCCCAGCCGACCGCCCGCCGCGCCGGTTGCCAGGCGCACGCTTCCCGATCCGGGCCTCTGGATCATCGCAGGAGCCGCGATGCTGCTATGGATCGGCGGCTTTCCGAAGCCTCACATTGATGACCTGTTCTTCAGCGGCGCCGGGGTGGAGTTGGCCCGCTCCGGCCAACTCGTCAACCCGTGGATCGCCCCCTGGATGACCTCGCTCGGCACCGATCGCTTTTACGCGCAACCGCCGGTGCTACCATACGCGATCGCAGGTTGGGTGACGATTTTCGGTGTGAGCGCGTCTTCGCTCACGGCCTTCCACCTGCTGGCGCAAGCCCTGGTATGCGGAATCGTCTTTTGCGTGGCTCGACAAGGGGGTGTGTCACGCGCGACGGCACTCGCCGCGAGTGCCGTCATCCTCATTTTTCTATTGGACCAAGGTATGCGACCTGAAGCGCTCGCGCTTGCGCTCATTGCAACGAGCCAAATCGCATTTGCGACCTCCAGCGTCCCTCGGATGTCGGCCAGTGCGCTGCTCGCTGCCGCCGCGGTCCTCACCCATCCTCTCTTTCTATCCCTCGCAGTCCCGCTGCATGGGTGGCGGGGATTGGACGCTTTACGGACGAACCGCCTACAGGCGTTCACCGGTGCAACAGCTATTGGTCTCGGTGTCGCTTTCGTCGCCTTCGTAGCGGCAGTTCGGGGCGAGGTGGTTGAGTTTGTGCAGGTGATGCGGCTGCACTCGAGCGTCATAGCCCCCCCCTGGAGCCGGGCACCGGCGAACTTCTGGGGCGAGTTCACGCTGGGCAAACAAGCTTACCTGCTCGGCATGGCCTGGCTCTTGATCGGAGCCGGTGCGACCCACACGCTGCGAATCGCTTCGGCCCGTGGCGTGACGCTGCGGAGCCTCTGGGTCTGCTGGCTTGCAGCCACGTTGATCGGAATCTTTTTCCATCCCACCAGAATGGTGCACTATGCGACCCACTTCGGCCTCGTGCTCGCCATCGTCTCTTTCGGCTGCTCTCCATGGCGGGGCCTGTTCGCAACCGCCGCCCTCGCGATAGTGGCCGTCCAGCACTCCGCCATGATCGCCGTGCCCCTCTTCGGCGACATCCGGTCGCCGGATGTTGCTTCGATCAAGGCCTCGATCGCTCGTCATCCCGGACGAATCCTCTGTATCGACGACGTGGCGGCGCGCTACATTTTCGATTTCAATCTGCCGCCGGGGAGTGTCGATTGGACGCAACGCCAGTCCTGGCGCCTCGGCAGCAGCGGCACTCTGGCCGGGAAGCCGCCGGACGAGTTGTGGATCGCCACCGAGTGGAAGATCGAGCACAGTATCCGCGATTCGACTACCCGCGCGGAGCGACTGAAGATCGGCGCAGCGCGATTCGGATCCATCGCCCGTCAACCTAACCAGCTCGTCGTAATCGAGTGAACCGCCGCGTCCTCATCGTCGCCCCGCATTTCGCGCCGATCAGCGCGCCGGACGGACAGCGCGTGCGCATGCTGCTGCCGCACCTGCGGGAATTCGGCTGGGAGCCGCTCGTGCTCAGCGTCGATCCCACGGCCACCGAGGCGCCGCTGGAGCCGGCGCTACTCCGAACGCTCCCCGCCGACGTGCCCGTCACCCGCGTATCCGCATGGCCATCACGCCTCACGCGGCGGGTTGGATTGGGCAACATCGCCTGGCGAGCGTGGACCGCCCTGCGCGCGGCCGGCGACGCGCTGCTGCGCGAGCAGCATTTCGACCTCGTCTATTTTTCGACGACTCAGTTCGCATGTCTGCCGTTGGGACGCATCTGGCAGCGACGGCACGGCGTGCCTTTCGTCGTCGATCTCCAGGACCCGTGGCGCAGCGATTTCGCGCACGCGCCCGGCGTTCGTCCACCAGGCGGCTGGAAGTATCGCTTCGCGGCGTTGCAGGCGCGCTGGCTGGAGCCGTGGACGTTGCGACGTTGCGCCGGTGTCGTCGCGGTTTCGCCAGCTTACCTGGAGCAGCTCGCCGACCGCTACCCCTGGTGGGAAGCCGAGCGTGGTTGCATGCTGCCGATGGGCTGGTCGGAGCGCGACTTCGCCTTCGCACCGACGGCGGCGACCGGGCGCGCCGACGGCGCGGTCGTCATCCGCTATCTGGGACGGCTGGGACCGGATCTCACGGATTCGCTGAAGGTGTTTCTGGCCGGTTTTGCGCGTGCGCGGCGCGAAACCGCGAAGAGCGGACTCACAGCCGAGTTTTACGGAGGCAGCTACGATCCGCGCGTGACAGCCGGACCGGTGCACGTGCTCGCCGAAGAACTCGGCATCGAAACGGCGATCTCGGAGCACGCGGCCCGCATCCCCTATCTCGACTCGCTGGCGTTGCTGCGCGCCGCCGACGCCAATCTGATCCTCGGGTCGCAGGATGACGGATACGCGCCGTCGAAGGCCTGGCTGGTGCTCGCCTCCGGAAAGCCCTGGTTGGCGCTCGCACGGGCCGGCTCGGTGCTGCACCGCATGCTGTCGCCGCACACCGGCCTCGGAGGCCGCTTGATCGACCCCGATGCGCCCGATGTCGTGGCAGAGGTGGCAGCGTTCTGCCGGTCCCTTTCGGGTCTGCGGGGCGGAGCGTCCGACCCCGCACGACTCGCGTCCCTCGAGGCGCGAGAGCTCGCTCGCCAGCACGCAGGGTTTTTCGCGAAGCTTCTCGCCCGTTAGCATGTCCGCCCCCTCGCTCCAATTTTCCTACGAGACGCAGCTCGGCGATCTGGCGGACCAGCTGCGCTCGCTCCTGCGCAAGGCATTTCCGATCGTGGCTGCCTTGCTGGGCGGCACAGCGGCGTGGCTGTTCGTCGGCGGGCGTCCAGGCGCGATCGCGTTCGCGCTGCTTTCGGCGGGGGTGTTGCTCGTGCTCCACGTCTGGAAACTGGCCGGCACCGGACTGCCGATCCTGCCGATGATGGCCGTGCAACACCTCGTTGCTTATGGGTTGCCCATCCTCGTGCGACATCCCGTGGTGCAGTTCTATCCCCCAGAGATGGTGTCCCGGGCGGGTTTCGAAATTTTTCTCTTTCTCGTCAGCATGACCGCCGGCTGGTGGGCGGCGCTGCAGGTCGTGCAGAACGGCAGGCCGACCGCCCACATGCTGAACATCATGGTCGATCAGGGGCTGGACGGCTTGCGCCGGATCGGCTTCTGGCTGATCGGCGCCGCGACGGCCTACCAGGCGCTGTCGGCCGTCGGCTTGCTCGATCCCGTTTTCGCCCTGCTCCCCGCCGGGTCGTTCCCTATCGTGTTCGCGCTGGTCAGCGTCATCACCTCCTGCGGTCTGTTCATCGAGAGCATGCTGCTGAGTTCCGGAAATCTCACGGGCGGTCAGCGCACGGCGTTCTGGGCGATGCTCGCGTTCAACGCCATCATCTCCGCTTCCGGATTTCTGCTCTCGGCGACCGCCATCGTCCTTTTCTCGGTCGCGATCGGACTCTTCTGGGGCAGCGGCAGGATTCCGTGGCGCTTTCTCGCCGTGGTCGGCTGCGCACTGGCCTTCCTCAATCTCGGCAAGTTTGAGATGCGGGGCCTGTATTGGTCCCACGGGGAGGGAGAGGCGCCGGTCGAAAGCACCACGTTGTTCAACATGCCGCAGCGCTACGCCGAGTGGGTGGAGGCGAGTTGGACGATCATGACCGGCACCGAGGAGAAAACGGAGTCGTTCTGGCGGAGCCACCAAACGGAGGCGTCCCAGAAATCCGGTCAGAGCCTGCTGCTGAGGGTCAACAACCTGCAGAACATCCTCTATGTTATCGACGAAATGGATACGGGGATGGTCCGTCCGCTCGGCGGAAAAACCTACACGATCATCCCCGCCCTGCTGATCCCCCGCCTGTTTTGGCCCGACAAGCCCCGCAGCCACGAGGGCCAGGTCATGCTCAACGTGCACTTCGGACGTCAACAACTCGAGAGCACCCTCGTCACCTACATCGCCTGGGGTCTGCTGGCGGAAGCTTACGGCAATTTCGGTCCGCTGGTCGGCAGCCTGGTGGTCGGCCTGGTCTTCGGCTTTCTCTTCGGGTGGCTGGAAAAAAAGTCCACCATCAAACCGCTTCTCTCGCTCGAAGGCTTCGTCGCCTTCATCGTTTTCGTCACGGTCGCCAACTCGTTCGAAATGGTCGCCAGCGTGTTCATCACCGCGACGTTTCAATCCGTCGCGCCCATGGTCGTGATCGGCGCGTTTCTGGTCCGGCGGGTTTCCCTGCGCCCCGCGTGAGCCAGATCGCGAACAATTCCATCGCGGACGGGCTCGCGTCCTCAGGTCGGCTGCGGCTCGCGATCGTACTGTCGCATCCGACACAGTATTACAGTCCGTGGTTTCGCTGGCTGCAGGCTAACACGTCGCTGGAACTGCGCGTGTTCTACCTCTGGCAGTTCGGCGTCGAACCGACGCGCGACCCGGAGTTTCAAACCACATTTCGCTGGGATATCGATCTCCTCGAAGGTTATCCGCACGAGTTTGTCAGGAACGTCGCCCGCGATCCCGGCACCCATCATTTCCGCGGGTTGCAGAATCCCGGGCTGACGCAGCGGCTCGCGGCTTTCCGGCCGGACGCCGTGCTTCTGTTTGGCTACGCGTATGCGAGCCATCTGCGCCTGATCGCGTGGGCGCGCCTCCGAGGGATTCCACTTATCTTCCGCGGCGATTCCCATTTTCTCGGGCGTCCGACGCCGCCGTGGCGGACGCGTCTGGCGCTCCGCGCGCTCTACGCCCAGTTCGCCACCCTCACCTACGTCGGGCGCGCAAACCGCGACTATTTTTACGCGCTTGGCGTTCCTGCTCACAAACTTTTCTTCGCGCCCCACGCCGTCGATCACACCCGCTTCGATCCGGCCCAGCCCGGGACGCGCGCAGCCGCGGCGGAGCTTCGCCTGCGACTGGGACTCGCCCCTGATACGCGCGTCGTCCTGTTCGCCGGGAAACTGCTGCCGGCGAAGCAACCGCGGGAACTGCTGGACGCCTTTCTCGCGCTTCCGCCGGACAAGCATGCGCTCGTCTTTGTCGGCGAAGGACCGGAGAAAGCGGCGCTGCTTCAGCGGGCGGCCGCCGCGCCGGGCCGCGTGCTTTTTCTGCCGTTCGCCAATCAAACCGAAATGCCCGCACGGTATCTGCTGGCCGATGTCTTCGCACTGCCGTCCCGGGGGCTTTACGAAACCTGGGGGCTCGCGGTCAACGAAGCCATGCACCTCGGCCGGCCGGCGCTCGTCAGCGACCGCGTCGGCTGCCAGCAGGATCTCGTGACCGACGGCGAGACCGGCTGGGTGTTTCGCGCCGACGACGCGGCGCAGTTGCGGGAGCGCCTGGCCGCCGCGTTGCAGGCGGACCTTGCCCCATTGCGCGAGCGCGTCGCGCAACGGATTTATGGATACACCTACGCGCAAGCCACCGCCGGGCTGCTGAAGGCGATCCGATTCGCCACCGGGTCCTCATGAGAATCACGATCGTCGTCGGTTTTTTCCTGCCGGTGCCGCCGGTCGCGGGCGGCGCATCGGAGAAATCGTGGTTTGGACTGGCGAAGGAATTCGCGCGCGCCCGCCACGAGGTCACGTTGATCTCGCGCCGTTGGCCCGGATTCCCCGATCGGGAAACGCAAGATGGCGTGCAGCATTTGCGGCTGCCGGGTTTTTCCCACACCGAACGGCTCTGGAAGAATCTCTGGCTGGACCTCCTCTGGAGCTGGAGGGTGTGGCGACAGTTGCCCCCAGCCGACATCACCATCGTCAACTGCATCGCCCTGCCCGTCTGGCTCGGATGGTTTCGTCGCGGGGCTGGACGCATCGTCGTGATGCCGGGTCGGGTGCCGAAGGGCCAATACCGTGTCTATCGCCGGGTGGATCGGGTGCTGGCGGTAAGCTCGCCGATCGCGGCGGCGGTGCAGCTCGAAAATCCGCAGTTGCAACCGGTCACCCGGATCTTCGGTTATCCGATCGATTGGACGTCCTTCGCTGGCGGAGGAAAACCCGCGCGATCGTCGCCGCTGACGATCGGATTCGTCGGGCGTCTGCATCGGGAGAAAGGACTCGATCTTCTCGCGGCGGCCGCCGCGCAGCTTGCCGCTCGCTCCGATCTGCCGCCGTGGCGATTGCTGTTGTGCGGTCCGGCCGATGTCGCGCGCGGCGGCTCCGGAGAATCCTACCGCGCTGAATTGGAACGCAAGTTCATCGCGGCGCTTCCTGGCGATCGTGTCACATTTCTCGACCCCATTTTCGATCCGACGCAATTGATCGAGGTTTACCGACGGCTGGATGTCTTTTGCTACCCGAGCCTCGCAGCGGAGGGCGAAACCTTCGGCGTGGCCGTTGCCGAGGCCATGGCGGCCGGCGCGGTGCCCGTGGTATCCGCATTGCCGTGTTTTACGGACTTCGTGCGCATGGACGTCACCGGCGGGATCTTCGACCATACGGCCGAAGATGCTTCGCAACGCCTCGCGGATGCACTCGCGCGACTATTGGGCGACGATGCGGCGCGAGCGCGAATGGCGGAGGCGGCCCGCGAGGAAGTTCGTCGTTACGATTTCCCGAACTTCGCGGCGCGACTGCTCGCGGATTTTTCGACGTTGAAGTGACCCGTCGCTTGCTGGCGTAATTCCGATTCGCATGACTGCAGAACCGCCCTATCTCGGCCAAAACTGCGTGACGCCCGATCCGCGGGGCGAGGTCCTGCTGCGCTGGTTCTGGGCGTTCGTTCAGGCCACACTTTTTCGCTGGAGCCCCCGGCCTTTCCACGGCTTCCGCACGCGGCTGCTGAAACTGTTCGGCGCCGATATTCCGGAGCCGGGCAAAGTCGTCGTGTTTCCCACGGTGCGTGTGACCTATCCGTGGCGGCTGCGACTCGAGCCGCGATCGATGGTCGGGCGCCACGTGACCATCTACAATCTCGGTCACATCACCTTGCGGCGCGGCGCGAACATCAGCCAGAACTGCCATCTTTGTGCGGGCACTCACGATTTTCTGCGTTGGGAGATGCCGCTGGTCACCGCCCCCATCGTCATCGGCGAGAACGCCTGGGTTGGCGCGGATGTGTTTGTCGGTCCGGGAGTGACGATCGGCGAACTCTGTGTGATCGGCGCCCGCGCGGTCGTGGTCCGCGATCAGCCGGCGCGCAAGATTTGCGTCGGCCAGCCATGCCGGCCGGTGAAGGATCGTCCGCCACCGGCCTGACGATGCGCTGCTGCCAGATTGTTCCCAGCCTCGAAGAGAGGCACGGAGGCCCCAGCCGCTCCGTCGCCGCCGTCGCCCGGGCGCTCGCCGCGACCGGCGAGGACGTGACGCTGCTGGCCACCCATCCCCGCGAGCTCTCGACGAACGAAGACGGCCGCTACCGGCAGCAGGTTTTTCGACGCGATTGGCCGCAGGCGCTCTGTCCCTCGGCGGGGCTGCGCTCGTATCTGAAAAATCACGACGCCGACGTGATTCACCACCATTCCATCTGGTTGCGGACCCTGGGCTACGCCGGCGAGGCCGCCCGCCGTCACGGCGTCCCGCTCGTGATTTCGCCCCGCGGCATGATGAGCGCGTGGGCGTGGAATCATCGTCGCTGGCGCAAGCAGATCGCGCGGGCCATTCTGCATCCGGGCGCGTTCCGCGACGCCGCCGGCTGGCACGCCACCAGTCCTGAAGAAGCGGACGAAATCAAGGCGCTGGGTTTTACGCAACCGGTCTGCGTGGCGCCCAACGGAGTGGCCGCGCCGGAGGCGGAGGACGTCGCCGCCGCGCGCGCGTATTGGCAGCAGGCGTGCCCGGATGTCACGCAGCGCCCGACGGCGTTGTTTTACTCGCGACTGCACCAGAAAAAACGCGTGCTCGAATTGATCGACGCCTGGCTCGCTCGCGCCCCATCCGATTGGATGTTGCTGATCGTGGGCGTGCCGGAGAGCTACACGCCATCGCAGCTCGAGACGTATGTGTTGCGCGCCTCCGGGGTCGGCCGCGTGCGTGTGTTCGACGGTGAAAACCGGCCCCCACCCTACGCCGTGGCCTCGCTCTTCCTGCTGCCTTCGCATAACGAAAACTTCGGCCTCGTCATCGCCGAAGCGATGGCCCACGGCCTCCCGGCGCTCGTCACCGACACGACGCCCTGGTCCGAGATCAACTCGGCCGGTGCCGGCTGGTGCGTGCCGTGGGAACGCTACGAGGAAGCCCTGCAGTCCGCGTTGGCGGAGGGCGTCGACCGCCTGAACGAGCGCGGCGCGGTGGCGCGCGCGCATGTGCTGGCTCGCTACTCGTGGGCAAACTCCGCCGAGATTCTGCGGCAGTTTTATCGGCAGCTGATCGCCTCGCCTCGTCGCGGATGAGTTCCTCCCCCACGCACTCGTCCGTCCGCCGGTCCTCCCACGTCGCCGGCTCCACCAGCCTCGAAGCGCTCACCATCCTCCACATCGCCGTGTTGGTGATCGTCGCCGCTTGGGCATTTGGCGGCAACGCGCCGTGGGTGCGAACGCTGCTCTCGGTCTGGGGCTCGCTCGGCGTGGCGATCACGATCGCCGCGTGCGTGCGTCGGCGCCACCGGGCGGAACGGCGCCGGCTCATGTGGCTCTGGCCGCTCGGGCTGCTCAACGCGATCGTGCTCGTCAGCGCCTTCAACCCGAGCTTCCGCGAAGTGACGGATGGCGCGCGCACGTTCTACGTTCAGGAGGGTGCGCGTTGGCCCTTGCCCAGCACCGCGCGCCCCGCGCTGTCGCTGGCGACGCTGTGGTTCCTCGATGCGGTTTACCT
The DNA here is from genome assembly GCF_059821195.1 of Opitutus sp. sgz309028. Classification (NCBI taxonomy): domain Bacteria; kingdom Pseudomonadati; phylum Verrucomicrobiota; class Opitutia; order Opitutales; family Opitutaceae; genus Opitutus; species Opitutus sp. sgz309028. Next base: position 1,199,410 of record NZ_JCAMRR010000002.1, on the reverse strand, counting down.
TTCCTGTTTCAATCTCCTGCTGGTCGTGCGCCGTCGCCGCGCCCTCCGCGCACTGCTCTTCGCGCTCGCCGGCAATGCCCTGATACTCGCGGCGTTTGGGACGGTGCAGAAACTGAGCGGTGCCGACGGGCTTTTCTTCGGGGCGGTGAAGTCGCCGCAGGTGTATTTCTTTTCCTCGTTCATCTATCACAATCATTGGGGCGCCTTCATCGTGTTGATGACGGCGACCGCCCTCGGCCTCGTCTTCCATTTCTCCCGCCGCAGCACGGGCCGCGATTTCTGGCACTCACCCGCGCTAACCGGCCTCGTCGCAATCCTGCTTCTCGCGATTTCGGTGCCGCTCAGCACGTCGCGATCGTGCACGGTCCTGGTGCTGCTCGTGCTCGTCGCCGCCATGATGCACGGACTTTGGAATCTGGTTCGCCGCCGGCGGGCGCAGGGCGGTTCGGTCGCCCGGCCCATCGCCCTCTCGATTGCCGCCGCGGCGCTGGCCGGCACGTTCGTTTATTCGCTCGCGGGCTCCACGATCGAGAAGCGCCTGGACGTCACCCGCGATCAAATTGCCGATCTCCGCGCACGCGGAGATTTCGGTTCGCGCCAGATCCTCTATCGCGACACTTGGCACATGGCGCAGGAAAAGCTCTGGTTCGGCTGGGGCATGGCGACGTATCCAACGGTCTTCTACCTTCACAACACGCAGCAATATGGAAGCCCCGACGGACTACCGTTGTATTTCCACGACGCGCACAGCGATTGGTTGCAGTCGTTCTCCGAAGTGGGGCTGGTCGGAACCGCGCTGCTCGGCTTGTGTGCGCTGGTGCCACTTTACGCCAGCCGGCGTCAGCTGAGCCCGAACCCGATCACGCTCTATCTCGGCGCCGGTTGCGCCTTGATCGTGCTCTACGCCTGGCTGGAGTTTCCATTCGGGAATCGCGCCGTGATCTGCGCGTGGTGGACGTGTTTCTTCACCGGCCTGCAGTATGCGCGGCTTCGGGCCGGCAAAATGCATTCGACCGCGAGCGAAGGTCTCGCCCACCCTTCCGCCTCCGCTGCATGAGCGAACGTTGCCCGATTTCCGTGTTGATTCCGGCCCGCAACGAAGCGGCTAACATTCGGGCGTGCATCGAATCGGCCCGCTTCGCCGACGAGATCGTCGTCGTCGATTCGCACAGCACCGACGACACCGTTCACATCGCGCGGGAACTCGGCGCCACCGTCGTGGACTTTCGTTGGGACGGTCGGCTGCCGAAGAAAAAGAATTGGGCGCTCGACCACATTCCGTGGCGCCACGAATGGGTATTCATCCTCGACGCCGACGAGCGCATCACGCCGGAGCTTGCGACCGAACTGCGGCGCATGGTCGCGGCACCGGACGCGGACGGCTATTACGTGAACCGCCGCTTCTGGTTTCTCGACGGCTGGCTTCGCCACTGCGGCTACTATCCGAGCTGGAATCTCCGCTTCTTCCGGCACCGCCTCGGACGCTACGAACAGTTTCCCGGCGTCGGCGACACGCACTCCGGCGACAACGAGGTGCACGAGCACGTGATCCTGGAAGGAACCACCGCCCACCTGTGTGGCGAGATGGAGCACTTCGCGTTTCCCAGCCTCGAAATCTGGCTCGAGAAACACAATCGCTACAGCAACTGGGAGGCGCGGCTGCTGCTCGCCAATGCCGGCAATGTCAGAACCAGCGGCGAGTCGCTGACACCCGCGCTCGCCCGCAAACGGCGGCTGAAGCTCTTCGCGCAACGCCTGCCTTTCCGACCCACGCTGCGTTTCCTCTATCATTACGTGCTGCGCGCCGGATTTCTGGATGGATATCGCGGTTATGTGTTTTGCCGCTTGATGGCGTTCTACGAGTTCGTCAGTGCGGCGAAAGCGCAGGAACTGGTTCGTGCCGGTCGACACCGCTGATGCCGCGCGTCGTTTTTATCAACCGCTTCTATTGGCCGGACGAATCGGCCACGGCGCAGTTGCTCACGGATCTCGCCGAAGCGCTCGCCCGGACGGGCCACGAAGTGACCGTGCTCACCTCCGCGCCCGCGGGGTGGCCGCAGCGGCGGGAGACACGCGCCGGCGTGCTGATCCACCGCGTGTCCGCAATCCGTTGGAGCCGGCGGCACATCCCCGGCCGTATCGCGGATTTCATTACGTTCTACACCGGCTGCGCACTGGCGCTCCTTTCCGTCGTGCGTCGCCGTGACATCGTCGTGGCGATGACCGATCCGCCGCTGGTGGGAGCGCTCGCCTGGCTGATCGCGACATCGCGCGGCGCACGCGTGGTGCAATGGATTCAGGACATTTATCCGGAAGTTGCCGCCGGGCTCACGGGACAACGCTGGTTGACCATCCTGTGCCCGCTCCGCGATTTCGTGTGGAGGCGGAGCGCCGCATGCGTCGTGCCTGGCAGCGACATGGCAAGAGCCCCGCACGGCGCCGGCGTCGCGCGCGACCGAATCCTCGTTTCGCCCAACTGGGCACCGGCTGGCGTTGCCCCGGCGGAGCCTGCGGTCGTCGCGGACCGTCGCCGCGCCTGGGACCTCGACGGGAAATTCGTCATCGGCTATTCCGGCAATCTCGGTCGCGTGCACGATCTCGTGCCGCTGATCGAACTGGCTGAGGGGTTGCGCGACGATCCGTCGATCGCGTTCGTGATCGTCGGCGAGGGAGCGCAGCGGCCGGGCCTGCAGCGCTTGGCGATCGCAAGGAAGCTGCCGGTCCGGTTCCTCCCGCCGCAACCGCGGCACAACCTTTCGGCCAGCCTGGGAGCGATCGATCTTCATCTGGTGACGTTACGCCCCGAGGCCGAACGCTGGGTTTTCCCCAGCAAGCTTTATGGCGTCGCCGCGGCCGGACGCCCGGTGCTTTTCATCGGACCGCCCGAGGCCGGGATCGCGCAGCTCGTGCGGCAGCATCGGCTGGGCGCGGCGTTCTCGCGCGACGCCACCACCGACATCCTCCGCTGGATACGCGCACTGAGGAACGATCCCGGCGAACTACACCGGATGCAGGCGGCCGCGGCCCAGTTCGCTACCGGCGGCTTCCCGACGGCGCTCTCGACCTGGAATGACATTTTGGCCCGCGGTCTTGCCGCGAATCCGCGCAACGGCTACGCCACCTCCGCCACTTCTTCATGACCACCGCGCGCAAGACGTTCCTCGTTCTGCTCGTCCTCGACGCCCTTTCGGTGATCGCCGTTTTCAACGCTCTGAGTGTGCTCCGCGGCTTCGTGGGCGAACATCTCATTGTGACGCCGCTGCTGGCTCCACTGGCGGCGCTCACGATCGCGCTGTATCTGATCGACGGTTACAACCCGCGGACCGACATGATCGGGGTCGATTATACCAGCCTCCACACGATCGCGATGATGAGCGCGATGGCGGGCGTGCTGATGATGACCTTTGTCTTCCTGCCGAGCGGCTACGAGCTGCAATCCAGTCGCGTCGTGATCGCCCTCAGTTTCCTCGTGCTCACACCGGTGACGCTCGGCTACCGCCGGGTGGTTTATCAACGGGTGTCGGTCCGACGGGGCACGCGCAGCCTGGCCTTCGTCGGCGACCTGCCCAGCTGCATCGCCTTCCGCGACGAATGCCTGCGCCTCGGCACCTCCCAGCAGGTGGTCTATTCGCTGGCTGCCGAGGCCGAGAGCAGCGAAGCCGCGGCAAATCCGGAACTGAACGTGCAGCCGTTCTCGTCCGTTTTGCAGCAGATCCAGGCAGGACAGCTCGCGGTCGAGGCGCTCATCCTGCGTGAGTCGCGGGACGAGCGGCCGCCGGAGGTTTCCCAGCAGCTGGTGAATCTCTACTTCAACGGCGTCCCCACCTACACGCTCGAGCTTTTTCACCAGGTCTACTGGCGCAAGATTCCGCTCTACCGCCTGAACCAGACCTGGCTTTTTCAGGAAGGCTTCCCCATCGCCCGCGAGCCGGTATTCGAGCGCCTGAAGCGGGCCAGCGACATCGGCTTCGCGCTCATCGGCCTGCTACTCGCCGCTCCGCTCATCGCGCTCGGCGCCCTGGTCGTCTGGATCGAGGACGGGCGCCCGATCTTTTTTTCCCAGAACCGGATCGGCCGGAACAACGTGCCCTTCCGGATGCGCAAACTTCGCACCATGCGCGCCGGCGGTCACGACAGTCCGTATACAAAAACCGGAGACGCCCGGGTGACGCGCGTCGGCCGTTTTCTCCGCGCCACGCGCATCGACGAATTTCCGCAGCTGTGGAACGTGTTGCGGGGCGAAATGAGCCTGATCGGTCCGCGCGCGGAGTGGGACCGGCTCGTGGCCGAGTATGAGCGGGAGATTCCCTGCTACTATTTCCGGCACCTGGTGAAGCCCGGCATCACCGGCTGGGCGCAGGTGAACTATCCCTACGGCGCCAGCCTCGAGGACACGCTGCGCAAGCTGGAATACGATCTTTATTACATCCGGCATTTCTCGTTCCTGCTGGATGCCTCGATCGTCTTGAAGACGATCCACATCATGCTGTTTGGGAAAGGGCGCTAGGCGGGAGCGGTGCGGCGGAAGCCGGAGATCGTGGCCCGGGGCGCCGAAGGTTGCGCGCACCGGGTTAGCCCGTTTCCTGTGATGCAGTTGAAAACATACGACTTCCTCGTTCTCGGCGGCGGCAGCGCGGGTTTCAATTCCGCCCGCGTCGCCACCGCGCACGGTTTGAAAACGGCCATCGTCGACGGCGCGTCCGAGCTTGGCGGCCTGTGCATCCTGCGCGGCTGCATGCCGTCGAAAACGCTGCTCTATATGGCGGAGGTCCTGCACCTCGCGCAGAAAGCGAAAACCTTCGGCCTGAAAATTCCGTCCGCCCGCGCCGACATGAAGGCGATCCACGCGCGCAAGAAACGCATCATCGCCGATTTCGCCGACTACCGCGTGCAGGCACTCGAGAAAGGGAAGTTCGACCTCATCCGGGCCCACGCGCGCTTCGTCGATGCACACACGGTCGAGCTTTCCGATGGACGGAGATTGCGGGCAAAAAAAATCCTGATCGGAACCGGCTCCAAGCCAAGCGTCCCGCCCGTGCCCGGCCTCGCAGACACGCCGTTCTGGACCAGCGACGATGTCCTCGATCTCGATTTTATTCCGAAGAGCGTGATCGTGCTCGGCGGCGGCATCGTCGCCTGCGAGCTGACGCAATTTCTCCGGCGCATCGGCACGCGCGTGACGCTGATCCAGCGCAGCGTGAACATCCTGCGCGATCACTCCGCCGCCGCGTCCACCGTTGTGCAACAGGCGCTGCGCGACGAAGGCGTGGAACTGTTCGCCGGCACTCATCTGCAGCGGGTCTGGCAGGACGCAAGAGGCGTGGGCGTGGAGTTCATGCACGCGGGGAAAATCATCACCCGGCGCGCAGCGCATCTGTTCAACGCCCTCGGTCGCGAACCCAACACCCAATCGCTCGACCTCAAGGCCGCCGGCGTGAAAACCCGCATCACCGGCCAGATCGTGATCAACCGCTGGCAGCAAACGTCGACGCCGCACATCTACGCCGCGGGCGACTGTTCCGGGCCCGCCGAGATCGTCCACGTCGCCATCCAGCAGGGCGAACTCGCGGCGCGCCATGCCGCCGGTGTGAAGAAGCTGAAGCCCGTCGATTACTCGCTGTTGTTGAACGTCGTCTTCACCGATCCGCAGCTCGCCACCATCGGCCTGCTCGAGCGCGACCTCGAGCGAAAGCAGCGCCCCTACCTCGTCGCTTCGTATCCATTTAACGATCACGGCAAGTCGATCCTGATGGACGCGAACTACGGCTACGTGAAGGTCATCGCGGAACCCCGCCGCGGTCGCATCCTCGGCGCGGAGATTGTCGGCAAGGACGCCGGTGAGTTGATCCACGCCTTCAGCGGCCCGCTCGCGATGCGGGCCACCGTTTTCGATTTGCTGCGCGCGCCGTGGTATCACCCGACGCTCGCGGAGATCGTAACCTATCCGCTCGAGGAGATCGCGGAGAAGATCAAGTAACGCCGACCCGGCGCGCGCCGTTTCATCGGAACGGTCAGCGCGCGAGCTCGAGCAGGTCGCGCAGGTCCACGCGCTTTTCGTAAAGCGCTTTTCCGACGATCACGCCGTCCAGATTGGCGTGACGCTGCGCCAGCTTGGCCAATTCGATCACGTCTTCGCGCCGGCTGACGCCACCGCTCGCGATTACACGAAACTTCCCGGCGGTCAGCATCGCCTCCTGCGCCGCATAATTGGGGCCCGTCAGCATCCCGTCGGTGCCGATGTCGGTATGGATCAAGGTGGCGACGCCGAGCGCATCCATTTTCTTCGCGAGGGCGATCGCGCTCAGATCGGCGGTGGCCACCCAGCCCTTCACCGCCACTTGGCCGTTCTTCGCGTCGATGCCGACGGCGATTTTGTCGCCGAACGCCTGCACGAGTTCGCCGACGAACGCTTCGCTTTCCGCGGCGCGCGTGCCGATCACGACCCGGCTCACGCCGAAGCCGAGCGCACGCTCGACCGCGGCGCGCGTGCGCAGGCCGCCGCCGAGTTGCACCTTCAAACCGACTTTCGCGATCGCCTGCACGGCCGCGAGATTCTGCGGTTCTCCCGCAAACGCACCGTCAAGATCGACCACGTGCACCCAGCTGCTGCCAGCCTCGCGAAACTGCACGGCGACGTCGGCCGGATTCTCCGCGTAAACGGTTTCCTGGTCCGCGCGTCCTTGCGTGAGCCGCACACAACGGCCGCTTTTGATGTCGATGGCTGGATAGATGGTCATTTTTGAAACTTTCGATTTCGAATTTTCGATTTCAGGGTAAGAGAAAAGCAATCGCTCATTTATGTCGCAGAATTACCCGGTCCCCGCGTTTCTCACCGAGCTGCTCCGCGCGCGCTCGCCTTCCGGTTACGAATTCGAGGCGCAGGCGGTGTTCGACCGCCACGTCAAACCGGCGGCCGACGCCTACGCCAACGACGCCCTCGGCAACCGCATCGCCACGCTCAATCCCACCGGCGATCCCGTGCTGATGCTCGCGGGCCACATCGACGAACTCGGCCTGATCATCACCTACGTCAACAAGGACGGCTTTCTCTATTTCGACACCGTCGGCGGTCACGATCTCAGCGTGATTTCCGGTCGGCGGGTGATCATCCAAACCGCGAATGGCCCGATCAAGGGCGTCACCGGCAAGCGCGCGATCCATCTCATGGACGAGGAGGATCGCAAGAAGGTGCCGAAGAAACACGAGATCTGGATCGACATCGGCGTGAAGTCGAAGGCTGAGGCGCTCGAGCGCGTCGCGATCGGCGACGTCGCCACTTACGATCACGAGTTCGAGTTGTTCAGCGGCAGCATCGGCGCGGCGCGAGCGTTCGACGACAAGGTCGGCGCCTACATTGTCGGCGAGACGCTGATTCGTCTCTCGAAGGAGAGAAATTTCGCGGCCAGGGTTGTATCCGTGGCGACCGCACAGGAAGAAATCGGCGTTCGCGGCGCGACGACGGCCGCCTACTCCGTCAATCCGCACCTCGCGATCGCCGTCGACGTCGGTCACGCGACCGATCACCCGGACTGTGACAACCGGAAATATGGCGAGACCAAACTTGGCGGCGGTCCGATCATCTGCCGCGGCGCGAACATCAATCCGAAGGTTTATCAGAAGCTCATCGCCGCCGCGAAAAAAGCGGGCGTCCCGTATCAGTTGGAGGCGGATCCGCGTCCGACAGGGACCGATGCGCGTGCGATTCAAATGGGTCGGGGCGGCGTGGCCACGGGACTCGTGAGCATTCCGTTGCGTTACATGCACACGCCCAGCGAGGTCGTGGACCTCGAGGACGTGGAGCGCTGCGTGCAGCTGCTGGTCGAGTTTGCGCGCGCCCTCGAAAAAGGCGACTACGCGCACTGGTGAACGGACGCGGGACGCGACGCGGTTTCGATTGCGCGACGAAACCGCGTTGGCGTTTGCGCGTCGCTTACCGGCCGAGGAGCCGATCCGCGGCCAGAATGAGAAACACGTAGTCCGAAGTCGGACGGCCAAGGCAGTATTCGCCTTGCTGCCACAGGAAGGGCCAGGTGAGCAGCTCCGGATAATCCGGGCGGATCAACGCGGTGCCGGAGGCCACGCCGCCGGGAATATAAGACCAGTCGCCACGATTCACTCCATAGGCGACCGTGAGCGATTTCGCGCCGACGCCCGAAACGAACGAGGCGTTGTTCGAGCCCGGATGGCAGCCGAGAATGAAATTGATCGCGTGCAGCATGTAATCGCGCGGAAAGATGTCAGGCGCGCCGACGTGCAGGAAATACTGCTCCACCCCGAACCGCTGAATGCCCCAACCGGCGCCCCAGATGGCGGGTTTGTAGGGCAACCCATACGGCGTTTCGCGCTCCAGCCGATCGACGCTCGAGCGATACGTTTTCAGAGCTGCGCGAATTTTTTCGCGATACGCCGGATCCTGAACGAACGGGAGCGAACGCGCGCCGAGCCAGCCGAAGCGGTCGACGTGGGCGACGATGTCGTCACCCAAACCGACAATCGCCTGCGCGTACTCGGATTTCCCCGTCGCCTGCAACAGATCGATCGCCGCCGCAAGTCGGAGCAGAGGTTGGGCCGGTTCCGCCGCCGCCCACAATTTCTCCGCGACCACGAGACATTCGGCCGCAAGCTCGTCGTTGTAGCCTTTCAGCACGCGCGCCGACGCGGCCAGCGCCGATGCCGTCGCGAGCTCGTGCGGCGCATTTTGCTCGGTGAACACCCAGCGATCGTCCGCGGAACCGATCGAGCCCAGCGGCGGGAGATCGCCAATCTTCGGCTCCGCCTGCGAACCGGCCACCGCCGCGGCGGCGAGAATTTTCATGGCGTCGTCCGAGGGCTCTGAAAATACCTGGTTGTCCGTCATCGTCGCGGCATCACCGAGGTGCGTGTATTGGCGCAGCGAAGCGTCCTGGATTCCTCGATACAGCCGGCCGAGCGAACGATAACCGCCCAAGACCGAGAGCAAGCCGTGCTCGATCTGCTGAAGGATATCGTCCTTGCCGTCGGGGCGGTGGATCGCGGCGATGCGCGTTTCCTGGTCGATCGTGGTTTCGTCGATCCGCGGTTGAAACAGTTCCCACGCGAGTGCGAGACCGTGAATCGTGTCGACTTGCGACTCGATACGCAGGTCGTAATCGCCGGCGTCGTGCCAGCCACCGCGATCTAGGCCGGGCACGTGATCGCCCGGCTGAAACGAGGTGAGCGTCGACGGTCCCTGATGATAGCCATCAAAGTGATTGTGATTCACCGGCGCCATCAGCGCGTCGTCGGCGTGACAAAGTCCGTGCCAGACGCGATAGGCGTCGGTCACGCGCATGTGACACATCTGCACCGGCAGAAAATATTCGACGGTTGGCTGCCAGACATCACGCGCGAAGATTTCTGAAGAGATTTGAATCGGCCCCGAACGTTCGTCGCCATACGCGAGCACGTAGGTGCCGGACTGTGTGACTTCAGTGAAGTCGACCTGGAGATAGTCGTAACGGAGGAAACGCCCCCATTCCTTCGGTTTGCGCTCGAGCACCTTTTCGAGGCCGGCGGACGTGGCGCGATAAAGGACGGCCATTTTGCGCGCGGAGTCGTTTCGATCGAGTTCGATGACCGCGACCTTCGGCTGCGCCGGATGGTAGCCCACTTGGGAAACCTGAATCACCGGCGCCGACGTCCAGTCACGGATGGCGTTCGGCGTCACGAGCCATTCGATGGCGCCCTTCGCTTCGCCGGCGGGCACGAGCGAGCGCACCACGAACCAGCCGTTCGTGTGCTCGGCGCGGCCGTCGAGCAGTTCCAGTTCTCCGCCGCGGACCGCCTCGATCGTCATCCGCTGATGATCGGACTCGGGCGCAACGGTCAACGACTTCCCCCGACCGAGCCGCATGATCTGCTCGCCGTGTTCGTCGGTCTCGCTCGGACCGTTGGCTTGACGCGGGAATTGTCCGATCTGTTCGCCAATAGCGAACGACGCGCCGAACAAGAATCCTGGATACAGTTCGAAGTTGAATCCGACGCGGCCGACCCACTCCGCCGGCAGCGGCTGGTCGAGATCGACGACAATTCGAAACGCCCGTCCGGCGGGCACGATCCGCACCGTGTAGCCGAGATTCAGGTCGGGATAGGTGATCGGATTGAAGCCCGTCCGGTCCTTTTTCGCGTCCGGATAGCTCATGTGAACGCTCACCTCGCCGGTGGCGCGATCGATCTGACGCGGACCGACGACCGGCGTCGGTTGCCACTGCCCGGGGGCGACCGAGAGTCGCAAGTCGCCATTCGTCGCGATGCGCAGTCCGTTCTGGATCACGCCCACGCCGCCCTGGTGACTCTCGGGATAATAGTCGTGCGCGAGCATGACATTCAGACCGCGCATCTCGAGATACTCCTGCTCGTTCAGCACGAGCGTGTCGCCAGCGCCGGGGTCCGGCGACGCCGCGCGCACGCTCACCCAGCACAGCGCGGAAAATCCGATGGCAAAAAAGATAGTCTTCATGTGATCAGCGGGACGGTGCGGTTCAGGGCTTCGATTCGAGGGATTCGAGTCGTTCGAGCACCTGCAGGCAGGCGCGGCCATTGTGATAAGGACACTTCCAGAAACTCAGTTTCATCGTGGAGCGTTTCGTGTGATCGCGCGACACGCCGTGCAGCCACTCGCCCTTCTTGCGATCGACGAGATACGTCTCGATGAACGACCAACTCCGTCGCATCGCGGTCCAGAGCTTCGGATCGCCGCTGATCTGATAGGCGTTGAGAAAGCCGACGACGGCTTCGGCCTGCGGCCACCATTCCTTGAACGTGACCGTAAGCCCGCGCGGATTGGCCTCACCGAGCACGCCGCCGTCGGGATCGACGCCTTGCTCGAGCGTGGTGTGCGCGATCTGCAACGCCAGCGGCCGCACGCGCGCGATCAGGTTCTCGTCGTCGAGCACCTCGGCCGTTTCGCACATCAACCAGGAAAACTCGATGTCGTGCCCGAATGAATACTCCTCGGAACGCGGCGTCCAATCCTCGTCCAAAAAGAGCCGCAGATGGTCGGTCTTCGCGTCGAGGATCCTGTCCAGCATCACATCGGCGACCGACCGCAACCGCTCACGCAGCGTCGCGTCGGGCCAGGCGCGCAGCAAATTCGTGTAGGCCTCCAGCAGGTGCAGGTGCACGTTCTGCGATTTCTGGCCCTTCGATCCCATCGCGCTGCCACGCGCACCGCGGTCCCGCAACACCTGCCAGTCGCGGGAGAGCTCTTCGAAATAACCGCCGTGCTCCGCATCGACGCAGTGCCGCTCGACCAGGCGAAACAACTCGATCGCACGATCGAGCGGTTTCCGATCCCCGGTGGCACGATTAAACTCGCTCAGCGCATAGATCCCGAACGCCTGCACGTAGAGAATTTTTCTCGCGTCGAGCGGCTTGCCGTCGGCGGAAATCCGCCAGTAAAGACCGCCGTGTTCGCGATCCCAGAAACGGCTCTGGAGATCGTCATAGGCCCACCGCGCCATCTCGAGATAAGCTGGGTCGCGGTAGCGCTGATAGGCGGCGGAGAACGTCCAGAGAATGCGCGACGTGAGCAGCGCGCCGCGCGGCGCGTTCCGCTTGATGTTCAGGTCGCCATCGATTTCGCCGTAGAAGCCGCCGCGTTCGCGATCGCGCGCGTGCTCGAGCCAGAAAGGCAGGATGTTTTCGCGGAGCTCGGCCTCGACCTGGTGGTGCAGCGCGCGACGCTCTTCGAGCGGCGGCAACTCGCCGCGCAGCGACGGGACCAGGACAGCGGTCGCGATCAGGGCGCAACTTACGAGTGTTCGCAAGGTCATCGCGGGGTAGGATGTTGAGCCTGTCGTGCGGATCCCCGAAAAGTCGCACAAAAAAGCGGCGGATCGCTCCGCCGCGTTTCCAATTTTGAAAAACCAACGGTCGGATCAGGCCGCGTCCTGCTTCGGCTCGCCCTTCTCCAGGCGGCGCAGCGTGGGGCGCTTGCGCCCGGCGACCACGCCCGCGTCGATCACGACCTCGGCGACATCGTCCCGTTGCGGCAGGTCATACATGACTTCGAGCATCAGACTCTCGAGGATGGAGCGCAGGGCGCGCGCGCCAGTCTTCAAATCGATGGCTTTTTGGGCGATGGCGCGGATGGCGTCGTTGGTGAGACGCAGCCGCACGCCGTCCATCGCGAACAGCTTGGAATACTGCTTCACCATCGCGTTCTTCGTGCGCAGAAGCACCTTTTCCAGGTCGCCGACGGAAAGCTGGTCGAGCACGGAAACCACCGGGAGGCGGCCGATGAATTCCGGGATCATGCCGAAGCGAATGAGATCTTCCGGCGCGAGCGCCTTCATCATTTCCTCCGGCTTGAGCGATTGCTCCTGCTGCGCGCGGATCGACGAAAAACCGAGGCTCCGCTGGCCCAAGCGGCGCTGCACGAGACTGTCGAGCCCGACAAACGCGCCGCCACAGATGAACAGGATGTTCCCGGTGTTGATCTGGACGTATTCCTGATTCGGGTGCTTGCGGCCTCCCTGCGGCGGGACGTTGCACACCGTGCCTTCGAGAATCTTCAGCAATGCCTGCTGCACGCCTTCGCCGGACACGTCGCGCGTGATCGACACGTTCTCCGTCTTGCGGCCGATCTTGTCGATTTCGTCGATGTAGATGATGCCGCACTCGGCCCGCTTCACGTCGTAGTTCGCGTTCTGCAACAGACGCAGCACGACGTTCTCGACGTCCTCGCCGACGTAGCCGGCCTCGGTGAGCGTGGTGGCGTCGGAGATGGCGAACGGCACGTCGAGGATCTTCGCCAGCGTGCGGGCGAGGAGCGTCTTGCCGGAGCCGGTCGGGCCGACGAGCAGGATGTTGCTCTTCTCGACGTCGACGTCGTTGAATTCTGGAGACAGCGCCAGCGATTCCTTGCCCGACTGCTGGCCGGTGTCGAACATCAGCCGCTTGTAATGATTGTAGACCGCGACCGACAGCACCTTCTTGGCGTGGTCCTGACCGATCACGAAGTCGTCGAGCGTGCGCTTGATCTCGGACGGCTTCACCAGACGCACCTGCGGCCGGGGCTCGGCCGCCGGAGCCTTCACCTCGCGGTCAATGATGGTCTTGCAGACGTTGACGCACGAGTCGCAGATGTAAACGCCCGGGCCGGCGATGATCTTCTTCACTTCCGCCTGCGACTTGCCGCAGAAGGAGCAAAGGGTCATGCGCGAAGATTTGGCCATGACGAAAGGATGCGGTTCAGCGACGCGGAGTCGAGCGCGGACCGGAAAACGGCAAAGTCACTCAGGCGGCGGACTGGACGCCCAGCGCCTGCGCTTCGCGGGTCGACTCAACCACGTGGTCGACGATCCCGTAATCCTTGGCTTCGTGCGCGCTCAGGTAATAGTCGCGATCCGAGTCCTTCTCGACCTGCGCGACCGATTTGCCGGTGTGTTTCGCAATCGTCTCGTTCAGCGTCTTGCGCCAGCGGAGAATCTCGCGCGCGGCGATCGCGATGTCGGCCGTCTGGCCACCCGCGCCGCCGGTCGGCTGATGAATCATCACGCGGCTGTTCGGCAGCGCGAATCGCTTGCCCTTCGTTCCCGCGGCCAGCAGCACCGTGCTCATGCTCGCCGCCATACCCACGCAGTAAGTGACGATGTCACACTGCAGGAAATTCATCGTGTCATAGATGGCCATGCCGCCCGTCACGACCCCGCCCGGAGAATTGATATAGAGCTGAATATCCTTCTTCGGGTCTTCCATCTGCAGGAAGAACATCTGCGCGATCACGAGGTTCGCCACCGTGTCATCGATCGGAGTGCCGATGAAGATGATGCGATCCTTCAGCAGGCGGGAGTAGATGTCCATCGACCGCTCGCCGCGGCCGGTGTTTTCGAGAACGATGGGAACGTAGTAGCTCACAGTAGGTTGAGGATATTGGCAGTTAAGCCTTCGGCTGAACTGTCGTAACCGTAGCCTTGGAGACAAGGAAATCAATCGCCTTGTCGAAAATGATCGACTGCTGGATCGCGCGGAGCTGCTCGCGATCGGTCGTGAGTGCCTTGACGATCTTGTCGGGCTTCTGCTGCGTGCGCATCGCCTCGCGGTAGATGAACTGATCGATGTCCTGCTCGGTCACCTGGATCTTTTCCGCCTCGGCGATCTTCGCGAGGACCAGCTGCAGCTTGACGCGCTTGGCGGCGGCTTTGCGCGCGCCATCGAAGAGTTCCTTTTTGTCCTTCTCGAACTGCTCCTGCGGCACGCCGCGACGCATGTTCTCTTCAATGAACTGGCGGAGGACGCCCTGCGTCTCGCTCTCGACCAGCGATTCCGGCACGGGGAAATCAACCTTGTCGGCGAGCGCATCCGAAACCTGACGGCGCTGCGCCGCACGATTCTGCGATTCCTTCTGGCGACGCAGCTGGCTGCGAACCGCCACGCGCAGCGTCTCGAGATCCGCGACCTGATGCGCCTTGAAGAAAGCCTCGTCGAGCGGCGGGAGCACGCGCTCGCGCACTTCCTGGACTTCGATCGAGTAAACGGCAGTCTTGCCCGCGAGTTCCGGCACCGCTTGGAACTCAGCCGGGAACGTGATCGTCACGTCCTTCTTGTCGCCTGTCTTCAAGCCTGAGATCTGCTTGCCGAGACCGGGGATGATGCCCTCGTGCTCGCCTTCCACTTCCTCCCAGGTTTGCGGGACCTTGCCGTAAATTTGTTTTTCAGGCGCGAGCTCGGCGATCGGCTTGCCATCGACGTTGCCCTCATACGCCAGCTTCACGTAGTCGCCCTTGCCGGCGGCGCGCTCGGCGACCTTGAACTCGGCCCGCTCCGCGCGCATGCCCTCGATCACGCGGTCCACTTCTTCGTCGGTCGCGTCCGTCGGACCGACTTCCGTGGTCAACGCGCTGTAATCGGGCACGGTGAATTCCGGACGGATGTCGACGGTGATCGTCACCGCTGCAGGTTGACCGGGATTGAGCTCGCCCGGCTCGACGTTGACGACGCTGAGGACGTCCAGCTTCTGCTGCTCCAGCGCATCACGGTAGGCTTTCGAAACGACCTTCTGCTTGAACTCGTCGCCGATTTCCTTGGCGTAGCGCTTCGCGACGATCGCCGCCGGAGCCTTACCGGGACGAAAACCGGGGATGCGCGCGAGCTGGGAAAACTCAGTGACCACGCTTTGGTGGACGCCGTCGACTTCGCTCTGATCGAGCGTGACGGCGAGGCTCTTGCGGGTGTCGGAGACGTTATTCAGTTGGACGTTCACGGAGTAGGTGCGGGCGTTTGGTTGAAAAGAATTGGTCACGCTACGACGCACCGAAGAGCGGTCAATGCCGGATTCTGTGCGCTTGCGTGGCGGGTCCGGGGGGCGTTGCGTGAAGGTTCGCGCGATGGCCTCCTTGCAACAGCTTCTCGAACTTCACGCTCCGCTTCTGGTGCTGGATGCCGTTTCCAGCCGCGTGCAGGTCGGCTGGCTGACGAGGGCAGACGCGCGCTGGTCGGCAGTCGAAGAGGAAGCCGGCGTCGGGATCTTCCGGTGCCTCGAAGAGCTCGGCCGTTCGCCATCGGACGCCGGCGCGTTCGTCTTCTGCGAAGGGCCCGGCTCGGTGCTGGGCGTGCGAACGACCGCCATGGCGATTCGCGCCTGGCAGGTGCAGGCCGCGCGACCGGCTTTTGCCTTCAAGAGCCTGGATCTGGTCTCGCGGGCGCTGAACCGCCCCGATCTGTCCGTGATCGCCGATGCGCGACGCGAGCAGTGGCATGTCTCGCGCCTCGGCGGCGTGCTGCAACGCCTCCCTGCCAGCGCGCTCGCCGGCGATCTGGCAATGCCGGAGGGCTTTCGCGCCTGGAGCGCCCTTCCGGCCAACGTGCAGCGCGTCCCCTACTCGCTGGCGCAGCTGTTTCCGCAAATTCAGGGGCTCGATCTGTTCGAAGTGCGCGACGCACCAGATGCGTTCCTGCACGAGGAGCCAAGCTACGCCACTTGGAACCCGCAAATCCACCGCGCGCCATGAATCCGCCGCACTCACGCCTGCCGCTCCGCTGTTGGGCCGAGATCGACCTCGCCGCGCTCGAACGCAACCTGCGCCTCATCCGCGCCTCGCTGCCGAAACAGATGCGGTATGTCGCGGTGGTGAAAGCCGACGCTTACGGCCACGGCCTGCCGCAGACGGCTGCGCGGCTCATGCACGCGGGCGCCGATCTTTTCGCGGTCGCCAACCTGTCGGAGGCCGAAGCCATCCGCGAACTGGGTCCCGGCTGGCCCATCCTGCTGTTGAGTCCATTGCTGCCCGAGGAGGATCGCTATCTCGCGGAGTATGACCTGAGCGCCACGCTTTCGACGGAGGACGAGGTTCGACGCTTCGAAAAAATCGGTCGCGCCGCGGGCCGAAAGATTTCGGTGCATCTGAAGATCGACACCGGCATGGGCCGGCTCGGCGTCTGGCACGAACGCGCCGCGGAATTCTACGAACGCGTCACCGCCGCTCCGCATCTGCGCGTGGACGGGATTTTCACGCATTTCGCCGCACCCGAAGACGGCGCGTTCACGGGTGAGCAACGGCGGCGGTTCCTGCAGGCTCTCGCAAGTTGTCCGGGGCTGAACACCCGGGAAATCTTCGTGCACGCCGACAACAGTGCCGGCATCGAGACGCTGCCGGGCACCAGCGGCCCGTTCAACGCCGTGCGCATCGGGCTCCTGCAGTTCGGCATTCTCCCGCACCCCCACTCCCTCCTCGCCCAGGTGCACACCGAGCCTGTATTCAGCTTTCGGACACGAATCGGCCTGGTGAAAACCCTGCCCGCTGGACAAACGGTGAGTTACGGCCGCACGCACACCCTCAGTCGCGAAACGCGCGTCGCGATCCTTTGTGCCGGCTACGCGGACGGTATTCCCCGGGCCATGAGCAATCGCGCCGAAGTTCTGATTCACGGGAAACGCTGTCCGGTGCTCGGACGCGTAACCATGGATCAGACGATCGTCGACGTCACCGATCTTCCCGAAGCGCAATGTGGAGACGAAGCGGTGCTCGTGGGCCGACAGCGCGACGGAGAAATCCTGATTGGGGAATTCAGCGCTTGGGCAGACTCCATTCCTTGGGAGGCGCTGTGCTCCGTCAGCAAACGGGTGCCCCGTATCTACCGGACCATTCTGGGTTCCTGAACCAGAACCGACGCGGGACAACTAGGGTTATAACCCTATTTTGCGCGTTGACTCCTTTGCGGGGTCGATTTGAAGTTTGGGGCACTTCCTCACGTGACCACGTCCACAAAACTCCGGGATTCAAGTCCTTCTCTCCGATGGAGTCTTTTGTGGGCGCCCGTTGCCGTCGCGCTGATGGGGCTGGTCGCTTATGTGAGTCCGCAGGCGACGGCGGCCACTCGCACGTGGGATGGCGGAGGGTCCGACAGTTCGTGGGGCACCAAGAACAACTGGAGTTCGAACTCGGCCCCGGGCACGAACGATTCCGTGGTGTTCAATGGCTCTTCGGCCGGCGGGAAGTATAATATTTCGCTCGGCGCGAACCGCACGATTCTCGGCCTCACCTTCAGCGCCGCCGCCGGGACGAATGCGTTCACGATTTCCGGCAACACGCTCACGCTGACGTCGGCCGGCATCGTCAACAGCGACACCGACACTCAGACTTTTTCGAGCACCGTCGCCGTCGGCACGACGAGCCAGACCTTTGATGCGGCTTCGGGCGGTCTCACGTTCAATGCCGTCACGCTCAATCAGAACCTCACGCTGTCCGGCTCCGGAGCGATCACCATCGGGAGCAACGGCGGCGCTTTGTTGAACAGCGGCGGCAACCGCACGCTGACGATCAACACCGGCGGCAGCCGCACGATCGGCGCGATCAACCTCTCGAACGACAACACAGCGCGCACGCTCACCATCAACGGCGCCGGTTCCGCCACCGTCACCGGGGTCATCGCCAACGGCGGCAGCGGCGCCGGCAATCTCACCAAGAGCGGCACCGGCACGTTGACCCTTTCCGGCGCCCACACCTACACCGGAACCACCACTGTCAGTCAGGGGACGTTGCAGCTCGGCGCCGCCAATCGGCTCGCCGACACCAGCTCGCTCACCGTCTCCGGCGGCACCTTCGATGTTCAATCATTTAACGACACCGTCGGCGCCATCACGCTCACGAGCGGCACGATCGCCGGCACCGGCACGCTCACGGGCAGTTCTTACGCCCTTCAAGGCGGCACCGTAAACGCCAACCTCGGCACTGGCACCGCCACCATCACCTCCGGCACCACGACCCTCAACGGCACCCTCGGCGCCAGCACCGTCAACATCAACAGCGGCACGCTCACCCTCGGCGCCAGCGACCGCATTTCAAATTCGGCCGCCGTCACCGTCGCCGGGGGCGCCCTCAATCTCGGCTCCTTTTCCGACACCATCGGCTCCTTCAGTCTCTCGGCCGGCGCGCTCGCCGGCAGCGGGACCCTCACCGCCTCCTCTTTCGCATTCAGCAATTCCAGCGACGTGGGCGTCGCCGCCGTCCTCGCCGGCAGCGGTTCGCTCACCAAGACCGGCGCCGGCACCCTCACCCTCTCCGGCGCCAACACCTACACCGGCGCGACCATCGTCAACGGCGGAACACTCCAACTCGGCGCCAGCAACCATATCGCGGATACTTCCAATCTGGAAATCGGAGCCTCCGGCACGTTCCAGTTCAATTGGGGCGCGAATAGCGAAACCGTCGGCGCCCTCTCCGGCTCCGGCACGCTCGCGCTGCGCGGCAGCACCTTCACCACGTCCACCTCCGCGGACACCGTTTTTTCCGGCACCATTACCGACAGCTACGGCGTTTTCCGGAAGGACGGCACGGGCAAGCTCACCCTCTCCGGCAACAACACCTACACAGGCAAAACCTACATCGATGGGGGCACCCTCATCGCTGCCAGCTCGACCGCCCTCGGCGGCTCTACCTCCGGCAACGTGATCGCCAGCGGTGCCACGCTCGCCCTTCAAGGCGACATCACCCTCACTGAAGGCAGCTTCTCAGTCCAAGGCACCGGCGACGGCGGCGTCGGCGCGATCTACAACCTCTCCGGCAACAACGCCCTCAACGCCACCCTCAACCTCGCCGGCGCCACCACCCTTGGCTCCGCCTCCGGCACACTCACGCTCGGCAATCTTAGCCTCGCCTCCGACCTCACGCTCACCGGCGCGGGCAACTTCGCCACCTCCGGACAAATCACGACCGGCGGGACCTTGATCAAGAACGGCACCGGCACGCTCACCCTCTCCGGCACCGGCAGCAACTCCTACGGCGCCACCAACCTTAACGAGGGCACGATCGTTCTCGGCAAATCCGACGGCATCAGCGCCCTCGGCCAGGGCGCCATCACCATCGGCGACAACAGTGGCGCCGCCGGCTCCGCGGTCATCCGGCTCGCCGCCAACGACCAGATCGTCAATTACGCCCCCTCCATCACGTTCAACAGCGACGGCCGCCTCGATCTCAACGGCTACAGCGAATCGCTCAACGTCATCTCCGGCTCCGCCGGCGAAATCGCGCTCGGCGGCGGCAACCTCACGTTGGGCGTCAATTCCGGCTCCTCATCCTTCGGCGGCGTGATCACCGGCGCCGGCACGCTCACGAAGATCGGTAGCGGTGTGGTCACTCTTTCGGGCGCCAACTCCTACTCGGCGGCCACCGCCATCGATGTCGGCACGCTGCGCGCCGGCGCCGCCAATACCTTCTCGTCCGCGTCCTCCGTCACGCTCGCCAACACCTCCGGCGCCACCCTCGACCTCAACGGCTTCAACCAGACGATCGGCTCCCTCGCCGGCGGCGGCGCCAACGGTGGCAACGTCAGCCTCGGTTCCGCCACCCTCACGACCGGCGGTAACGGCGCCAGCACCAGCTATGCTGGCGCGATTTCCGGCACGGGCAGCCTCACCAAGATCGGCGCCGGCACGCTCACCCTCTCCGGCGCCAACAACACCTTCAGCGGCGGAGTCACCGTCAGTGGCGGCACGCTCCTCGCGCAGGGCACGACAACCACCGGCGGTTTCGGCACGCTCGGCAACTACTCCGGCGTCGTCACACCCACGACGGTGATCACGGTCAACAACGGCGCGACTCTCGCCGTCCAGAATACCACGCCGGGCTTCGTCATGCCGGCGACCGACACAACGCTGCTCCTGACGATGTCGCTCAGCGGCTCCGGCACCGACGGCACCGGCGCGTTGAAAAGTCTCGGCGGCCGCAACACCTGGCGCGGCAACGTCTCCCTCGCCGGCAACACCACGATCAACAATACGCAGGCCGGCAATGACAACACGCTGTTCCTCGGACCCTATATTCAGATTTCGCCGACCACGTTCGATCTGAATAACAACAACCTCAATTTCATCGGCCAGGGCGATGTCTATATCTCGAGCGCGATCGGCAAAAGCAGCGGAGACACCGGCTCGGTCTCGATCAATCTGACCAACGGCGGCATGACGAACAGCGTCACCTTCGCCGGCCCGCAAAACTCCTATACCGGCACCACGGAAGTGAACAACGGCTGGCTGCGGCTGCTGGTCGATTCCGGCAACTATCCCAACGCCGCCATCAAGGGCAGCCTCGTCATCGGCGACGGCACCGGCGCCGCCAACTCCGCCGTCGTCACGAACGCCTATATCGAGCAGATCGCGGACAACGCGTCGGTCACGATCAAATCCGACGGCCTGCTCGACCTCGCCACCCACAGCGTCAACGAGACGCTGAGCAATCTCACCCTGCAGGGCGGCCGCATCAACACCGGCACCGGCAATCTTTATCTCACGGGCCCCGTCTCCGTGCAGACCGGCGCCACGTCGACGATCGACGGCAACATCGGCCTGCAGAACGCCGGCGGCGGTCCCGCGCGGACCTTCAACGTCGACGCCGGCAGCGCGTTCCTCGTCAACGCCCGCATCTTCGGCGGCGACTATATCAAAGCCGGCGACGGCACGATGATCGTCACCAGCGACAGCCTCAGCTCCGGCTACAATGGACGCACCACTGTTGCCGGCGGCATTCTCAACCTGCGCAACAGCGGCGCGCTCGGTCAGCATGCCAACGATGCCGCCGCCAGCGGCACCATCGTGCAGAACGGCGCCACCCTCCAGCTCGACAACACGCTCGGCAACGTCGCCATCAACTACGAAAGACTCACCCTTTCCGGCAGCGGCGCGGGTGGGCTCGGCGCGCTCAACAGCAAGAGCGGCAGCAACAGCTGGAGCCAGGCCACCATCATCGTCGATGGCGACACCACCATCCGCACGGATGCCGGCACGCTCACGCTCGGCGGCCGCATCGGCAGCACGGCCGCGGCCGGCGGCACGCAGACGCTGACCGTCAGCGGCTCCGGCAACACCTTCATCACCGGCTCGATCAAGGACAACATCGGCCCCGCGCCCACCTATTCGGATCTTCACACCGGTCAGCTGGCCCTGACGAAGAACGGCAGCGGCACCCTCAGCCTCTCGGGCGCCAACACCTTCTCCGGCGCGATCAACGTCAACCAAGGCACCCTGGCAGTCACGGCCAGCAACGTTCTCGGTGCCCAAACCAACCGCGTCACCGTCGCCTCCGGCGCCACCTTCGCGGTTTCCGGCGGTAATGACTACACGAATACGATCGGCCGCCTCGAAGGTTCCGGCGTGGTGAGCATCGCGGCGGCGACCAACCTGCGCGTGAACAACACCGCCGCCGACACGTTTGACGGACGCCTCTCCGGCTCGGGGCTCTTCAACAAGATCGGTTCTGATACGTTCACTTTCTCCAGCACGGCCAATACGAGCGCCTTCAACTTCGACGGCACGGTGCAACTGAGCGCCGGCACGATGGAGTTCAAGGGCGGCTCGAGCAATAATGCCCTTTTCGTCGAAAACCTCACCCTGCTCGGCGGCACGACGTTGGTCCTGAACGAGGCCTATATCAACGTCGGGACCCTCTACATCACCGGCAATACCATCCTCGATTTCGGCACCGGCAGCGCATCGGTCCTCAACGCCTCCAATATTTACATCGCCGACGGCGCGATCCTGACGGTGAGAAACTGGACCAGCGAGGTCGACTTCCTCTTCGCCACCAACTCAGGCTATGCGACGTCCGGTGGCTTTCGTCTCGACGGCGCCAGCGGCACCCTCGCCGAGTTCAACCAGATCGGCTCCCAGCCCTCCAATCAGGTCCACTTCGAAGGCGATCCCCAGTCCCCGGACGGCAGCCACACGACTTGGATCAATTACGATCACCTCGGTTACACGAACTGGGAAATTCGACCGATCCCCGAGCCATCCACTTACGGCGCGATCCTGATCGGTTCGGCCCTCGCCTTTCTCGGCTTCCGGCGCTTTCGGGCCTCACGCGTGACCCGCCGCTAAGGGGCCAGTCACCAAACCAAGCCGCCAAAGCGGCTGAGCTCCCGGGGGCGGGCTGAATTTATTCGCCATTCTGCGCACGAACGGGAGCAGATTCGCGCGTCAGTGAATTCGTTTCCTGGTCGTTGTTATGCACCGGACCAAACAGCTCTCACGGCGGGCTCACTCGCCGCCGTGAGGTGACCTGCTGCCTCAGTAGGTTTTGAACTCTTTCGATCCAACCACCTTCGCGCGATCCGAACCGGAGCCGGCGTAATACACCTCGATCCGGTAGCGCTTGCTGCCGTAAGCCGTGCGGAGATCGAGGCAATACGTGCCGTCGCTCTCGATGTCGTAGGCGGAGGAATTGTAGAGCTTCGCGGGACCGTAGGAACCGTCGGAACGAATCTCGCACACCGAGAATTGGACCGACCGGTCACGCACTTTGGCGCCATTTCGCGACGTCAGCTGGCATTTGACGGGCACCGTCGCTCCGCCCTGGTGCGAGCTTCCTTTCGACAGGACGCCCTTCCACTCAACCGTGCACTTTGTCTCCGGCGCCGCTTTTTTCACCGTGAAGGTGACCTTGTCGGTGGCACTCACTCCGCCGCTGACGATATTGGCCGTGAACGTATAGGTGCCCGGTTTGGACAACGACAGGGTCGCCGTGCCGGTCGCTTTTTCGGAGCCAAGTCCCGATTTGGACAGCGAGACATCGGCGCCATTCAGCGCCGCCTTCAACGAACTGACGGGAGCGTTGCTGCTGCCGGCGATCGAGAGCGGAATCTTCACGGACGCGCCCTCCGTGGCATACTCGAACACCGCTCCATTATCGGGATCGGCGATGGAGACGCGCGGACTCGCTTTCTGCACCGACGCATAAAAGGCGAGCGAGGTGCTGGCCGACGTCCCGCTGGCATCGATCGCGGTGACGCTGAGGACATGCTTGCCCTTGCACGCAACCGACAAGGTGCCCGATCCCGTCGCCAGCGACGAGCCGAGGCCGGAGGATTTTACGTTGAGACTTTGTCCATCCAGCCTGGCGGTTATTTTCGAGATTTTGCCCGACTCACTGGTGGCCTTGAACGCGAAGCCGAGCGTGGCCGGGTTCTCGCCGAACAGAGTGATGTTCGTCTCCGTCGGCGAGGTGATCGTGACCGACGGCGGCTTGGCCGCTCGCACGGTGAAGGTCACGGTCTTGCTCGCGCTGACACCCGATGAAAGGTCCTGCGCCTTGGCTGTGAACGTATAGGTACCAGGTTTTGTGACGGCGAGCTGGCCCGATCCTTTTGCGTGCGCACTGCCCAGACCTTTTTTCGAAACGCTCGCCGACCTGCCGTTCACCGCCGCCGTCAGAGTATCGATCGTCGCCTTGGCGGAGATATCCGCCGAGAAGGAAAACGGCACGGAGATCGAAGGCGAGCGACAGGAGTTCGTTACAGCGGGAATCGTATAGACCGCCTGATCGAGCGGCGCCGCGATCGTGAGATCGATTTCCGGTTTCGAGATTTTCACGACGAAAGACACCGTCGTGGTGGCGGTCTGCCCGGCAGCGTCGGTCGCCTTCACCACCAGCACGTGGGTGCCGGCGGATCTGACCTTGAGCTTGGCAGCCGCGCTCGCGGTGCTCGTGTTCAACCCCGAAAGCGAACTCAGCGAAACAGGTTGTCCGTTCAACGTCGCGCTCAGGGTTTTCACGCTGCCACCGGAACTCTTGCCGACGAAGCCGATCGGCACGGTCAGCGGATCGCAGAGATTCGGCACCGTGTAGCCGCTCTGCGGCGACTGGGTGATCGACACCGTTATCGGCGGAAGCGTGGCCCGCGGTTTCACCTCGAAACGGACGGACGTCGTGGTGGAAACGCCACTCAGCGCATTCGAATCCGTGGCCGTCAGCGTATAAACACCCGGCGCAGCGATCTGCAGCAGGCCGGAGGCGCTCGCAATCGCGGAGGTTCCGATTCCGCTTGTGCTGCTGATGGAGACTGCGCTGCCGCCGAGGTCTCCGGAGATGGCGTCGACGGTCGCGCCAGCCGTGATGGTTCCGGTGAACGTAAACGGAATCGCGAGCGTTCCGCTGGCCGGCATCAGGTAGGGCGAGTTGCGGGCGATCTCCGGATTGATGGCGATCGTGATCACCGGTTCGACCACCGTGACGCTGAAACTCACCTGCGCCGTGGCGGTTTCGCCATAGGTGTCTTCTCCGGCGGCGCCGAGTTCATAGACAAAAACTCCTGTATCCAAAGTCGGGATATCGAGAATTCCATTTCCGACGGCGATGAGCGAGCGACCGTCGGCGCTGGAATGGAGGCTGACCTCCTCTCCGTCGAGCTGAAGCTGCTGCGAGACAATGTAAGCCCCCGTTCCGGTGGTTTTGACCGCGACCGGGATCGACAGAGGCTGGCCGCGAAAGACCGTATAAGTCGTCCGCGGAGCCTGCGTGAACGCGATCGTCGGCGGAGGCGGCGGCGCCACGCTGAAGGTGACCGAATCGAACGCACTCAAGCCCAGCGCCGCATTCGACGCGGCCACATCGATCGTATACTCGCCCGGCGTCAGACCGGTAAGGAGCCCGCTCGCGGTCGCCGCCGGCGTGTTCAGCCCCGACACGACGGACGGCGTCAGCGCGACGCTCTGATCCTCCAACGTGATGGTGCCACTCAGCGTGGCAACGGGCGCGCCATGCGTAGTCGTCGCCGTGAAGGTGAACGGAACATCCAGCGGCGAGGCATCCGGCGGCAGCAGAAACGTCATTCCGTCCTGCGGACTGCCAATCCCGACAGACAATTGAGGCACATCTTCGACGATGACGAACGTCGCCGTCGCAGACGCGACGCCGTACTCGCTGGTTGCCGTGACGACCAGCGTATGTTCGCCCACACCACCAAGCGTGCTCCCGCTGTAGACGAGTTCTCCGGAACCGGTTGCCAGCGCCTCGCCGATGCCGTTCAGCATAGCGGGGGTCAGCGCATCCCCGTCGAGCGTTGCCGTCAGCGAAACGATCGATCCGACCTGGGTCGACGCAGCGAAGCCATACGGGATGCGAGCAGTCGTGAGCCCGCGAATGTAGCGGTAGGCGGCGCCGTTCGCGGGCGGGTTGATGCCGACGACCGGAGGAGGAACCTCCTCGGTCACGACGAACGTGCTCGAGGCGAAGCTCTCGCCGATGGCGTTGCGGGTTTCGGCGTTGATGGTGTAGAGGCCTGGACGCGTGATCGGCACCGTCACCGTGCCCTGCGCATCGGCTGTGCCCAGACCCGTGAGCACGAGCGAAAGCGGAGCGTCGACCAGAAACGGGACCCCCTCGTCATCTTCGCCGCTCAAGATCGCGTTGAGGACCAATACAGGTGCTGAAGCGCTGGCGGCTGCCTCCACCTTGATCGCAACGGGCAGCGCCGGTCCGCCGGGATAAAGCACGAACTCAGCACCTGCCTCGGGCTCCGTGATTTCCACGGTCGGCGCGGTCAGTCCCGATGGCAACGCCGCCTGCGCGTTGATGCGCATGCCGCTGTCCGTGAACTGGGTCGGCCATCCCGAGGTTTTGATGAAATACTTGAAGGAGCCTTCGTCGGATCCGAAGGGGATATCCGTTTTCACCCGCACGGTTTGCGATTCGTTGGGACCCGAGAACGACAGGGAGTTCTTCGCTGCCGCGGTGACGGGATCCACGAAGGTGATGAAGGTGGCCGCCACAGCGTCAGCGACGCCCACCGGGGATTGCTCGACGACCAAGTCCACAGAAATCGTATAGCCGCCCGGCGTGAGATTCGCGGGCGAGGTGATCGTGAGATCGAAGAAGGTATGAAACGGCTGCAGCCCCTGTTGCTGCTGCGTGTTGGCCGGATCGTATTTAACGACATTGCCACCGGCGGGCGGACCGAACTGCGCGCGCGTCGCGACCACCCCGGAAAAGAAAATCAAGATAAACGAAACCCACGGCCGAAAAGGGGTCAAAACAGGTGCTTTCATATTAGGGTATAGGCAAGAACAGGCCTATCGATTAGGTATATCCCCCTAGAAGTCGACCCTATTTTGTGCTTATTCACGGATCTCCAGAGACATCGGCGAAAACGCACAAAAAAGCCCCGCCGGAATCCGGCGGGGCACAAAAGCCGAAAGGCTTACGGGTTGGGACCGCTCACTAGTCCCCCGTGGCTGTTGTTGTAGGCGTCGAACCAGTCCTTCGCCCACGTCAAATACGAGGAGCTGTAGCTGGCTTTGTTTTTCAACACCCACTCTCCCCAGTAGATGAAGCAGTAGGTCAACGTTTCGCTGCCTCCGATATAGGCGCCGCTGGCGTAATTGTATTCGGACCCCACCAATTGCTTCGCCAGCAGATCCGCCGCCGCCGAGGACTTGCTGCTCAAGATCGAAGTCGCGGTGTTCATCGTCAGGCCCGCAAACGGATCGAGCGCCAGTGAACTGACCGTCGCCGTGTAGCTTTGCAGCGCCGCTTTGCTGACTTGGACGCCGTTCGTTTTTCCCGCGAGCGCTTTGTCGATGTTGTTCTTCCAGAAACCGATGCTCATTCCCTCGGCAGCCTGCTTACGAATCGCCTCGAATTTCAGGCCGAAGCCGATGTTCGCAACGGTCACGGGAGCGGCTTGGACGACGATCGGCACTTCGTTGATCGTCGTCGGAGCGAGCCCGTTGATGGCGGCGGCCACCACGACATAGTTCCCCGCGGGCACCGACGTGAAGCTATACTGCCCGCTGGCGTTGGTGACCCCCGAGCGCACCTGCGCACCGGACGACGTCAGCAACTTGACCGCGACCGATGGGAGGCCCGGCTCGCCCGCGGAGCGAACGCCGTCAAAATTCGGATCGAAGAACACCGTGCCCGCCACCGTCTGATTTTGAGGCGCGACCACCGAAACCGGTAGGCTGCGCTCGGCGACCGCCGTCCCGACCGCATCGGTGGCCGTGACCGAAATCACATAGGTCCCGGCCGTGCTCACGACAAACGAAGCGCTGCCGTATCCAAGATTGCCCGACGTCGTGTAAGTGACGGCGATCGGCTGGCCGTTGATCGTGGCCGTCATCCCCGTGATGGTGCCGCCGGAATAATGGCTGGTGCCGGTGAAGGTGAGATTTACCGTCTGGCTGGCGCCCTGCTGAATCGTGTAGCTGGCACCCGCGAGTGGCGTGTCGATCACCACGGTCGGCGGCGGCAACGGCTGCGTCTCGACCACCGTGAACGTCACGGACGTGGACACCCGGATCCCGGAACTCAAGCCGTAGGCCGTGAGCGTGTGCGTGCCGGGAGCGACCGAGGACAACGTGCCGGTGCTGACGGCGGACACCGTTCCCAATCCAGCGGTGGCCGCGATCGCGACCGGAGCGCCGTCCAATTCCGCCCAGACCTGGTCGACCGTGAAGGCCGCGGAGGTCGTCGTGTTGAACGCGAAAGGAATATCCAAATCCGGCGTGCCCACTTCGCGCGTGAACACGTCTCCCGCCGCAGGATCGGTGATGACGATCGCCGGCACCGGCGTGACGACCTTCACCGTAAAATATGTCGTCGCCTCGGCAGTCCCATAAGCGTTCTTCGCCACCACCTTGAGCTGGTGCGTGCCCGCCGACGTGAAGTTGAAGCTGGTGCTGCCGGACGCCGTCAACGTGTTTAGGCCCGAGGCAGCGAAGGTGACCGGTTGACCGTCGATCGTCGCCGCCAAGCTCGTGATGCCACTCAAGAGGCTGTTCGCTGTAAACGTGAAGGGAACCGTGGCCGGAGACTGCCCGAAATAATGAACGTAGTCCGAGCCTGGCGTCGGTTGATGAATCACCACCGCGGGCGGCGGCGCGGTTTGCGCCACCACGAAGAGACTCGAGGTCGTGCTGGTGCCGAGGGCATTGGTCGCCACGGCCCGAATCGTGTAAATGCCCGGCGTCGAAACTGGGTAAGTCGTCACGCCCGAAGTGTCGGCCGTGCCCAATCCAGTCAAAGTCACTCCCAGAGGGATCTCGGACAAAATTGACGTGCCGCTCTCATCGACGGCGGAAAGGTAAGCCTCCAGCTGCAGCACCGGAGCGGACGCGCTGGCCGCTCCACTCACCCGGATCGAAACCGGCACCGGCGGCTGGCCGAGGACGTGCGTGAACTCTGCTCCGTCCAGCGGAAGGTCGATCGCCACCGCCGGCGGTGTCAGCCCGCTCGGCAACGCCGCCTGCGCATTGATCCGCGTGCCGTTGTCGACGAATTGAGACGGCCAGCCGCTGGTCTTGATCCAATACTTGAACGTGCCGTCGTCCGATCCGAGCGGAATGTCCGTCGTGACCCGCACCGTTTGCGCCTCGCTCGGCCCGGAGAACGTCAGCACGTCCTTCGCCGCGCCCGAAACCGGATCCCTGAAAGTGATATAAGTCGCCGCCGTCGCCTCATCTACGCCCGCCGGCGTTTCCTCCACCACCAACACCATCGCGATGGCAATCGTTCCTCCGGAGAAATTCGCCGGCGAGGTGATCGTCAGATCGTAAAAGGTGTGGAACGGTTGCGTGCCCTGCTGCTGCTGCGTGACCGCCGGATTATAGACGACGTAATTACCGGCGACAGGGGGGCCAAATTGAGCCCACGCGGACGACGTCCCGCAAAGGGACGCGATCAGCGCGAAGAGAAACAGCCACTTGGTTTGCGGAAAACGGGGGCGCGTCGTCATGATTGAAGGGGACGACGCCAAACTAGGAGTTTCACCCTAGAAGTCTATCGGAAAATTTCCGATCCCCTAGGGTGGCTGCTAGCCGCTATTCATCAATCGCTAACGAGATTAGCGAGGAACTTAACGTCCAATACCGTGGGCCCTAAACCCTAGCTGCCTCAGCTCTTCCAAGTTCAGAATGTTTCGGCCATCGAAGACAAAGGCGGGCTTTTGCATGCCGGCGTAAATCTTCGCGTAATCGAGCTGCTTGAACTCGTCCCATTCCGTGACGATCGCGAGGGCATGTGCGCCCTCGGCCGCCTCGTAAGCGCTCTTGGCGATCGTCAACCGCGGATCGTCCGCGCCGCCGTTGAGCACGTCACGCCGGATCTCCGCGGCGGATACCTTGGGATCATAGACCACCACCCTCGCCTGTTCCGCCAGCAGATCGCGGCAAATGGCGATCGCTGCGGATTCACGCGTGTCGTTCGTATCCTTTTTGAACGCAAATCCGAGCACCGCGATTTTCTTATCGGCCACGGAATTGAACAAC
Organism: Opitutus sp. sgz309028; assembly: GCF_059821195.1. Taxonomy (NCBI): domain Bacteria; kingdom Pseudomonadati; phylum Verrucomicrobiota; class Opitutia; order Opitutales; family Opitutaceae; genus Opitutus; species Opitutus sp. sgz309028. The sequence goes on along the minus strand of NZ_JCAMRR010000002.1, from coordinate 1,169,916 downwards.
GAGCGAACGATCTTCGACGAAAACCGGCGCTTCTGCCAGTCGTTCATCTTGACCACGTTTTCCCAGTAGCTCGCGACTTCCGGGAGGCCGAAGTGGTCGCACAAATACACCAAGTTGAGAATGTCCTTCTGAAAACAGGAACCGCCGAATCCCACCGACGCTTTTAAAAACTTCGGCCCGATCCGCGAATCCTTGCCGATGGCGTGCGCCACCTCGTCCACATCCGCACCGGTCGCTTCGCACAACGCGGAGATGGAGTTGATCGACGAGATGCGCTGCGCGAGGAAGGCGTTCGCGACCAGCTTTGAAAGTTCCGAAGACCAAAGATTGGTGGTGATGATGCGGTCGCGCGGCACCCACCGTGCATACACATCAACCAGCTTCTGCAGCGCGATCTCACCAGTCGGCGTGCGCTCGCCGCCGATCAACACCCGATCCGGCTGCTGCAGGTCGGCGACCGCTGTCCCTTCCGCCAAAAATTCCGGATTCGACAACACCTCGAATTTCACGCCCCGGGTGTTGGCCGAGAGGATGTCCTTGATCGTCTCCGCCGTTTTCACGGGGATCGTGGACTTTTCCACGATGATCTTCGGCGTCGTCGCCACTTCCGCGATGGTGCGCGCCACCGATTCGATAAAGCGCAAATCCGCCGCGCGGCCAGACCCCACGCCATACATCTTCGTCGGCGTATTGACGGCCACAAATATGATATCGGCTGCTTCGATCGCCCCGCGCACGTCGGTCGAGAAAAACAGGTTTCGGCCCCGCGCCTCGCGGACAACCTCGTCGAGGCCCGGTTCATAGACCGGCAGCGCGTCCGAGTTCCAGGCAGCGATGCGTCCCGCATTCATATCGACGACCCGGACTTCAATGTCAGGCGCCTTCAGCGCGATCATAGCCATGGTGGGGCCCCCGACATATCCGGCACCGATACAGCAGATCTTCATATATAATTTCCTGTTATTTCGTTTGTTGGACAGATCCAAGGCGATTCTGTAAATCGCGCGCTAACGACCACAAAAAAAGCGCGGTGTTCACCGCGCTTCGTTTTTTACGTGTTGCCGGGGTTTACGCCGGGCTGGGCGCCGGCGTCGCGCCACCAGGCGCGAGTCCATCCGGCAGCGGCGATTTCGCCTGCGGCTTCCGGCCGGCCCCCTTGTCATCGTTCTTCGGCGAGGGCTCGCGAATGATCTGGGAGCGGATTTCGCCGAACTGCAGCAGCTCGAGCACGTGCTTGCCTTCGATCGTCTCGTGCTCGAGGAGCGCGGCGGCGATCTTGTCCAACACGTCGCGACGACTGACGATGATGTCGGTCGCGCGACGATACTGCTCGTCGACGATCCGGAAAACCTCCGCGTCAATCTTCCGCGCCGTCTCTTCCGAATAGGTCTGGCTGCGGGTGATTTCGCGGCCGAGGAAAACGGTATCGGAGCTCTCGCCGTAGGCGATCATGCCGAGCGGGCTCATGCCCCAATCGCACACCATGTGACGCGCGATCTTGGTCACCTGTTTGATGTCACCCGCGGCGCCGCTCGAAACGTCACCCATCACCAATTCTTCGGCAATGCGGCCACCCAGGCCCATCGCGATCTGGTTCAACATCCGCTTCATGGCGTGCGTGAGCACGTCCTTCTTGGGGATGAACATCGTGCTGCCGAGACTCTGGCCGCGCGGAATGATCGTGACCTTGTGCACCGGCATGTGGCCGTCATCGAGCACCGCCTGCACCAGCGCGTGTCCAGCTTCGTGATACGCCGTGAGCTTCTTCTCCTCGTCGTCCATCACACGGCGCCGTTCGCGGCCGAACTGGACCTTTTCGCGCGCATCGTCGACGTCGATCATCTCGACCTTCTTCTTGTTGCGTCGCGCGGCCAGCAACGCCGCTTCGTTGAGCAAATTGGCGAGCTCGGCGCCGGACAGGCCAGGCGTGCCCCGCGCAATCACGGCAAGGTCGACGTTCTCGGCGAGCGTGATTTTGCGCGCGTGCACTCGCAGGATCTGTTCGCGGCCGATGAGGTCGGGCAGATCGACGTAAATCTGGCGGTCGAAACGACCCGGGCGCAGCAGCGCGCTGTCGAGCACGTCGGGACGATTCGTCGCCGCAATGATAATGACGCCTTCGGTCGTGTCGAAGCCGTCCATCTCGACGAGCAAGGAGTTCAGCGTCTGCTCGCGCTCGTCATTGCCGCCGCCCAAGCCGGCTCCGCGCTGGCGGCCGACGGCATCGATTTCGTCGATAAAAATCAAACACGGTGCGCTCTTGCGCCCCTGCTCGAACATGTCGCGGACGCGGCTGGCGCCGACACCGACGAACATTTCCACAAAGTCGGAACCCGAAATCGAGAAGAACGGCACATCGGCTTCGCCCGCGACCGCCTTGGCCAGCAACGTCTTGCCGGTGCCCGGAGGGCCCACCATCAGGATGCCCTTCGGGATTTTGCCGCCCATTTTCGTGAATTTCTTCGGATCCTTCAGGAATTCGACGACTTCGCTGATTTCCTCCTTCGCCTCGTCGCAACCGGCGACGTCCGAAAACGTGACTTTGTCGCGATCGCGCGTGAGCAATTTCGCCCGGCTCTTGCCAAAACTGAGCGCTCCCTTTCCGGCCTGACGCAGCTGTCGGACGAAAAGGAAATACAACAGGCCGATAATGATCAGGAACGGCACCACTTGCGCCGCGATCTGCGTGAACAGCGTCGTCGCCGGCTGCTCCACGAACGCCTGCGACTTCTGCAGTCGCTCCATGTTGGCATCCGTCAGCCGGCCGGCCGCGCGAAACTGATGCGTTTCGCCCCGGTCACTCTGCAACACCACGTCTTCCTTCGTCTCGCCGCTGATGACCACCCAGTCGCGTCCGCCGGACGTATCCGGGTGGATCACACCTTCGCGAATCTTGCCTTGCTCGGCGAGCTCGACGACGCGCTGGATCTTCAAGTTGGCCGGAGAATTGAGCCGTGCCGGCGAAAGGAAAAGCAGCGCCAGGGCCGCGAGGAAAAGCGCGAAAAAGAAGATCAGCACCTTCGGCTGAAAGCGATCGGGCGGCATGTTCTTCAGCGGACGGCGCTTCTTCTTGTTGTCGAGTTCAGGCATCTCTTGAGAGTGGGATAACAGCGCAACGTGGATGTTCCGGGGGTATAAGTCAATTGGAGCGCCTCTGGAATCCCTTCCTTTTTTTCGCGGAGTCGCGCATAAGCTGCAGTTTTCCGCGCCGGATTTCCGCAAACGTTCCCGGTCCCAGACTCCGTCGCGTTTCCCGCTCGAGTTCCACGTCCTGCAGCAAAACGCCGAACGCCGCTCGCGACAACGCGCTCTGCGCGAAATTCCGCCCGAGCCACAGATGCACTGCCCGACGCACGACCGCGCGCGGCTTGCCGCGGATACGCGACAGCCTGAGCGCGCCGCGCGCATCCAGCGGCGCCAGCTCCGCAACCCACGCGTTCAGCGCCGCATCGTCTTCTTCCAGCAACTCCCGCGACAGCGCCGCGCCCGCGAGCGCATCGCGATCTCCATTCGCTGCGCGCCAGCGCGGGACCACGTCGAGCCGCATCCGATTGCGCAAATACTTCCCGCTTTCGTTCGTCGCGTCCTGGCGCCAGCCGATACTGTTGCTCCGCAACGCCGCCTCGATCTCCCGCTTTTCCAACGAAAGCAGCGGTCGCAAATGCACCCGGTGGGCGCCGATCGTCTGCACCGGCCGCGGCGCCGCCAATCCGCCGGTGCCGCTGCCCCGCGCGAGGCGCATCAGCATCGTCTCGACTACATCATCTTTCTGCTGACCGAGCCAGAGCGCCGTCGCGCCGAACGCACTCATCTCGCGTCCGAAAAACGCGAACCGCGCCGCGCGCGCCTCCGCTTCCGCCGCATCGTTGCGCGCCTCCGCCCAGCGACCGCCGCGAAACCGAATCCCGAGCGCCTTGCTCACCCGCCGGCAAAACGCCGCATCGGCCGTCGATGCCGCCGCCCGCAACCGGTGATCAAAATGCAGCGCGATCAACCGCGCCCGCTCGCGTGGCCAGTGCGCCCAGAGCAGCAGCAACAACGCCACCGAATCGGCCCCACCCGAGAGTGCGACCGCCCAGGGCCGGCGCGAATGCGAAGCGTCCGCCCAGCGCACCACGTCCGTTTGCAGCCGTTCACGCGGGATCGCCGTCCCGAGTTTCAGCGCCGCTCGCGTCCATTTGTTTTCGACGGACATTCCTCATTCGAGCCGGCGCCGCGCTCGTCTCAATGGAACGACAAATACTCCTTGCCGAAATACGGCACGAGTGCGGCCGGCAGCTTCACGCGTCCGTCCGCCTGCAGGTTGTTTTCCAACAAAGCCGCGAGCACGCGCGGCACGGCGAGGCCCGAGCCGTTCAACGTGTGCACCAGCTCGGGCTTGCCCGCCTCCTTCGAACGAAAACGAATCTGCGCGCGACGTGCTTGAAACGCCTCGAAGTTCGAGCAGCTCGAAACTTCGAGCCAGCGCTTCTGACCGGCCGACCAGACTTCGAGATCGTATTTCTTCGACTGCGCAAAACCAAGATCGCCGCCACACATCAGCAGCACCCGATACGGCAGCTCGAGTTTCTGCAGCAGGCGCTCGGCATCGCCGCGCAGCTTGTCGAGTTCCTCGTAGCTGGTGTCCGGATGCACCCACTTCAACAGCTCCACCTTGTCGAACTGGTGAAGACGGTTCAGTCCGCGCACGTCCTTGCCATAGCTGCCCGCCTCGCGGCGGAAGCACGGCGTGTAAGCGCATCGATAGATCGGCAGCGCCGACTCCTCGACGATTTCGTCACGGAAGAAATTCGTCAGCGGCACCTCGGCCGTCGGCACCGCATACAGATGATCCGGCGTCGTCTCATACATCTGGCCTTCCTTGTCGGGCAACTGCCCCGTGGCCGTGGCGCTCGCCGCGTTCACGAAAATCGGCGGGCTCACCTCGACGTAGCCGGCCCGCGCATTCTCATCCAAGAAGAAATGCAGCAGCGCCCGGACGAGCCGCGCGCCATGGCCGACATAAAACGGAAAACCCGCGCCGGTCACTTTCGCGCCCCGCGCAAAATCGAACAGCCGGTCGAAGCCCGGAATCTCCCAGTGCGCCATCGCGTGCGGACGCGCCGCATCGACGTCGCCGTGCGTCGCAAACACCACGTTCTGCTCGGGCGTGCGCCCTTCCGGCACGCTCGCGTGCGGCAGGTTCGGCAGCGAGAGCATCGCGCGGCGAAACCGTTCCTCGGTTTCCTTCAACTGCGCGTCGCGCTCCTTCGCCTGCTGCGAAACGGCCTTCATCTCCGCCACCTTTGCCTGAAACTCCGGCGTGCCCTTCGGCATCGCGGCCATCGCCGTATTCGCGGACTTCAATTGCGCGCGCAGCGATTCCACTTCCTTCAAGTGACTGCGCCACTCGGCGTCGATCGCGATGACCTCGTCGAGGTTCACGTCGAGATGCTTGCGGGCGATGGCGGCACGCACGAGCTCCGGCGACTCACGGACTAGTTTGGCGTCTAACATGGAACGTCCAGCTATGCAGAGGCCGGCCCTTCGAACCAGCAAAATTCCGCCAGTGCGGCCGTCCGCGCGGCGCCCGGCGAGTTTCCGTTCGACAGCCCCGCGTCGCTCCGCTCCATCCTAGGCGAACGCCTCCACCCGTCTTGCCGCCGCCGAATCACAACGCCGCAGGCCTCGAAACCCAAGTTCAGTTCTCCCGGCGCGCGCTCTGTATTTTCGCCATCCTGCTGGTGGTGCCGTGGCTGATCGTCGCCCTGTGGTTCGCGTTTCCGCAGTTGAATGTCCGTTCCACCGCGACGGCTGGCTCACCGTCCGCAGATAACGAATACATCTTCAACGCCCGTCCGGGCCCGTGGGGAGACCTGCTGTTTTCGCGCATCCTGATCGAGCCGCCCGACGAGTTCGCCGAGCCGGCGATCGACGACCAGCCGTTGGCGCCGTGGACCTTTCCCGGTTATTCCGAAGAAATGCTCGCCGCGCTCTGGCGCGAGTCCGGGCTTCCGCCCGAGCAGATTGCGACGCTGGCGCACGCCACGTCGGCGACCGCCGACGCGCTCGTCGTCCACCCCCCGCCTGAGGTCGTGATGACGATGAACGCCGCGACGCGCGCGAAGATCTATTCCGTTTTGTCACAGTGGGAGGTCAATCTCGCGCAGGCGGAGCCGTTCCGCTTCCGCGCCGATTCGGAGGACGAATGGTTCGCCGACAGCCGCCTCAGCCCCGCCACCCTCGCGCTCGTGAAACCTCTGCTTTACCGTCGCGGTAGTTCGCTACTGTTTTCCGATTATCCTTATCTGCAGCGATTGGTTCCGTCGCGCGAGGAGCGCCGGTTTCTCCTCAAAACCCTTGCCCGCAAAGCGACGTTACTGGTGCGGCTGCGATTGAGTCCGTCATCGGACGTCGCGACGATCGCCCGTTACTGGGAACGCGGACCGCGGCGCAAGGCGATCGCCGCATTGCTGGAATCCGTCTCGAACCGGCCGCAGGGGCTCACGATCGACATCGCCCATTTGATGCCGCAGTTCGCGCGGGCCCATCTTTTCACCTACCCGGCTCCCGCCGCGCCGGGCGTGAACGCCAACCGCGATTGCCACTGGAGTTCGCTGAACTTTTTCAACGACGATCCCGACGAACGCTTCGCCGACACGGGATTCGTCAAACGCACGCTCGAAAACGATTATCGCCCCGTCACCGACCGGCCGCTGCTCGGCGATGTTTTGGTTTTCACGCGACCGGATGGCGGTGTGATTCATTCCTGCGTCTATGTCGCCGACGACATCGTGTTCACGAAAAACGGCGGCTCCGAGGCGATGCCGTGGATCCTCATGAACCTGGCCGACGTCGTCGCCTTCTACCCTTCCGATCCCGCGCTCACGATCCAGGCTTACCGGCGCCAGGATCTCCCGCCGTGACGCGACGTCAGCGCCCTTTCGCCAGGCGCGCAGTCGCGCGCTGGAAACGCTGATAAACCTCGCGCGCGGTCAACAGTTTCAGGTCCCGCACCGGCGCCTGCACGACGACGTTCGTCGGCGCGTTCAACGGATACGGACCGCACACCCGCGGATCCGTCGGGCCAAAAATCGCGAGCGTCCGCACGCCGAGCGCCGCCGCCAGATGCATCGGGCCGCTGTCGTTCGAAATCACCCAGTCCGCGCGTTTGATGAGCGCCGGCAGCGACACGAGACTCGTGTTGCCCGTGAGGTTCAGAAACTGAGCCGATTGGAATGAACCGCGATCGTTGAGCGCCGTGGTCCCCGCCCAGATCACCTTTCGCGTGCGATCCGCGCGCAGGATCATCTCGGTGAGCAGCTTGAAGCCTCCCCAGCGTTTCTCCGCCCGCTGCGCATCGGGAAACATCACGATCGGTCGCGAACCGCCGCGGCCGGTCGCGAACGAGAGATTCAGCTTGTCCACCGCGCGAAACTTCAGCGTGCCCCTCAACTCCGGCTTCGCGCCGAGCACCGGGCAGAATTGCAGCAGGATATCGATCGCATGGCTCCGGCGTCCTTCCTCCGGGAGGGGCACTTTCTCGTCGTAAAACATGCCGGAGAACTCGCGCGCATCGGAGCGGCCCACCTTCCGCTTCGCCTGCACCCGCGAGGTCATCAATCCGGTCCGCAGCAGGCCTTGGAAATCGAAGACGAAATCGAATTTCGTTTTCCGCACCTCGCGCACCAGCTTCATGAACGCTTTCGCGCCGCCCTTGCGGTCGAAAACGTAAACACGGTCCACCGCGGCGCACGCGCTCACCAGCGGCGCGAAGATGTCACGCACGATCCAGGAGATCTCGAGATCGTCGCACTGCGCCTTCATCGACGTCGCCACCTGCAATCCATGCACGATGTCCGCCAGCGCCGAGGGTTTGATGATGAGCAACTGCCGCATAGTCGATCGACCCGCAGGACCGCGGGAGCGGCTAAGCTTCAGGCCCGCTCGTGAAATGCAAACGCGAATCGCACCACGGGCCGATTTTCACGATCTCTTCCCGTTCCCGCGTCAGCTTCGCGCGCACAAATCGCGGAGCGCGCGCAACACTTCGGCCGGCGCGAGCGCCGTCAGTTTCCCGTCCGGCGCCACGACTGCGGAATGCCGCGGCGACTCCAGCGGATACGGCCCGAACCGGCGCGGCGAGGTCGGCCCGAAGATCGCGAGCACGCGATTTCCGCACGCCGCGGAAAGATGCATCGGGCCGCTGTCGTTGCCCACGAACACCGACGGCTGCCGGACGAGCGCGATCATTTCCTCGAGCGAACAGCCCGTGAGATTCAACACGCGCTCCGGCGCCATGCCCGCCGGCGTCGGCTGCGGTTTCCCCGCGCACCATGCGATGCGGCTGCCTTCGATCGTATCCAAAATCTGGTGCATCAACGCCTCGAAATGCGGCCACATCTTCCCTTCCCCGCGGCTGTCGGTGAAAATCACGAAGGTCCGCCGCGGGTCGCCCGAGAAAAAACCGCGCCAGGGAAACGGCGCATCCGGCGTGAGCTCCAGCGGGAACTCCCGCGGCGCCGCCACGTTCAGCGTATCCAGAAACGGCCGCAGCACTTCGATCGCGTGAAACGGCCCCTCGCCCGCCGGCCGCGCCACGCGGCGGTTGTAGAAAAAGCCCGCGCCTTCGCGCGCATCCGGCCGGCCCCATTTCTGCCGGCTCCGAGCGGCGGCGGTCATCAGACCCGAGCGCAACAGTCCCTGCAAATCCCACACGAAATCGAATTCCTTTCGATTCAACTCGCGCAACAACCGCCAGAACGCCGGCCATCCGTCGCGGCGCCGGAAAATGATTGTCTCCGCCACGAAGGGCGCCGCTTTCACCAACCCGGCGAAGCGTTCGCGCACCACCCAGCTCACCTGCAGGTCCGGCCGCGCTTTGGCTGCCGCCTGCACGACTTGCAGCCCGTGCACGATGTCTCCGAGCGACGAGGGCTTGATCACGAGGAGGCGCTTCATCCGCAAAAATGCGCAGGCTTGTGTCCGCCCCGCTTTCGTTCAACTCAATTTGCCTCCATCATGACTCCCTCCGCTGCGGAAATTGCCGCTCTGCAAAACACTCTCACCGCCCGCTGGCACGAGACGCCGCCCGCCGCCACCGGCGCCGGCTTTCCGCTGCTCGTGCAGCAGAACCATCTCCGGAATTTCCAGCTCTGGCACGAGGAGGACATCGCCCGCCGCGACGATCTCGGTTTCGAAGCGGTCTACCGCGCCAAGCGCAACATCGACCGTTTCAACCAGGAGCGAAACAACTTCATTGAGGAAATGGACAAGGCGATCGTCGCCGCGCTGCAGCCGCCCACCGAGGGCTGTCCCCGAAATTCGGAGACACCCGGCATGATGATCGACCGGCTCTCGATTCTTTCGCTCAAGGAATTCCACATGCACGAGGAAACCCAGCGCACCGAGGCGACGGCCGAGCACCACGCCAAATGCGGCGAGAAACTCGCGCGCATCCGCGTCCAGCGCGCCGACCTCACCCAGTGCCTCGCGGATCTGCTCGCCGACATCGCCGCCCGCCGCCGGACGTTTTCCGTCTATTTCCAGTTCAAGATGTATAATGACCCCGCGCTGAATCCGCAGCTCTACCGCCACGCGGCCAAAGCCTGATCCCGGCATGGGCCGCCCGAGCGAACGCACCCGGCTGTGGCTGCCGCAACACTGGCCGACCTGGTTTGGCCTCGGCGTCTTTCGCGCGCTCAGCCTGCTGCCCTGGCCGGTGCAACGCGGTCTCGCCCGCGGACTGGGCGTTTTCTTTTATCACGTCGTGCCGGTCCGCCGGCACGTCACGCTCGTAAACCTGCGGCTGTGTTTCCCGGAAAAATCCGCCGCCGAGATCCGCGCGCTCGCGAAACGCCACTACCAATCGCTCGCGCTCGGCCTCTTTGAAACCGTGGCCGCATGGTGGACGCCGCCGGCGCGTTTGCCGCGTCACCGTTTGATCGGACGCGAGCACCTCGAGCGCGCGATCGCCGCCGGCAAAGGCGCGGTCGTGCTCACCGCCCATTTCACGACACTCGAACTCTGCGGCCGCTACATGAGCGAGGAGTTTGCGATGGGCTGCCTCTACCGCGATCCGAACAATCCCGTCCTCGCCGCGCAAATGAAGATCCAGCGGCACAGCCACATGAAGATCGCCGTGCCGTTCGACGATCTGAAAGGTCTCATCCGCGCCCTTCGCGCCGGCTGGGCGATCTGGTATGCGCCCGACCAGGGCAAGCGCAGCAAGATGAGCGAAATCCTGCCGTTCTTCGGCGTGCCCGCGATCACCAACACCGCGACGAGCAAACTCGCGGAAATGACGGGCGCCGCCGTCGTGCCTTACTTCGCGAAACGGGAAGCCGATCACAGCTACACGCTCACGATCCTGCCGCCGCTGGAGAACTTTCCCACCGCCGACGCAAGCGCCGACGCCATCCGCGTCAACCAGCTCATCGAGCACCACATTCGCGAAGCGCCGGAGCAGTATTTCTGGGTCCACAAGCGCTTCAAGGCGCGCGGCCCCGGCTATCCCGAGGTTTACTGAGCATGGCGTTTCCCGATCCGCGGCCGCTCCGGCTTCTCGTCATCCGGTATCGCTTTATTGGTGACACCGTGCTCGCCATTCCCGCGCTGCGGAATCTGCGCCGCGCGTTTCCCCAGGCGAAGATCGACGTGCTCGCCGAACCCGTCTCCGGCGACACCCTCGTCCACTGTCCCTACAAGGATGAAATCGTCTACTTCGCTCCGCGCGCGAAGAAGGCCTCGCCGCATCCGCGGTCGCTGCTCGCCTGCGCGCGGCTGCTGCGCGCCCGTCGCTACGATCGCGTATATATTCTGCGGCGTTCGTTCTCGAGCGCGATCCTCCCGCTGCTCGCCGGCATCCCGCACCGCGTCGGTTTCAGCACCGAGGGCCGCAGCTGGCTGCTCCAACGCAGCACGCCGTATCCCGGCAAGCACGAGGTCGAATGCTTCCTCGACGTGCTGCGCGCCGATAGTATTCCGGTGACGGATACATTCAACGAGAACTGGAGCGATCCGTCGGTCGACGCCCGCGTTCGCGCGCGGCTCAGCGACACCGGCCGCCGGCGCGTCTTCGTTTGCGCGAAATCCGTTTACCTGCCCAAAGACTGGTCGCCGGAACGCTTCTCCGCAGTGATCGACTGGCTGATTCGCGACCGGAATTGCGAAATCCATTTCTGCGATTCGCCCGGCAACGCGTCCTACTACGCCGAGATTCTCGCCCGTCTGCCGGAGTCGCTGCGCGCGCACTGCTACGACTGGAGCTGCGACTTGCCCATCCGCGACGTGAACTCGCTGTTCCGTGTCATGGATCTCGCGCTCGGCATCGACACGGGGCTCTTGCACATCGCGGCGTCGTTTCACGTCCCGATCGTCGCGCTGTTCGGCCCGCTGGAGCCGTGGCGCTGGCATCCATGGGACACGCCGCACACGATATTGCGTCCCGACGACTTGTCCGGTCAGCAACCGCTGCTGCGTGTGAGCGTCGACGAAGTTCAATCCGCGCTCGATCGTTACCTCGCCCCTCCGACCTGATTTCTCGATGTCCCCGGCTTCAACTCCTCCGCTGGTGGTCCGCTTCGGCGCCTTCGGCGACATGGTCCTGATGATCCCGATCCTGAAGCTGCTCGCCGCTCGTTTCGGCCAGCCGTGCGATGTCGTGTCGTCCGGTCCCTGGACCGATCCGCTCCTGCAGCGCGTGCCGGCGGTGGGCCAGCGTTTTTATCTGACCAGCCGGCGCGCGCCGTATTGGTTCAATCGCAGCCAGCGCGAACTCGTCGCGTGGCTCCGCCGTCGCCCGCCCGGCCCCGTCTTCGTTTTCGAACCCGACGAAAAACCGCTGTGGCTGCTCCGTCGCGCCGGCATCGGTGCCGGGTGGATCTGCACGCTCCGCGATTTTCCGCGCCAACCGGCCGAACATATTCTCGCGCACATGCTGCGACTGGGGCGCGCAACGCCCGCGGCGCTGCCCACGTATGCTGAGACGGCGAATCTTCCGGCTCCTGACGCGCGCCCCACCCTCACCGACGAAGATCGTCGCGATTGCAGCGACTGGCTCGCGCGGCGCGGGCTCGTTGGCGGACCGCTCGTGTTGATCCAGGCCGGCAACAAGAAAACGATGAAGGGCGGGAATCGCCGCCGCGCCACGAACGTCGCCTACTGGCCTGAAGCCAACTGGGCGCAAGTGATCAACGCCGTGCGCGAACGGCTTCCCGACGCGTTCGTTGTCTTGTGCGGCGCGCCTTCGGAACGCCCGCTCGCCGAGGACATCGTGGCGTTGTTGCCCGCTCCGCGCGATCGAGTGGCGATCGCGACCGACGACCTGCCGATTCCGCGCCTGCTGGCGCTGCAGGAACGCGCGCACAGCCTGCTCAGCGTCGACACCGGTCCCGCCCACTCCGCGGCCGCGATGGGCTGCCCGCTGGTGGTGATGTTTACCCGCCACCCCGCCAAGTCCGTCGATCTCTACGCGCCGGTCCCGACGACGGCGCCGGTGAAGATTGTCCAAACCGAAGCGCGCGACGACCTGACGCTCGCCGGCATCGCGCCCGCGCAGTTGATTGCCGCCTGGCGCGAGCTGGTGCGGCTTTGAAAATCGCGACGGTGGATTGGACATTGTCGAACCGTTGCGCCATGGCAGCGTCTTTCCGCACCACGCGATGCCACTGCTGACGGTCACCGATCTTCGCACCACGTTTCACACCCGCACCGGCGTTTACCGCGCCGTCGACGGCGTGAGCTTCGCGGTCGAACGCGGCGAGACGCTCGGCATTGTCGGCGAGTCCGGTTCCGGGAAATCCGTGACCTGTTACTCGCTGATGGGCCTCGTCCCGCAACCACCTGGTCGGATCGAAAGCGGCACGGCGCTTTTCGATGGGATCGACCTCCTCCATTGTCCGCCGGCACAAGCCCGCACGATCCGCGGCAAACGCATCGCGATGGTTTTCCAGGATCCGATGACGTCGCTGAACCCCTACCTGCGCGTCTCGGAGCAGCTGATCGAACCGCTGCGTATCCACGATTCCATTTCACGAAAGCAGGCACTCGCCCGCGCGCTCGAGATGCTCGAGGCTGTCGGCATCAACGATGCCGCGAAACGCATCCACCATTATCCGCACGAGTTCTCCGGCGGCATGCGCCAGCGCGTGATGATCGCGATGGCGCTCATTACCAAGCCGGAACTGTTGATCGCCGACGAACCGACCACCGCGCTCGATGTCACGGTGCAGGCTCAGATCCTCGAGCTGATCAGGACGATGCAGCGCGAGCTCAACATGGGCGTGATCTTCATCACCCACGATCTCGGCGTCGTTTCCGGACTCTGCGATCGCGTGCAGGTGATGTATGCCGGTCGGATCGTGGAAACGGCCGACACGCGCACGCTGTTCTACGCGCCTCGTCATCCTTACACCCGCGCACTGCAGCGCTCGATTCCCGCGCTGCAGCCCAAGGGCGCCGAACTCTATACGATCGCCGGCACGCCGCCGGATTTGTCGAAGCCGCTCCCGGGTTGCCCGTTCGCGCCGCGCTGCGAGTTCGCTCGGGAAAAATGCGTCACCACCCCGGCACGGCTTGTCGAAACCGCGCCCGGTCACGCCCACGCGTGCCTGCGCGCGCAACTCGGAGAAATCTAGATCGCGATGGCCGACCGCCCCATTCTCGAAATCAACGACGTGAAGACGCACTTCCCCGTGCGGGAAGGTTTCTTCAAGCGCCACGTCGGCACCGTCAAAGCGGTCGACGGCGTGACGTTGTCCGTCGCCCGCGGCGAGGTCCTCGGGCTTGTCGGCGAATCCGGCTGCGGCAAATCCACGCTCGCGCGCACGATCATGCAGCTCGTTCCGACGACCGCCGGCACGGTCGTGCTCGAGGGACGAAATCTCACCTCCGGCTCGGCCGACGCGCTTCGCGACGTTCGTCGCGATCTGCAGATGGTGTTTCAGGATCCGTATGCATCGCTCAATCCGCGCATGACGGTGTTCGCGACGCTCGCGGAACCGCTGCTTGTCCACGGCCGCTGCCCGAAATCCGAAGTCACCGCGCGCGTCGCCGAGCTGATGAACCAGGTCGGCCTCGCGCCGCGCTTCATGCAGAAATATCCGCATGAGTTTTCGGGCGGACAACGCCAGCGCATCGCGATCGCCCGCGCGCTGGCGCTGGACCCGAAGGTCATCATCGCCGACGAACCCGTGTCCGCGCTGGATGTTTCCATCCAGGCGCAGATTCTCAACCTGCTCGCGCAGCTCTGCCGCCAGCGGAATCTCTCGATGATCTTCATCGCCCACGATCTCTCGGTCGTGAAGCACATCTCCGATCGCGTCGCGGTGATGTATCTGGGAAAGATCATGGAGCTCGGTCCCGCGGCCGACGTGATCGAGCGTCCCCAGCATCCTTATACGCGGGCGCTGGTCAGCGCGATTCCGACGCCCGATCCCGACGCCGAACGCGCGCCCCAGCGGATCGTGCTCGCCGGCGATCCGCCGTCTCCGCTCAACCCTCCGTCCGGTTGTCCGTTTCACCCGCGCTGCCCTTTCGCCGCGGAAAAGTGCAAGCCTGCCGTTCCCTCCCTACTTCCCGCCGGCCCGGGTCGCGAAGCCGCGTGCGTGCGACTCGACGAGATCGGCGAACCGTGAAACGGCCGCGCATCGCAGAAGCGGAATCGCCGTCTCAGGCCCGTCCGCTGCGCGCCGGCGGCTCGTCGTAAATCGCGACCACTTTTCCGCCGGGTTTGAGCCAACGTCCGGCAAGCCCGCGCGCGCGATTCAGCGCATCGTGGCGCGCAGGGGCGGCAACTGTCGCAGCGCCTCGTAGCACGCGACGCCCGCGGCGGTGCTGAGGTTCAGCGAACGCAGCTCCGGATTCGCATGCGGGATCCGCACGCGCTGAGCGTCTCCCATTTCCTGATGCAGCCACTCCGGCGCGCCGGCGCTCTCGCTGCCGAAGAGCAGACCGTCGCCATCCGCGTAGGCCACATCCCAGAACGTTCGTTCCGCGCGCGTGGTGAAAAGCCACAGCCGCTGCGGCGCGCGCGGGCTGGCGCGAAACGCCGCCCAGTCCGCATGCTCGTGCACGTCGAGCGACTTCCAGTAATCCATGCCGGCGCGCCGCAGGTTGCGGTCGTTGATCACATAACCAAGCGGGTGGATCAGGTGGAGACGGCTGCGCGTGAGCGCGCACATCCGGCCGATATTTCCCGTGTTCGGAGCGATCTCGGGTTGAAACAGGACAACGTGCAGCATCGGACCATCATCAATTCGCTGCTATAAACGGGGCAAGCGCGGGTCGTGGATTGCATTCGCGTGGCGTTTCCCGCAAGGTCGCGGCTCCAGTTTCGTGAGCCCTTCCCGCAGAGCGATCGTCATGGTCGACGACGAGAAATCCTACGTCGATCTCCTCGCGCACATGCTGGCCGAGAATCTCGGCTGTCCCGTGCTCGCCTTCACGCGGCCGCTCGATGCGCTGCACGCGCTGCGCGATGCAAATGTCGGTGCGGTGGTGACGGACTATCACATGCCGCAGATGGACGGCTTCGAGTTCGTGCGCCGCGCCGCGGAGCTGCAGCCGCGGGTGCCGTTCATCATGATCAGCGGGCACACGATCGATCCCGACGGCGACGATTTCGGCGCCGACCGGCCGCTGCGTGCGCTGCTGGCGAAACCTTTTGGCTGGCGGCGGCTCGCCGAGGAAATCGTGCGCCACGCGCCGGAGTTTGCGGCGAATCTCGATCGCGCCGCCGGCGGAACCGCGTCCGCCTGACTCAGCGGCGAAACGACTTCATCGCGCGATCCACGTCGCGCAGCTCGACCTTCTTCTTCAGTGTTTCGCGCTTGTCGAAGAGCTTCTTGCCGGTGCAGAGCGCGACCTCGACCTTCACCAGCGCGTCCTTGAAATACATCCGCAACGGCACGAGCGCGCGGCCGCCGCTGTCGAGCGCCTGCTGGATCTTGCGGATGTGATGACGGTGGAGCAGCAGCTTGCGGATGCGTTTGGCGTCGTGGTTGTGGATGTTGCCAAACGCGTATTGCTCGATGTGCGCGCCGTGGAGCCACACCTCGCCTTTTTCGACGCGGCCGAACGCATCGTTGATCTGCGCCCGGCCGGCACGGATCGATTTCACCTCGGTGCCGCGCAGCTGGATACCGGCCTCGAAGCGCTCATCGACGAAGTAATCGCGCAACGCTTTCGCGTTGCGGATCTCCGTGTAGCGGGCGGCGTCTTTCTTCTGGGCGGACATGACGGATATCTATGCACAAAAAAGGCGGCGCCCGCAATCGCGGGGCCGCCCTTTGGAAAGGTGCGGTAACTTAGTTCTCGCCGATCTCGAAGCTGATCTTGCCCTCGATGACTTCGCGGAGCGCAACGTCCTCGGACGAAAGCTTCTCGAGAGACTCGACGAGCGGACGGTTGCCGCGGCGCAGTTGCTTGACGCGGCGGGAAACCACGTTGATCAACACATTCGGGTCGGGAATGACCTTGAGCGCTTCCTTTACGTAATCGTCTCTCATGGTGGGCGTTTCTCTGCAGTGAAAAACGTTGAGAGCTACATCCCCTGCCGGTAGCGTCAAGGGTCAATTTCCCCGCCTCTCCGTCCTTCCCTCGCGCCATGTCGAATGCTTCTTCCGGAAATGCTGCCGCGCCGAGCCTGCTCGTCGGCTGGACCACCTTCTCCCGCCGCGCGGAGGCCGAGGCGTTTGCGGAGGACGTCGTGACCCGAGGCTGGGTGATTTGCGCGCAGATCGACGCCTCCATCGTCTCGATCTACCGCTGGCAGGGCAAATTGGAGCGCGGCGAGGAAGTGCGGCTGACCCTCAAGTTTCTGCCGCAGCACGCCGGCGCACTCGATCGCCATCTACGCGACCACCACCCGTATGAGACACCGGAGTGGATCGTGGTGGCCGCGTCGCACGTGGCAGAAAAATACTTGTCATGGGCCAAGGCCAACCCTAGCACTCCACCCCTTTAGCAACTCGCAACCCTTCCGTTTTCTCGCCATGTCACAGCACAAAAGCCTCCAAGGCATCTCCGGTATCGTCGTTAAGCGCAACGTCCTGAAGCGCTTCGAACGCGTGGACCTCCTCAAGAAGCGTGGTCAATGGAAGGCGGGCGACCGCGTTCAGGGTCTGCGCAAAACCAAGCCTGACGTCTGAGCCGCGCTCTTTTATCTTTTAAGCAGGTCGTTTCGCGACCTGCTTTTTTTGTGTCCAAAATTTTTTTCGACTCATGAGCAGCGAATCCACCACCGTCGCGCCTGCACCGCGTCCAAACCTGCTCAAACGACTTTACGCCTGGGTTTTGCATTGGGCGGACACACGTTACGGCCTCCCGGCGCTGATCCTGATTGCGGTCGCGGAGTCTTCGTTTTTCCCCATCCCGCCGGACGTTCTGCTGATCGCACTGTGCATGGGTGCGCCGAAGCGCGCGCCGTGGTTTGCGATGTGGTGCTCGATCGGTTCGGTGGTCGGCGGCATCATCGGCTACTACATCGGCTACGCCGCCGAACCGCTGGGCCGCTGGATCATCTTCGATTTGCTGCACTATGGCGAAGCGTGGGCAACGGTGGCGGACCTCTACGGGCAAAATGCATTTCTCGCGATTCTCACCGCGGCCTTCACTCCGATCCCCTACAAGGTCTTCACGATCGCCGCGGGCGTGTTTCACGAACAAGTCGGCCTCGGGACGCTCGTGCTCGCCTCGGTGATCGGCCGCTCGGGCCGATTCTTCCTGGTCGCCGGCACGATTTACTTTTTCGGACCGCCGGTAAAGCGACTGCTCGATAAATACCTCGAGCTGTTCACCGTGATTTTCATGGTCCTGCTGGTCGGCAGCTTCGTGCTGATCAAATACGCGTTTTAGGCTTTCGCGCGGCAGTCTTTACTCTCGACAGCGTGCGTGACGCACGCGAATTTCCGGGCGTTCCTTTCCTCTCTGCGGGTGTAGCACAATGGATAGTGTAGCGGTCTCCGAAGCCGTTGATCCGGGTTCGACTCCCGGCACTCGCACCACTTCCGAATCGGCACGGCGCGCTTCAATCGAGCGGCCGGCCGGGACAAAAAAAAAGCGGCGCGAGGATCTCGCGCCGCCGAAAAACAGGAAGATTCCTAGATGTGGATCGCCTCGCCCATCGCGGCGGCGGCAGCTTCCATCACCGCTTCGCTCAAGGTCGGGTGCGCGTGGATCGTCTGGTGGATCTCCTCGATCGTCGCCTCGAGCTCGATCGCGAGACCGTATTCGGCGATCAGCTCCGTCGCTTCCGAACCGATGATGTGCGCGCCGAAGATCTCGCCCGTCTTCGCGTCGCTGATCACCTTCACGAAACCTTCGCTTTCGGACGAGGCGACCGCCTTGCCGGAGGCCGTGAACGGGAACTTGCCGACCTTGTAGTCCAACTTCTTTTCCTTCGCGGCTTTTTCCGTGAGGCCGGTGCTCGACACCTGCGGCTGGCAATAGGTGCAGCCGGGGAAATTCTTCACGCGCTCCGGCTTGCCGTGGCCGAACATGCCGTTGACCGCGTTCACCGCCTCGAAGGTCGCCACGTGCGCGAGCCACGGCGGCCCGATGATGTCGCCGGCCGCGTAAATGCCCTTCACGTTGGTCTGATAATCGTCGCCGACCTTCACGTAGTTGCGGTCGAGCTCCACCTTCAGATTGGCTCCGAGCACGCCTTCGATGTTGGCGACGACGCCGATCGCGGACAGCACGGTCTCGACTTCGATCTCCTCGGTCTGGCCGTCCTTCACCAGATTCAACTTCACCGAGTCTTTGCCGACGCGGAAGTTCTCGCATTTGGTGGCGGTCTTGATCGCGATGCCCTGCTTCTCAAACGCGCGGTGCAGCACTTTCGAAACCTCCTCGTCCTCGACCGGCAGGATCTGCGGCAGCATCTCGACGAGGGTCACCTTCGTGCCGAAGGCGTTGTAGAAATAGGCGAACTCGACGCCGATCGCACCCGCGCCGACGATCACGATCGACTTCGGCAGCGACTTGGCTGCGAGCGCCTCGCGCGAGGTCATCACGCGCGTGCCGTCGACCGGCACGTCCGGGATGCGGCGCATCTTGCAGCCGGTCGCGATCAGGATGTTTTTCGCCTTGAGGAACTTTCCTTTGTTCTCCCCGTCGACGATCTCGACCATGCCGGCAGCGGGCACGGTCGCGCGGCCGATGATGTAATCGACCTTGTTCTTCTTGAAGAGAAACTCGACGCCCTTCGCCATCTGGCCCGCGACGCCGCGGGAGCGCTCCATGACTTTCGCGAAGTCGAAGCTCACGTCCTTCACCGACAGGCCGAACGTATCCGCTTTCTTGATCTTCTGGTAGAGCTCCGCGCTCTTGAGCAACGCCTTCGTCGGGATGCAGCCCCAGTTCAAGCAGGTCCCGCCCGCGCGCTCCATTTCGACGCAGGCAACCTTCTTGCCAAGTTGCCCGGCGCGAATCGCGCCCGCATAACCCGCGGGACCGCCGCCGACGACGACCAGATCGTATTCGATTGTTTCAGCCATGATGGGAAAAGGTGGACTTTGGCCCCACCGTCGCCGCACCGCCAGATGCGGTCAAACGGAATCTCCGCTCCGGCGCGCGCCTCGACCAGACCTCAAATATCGATGACGTCGTCGCTCTTCCCGCGCGAAGCCGGCGGTCGCGGCGGCTGCGCGCCACCGTCCCTCGTCCGCTTCGCAAATCCGCCCAGCAGGAAATTCGTCAGACTCACGATCAACGCACCGCCAATCGCGGACCCGAAACCTGCCACGTAAAAGCCGTCGACCAGCTTCCCGACCAGCATGAACAACAAGGCGTTGATCACCACGATGCCGAGCCCCATCGTCAGCACGATGAACGGCAGCGTGAACAGCACGAGCAGCGGACGCAGGATCGCGTTGAAGAAACTCAACAGGAGCACGACGACGAACAGCGTGCCAGCGTCGCGACACTCGATTCCGGGCAGCAGTTTCTCCGCGAGCACAACACCGATCGCCAGCACCGCCCATCGGATCAGAAGTTGAGTCAGTCCGCTCATCGAATGGCTTCACTGTCCCCCCGCGGCTCGATCCCGCAATGAAAATCCTCCTCGTGCAGGATCGTCTGCGGAGCGGCGGCACCGAGCGTCAAAGCGTGCTCCTGGCCAACGCCTTCGCCGCCGTCGGCCATACCGTGACGTTGCTGACGTTTCGACCCGGCGGCGTGCTCCGCCCCACGCTCGCGCCCGCCATGCGTCAAACGATCCTGCAACCGCTCGATCTCGGTCTCGACTGGTTCGCACCGGGCTTGCTGCGCCACAGCTGCCGGTTCGATCCCGACGTGATTCTCTGCATGGGTCGCATGGCCAACTGCTACGCTGGCAGCCTGCAGCGCCGGAATCCTCGCGCCGCCGTGATCGGCACGCTGCGCACCGGCAAGTCGCTCCCGTTTCTCTTCCGCCGCTCGCTCGCCGCCGTCCGCCACATCGTCGCCAACAGCCGCGAAGCGCGCGATCTCCTCGTGCAACGCCACAGGCTGCCGCCCGCGAAGATCAGCGTTATCCACAACTCGCTGATTTTCCCCGACGCCGGCCGTGCCACGCCCGCCGATCGCGCCGCCACGCGCGCGCAACACCACGCCACGCCCAACACCACCGTGCTGCTCTGCGTTGCGATGCTCCGGCCCGAGAAACTCCAGCGCGAGTTGATCGAGATCGCCGCCGGTCTTCCCGCCGCGCTCGACTGGCAACTCTGGCTCGCCGGCGACGGCCCCGCGCGCGCGGCCTGCGAACAACTCACGCACGAAAAGGGCCTGACGGACCGCGTGCGTTTTCTCGGTTTCGTGCGCGATCCGTCCGCACTTTACGCCGGCGCGGACATCGCCGTGCATGCGTCCGCGAGCGAGTCGTTGTCGAATTTCTTCATCGAAGCCCAGGCTCACGGTCTGCCGTGCGTCGGCTACGCCGCGCAAGGTCTCGGCGAGACGTTTCTGCCCGGTCGCACCGGCTGGGTGATTGCCCGTGATGATCGCGACGCGTTTCGCCAGCGGATTGTGACGCTCGCCGCCACGCCGGAAAACGAACGCGCGCAACTCGCAGCCGACGCCCGCGACTTCGCCCGCACGACGTTCGATCCCGCCGGTCAGGTCGACGCCTATCTCAAACTTTTCGCGCAGCTGACGCCGTGAAACTTCACCGGCTCCTGACAGCCTGTTGTCAGGAGACCGGACATCCGCCACGCGCCGAGTTGCTTTCCGCGCGCTGGTTCGCATCCGTGCCTGCTGTGGTTAAAACCTCCCGCTCCGCTCCCGAATGCATCCGCCTCCGCGGCGTGCGTCAGAACAATCTCAAAGGCTTCGATCTCGATCTGCCGCTAGGCAACTACATCGTCGTCACGGGCCTGAGCGGCGCCGGAAAATCCTCGCTGGTGTTCGACACGCTGCACGCCGAGGGACAACGGCGCTATGTCGAAACTTTCAGCGCCTACACGCGCCAATTTCTCGACCTGCTCGACAAACCCAAGGTCGACTCGATCGAAAACATCCGCCCCTCGATCGCCATCGAGCAGACCAACACCGTCAAGACCTCGCGCTCGACCGTCGGCACGATGACGGAGCTCACCGACTTCTTCAAAGTCTGGTTCAGCCACGTCGCCGAATGCTTCGATCCCGCGACCGGCGAGAAAGTCGAGGACGACAACGCCCACACCATCTGGTCCAAGACACACGCGTCGCACGCCGACCAGACCGTCGTCATCGCCTTCAAAGTCACGAAGCCCGCCAACCTCACCTGGCCGGAAATCCTGCAGAATCTGAAGGGGCAGTCCTACGTCCGGGTCCTCCTCGCGCAGCCCGACGGCACCGTCGCCGCGCAACGCATCGACGACCTCCTCTCTCTCCCTCCCTCAACCCTCAACGCTCAACTCTCAACTTCCCCGCACCTCCACGTCGTCCAGGATCGCGTCGCCGTTTCCACCTCCGACAAACCCCGCTTTCTCGAAGCCATCGAAACCGCGCTCCACTTCGGCCAGGGCGAAGTTTTCCTCTTCGACTCTGTCACCGTTCCCAGCTCTCAACCCTCAACTCTCAACACTCTCTTCAGCGAACTCGGCCACTTTTCCCGCGGCCTGCATTCGCCCAAAACCGGTCGCACGTTCCGCGCCGCCACGCCCGCGCTCTTTTCGTTCAACTCCCCGCTCGGCGCGTGTCCGAATTGCCGCGGCTTCGGCCGCGTGATCGAGATCGATTACCGACTCGCGGTGCCCGACCAGTCGTTGTCGATCGACCAGGGCGTGATCAAATGCTGGGAGAGCGACATCTACGGCGAGTCGAAGAAAGACCTCTACGTTTTCACGAAGAAGAAGAAAATTCCGACGAACGTGCCGTTCGCCTCGCTGACGCCGGAGCAGCGCGACTTCGTCATTAACGGCGAACCCGGCTACGGCGAGGAAAACGGCAAGACCTGGCCGAAGTATTGGTATGGCGTGAAGGGCTTTTTCCGGTGGCTGGAAAAGAACACCTACAAGATGCACGTGCGGGTCTTCCTCGCCCGCTACCGCGCCTATAATCCCTGCCCCGCCTGCCACGGCCAGCGTCTCCAACCCGAATCGCTCTGCTGGAAATGGCAGGGCCACACCCTCCCCGAACTCTACCAACTCCCCGTCTCCGACCTCCTCGCGGAATTACAAAAGTGTCATATAATGTATGACACTGGTTCGGGCGCGGCGGAGGACCGGTCGGAGTCGCTGGCTTACGATTCGATTGTCACGCGGCTGCGTTATCTCGAGCGCGTCGGGCTCGGCTATCTCACGCTCGACCGGCAGTCGCGGACGCTGTCCGGCGGCGAGGTCGAGCGCGTCAATCTCACCAGCTGCCTCGGCACATCCCTCGTCGACACCTTGTTCGTGCTCGACGAGCCGAGCGTCGGCCTGCACCCGCGCGACATCGACCGGCTCATCGGCATCATCCGCACGCTGACCGACGCCGGCAACACCGTCGTCGTGGTCGAGCACGATGAAGCGATGATCCGCGCCGCGGATCACGTGATCGAGGTCGGACCCGAACCCGGCGGCCGCGGCGGGCACATCGTGTTCTCCGGCACTGTATCCGAAATGCTCGCACATCCGAAGAGCATCACCGGCGCGTATCTCTCCGGCCGCGAATCGATCGCCACGCCCGCCCACCGTCGCCCCGTTTCTGACATCTCAGATCCCAAGCCTCAGATCCTCTCTCTCCATTTCCAAAACGCCACCAAGCACAACCTCCGCAATCTCTCCTTCCGTCTCCCGCTCCAGCGTTTCGTCTGCCTCAGCGGCGTGTCCGGCTCCGGCAAATCCACGCTGCTCGACAACGTGATCTACCAAGGTCTCCTCGCACAGCGTCTCCAGCTCACGGAAGACCCCGCCACGATCGAAGCGATCACCGTCGCTGATTCCTCCGACTCTCATCCCTCAAGTCTCAACTCTCAACCCGCGCGCACGCTCACCCCCTCCCAGCCCTCGACCTCAAGCGCTGGACTCGCGCCCGTCGCGGGCGCGTTAACCGAAATCGTCCTCGTTGACCAATCGCCGCTGTCGCGCACGCCGCGTTCCAATCCTGCGCTCTACACCGAAGCGTGGGAACTGATCCGCGATCTCTACGCCTCCACGCCCGCCGCCCAAGCCGCCGGCTTCAACGCCTCCTCGTTTTCCTTCAACAGCGGCGAAGGTCGCTGCGACCATTGCCAGGGTCTCGGTTACGAGCGCGTCGAGATGCAGTTTCTCTCCGACGTTTTCGTGCCATGTCCGGTGTGCGAAGGCCGGCGTTTCAAACCCGAGGTGCTAGCGATCCAATGGAGCGGTCGCTCGGTCGCGGATCTGCTCGCCACGAGCATCAGCGACGCGCTGCCACTTTTCGCCGGACATGCCGCGATTCGCCAGCGGCTCGCGTCGCTCGACGCCGTCGGGCTCGGTTATCTCACGCTCGGGCAACCGTTGAACACCCTCAGCGGCGGCGAATCGCAGCGTCTGAAACTCGTCCGCTACCTCGGCGGCTACGCCGCGGAGGGTGCCGAGTTCGGAGTTTCGAGTTCCGCGTTGTCCGAAACCGTTTCGCGTCGCTCGAACTCGAAAACCGGAACCCGAAACCCAGAACCCAAAACCCAAAGCCCGGAACCTTCCCAAGGCGCCCTGCTCCTGCTCGACGAGCCGACGACCGGTCTGCATCGCCACGACGTGAAGCGCCTGCTGTCCGTGCTGCAGGCACTCGTCGATCGCGGTCACAGCGTGGTCGTCATCGAGCACAACCTCGACGTCCTCAAATCCGCCGACTGGATTCTCGAGATCGGCCCCGATGCCGGTGCCAACGGCGGCCGCGTCGTCGCCGAGGGCACACCCGAGCAAGTCGCCGCCGCCGACACCGCCACGAGCGGCTTTCTGCGAGCGGCGCTCGCAGAAAGTTCCGGGTTCCGCGTTCCGCGTTCCGAGTTACTCGCCGCCGAATCTCCGGCACGTTACGAAGCCGTTCAACCCGGAACCCGGAACCCGGAACTCGAAACCCCTTCGATGCTTCGCATCGAAGGCGCGCGAGAGAACAATCTCAAAAACATCTCGCTCTCGATTCCTCACCGGCAGCTCAACGTCGTCACCGGCGTTTCCGGCTCCGGCAAATCCACGCTCGCATTCGACATTGTCTTCGCCGAGGGCCAGCGGCGTTTCATGGAATCGATGTCGCCCTACGCGCGACAGTTCGTCGAACAGCTGCCGCGTCCTGCGATCGACCGCCTCTCCGGCATTCCGCCCACCGTGGCGATCGAGCAGCGCGTCACGCGCGGTTCGCGCAAATCCACCGTCGCGACGATCACCGAGGTCGCGCAATACCTGCGCCTGCTCTACGCGCGCCTCGGCATCCAGCATCACCCGGACACCGACAAACCGGTCGAACCGCTTTCGCCCGGCCAACTGAAAGCATTGTTGAAACGCGTCCTCGCCTCGCCGTCGGCGCAACGCGCGAAACACCTTTATCTCTGCGCCCCGTTGATCCGCGGCCGCAAGGGCCACCATCAACCGATCGCCACTTGGATCGGCAAACATGGCTTTTCGCTGATGCGCGCCGACGGCCAGCTCACGCGCGTCGACGCGTTTCAAAAACTCGATCGCTACAAGGAACACGACATCGAAGTCGTGGTTGCCGATCTCAAAGCCCAGAGCCCAGAGCCCGGAGCCCAGAGGAAGCGGTCCGGCTCTCAACTCTCAACTCTCAGCTCTCAGCTTGACCGGGCACTCGCCCTGGGCCGCGGCTCCTGTTTCCTGCTCACCGAGCGCAACTCGATCCTGTCCTGGTTCTCGACCACGCGCACCGACATCGAAACCGGCGAATCGTTTTCCGAGCTCGATCCGAAGGATTTCTCCTTCAACTCGCCGCGCGGTTGGTGTCCCACGTGTCGCGGGCATGGACGCGTTTTCCCCTGGATGCTCGAGACGTCCGATGAGGACGAAAAGGACGATCCCGCCGCGCGACTGCGCGAATTCGGTGTGGATTCCGCCGACGATCTTTCCGATGCCGGAACGCCGTGTCCGGAATGTCACGGCGCCCGGCTGAATCGCGTCTCACGCGCGGTGAAGCTCCACTTTCGCGGCAAACAGCTGCCGCTGTCGCTGCCGCAGCTCCTCGCCTCCACGCCCGCGCAGTTGCTCGCCCATTTGCGTAATTTGGATCTCGATACGCGCGGCCGGCTCATCACGCAGGACATCGTGCCGCAGATCGAGGAGCGGCTGAAGTTTCTCGATCACGTCGGCCTTGGCTACCTCTCGCTCGATCGTCCGACCGAAACGCTCTCCGGCGGCGAGGCGCAGCGCATCCGGCTCGCGGCCCAGCTCGGCTCGAATCTCTCCGGCGTCCTCTACGTCCTCGAC
Source organism: Opitutus sp. sgz309028 (assembly GCF_059821195.1). Lineage (NCBI taxonomy): Bacteria > Pseudomonadati > Verrucomicrobiota > Opitutia > Opitutales > Opitutaceae > Opitutus > Opitutus sp. sgz309028. The sequence continues at coordinate 1,144,093 of NZ_JCAMRR010000002.1, read as the reverse complement.
GAACCGAGCATCGGGCTCCACGCGCGCGACAACGACCGGCTGATCGACACGCTCGAATCGCTCCGCGCCAAGGGCAACACGCTCCTCGTCGTCGAACACGACGACGAATTGATGGAGCGTGCCGACCGCATCATCGACCTCGGTCCCGCCGCCGGCGTCCACGGCGGCGAAATCCTCGCCAACGGCACGCCCGCCGAGATCAAACGCAGCGATCGTTCGCTGACCGGGCTGTTTCTCAAGCGGGGCATTCCGCACCCGCTCCGCGGCGAATACCGATCGGTCAAGACCAACACCGTCGCCTCCACGCGTCCCGTCCGCGCGTTGCTCAAGAAAAAGGCCCCCGCCGGCCCGGCGCCGTTTCATCGCGACTGGCTCGAGCTGAGCGGCGCCGCGTTTCGCAACTTGAAAGGCTTCGACCTGCGCCTGCCACTCGGCCGGCTGATCATGGTCGCGGGCCCGAGCGGCGCGGGTAAATCCACGCTCTTCCGCGATCTCCTGCATCCAGCGGTCGATTGCGCCATTAAAAACAAAAAGGCGAAGCTCACCGGCCGCGAGTTCGTCAAAGCCACGAACTTCACCGCCGACTCCTTGCAACTCTCCATCGGCAACTCCCCGCTCCCGTTCGCCTCGCTCCGCGGCGCCCAAGGATTCAAGCGGGTCGTCGAAGTCGATCAGTCGCCGATCGGCAAGACGCCGCGCTCCACCCCGGCAACCTACCTCGGCATCTTCGATCTCATCCGCCAGTTCTTCGCCTCGCTGCCGGAGTCCAAGATTCGCGGATACACCGCGTCGCGTTTCTCCTTCAACACCGCCGGCGGCCGCTGCCCGACCTGCGAGGGCGCCGGACGCGTGAAGCTCGAGATGGCGTTCATGCCCGACACGTATCTGCCGTGCGACGATTGCCGCGGTCTGCGTTACAGCCCCGAATTGAGCGACGTGACGTGGAAGGGAAAATCGATCGGCGAGGTCCTGCAGCTCACCTTCGAGGAAGCGGCGCAGTTCTTCGATTTCCATTCGCAGCTTTCGCAGGTGTGCCAGCTCATGGTCGATTGCGGACTCGGTTACCTGACGCTGGGCCAGAGCTCGCCCACGCTCTCCGGCGGCGAAGCGCAGCGTCTCAAACTTGTCACCGAGCTTTCTGCCGGACTTGCGACCTATCGCGAACGCAGCCGCGGCGAGTTGCCGCGCAATCTCTACCTGCTCGAGGAACCCACGATCGGACTGCACCTGAGCGATTGCGAGAAACTGATCCGCGTGCTGCACTCGCTCGTGGACCAAGGTCACACCGTCGTCGTGATCGAGCATCACCTCGATCTACTCGCGGAGGCCGATTACATCGTCGAGCTCGGACCGGTCGGCGGTCCCGACGGCGGCGAGCTGCTTTATCAAGGCGAGCTCTCCGGTCTGCTCAAAGTAAAAGGCAGTCCGACCGCGCCCTATCTGCGCGCCAAACTGAAGAAATAATCCGACGGCCTTGGTCGCCCCGGCAACGCCCGCGATTTTCCGCCGCAGATCGCGGGTGCCCGCCGCAACGGCGGAGCGAACCGCTGCCCCCTACTTTCCGGAGAGTTTATCGCGCGGCCGCGGCGCTCGCGTCGTGCGCCTTCGCGGCGTCCTGCACGACCTTCACGAGCTCGGGCAGCGAGACCGGTTTCAGCAAATAGCGAAACAGCGCCGCTTCGTTCACGCTGCGCATCAGCATCTCCGGTTTCATATAGCCGGTGACCAGGATGCGCTGCATGTGTGGATACTCTTCGCGCGCGCGCACCAAAAAATTCATGCCGTTGCCGCCGGGCATGAGGTGATCGGCGACAGCGACCTTGAAGGCTTTCTTGTGCAGGATGAATTCCGCTTCGCGCGCGGAGCCGGCGAGCGTCACCTCAAAATACGGCGACAGCGCCGCGGAAAACACGTCCAGCAGCGGACGCTCATCGTCGATGAGCAACACCGCGTCTTTGGCAGCGGTTCCGGAGGCTGAAGGCGTCTCGCCTGGCTTCATTGGCGCGGCATCGTGCTGGGCCGGTGTTTATTGGCAAATCGAAATCGAGCCTCACGCGGATTCCGCCTTTATGAATTGCCTGAAGGATCCGATATGGCTGGGTTAACCGGCGCCCACGACATGGATTCCCACGACCTGCACCAAGCGGCGCGCCTCGGCACGCTGACCGAGGTGCCGCGCGACGTTCTCGCCTCCGCCCGCCTGCTCGCCCGCAACCCTTCGGGCACGACGCCGCTGCATGCGATCGCGCGCCACGGCGGCATCGAACTGCTGCCGCCGGACCGATTGACGGTCGAGAATTTCACGGTGCGCAACGACTCCGGCTACACGCCGCTGCACCTGGCCGCAGAGAGCGGACAACTGAACAAGCTGCCGCGCGAGCTGCTCGTCGACTCGCTCCTGAGTCTTGCCAGCAATTCCGGATACACGGTCTACCACGTCGCTGCCGCCCACGGGCATCTCGACCAGATCCCCCGCGAGCTGCTCACGTCGGAGGCGATCCTGCGCAAGAATCACCTCGGCAACACGCTCCTCCACGAGGCCGCTGAAAACGGCAGCCTCGACCGCGTGCCGGCCGCCTTTCTCACCGCGGAAAGTTTCCGTGAGCGCAACCTCGGCGGCGAAACCGTCCTCCATGTCGCCGCTTTCAACGGCCACCTCGACCAGGTGCCGCGGGCGTTGCTCACCGCCGACGCGCTCCTGCAGACGACCAATGCCGGCGACACCGTTTTTCACGCCGCTGCGATCTCGGAACACCTGGAACAGATTCCTGCCGAGCTCCTCACCCGCGCTCATCTCGTGATCGCGAGCAAAACGGGTTTCACGGCCATTCACGCCGCTGCCGAATCCGGCCAGCTTTCTAAAATCCCGCGCGCTCAACTCACGGCCGATCTGCTCCTCACCCGTAACGACAACGGCGACACCCCACTCCACGCCGCCGCGCACGAGGGTTTTCTCCATCAGGTGCCCGTCAGTCTGCTCACGCCCGAGACGCTCAACGTCCGCAACTACGACGGCATGAGCGTCGGCCGGCTCGCCGTCACCCGGGGTTACGCCGACCACATTCCGATCGAATATCGTCCGAAACAGCGCGGACCGATCGGCCGTTTCCTGGAACGCATCGGCGCCTCGCGTCCGCCGTTCTAGACCGGCTTTCCGGCGTAAATCCGCGCCGCCACCAGGCCTTGCCGCCTGTCCGCCATTTTTTGGCCTTCCCGCCGCGTTTCCTGCCGAAGACGCAGGCGAGACTTGCTCCGCCGCACCCAAGTCGCCACACGTGAGCGTTTCCTTTCATCATGAGCACCACGATCACCGCCATCACGGCCCGCGAGATCATCGATTCGCGCGGCAATCCCACCGTCGAAGTCGACGTCAAACTCTCCTCCGGTGCGCTCGGCCGCGCCGCGGTTCCCTCCGGTGCCTCCACCGGCGAACACGAGGCGATCGAGTTGCGCGACGGCGACAAGGCCCGCTACGGCGGCAAGGGCACCCAGAAGGCGGTGGCCAACGTGAAGTCCAAGATCGCGCCGGCGCTCATCGGTTTCGACGCCCTCGACCAGGTCGGCATCGACCGCGCCATGCTCAAGCTCGACGGCACCGCCACCAAGTCGAAGCTCGGCGCCAACGCCATCCTCGGCGTCTCCCTCGCCACGGCCAAGGCCGCCGCCAACGCCATCGGCGTTCCGCTCTATAAATACATCGGCGGCCCCAACGCCAAGGTCCTCCCCGTGCCGATGATGAACATCATGAACGGCGGCGCGCACTCCGACGCTCCGATCGACTTTCAGGAATTCATGATCATGCCCACCGGCGCGAAGTCCTTCTCCGAAGGTCTCCGCATGGGCTGCGAAATCTTCCACGCGCTGAAGAAGGTCCTCAAAGACAAGGGCCTCGCCACCGCGGTCGGCGACGAGGGCGGTTTCGCCCCGAAACTCGAATCCACCGAGGCCGCGCTCGACGCCATCGCCCTCGCCGTGAAGAACGCCGGCTACAAGCTCGGCAAGAACGTCCACCTCGCCCTCGACGTCGCTTCCTCCGAGTTTTACGTGAAGGAAAAGAAGAGCTACATCTTCAAGAAGTCCGACGGCCGCGTCCTCTCCGGCGACGAGATGGTCGAATTCTACAAGCAGCTCACCTCGAAATACCCGATCGTCTCGATCGAAGACGGTTGCGCCGAGGGTGACTGGGCCACGTGGAAAAAACTCACGGACGCCATCGGCGATCGCGTGCAGCTCGTCGGCGACGATCTCTTCGTCACCAACACCGAGTTCCTCAAAAAGGGCATTGAGACCGGCACCGCGAATTCGATCCTGGTCAAAGTTAACCAAATCGGCTCGCTCACCGAAACGCTCGACGCCGTCGAGATGGCCAAAGAAGCCAACTACACCGCCGTCATCTCGCACCGCTCCGGCGAGACCGAGGACGTCACGATCGCGGACATCGCCGTCGCGACCAACGCCGGCCAGATCAAGACCGGCTCCCTCTGCCGCACCGACCGCGTCGCAAAATACAACCAGCTCCTCCGCATCGAGGAAGAGCTCGGCGCCAGCGCGATCTACGGTGGCAAGATGCGCGGCCTATAAGCCGTTCGTCGCCGAATTCCGTTTCCTAGGCCGGTCGTTTTCGACCGGCCTTTTTCTTTTCCGCTTCCGCCGAACCTGCGGCCGGGAAACGCGTCCAATCCCCTCGACTCCACTTCGAACGGGATTAACTTGCCCCTGCCGATCCCCATGAACTCCCGCCGCTATCTTCCGTTCTTGTTCCTCGCCGCGATCGCCTGCCCCGCCGCCGAGACGCCGCCGCCGGCCGCCACGGAAAACCCGCCGGCCCCGACCGAGAAAAAGCAGGCCTCCGAGGAAGAAATCAAAGCCCGCCTCGCCGATCACCTCGCGCGCAAATACGCGAAAAACGAGGCGACCAAGAAAGAATCCGCCAAACGCGAGTCGCAAAGCCAGGTGCCGCCTCCGGCTGCGTCGGCGCCCGCCACCAGCGCGAAATCCGACGCGAAAACTCCCGCGGCCGAAGAACCCGCCACCGTGCTTCCGCGCGTCGAAGTGCGCAAGGACCGCATCACCGAACTGGATCGTCAGCTCGCCAAACAGGACCGCGAGATTGCCGCGGAAAAACAGAACACGAAACCCACCGCGCTCGACGAAACGTTGAACGGCCCGAAGGTCTCGAAGTTCTTTTCCATCTTCGGCGGACAATCGAGCGACGATCGCGCCAACATCGCCCGCGAGCGGGTCGCGATGATGGAAGAAGAAAAGGACATGCTCGAGGCGATCTCCCAGGCTCAGACCAAGGAAGAAAAGGCAGAGCTGCAGAAGACCCTCGACTCGATGCGCGCCATGCGCCGCGAGCTCGAAGCCGCGCTGCGGTAAGTCGCGCTTGGCGCCGCTGCCCGCCGCGTTCGCGCGTCAGTCCACGCGCACGATGTAGCCGCGCAGATATTCGCTCTCCGGCATCGTCACCAGCACCGGATGATCCGCCGGCTGGTGACAAAACTCGAGCACTCGCACCTTTCGCTTCGCATCGGCGGCCGCCTCGGCGAGCACGTTGCGCAGCTCCGCATCGTGCATGTGATGCGAGCAAGTGTAGGTCGCCAGGACGCCGCCGGGCGCGAGCCGCTGCATCGCCCGGAGATTGATTTCCTTGTAGCCACGGAGCGCTCCCGCCAGCGCGCTCTTCGATTTCGCGAACGGCGGCGGGTCCAGCACGATGACATCCCACGCCGGCTCGTGTCCGCGCGCCGGATCGTTGAACCAGTCGAAGACATTCGCCACGCCGAACTCCGCCCGCACACCGTTGCGCTCCGCATTCCGCCGCGCCGCCGCGATCGCATCGTCCGCACTGTCCAAGCCAAGCACCTTCGCCGCGCCCGCGCGCGCCGCGTGCAACGAAAACGGCCCCTGATTGCAGAACGCATCCAGCACGCGTTTTCCCGCGCAATACCTCGCGACCGCGGCGTGCTGCTCGCGTTGATCGAGATAGAATCCGGTTTTCTGTCCGCCTTGCAGATCGAGCCAGTAATCGAACCCCCCGACCCGCATCCACCGCGGTTCCCACGTGCGCCCCGAGCGCGTGTGCACTTCGAGCGGCAGGCCTTCCAGCCGGCGGATCGGCGCATCGTTGCGAAAGATGACCTCCTCGGGTCCGAGTCGCTCCGCCAGCAGCTCCCCGATCGTCTGCATATGCCGCTCCATCGCCAGCGTCTGAATCTGCACCACCAGCGCCCCATCGAACTGGTCGACGACCAGACCCGGCAGATCGTCCGACTCGCTCCAGATCAACCGGCGCGCCCGGTCCGTATCCGTCGCGTCACGACGCGCAACCGCCGCGGCGATCGCCGTTCGCAGATAATGTTCGTCGAGCGCGACGCGATCCCGGCTGAGTCGCCGCCACACAATCTGCGACTTCGAGTTGTAGATCCCGCTGCCCAGAAAACGGCCGCCGCGATCCCGGCATTCCACCACGACACCGTCGTGATCGGCCGGCAGCAGGGCTTCGACTTCGTTGGCGAACACCCAGGGATGTCCGGCCAGCACGCGGGGTTTGACGTTGGGTTTGAGCTTGAGCGCAGGGATCGCGGACACGCGCTTACGCTCGGGCAAAACCTTGCGCGCGCGACGAAAAAACGCGCGATTTCTCGCTCACCTGCCCCGGGAGCAGCTCAGCTCCGGTCGTCTTCGAAGGGCTCGTATTCGTAGCGCTCATTCCACTTCGCGCTCACCAGTGCGATGCCAAAAAACGCCGCGAACGCGAAGAATCCCAGCATCGAAATGATCGCTTTCATCAACTGCTCCACTTCGGCCACTTCTGCAAAAACTTGAACCACCATCACCAAGTTTTTGCAGTTTTTCAGCTACGCGTCTCGTCGGAGCCCCGCACCGGCTTCATCTCGAGCCCGAAATGAAATCCGGCCTCGTCCTCATACCCCACCGGCGCATTCGCCGCCGCGGCAATCAGTTTCAACGCGCCGAAGACGTAGACAATGGCGAGGGAAATCATCCCGAGGGTCATCAGGGAAAGCATGAGAACACACTAATGCATTCACCGGAAAAGCGAGCCGGGTTTGCATTTACGCCCCCTTCTTGACGTTTTTCTTACAAAGATCCACGGGACCCCGCGCGTTTCCGGGGCGCGGAGATGACGAATTCAACTTGCCTGAACGCAGCCGTTTACCGCGCGCCCAGCGGTAATGCCGGCAGGCTCCGGAAAAACAGCCACAGCGCCTTCAGCTCCGTGTCGTTCATCTGTCCGAACGCCCGCGGCATGACCGGATCGAACTCCGTGCCGTCCGGCCGCCGGGCGCTGCGCATCGTCTGCACGAATTCCTCCTGCGTCCAGTTGGCGAGGCGCCCGTCAGCATGCGGCGTGAGGTTCGCCGCCGCGGGCCAGCTCGGCGGTCCGATGTCGATTTTGCCACCGGCAAAGGTCGGGCCATGACAGCCGATGCAGCTCGCGGCCACATAGCGGCCATATTCGACGGTTTCCCCCATCGCGACGACCGACGGCTGCAGCTTCGCGTGATCGATCGCGTCCGCCGCGAGTTTCATCTTGCCGGTCGCGAGGAGGACTCGTGACACCGGCCCGAGTTGAATCGGCACGCGCTCCTGATCCACCGCCGCCACGGTTTTCATGAACGCGATCAGTGCGCCCAGATCCGCGTCCGAGAAATGTGAATACTCCTCCGACGGCATCACGAATAACCCGCGGCCATCCGGCCCCACGCCATGTCGGATCGCCCGCACCCAGTCCGCATCGGTAAACTGGGCCACGCGTCCGCCGCGGCCGCCCGTGAGATTGGGCCCCCGCACCAGGCCCATCGCCGGGTCATCGATCACTTTGCCACCCGCGTAGTCGCGGCCGTGACAATCGTTGCACCCACGCGTCTCGGCAAGATGCCGTCCCCGCTCGATCGCCGCGGCCTCCGTGGGAATCGCCACCGCCCGCGGCTCCACGTGAAACGTTTTCTGCAGCCGGGCATTGCTGACGAAGTAAACGGTTCCGATGGCGAGCGCGATCACAGCGACCAGGCCGCCGACGATGTATCCAAGGGCTTTGAGTGTGCGGGACATACCGAGGAATTCGCATTCAGCTCGCGATGGAGGCAAGCGTCCGTTGCTTCGCCTTTCGACCCATCCCGGGTGCGCCCGGAGAAAACGCTTCCCTCGCCCGCCTGGCCGCGGTTTGCTGACCGACTTCCTCCGTCCACCGCCGATCGCCCACAGTCCACCGCTCCCGTGTCTCCCGCCCAAGAAATCGCCCGCCGCCGCACCTTCGCCATCATCTCCCATCCGGACGCCGGCAAAACTACGCTCACGGAAAAATTCCTGCTCTACGGCAACGCCATCCATCTCGCGGGCTCCGTCACCGCGCGCAAGCAACAGCGGGCCACGGCCTCCGACTGGATGGAACTCGAGAAACAGCGCGGCATCTCCGTCAGCTCGACGGTGCTCCAGTTCGACTACACCGGCTACGCGGTCAACCTGCTCGACACGCCAGGCCACAAAGACTTTTCCGAGGATACCTACCGCGTGCTCACCGCCGTCGACGCCGCGCTGATGGTGATCGACGCCGCCAAGGGTGTCGAAGCGCAGACCCGCAAGCTCTTCGAGGTCTGCCGCCGCCGCGGCGTGCCCATCTTCACGTTCATGAACAAGTGCGACCGTCCGACGCGCAACCCGCTCGAACTCCTCGACGAGTTGGAAAGCGTGCTCGGCCTGCAATCGTCGCCCGTCATCTGGCCGCTCGGCAACGGCCCCTCCTTCCGCGGCGTATTCGATCGGCGGACACGGCAAGTCCACCTCTTCGAACGCGTGCCGGGCGGCGCCTACCACGCCCCCGTGGAAGTGACCTCGCTCGAGGATCCCGCCGTGCGCAACAAACTCGACGACTACACCTACGAGCAGGTGAAGGAACAGCTCGAGATGCTCGACGGTGCCGGCCATCCGTTCGACCTCGAGGCCGTCCGCGCCGGCCGCCAGACGCCCGTCTATTTCGGCAGCGCCGTGAATAACTTCGGCATCCAGCTCCTGCTCGACGGCTTTCTCAAGGACTCGGTTCCGCCCGCGCCCCGGCGCTCCGCCCCGACTTCAAGTTTCAAATCTGAAATCTCAGATTCTCCCGACCGCATCGTCCCCGTCACCTACCCGAAATTTTCCGGCTTCGTTTTCAAGATCCAGGCCAACATGGATCCGAAGCACCGCGACCGCATCGCGTTCGTGCGCGTCTGCTCCGGGAAGTTCGAGCGCGACATGACCGTCACGCATCAACGCACCGGCCGCACCATCCGGCTTTCCTCGTCGCAAAAACTCTTCGGCCAGGAACGCGAAACGGTGAACGAAGCGTGGCCCGGCGACGTCGTCGGGCTCGTCGGCCACGAAGCACTCGGGATCGGGGACACGTTGACCGAGGACAAATCGATCCTGTTCGACGAAATCCCACGCTTCCCGCCGGAGGTGTTCTCGTTCATCACGAATCCGAATCCTTCCGACGCGAAGAAATTCCGCGCCGGTCTCGATCAGCTCCTGCAGGAAGGCGTCGTCCAATCGATCAACCTGCGCGCCGGTATGACCACCGCCACGTTGCTCGCCGCCGTCGGCCAGCTGCAGTTCGAGGTCGTGCAATTCCGCCTCGAGAGCGAATACAACGCCGCCTCGCGCCTCGATCCGGCGCCGTGGACCTTGTTGAAATGGGTCTCGCCCAAGGAACCCGGCGCAAAGCTCCCCGATCTCACGACGCTGATCGTCGCAACCGGTGTCGCCTTCGGCACCGACAAGCTCGAGCAGCCCGTCGGTCTTTTCCCGAACGAGTGGACGATGCGGTATTTCCTGGAAAAGAATCCGTCCATCCAGTTGCACGATCTCCCGCTCGAACAGACGCGCTGAGCGCGCCGTTCGCACAAAAAGCGTCGATCCGCCGTCGCGATTCGCCATCGTCGGGGCTCATGCGCATTCCGCTCGATCGCCCCCGCGTTCGCGCCACGCCGGTTCATCCTTACGCGTGGCTTTGGGAGCCGCTGCTTTCCCGCCACGACGTCGAGCTGCGCCGCATGTTCAGCGGCCAGTCGCTCTACATCGCCGGCCGGCTCAGCCTGCATTTTGTCGCAAAAGAAGATCCCTGGCGCGGCGTGATGGTCTGCACCGAACGCGAACACCACGCCGCGCTGCTCGCAGATTTCTCCGATCTGCGTCCGCATCCGATTCTACCGAAGTGGCTCTACCTCCCGGAGTCGGCCGACGCCTTCGAGAAAGTGGCCCGCCAACTCGTCACTCTCGCCGGCGCACGCGATCCGCGTTTCGGCATCGTCCCTCCCGCGAAGAAGAAATCGAAATCATCGCGCGCCGCGCGCCACGGACTCGACGGCCATCCATGAACGTCCGCCCGCAACCGTTCGCCTCCGCCGCGGAGTTCCGCGCGTGGCTCGAACGCCACCACGCCAGCGCCGCGGAACTCTGGATTTTGTTCTATAAAAAAGCGTCCGGTCGCGGCGGTCTGGTTTACCGCGAAGCGTTGGACGAGGCGCTTTGCTTCGGCTGGATCGACGGCGTCCTCAGATCGATCGACGCCGACAGCTACATGCAACGCTTCACGCGGCGGCGTCCGGGCAGCAACTGGAGCAGCGTCAATCTCCGCCACATCGCGCGTCTCAAGGCGGCAGGCCGCATGCATCCCGCCGGACTCGCGGCGTTCGAAGCGCGCGACACGAAGAAAGCGCCCGCGTATTCGTTCGAAAATCGCCCGGAGAAATTCCCTCTCCCACTCGAAAAATCGTTCCGCACGCATCGCCGCGCGTGGACGTTCTGGTTGGCGCAACCGCCCAGCTATCGGCGCACGTTGATCTGGTGGGTCGTCAGCGCGAAGCAGGATGCCACGCGCGAGCGTCGCCTCGCCACGGTGATCGCCGCCTCCGCCGCCGACCGGCGCGTGGATCTGATGAAGCCGTTCGCGTTCGCGGCCCCGCCCGCGCGCTGACCACGCGTTCGAGCCGCGCCGCCTGGCCGTTCCGCCCAGCGCTTCGTCGCTGTTAATCCGATCGGTTGAGACGCTTGCGTGCGTGGACTGCTTTCGTCTCGCGCGACTGGCGAAAAAACTTTCTTTGTCCGCGCATGATTTTCGTGCGCCGTCTGATCGTCGCGTCCCTGCTCGCCTCCGCGGCCCTCGCCCCATTCACCGCCAGCGCGGCGCCAAAGTCCGCGCCCGCTCGCGCCGCGTCAGCCGTCGCCTACAAAGGCGCCGTCACGATGGACGCCGCCACCGGCCAGATCCTTTTTGAGGATCACCAGAGCGATCCGAGCCCGCCCGCCAGCATGACGAAACTCATGACGTTTCTCGTGCTCCACGACAAACTGGAGAACGGCACGCTCACGCTGCAGACGCCGGTCACCGTCACCGCCGCCGACTCGCGCATCGGCGGCACCCAGGTATGGTTGAAGGAGGGCGAGACGTTTCCGGTCGAAGAATTGCTTTATGCGATGATGATCCAGTCCGCGAACGACGCCGCCTACGCGCTCGCCCGCACCGCCGCCGGCTCGGTCCCCGCCTTCGTCGACCTGATGAACGCGAAGGCGCGCGAGATCGGCATGACGCAGACGACCTTCCGCACGCCGCACGGGCTCCCGCCCGCGAGCCGAAAAATTTCCGAAGGCGATCTCACCACGCCCCGCGACTTCGCCCTGCTGTCGCGCGAGCTGCTGCTGAAAACCGACATTCTCAAATACACCTCCGTTCGCACGCGCGCCTTCGGCGCCAGCCAGCGCGCCCAACCAGTCGCGATGACGAACCACAACCACCTGCTCGGCCGTGTCGCCGGCGTCGACGGGTTGAAAACGGGTTTCACCAACGGCGCCGGTTTCTGTCTCGCCGCCACCGCGCAGCGCAATCAGCGCCGCGTCATCGTGGTGATGATGGGCAGCAGCGATCGCAAGATGCGCGACCTCAAAGTCGCCGAGCTGATCGAGCGCGGCTTCTCCGCGCTGCCGGCCAATGGCCCGGCTTTTGTCTCCGCCGCGCCCGCGCCGCTGATCACGCCGGCCGATTCGCCGATTTCCCCCGCGCCGGTCGACGAGGAAGCCGATGCCGAAACCGACGACGCGCCGCCTGTCATTAAATTTTCACTACCGGCGACCCGCCGCTGATCTGGCCGCGAACCGGGCGCGGCCCCCGTCGGCGCGGTCTCAATGGCCGATCGCCATCACGACGAGACCCAGCACGCAAAACAGCGTGCCGATGGTCCCCGCTTCGCGCCGCTCGAAATAGCGGATCTTGAAGCGGTCGAGCCCCATCAGCGCGAGCCAGGTCACGAGCGCCATGCCCGCGAGCGCCGCCACCGCGAGGATGACGCTCAGCACCACAAAACCCCGCCAACCGAACTGCACGCCCGACAGATAAACCGGCAGAAAGCCTTCGCAGGGCGAAAGCGTTAACATCAGAAAGAGTCCGCCGATCGCCGCGAGATCGCCCTTGCGATCCGAAGCGATGCCGCTGTCCGCCAGCTCATGTTCCCAATGGCTGTGCTCCGCTTCGTGCCCGCAGGCCTCGCTCGCGTGATGATGTCCGCCGGGAATCGGATGGTGACAGATGCCTTTGCCGCGCAGTTGCCGCCAGATATAGTAAGCGCCGACGGCGAACAACACGCCGCCCGCGATCCAGGGAAACGCTTCGCCAACTTCGTGGTTGATCTGAAACCCGAACCACGCGATCGCCAGTCCGAGCAGACTCGTCAGCCCCACGTGCCCCAGCCCGGCGAACAGCGTCACGCCCAGCGTCTTGGCCCGCGACCATTGTCGCGCCCGCGCCACCAGCACGAAAGGCAGCCAGTGCGTCGGCATCGCCGCATGCAGAAACGCCACGGTAAATCCCGTGAACGCTATCGTGGTCAAAGCGGCGGAGTTCATTTCAAAAGACGAAAAAACACGGAAGCTCGATCAAGCCAGCGCACCCCGCCAGCTGTCCAACGCGAACTCTAGCAAACCCGTCAACCACCCCCTCATTTTCGTCCTACAGTCCCAATCAGAGTGTCATATAATGTATGACACTCTGCTGGCGCCGTTTTCCGGAAGGAAAAATCCTTCTCGTTCTCGCCGGCGGTTCGCGCTCTGCTCTCCGCCCGCATGGCGAATCAGCCCGACATTTCCGCCGTCAAAGCTTACCTGCTCGCGCTGCAGGATGCGATTTGTGCCGCGCTCGAGTCCTTGGATGGTGCGGGCCGGTTTCGCGAAGACGCCTGGCAACGACCGGAACATGGTGGCGGCGGACGGTCGCGCGTGCTGGAAAACGGCGCCGTTTTCGAAAAAGCCGGGGTGAACTTCTCGCACGTCCAGGGCGCCTCGCTGCCACCGTCCGCGACCGCCCACCGTCCCGAACTCGCCGGCAAAGCCTATCACGCGCTCGGCGTTTCGCTGGTCATCCACCCGCGCAATCCCTACGTGCCGACCACGCACATGAACGTGCGTTTCTTCGCCACGGCGGAATCCCTCGAATCAACGTCTTCGTCGTCCGGCTCCGCGTCCGCCGTGCCAACCTGGTGGTTCGGCGGGGGTTTCGATCTCACGCCTTACTATGGCTTCGAAGCGGATGCGATCCACTGGCATCGCGTCGCACACGACGCCGTCGCCCCGTTCGGTGATGCGTTGTATCCGCGTTTCAAACGCTGGTGCGACGACTATTTCTTTCTCAAGCATCGCCAGGAGCCGCGCGGGCTCGGCGGTTTGTTTTTCGACGATTTCAACGCCCTCGGTTTCGAGCGCTCCTTCGCGCTGATGCGTTCGGTCGGCGATGCGTTTCTTCCGGCCTACCGGCCGATCGTCGAGCGGCGAAAGGCCACGCCCTTCAGCGATCGCGAGCGCCAGTTTCAACTCTACCGTCGCGGCCGTTACGTGGAGTTCAACCTCGTGTGGGACCGCGGCACGCTGTTCGGCCTGCAATCCGGCGGCCGCACGGAATCGATTCTCATGTCGCTCCCACCGCTCGTCCGCTGGGATTACGACTGGCGGCCGGAGTCCGACTCGCCCGAAGCGCGGCTCTACGACGTTTTCCTGAAGCCGCAGGACTGGTTGCGGTTCGACACGCCGCCGTCGACGCCTAACCCTCAGCCTCCTTCATGACGTCCCGCGAACGCTTCCTCTCCGCCTGCGCCTGCCAACCGCTCGAACGCCCGCCGCTCTGGATCATGCGCCAGGCCGGCCGCTACCTGCCGGAATACCGCGCGTTGAAGGCGAAGTCGTCGTTTCTCGAAATGGTGCGCACGCCCGCGCTCGCGACCGAGGTCACGCTGCAGCCGCTGCGGCGCTTCGCGCTCGATGCCGCGATCCTGTTTTCGGACATCCTCGTGATTCCCGAAGCGCTCGGCCAGGGCTACCGCTTTCGCGATCAGGGCGGAATCGCGATGGAGTTTCGCCTCGAAACACGCGCGCAGATCGATGCGCTCGCCGCGCCCGACGCCGTGCCGGAGCGGCTCAACTATGTCGCGGAAACGCTCGCGCTCCTGAAAAAGGAGCTCGCCGGAGAAAAGGCGTTGCTCGGTTTCGGCGGTTCGCCGTGGACGCTCGCCACCTACATGGTCGAGGGCGGCAGCTCCGACGAATTCGAGCGCATCAAGCATCTGTTCTATACCGACCGGCCCGCGTTCGACGCGCTGCTCGGCAAGCTGACCGCCGCGCTGATCGCGTATTTCCAAATGCAGATTCGCGCGGGAGCCGACGCGATTCAGATCTTCGATTCGTGGGGTGGCATCGTCGCCGGGGCCGATTACGAAGCGGCTTCGCTGAAATGGATCCGCGAGATCGTCGCCGCGCTACCGCGCGATTTCCCGGTCATCCTCTACGCGAAAGGCACCGCACCGCATCATGCCGCGCAGGCGACGAGCGGCGTGCGGGTGTTGAGCGTCGATTGGACGAGCGATCTTTCCACGCTGGCGCGCCAATTGCGCGCCGCGCCGTCCGCCGGCCGGCCGCCGATCGCGCTCCAGGGCAATCTCGATCCCGTGCTGCTCAACACCACGCCCGAGATCGTCCGTCACGAAACGCGGCGGTTGTTGGAATCGATGCGCGGCATTCCGGGCCACATCTTCAACCTCGGCCATGGCATCATGCCGCAGGCGAAAATCGAATGCATGGAAGCGCTCGTCGACACGGTCACGACGTTCAAATAGCAGCGGCGCGACGCCCGCCGGGAAACGGCGCCGCGCGTCCTGCACTTCCCCCGTTCTTGTGCATGTTGCCTGTCCGTGGCCGCACCTGATTTAAAAACGATCGCCGTCCTGGGCGCCGGGATCACCGGCCTGACCGCCGCGCACCGCCTGCACCGTCTTGGCCATCGGGTCCGGGTATTCGAGCAAAGCGAGCGCGTCGGCGGTGCGATCCAGACCGAGCGGCACGACGGCTGGCTCGTCGAAAGCGGTCCCAATTCGATCCTTTCCGGCGAACCGTCGCTGGATGCGCTCATCGCCGAACTCGGCCTCGATGCCGCGCGCGTGAAGGCAAATCCGGCCGCGAAGAAACGCTTCCTCGTGCGTCGCGGTCGGCTCGTCGTCGCGCCACTTTCACCCCGCGCGTTACTCAGCTCGCCGCTTTTTTCGCCGCTCGCAAAGCTCGCGATTTTTTCCGAACTCGCCGCGCGGCGCCGCGTGCGCGCCAGCGACGTAAGTCTCGCGGATTTTATCGGCTCTCATTTCGGCCGCGAGTTCGTGGATTACGCGTTGAATCCTTTCGTCAGCGGCGTCTACGCCGGCGATCCACGCAAGCTTTCCGCGCGTCACGCCTTTCCCAAGTTGTGGGAGCTCGAGCAGACGCATGGCTCGCTCCTGCGCGGGCAACTCGCGCTCGCCCGCGAACGCCGTCAACAGGGCGGTTCGGCGCCGGCGATCTTCTCGTTTTCGGAAGGCCTGCAGATGCTGCCGGACCGGTTGGCCGCGGCGCTGCCCGACGGTGCAATCCAACGCGAGGCGACCCTCGATGCGATTTTGCCCGGCGGAAATTGGAGCGTCGTCTGGCATGATGCGCACAACACTCACACCGAAACCTTCGACGCGATCGTCGTCGCGCTGCCGGCACCGGCGCTTGCGCAATTGCGCATCGGCTCGCTCGGCGAACGCCCGCTCGCGGCGCTCTCCGCGATCGAGCACCCGCCCGTGTCGTCGCTGTTTCTCGGCTACCGTCTCGAGCAGGTCGCGCACCCGCTCGACGGCTTCGGCTTGCTGGTGCCCGCGCGCGAAAATCGCCGCCTGCTCGGCGTGCTGTTTTCGTCGACGTTGTTTCCCGGTCGCGCCCCCGCGGGTCACGTCGCGATCACCGTCATGACCGGCGGCGCGCGCCAGCCGGAGCTGGCCACGCTCACCGATCCGGCATTGTTCGAGGAAGTCGGACCGGATCTGGCGGAACTGCTCGGCGTGCGCGGCGAACCGGCCTTCGTGCGCCGCCGGGTGTGGCCGCGCGCGATTCCCCAATACACTCTCGGATACGAACAGTTCCTCGGCGCGCTCAATGCCGCGGAGCGCTCGCATCGCGGGCTGTTTTTCGGCGGCCAGGCTCGCGACGGCATCTCGGTGCCGGCCTGCGTCGCGGCCGGCGAAAAGCTCGCGGCGCGGGTCGTCGACGGCTCGTGACGCCGGCGAGCGTCGCACCCTTGACTCACCCTTCGCACCGCCTACCCTCGCGCCCTTTTCTTTGGCATGGCCCACGATCTGAAAGACACGCTGCAGCTTCCTAAAACGGATTTCCCGATGCGCGCCAGCCTCGCGCAGCGCGAGCCGGGTCGCGTCTCGCATTGGGAGAAGATCGGCCTCTATGCCGCGATCCAGCAGAAGAACGCCGCGACCGGCAAAACCTTCGTGCTGCACGACGGCCCGCCCTTCACCAACGGCGACGTCCATATCGGCACCGCGCTCAACAAGACGCTCAAGGACCTGATCCTGCGCTACAAGTCGATGCGCGGTTTCCGCACGCCTTACGTCCCCGGCTGGGACTGCCATGGGTTGCCGATCGAGCAGAAGGTTTCGCGCGAGCTGCAGGAGAAGAAGCAGACCGTGACCACCGCGGAGCTGCGCGCCAGATGCGATGCGTTTGCCGAATCCTGGATCGTTAAGCAGACCGCGCAGTTCAAGCGCCTCGGCGTGCTCGCGGATTGGGAGCACGAGTACAAGACGAAGGCGCCCGCCTACGAAGCCGATATTCTCCGGACCTTCGCGGCCTTCGTCGCGCAGGGCATCGTCTACCGCAGCAAGAAACCCGTTTACTGGTCGATTCCGTTCGAGACCGCGCTCGCCGAGGCGGAGATCGAGTACAAGGACCACGTCAGCCCGTCGATCTGGGTGAAATTTTCCGTGCCGGTCGACGAGGCGAAGAAGTTCAACCTGCCCGCCGACAAGCCGCTGTCGGTGGTGATCTGGACGACCACGCCCTGGACGATTCCAGCCAATCTCGCGATCGCGGTGCATCCAGAAATCGACTACGTCGTCGCCGATCTCGGCGCCGAACGCATCGTCGTCGCGCAGGCGCTGCTCGGTCAGGTCGCGGCCGCTGCGAAGTTGGAAACGGCCCCCGCGGTTGTGCAGACGCTGCGCGGCCAGGCGCTCGAGAAACTCCAGCCGCGTCATCCCTTCATCGATCGCGCCTCGCCCGTCGTCCTCGCCGACTACGTCACGACCGAAAGCGGCACCGGCTGCGTGCACACCGCCCCGGGGCATGGCGCGGAGGATTATCTTACCGGCCTCAAGTACGGCCTCGAGATTTACTGCCCGGTCGGTGACGACGGCCGTTATCTCGACGACGGCAAAGTCCCTGCCGATCTCGTGGGGTTGACCACTCTCGAGAGCGTGGAGGATCTCGCGGCCAAGCGCACGTCGCCCGCCAACGTCGCGGTGTTGAAGAAACTCAGCGCGGCCGGCGCGCTCCTCGCGAGCCAGCGCTACACGCACAGTTATCCGCACTGCTGGCGTTCAAAGACGCCGATCATTTTCCGCGCCGTCGACCAATGGTTCGTTTCCCTTGACCAGGCCGGCCATCGCGCCAAGGCGCTCGCGGCAATCAAGGACGTGCAATTCATCCCGGGTTACGGCGAAGCGCGCATCCGCGGCGCGCTGGAGTCGCGGCCCGACTGGTGCGTCTCGCGGCAGCGCTCCTGGGGTGTGCCGATCCCGGCGTTTTACGACGCGAAGAAAAACGCATATCTCGACGCCGGCGTGATTCGCGCGGTCGCCGACAAAATGGCCACGCGGGGCACCAATTTCTGGTATGACGCCTCACCCAAGGAGATTCTCGAGGGCGTGACGCTGCCGGCCGGCTGGCCGTCGGCCGACGAGCTCACCGGCGGACGCGACACGCTCGACGTGTGGATCGACTCGGGTTCTTCGCACGCGGCGGTGTTGAAGCACGGCCAGGGCGGCACGCACTGGCCGGCCGATCTTTATCTCGAAGGCAGCGACCAGCACCGCGGCTGGTTTCAGTCCTCGCTGTGGACGAGCGTGATCGCGTTTGGCGCCGCGCCCTACAAATCGGTGCTCACGCACGGCTTCATCGTGGGCAAGGACGGGAAGAAGATCTCGAAGTCCGGCCAATACGAGAAGCCGCCGACCTCGGACAACTACGTCGGTCAGTATGGCGCCGACGTGATCCGTCTGTGGATCGCCTCGCAGGATTTCCGCGAGGACATCCGCGTGTCGGATCTCGACAAGGATCTGAAGAATCCGAGCAGCATCCTCAATGTCGTCGCGGAAAGCTACCGGCTGATCCGAAACACGTTTCGCTACCAGCTTTCGAATCTCTTCGATTTCGAGCCCGCGCGCGACGAGGTGCCGGTCGAGCAGATGCACACGCTGGACCGCTGGGCGCTGCATCAAACGGCGTCGCTCATCGAGCAGTGCACCGTCGCTTACGAGAACTACGAGTTTCACCGCGTCTACCAGCTGTGCAACCAGTTCTGCTCGGTCACGCTCTCGGCGACGTATCACGACATCCTGAAGGACCGGCTCTACACGCTCGGCACGAACTCGCCGCTGCGCCGATCCTCGCAGACCGCGATCCACCACATCTTCCAGTCGCTGGTGAAGCTCCTCGCGCCGATCCTGGCGTTCACGACGGACGAGGCGTGGTCGTTTGCGTCGTTGAAAAAAGAATACAGCGACGATTCGATCCACTTGCAGGAGTGGCCGGTCGCACCCGCAACCTGGGTCAATCCGACGATCGAGGCCGAGGTCGCCGCGCTGCTGAAGGTTCGCGCGCAGGTCAACGAGACCATCGAGCCGCAACGCGCCGCCGGCAAACTGGGCAAATCGCTCGACGCGTCGGTCACCCTCGCCGCGCCGGCGGGCAGCGACGTGCTCGGCGTGCTGGAAAAGCATCGGGAATTTCTCCCCGAACTCTTCATTGTTTCCACTGTCACTCTGGCCCCCGCCATGGGTGACGCGCTCACCGTGTCCATTCGGCCGTGTGGCGAACTCGATTTCCAGCGATGCCCCCGCTGCTGGCGGTGGGTCCCGGAGCTGGAGCCGAGGCCGCCCCAGGACGTATGTCCGCGTTGCGCTGAGGCCTTGAAGTCCTAATCTCCCCTATCCCCAAAACTCCCCATGGCCAAGAACCACAAGAAACCCGCGAAACCCGCCAAATCCAAAGTCGCGAAACCCGTGCTGAAATCCAAGCCCTCTGCGCCCATCAAGGCGAAGGTGGCGAAGCCGGTGTCCTCCGCGAAGCCAGCGAAGCCCTCTCCCGCCATGGAAAAACCCTCTAAGAAAACCGCCCTCCGCGACAGCATCCTGAAGCGCAAGACGAACTCGAAGCCGATTGCGTTCAGCCTCGATGAAGTCCGCGCGATTGCGAAAACCGTCACCACCAAGGCTCCCGAAGCGGAGGGAAAACCGCAGAAGCCCGCCAAGGCCGCGACCACGAAGACGACCCTGACACTCGAGAAACCCGCGAAGCCGAATCATATCAAGGCCGCGTCCCTTTCCGACATCCTGGGCTTCAACCCGAAGCGCGCCCCGGCCCCCGCGATGGAGGAGCGCGACGTGCCCGAAAAATTCCGCCGCTACTACAAGCTGCTCCTTGACCTCCGCAAGCATCTCACCGAGGGCATCCAGCTTCACTCGGAGGAGACCCTCAAGCGTTCCAGCAAGGACGACTCGGGCGATCTCTCGAGCTATGGCCAGCACATGGCCGACGCCGGCACCGACACCTTCGATCGCGACTTCGCGCTCAGCCTCGTCTCCAGCGAACAGGAAGCGCTCACGGAGATCGACGCCGCCATCAAGCGGATCCTCGACGGCACTTATGGCATCTGCGAAATCACGCAGAAGCCGATCGCCAAGGAACGTCTCCTCGCCGTGCCGTTCACGCGCTATTCGGCCGAGGCCCAGAAGGACCTCGAGAAGAACCGTTATCGCGCCCGCACCGCCGGCGGCCTGTTCGGAGAGCTGGGCGAAGAGGGTGGCAAGATCATGGACGAGGACGGGGGAGACGAATAATCCGCTGCCGCGGTAGGATTCCGCCCCGCGATTGAATGCGACCTCGCCAGCTCCGTCGGTCCCGCCGGCGGAATCCCGTCCGAAACCTCCGGTCTCCCGACTTCAGCGCCTGCTTGCCTATCGCAACCTGCTGCTGATCGCGCTGACGGTTTTCGTCCTCGACCAGCTCACGAAGCTTTGGATCGCGGAACACCTGCCCTTTCCGACCTACGGCGAACCGGGCGCGATCCGCGTGATCCGCGGGTTCTTCTACCTCGTTCACGTCGGCAACACCGGCGCCGCGTGGAGCATGTTTTCCGGCCAGAGCATGATTCTCGCCCTGCTCGCCGGCGCGACGCTGATTGCGATCTTTCTCTGGCGGCACTCGCTCGGACTGCGCGAGCGTCTGGCCCAGATCTGCTTCGGCCTCCTCTGCGGCGGCATCGCCGGCAATCTCGTCGACCGGCTGATGCACGGGCACGTGATCGACTTCATCGACCTGCACTTCGGCAGCTACGTGTATCCGACTTTCAACGTCGCCGACGCCGGCATCTGCATCGGCGTCATCGTTTACCTCTGGCACTCGTTCCGCGAACCGCGGCGCTGACGAGGCGCGTCCCTGCGCTCCCGTCCGTCACTCCACGTTGGCGATCTGTTCGCGCACGCGTTCGAGCTCGTTCTTCAGCTCGATGACCGCCTTCGAAATGGCGAGGTCGTTGGCCTTGCTGCCGATCGTGTTCACCTCACGACCGATTTCCTGCAGGATGAATTCGGCTTTCCGACCGATCTCTCCGCTACCCTTCAGCAGGGTCGCGAACTGGTCGAAATGGCTGCGCAACCGCGTCAACTCCTCGGTCACGTCCGCCCGATCCGCAAACAGCGCGATCTCCTTCAACACGCGCTCGTCGTTCACATCGAGATCGAGGCCCGCCTGCCGCAGCCGCTGCATCAGCAGCTCGCGATAGTTCGCCGGCACGGTCGGTGCCCGCGCGGCGATCGCGTCGACGTGCGATTTCAACAGCCGCAGCCGCGCGAGAAAATCCACCAGCAGCGACTCGCCCTCCTGCGCCCGCATAGCCGCGAACCCGCGCAACGCCTCCTCCACGGTCTCCATCACGACCGCCGCCGACTCCTCGGCCGACGGCATTTCGAGCGGCTTGCGTTGCGAATTGGCCACGGCCCAGAGCAGTTCCGGCGTGGGAGCGAACGCGAGTCCGCGTGCCTCGGCCATCGCCGCGAGCCGGTCGAGCGCCGCATTCACCTCGGTCTCGTCCCACACGATCTCGCTCGTCCCGCGCGCGCCGGTGAGTTCGACGACCACGCTGACGCGTCCGCGGGCCGCGACTTTTCTCACCTGTTCGGCAATACCGGCCTCGAGACTTTCCCAATCGCCGGGAAGATTGATCGCGAGATCGAGCGTCTTTCGATTCACGGAGCTCACCTGCACGGTAAGCGTGAAACTGCCGACTGCGGCCGTCGCGCGGCCATAACCCGTCATGCTTCGCATGACCCAAATCCCAACCGGCAAACCGCCAAACGCCAAACAATTCTCGGCGTCGTTTCCCGCGCGGCGGCTCGCGATTCCGTGAGCTACAGCGTCACGCCGAGCAGCTTGGCGACCTGGTTGACGTCCTTGTCGCCGCGGCCCGACAGATTGATCAACAGGATCTCGTCCTTTCGCATCTGTTTCGCGCGCTTGAGGCCGTGAACCAGCGCGTGCGTGCTTTCGAGTGCCGGAATAATGCCTTCGAGCCGCGAGCAAAGTTGGAAGGTTTCCAGCACCTCGTCGTCGCACGCATAGGCGAAATCGATCCGCTTTTGCTCGCGGTAAAACGCGTGCTCCGGTCCGATCGCCGCGTAGTCGAGACCCGCGCTGACCGAATGCGTGAGCTCGATCTGGCCGTCCTGATCCTGGAGGATGTAAGTCTTCGCGCCTTGCAGCACGCCGAGCTTGCCGCCTTCGAAGCGCGCCGCGTGCTCGCCCCGGCGAATGCCGCGCCCGCCCGCTTCGACGCCGATCAGTCGCACCGAGGTGTCCTCCAGAAATTCGAAGAAGAAACCGATCGCGTTCGAACCGCCGCCCACACACGCGATCATCTCATCCGGCAGGCGTCCTTCCCGCGCGAGTATCTGCTCCTTCGTCTCCTGCCCGATCACGCGGTGAAAATCCCGCACCATCATCGGATACGGATGCGCGCCCAGCGCGGAGCCGAGGATGTAGTGGGTGCCGCGGACGTTGGTCACCCAATCGCGCATCGCTTCGTTGACCGCATCCTTCAGCGTCTTCTGGCCCGATTCGACGCCGCGGACTTCCGCGCCCATCAGGCGCATGCGAAACACATTCAGCGCCTGTCGCTCCATATCGACCGCGCCCATATAAACGACGCATTCGAGCCCGAATTTCGCGCACACCGCCGCGGTGGCGACGCCGTGCTGACCGGCGCCCGTTTCCGCAATCACGCGCTTCTTGCCCATGCGTTTCGCGAGCAACGCCTGGCCGAGGGCATTGTTGATCTTGTGAGCCCCCGTATGCAGCAGGTCCTCGCGCTTCAGATAAATCTTCGCGCCGCCGCAATGCTCCGTCAGCCGCTCCGCAAAATACAACTCGGTCGGCCGCCCGGCGAACTCCTTCAAATGGTGCCGCAGCTCCGCGAGAAACGCCGGATCCTTCCGCGCTGCCTCGTAGGCCGCGCCGAGTTCCTCGAGCGCGGTCATCAGCGTTTCCGGCACAAACACGCCACCATAGCGGCCGAAGCGGCCGGAGGCATCGGGCAAAGAGAAACGATCGATTCGCGAGGACGTGGGGGCAGCGGAGGACATTCGAGCCAACAGTGAGTGCGCGCGCTTCGGCGACGCAAACCGGATTTCGCTCCGGCGTTCGGATCCCGGGATTCTAGTCGCGCCGGATCGTGACCAGCGTCAGGTCGTCGCGTTTCACGCCGTCGCCCGCAAACCGCTGCAACGCCTCGAGCACGCCGTCATTGACCTGTCGCGCCGACCCATTGCGCGCCGAAAAAACCGCATCGGCGAGGCGGAACCCCGCGAATTCCTTTTCCTCCTCGTTCGGCGCCTCGGTCAGCCCGTCCGTGTAAAGCACGAGCAGGTCGCCGGCCACGAAGCTCTCGGTGCGATCGCCGATGGCGGCGGAAAAAATTTCGTCGCCGACCATCCCCAAGGCGATGCCGTCCGATCCCACGAACTCGGTGCGGGCTTCCCCCTCGGCGCGGCGGCGCAGGAAGAGCGGCAACTCGTGACCGGCCCGCGCGAACGTCACCGTCGAGCGCGCGATGTCGATCACGGCGTAAAGCAGCGTGATGAACGTGCCCTGCCGCATGTCCTCCAGCAGCGCATGGTTCAGTTCCCGCAAGGCCTGGGCCGGCGATTCGTGCCGGCGCGCGATTTGTCGGAGATTGGTCCGACAGATCGCCATGAGCAGCGAGGCCGAGATGCCCTTACCCGACACATCCGCCACGACCACGCCGAGCCGCGTATCGGTCAGGGGAAACAGGTCGTAGAAATCGCCGCTCACCCGCTGCGCCGGCTGATAACGCGCATCGATATCGAGCCGGTCGAAGCGCGTGGCCCGCGTCGGCAGCAGCATCTGCTGGATCCCGCTCGCGAGCGAAAGGTCGAGATCGAGGCGTTCCTTTTCCAGTTGGAAATCGAGAAACTCGGCATTGTGCAGCGCCAGGGCCGCCTGCTCGGCCAGCGCCTCCACGAGCGAAAAATCGTTTTGCGTGAACGGCTCGCCATCCGCCGAGTTCGCCACCGCTAGCACGCCGAAGAACCGCTCCCGAAAACGCACCGGCACCGCGATCACCGAGCGCACCCGCAACGCCGGATCGTCGTGCCGCACGATGCGCGGGTCGGCCTCCGCATTCGCCACCAGTTGTCCCTGACCCGATTGCACCACGGCGCCGACGACGCCCTCTCGATCGGGGAATGACTCCGACCGCAACACCTGCTCGATGAAACGCGCTCGCGTCGCGAGCTTCTCCCGCACCTCCGGCGCCAGCGGCCGATGCGGCGGAAACAATCCCTCCACCGCGACACTGCGCATCTGTCCGTCGTCGGTCCGTTCGAAAAGACAGGCGCTTAAGGCGTCCGAACACAGGATCGCGGCGTGCACGATCCGCTGCGGCAGATCCTGCCGGGCCGCGTCCTCCCCGAGCGCCTCGACCATGTGGCGCATGAAGTCCACCACGAGCTGGCGTTCCTGCGCCACTTGCTGCCGTCGTTCCTCTGCCCGGGCTGCGGCCCGGCGCGCACGATGAATCGGCCACAGCATCGCCGCGATCCCCAGCACAGCGCCGAAAAGAAGGGCCAGCATCATCGCGTTCATCCTGCCCGCTGCGAGCCGATCCGCAATTGCTCAATCCGCCGGCGTTTCGCGGACGCGCCGGCCCCGGTGTTCAGGTCTGGCTGACGCGATTCTTCAGAAACGCGAGCACGTCCTGGAACTTGCTCCGATTCGACTCGTCGGCCGTCACGAGATTTTCGTGGGCTTCCAACACGAGGCGCGCGCGATCGATCTCGGGCTGTTCCGGACACGGCAACGGTGTCTGACACGCCTCGAAATTCAGCGGCTTGTCGCCCGCATCGATTGTCAGCAGCCGGTGGAGACCGAGGTTGCGGACCAATTCCAGGTTGCGCGCCCCCATCCGGGCCAGCACCAAGCTGCCGCCGCCGGGACGCTTTTTCAGCTCCAGCGCCACGCCCGCAAGCACGCCGAGAAACGTGCTGTCCATGCTCGTGCACTGCTGAAAATCCAGGACGAAACGCGTTTTCCCCTGTCGCAGCATTTCGGTCACGAACTCCCGCAGGCAGGCGCTGTTTTGAAAACACGCCCGGCCGGCGATCCGCACGATCACGGGATCGGAGTGCGCATCGACGAGGTAAACGGGTTTGGTCGCGGTCTCAGGCATTGCGGCAGGGCGTCAAATCGGACGTTCGCTCAGAAAATGAAATTCGCCCGGTTGGGCGCGAGCTGCAAGAGCGGGGACGTCATACTTGCGTAAAGATCGCGCGCCGCGGCACCGCGATCGCGGCGCCACCGTCGTCGTTGGATTCTCGTCGATCCGTCGACGGCGCGCCGCCCCGGTCGGATGGCTCACGCCTGCGCCACGATCTGGCGAAGCACATACGGGAGAATCCCGCCGTGCTGATAGTAATCGATCTCGATCGGCGTATCGATGCGGCAGCGCACCGGCACGTTCTCGACCGAGCGATCCTGACGCGTGATGCGCAGCGTGAGATCCTGCTGCGGCTTCAACCGCCCATCGAGGCCGAGGACATCGTAGGTTTCCGTGCCGTCGAGCTTCAGCGTCTGCGCGGTCGTGCCCTCCTTGAACTGCAGCGGCAGCACGCCCATGCCGACGAGATTCGAACGGTGGATACGCTCGAAGCTCTGCGCGACGACCACCTTCACGCCCAGGAGATTCGTGCCTTTCGCCGCCCAGTCGCGGGACGAGCCTGTGCCGTATTCCTGGCCGGCGATGATGATCAAGGGCGTGTTGTTTTCGCGATGCTTGATCGCCGCATCGTAGATCGAGAGCTTCTCGCCCGTCGGCTGATAGATCGTGTTGCCGCCCTCTTCGCCACCGAGCATCAGGTTCTTGATCCGGACGTTCGCGAAGGTGCCGCGCGTCATCACGCGATCGTTGCCGCGCCGCGAGCCGTAGGAATTGAACTCCTCGAACGGCACGCCGTTCTCCAAGAGGAAGCGGCCCGCCGGGGAGGTCTTCTTGATCGCGCCCGCCGGCGAGATGTGGTCCGTCGTCACCGAATCGCCGAAGATGCCCAGCGGGCGGGCACCGGTGATCTCCGTGATTTTGCCGGGCTCCATGCTGAACTTCGCAAAGAACGGCGGCTCCTGGATGTAGGTCGATTTGAGATCGAACTGGTAAACGTTGCCCGTGCTCGCGGGGATTTCGTTCCACTTCGGATTCTGCTCGGCGAAATCGCTGTAGAGCTTGCGGAATACCTCCGGCTTCAGCGCGGCCTGCATCTGGTCACGCACCTCCTGCAAGGTCGGCCAGAGGTCCTTGAGAAAAACGTCGCGACCGTCCTTGTCGCGGCCGATCGGCTCGTGCGCCATGTCGATGTCGACCCGGCCGGCGAGCGCGAAAGCGACGACGAGCGGCGGCGACATCAGGAAGTTCGACTTGATGTTCTGATGCACGCGCGCCTCGAAGTTGCGGTTACCCGAGAGCACGGAGGCCGCCACGAGGTCGTTCTTGACCACGACTTCCTCGATGGCCGGATGCAGCGGACCCGAGTTGCCGATGCAGGTCGTGCAACCATAGCCGACCGTCTGAAACCCGAGTTGATCGAGATAGGTCTGCAGGCCGGTCTTGGTGAGGTAATCGGTGACGACGCGGCTGCCGGGCGCCAGCGAGGACTTCACGGTGGGCGCGACGCGCAGTCCGCGCTCCACCGCTTTTTTCGCGAGCAGGCCGGCGCCGAGCATCACGGAGGGATTGGAGGTGTTGGTGCAGCTCGTGATCGCGGCGATCAACACGCTGCCATGGCCGATCTCGCCGTCGATCCGCGAGGCGCGCACCGAAACCTGATCCGGCGTCGGACGGTTGTTCGCCATTTCGCGCTCGGTCGTGACGCTGGTGTTTCTCACTTCCTCGTCCGACTCCGGCACCTGCTCCTGACTGCCGCCGCCGGGGCGCGTCCAACCCGCACCGGTCACGTGAAACGTCTTTTCGAATTCCGCCGGATTCTTGCCAAAGCCGCTTTCGGTCACCGGCTTCGAGAAGGCCGAGATAAACTCGCGCTTCAACGCCGGCAACTCGATGCGATCCTGCGGCCGCTTCGGTCCGGCGATGCTGGGCACCACGCTCGCAAGATCGAGGTCCAGGTCCGTCGAATACTCGATCTGGCCGCGCTGCGGCATGCCCCACAGGCCCTGCGCCTTGTAATACGCCTCGTAGACCGCGACGTGCTCCTCGGAGCGGCCGGTCGCGCGCAGATAGTTGCTGCACTCCCCGTCGATCGGGAAGAAGCCCATCGTCGCGCCGTATTCCGGAGCCATGTTGCCGATCGTCGCGCGATCGACGACCGGCAGCGCCGCGGCGCCGGGGCCGTAGAACTCGACGAATTTGCCGACCACCTTCGCCTTGCGCAGCAGCTGCGTGATCGTGAGCGCGAGATCGGTCGCGGTCACGCCTTCGCGCAACGCGCCGGTCAGGTGCACGCCGACGACGTCGGGCGTCAGGAAATACACGGGTTGCCCCAGCATGCCCGCCTCGGCCTCGATGCCGCCGACGCCCCAGCCCACGATGCCCAGGCCGTTGATCATCGTCGTGTGAGAGTCGGTGCCGACGAGCGTGTCCGGATAATAGATACCGTTCGCGTCGCTCAGCACGCCCTTCGCCAGATACTCGAGGTTGACCTGGTGCACGATGCCGATGCCGGGCGGAACCACCTTGAAGGTGTCGAACGCCTGCATGCCCCATTTCAGAAATTCATAGCGCTCGCGGTTGCGCGAGAACTCGAGCTCGAGGTTCTTCACCAGCGCCTCGGCGGAACCAGCGAAGTCAACCTGCACGGAATGGTCGACGACGAGATCGACCGGCACGAGCGGCTCGATCGCCTTCGGATCCTTACCCATCCGCGCCACCGCGGCGCGCATCGCAGCGAGATCGACGAGCAACGGCACGCCGGTGAAATCCTGGAGGACGATGCGCGCAACCACGAAGGGAATCTCCTCCGTGCGCGGCGCCTTCGCGCCCCAGCCGGCGAGCTGGCGGATCGCCTGTTCCTGCACCCGCTTGCCGTCGGCATTCCGCAACAGCGACTCGAGCACGAGGCGAATCGACACCGGCAGCTTCTTCACGTTGAAGCCGTGCTGCTCAAGCGCGGGGATCGAGTAGAATTGATGCGTCGCTCCGTTGGCGGAGAACGTCTGCAGGGTATTGAACGGATTCGGAGTGCTCATGGGACTATCGTGATAAAGTGACGGCAGGGCTTTGCCCAAACAAACGAGCCGCGACAGCGCGTCGCGGCTCGAGGGTCAGCTCGCCAGCGCCGCCTTGATCGCGGCGAAATTCGGAAGATCCTTCGGAGTCGGTGTCTGTTCGGCGTATTTGATCACGCCATCCCGGTCGATGACGAATGCCGCGCGCGCCGCCGCCTCATACATCGTCGCGAAACCCGACAGGACGACGTCGTAGGCCTTGGTCACGGTCTTGTTCAGGTCGCTCGCGAGCGTGACCGTGATGTTGTTCTGCCGGGCCCACGCTTCCTGCGCGAACGGCGTGTCGACGCTGATCGCGATCACGCGCGCGCCGAGCTTCTCGTAATCGCCCAAGCCCGCGCTCTGGTCGCACATCTCCTGCGTGCAGACGCCGGTGAACGCCGCGGGAAAAAACAGCAGCACGGTCTGGCGCTGCCCGAAACTCTCGCTGAGCCGCACGTCTTTCAGACCTTCCGCGGTCTTGCTTTTCAACGTGAAATCGGGCGCTTTGGAACCAATGGCGAGGGGCATGTCAGGATTCTGGTGGTTGGGCGTGTAAAGCCCGCGCCCGATCGGCCGGCACGCAGGCAGACAAAAGGTAGAACCCCGGCCGTCGCGGCGCGCAAACCGTTTTTCCGGAAAGAAGTGGGCTTTCTGCGCCGGCCCAAAAATGCATAAGCCGGCGTTTTTTGCACTCACCGTCCCGCGGCAAATTTGTTTTGCGCCGCGACTCACCCGACCGGTTAACTCCGATTTCCATGAACCTGATCGAAGACCTGCAATGGCGCGGCCTCCATGCCGACTGCACCGACCTCGCGGCCCTCTCCGAGCGCTGCGCCCAAGGGCCGGTGACACTGTATTGCGGCTTCGATCCGACGGGCGATTCGCTCCATGTCGGCCATCTCATGGGCCAGCTCACGCTGCGTCGCTTCCAACTCGCCGGCCATCACCCGATCGCCCTTGCCGGCGGCGCCACCGGCATGGTCGGCGATCCTTCGGGTAAATCCGCCGAGCGCAATCTCCTCACCCGCGAGCAGCTCGCCCACAACGTCGCCGCCATCAAATCGCAGCTCGCGCGTCTGCTGGATTTCAACGCCCCGGCCAATCCCGCGCGCCTCGTCGACAATGCCGACTGGACCGCACCCATCAGCTTCCTCGATTTTCTCCGCGACGTCGGAAAACATTTTTCCGTCAACGTCATGCTCGCGAAGGACTCCGTCCAGTCGCGCCTCGGCGGCGACAATGGCATCAGTTACACCGAGTTCAGCTACCAGCTGCTCCAGGCGCACGACTTCTACGTGCTCCGCCGCGATTTCAACTGCGAGCTGCAGATCGGCGGCAGCGACCAATGGGGTAACATCACCGCCGGCACCGACCTCATCCGCAAGAAACTGGGTCAGCCCGCGTGGGGTTGGACGTTTCCGCTCATCACGAAGAGCGACGGCACGAAGTTCGGCAAAACCGAGGGCGGCGCCGTGTGGCTCGATCCCGAGCGCACCAGCCCCTACAAGTTCTACCAGTTCTTCGTGAACACCGAGGACGCGATGGTCGTCAGCTACCTCAAGAAATTCACGTTTCTATCGCGGCCCGAAATCGAGGAACTGGAGGCGAAACACCTCGCCAATCCCGGCGCTCGCGAAGCCCACCGCGCCCTCGCCCGCGAAGTCACGACGATCGTGCACGGCGCGTCCGCCGCGACCGACGCGATCCGCGCGAGTGAAATCATGTTCGGCGGCGGTCTCGAGGGCATCGCCGAATCCACCTTCAAGGACGTCGTCGGCGAAGTCCCCACCAAGGACACCGAGCGCGCGAAATTCGAGGGCTCCGGCGCGTCGTTGATCGACCTGCTCCTGCACGCCGGCCTCGCGAACTCGAAAGGACAAGCGCGCAAGGACATCGAAGGCGGCGGCATCTACGTGAACAACGTGCGCGTCGTCGAAGTCTCCCGCACCGTCGCGAGCGGCGAACTCCTCTTCGGAAAATACCTCCTGCTTCGCAAAGGCAAACGCACCTACGCCGTCCTGCGCCTCGTGTAAGTTGAAGGAGGTAGGGCGGGTCTCCCGACCCCGCCGCTTCCGCTCACCGCGTCGCGTTTCACGCTCCTCCGCGTCCCGCCCCGACCCGCGCCCCGTGAAAACGCGTTTCATCGTCAACCTGCGTTCCGGCCGCGCGGCGCGCGCACTCCCCGCCGTCCAGGAATTTGCCCGCCACCGCGGCGCCGCCGTGGCGTTCACCGAACGACCGCGTCACGCCCGCGAGCTCGCCGCTCGCGCGCTCGCCGAGGGCTGCGACTTGATCGCGGCGGTCGGCGGCGACGGCACGATGAACGAAGTCGCATCGAGCCTCGTCGGCACGCCTGCGATCCTCGGCCTCGTGCCCAGCGGTTCCGGCGACGGCCTCGGTCGTCATCTCGGCATTCACGGCTCCGTGGCGCACGCGTTGCGTATCCTGGAAGCGGGGACGCCGCGCCCGATCGACAGCGGCCTGGCCGATGGACATCCGTTTTTTACCCTCGCCGGCCTCGGCTTTGAGGCGGAAATCGCGCAGCGGTTCAACGCGCTCCAACACCGCGGATTCCTCCGCTACCTCACCACGAGCGCGCGGGCGTTTCGTCTGTGGCAGCCGCAACGCTACCGGATCCATTGCGACGGACACATTGAGGAGCGCCTCGCCTTCACCCTCGCGGTCGCGAACAGCGACCAATACGGCAACAACGCGATCGTCGCGCCGGGGGCGCGCGCGGACGACGGCCAGCTCGATCTTTGCGCGATTCCTCCGGTGAACCTCCTCAACGCCGCCCCGCTGCTCGCGCGGCTTTTTCGCGGCACGCTCGCGCACGACCGCCGCGTCCTCTTCCGGCGCGGCACGCGCTTCACCGTCGAACGCGATGCGCCCGGGCCGCTGCACACCGACGGCGAAACCTACGAGGCCGGACGGATCGTCGACTTCTCCATCCGTCCCGCCAGCCTGCGGATCATGACGCCGGGACGCTAAAAAGCGGACGATCCCCGAGGGGGTCGTCCGCTGCATCTGCCGGAATCGCGATCGCTCGCGAATCTCAGACTGCGGCGAAATACGGCTGCTTGCCGGCCGTCTCCTTCACGGTCGGCAGTCCTTCGAGGAGTTCGCCGATGGGATCCCAGCGACCGTTGACGAGTGCGTCGCGCGCGGACTCGCGAATCGAAGCCTTCACGCTTTGGCTGCCGAAACGCACTTCCTGTTTCGCGACGTCGACGACGACCTCGGTCTGCGGATCCTTTTCGATTGCGGCGGCGATCTTCGCGATGTCCTCACGGCTCGCGGAGACGCACGGGATGCCGAGGCCGGTGCTGTTGCCGAAGAAAATCTCGGCGAAGTTTTCGGCGATGATCGCGCGGAAACCGTATTTCTGGATCGCCTGCGGCGCGTGCTCGCGGGACGAGCCGCAGCCGAAATTCGAGCCCGACAGCAGGATCGTGGCGGCTTTGAAGCGCGGATCGTTGAGCGGATGCGGCTTGTCGGTGCCGTCGGCGTTCTTGCGGACGTCGAAGAACAGGTATTCGCCGAGTCCGTCGAACGTGACGCATTTCATGAAGCGCGCGGGAATGATGCGATCCGTGTCGATGTCGTTGCCCGGCACATACACGCCGCGACCGGCGACCTGGGTGATTTTTTCGAGAGCCATGGAAACTTCGTTTCTGTTTAAGGTTTTGTGTTTCGAGTTCTGGGTTGGCTTGGGTTCGTAACTCAAAACCCAAAACTCAGAACCCGGAACCCCGGCGGATCCGATCAGTTTTCGCCCGTTGGTTGGACCCCGAACACCTCACGGGCGTCGGAGACGGTGCCGGTCACCGCGGCGGCGGCGACCATGACCGGACTCATCAGGATCGTGCGGCCGGTCGGACTGCCTTGGCGGCCCTTGAAGTTGCGGTTCGACGAACTCGCGCAGAGCTGTTCGCCGATGAGCTTGTCGGGATTCATCGCCAGGCACATCGAGCAACCGGCGGCGCGCCACTCGAAGCCGGCCTCGCTCAGGATCTTGTCGAGGCCGAGCTTTTCGCACTGCAGCGCGACGATCTGCGAGCCGGGCACGGCGATCGCTTTCACGCCGGGCGCCACGC
This sequence comes from Opitutus sp. sgz309028, assembly GCF_059821195.1. NCBI lineage: Bacteria > Pseudomonadati > Verrucomicrobiota > Opitutia > Opitutales > Opitutaceae > Opitutus > Opitutus sp. sgz309028. The sequence goes on along the minus strand of NZ_JCAMRR010000002.1, from coordinate 1,111,592 downwards.
GCTTGCCCTTGATGAACTTCGCCACCTCCTGAAAATCGCTCAGGCGGCCGTTCGTGCAGGAACCGAGAAACGCCACGTCGATCTTCGTGCCTTTGATCGGCGCGCCGGGCTGCAGCTTCATGTAAGCGAGCGCCTCTTCGATGTTGGCCTTTTCGTCGGTGTCGGTCGCTTTCGCCGGATCGGGGATCTGCTCGTTGATCGAGATACCCTGGCCCGGGTTGATGCCCCAGGTAACGGTCGGCGCGATTTCCCCGGCGTCGATCTTGACCACATCGTCGTAATGGCAGCCCGGATCGCTCGCGACCGCTTTCCAGCGGGCGACAGCCGCATCCCACTCAGCGCCCTTCGGCGCGTAGGGACGACCCTGCAAATAAGCGAAGGTGGTCTCGTCCGGATTCACGTAGCCGACGCGCGCGCCGCCTTCGATGGACATGTTACACACCGTCATGCGCTCCTCCATCGTGAAACGGTCGAAGACCTCGCCCGCGTATTCATACGCGTAACCGGTGCCGCCGTTCACGCCGAGCGTGCGGATGATGTGCAGGATGACGTCCTTCGCATAAACGCCCGCGCGCAGCTTGCCGTTCACCTCGATGCGACGGACCTTCAACTGGCCGAGCGCCATCGTTTGCGTCGCCAGCACGTCGCGCACCTGGCTGGTGCCGATGCCAAACGCGATCGCGCCAAACGCGCCGTGCGTGCTCGTGTGCGAGTCGCCACACGCGATCGTCGTGCCCGGTTGGGTGATGCCCTGCTCCGGTCCGACGATGTGCACGATGCCCTGTTTGCCGGTCGCGCGATCGAAGAAGGTGATGCCGAACTCCGCGCAATTCTTGCGCAGCTCGTCCATCATCGCCTGCGCGAGCGGGTCGCGATACGGTTCGACAAACTGGTCCGTCGGCACGATGTGGTCGACCGTCGCGAACGTCCGGTGCGGAAACGCCACTTTCAAACCGAGATCGCGCAGCATGCCGAAGGCCTGCGGGCTCGTGACCTCGTGGATCAGATGCGTGCCGATCAGGAGTTGCGTCTGCCCGTTCGCCAGCTTGCGGACGGTGTGCGTCTCCCAGACTTTTTGGAACAGAGATTTGGCCATGGGGAAAATAGGTTTCGAGTTCTGGGTCCCGCGCTCCGGATTGTCGAGCCCGCCGACGTTATCGCCGACAGCCTTTCATCCAGAACTCCGAACCAGGAAGCCCGCCACTTTACCAGCCGGAGGTCATAACAGGAAATACTTCTTTCGCTTGCTGTGATGCCATCTCGGCATCAGAAGAAGCGCACGATTCACTCTCCCGGCGCGCGAACCCCGAACCCAAAACCCAAAACTCAAAACCCAAAACTCAGAACCCGGAACCCGGAACCAGAAGTCCAGAACCCAAAGCGACGCTTTCATGCCGCGCGAATACCAATTTCCGTTCGAGCTTCGCCATCTCGTTTACTTCCGCGAGGTCGCGACGCAGCTGCATTTCCGCAAAGCAGCCGAAAGTCTCGCGATCGCGCAGCCGGCGCTCAGTCGGGCCATCGCGCAACTCGAGTCCGCCCTCCATTGCGATCTGCTCAACCGCACCCGCCGCGGCGTCGAGATCACGCCCGCCGGCCGGCTCCTGCTTGAGCGAATCGAGCCGCTGCTGCGCGGGCTCGCCGCAATCCCCGCCGAACTCACGGCACTGTCGTCCGGCCAAGTCGGACACATCCGCGTCGCCTTCACGGGCCTCGCGATGGCGACCGTGCTGCCGGGCATTCTGCGCGAGTTCAACCAGCGCTTTCCCGGCGTGCGCGTGGAGCTCAACGAATCGCCGACCTCCGCACAGCTGGCCGCGTTGGAAAACGGGAGCCTCGCGTGCGGCTTTTTCCATCCCGACGCCGCGACGCCGGGCCTGCATACCCGGCTGCTGCTGCGCGAGCGCAACGGCGTGCTGCTGCCCGCGACGCATCCGTTGGCGAAACGCGCGAAATTCCAGCTCCGCGATCTCGCCGCGACACCGTTCGTCGTCTTTCCGCGATCGCACAATCCCGGTTTCTACGACCGGATCCTCTCTGCGTTTGCGCGGGTCGGAGTCATTCCGAGCATCGCCGAGGAAGTCTGGCCGCGCGCCAACGCCGTCGGTCTCGTCCGCGCCGGCCTCGGCGCGACCTTCATGACGCCCTCGGAGGCGCAGTATCTGCCGCCGGAGGTCATCTTTCGCGAACTGGAAGGTCCGACGCCCGAGAGCCGACTCGTGATTGGCTGGCGTAAACATCCGCCGCCCGATCCGGCGCTGCAGGCGTTCATCGACGTCGCCGCGCGCGCGGCACGGACCAGCCCATAGCGTTTTCCGCGCGACGAGCGACGCCGGCCGTGGGCCGACAAGCCGCGTTATTTGATCTTCCGCAGCAACGCCGCAAACTCGCTCTCGAGCTGGCTTCCGCGTTCCACCTTCAGAGCCGCGCGCGCGCGCTCCGCCGCCTGTCGGGCCGGCTGCATTTGCTTCAAGTTGAGCAGGTGTTCGACGAAGCCGACGACGATCTGGTCGAAAAACGCGATGCCGGCGTCACGGCCGAGCGAGTCGACCGTCGCGTTATAAACCCGGATCTGTTCCGCGACCGGTTGACTGGTCACCACCCGGATCAACGCCTCCCTCGCCTGCTGGATGCTGAGATCGCTGCGATCTCCGCGATATTTTCGCAACTGCCGCTGCTCCTCGACCGCCGCGAGGCTCGTCTCGCCGCGCGCTCGCAGGCTCTCGACGATCCGCCGCGCATAGCCGGCCTCGAGATCTGGATAACGGGCAAACGCCAGCATCGCCTCCCGCAGCGTGCCCTCGCGCTCCTTCGGGCTGCGCCCCTGCGCCGTTTCCGCCGCGAGCAACGTCTCCCACGCGTCGCGATGGCGACGTTCGTAGTTCACTGCCCGGCGGGCGGCCTGCGCCGCGCGGGCCGCGTCTCCGGATTTCAAATACTCCGCGGCGAAATCCGCGTGCACACGCGATTGCTGAAACGATGGCAGCGCGCGAAACCGTTCCGCCAGGAAGCGCAGCTCGTGATCCGAAATCGCGCGCCAGGTCTGCGGATCGTGGGTCAGGCCGGTGACGAATTTCTGTTCGGCATAGCGGCCGACATCCATCCGCCAGCGCAGATTTTCGTCGAGAAACCCGAACCACGCATGCCGGCCGTCGTTGCCCGCGCCGACGAAGAAGAGCGTCGGCACGCCGCGCGCCTTGCCCGTTTGCGTCGCGAAATAGGCCTGATCCACGCAGATGCCGCCGTCGCCGAGAATCTGGACGAGCGTGTAGCTCTTTTCCGGCCACTGCAGCCGCCGATTGACGAGGCGGTCCTGCCGATAACGCACCATCGTGTAGGCGCGTTCAAGGTGCGTGAGCGGGTAATTTGAAACCTGCTGCGACCATTCGAGCTGGTCGAACGGCGCGGTCGCATCGACGACGAACTTCAAATCGCCGGCCGCGAGCCGCCCGAGCTTGTGAAACGTGCGGCCACGCTGGTCCTGCGTCGTCCACCAGCCGAACGCCGCCGCGGCCGTGGGCCAGCGTCGTGGTAGTTGTTCATCCGATACCTGAGGATGCGGCCAGGAGGGCGGCGGCGCGACGTCGTAGACGAGCGCGATGGCCAGCGCGAGGTTGGCGTAGTTGGCGAAACGTTGCGGATCCCGCCCGTGCAGATCGTTCAGAATCGAGAACGTCTGCGGCAGGTAGTCGACGGGATCGAGCAGTTCGAAAAACGCGGCGGAAAAGTCCGGATGCCCGAGCAGCCAGAGCTGTAACTCCGGTGAAACCCGCGCGCCGAGCGGGCGCGGCAGCAGCCGGTAGTCGGTTTCCATGTTCGGGTGTCCCACGCCGGCCGCGTTGATCGCCTTCCCCCAGCGCGGAATGAAATGCGCTTCGGTCTCCGCCCAAAGCGTCGCCCACCGATACATCGAGAGCCACGCCGACGCGGCGGGCAGACGGTTCTTTTCGAACGCGCCCAATGCCACCGCGCGCAACGTTGCAGCCTGCGCGGCCCAACCGTCGCGTTGGGCGGCGGCATGGATCGCCGCCAGCCGCTCCGCGGTCGGTGGGTGATCCATCTCCGCCGTCGGAATTTCCGCTGCCGCCAATTCTCCCGTGGCCGGCACGATGCCGCCCAAGAGCAAGGAAGAGACGAGGAGAACGCGAAGGCGCGCGGAGATCACGGCATTCGTTTATCGGCTCGCGCCGGTCGCGCGAAGCGAAGAATTCGCGGGAAAAACGCTTCGGTCGGGCTGGCCGCGATGACGGTGAAAACAAAAAACCCCGCTCCCGTTGTTCTCGGGGGGCGGGGTTTCTGTGAGACGACGGGTGGTCGCCTTTGTTTTGTCAGGGCGCCACGCCGCTATCCGCAGCGGGGGCCTTTTGTTGAAAGACCAGCTTGTCGCCTTCGCGATCCACGAGGCACGGCTCGCCATCCTTCACCTCGCCGCGCAACAGCGCCTCGGCGAGCGGATCTTCGAGGTAGCGCTCGACGGCCCGGCGCAGCGGACGCGCGCCGTATTTCTCGTCGTAGCCCTTCTCGATGAGCAGTTGCTTCGCGGCCGTCGTGAACTCGAGCGTGATCTTCCGCTCGGCGAGACGCTTCGCGAAATTTGCCGTTTCGAGTTCGACGATCTTGACCAGATCTTCCTTCCCGAGCGGGCGGAAGAAGATGATGTCGGAGATACGATTCAGGAACTCGGGCTTGAAGATGCGCTTGGCCTCTTCGAGCACCTTTTCCCGCATCTTCTCGGCGTCGTTGACGCTCTGCCCGATCGCGCCGAAGCCCATCGAGGTCTGGCGCTGCAGGAGCTGGGCGCCGACGTTCGAGGTCATGATGATGATCGTATTGCGGAAATCGACGGTGCGACCGAGCGAGTCGGTGAGACGTCCGTCCTCCAGGATCTGCAGGAGAATCTGGATGACGTCCGGATGCGCCTTCTCGACTTCGTCGAAGAGGATCACCGAATACGGGCGACGCCGCACGGCCTCGGTCAGCTGGCCGCCTTCGTCGTAGCCGACATAGCCCGGAGGCGAGCCGACGAGACGCGAGACGGCGAACTTTTCCATGTATTCGGACATGTCGATCTGGATGATCGCGTCCTGATTGCCGAACATCTGCGCCGCGAGTTGTTTCGCGAGCATCGTTTTGCCGACGCCGGTGGGGCCGACGAACATGAAGGAACCGATCGGACGGCGCGGATCCTTGAGGTCCGCCCGGGAGCGACGGAGCGCGCGCGCGATGGCGACGGCGGCCTGATCCTGGCCGATGACGACCTTCTGCAGCTCGTTTTCCATCGAGAGGAGCTTCTCGCTCTCCTTCTTTTCCATGCGGCTGAGCGGAATGCCGGTCCAGTCGGCGACGACCTGCATCATCAAGTCCTCGTCGATGGTCACGCGCTTTTCGTCGCGGGCCTTCTTCCACTCTTCCGTGATCTGTTCCTGCTTCACGCGCAGCTGCTTCTCCTGGTCGCGATAACGCGCGGCCTCTTCGAAATGCTGCTCGCTGATGGCCTTTTCCTTCAGGCCGCAGATGCGCTCGATTTCCTTCGTCAGGTTCTCGACGTCCGGCGGACGGCTGAGCGCGCCGATGCGCGCGCGCGAACCGGCCTCGTCCATGACGTCGATGGCCTTGTCGGGCAGGAAACGCCCGGTGATGTAGCGATCCGAGAGTTTCGCGGCCGCCTCGATCGACTTGTCGGTGAAGATCGCCTTGTGGTGATCCTCATACTTGGAGCGGATGCCCTTGAGGATGAGAATCGTGTCGTCGACGGACGGAGCCTCGACCTTCACGGACTGGAAGCGACGGTCGAGCGCGGAGTCCTTCTCGATATACTTGCGGTATTCGTTGAGGGTGGTCGCGCCGACGCACTGCAGTTCGCCGCGCGAAAGCGCGGGCTTGAAGATGTTGGAGGCGTCCATCGCGCCCTCGGCCGCGCCGGCGCCCACGATAGTGTGCAGCTCGTCGATGAAGAGGATGATGTTCTTGGCGCGCTTGATCTCGTCCATCACCGCCTTGATGCGCTCCTCGAACTGGCCGCGGTATTTCGTGCCCGCGACCATGAGAGCGAGATCGAGGGTGATGACCTTCTTCTCGAGCAGAATCTCGGGCACGTTGCCGCTGGCGATTTCCTGCGCGAGGCCTTCGACGATCGCGGTCTTGCCGACGCCCGCCTCGCCGATGAGCACGGGATTGTTTTTCGTGCGACGGCAGAGGATCTGGACGACGCGGCGGATTTCGTTTTTCCGGCCGACGACGGGATCCATCTCGCCCTTGCGGGCGAGTTCGGTCAGGTCGCGTCCAAACGCCTTCAACGCGGGAGTCTTGACCTCCTTTTTGTCCTCGGCGCCACCGCGCTGCGGGGTGCCCGCGGCGGCTTCCTCGCCGGGGCCTTCGCCGGCCTGGCTGCTGGAAAACTGCGGATCGAGTTCGCGGAGGATTTCGTTGCGCGTGCGCTCGATATCGATGTCGAGCGACTTGAGCACGCGGGCGGCGACGCCCTCGCCTTCGCGCAGCAGGCCGAGCAGGATGTGCTCGGTGCCGACGTAGGAGTGATTGAGCGTCTTCGCTTCCTTGCCCGCGAGGGCGAGGACCTTTTTCACGCGAGGCGTGTAAGGAATGCTGCCTTGGGTCTTGGTTTCCTGACCGGTGCCCACCTGCTTCTCGACGGCGGAGCGCACGGTCTCAAGGTCCAAGCCCATTTTCTGCAACACGCTCACGGCGACGCCCTGCCCGAGCTTGATCAGCCCGAGGAGGATGTGCTCCGTCCCCACGTAATTGTGGTGAAAACGGTCCGCCTCCTTGCGGGCCAACGCGAGCACCTGCTGCGCGCGTGGCGTGAAATTGTTCATGGGTTCTTGGGACATGTGTATATAAAATTTTAATTCGACCCGTCTGCCGTGAAAGTAAAGTTGGGTTGAGGGAAATTGGCAAACTCCGCCCGGAGACGTCCCGCGCGAAGCAGGTCACGCTGCCCGGGCTCGAACTCGCCCTTCTGCGCGTGTTGGAGATGTCCCGGCTGCGCTTCGATGAACAAGCGGTCGATCGTGGCGCGATCCGCCTCCGGAAACACCTTGAGATCCACACCGAGGCGCAGCAACGAGAGAAGATTCATCGCCTCGCTCGAGCTGAGCACGTGGCTGTTGCGCAGGATGCCGTAAGCGCGGCCGATCTTGTCCAACAGCTTCGCCGGGTCCGCTTCGAGCAGCTTCTGGCGGGCGTTGAGCTCGTGCTCGACGATCGACGTCAGCACGCTGCCCAGTCGCTTGATGATCTCGTCCTCGGATTCGCCGAGCGTGGTCTGGTTCGAAATCTGAAAAATGCTGCCGCTGGCGTCGGAACCTTCGCCGAACAAACCGCGCACGACCATGCCGAGTTGGTTCACGGCGCGGACAACCTTTTCCATCTGGTTCGCGATCACGAGCGCCGGGAGGTGCATCATCGCCGAAGCACGCATGCCGGTGCCGAGATTGGTCGGGCACGCCGTCAGATAGCCGAGCTTCGGCGAGAACGCATAATCGAGCCGGTCCTCGATCGTGGTATCGAGGTCGTTGATGGCATTCCACGCCTTCTTCAGCTGGAAGCCCGAACGGAGCACCTGAATGCGCAGGTGATCCTCCTCGTTGATCATGACCGAAAAACACTGGTCCTTGCTGATGACGACGCCGGATCCCGCCTTCGCCCCGCTCAGTTCGCGGCTGATGAGATGGCGCTCGACGAGAATCTGCTTCTCGAGCTCGGTCATCTCTTCGACCGACACGCAAAGGCTGCGCTTCAGCGCCGACGTGGCGGAGAGCGCCTCGCGGCAAAGCGCGAAGATCTCACCGCGCTTGGCCGGCTTGGCCCAGCCCGGAAACGGCGTGCCAGCGAGATTGCGGGCAAGCCGGATGCGCGTCATGAGAACGACAGCCGTCTTGCTGCTGCCCGAGTCGGTCAGCTCGGAAGGCGTGTCGATGAGCGACGCAATCGTCATGGCCTTAACGCGACGGTTGCCCAAAGCTTTGTTTGACTTCGTTGATTTCATCGCGACAACGCGCGGCGTCCTCATACCGCTCGGCCTTGATGGCGTCGGTGAGGTCGAGTTCGAGTTTGGAGAGGCGGTCCTGGAGTGATTTCCGGGCGAGGGCTTTTTGCGGCACCTTGCCGGTGTGCACGGTGCCCTTGTGCATGCTGTCGAGCATCGGCTCGATCAGGCTGGTGAACGTATCGTAGCAGGCCGGACACCCGAAGCGCCCGTGCTTCTTGAAATCGTTCGGAGTGAAGCCGCACTGCTCGCACCGCACGCCGGACAGGTTCGCCGGCTCCGGGTTCAGCGACGCCTTCAGCAGCAGATCGGCAAGCGAAAAGCCACTGGGATCGGTAACGCCCTTCGCCTGCGCGCACTCCTCGCACAGGTCGACTTTGTGGACCTTGTTGTTGACGATCTGCGTGAGGTGAACCGTCGCCGGTTTCGAGCAGAGATCGCATTTGAGTGGGTTCGGCATGGAGTCGTTCAGGTTTCTGCAGCAACCATGCCACGGGGTCGACCGCTGGCAAGTGCTGGGAGGATTCTACCGCGCGGTTTCATGATCCGCGTCGTTGCTGCGCAGCCGCGCGCCGCATCGGCACACGCATGACGCATTCGCAACGCGAGGACATCATCCGCAGATCAGAGGCGCGTGCCTTCGGTGAGCACGCGGCGGCGAAACGAAGCCAGCACACGCTGCGTGATCGGGCCCGGTTTGCCGGTGCCGATCTCGCGACCGTCGAGCTTCACCACCGGAATCACCTCCGCACCCGTGCCGGTGAGGAAACATTCGTCCGCGCACCAGGCGTCGTAGCGCGTGAGATTCGCTTCGCGGATCGGCACGCCGATCTCCGCCGCGATGTCGAAGATCGTTCCGCGGGTGACGCCCTTCAACGCCCCTTGCGACGCCGCGGGCGTGAGGATCTCGCCCTTGTGCACGATGAAGATGTTGTCCGCGGTGCACTCCGCGATGTAGCCCTGATCGTTCAACATGATCGCCTCGAGCGCGCCGAACTGCCGCGCCTCGATCTTGCCAAGAATGTTGTTGAGATAATTCAGCGACTTCACGGTCGACGGCAACGCCGCCGGATTGATGCGCCGCGTCGGCACGGTGACGATGCTGAGGCCGTTGTCGTAATGCTCCTGCGGGTAAAGCGCGATCTTGCTCGCGATAATGAACAGCGAGGGCTTGGGACACAGCCACGGCGCGAGTCCGAGATCGCCGACGCCGCGCGTCACGACGAGGCGGACATACGCATCGCGCAGACCGTTTTGACGACAGGTCTCGCATGTCGCCTCCGCCAGTTCGCGGCGGCTGAGGGGCAGTTTCAACAGGATGGCCTTCGCGGAACATTCGAGCCGCTCCAGGTGTTCTTCGAGACGGAAGACATTTCCTTCGTAAAGCCGGATGCCCTCGAAAACGCCGTCGCCGTAAAGCAGTCCGTGATCGAACACCGAGATCTTCGCCTCCGCTTCGTCGACGAACTTTCCGTCTAGATAGATCTTCATGTCGCGCCAAACTACGCGGCCGCAAAAACCCTTGTCCAGCCCCGCCACCAACCCCACCCGCTCTCTTCTTCGCCGACTCCAAACAGAGTGTCATATAATGTATGACACTCCGTTTGGGCGTGCACGGCTTTGCGTTTATCGGGGCGCGGCGGCAGACTGGATGAGCCGGGACGCAAAACGCGGGAGCGGTTTTGCGCTTGTCGCCATCGTTTTTCGTTAGGAGCGTCTGCCACCCCTGATTCTCCATGCGCTTCACCCCACGCCTTCCGGCTGCGCGCGGTTTCACATTGATCGAGCTGCTCACAGTCATCGCGATCATCGGAATCCTCGCCGCGATCTTCATCCCCACGATCGGTGCCGTGCGCGACAAAGCCCAGCGCGCCGTGGACGCGAACAATCTCCGCGAGATCGCCAAGGCCGCAATGATCTACGCGGGCGACAACAACGACCGCCTCCCCGATCCGGCCAGCGCTTCGGCGGCGACGCTCACCGGCGGCGATCGGATTCATGTTTGGGCGGGACTGCTCGCGAAGTCCGGCGCACTCACCGACGCATCGCTCTATTTTTCCAAGTTGGATCCATTGGGCGACGCGAGCATCCCCTCAGCTGTGCTCGATCCTAACGACTCCAGCCGGCTCACGCTGAGTCCCGCCTTCGCGGCGCGCACGCCCAGCGTCGAGTTCGTCGGCGGATTGAAGATGAGCGACCCCTCCACGACTCCGATCGCGTTCACCCGCGGACTCAGGACAGACGGCACCTGGGACAACAACGCCGATGGCAGCGGCCGCTCCGTCTACGGCGAGGTCGGCGGACACATCGTTTTCCTCGGCGGAAACGTGCAGTTCTACAATGACCTGGGTGGTCCCGCCGCCGGCAAGCTGGTGCAGACGAACGGCAAGACCACCTCCGACATCACGAAGACGATCCCGCGTTCCGGCACACAGCGGATCTACGGCAAGGGCGGCGCGATCGGCACGCCGTCCGGAGTCGCCCCCTCGGCGGCGGATTAAACAAGGCTTCAGCGTCAAACGCGCGCCCGGCCCAACCGCCGGGCTTTTTGTTTGTTGTCCCGGGAACGCGCAGCGTTCCTGCTGTTCTTTCAGCGCCTTTCCACCCACCCAGCCGTCCGTCTCGCAATGACGCCCGTCCCGTCCTCCTCAACCACGCCGACCTACATCATTGGTCACAAGAATCCGGATGCAGATTCGATCTGCTCCGCGATCGCCTATGCGGCGTTCAAGGAGGCCCGCGGCGAACGCGGCTACGTGGCCGCCCGTTGCGGCAACTCCAACGCCCGCATCGACACCATCCTCGCGCGGTTCCGCCAGCCGCTGCCCCTTTACCTGAGCGATGTCAGTCCGCGCGTCCGCGATCTCATGGTGCGCAACGTCATCCATCTCGACGAAAACGCGACGTGTGCGGAGGCCCTCGGGATTTTCGATCGGCACGACATCCGCGTGGTCCCCGTCACCGGGAGCAAACGCATCGTCGGCACGATCTCGTTGTCCACGCTCGGCGGCGTTTTCATCCCTCGCCTCAGCGAGCCGCGCCTGCTGCGCCTCGTGCGCACCTCGCTCGCGAACATCACCCGCACCCTCGAGGGGCAGGCGCTCCACGTCGTCGACGAGCAACGCATCCAGGACCTCTACGTGCGCCTCGGCACGATGGACATCAGCTCGTTCTGGAGCATCTCGATCCGGGAAAACATCCCCGCCGAACAATCCATCATCATCGTTGGCGACCGCAGCGACATCCAGCGCCGCGCAATCGAGATTGGCGTTCGCGCCGTCGTCATCACCAGCAATCTCGGCATCGACGAGGACATCCTCGCGCTCGCCCGCGAAAAAGGCACGAGCCTCATCATCAGCCCTTACGATTCCGCGACGACGTCGTGGATTGTCCGCACGGCGTCGACGCTCGAGCGCATCGTCGACCGCGAGTTCTCGACCGTGGACAGCGACACGTTGATCGCGGATGTCCGCAAACGCTTTTCCGCCTCCTCGCCGCACGCGTTGATGGTCACCGACGACAACGGCTGCCTCGAGGGTATTCTCACCAAGACCGACCTCCTGCGTCCGACGCAGACGCGGCTCGTGCTTGTCGATCACAACGAGATGTCGCAAGCCGTCACCGGCGCCGACGAGGTCACGATCGCCGAAATCATCGACCACCACCGGCTGGGCGCCGTGCACACCGCCCAGCCGATCCTGTTCATCAACGAACCCGTCGGCTCCACCTGCACGATCATCGCGGATCTTTTCCGCCGCGAAGGGCTGCAACCTTCGCCCGACATCGCGGGCATCATGATGTCGGGACTGATCTCCGACACGCTCCACCTCAACGGTCCCACCACGACCGGCAAGGACGCGATCCTGCTCGCCTGGCTGGCCGAGATCTCCGGCGTGAACTCCAAGGATCTCGCCGAACAGATCTTCAACTCCGGCTCCGTCATCCTGGCCAACCCGCCCGAGAAAATCATCCGCTCCGACTACAAGATCTACGAGGAAGAGGGCGTGCGCTTCTCCGTTTCGCAGGTGGAGGAACTCGGTTTCGGCAACTTCTGGCAGCAGGCGAAACCGATCGCCGCGGCGCTACAGGAGCTGCGCGACGAGGAAAAGCTCGCGTTCGCCGCGCTCCTCGTGACCGACATCAACACGCAAAATTCCCTGCTCCTGGTCAAAGGCGATGCCGGTTTCATCAACCGCATCTCGTATGCCCACGTGGAACAGGACGAGATTTTCGACATGCCGGGCGTTGTCAGCCGCAAGAAGCAGCTCATCCCGTATCTCACCAGCCTCCTGAAGGAAATGGCTTCCGACGGTTCGCTCGCGGGTGCCAGCGCCGCGCCGCTCAAGAAGAGAAAACGCGCTTCCTGACCGGCCCGCCGCGGGTCGTTCGCCGCATCGCCCGCGCGCGGAGGCAAACCAATCGTTGCGTCACCCCGCCGCGACGAACAGAGTGTCCGTTCTTTTTTATGAACGCCGAGTCCAACGCGCCCTCCACCGCTCCCGCGCCCAGCGATTTCATTCGTGACATCGTTGCCCAGCACGTGGCGGAGCAACGCTATGCGAAGATCGTCACGCGCTTTCCGCCCGAGCCCAACGGCTACCTGCACATCGGGCACGCGAAGTCGATCTGCCTCAACTTTGGCATCGCCCGGGAAAACAACGGCCAGTGCAACCTGCGGATGGACGACACCAATCCGGCGAAGGAAGACGTCGAGTATGTCGATTCCATCACCGCCGACGTCCGCTGGCTGATCGCCGGCTGGGCCGACCACGTCCTCGGCCTCAAGCCCAAGGGCGCCACCCCCGCGAAACAGGAAGTCGCCGGCCGCGAAGACTACTATCTCGCGCCCGTGCCGAGCTCAGATCTCAAATCTGAAACTTCAGATCGCGGCGCCAGCGCCGCCGCCGAGCCGTTCTTCGCGAGCGACTACTTCGACCAGCTCTACGACTACGCGCTCACGTTGATCCGCAAGGGCAAGGCCTACGTCGACGATCTCAGCCCCGAGGAAACCGACACCTACCGCGGCTCGCCCGACAAGCCCGGCCGCGAATCGCCGTGGCGCAACCGCTCCGTCGAGGAAAACCTCGACCTCTTCCAGCGCATGCGCGCCGGCGAGTTTGCCAACGGCGCCCGCTCCCTTCGCGCCAAGATCGACATGGCCTCGCCCAACATCTGGCTGCGCGATCCGCTGCTCTACCGCATCCGCCACACGCCGCATCATCAGACCGGCGACAAATGGTGCATCTATCCCCTCTACGATTTCGCCCACTGCCTGAGCGACTACCTCGAGGGCATCACGCACTCGATCTGCACCGTCGAATTCGAAGTCCATCGGCCGCTTTACGACTGGATTCTCGAAAACCTCGACCTGCCGCGCGCCCTCCCCCGGCAATACGAATTCGCAAAGCTCATCCCGAGCTACATGATCGTCTCGAAGCGCCGGCTCATCCGCCTGGTCGACGAAAAACTCGTCGACGGCTGGGACGATCCGCGCCTGCCCACGATCGCCGGACTTCGCCGCCGCGGCATTCCCGCGAGCGCGCTGCGCCGCTTCGTCATCGGCACCGGCGTCACGAAATACGACAGCCTCACCGACATCGCCGCCTTCGAGCATGCGATCCGCGAGGAGCTCAACGCCTCCGCCGCCCGCCGGCTCGCCGTCCTGAAGCCGATCAAGCTTGTCCTCACCAACCTCGCGCCGGACGAGACGATCGAGTGCGTGGCGACCAACAATCCGCAGGACCCAACCCCCACCACGCGCCCGGTCGCGCTCACACGCGAGGTGTTCATCGAAAGCGACGATTTCGCCGAAGTGCCGCCGCCGAAGTACTTCCGCCTCAAACCCGGCGGCGAGGTCCGGCTCAAATACGCCTGCATCGTGAAGCTCGACGAGATCGTAAAGGACGCTTCCGGCGCTCTCGTCGAACTGCGCTGCACTGCCGATCTCACCACGCGCTCCGGCCAGCCCAACTCCGACCGCAAGGTGAAAGGCACGATCCACTGGGTCAGCGCCACGCAGTCCGTCCCCGCCGAAGTCCGGCTCTACGACCGCCTTTTCACCGTGCCGGAACCGGGCGCGACTGACGATTTCCTCCAGCATGTGAACCCGAAGTCGCTCGAGGTTGTCACCGCCCGGCTCGAGTCGTCGCTCGCCTCCGCGACGACCGCCGATCGCTTCCAGTTCGAGCGCCTCGGCTATTTCGCGCTCGACGAAAAGGACAGCGCCCCGGGGAAACCGGTCTTCAACCGGATCATCACGCTGAAAGACACCTGGGCGAAATAGCCTCCCGGCCGCTCGTCTCGCCGGAACGCGGACCGTCCCGGCGAGCGCGACCGTTCTCTCACGGCCAGCGTTTCCAGCCTTCGGCGCGCACCTTCCAGGTTCCGTCGTCGGGGAAACCTGGATACGGCTTGGCCGCGTCGTCCCAGCCGCCGGTCATCAGTGACACCGCGGCGAGAAACGCGCCGTTCGCCGGCAGGTAAACGGCGATCTCGCGCCGCCGCGCGCCGGGCGGCGCATTGCGATCGAGCGCCTCGTCGCTGCGCTGCGGACAATGCCCGTTCGGCGTGTAGCGGTTGTTCGGTCCATCCCGCAGTAGGATCTCTACGGCATCGCGCGGCCGACCGAGCCGCACCGCCGTCATCGCAATCATCGGGTAATCCCAGCCCCAGATTTTCGTTTCCCAATCCCAATCCTTCAGCACCGCGTCGAGCGTCCGCTGCATCGTCGCGCGATCCACGCCCGGCGCTTCCGGCAAAAATCCGAGCGGCATCAGCATCTCCGGATGATCGTGCCGGCTTTCGATATTCGTCCACGTGTCCGGATGCGATTCGAGCGCGACATACTTGCCGTCGCGCACCGGCAGCGGCGAGAGCTTCGCGATCACGTCATCCCACTTCGGCTCGCGTTTCAGTCCCAGCCGCTCGCGCCACGTCTGCGCCACGCTCAAAGCCCACCGCCAATAGGCGAGTTCGAACGAGGGATTCTGACTCGTCGCCTGGTCGTGAATCTCCTGCGCGATCCAGAGCGGCGGCCCCAGCACGTAGCCACCGCGCTGCGGATCGAACCACACCATCGCGGCGAGACACTCCGCGGTTTCGAGCACGAGATCCCGATACTTTTCTAACGTTTCCCGCGTCGGCGCGTCGCGATACAGCAGCTCGCACAAGTAAACCGGATGCGGCTGATTCCACACGATCAGCGGATTCCCGCCGGGACTCTCGCGGCCTTCCGGCCCGACCATTTTCGCCCACCGCGCACCGGTGAGCCCGCGACTGCGGGCCAGTTCGCGCGCTTCCGGCAGGCGGGAACGAAACCATTCCAAATTCTTCGCGAGGAGTTCCGGTTTTCCCCACAGCGCGAAATGCGCCGCGTGCCACCAGATCATTTCGGTGTGATGCTTTCCATACCAGGTGTTGCACGTGAGTCCGCTCTCCTGCGGCGGCACATCACCCGCCATCTGCACCGCCAGCAAATACTGGGACAACACCACGCGCCGCTCGAGTTTCGCGGCGAGGGGATTCGTGCTGCCGCTCAAATCGAGCGCCGCCGCCGTCCGCCAGAAATTCTCCCAATGCTGCGCACTCGCGCGAAAAATCGCGTCCGCATCCGCCGCCGCTGCGACACGCTCCGGCGAAAACCGCACCGTCACCGCCAACTCGTCCTCGCCCCGCCCGCCGCGAATCCGAAAGACATGCGATTCTCCGCTCTCCAGCGCGCGGTTGCTCGCCACGAAGTAACGCGTCCCGAGCACTTCGCGCTCGACGATATGAGCCCCGCGCAACTGCGACCGGTGCGACTCCGGCTGGCTCCAGTCGAGCGCAGGCGTGTTTTTCGTTTTCGGATCGTGCCCGCGGGGAAACGCCAGCCGCACGCGCAATTTCTCCCGCGCCACCCACGGCGAACGAATCCGAATCGCAATCGTATCCGAATCCGGATCACAGGCCGTGATCACTTCCACCGGCTCACCGCCCAACGTGTAACGACTCACGACCGTCCCTCGCCAGAGCTCGAGTGTCTGCGCGATATCGCGAACGTCTTCCGGCACGAACGGCTTTCCGTCCGGCTTGTCCCACTCCAGCGCGATCTGGCCGAGCGGATGCGTCCGCGGATTTCGCCGCAACCAGTCGCCGGCCGGCGTGCTCGCCCGCGTCGGAAATCCCAGCACGCGCCCGTCGGCCAGCCGGAAGTCCTTGTTCGCATCCTTCAAGGTGAAGTTCTGCGGATTCGGATCCGTGACCCAGCACCAGCGCGACTGCGTCTCCGTCGGAATCCCGTTGCGATGATACTGCTCCGCGAAAGTTTGCAGTCCCGTCACGTCAGCAGTGAACGCAAACCCGCCATTCCCCACCGTGAGCGGTGCATCGTAGTCCACGCTCCGCACCACCGGACCGTTGCGCGCCACGAGCGCCGGCCGGTCGATGGTTTCATTGGCCGCCCCGCACGCCCAGGAGGTGAATGCCCAACCGATCGCGATCCAAAGATGTTTCATAAAAACTCCCCGCATCATCGTTTTTCCGCCGCGTCCACCGTGCTTTGATCCAGCCCCTCGCAATCGCGCGGCACGAGTCCGCTCACGTGCGAGAGCCGCCACTTCGGCGTGCCATCTTTCGGCCGCACCTGCACGTCGAACAATCGCGCGCCCACCACGTCGTCGAGCACCACCGCCGGCCGCGCATCCGCCGACATCGTGCGTAGCTCCACGCCCCGCAACTGCAGTCCCGCGACGTGCCGCGCGAACACTCCCCACGCCGGCATCACGCCGAAGACATAGGGTTCCGGATAACTCTTCTCGTGCTCCGGCACGATCCGCGCCGCCTGCTCCACGGTGCCGCCGCCGCGATAATGAATCTGCACATTCGATAACACGACGTCCTCGACCGGGTAACCCGGCAGACCGACGAGCATGATGCCGTGATCGGGCGAGACATTGGAGGCGACGAGATTGTCGACGAGGATCCGCCGCACCTGACCCGGCGTTTTCGCGTCGGGCGCGCGCAGCCGCCCGCCGAGCCGGATGAACAGCGGCGCATTCACGACGTCGCGCATCGCGATATTGGATACGGTTACGTCTTCCAACATTGCCCCGTCGACCTGCTCGAGCGCCAGTCCGCGGCAGTATTCGAACACGCAGTTCGAGATCGTCACGTTGCGAAATCCGCCGCCGGCTTCGGTGCCAAACT
This sequence comes from Opitutus sp. sgz309028, assembly GCF_059821195.1. Classification (NCBI taxonomy): domain Bacteria; kingdom Pseudomonadati; phylum Verrucomicrobiota; class Opitutia; order Opitutales; family Opitutaceae; genus Opitutus; species Opitutus sp. sgz309028. The sequence goes on along the minus strand of NZ_JCAMRR010000002.1, from coordinate 1,094,404 downwards.
TGATCCGGCCGATCGGCCCGCCGCGCTGCGTGGCGTTCCGCTTGCGCGTGCCGTCGAGCAGCGTGCCTTCGTCGTAACCGCTGACGAAACAGTTCGTGATGGTCACGTTTTCCGTCGGCCGCTTTACGCCGAGTGCGTGCGACGCCTTCAGGCAGATGCCGTCGTCCCACGGCGAGTTTACCGAGCAGTTCGAGATCCGCACGTTGCTACAGGCATCGATGTCCATGCCGTCGCGGTTCGTGTCGATCAGCAGATTGTCGATCGTGAGATTGTCCACCCCGGTCGCGAGGATGCCGAAGTGTCCGCCGTGCAGAATCGTGAAATCGCGCAACACGACGTTGCGGCAGCTCTTGAGCGCGATCGCCTTGTTGCCCACGCCGTCCGGCAGCCGGTCGCGAGCTTTCGGATACCCAAATGGTCCCGGTTTCAGCTCGGGCCGGGGCTCGAACTCGAACGGCCCGTCCGCCTCGAGGACGTCCGGCGGATTGACCCGATCGTGCCCCGCCCACAACGCTCCGACGGGCAGCGCCATCCGGCCGTTGCCACGGCTCAAGCCGCGGCCGTAGATCCGGCCCGGCCCGGTGATGGCCACGTTCTCCAAACCCTCGCCCCAAATCAGGCTGTTGCGCCAGTGCGAGTGTCCAAAATCCTGATACTCCGCCCAGGCGTTGGGCTCCGGCGCATCGTAGCCGCCCGCTTCGCCGGGCTTCGGCGGATCGGCCGCAATGATCGTCGCGCCCGCCGCAAGCCGCAGCTCGATATGGCTTTTCAGCCGGATGGTGTAGCAAAGATAGTTCCCCGCCGGAAACTCCACCGTGCCGCCGCCCGCGGCCGCCGCCGCCTCGATCGCGCGGTTCACCGCCTCCGTGTCGAGCGTGACGCCGTCGCCCGTCGCACCAAACGCCTTGACGGAAAAGACCGATTCGGCGCCGTGCAGCGACGAAGCCGCGAGCGCAAACGCGCACAGCAGACCGAGAATCCAACGACTGCCGACCGGGGGAAAGTGGGGTTTCATGAGAGAGACAAATGAGTGAGACGCCGACCGCGGCGAATTGGGGGATCGTCGCGGAGCATTTTCCAACTTTTTCGGCCATCGGCGCCATTTGGGAAGAATCCGGCTTGTCAGCCCGTCTGAGCCGGGCTCATACGTCCGCTTGCGATCACCCCGCCCCCGATGTCGCATCAGGAGACAGAGCCCACCCGCTGGTTTTCCTCCGAGGTTCAACCTCACGAACCCGCTCTGCGCGCCTATCTCCAGTCGCGTTTTCCGCTCCTGCGCGACACCGACGACGTCATTCAGGAAACCTACGCGCGTCTTTGGCGGGAAAAAGCCGCCGGCCGCATCCGCCATGCGCGGGCGTTCATGTTCACCGCCGCCCGGCATCTCGCGGTCGATTTTTTCCGGCGAAACCGCCACGATCGCGCCGATCCGATCACCCATTCGAGTGCCGAACACGTCGTTGAAGAAAGCCCGCACGCCGCGGAAGCGATCAGCCGCCAGCAGGAACTGGAGATTCTCGCGGCCGCCGTGCAAAGCCTCCCGACCCGCTGCCGTCACGTCATCATGCTGCGCTACCTGAAAGGATGCTCCTACAAGGAAATCGCCGCCACCCTCGCCATCTCCACCGAGACGGTGAAAACGCACCTCGCGAAAGGCGTGCAGCTCTGCGCCGATTACTTCGAGGCACGCGGTGTGCTGAAGGAGCGCAACCCGTTTTCGCATGACTCCGCCTGATCGCTCTCCTGCTTCGCCCGACGACGCGATCGAGCGCACCGCCGCGGCCTGGATCGCCCGGCGCGAGGGCGGTCTTCGCCTGGACGAGCAGGAGGCGCTCGCGCAGTGGCGCGCCGCCGATCCGCAACACGACGCCGCTTTCCGCCGCCTCGAATCCGCCCAACAGCTGCTCGCCCGCCTCCCCGAAACGCCCGCCGCCGCCGCCCTGCTGGCGGAGCTGGACGCCCTCACGCGACCGCGCGCCCGCGTGCTGCGTTTTCCTCGTGTCGGAAAATTCGCGCTGATTGGCGCCGCCGCCGCTGCGCTCGCCCTTGCACTGTGGTTGCCGCACGAGCGTCCCGCCGCGCCGACGTCCACCTACGCCACCGCGGCCGGCCAGCACCGTTCGCTCGATCTCTCCGACGGCTCGACGCTGGTCCTCGGCGGCGACAGCGCCATCGATGTCGCTTTCGTGCCGGCCGAACGGCGCATTCATCTGCAGAAAGGCGAGGCTCATTTCTACGTGGCGAAAGATCCCGCGCGCCCCTTCCTCGTCAGCGCCGGTCTCGTCACCGTGCGCGCCGTCGGCACCGCCTTCAATGTCCGCCGCACCGACGGCGCCGTCGAAGTCCTCGTGACCGAGGGCAAGGTGCAGGTGGACCGAGACGTCGCCGATGCCGCCGAACCGCTTTTCCTCGTCGCCGGCCAGCGCGCCGTCGTGGACACCACCGCGTGGACTCAGCTTGCCGGTGACAGCCGGTCGCCGATCGCGGCCGAAGCGGACGTCGTCCCGGCATGGTCGGCGCCCCGACTCGCATTCAACCACACGCCACTTGCCGACGCTGTCGCCCGCTTCAACCGCTACAACCGCGTCCAAATCGAGATCGCCGACACGGAGCTCGGACAACGCGTGGTCGGCGGCAGCTTCGACGCGGATAACGCCGACGCCTTCGTCAATCTTCTGGCCGCCGCCGGAGACATCCGCGTCGAACACGTCTCCGACACGCGGGTGGTGCTGCACAAGATTCGTTGATCGGCCGGCGCCTGCTGGAAGCGATTGCGCATCCGGCCAGCTTGACCATGCTCGCGGCCGCCCCACCCGGCCCCGAATGGTTTTGCCCGTCCCGCATCGTGCCCGCCTCTGGCTGCGACTCGTTTTTCTGCTGCTCGGATCGCTCCTTCCCGCCAGCGGAAATCCCCCGACGGACGTTTCGGCGGCGCGCGTGTTTGCCATTTCGCCCGGCGACGCCGCCAGCACACTCGACGAATTCACCCGCCAGTCCGGCGTTCAGTTGGTTTACCTGCTCGATCAGGTGCGCGGACAAAACACTCGCGCGGTCGCAGGGCGGCTTTCTCCCGAGGCCGCGTTGCACCGCATGCTCGCCGGCACCGCGCTCATCGTCCGTCGCGACCACACCGGCGCGTTCGCCGTCGTGCGCCGCGCCGATCCGCGGGCGCAGGCCGGGTCGCCCGCGACCATTCCGCCGGCGGGCTCGGCAGCGCCGGACATCATCGTCCTGCCGGAATTCACCGTTTCGACGCAGGCAGCCGATCGCTATCGCGTCGCGGACGCGATTTCTGCGGTCCGGATTCGTGCGGCGCTGATCGACACGCCGAGCTCCATTTCGGTGATCACCCGCGACACGATCGACGATCTCGCGCCGACGCGGATTTTCGACGTCGCGCGCTTCGTCGCCGGCGTGCAGGAGGGGCGCGGAAATCAGTTTCAGGATCGCATGATCCTGCGCGGCTTCGAAAGCAACGGGCAGCGCACGGTCGACAACTTCCTGCAAGCCGACGATGCCGACAATCTCGACGAGGTGCTGATCGAGCGCGTCGAAATTGCGAAGGGGCCCAACGCCATCCTCTCGCCTGCCGGCGCTCCGGGCGGCTCCATCAACGTCATCACCAAATCTCCCTCGTTCGATGCGCAGCGAAGCTTGAGCGCCACGGTGGGATTGTTCGACGCACAAAAGATCGGCGCCGATCTCACGGGACCGCTGCCGCGTTCGCCCAACCTCGCTTACCGGTTGATCGCATCGGTGCAGGATTCGCGTCGCTACCCGGACAACGACGCCCGACTGCGCGGCAAGGTGTTCGCCCCGATGTTTTCCGCCCGCCTCTCGGATCGCACGCAGCTCACGGTGAAACTCATCGCCGCGGAGCACTGGATCTTCCGCGAGCCGCTCCTGATCCTCGATCCGGCCGTCAACGCTTCCACGCCTGACCCGTTTCTCGCGCCCGGCCTATCCTCCCGCACGCGCAACGGCATTCAGCCGTGGAGTCACGTCGGCACGCACACCGCCGACGCGTTCGCGCTGCTGACGAGCAAGCTTTCCGATCACCTCAGCCTGCGCGCCGCCGCCAACGGCCGCTACTATTTCGAGGATTCGCAGCAGGAGTTTCTTTCCACGCCCAGCCTCCTCAACCGCTACAACCCCTTCACCGGCGAGCTCACGCAGGATTACACCTGGGATTTCGATCCGATCGCTCGCACTTACCTGCCCACTCACTCGCCGCTCTTCGATCCCGCCGCCATTCCGGTGCGCGGCGACAAACAGGCGACCCGCCGAAAAACCGTGAACCTGCAGGTCGATGCGGTCGCGACGCATCGGATCGGCGCCGTCTTTTCCCAGACCGTTGCGGGATTCGCGCTGTCGCGTCGCACCACGCGGGGCCTGCGGTGTCCGGCAGCCTCCCGTCCATCGATCTCAGCCGGCCGGACTTCCGCGCCGAGCCGGTGTGGAGCACGACGCCGGCCCTCGACTACGACAACCAGTTCACCAACTGGCACACCTATCTGAACCAGCGGATCGCACTCCTCGGCGAGCGCGTGCAGCTCACCGGCGGTGTGCTGCATTATCACACCGACACCCGCAGCCACAACCGCTTGAGCAGCACCGGGAGTTGGCTCAACGACGACAAAGCGATGTGGCTGGCCAGCGCCCTCCTAAAACCCCGGCCCGATCTGTCCTTCTACTACAGTCACTCCACGAATTCGTCTCCGATCATCGCCAACGACATCGTCCTCTGGCGTGACGGCGTGCAGGACGAGATCGGTTTCAAATCCGAATTCTTCGCGCAACGCCTGTCTTTCGCCGGCGCGTGGTTCACGATCGCGCAAACCAACGTTCCCACGCCAAATCCCGCGCGGCAGACAGATCCGTCCGCACCCGAATCGCTCGTCTCGGATCTGAAAAACCACGGCGTCGAACTGGAGCTCGTCGGCGGCCTCACGCCGAGACTCTCGGTTATCGCGACGTTCAGCCAGCTCCGGATGCGCGACAATCTCGGCCGCCGCGTGCGCGCCGTCGCCGATCGCAACAGTGCGCTGCTGCTGAATTATCGCCTGCGTGACGGTTTGGCGTTTCATGCCGGCGTGAGCTACAGCGGTGCGCGCGCCGGCGACACGCCGATCAATTTCACACCGCTGAACGTCGTCGGCCGCACCAGCTTTTTCCTGCGGAGCTACAACGTCACCACCGCCGGCCTCACGTGGCGCTGGAACGCCCGCAGCCTGTTCCGCCTCAACGTCGACAACGTGCTCGACGACGGAGGCTATCTCCAGCAGGCCGGCAGCCGCGTCTCCGGAACCGGGCTCAGCACCGCGCCCGGGCTCAATGTGAAGCTCACCACCACGGTGAACTTCTGATCGCCGCCGCTTTTTCGCGGTCGCGATCCCCCATTTTTCTTCCTTCGGCGTCTCAGGAGACCGGCGACTCGCCGGCACCTCATCCCACCACACCGAATGAACCCCAGAATCCCCGGACCGGCGCCGCGTCGCCGGCCTTTCTCCGCGGGCGCGCACGCCGCGATCTCCGCCGTTGCGTTGCTCGCCTCCGCCGCCGGCCACGCCCAAACCTCGAGCGCCCGCAGCGGTCCCGACGACGAGGTCGTGACACTGCCGCAGTTCACCGTCTCGAGCGATGCCGCCGACCGTTATCGCGCCGCCGACGCCGTCTCCGCGGTCCGCGTGCGCGCGCCGCTGCTCGACACGCCCAACTCCATCACCGTGCTCACGCGCGACATCATCGAGGACCTCGCGCCCACGCGCATCTTCGACGTCACCCGCTACGCCGCCGGCGTGCAGGAGGGCCGCGGTATCCAGTTTCAGGATCGCATGATCCTGCGCGGCTTCGAGAGCAACGGCCAGCGCGTGGTCGACAACTTTCTCCAGCCCGACGACGCCGACAACGTCGCCGAGGTCGTGATCGATCGCATCGAAATTTCCAAGGGCCCCAACGCCATCCTCTCGCCCGCCGGCGGTCCGGGCGGCGCGGTCAACGTCATCACCAAATCGCCGCTCTACCGGCGCCAGAACAGCGTCACCGCGCTGGTCGGCATGTTCGACGCGCAAAAGCTGAGCGTCGATTTCAACGATACTCTCGCGTCCAACGACCGCGTTGCCTGGCGGCTCGTCGGTTCGATCCAGGACACCCGCCGCTACTGGGCCGACGACGCGCGCCTGCGCGCCAAGGCGCTCGCGCCGATGTTTTCCTACAAGATTTCCGAGCGCACGCAGCTCACGGTGAAGCTCATCGGCGCCACGCAGTGGATCTTTCGCGAGCCGCTGCTCATCATCGATCCGCGCGTCGGCCCTGACACCAAGGACCCGTATCTCGCGCCCGGCCTTTCGCACAAAAGCCGCAACGGCATCCAGCCGTGGAGCCACACCGCGGTCGACACCGCTGATCTGTTCGTGCTGCTCACCTCGAGTCTCAACGACCATATCAGCCTGCGCGTGGCCGCCAACGGCCGCTACTACTTCACCGATTCCGTGCAGGAGTTCCTCACGCTTCCCGGCCTGAACAACACCCGCTACCAGCCGCTGACCGGCGAGTTCACGCAGGACTACGTCTGGTCCATGGTCAACGGCCAGCCCGTCTCCACCTACTCGCCGCTTTTCAATCCGGGAAACATCCCCGTGCGCGGCGACGCCCAGTGGACCCGCCTCAAATACGGCAATCTCCAGACCGATCTCGCCGCCCGTTATCAGTTCGGCGCCGTCAGCTCGCAAACCGTCGGCGGCTTCGCCCTTTCCCGTCGCACCAGCGTCAACAAGGTCAAGAGCGGCACGCTGCCCGGCATCGACCTGAGCCGGCCCAATCTCCGCGCCGAACCCGTGTGGGACGCGAACCTCTACGCCAACAACGTCGGCAATTTCACCAACTGGCAGCTCTACGTCAGCGAGCGTCTCGGCTTCTTCAACGACCGCCTCCAGGCCACCGGCGGTATCCTGCATTACGATACGAAAACCTACGCGCGCAACGCCATCAGCGCCGCCAACGCCCCGAGCATCCTCGACGATGCGAAGGAGGTCTGGATGGCGAGCGCGCTCTTCAAGGTCCTGCCCAACGCCTCGGTCTATTACAGCCACTCGACCAACTCCTCGCCCGTCATCGCCAACAACCGGCCCCTGTGGCGCGACGGCGTGCAGGACGAGGTCGGTTTCAAAACCGAGTTTTTCAACCAGCGCCTCTCGTTCAACGGCGCCTACTTTGAAATCTCGCAGAGCAACGTCACCACGCCGAATCCGGAGCGCCAGACCAACCCCGCCGCGCCCGAGCAGATCGTCCAGGACCTCAGCAATCACGGTTACGAACTCGAACTGATCGGCGGCTTGACCAACAACCTCTCCGCGATCGCCACATTCTCGCAGCTCAAGATGCGCGATGCCCTCGGCCGCCGCGTGCGCGCCGTCGCCGACCGCAATGCGGCCCTGCTCTTGAACTATCGCTTCACCGAAGGCGCGCCCAAGGGACTCGCCCTCAGTTTCGGCGTCAGCTACAGCGGCAGCCGCGCCGGCGACGCGCCGCCCGCCTACACGATCGCCAACCAGGTCGCGCAAGTGAGTTTCTACCTGAAGCCGTATTACGTCACCAACTTCAGCGCGTCCTACACGTGGCAGAAATACGTCTTCCGGCTCTACGTCGACAACGTGCTCGACGACAATGGCTACATCCAGCAGGCCGGCGGCCGCGTCTCAGGCACCGGCATCACCACCGCGCCGGGGATCAACGTGAAGTTCGCCAACACGCTCAACTTTTAGGCGGCCGTCACCCTTCACACCGCGAGAGCCCGTCGCTACCCGACGGGCTCTTTCGTTTCCTTGCAGTCCTTTGCCGCTTCGCGGCTTTCATCCGCCCTAGAACGCCGCGTTGCCCGGCGTCCGCGCGAACGGGATCACGTCACGGATGTTCGGCACGCCGGTCACGAACATCAGCATCCGCTCGAACCCGAGACCGAAACCCGCGTGCGGCACCGTGCCGTAGCGCCGCAGGTCGAGATACCAGCCGTAATCCTCCGGATTCAACCCGTGCCGGCGCATGTTCGCCTCGAGCACATCGAGCCGCTCCTCGCGCTGGCTGCCGCCGACGATCTCGCCGATGCCCGGCACCAGCACGTCCATCGCGGTCACCGTCTTTCCGTCCTCATTCAGCCGCATGTAGAAGGGCTTAATCTCCTTTGGATAATTGTAGACCGTCGTCGGACGCTTGAAAATCTCCTCCGTGAGATAGCGCTCGTGCTCCGACTGCAGGTTCGCCCCATATTCGATCGGAAACTCGAACGTCTTTCCGCTCTTCTGCAGCAATTCGACTGCTTCCGTGTAACTCACGCGCTGAAACGGCCGCTCGAGCACGAAGTCGAGCCGCGTCAGCAATTCCTTGTCCACGAACTTGGCGAACAACTCCAGATCCTCGGCGCAGGTCGTCCGCACCTCCCGAATCAGCGTCTTCACGAAATCCTCCGCCAAATCCATATCGCCCTGCAGATCGCAGAACGCGACCTCCGGCTCGATCATCCAGAATTCGTTCGCGTGCCGCGATGTATTCGAATTTTCCGCACGGAATGTCGGCCCGAAGGTGTAGACCTTGCCCAGCGCGCACGCGAACGCCTCCGCCTCGAGCTGGCCGCTGACGGTGAGATACGTTTTCCGTGCAAAGAAATCCTTCGCGTCGTCGATCAGCCCGTCCTCCCGTTTCGGCGGATTCGCCAGGTCGAGCGTCGTCACGCGAAACAGTTCCCCCGCGCCTTCGCAGTCGCTGCCGGTGATGACCGGCGTATGCACGTAAACGAAACCGCGTTCCTGGAAGTAGCGGTGGATCGCATACGCCAGCCGGCTGCGCGTCCGGAACACCGCGCCAAATAGATTCGACCGCGGCCGCAGGTGCGCGATCTCGCGCAAAAACTCCGGCGTGTGGCCTTTCTTCTGCAACGGATACGACGCATCCGCTGTGCCGAGGACCGTCACTTCTTCCGCGGCGATCTCCCATTTCTGGCCCGCGCCCTGCGACGCCACCAGTTTCCCGCGCACCGCCACCGACGCGCCTGTCGTGAGATGCTGGATCGCCGTGTAGTTCGGCAGCGTCGCCGGCGCGACCGCCTGCAGGTTTTTCAGACACGAGCCGTCGTTCAGTTCGAGAAACGAAAACGTCTTCGCATCGCGCCGGGTGCGCACCCAGCCCTGCACGAGAATTTCATCGCGCGCCGCCTCGCTGTGCAGCGCGTCTTTCACCGACGTGGGTTTGAGCATGCCCTCCAATGGAATTCGCCCGCCGCCCCGTCGCAAAGAAATTATGACACAACTCCGCCCGTCGTGCCTCGCCCTCTCTCAACTCTCAACCCTCATCTCTCAACTGCGATCTCTCAACTCCACCGCCTCCCTGCTTGCCTCACGCCGCCAACCTCTCGTTCACTCAGCCCTTGTGAAACAAAGCATCGTCACCCTCGACATGGAAGGCGTTCTCACGCCGGAGATCTGGATCGCCGTCGCCGAGCGCACCGGCATTCCCGAGTTGCGGCGCACCACGCGTGACGAGCCCGATTACGACAAGCTGATGCGCTACCGGCTCGATATCCTCGACCGCCACGGCATCACGTTGTCGAAGATCCAGGAAGTGATCGGCACGCTGTCGCCGCTTCCGGGAGCGATCGATTTTCTCAACCAGCTCCGCGGGACGGTGCAGTTCATCATCCTGTCCGATACGTTTGAGCAGTTCGCCGTCCCGCTGGTGCGCCAGCTCGGCTGGCCGACGCTTTTCTGCCATCGCCTGATCGTCGAAAACGACCGCATCACCGGCTACCAGCTCCGCCTCGCCGACCAGAAACGCCACGCAGTCCAGGCGTTGCAGCTGCTCAATTATAACGTCATCGCCGCCGGCGACTCGTTCAACGACACCGCGATGCTTTGCCAGGCCGACACCGGCATCCTGATCCATGCGCCGGAAAACGTCGTGCAACAATTCCCGCAGCTCCCGTCCGTCCACACTCACGCCGAGCTGATCGAGCTGATCCGCGCGCGGCTCTAAACGCACGCGGTCGGCGCGAAACCGGATGCGGCGGTCTTCGCGACCGCCGCGCCAGCGCCGGATTCAGCTCGCGAGAAAACGCTCGAACCGCGCTTTCACGCGGTCACGTCCGAGCACGCGCATCATGCCGGTGATGCTCGGGCCGACGTTCGTGCCCGAAAGCGCCAGCCGCGCGACAGCCTGGTAATCGCCGAAGCCGAGGCCTTTCGCCGCGATCAGCTGCTTCAAACCGTCCTCGACGGTTGTGTCGGTCGAAAAATCGATCGTCGGCAACGCCTCGATCAGCTCGCCAAGCCGCGCCTTCGGCTCGCCTTTCGCCAGCACCTTGTCGCGCACCTTGGCATCGATCGGAAACTCCTCCGTGAAGAAATAGACCGTGTAAGCCGGCAGCTCCTCGAGTCCCTTGATCTTCGGCTGGCTGAGCAGCATCACTTCGCGGAAATAGGCTTCGTCGGCGGCCAGCGCGGTGCGCGCCGCCGCATTTTCCGTCTGCCCAGCGAAATACTCCCGCGCCTTCGCCACGAACGCATCCGCTGGCAACTCGAGCAGGTAAGCCATGTTCATGTGCGCGAGTTTCTTGTCGTCGAAGCGCGCGTTGCTCTGGTTCACGCCAGGCAGATCGAACAGCCGCACGATCTCCGCGATCGGCATCTTCTCGCGGTTGTCGCCCGGGTTCCAGCCGAGCAGGCTGAGGAAGTTGACCAGCGCCTCGGGGATGTAACCGCGCCGCTGATACTCCTCGATCAGCGCGCCTTGGTCGCGTTTCGACATCTTGCCCGGGCCATTCTGTTTCAGGATGAGCGGAATGTGCGCGAACTGCGGGACCGGCGCGCCGAAGGCTTTGAACAGCTCCACGTGCTTGCTCGTGTTCGACAGGTGATCCTCGCCGCGGATCACATGTGTGATCTGCATCGCGATGTCGTCGACGACGTTCACGAAATGAAACACCGGATTGCCGTCGGAGCGGAAGATCACGAAGTCCTCGTCCTCGACGCGCTCGACGCGGCCGCGGATCCGGTCGTCGATCACCGAAGGCGCCGTGCGGACTTTTGTGACGGTCTTCTTGCGGTGATCGTCGAACACCTCGTAGCGCTCGCCGAGGAGCTTGAACCAGATCGCGCCGTCCTTCTCATACGTGCGCCCGGCCGCGGTGAGCTTGGCCAGAAATTCGCGATAGATATCGGCGCGCTCGCTCTGGCGGTAGGGGCCGAAACTTCCGCCGACCTTCGGACCTTCGTCCCAGGTTAATCCGAGCCAGGTCAGCGAATCGTAGATCACATTGAGGAACTGCTCGCTGTTGCGCTCCTTGTCCGTGTCCTCGATCCGCAGCACGAACGTCCCGCCCGTGTGGCGGGCATACAGCCAGTTGAACAACGCCGTGCGGGCGCTGCCGATGTGGAAGAACCCTGTCGGACTCGGGGCGAAACGAACGCGAACGGAAGACATTCGCTCAACAAACCAAGAAACAGGCGAAACACACGACAGATTTTTCCGCCGAAACCGCGGCTGTAAGCGTGCGCTCGACGCGATTCGTGGTATTCCGTTTTCCGCCCAATCCGTGAGCCCTCCGCACATCGAACCCGTCATCGATCCCGCCGACGTCGTCGCCCGCTTCGAAGCCGCCGCGCCGAAACAAGGTTTTCGCATCGAGCGCTTCGGCGAAGTCGCCGGCGTGCCGTTGATCGCGCTCACGAAACGCACGCCGGGCATCCGTCCGCGCCTGTATTTCTCGGCCGGCATTCACGGCGATGAACCCGCCCCACCGCTCGCGTTGCTCGAACTGCTCGAAAGCGGCGTGTTCGATCGGCGCGCCACGTGGTTCGTTTGCCCATTGCTCAACCCGCTCGGATTCGCGCGGCGCACCCGCGAGAACTCCGACGCCGTCGATCTGAACCGCGACTACAAGCGTCTCGTTTCCGCCGAGATTCGCGGACACGTCGGCTGGCTGCAGCAGCAACCCAACTTCGATGTCGCGTTCTGCCTGCACGAAGATTGGGAGGCGCAGGGGTTTTATCTTTACGAACTCAACCCCGAAAGTCGCCCCACCCTCGCGGACGCGATGATCGCCGCCGCGCGCGCGACTTGTCCGATCGAGACGGCCGCGGTGATCGACGGTCGCGAATCGGCCGCCGCCGGCATCATCCGTCCGGTGACGGATCCGTTGCTGCGCGATCTGTGGCCCGAGGCGATCTACCTTCGCGCTCACCACACGCGCTTGAGTTACACGCTCGAAAGCCCGTCCGCGTTTCCCGTCGTTCAACGCGTGGCCGCGCTCCGCGCCGCTCTCGAGACCGCGCTGGTGAAACTGCTCCCGCCCTGAAACGTCGTCAGGTGTCGGCGGCGAGGCCGTGCCTCGCGCAAAACTCCCGGAGATCCGCCGGCAACGGCGCCTCGAAAACGTGATCCACCCCCGCCGGCCGCAAGTCGATCTGCGCGCAGTGCAGCGCCTGCCGCGGCAGATGGAGTTTCTCCGCCATCGCCGGCGACCAGCCGTGGTCGATGAATTCCAGATAACAGCGGTCGTCAGGTCCGTAGATCTTGTCGCCCACCAGCCAGTGACCGAGCCAGTGCGCGTGAATCCGGATCTGATGCTTGCGCCCCGTCTCGGTGACCACGCGCGCCAGCGTGAAGCCGCCGCCATGCGCCACCGGCGCGAAATGCGTGATCGCCGGCTGGCCACCCGCCACCACCGCCGATTTCACATAAACCGGGCTCGTCACATCGTCGCCGAGCGGCTGGTTGACCGTCACCGGTTCGCGCAGTTCGCCGGTCATGATCGCCAGATACGCCTTGCCTACTTTCCGTTCCTGCATCGCGACCTGCAGCCGGCTCGCCATCTTTGCGTCTTTCGTGAGCACGACCACCCCGCTCGTCTCGCGATCGAGGCGGAAAACGAGATGCATCGTCGGCAAACCCGTGTATTCGCGCGCCGCACCGACGAGGCTCGACCACGGTCCGGCTTTCGACGGATGGCAAACGACGTCGCCCGGTTTCGCCAGCACGAGCAATCGCGCATCCTCGTAAACGATCCAACTGCGCAACTCCTCCTCCGCGATCAGGCGGACCGGTCCCTGTTTTTCGCGTCGGGGCCAGGCGCACGCGCGCCGCGAAAAATCGTCGATGCCGCGACCGGCCTGCGATTCGCCGGCATTCATGAGGCCACCTGGGCCATGCGGTAGCGGCCGATCGCTTTCGCCGCGAGCCGCGTGACCCACCGTTTCGGCAACGTGCCGCCGAGTGCCGCGATCGCCTTGTTTTTCCATCCCGGCACCACCAGCGTGCGCCCGGCGCCCAGCGCGCGCAGCGACTGCTCGACCACCTCTTCCGCTTTCATGCTCAAGCCCGGCTCGACCGCGCCCTGACGCAGTCCCGCACGGCGAAAAAACTGCGTCGACGTCGGTCCCGGGCACACCGCCAGCGCCTGCACGCCGCTCCCGCGCAACTCCGCGGCGAGTGCGAGCGTCCAATGCAAAACAAAGGCCTTGGACGCACCATAGGTGGCCATGAACGGCGTGGGTTGAAACGCTGCCGTCGACGCGATGTTCATCACCGCCCCACCGCGTTTCCGCAGCACCGGAAGGAGTCGTCCCGTGAGTTCCACGAGCGCGCGGATGTTAACATCTAATAGTTCGAGCTGGTGAGTTAAGTTGGGCTCAGGAAAGCAGCCATATGCGCCGAAGCCACTGTTGTTGATGAGCAGCACCCGCCCCGCTGACGCCTCGCAACTTAGCCAGGACTCGACCTCCCCGGCCGCGCGTCCGACCGCCGACGCCTCGCTCAGGTCGCACGGCACATGGCAAAGCTTAAGCTGCTCTGATTTTATGAGCGGAACCGTCCTCGACAGGTTGCAAACCCGGACTGCCGGCGCCACTCTTCCGCACAGCTCGATGAACGATTTTCCAATACCGGAAGATCCACCCGTCACGACGACGGCGGAGAAAGTTTGGAGCACTTCGCGTGGCGAGGACACAAGCTCGAGCAGGGGGAAATTTCAGCCAGGGCTTTGTGCCCTGGTTCGGTGAAACCCAAACTAAACGCAGTATCATGAACAGACAAAACAACCACGAACTCATCGTCTCTGGCATTCACCTCGAACTGACACCGTCCCTGAAAACTTACGTTCGTGAGAAAGCCCAGCGATTGTTTCGTCACGAGGACCGCATCGTGCGGATCCGCGTGGAGTTGGAGTGCGACCGCAACGAGGCCGTCGCCAACCGGTTCAAAGCCAAGGGTCACATCGAAATCCAGGGCCCGGACATGAACGCCACCGTCCAGGCCGACGAGTGCCACAAGGCCATCTCTTTGCTCATGGACAAACTCGATCGGATGCTCAGCAAACGCCACCACCTCTACAAGGTGCGTCGTCATCAGATCGACAACGACCTCGCTCACCCGGCGCAGCTGAAGGCCGTCTGAACGTCGTATCCAGAATCTGAATCGCCGCCCGCCGGTCATTGCCGGCGGGCTTTTTGTTTTCCGCCCACCCTACCGTGGTCCTGAAGCGCGAAGGGACGGACGCGGGGTCAGCACGACCCCCGCCGCTACGACCGGCTACAGCGCGATCTTGATGCCTTTGCGGAGATACGTCGGGACGTCGAGATCCTGCCCGTCGAAAAGATTCCGGTCGGTTTTCTCGAAATGCCCGCGGCTCTCCACTTCGCCGAAACCGAACTCGTTCTGGTCGATCTTCTCCGCCGCGGCCGCGGCCGCCTGCTCCAGCGTCAGCTCGCCGGTCGGCTTGGCCGCCTGCGCGGTCCCGTTTACGGCCGAGGCCGCACCCGCCGCCGGAGCCTCGACCCGGCCCGCTCCGGCGCGCAGCCGCTGCACCGCGGTCGGCCGGCGCGGGAGCACGCCCCGCCCGCCCATGTCGCTCGTGCCGATGATGCAGACCTCGACGCGGTTCTGCATCTGCTCGTCGATCACCGCGCCCATGATGATGTGCGACTCGCGTCCGAACTGCTCGGTGATGCCGCTCATCAGTTCGTTCACTTTCGGCAGCGTCAGGTCGGTGCCGCCGACGATGTTGACGAGCAGACGGTCCGCCTTCCGCGAAAACTCCGGCGTGTGCAGCAGCGGGCAGAGCTTCAGGCTCGCCACCGCCTCGGCCACGGCGTTCTCGCCCGTGCCTTCGCCCAGGCCGAAGAGCGTCTTGCCGCCGCGCAACGCAAACACCTGCCGCAGGCCCGCAAAGTCCAGGTTGATCAGGCCGGTCTTGAAAAGCATCGACCAGATCGAGCGCACGCCGCGGCCGATCCACTCGTCGGCCCGCGCAAACGAATCCAGCACGGTTTCGTTCTCCGCCGACTCCTGCATCAGGACGTCGTTGGGCAACGGTATCACCGCATCGCATACCCGCCGCAGCGCGGTGAGCCCCTCTTCCGCCTGCTTCAACCGGCGCCCGCCTTCGAAGCTGAACGGCATGGTGGCAAACGCGATCACGAGCGCGCCCTGCTCCGCCGCGATCTCCGCGACCACCGGACCCGCGCCGCTGCCCGTGCCGCCGCCTTCGCCGACAATCAGGAACACGAGGTCGCAGTCCTTCACGACGTTGGTGATTTTTTCCCGATCCGCCTCCGCCGCCTCGCGGCCGAGTTCCGGATCGCCGCCCGCGCCCAGCCCGCGCGTGACGTTCATGCCAATCAAGACCTTTTCCTGCACCGGCGAGCTGGCGAGCGCCTGGTAATCGGTGTTCACGACCGCGAGTTGCAACCGCTCGAGGTTTTCCATCTTGAGGCGGTCGACGGCATTGGAGCCGGCGCCGCCCACGCCGACCAGCTTGATGGCGATGTTGCGGTCCGTCAGGAGCGCGTGTTCGAGGGGAAGTTCGTTGAGATTCATCGTGTAGGGGTTTCTCGGTTACGCGCTCGCAAACAGTCGCTTCACGCCCGAAAGGAAACCTCCGCCGCGCCGCTGCTGCGCGAGCCGCTCCGTCTGTGCGCTCACGCCGTAATACAGCACGCCCAGCGCCGTGTTGTAGCCGGGATCGCGCAGATTCTCCACGACCCACGAAGGCGATTCGCCGAGATGCGCCGGCACGCCGAACACCTTGGCCGCCGCCTCCGCGATTCCGGGCAGCTTCGCCGTGCCGCCGGTCAGGACCACGCCCGCCGCGCACGTTTCCGGCGAGAACGCGTTGCCCAGCTTCTTGCGCACGACTTCGAGCAGTTCCCACGTGCGGGCCGCGGTGATCTGCTCGATCGCGTGCCGCGAGAACTGGCGGTCGCCGATGGCGAAGTTTCCGTCCAGCCAGACTTTCTCCGTCTTGTCCTTCGCCAAAACCGTCGCGCGACCGAAACGCAGCTTCAGCTTCTCCGCCTGCCCTTCGGTCAGCCGCAGGCCGATGCTCAAATCGTTCGTCAGGTGCGTCCCGCCAACCGGCACCACGCCCGTCGTGTGGGGCACGCCGTCGCGGTAAAGCACGAAATCCGTCGTGCCCGCGCCGATGTCGATCGCGAGCACGCCGTGCTGGCGTTCCTCGGGCGTGGTGATCATGTGACCCGACGCAAGGCTCGACAGGACGAGTTCGCGGACCTCGAGGTTGAAGCCGCGGATCACGTGAATGTTGTCCGCCAACCGCTGCTCCTGGCCGTGCACCGTCCAGTAGCCCACCTCGAGGCGCTGCCCAACGAGGTTCTCCGGCGAGGTCGGCACGATGCGGCCGTCGACCCGAAACGGCCGCCGGATGTGATGCACCACCATGCGGCCCTGCGGCAGCTCCTTCGAACGCGCGAGATCGCACACGGTGCGGATGTCGTCGCGGTCGATCATGTTGTCCGCCGCCTTCACGTTCACCGCCGTTTCATTGTAGAAGCCCTCGAGATGTCCGCCGGTCTGGGCGAGAAACACGAGTTCGATCCGCTCGCCGGCATCGCGTTCGGCCTGCTCGAGCGCGCTGTGCGTCGACTCGCTGGCGGCCTTGTAGTCGACGACGTTGCCTTTGATGATGCCGCGCGAGGAACACTCGCCGTGGCCGATGATGGCCAGTTCGCGGCCGGTGTATTCGCCAACGAGGACGGTGATCTTGGACGTGCCGATTTCGACGGCGCCGATGAAAGTGGTGCGGGAGCTCACAGTTTCGAATTTCGCTGTAGTTGAGGGAAAGGAGAAGGTGTCGCGGCGGGACGGACGGGCCGGCTGTTCCGTTTCGGATTCGCCGGCATCGCCTCCGGGACGAGCGTCGGATCCTCGAACGCCACCGGCACCTGTGCGCCGATCGCCAGGTTCACCTCGCGCAACGGCTTGTCGGTTTTCGCGCGCGCCGCATCGAGCAGCGAATCCAGCCGGGCGAGTTGGCGGAAAAAATCCTCGTGCGTCCCGAAGCGGATGCGAGCCACCCCCGCCGCCTGAACTTCGATTTCGTTATCCGACGCGAGCCGGGCCAGCGACACGACCTGCCAATCCCGATACAGGTGCTCGGCCTCGAGCTTCGCCTTCGCGAGCAGATCCGACACCGTCTCCATCCCGGCCACCGGCGCGAACGTATCGTCGCGCCGCACGAGCTTGATGCCCGCCAGCCACGGCAAGGTCGCGATCATCTCGCCGTCGAAACCAACGCCTTCGAACACCACGCCCTCGCGCGAGACCAGCAGCACGTGCGGCTCCTCGCGGTCCAGCTGCGCCATCACGCGTGCCACGGGCGAGTATTCGGACAAACTCACGGTCAGCGTGGACGGAAAATTCCGCGTGAGCGTCGCCGAGCGCACCTGTTTCGTCTGCAGCAGCCGCGCCTGCAATTGATAGAGGTCGAGCTGCATCAACGTGACGTTGCGCGGCAGCGCGAGCGTTCGCACCAGCCAGTCCTTGTCGAGCACGCCATCGGTGATCAATTCGACCGCCCGCACCGGCACGGCCTCCGCCGCTTTCGCGAGCGCCGGTGTGTCGCCGCGAAACAAGGCCGCGATCTGAAAACCCGACCAGGCCAGGCCGGCCACCAGCGCCACCGCGAACGCCGTCTTCATTCCGCTCCACACGACCCGGCGACGGCCTTCCGGCGACATCGCGCGCGGCTTTACCTGTTGGGGGATGTCTCTCCAACTGCGCGCGTTTGGGACGTTGCTTTCGTTTCGACTCACGGATGGGTGGGCACCTGTCCCGCACGAAAACGCTCCACCGCGGGTGCAACCATCTCCCTGACCAGTCGTGTAAAGTCGAATCCCTCGCAGCGAGCACTCATCGGCAGCAGGCTCGTTTCCTTCATGCCGGGGAGCGTGTTTATTTCCAGCAAATAAAGCTCCTCATTTGCTCCGATCATGAAGTCGACCCGCGCATAATCCCGGCACCCGCACGCGGCGAAACAGATCTCCGCGAAACGCCGCACTTTCGCCGTCATTTCCGGCGCAAGCGGCGCAGGTGCGAAATAGTCCGTCCGTCCTTTGGTGTATTTGCTTTCGTAGTCATAGACGCCCGACTTCGGCCGGATCTCCACCACGCCAAGCGCGCGTCCGCCCAACACGCCCACCGCCAGCTCGCGGCCAAACACCCGCTGCTCGATCATCCAGTTCCCGTGCGTCGCCGCCGCGAGCGCCGACTCGAGTTCCGCCCGGCTCGCAACGATCCGCAGCCCCACGCTACTCCCCTGGTCGTTCGGTTTGACGACCACGTTCGCCCCGAATTCGGCCAGCACCTCCTCGGCGGTTGGCTTGACCTCCGCCGCAAATACGATCCCCGGGATCACGGGCACCCCGCGGGCCGCACAGGCGTTTTTCGTCGCCGCCTTGTCCATGGCCAGCGCGCTGCCCGCCGCATCGCAGCCCGCGTAATGCACACCCGCCGCATCCAGCAACCGCTGCATTCCGCCGTCTTCGCCAAATGTCCCGTGCAGCGTCGAAAACACCACATGCCGGCGCGGATCGAGTCCTTCCGGCAACTCATCGCGATCGATCTGAAAGAGCTGCGTCGGAAACGTCCGCGCCAGCGCGATCGCACACGCGAGCCCCGAACCCAGCGACACCTCGCGCTCCGCCGACGTCCCGCCGCGAAACACCGCTACAACCGGAGAGTTCATAAAAAACCTGTTTTCAACCGCCGCTCTGGGCTCTGGGCTCTGGGCTCTGGGCTCTGGGCTCCGCGCCCTGGGCTCTCAGCCCACTCACAACACATCCTTCCATTTTTTCCCGAACAGCAGCACCTCCGGCTCCAGTTCGACGCCTTTCGCCTCGCGCACGCGCGCCCGCACGCGTCGCACCAATTCCAATACATCCGCGCCGGTCGCATGTCCGCGGTTCACGATGAAGTTCGCGTGCACCGGCGACACCTCCGCGTCGCCCACGCGTTCGCCCTTCAATCCGCTTTCGTCGATCAGACGCCCCGCCGAATTGCCGGGCGGATTCTTGAAAATGCAGCCCGCGCTCGGTTCGCGCGGCTGCGATTCCTGCCGCTTCCGGCGGTAGACGTCGATCTGCCGGTTCACCGCCTGCATGTCGACCTGCGCGATCGGACGCAGCAGCGCGCCCACCGCGATCGCCTGCTGCAGCTCCGCGCAATGCCGATACTGCACGTGCATCTCAGCCCGCGGGAGTCGTTTCACGTCGCCTTCGAGCGTGACGACTTCGACCTCCTCGACGACGTCGAACATCCATCCGCCCATCGCGCCCGCATTCATCCGCAGCGCGCCGCCGACACTCCCCGGAATTCCCTCCAAAAACTCGAAACCGGTCAGCCCGGCCTTCGCCGCCAGTCCGCAGAGATTCTTCAAGCGCAACCCCGCGCCCACCCAAACCCGGCCGCGCTCGCGCAACTCGAATTTCGCCCACGCTTCGCCCGCGAGCGAAACCACCAGCGCATTCACGCCTTCGTCCGGCACGATCAGATTGGAGCCGCGACCCAGCGTCAGGATCTCGACGTTCGCCGCCCACGCCTCGCGCAGCGCCAGCTGCAGGTCCTGGACGTTCGCCGGTTCGAGAAACACCCGCGCCGTGCCGCCCACGCGAATCGTGGTCTTCGTTCCCAGCGGTTCGTCGCGGCGAATCCTCGTATCCGGGCTGAGCCTCGCCCGCAGCGTCCCGGCAAATTGATTCCAGTTTTCGTCCGTCATTGCGCGTGTCTCCAGCGTTCAAGCCAGGTCCGGGCCTTGCGATCAATATCGCCGGCACCCACAAACGCGATCGAGTCGCCCGACCGCAGCTCGCGTGCCAGTTTCTCCCACAGCGCATCTTCATTCGCGCCCTCGTAGGCCACCGGCAATTCCGGCGACCGCCGCCGCAGCGCCGCCGCCACCGCGTTCGTCGTGCCGCCCGCCACCGGCGCCTCACCCGCGGAGTAAACCTCCAGCAGGTAAACGCTGTCAGCCAGCGCGAGCGCGGCCGCAAACTCGTCCCGAAATTGCGCGGTGCGGCTGAACCGGTGCGGCTGGAAAACGGCCAGCAGCCGCCCGCCGCCCGCCCGTCGTTTCCGCAGGCTCTCGAGCAGCGCACGAATCTCCGCCGGATGATGCGCGTAGTCTTCGATCATCGTCACGCCGCGCGCCGTATTCAGAATCGCCTGACGCCGGCGCACCCCGGGATAATGGGCGAGCGAAGCCGGCAGCGGCGTCGCGCCCATCAGCTGTGCCGCCGCCAGCGCCGCGGTGGCGTTGAGGGCGTTGAAATTTCCCGCGGCGCGCACGACCGCCGTTCGGATCGCGAAGCGGCCGCCCAGGTGCAGCGTCAGCCCGTCCGTCGTCTCGTCCGCCATTTCCCCATCGAAATCGCCGCCTCGGCCAAAGGTTTGCCGGGTTCGCGTCCCCGCCACTCGCGCGCTCATCTCGCAGGACGCATTCAGCAACCGCGCTTCCGTCGTTCGATCGAACAACGCCGCAAACGCCCGCTCCAGGTCGGCGAGCTGCGGATAATGATCCGGATGATCCCAGTCGAGATTCACGCACACCGTGATCGCCGGCGCGAAGCGTCCGATCGTCCCGTCACTTTCGTCGATCTCCGCCACCACCCAGTCGTTTTCCCCCTTCTCCGCGGGCGGCGTGTCGTTCGCAAACAGGCCTCCCAGCACGTAACCCGCCGGAAATCCCGCCGCTCGCAACGCGGTGATCAGCATCGCGGTGGTCGTCGTTTTCCCGTGCGACCCGCAGACCGCCACCAGTTTCCGCCCCCGCACGATTTCCGCGAGCATCTCGCCGCGGCGCACTACCGGCAGCCCGCGCGCCGCCGCCGCCACGTGCGCCGGATGCTGCGCCGCAATGGCCGAGGAATGCACCACCAGTTCGCCGTCGTCGGGAATCGGCCGCACCTGCACACCGCCGTCGCGGAGCTGCCGCGCCATCTCCTCCGTCAGCGCGTCATCCTCGCCGGTGACCCGAAATCCGCACCGGCTCAGATAAATGGCGAGCGGGCCCACGCCCATGCCGCCGACGCCGACGCAATGGATGCGGCTCACCTCCCGCCCGAAGATCCGCGGCAAAACCGTCGTGCTCATCGGTCATGTCGCCGTTTGCGTCGGCTCCGTCGTGGACCGTCGGCCGGCCGTCACGCCTGCGATCTGTTCCAGATCGTGCAGCATCACTTCCAGTGAGTTCGCCCGGTCCATCCGCCGCAGGTTGGCGCGGAACTTCCGCAACAACTCGTCGTTGAAAATCAAATCGAGCACTTCGGTCCGAAGTCCGCTCACTGCCTCCTGTCCGACCACGATGCCGCCGCCCTGGCGTTCGAAAAACGCGGCATTCGCGCGCTGATGATCGTCCGCCGCCTGTGGATACGGCACCAGGACCGCCGGCGTCTCGCACCGCACCAGTTCCGCGATCGTGCCCGCACCCGCGCGCGAGACGACCAGATCGGCCGCCGACAGCAGCTCGGCGATCCGGTCGCAGAACATCATGAAATACGCGCGCACCGGCGAGCCGGCGCTGGTCTGCAGCTCGACCACGCCGTCCCGGCCTTTGTCGAGACCCGTGACGCAGCAGACCTGAATGCCCTCCGCGGCCAGTCTCCGGAACTCCCGCCGCACCCAGTCGTTCAGCACCGTCGCGCCCTGGCTCCCGCCGAGCACGACCAGCAGGCGTTGATTCGCATCGAACCCCAGCGCCCGCCGCGCGTCGGCCTGAGCCACGCGTTCGATCTCGCGCCGCACCGGCAAACCCACGTGCTGGATCGCTCCGGGTCTGGCGGCGTCGAGGGACACGCCCGGCGGCAGATACACCCGCTGCGCATAGCGCCCAAGCAGCCGGATCGCCCGCCCCGGCACGCGGTTCGCCTCGTGCAGCGCCACCGGCACCCGCTGGAGACGCGCGGCCACCACGATGCCCGTCGACGTGAAGCCGCCGAACCCGATCACCGCCTCCGGCCGCTTCTGCCGCACCAGGCGCAGGCAGAACCACAGCCCGCGCACCTGCGACACCACGCAACGCAACAGCTTCACCGGATTGAGCGAAAAGCCCGTCCCCGGCACGCGCACGAATTTGAATTGTGGATACTTCTCGATCAGCCGCGCGTCCACGCGCTTCTGGCTGATCAGCAGCTCGACCGCATGGCCGCGCGCCGTCAGCCCCTCCGCCAGCGCAATGCCCGGCGACAGATGCCCGCCCGTCCCGCCGCAGGAGATGATGAAGGTGCTCATGCCAAAACTTCCTCCATGGCGCGCCCGCGTCCGGCCAGCTTCGCGCGGCCCCAGGTGCGCTGCGAATTCACGATCACGCCGAGCAGCAGGCCCATCAGCAGCAGGTTCGACAATCCCGCGCTGATGAACGGCAGCGACATGCCCTTGGTCGGAAACACGCCAGTGACGACGCCCACGTTGACGATCGCCTGCAGGCAGATCAGCAGGATGCATCCCGTCACCAGCAGGAACTGGAAAAGATTCGGCGCCCGCCGGACGTGGACGATGCCCGCGACGAAGATGATCAGGAACAGCGTCACCACGCCGAGCGTGAAGGGCAGCCCCAGTTCTTCACCCACGATCGAGAAGATGAAATCCGTGTGCGCCTCCGGCAGGTAGTTCAATTGCTGCCGCCCCTGCCCAAGTCCCGCCCCTTCAACGCCGCCCGCGGCAAACGCCGCGAGGCCCTGCCGCAAGTGATACGATTTTTCCTCACTGAGAAACTCCGTCATCCGTCGCAGGCGGTTCGGGTTGTTCACCACCGCCACGGCGAACAACGCCACCGCGGCGAGCACCGTCGGCAGCACGTAGCGCCATTTCGCTCCGGCGAGGAACAACAGCACCAGCCCCACCACCAGCGTCAGCGCCGCCGTGCCGAAATCCGGCTCCAAAATA
The DNA here is from genome assembly GCF_059821195.1 of Opitutus sp. sgz309028. Lineage (NCBI taxonomy): Bacteria > Pseudomonadati > Verrucomicrobiota > Opitutia > Opitutales > Opitutaceae > Opitutus > Opitutus sp. sgz309028. Next base: position 1,071,184 of record NZ_JCAMRR010000002.1, on the reverse strand, counting down.
ATCAGCCCCGCAAAGAGACCCACAATCCCGAGCGGATAAAGGAACCCTCGCTTCCACTCGCCAATCTGCGTCTGGTGCAGCGCCAGATAGTGCGCGAGGCAGAACACCATGCCGAGTTTCGCGAACTCCGAGACCTGCAAACGGGCGGGGCCGATCCCCAGCCAGCGACGGCTGCCCTTCACCGAGATCCCGATCTGCGGGATGAGCACCAGCAGCAGCGCGAGCACGAGCAACCCGCCAATCCACCACGCGTGCTCGCGCAGATAATCGAGATTGATCCGGCTCGTGATGAAACACAGCACCCCCGCCGCCAGGACGCCTGCGATCTGCTTGTTGAGATAGAAATACGGCCCCTGTTTGAACGACGCGCTCGCACTGAACAGAATCGTCAATCCGAGAAACGTCAGTCCGAGCGCGCACAGCACGATGATCGTCGCCGGGTTGATCACCGAGCGCGAACCGGCCGTTTCGGCGGACTTGGAGCGCGAACGCGAGGACATCAGGAAAGGCAGGAACGCCGCCGGCAAGCCCGCCCGCCCGCGCAACCTCGGCGCGGATGAGCGGTGCTCCACGGCATCGTCGGCAACGTTGTCAGCTTACTGGTCGTCGACCTTGATGACCGGAGGCTCCGCCGCCGGTTGCTCGGAAGAGGACGCGCTGTCGATCGGCGGGATCACAAGGGTCGGGACCTCCGTGGCGGGCGCCGGGGTCGGCTCCGGCGTTTGCACCGGCGCAGCTGTGGCCGGCGCGGGCTCGCTCTTCGCCGCCCGATTCGCGGCCGGCGCGCGCCAGCCCGGAATCGTCAACTCCATGCCCGGACGAATCTTCGCCGGATCCGCAATGTTGTTGGCCGTGGCGATGTCGCCGACGCGCACCTGGTATTTGCGCGCGATGCCGCCGAGCGTCTCGCCGGGTTTCACGACATGCCGCACCGCCTCACCGCTGCTACGCGCCGGCGCCGGTGCCGAGGGCTTCGGGGCGGACGTATCCACGACGCTCGCACTCGTCGACGGCATCTTGGCGGGGATAATGAGCTTCTGTCCGATGCGCACCACCGCACCGGCCTTGATGTTGTTCGCCGCCGCCAGTTCGGCGACGGAGAGGTGATGCTTGCGCGCGATCGTCCACAGGCTGTCGCCGCTCACGACCGTGTAGGTGGAGGCGGGCACGACGTCCGTCACGGGTTGCCGTTCGAGGGCGTTGGCCACCGGGGTGTTCGGCCGCGTGGGCGAGAAACGCACCACCGGCGCGCCTTCGTCGCCCGTCACGGCGGCGACCGAAATTGGCGCCGGTTCCGAGGCCGCGGCGACGGGTGCCGCACTCACGCCGCCGTCCGCAATGACGGTTTCCGAGGGAGGCGGCGGCTTGTTGGCGGAACTGCAGCCCGGATTGACGAAAATCAACATCAGCGCGAGCGCGTGAACGCCCAAAACCACGCCGAAGATTTTGAGAACTTTCATGGGAGGAATAGTTGGGAGGTTGCCGTGGCGAATGCTATCTAAAATTGGGTGCCGGACTCAATTCTCCGACCAGCTTTTCAAACTGCTCGCCGCGATCGGCGTAGCTCCGGAACATGTCGAAACTCGCGAAGCCCGGACTCAACAGCACGTTGTCGCCCGGCAAGGCCAGATCCGCCGCCCGCCGCACCGCCGCCGCGAGCGTGGCGCAGACCGTGTGGGCCACGCGAAACGCCGAGCAGTGAAACGCCAGCTCCGCTCCCGTTTCGCCGATCAGCAGCGCGTGCTTCACCCGCGGAGCGACGCGGTGGACGAAACCCGCCAGGTCGCCGCCCTTCGCCTTCCCGCCGGCAATCAAAATCACCGGAGCCGGGAAACGCGCGAGCGCCGCCTCCACCGCGTGGAAATTCGTCGCCTTGGAATCGTTCCAAAAAGCGACGCCGCCCCGCTCCGCCACCCGCGCCAGCCGGTGCCGGCCGACCGTGAACGTTCGCGCCGCCGCATACAGCATCTCTTCCGGCAGCCCCGTCGCGCGCCACCACGCCGCCGCCAGCAGGAAATTCTCGCGTTGCGGCTGATGTTCGAACGGCGTTCCCGCCAGCCGCGGGTCCGCCGTCGTCGTTTCCGTATCCACGACGCGGATGCCTCCAAGCGGACGCCCGTATTTCTCGGCGAAGCGAGCCACCGACGAACCGATCAGCACCCCGCCCGCGTGGGTGTGCGCCACGAGATTCCATTTTGCCCCGAAGTAGGCTTCGAGACTCGGATGCCGCTCCAGATGATCCTCCGCAAAGTTGGTCCACAGCGTCGCGCCGGCCCGGAAGCGTTTCAGGGTCTCGGCCTGAAAGGAACTGACCTCGCACACCGCGATCGTCTCCGGGGTGCCGCCTTCCAGCGCGGCGACAAGCTGCGCAAACGCATGCCCGATGTTGCCCGTCGCGTGCGCGTGCCGCCCGGTCGCCTTCAACGCGTGGGTCAGAAATTCCGTCAGCGTGGTCTTCCCGTTCGTCCCGGTCACGGCGACGATCGAACCGCGCCAGAGGCTCGCGGAAAAATCCAGCTCGCCCATGCACTCCGCGCCCGCCTCACGCGCCAGCGCCACCCACGGATGCTCGGGCGCGAATCCGGGGGAAAAGATGACGAGCCGGTGCGCCTTGGCGGCTTTCGCCGAAAAGGGCGTTCCCTTGTCGTCGTAGATCACGCTGCCCGCCCCGAGCGACGCGAGCAACGCCGTCACCCCGACGCCGCTCACGCCCGCCCCGAAAATGGCGACCGGCTGCGTCAGCAACGCGCGAATGGAATCTGAGAGCACCAGCGCCATGTCACCGCAGTTTCAGTGTCGCCAGGCCCGCCAGCGCGCAGCCGAGCGAAAGCACCCAGAACCGGAGCACGACCTTCGTCTCCGGCCAGCCCTTCTTCTGGAAATGATGATGGATCGGCGCCATCAGGAAAACCCGCCGGCCCTCGCCGAAACGGCGCTTGGTGTATTTGAACCACCCGATCTGGATCACCACGGACAACAGCTCCGCCACAAAGACGCCGCCCACGATCACAAGCGTGAACGGCTGGTGTATCATGAAAGCCATGACGCCGATCAGCCCGCCGAGCGCGAGCGATCCGGTGTCGCCCATGAACACCTCCGCCGGGTGCGAGTTATACCAGAGGAACGCCATGCAGCCGCCGATCAACGCGCCGCAGATCACCGTCAGCTCACCGGTGCCGGGCACGTGGCTCATCAGCAGGTATTCCGAGAGGATCACGTTGCCCGCCGCATATGCCATGATGCCGAAGACCAGCGCGACCGAGATCGTGCAACCCACGGCGAGACCGTCGAGGCCGTCGGTGAAGTTGATCGCGTTGCTGAAGCCGACGATCCACAGGTAAATCAGCACGAGCAGCACCGCCCAATGCATGTGCGGAATCACCGCCTGTTTCACGAACGGCACCCACAGCTCGCGGATTTTCTCGGAGCTCGCGGGATGCCACAGCAGCAAGCCGAGCGCGACGACGGTCGCCAGCGACTGCCAGCCGATCTTCTCCCACGACGAGATGCCGTCGCGATTCTTGTGCACGACTTTGAGGTAATCGTCGCGCCAGCCCGGCACGGTCAGCGCCGCGTAAACGAACAGCGCCACGAACACCCACACGTTCGGCGTCGCCCACAGGACGGAGCTGACGAACACGGACAGAAAGATGATCAGTCCGCCCATCGTCGGCGTGTGCTTCTTGTCGAAATACGTCGCGCCGAGCGCGCCCGTGCGGTCGTCGATGTAGCCGTGCCCGAACTTCAGCTCGCGAAACTTCGCGATGAGTCGCGGCGCGATGATGAACCCGATCACCAGCGCCGTGATCGCCGCGAGCAAGGTGCGGACGGTGATATAGCGCAACAGGCGCAACGGCCCAAAATACGATTCGTAATCTGCGAGGTAGCTCAGCATCAGGTTCGCTCCAAAATCTTCTCCAGCGCGTAACGCCGGCTGCCTTTGACGAAGACCGCTCCACGCCACGCTTCAAACCGCGGCTGCAGGTCTTCCACCCGTTCGACGACTAGGATGCTTTCCCCACGCGCGCCGTTCTCCAGGGCACCCGCGCGCACCGCCGTCGCATGGTCGCCGATCGCCGCCACCAGATCCTGCTCGCGCAGCCGCAGCGACCGTCCGAGCGCGCGATGATAATTCGCCGCGTCCGGCCCGAGCTCCTCCATCCCGCCAAGCACGAAAAAACGCGGCTCCTCCGCCGGCACAAGCGCGTCGAACGCCTCCAACGCATCCGCCATCGAGGCCGGATTGGCGTTGTAGCAATCGAGATACAGCAGCCGCCCGTTCACCCGCCGCACTTCGCCGCGGAGCTTCGCCGGCTGCCAGCCTTCGATCCGCCGCTGGATGTCCTCCGCTTTCACGCCGAGCCACAGTGCCGCGCAGATCGCGAGCGCCGCATTTTGCGCCATGCCCTCCGACACGCGCCGGAACGTGAACACGAGCGGCGGCGGCGCGCCGTAGGCGAGCGCGACCGCGGTCGACGCGTCGCGGTGCGTGACGGTGAAATACACGCGATCCCGCGGCGGCGTCGCGGGACGAATCCCGTCCGCGCGCTCCACGATCATCTTGCGCACGTCGAGTTCGCGAAACGCCGCGAACTCCTCGCACTGCCGCGGAAAAATCGCCAGCCCCGCGGGCCGAACCGCCGCCGGCAGCACGGCCTTTTCGCGCGCCACGCCGTCCAACCCGCCCAACTCCTCGGTGTGCGCCGGCGCGACCAGCGTGATCAACGCCACGTCGGGTTCGATCATTTCCGCGAGCGGCGCCATCTCGCCCGGCGCGCCGATCCCCGCCTCTATCACCGCGAACCGATGCACCGCCGGATCGATCCGCGTCAACGTCAACGGCACCCCCAGATGATTGTTCAAGTTCCCCTCCGTCGCCAGCACGGCTCCAATCAGAGTGTCATATAATGTATGACACTCTTCCGGGGCTCGCGGCGCGGAGGAATCGTCGGCGAGCAGGCGCGCGAGGAGGTTTTTCGTCGAGGTTTTGCCGGCGCTGCCGGAGATGCCGACGACTTTGCCGGCGAAATTCCGCCGGTGCTCGCGCGCGATCGTTTGAAAGGCCCGCAGCGGATCGGCGACGACGAGTTGCGGCAGCGGGCTGTCGGACACGACGCGCGACACGAGCGCCGCGCTCGCGCCGGCGGACTGCGCGCCGGCGAGGAAATCGTGGCCGTCGCGTTTGCCGGTCTTGATCGCGACAAACATCTCGCCCGCGCGAATCTGCCGGCTGTCGATCGCAAAGCCGGAAAGCGACACGACCGGCTGCGCCGTCCAGCGGCCGCCGGTCCATGCCGCGAGTTGATCTGGAGAAAAATTCGGCACGTGGAGAAAGTGGAAAAGCGCGCGGGCGCGCGCGTTCAATGCCTCATCCGCTCTTCAGCGTCTTGATCCCGATCAGTTCGCGCACGACCTGGCGGTCGTCGAACGGGATCACGGTGTCGGCAAATTCCTGGTAGCTTTCGTGGCCCTTGCCCGCGACGAGCAGGCAGTCGCCCGCCTTCAGCGTGTCGAGCGCGAGGCTGATCGCACGACGACGGTCCTCCACCCACGCGATTTTCGCCGGCGCGACGACGCCGGTCTTCATGTCGTCGAAGATCTGCGTGAGCGCCTCGGAGCGCGGATTGTCGGCGGTCGCAAACGCAAAGTCGGCGAACTCCTGCACCGCCTTGACCATGAGCGGGCGTTTCGAACGGTCGCGATTGCCGCCGCAGCCGAAGACGACGAGCAGCCGGCCCGGCGTGATCGCCCGCAGCATCGCGAGCGCGTTGCGCAGGGCATCGTCCGTGTGCGCGTAGTCGACGAGCACGTTGAACGGCTGGCCTTCGTCGATCCGCTCCATGCGGCCGGCCACGCCCTTGAACGCGCGTAGTTTCGCCAAAAATACAAACGGATCGCGGCCGAGCCCGTAGGCGGTCGCGATCGCCGCCAGCAGGTTGCTGACATTGTAGCGGCCGATCAGCGGCGACTCGAGGTCCATCGTGCCGCCAGGCCAGACGAGGCGCAGCGTCGTGTTGGTAAGGTTGAGCGTCACGTTTTCCGCGCGGACGTCCGCCTGCGGATTCTCGCCGAACGTCACGAGCTTCGGCACGCGCCCGTCGGCCGCGACCTGGTCGGCGAGCTGCCGGCCGTAAGGGTCGTCGAGATTCACGACGGCGACCTTCGGCGGCGCGCCGGTGCCGCCGTTGAAGAGGCGGGTCTTGACCGAGAAATACGCGTCGAGGGTCTTGTGATAATCGAGGTGATCCCGTGTCAGGTTCGTGAATACGGCGGCGCCGAACTGCAGCCCGAGCACGCGCTGCTGGTCGATGCCATGCGAGCTCACCTCCATCACCGCCTGGCGGCAGCCGGCGTCGCGCATCTGCGCCATCATGCCGAAAATATCCAGCGCCTCGGGCGTGGTGCGGAACGACGGCACCGTGCGTGCGCCGAGATCGTAATTGATCGTGCCGATGAGGCCGACGCGCTGGTCGCCGTTGAGCAGGTGCTTGATCAGGTGCGTGACGGTGGTCTTGCCGTTCGTGCCGGTGACGCCGATCACGGTCATGTCGCGATCGGGAAACTTGTAGTAACGCTGCGCCACGCGCGCGAGCGTGGCGCGCGCATCGGCGACCTGGATGAACGTCACCTTCGCGGGCGGCAGCGCGGGCATCTTCTGCGTCACGATCGCGACGGCCCCGCGATTGACGGCCTCGTCGATGAACGACGCGCCGTCGGCGCGCAGCCCCGGCAACGCGAAGAACAGCGTGCCCGGCACGACGCGGCGGCTGTCGATCACGAGACCGGAGATCGGTCGCTCGAGACTGCCTTTGACCGCGAGAATTTCACCCTCGTTGAAGTAGTCGGAGAGCTTCGGTGCCATTTTAAAGACGCGGTTGCGAACCAGGTTTTCCCGACGCGTGCGGCGCGCCGCGGGGCGCGGGGCAAACGCGTGGATCAACGGATAATTTTGCGATAGATAACCAATCACCTGCGGTTTCCTCCCATGACCAGATTGCCGCCCGTCGCCGGCGAGTAGACGGGCTTGATGTCGAGATACTGGATAAGTTGTTCACCGAGGTGCTTGAACGACGGGGCGGCGACCGACGAACCATACGCCGTGCCTCCGGCGACGCTTGCGTCAGCATCATCCACAATCACCGAGATCGCAACCTGCGGCCGGCTCGCGGGAAAGAAGCCGACGAAGGACGCGACGTGGTGCCGGTTCGAATAGCGGCCATCGACGATCTTCTGCGTCGTGCCGGTTTTGCCGGCCACCTCGTAGTTCAGAATCGCGGCGTCCTTGCCCGTGCCCTCGACCGTGACGCTCTGCAACAACTGGCACATCGTGCGCGCGGTCTGCTCGGTGATCACGCGCCGCTTCGAAATCGTGCCGTAGCGATAAACCACCTCGCCGTTCGCGTCACGCACCTGACGGATCACCTGCGGGCGCAGCAGCAGGCCGCCGCTGGCGACCACGCTCATCGCCATGTGCATCTGCAGCGGCGTGGCCGCGATCGCGTGACCCATCGGCATGCGGGTGATGGTGAGGCCGTCCCACTTTTCCGGAGGCGCGAGATCGCCGCGGATTTCGCCGCCGACCGGGAAGCCCGACAGCTCGCCGAAACCGAACGCCCGCGCATAGTCGTAGAACTTCTGCTCGCCCATCAGCATCGCGAGCTGCGCGGCGCCGCGGTTGCTGGATTTCGAGATGATTTGCGCCACCGTCAGCGGCTCGTGGAAACGGTGGTCCTCGGCGGGGAGGCCGCGGACGCGGCCCTTGTATTCGATGCTCGTGAGACTGCAGTCGAAGCGCGACGCCGGCGTGACGAGCCCCTCGTTGAGCGCGGCCGAGGCGGCGACGATCTTGAAGGTGGAACCCGGCTCGTATTGGTCGGCAACGGCGATGTTGCGCATCACCGCCTGCTGATCGCGCGGCACGCGGTTGTAACTGTTCAGATCGAACGTCGGATAATTGCCGAGCCCGAGGATGAAACCTGTCTGCGGATCGCTGACGATGATCGTCGCCTTCTTCGGTTTGAATTTCTGGCCGATGTAATCGAGCTCCTCGTCGACCATGTGCTGCACCGCGGCGTCGATCGATAACACTACCGAATAACCGTCCGCCGCCGGCACCTCCCGGGTGCGAAACTGGGCGACTTCACGCCCCTTGCCGTCGCGCTCGCCTTCCCGCCAGCCATCGCGGCCGCGCAGATAGAAATCGGCGTAAGCTTCGATGCCCGCCGCCGCCGAGCCCTCCTTGTTCACATAGCCGACGACGTGTGCGGCGAGGGTTTTGTGAGGATACGCGCGACGGTAGACGCGATTGCCATAAACGCCCTTGATGCCGAGCGCCTGGATCTTGGCGTAAGTCGATTCGGTCACGGACTCGCTCAACTTCGCCCAGCGAATCGCCCGCTCGCCGTTCTCATCCACCGCTTCGTCCAGCTCGGTGTCGTCGGATTTCTGGTTCGCCGCTTGCGTCGCGTCCGGCGCCGGTGTCGGCGAGAAAATCGTCAGCTTGGAAGCGTCCTCATTTTCGGCGGCGCTGTCTGCCCGGCGCGTCTTCGTGGTGAAAATCCGCGCGAGCTGGCCGTAGGGCACCTCGATGAGTTGTGCGAGCTCGGGCCATTTCGCCTCGTCCTCCTTGCGCAGCACCTGCGGATCGACGCCGAGCACGATGAGCGAGCGGCTCGTCGCGAGGATGTTGCCCCGCGCATCGAGGATGTCGCCACGCCGCGCCGTTTCCGGAATGATCTGCCGACGGGCCCGCTCGATGCTGCCGATCAGATCCTCGCGATCGATGACATGCAGGAACACCAGTCGCACGCCGAGCGCGCCAAAGCAGGCGATCACGCCCGCGGCGAGCAACACGATCCGGTAGCTGGAAGCGAAACCCTTCGACATCGGATCAACGCTGATAAGCCACCGGTAGCGAGACCGTGGCGGGACCGTCACCAAAGAGACCGCGGTTGCGCTTGGCCGCGAGGCGCAGCACCGGATCGGCGCCGACATGCACGATCTGCGTCTGGCTCGGCGGCACGAGGCCGAGGCGCCACTCCGCGTTGCGACGCAGCAGCACGCTCGCGTCGCGCTCCGTCTCCGCCGCAGTCGTGGCCTCGGCGAGATGACGCTCGACCTCGGCGATGCGGGCGTCGAGGACGCGGTTGGCGTTGGCGGTAATGGAAATCTGGTGACGCATCCAGACGGCGCCCAGACCGATCGAGCCGCTGAAGCCGATCATGACGAGCGTGTAGACGAGGAGCTGGTTGACGAAGCCGTGGGAGGCGGAGGTGTTCATCGCGGGGGCGAGGTTCGCGGGTTGAACTCAGAGTTTGCGGAGGGCGCGCAGCTTCGCGGAACGGCTGCGGGGGTTGGCGGCAATCTCGGGATCGCCGGGCGTGAGCGGGCGCCGCGTCAGCGGCTCGGCCAGCTTCACGCGAAAATCCTGGGGCGTCGCATCGTCGGCACTCTCCGGCTGGCCGCACATGCGACGGAAAAACTGCTTCACCGGCCGGTCTTCCAACGAGTGGAAGCTGATCACGCACAGCACGCCGCCGGCCGCCAGCTTGGCGAATGCCGCCGGCAGTGCGCGCTCGATCGCGCCGATCTCGTCGTTCACCGCGATCCGGATGCCTTGGAAAGTGCGCGTCGCGGGATGGATCTTCGACGCGTGACGATCGCGGGCCGGGATCGCCTCGGCCACGAGGGCGGCGAGCGAAGCCGTGCGACTCAGCGCCCCCGTGCCGCGCGCGGCGACGATCGCGCGCACCACGCGGCGCCAGTGCTGCTCCTCGCCGAACTCGCGCACCGCGCGCACGAGCATCTCCTCGGTCGCGGTTTCGAGCCAGCGGCTCGCCGGCACGCCCGCGCGCGGATCCATGCGCATGTCCGCCGGCGCGTCGGTGCGAAACGAGAAGCCGCGTTCCGCGTCGTCAAGTTGAAACGACGACACGCCGAGATCGAAGAGGATGCCGTTGAAATCCTGCGACGGCAGCTCCGCGAGCCGCCCGAAATCGCGGTCGATGAGCGCGAAGCGTTCGCCGAATTCCGCGCGCAAGGCTTCCGCGCGTTCCTGCGCCGCCGGGTCGCGATCGAGCGCAACGACGTGGGTCGCGGGCGCCGCTTCCAGGATGGCGCGCGTGTGGCCGCCGCCGCCGAACGTGCAGTCGAGGTAACGTCCACCGGCGGCCGGCGAAAGCAGCTCCAGCACCTCGCGGAGCAACACGGGTTGATGACCAGGCGTCATGGCGGCAACGCTCGGTTCAGCGGGAGCGACGCTCATCGGCCGAGCTCCTCGCATCGGATTTTTTGCTGACGACGCGCAGCACCAGGCTGTCGCGCACGCGCGGACTCGCCGTCGCGGCCCCGGCGGCGGGCGCAGGCTTCGCGGGCTCGGCGAACGCGCGCACGAGCGTGAACGCCACGCGCGAACGCGGAGTCTTGGCGGGAACGAAATGACCGGCGCGAGCCATGCGTCAGATGCCCATGCGGCGCATGAGATCGCCGAAGTTTTCGCCCGCCGTGCGCGCTTCGACCTGCGCCCAACGCGACGGCGAATAGATGTTGAATTTCGTCAGCGAGCCGACGAGCACCGCCTCCTTCTCGAGGCCGGCGTGCTTGAGCAGTTTTTCCTCGAGGCCGATACGCCCCGACTTGTCGAACCAGAACTGCTGCGTCTGCGCGAAGAACCGCGCCGCGAAATCCTGGCCGCCGCCATCGCTCAACGCGACCTGCGCAATCTTCGCGCGCAATTTCTCCACCTCTTCAGGCGGCAGAATGGCGATGTAGCCGTCCGGGTGTGGCGTCGCGAGAAATACGTCCTCTTCACCGTGCGCATAGCGCCACGACGACGGGATCGTAAGCCGACCCTTGTCGTCGAGGTTGTGCCTGAAAAGGCCGGTGTAGAGCGCTTTGCCAGATGGAGCCATGGATTGGGGCCCGCCAAGTGCCCCACAGTGCCCCATTTCGTCCCATTTCCACCCCCACCGGTCAAGCATAGACCCCGCCCAAAATGGGATTTCTTATTCACAACCGGCAGTTTCGACGCCTCGTGGTCAAGCGCTAGGCGCTTGCACCATCCCGACCACATTTCAGGGGCACTCTGACTGCGGCCAACCCGCCTGCCATGTCCGCGTGACCAGCTGACCGCACCGGTCCGTAGACCGCTGCCGTAGTGTCTTCAGCACTCCCGCGGCGCGTCGCTGGACGGCCCGAGGTGCGCGGGCGACGACGAGTCAGCCGATTCGACGCCCATCGACGTGCATCCGATCGAACGAACTCCTCCCGCTGCGTTTGCGTGTAGATTCGCGCCGACAGGTCACACGCCGCCGGCCGAGAGTTTATTCAACTACACAACGTCCCGTCGTTTCCGTCGCGGATGCAGGCGCGTTCATACGCTCGGTTTAAATAAAGGGGAAACCGAGGCTACGTTCGTTGGCTAAACGTCGCCTCGCCTGCCTTTGGCTCACTCGCCGGTCCCGGCCTCGCGCTTCGCCGCTTCGCGGCGTTTGTGCTCCGCATACATGCGACTGAAACTGTCCCGAGTGTCGCTGGCATAATGGTCCAGCTCGTCCGTCTCGCCACGTTGCGCCGCTGCTTCCGAGGGACTGGCTTCGCGCGCCCCCTGACCCGCGAATCGCGCCTCCGGCGACTGATCGCGACTGTCCTGGCCTCCGAAATTCCCCTGCTGCAGCTGCGCACCGCGCTGCTCTCCGGACTGCTCCTGTTCGCGCGCCGCATCGTAATCGCGGCCCGTGCTCTGGTGCGAACCGCCTTGATCGTCATGACCGCCTCCCCCGCCGTCGCGCCGACTTTCCCGCACCGATTCCGATTCCGGCGGTTTTCGGTATCCACGTTTCGATGACGCGCCGGTCCGGATAAAATGTTCGTCATCCACGTCGCGCCTGGGATCGGAGGAACCCGACCGCTCGGCGCCGTGGGTGGAGGAAGGAAATGGCTTCGACATGCGACCTTGGACAGCGGCGGATTTTCCCATGATCCCGCGGCATGGTCCCATCGCTCCATCCGACAATTTCCGACCTCTCAACTGGAGCCTACAACCGGTTCCCGGCCGGGGCGGAATCGGGCGACGCGCATCGCGCAGGGTAAAATTGCCGAATGCCGCATGCGTAAGTCCCCGGATGGCGGGCGGATCGATCTGCGTCTAGATTGCGTGCAACCTCCTACCCCTCATGCCTACTGCCAATGCCAAACGCAGGGCGCGTCGCGATGCGCGCGCCGGAAAAAAGCCGTCAACCCAAGCCGGAGAATTTGTGCGTGAAGAAATGCGCGAATACAAACGCGGGAAAGGGACCGCACGCTCGCGCAAGCAGGCCGTGGCGATCGGCCTCTCTGAAGCGCGCCGTGCCGGCGTAAAACTCGGCACGCCGAAAAAGGGAAAAGCCGCCCCCGCCACCCGCCGCAAGGCGAAGCAGGACAGCGCCGCGGGCAGCCGGAAAACCAAGCCGAAAGCCACCCGCTCCCCCGCCAAATCGTCGCGCGCGTCTTCGCCGCGGAAATCCACCCGCAAGCCCGCAACCCGGCGCGCGACGCGACGCTGAGCGATTTTCCGCCCGCCCGCGACGGTCGCGTTCCCGTTCTGGACCCCCGCCCCAAACCTCGCTCCACGCCGTTGCAGCGGCTGCAAGTGCTCCTGTGGGGCACGCTCGTCGGCTTCTTTGGCGACAAGGTTCCGCGACTCGGGGCCGCGCTCGCCTTCTACACGACCGTGGCGGTATCGCCGCTCCTGGTGCTCGCGATCGCGGTGGCGAAAATTTTCTTCAAGGATGAAACCGCCCGCCAGCATGTCCTCGGCGAAATCGAACAGCTGGTTGGCACCAGCGCGAGTCAGGCGCTTGCGGCCGTGGATCCGGCGCTGCCCGGCGAGGACGCGACCTCGGTGGCCGCGTGGGTGGGCATCGGCACGCTGATGCTCGGCGGACTGGCGGTGTTCATTCACCTTCAGGATGCGTTGAACACGATCTGGCGCGCGCCGCCCGTCACGGGCGAAACCTGGCGGGAAACACTCAAACGCCGGGTGTTCTCGTTCGGCGCGGTGATCGCCACGGGATTCATCATGCTCGTGTCGCTGACCCTCAGCGCCGCGTTGACCTGGATGGGCGAGAATGCCCGCGGCTGGACCGAATGGCCGCCGGGAGTCTGGGAGGTGCTGAACTTCGCGCTGTCGTTCGGCGTGATCACGTATCTGTTCGCGATTCTGTTCAAACTGCTCCCCGACGTTTATGTGCGGTGGCGCGACGTCTGGACCGGCGCGGCGGTGACGGCGCTGCTGTTCGTCGGCGGAAAAACACTCCTGGCGCTCTACCTCGCACGGACGACGGTGACCTCCGCCTACGGCGCGGCGGGCTCGGCGATCGTGCTCCTGCTCTGGTGCTACTACGCGGCGCAAATCCTGTTTTTCGGCGCGGAGTTCACCCGCGTGCACGCCGAGACCAATGGCGGGCGCCATCCGCTCGGCGGTCGCAGTCTTTCGGATACAGGCAAGCCGGAGGAAGCCGCCGAGGATCAGCCGGACTCCCCGCGTGCGCCATCGATCAACGTGCCCAAGAAACCGGAGGCCTCATCGTAGAGCGCGCAGCCGCACCGCGCGCAGGCGGCTTTCGCTCCAGTCGTCCTGGCCGGATTTCACTTCGAGCGCGTGCTCCCCGGATGCGCGGATCTCGATCTCGCCCAAACGTTGCCACGTCAACGCGGCGCCCGCGCTCGGCTCGGCCCGCGTCGTAACCGTTTCCTGGTCGACCGTGACGGAGAGCGCGCCGCCGCTGCGGCTCGACATCTCCGCCTCGATCGCAAACCGACCCGCTGCAATCGTCCGGAATTCCCAGTGCAACATCGTGCCGCCCCGGTTCCAGTCGCCGATCACCGCCTGCTCGCCCACACCGAACAGCTGCGCGTTTCCGTCGTAGGCGTTGACGATCGCCGCGAGATTCGCCGGCAGCAACACGACGCCGTTCGCATCCGGCGCAGGCAACGGCTGATCGACCACTGGTGACGTGGCAAACTCGAGCTTGAGCACGGACGCCACGGGATCGGGTGCTTCGTCCGGCACGTGCACGACCGCGCCCTCGTTTGTCATTTCGACGTCGAGCGGGCGCGCGGCCCGATCGCCGACGACGATCGCGCGAGCCACCGGACTCTTCAGGCCCGGCACGAACAGTCGTCCCTCCGCCGGCCAATCAAAAACGTGCAGGTAGATCGTGTTACCTTTCGTCGTGCTGCGTCCCCACGGGAGGCGTCGAAACAGGCTCGCGCTCGTTCCGTAAATGGCCTCGCCGTGCGCGCGCACCCAGCGACCCGACTCGCGAAGCCGCTCGACGCTCGGCGCTGGAATCTCGCCTTGCGCGTCGGGGCCGACGTTGAGGAGGAAGTTCCCGCCCTTGCTCGCGATGTCGATCAGCTTGCGGGTGATGTCGGCGGCGGGCTTCCAATGCTGGTCGTGCGCCTTGTAGCCCCAGGTTTCATTCATCGTCATGCAGACCTCGAAAAGCCGATTTTCGAAGCCAGTTGCGGGGATGAATTGCTCCGGGGTTTCCGTGTCGCCGGAAAAGGCATTCGGCACGCGCGGATTCAGCAGGCGATTATTCGTGATCAGATGCGGCTGCAGTTTCAGCAACTCCGCCATGCGCGCAGCACGCGCGGGGGTCATGCCGACCGGCGAATCCCACCAGAGAATCGAAATGTGACCATAGTTCGTCAGCAGTTCGCGAACCTGCGGCGCGGCGATGCGATCGAGATAGTCGTCGAAGTCGCCGTCCTGCGCGGGATCCCAGTGTCCGCCCGCCGGATCGCCGCCGGCCATCGGCTGTCCCGGAGTGCGCGCCGCGCCGCCGGGATGATGCCAGTCCTGCGCCTGCGAATAATAAAAGCCAAGTCGCAGTCCGTGGCGCGCGCAGGCCTCCGCGAGTTCCTGGAGTGGATCGCGTTGAAAGGGCGTCGCGTCGACGATGTTGAAGGACGACGCGCGGCTGTGAAACATCGCGAAGCCCTCGTGATGTTTCGTCGTGATCACGATGTATTTCATGCCCGCGTCCTTCGCGAGACGCACCCACGCATCCGCATCGAACTTCACGGGGTTAAACTCCTCCGCATAGCTCGCGTATTCCTTCACGGGAATTTTCGCGTTGAACATGATCCACTCGCCGAGCCCGTTGCCATGAGAACCGCGATCGATGCGCTCGCCGCGATACGACCCGGCCGGCACGGCATAAAGACCCCAGTGGATGAACATCCCGTAACGCGCCTCCGCGAACCACGCGGTGCGCGCCTCCTCGGTCCGCGCGGAAGGCGACGGGGAACCGACCGCTCGCGAGGGTGCGGGCAGGAAGCACAGGATTGCGCCGACGATGCAGGCGACAACCTGTGACCGGGAAATCGAAGATGGCATGGGCGAAAGCGGGAGAACGGATCCGGCTGAAACGGTTAAGGGAGGAACGATCCCCGTTCAAACAAAGGGCTGCACTCCACGAGCGCAGCCCTGATTCGCGGGGGAATTTGGTCCCGCGGTTTAGAACTCGATGCCGGTCGACAGCATCAATTGGCGACGATCGCCGTAGCCGGCGAAGTTCACGTCGGTCGCCACGATGTAGGACTTGTCGAAGGCGTTGCGGAGATTCGCGCGCAGCACGACACGGGTTTTGCGGCCGGGCTTGAAGTTGTAGCCGGCGAGGAAATCGAACGTCGCGTAGCTCGGAAACGTTTCCTGGCGTTCGGCGATGTTGTCGTTGTTGGTGTCGATGTAGCCCGCGAAGTTTTTGCCGCGGTAGTTGAAGCCACCGCCGACAAAGAGCCCTTTCATCGGCCCGGACGTGAAGGTGTAGCGCGTGAAGAGCGAGCCGGTGTATTTCGTCACGCCCGGCATGCTCTTGCCGGCGGGATAGCCGAACTGGGGAAGATTGGTCGTGATCTTCGGGTCCGCATAGCCGAAGCCGGCGCGCACCGTCCACTCCGGCGTGGGATTCGCGACGAATTCCAGTTCGTAACCCTTCGCTTCCATCGAACCGGCGACCGCCCGCGCCGGCGTGGCGGTGCCAAATTCCGCAATCAGCAACGGGGCCGGCACGGCCAGCGCGGCGTTCTTTTGCGACAGGTCAAAGTAGGTAAACGACGCCGAGAAGCGATTGTCCTCGGTGAGGGCCTTGAATCCAAATTCGAAACTCTCGCCCGTCGTCGCCGGCATGATGTTCAGATCGAGATCGAAGCGATTGACGTTGGGCCAGAGCGAGGTGCCGTAATTCGCGGTGGCGTTGAGCCACGGCGTCACGGCGTAGACGACGCCAAAGGATTTCGACCAGATCTTCACGTGGTCGAAACTGTAGGCCCCCTCCCCGCGCACGTCGTTGTTGTCGAACGTCAGGGCAAGGTTGTCGTTGAACATGTCGTCGTAGCGCAGGCCGAGCAGCGTCTTGAGACGTCCCGTCCTGCCCCAATCCGACGAAAGCATCGCGAAACCGGCTTTCACTTCCTTGCCGATGACGAAGCCGCCCGTGGGGCGCTCATAGAGACCGTTGCCGATAAGCTGCTGAGGAAATCGCAGGCCTCCGTTCGTGATCACGGTGTAAGGCAGACGATCATTCACAGCTTGACCGAAGATGGCGCCGCGTGCCATGCCGGTCGGGTTGCGATAGAGCCACGACGTGGTCTGCTCGATCGGGTAATCGTTCGGCTCGTAGCTGCCGCCAAACGTGAGCAGGTGCTGGCCGCCAACTTCGGGCAGCTGCAACGCCGCTTGCAGGCGGTAGAAGCGGAAACGTTCGTCCAGACCGACGAACTGCCAGTTTTGCATGAACACCGGCGTGCCCGTCGTGTAACCCGGCGTGATCTGATAGCCTTTGATCGAGCTCGCGGCGACATTCGAGGTGGCGACATTGGCGCCTTTCATCTGCGGACCCCAGCGTTGATTGCGGTTACGCATCGACTCGCTGATCGTGAAATTGACGTTCAGGCGATTGTCGAAAAGCGCCGTGGTGAACGCCGCCGTGTAGAAGAAGTAGTCGAGATTGCTGATCGCGTCGGGGCCTTGGACACTTTGCGCGTAATCCTGCGGCAGGAGACCGACGGCGGCCGCGGTCGATTGTGCACTCGCGTTGGCTTGGAGAGTGAGGATCCCGGTGAACGGCGTGCGGTGATCATTGCCGTGCTCGCCGGAGAAGCGGAACGACGTCGTCGGAGTGATCTGCCACAGATAATCGGCGTAGAGGCCCCGGCGCTCGAGATCCGCGAAGGCCCGCGAATTATCCTGCTCGTGAAAAAGACCTGCCACGCGCAAGGCCTGATTCTTTCCGAGGGCGAGATTGCTGTCGAACGTGGCGCGTTTCATGTCCTCGCTGCCGCCCGTGAGTTCGACGTAGGTGCGATTCTGCCCCAGGCGCGCGAGCTTGGTAATCGTGTTCACCACGCCGCCCGTATCCTGCTGGCCATAGATCACGCTCGCCGGTCCCCGCACGACTTCGATGCGTTCCGTCATGTAACTGTCCGTCGGCGTGACGCGCGTGAGGAAGTTCACGAAGAACGAGCGCGAGGTCAGGCCGCGAATCGTGAAATTCGTGTCGGCATTCGCGATCTGGAAATTGATGTTCGTCGAATACTGGACCGCTTGCGCGAAATCCAGGGCGCCGACGTCGCGCATCAACTCCTCGTTCAGGATGCCGATGCTCTGCGGAAGATCCTTAAGGGGACGATTGATGTATCCGACCGAAGTCGTGTTGGTGGCCTGGTAACCGATGTCGCGGGAACTATCCACGACGAAGGTGGGGAGCTTGACGGTTTTGTCGTCCTCCGTCGGAGGGAGCGACGTCTGGGCCAGGGCCGTGGCCGAAAAGGTCGCCAAGGCGAGGGCAATCCATCTGCACTGACACGCGGCAGGCGGACGCACGGAAAGATTCACAGCGGAGTGAAGCATGGGGGCGCGAGGTGTGTGGGTTGGGGTGAGTTTGCGCAAACGCGCGCTGAACACGGGCGCACCTTTCCGATCCGGGCGACCGCACACAACGGTATGTTTACTAAAACTGTTAAGTTGCCCGGAACTTTCCCGCTAGATCCGTCGCAAACCCTCGTTTCGATCGAAACGACGGCCGCGATTTTTTCCAACGGGAAGACGCGCTGCGAGAACCCGCGCCCCCTGCGCTTAACTGATTCAACCGGACGTGCGTTGACGCCGTCTCGCCGATCGCTTGCGTCCAGGCCAGCGGCGCCGACCCCTTCGAGTGCCGGGTTTCCCCTCCCATGCATCGTCTTCGTCTCTTCCTTCCCCTCGCGCTGGTCCTCTCGCTGCTCATCCCGGCCACCGCCGCACCGGCGCCCGATCCCGAAAGCCCGCACGCCAGGGCGCAGCGCGTGGAATGGTTTCGCGAAGCCAAGTTCGGCCTCTTCATCCACTGGGGGCTCTACGCGATTCCCGCCGGCGAGTGGAAGGGCAAACGCATCGGCTCGATCGGCGAGTGGATCATGAAACGAACGCCGATCCCGGTGGCCGATTACGAGAAACTCGCCCCGCAATTCGATCCGGTGAAATTCGACGCCGATGCCTGGGCCCGACTCGCCCAGGACGCCGGCATGAAATACGTCGTGATCACGGCCAAACACCACGACGGTTTCGCCCTCTTCAAGTCCGACGCCTCCCCCTACAACGTCGTCGATGCCACGCCGTTCAAGCGCGACATCATCCAGGAACTCGCCGCGGCGTGCGCGCGCCGGGGGCTGCGTTTTGGCGTCTATTATTCGCAGTCGCAGGACTGGCACGAGCCCGGCGGCGCCGGCAACGACTGGGACTTCCCTTCCGACGCGGAGAAGGATCGCAACGGCAGCTTCGACCGTTATCTCCAGACGAAGGCGGAGCCGCAGGTGCGGGAACTGCTCACCCGCTATGGACCGCTCGCGCTGATCTGGTTCGATACGCCAATGATGATGGACCAGGGCGACCGAGCCGCCCGCTTCACGCGATTGGTGAGGGAGCTGCAGCCCGCCTGCCTGATCAATGGCCGGCTGGGTGGCGTCGGCGACTACGTCAGCACGCGCGACAACCAGATTCCCCACGAGAGCTCCACCGTGCCGTGGGAAGTTCCCGCCACGTTGAACAACACCTGGGGTTACCGGCGCGACGATCACAACTGGAAGTCCGCCGGCGAGCTGGTCTTCAAGCTGGTGGACGTCGCGTCCAAGGGCGGCAACTACCTGCTCAACGTGGGTCCCGACGCCCAAGGCCTCATTCCCGAAGGAAGCCAGGTGGCCCTCCGCAGCGTCGGCGAATGGCTGCAACGCAATGGCGAGGCGATCTACGGAGCCCGGCCGTCACCGTTCGGTGAGGAGTTCGGCGAAACCGCGCGCACGCTCCGCAACTTCAACGGCGAGCCGGTCTTTCTTCCGTATCGCGCCTGGCGCTGCACCGCGAAGCCCGGCAGGCTCTACTTCACGATCTTCGAGCTCGAACGCGCCAAGGGCTACGGCAACTTCGCCTTTCCCGACTTCAAAAACGCGATCCGCTCCGTGCGGCTTCTCGGTGTGCCGGACCAGGCGCCCTTCGAGGTTGTTACCGCCCCCGACGGACGCCGCGGCTTTCATCCGCGCACCTTAGGCGCGAATCCCCTCGGCGATACCTACGTGGTCGAGATCGAAGGCGACGCCGTCGTGCGCTGAGGCGGCGCCACGACGCTCTCACAATTCTGCACGTTCCCTCGTCCCTTTACGACTCGCTCTCCTTTCATGAAATTCACGCTCTGCCTCGGCGCGCTGGCCTGCGCTCTGTCGACCGGATTCGGCGCGGCCAACCCCGTTTCGTCGCCAGCCTCACGCCCTCCCAACATCGTTTTCATTCTCGCCGATGATATGGGACAGGGCGATGTGTCCGCCTACAATCCCGCCGCCGCCTGGCGCACGCCCAACCTCGACCGGCTCGCGCGCGAGGGCGCTCGTTTCACCGACGCGCACAGCAGCTCCGCGGTGTGCACGCCGTCGCGCTACAGCTTTCTCACGGGTCGTTACGCCTGGCGCAGTCGCTTGAAGTCTCACGTGCTTTTTGGCTACTCGCAGCCGCTGATCGAGCCGGGCCGCCTCACCGTGCCCGCATTGCTGCGCACGCAGGGCTACACCACCGCCATGATCGGCAAATGGCATCTCGGCCTGGACTGGACGCGCCAGCCCGCCGGCACGCCGTCGGCATCGTATGAAGCGCCGCCGGAGCCCGGCCCGCGCGCTCGCGAAAACGATCCCCAGCTCGCCCGCGGCATCGCCTACGACGAGCCCTTCCGCGAGGGACCGACTCATATCGGCTTCGACTCCTTCTTCGGCATCAGCGCCTCGCTCGACATGGACCCTTATGTCTGGTTGCGCGACGATCGCGTCGTCTCCCCACCCACGCATCGCATCGACAAGTCCGCCCTGCCTGCCATGTGGCGCACCGGGCCGATCGCCGACGATTTCGCGCACGTCGACGTGCAGAGCCAGCTGACCCGCGAAGCCGTTGACTATCTCGCGCGTCAGGACGGCGGGAAGCCGTTCTTTCTCTACCTCGCCTTCGCGTCGCCGCACACGCCGATCGTGCCGACGCCAGAGTTCGCCGGACGCACAGGTTCGGCCTACGGCGACTTTTGCCTTCAGCTCGATCGTGACGTGGGAGAACTCCTGCGCGTGCTCGACGAACGCGGCCTCGCCGACAACACGCTCGTGGTTTTCACCGCCGACAACGGCTGCAGTCCCGCGGCGAATTTTGCGGAGTTGAAAAAAATCGGCCACGACCCGCAGGCCGGCCTGCGCGGCGGCAAGGCCGATCTCTACGAAGGCGGCCATCGCGTGCCCTTCCTCGCGCGCTGGCCGGGACAGATTCCGGCCGGAAGCGAAAGCTCCGCGCTCATCTGCCAGATGGACTGGCTCGCGACCTGCGCCGACTTGCTATCCGCGTCGCTGCCGGCCGACGCCGGCGAGGACAGCGTGAGCCTCCTTCCGGTGCTGCGCGATCCGGCTCACGCGATCGCTCCGCGTCGCAATCTGGTGCATAATTCGGTCAACGGCTCCTTCGCCATCCGGCAAGGCGCATGGAAACTTTGCCTCGCGCCGGACTCGGGCGGCTGGAGCGATCCGAAACCCGGCCAAGCGCCTGCCGACGCGCCGCCGTTTCAGCTCTTCGACCTCGCGCACGATCGCGCGGAAACGAAAAATCTTTTCGGCGCCCACCCTGACGTCGTCGCCGAGCTGGCGTCGCTGCTGGAAACGCAAATCCGGCAAGGCCGCAGCACGCCCGGACCGGCGCAACCGAACACCGGTGGCGACGATTGGCCGCAACTCGACTGGATGAATCATCCCGCTCTCGCCGCCGCCGCAGCCGCGACGCGGTGATCACGACCGGGAATGCGCCGATCTCAATCGCGCATTTCCGTGCCGTCCTCAGCGCCCCACACCGCGGGAGTTTTGAAACCCGGGGCCGCGGGCGCCTGCTTCGACGGCACCGCCGCGCGCCCATAGGTGTCGAGTCGTTCCTGCAAACGCGCTACCTGATCGAGGCGCGTCGCCGCGAGATTGGTTTTCTCGAACGGGTCGTCCGCCAGATTGAACAACTCGATTTGCGGCGTGAGGCGGGCGCGGCGCTTCATTTCCCGCCGCTCGTCGGTTTCGGTACCGCCCTCCAAGCCGTCCTTCACCTTGCCGTTCAAGACGAGCTTCCAGTCGCCGACCCGAATCGCGCCGCCGGCCACGCCTACATTGATGAGCAACTCTTCGTGGGGCGACGGCGCACCTGCAGCCAGCGAGGACCACATGTCACGTCCATCGAGCGGCAGCGGCTGGTCGAGCGAAGCACCGGCGAGTTTCAAAAGCGTCGGAAACCAATCCACGATGTGCAACGGAGCTTCCACCGCCGCACCCGCGGGAAGTTTGCCATCCCAAACCGCGAGCGCCGGCACGCGAACGCCGCCTTCATAATAACTCCCTTTGCCTTCGCGGAGCAGACCGTTTTCCGCCATCACACCCGGCAGCGCGCCGCCATTGTCGGAACTAAAAACAAGCAGCGTGTTCGAGCGCAGGCCGCTCGTTTCGAGCGCGCTCACGATGCGTCCCACGCCTTCGTCCATCGCCGTCACCATGCCCGCATAGAGTCGGCGTCGCTCGGGCCAGTCTTTGTAAAGCGCACTGTAGTTTTCCGGCACCTGCAAGGGCATGTGCGGGGCGTTAAACGCCACATAAAGGAACAACGGCCGGCGTGGATCGTGTTCCGTAATCAGACGCGCCGCCTCGTCGGCGATCAGCTCAGTCGAGTATCCCGGCTCCTCGACCGGCTGCTCGTTGCGATGCCAGTCGAGTCCGCCGTCACGGCGATGCGTGAAGTAATCGAAGTTTCCCGTATAGAGCCCGTAGTGATGCTCGAAACCCTGCCCGGTCGGCAAAAACTCCCGCCGGATGTGTCCGAGATGCCACTTGCCGGCCATCGCCGTGCGATAGCCGGCGTCCCGGAGCGCCTCGGGCAATGTGCGTTCCTCCGCCGGCAGCCCGTAACGGGCGTGCGGACGAACGACGCCGACCTGCAGCCCGTAGCGAATCGGATAACGCCCGGTGAGAAACGCCGCGCGCGTCGGCGAGCACAGGGGCTGCACATAAAACTGCTCGAGCCGCACGCCGTCGGCCGCCAGCCGGTCGATGTTCGGTGTTTTGATCTGACTGCCGCGGTAGCCGACGTCGCCCCACCCTTGATCGTCCGACAGGATGAAAACGATGTTCGGCCGCTCCGCGCCGTATTGATCCGCCGCATACAATCCCGGCGCCAGCATCAGCGTCGCAACCCAGGTCAGCCAACCGCAGCGAGAGGAGATCGTCATAAGGAGATTCGTTTAGCGCCGGCGCACCTCGACAAAGAAAGCCCCGCGGGTTTTGCCCGCCGCCGCATCCAAAAGCCAGGTTTGTAATTTCGCGGCTCCGGCGGGCAGTGCGAGTTTCAGGGCCACGCTCGGGGCGGCGGCCGGCACCGCGACCTCGGCGACGCGATCGTTCACGACCACGCGCGCTGCGGTGGCTTGCAGCGGAAACTTCGCTTCCCGCGGCTGGTGCCGCAGCGTGAACTCGTAGTTGCCCGCCTCGGCGACTTCGATCCACCAGTAACCGTTCGCCCAGGGCATCGCGACGATCTGCGGCTGATTCCACGGAATCTGGCGGATGTCGTCATTGTGCCAGTCCATCGCGTTGAGTGTCGTCGGATTTTCCTGCGGCGCGCCGACCACGATGGCCGCATGGCTCGCTCGCACCGGAGCCAGCGAATCCCACCAGCTTTCATAATGCGCGCGGAGCTCGCGGACGATGTCCGGGTGCGCGTCGCCGATGTCGTGATTTTGCCCGCGATCGCCTTCGATGTCGTAGAGTTCGCTGCCGTTCACAAGCCGCCAGCGTTCCGTCAGCACCGCGCTGTGCTCCCATTTCGGGGGAATTTCCCGTCGCTGGCGGTGAACGAAGAGCGTGCGCTCGGCCAAGTCGGCCCGCGCCCCGCGCAGCACCGGGGCGAGACTGATGCCGTCGAAGTCCGACCGTGGTGGCGTCAACCCGCAGAGCTCCACCAACGTCGGCAGCAGGTCGAAATGCGCGGCGAGGGTCGCGACGTCGCGACCACCCACGAGCCCACCGGCCGGCCAGCGCACGAAGCAAGGCACGCGATGGCCGCCGTCGTATTCCGAACCTTTCTTTCCGCGCATTCCGGCATCGAATCCCTGCCAGCCTTCTCCTGCGGAGATCCGATTGCCCTCGGCATCTCCCGGCAGGCCCGCGCCCGTGCCGTTGTCGGTCATCCAGATCACGAGGGTGTTTTCCGCCAGGCCGGATTCCTCCAGATCCGCGAGCAGCCGGCCCACGTTTTCGTCGAGGTTCTCGATCATGCCGTAGAAACTCGCCATCGGCTCCGGCACACCGCGCGCCGCATACGGCACGCGATACTTCTCCGCCACCACGAACGGCGCGTGCGGTGCGTTCGGCGCCAGATAGAGGAAGAACGGATGATCGCGCTGCGAGGTGACGAAACGCCGCGCCTCGTCGAAAAAGACATCGGTGCAGTAACCCGACGAGGATGTGGGCACGCCGTTGCGCAAGAGGACGGGATCGTCGTAGCGGTTGCCCCAATGATCGGGCGTCTGGCCGATGCCGCCGCCGCCGTGCACCAGAGTCTCGTCGAATCCGCGATCCTGCGGTCGAAACGGGAAATTATCGCCGAGGTGCCACTTGCCAATCGCCGCGGTCCGATAACCGCCCGCGTGGAAAACGTCCGCCATCGTCACCTCGTCGCGATTCAGCAGCGAACGGCCCATCACCGTATGCCACACGCCGGCGCGCGTCGAATAGCGCCCGGTCAGCAACGCCGCGCGCGTCGGCGCACACGTCGGATCCACGTGAAAATCCGTCAGCCGCACACTCTGCGCATAGAGCCGGTCCAGGTGCGGCGTGCGGATCATCGTGTTGCCGTGGCACGCGAGATCGCCGTAGCCCTGATCGTCCGTCACGATCACCACGACGTTCGGCCGCGGCGAGGACGGAGAGGCCGCGGCCAACGATGACAACAGCAACGCAAGCGCACAGAGCCACGGGGTAAGCTTCATCGGCGGGATTCACCGTGCATCCGGGAAAACGAACGACAATCGAAGCCGCGCTTGAACATTTAAGCTGAATCCGCGGCATCGTCCACGCGGGCCCTTAACTGTTCTAGCAGACGCGCCGTTGCCGCGCAGCGGAACGATCGCAGGTGTTTCGCGTGTAGCGTTAACCCCGGCCGCGTTCAACGCGGCGCATTTCTCCCCACCATGAAGACATTGTCCTCCGCCGTGCGCAGCGTTTTCGCGGGCGCGTGCCTGCTCGTTGCCACCCTCTCCGCCTCCGCCGCGATTCAGGCGTCCTTCTATGTCGATCCGGCCGCGGGCAACGACGACAACGCCGGCACATCGCCCGGCACGGAAAACGTCGCCACCGTCGTTACGATCACCGACGGCAATTGGCATCACGTCGCCTTCGTCAACGAGGGCTCCGCGAGTCACAAACTTTACATCGACGGCGTGCTCGCGGCCGAGTCCACCGCGCTTTGGTCGCAGAACAACACGAACAACCAGCCGGTCCACATCGGTCGCGACCGCAACGCCGGCACTGCCGACACCTACTTCACCGGAACGATCGACGATGTCGCCATTCTCCAGCACGCGCTCACCCTCGAGGAAATCCAGGATTTGAACCACCTTCCTCATCCTTGATGGCTCGTTGAGCTCGCTGCCAGACGCGCGAGCTCCTCCGGTCGTCCCACTTCCCTCCATGCTTCGCCTCGTCACGTTTCTGCACCGCCTCGCCGCCTTCGCCGCCATTCTTGCCGCGACCTCGCTCAACGCCGCCGACTGGGGGCAGCCGCGCGGCGAGCCGGTCGTTTACAAGACCGTCGGCGACCGCGCGCTGACGCTTTACGTGTCACGTCCGGACGGAGCGGCGGCGCAGGAGGCGCGACCCGCGATCGTGTTTTTCCACGGCGGCGGCTGGGTCGGCGGTTCGCCGGCCCAGCTGAACGATCAAGCCGAACACTTCACCTCGCGCGGCTTGGTCTGCGTGCTCGTGCAATATCGCTTCGCGCCGCGCGACGAGACCGCCGCGCCCGAGGTCTGCATCCAGGACGCCCGCTCCGCGATGCGCTGGGTCCGACGTCACGCCGCGGAGCTCGGCGTCGACCCGAATCGCATCGCGGCGATGGGTGCATCCGCCGGCGGACATCTGGCCGCGCACGCCGCGCTCGTGGCCGGGATCGACGACCCGCACGATGATCTTTCCATTTCGCCGAAACCGGACGCGCTGCTCCTCTTCAATCCCGTGCTCGACAATGGTCCCGGCAACTATGGCGCCAGCCGTGTGCGCGACCGGGTGCGCGAACTTTCACCGGCGCATAACGTCGCCGCCGGCGCGCCGCCGACGATTCTGTTTCTCGGAACGCAGGACAAACTCATCCCGGTCGCCACCCTTGCGCGTTTCCGCGACGCGCTGCTCGCCGCCGGCGTTCCGTGCGAACTGCATCTTTACGAAGGGCAGGAACACGGGTTCTTCAACCGCAGCCGTTCCCCGGAGTTTTATCGGCTCACCGTGGGCGAGTGCGACCGATTCCTGACGCAGCTCGGCTGGATCGAGTAGTCCGCCGGAACGTCACCCGCGATCTTCGCTGGTCGCACCGGCCGACAGATCCAGTTTTTCCCCGGTGCGCTGCAGGCGCTTCACCATGGGTTCGCGTTTAAGTCCGACCTCACGCGTATCGACAGAATGGATGCCTAGCGCCTCCGCCGGCGATCCAGGCGCGAAACGGAAATCGCCCTCCGCCGGCGCAACGAAGCGCGGATCCGCGATCACGCTCGCAAGATCGTTGCCCCACGTCCGCTGCATTCCTTCGACGAACGCCTCCGCCGCGGTGCGATCCGAGGTGAAGTACAGGTTGTGATCCGTCTTCGGCGGCACGACGGGCTTATGATTCGGATTGTAGTTGTTCAGCATCGTGTCGTTCGGGGCGTTGCCAAAATAGCTGTTCACGACATCGACCTCGTAGAACTTCGCCTGGCCGAGATACGAAACGTAGACATTGCGATCCACGCGCGACTCCGGTCGGTCCGAGGTGATCCGCAGCCCGCCATTGATCATGACGTTGTTCCAGGTCTCGTTGTAATCCTTCACGACGATGCCGACGCCGAACGTCACGTTTTCGGTGATCTTGCAGTAGGACTGATCGTCATCGGTGCGGATCGCCGCCGCGCGGCCCATGCGATAAATGACGTTGCGCTGGATCACGTTGTCCTTGCCGGCGCTCGAGAGATAAATCGCGTTGCCGTCGCGGAGGACGAGCATCGCGTCGTGAATCTCATTGTCGCGAATGACGTTTTTGCGCGTATGCGCGAACGGCAGGATCTCCTCGGTGGTGCGCGGATTGCCGACTTCGCGCCAGCGAATCAATCGCAGGTCCTCGCGCATGTTCACCGGGAATTCGGGATTCTGGATCTTCGGAGTCGAGATGCCGAAATGCCGCGGCCGCACGCCGCTGAGCACGATGCCGTTGTAAGGCAGGTCGTGAAGGTAGTTGTTAGCGACGAGATTGCTCCCGCTCTGCCAAAGGAAGACCGCCGGCGAGTGCCACCAGAGCGTGCCGAGATCGTGGAATTCGTTGTCCACAATCTCGTGCCCGCCGTTCACGTCCTTCGTGCCGGGGCCGTAGCCGCATAGCAACACGCCGCCCGCGCCGAGGTGCCGGAACGTATTTCCGCGCACGCGAATGTTCCGTGTATAAAGATCGGCGCGCACGCCGTGGCCCGCCGCGGCCTCGAACGTGCAACCGCGCACCTCGCAATCCTGCGCGACGCGGAAACGCAGGCACGCGTCATCCTTGTCGAACATCGCCCAATCGTGCTGCAGGCCGGCATCAGCCGGCGTCCACACGTCACGGTCCGTGTGCGCAAACGTCAGATTCTCGAAACGCACGCCACCCGCCGGCTGGTCGGCGTCGCCCCAATAATCCTCGCGACCAGCCACGCGAAAGAGCGTCGTCACCGCGGGCGCCACGATGTTCTCCCCTGGCGTCTCGCCGCGCGGCCACAAATAAACGCGTCGCTCCGTGCGGTGGAGCACCCACTCGCCGGGCTCGTCCAACGCTTCCATCACGTTCTCGACCCAGAACTTTCCCGTCGGCGTATAGGTCGCCGGCACCGTGGTGCGCGCCGTCAGCGCAGCCTCGTCGACCGATTCGAGCGCGAGGTAGTTCACGAGCCAGTTGTGATTCGGCCGGCTCAAAATCTCGACGTCTGCGAGATTGGGCCAGGCCTTGATCGAACCCGCGGGAAACTCGATCAGATCGCGATGCTCCAAACGGTTCAGCAGGCCGCGATGTTCGCCGCGCGCCTGATACTCGCGGGAACGCGCGCGCGGCAGCGCCTCCATTCCGTCGTAGAGCGCATGAAAAGCGCGCGACTCGAGCGACGCCGGCGGCGTCGCAACCCAGAGCCGGCCACGCGCCGCCGCAGGCGTGCCTTCCGGCTCTTCCCCCGCCGGCACTCGCCGCCAATCGCGGAGGAGCACGCCACCGCTCACGATCGCACGTTCGCCTGGACGGGCGACAAAACTCAACGAACCTCCCGGCGCCGGTGTATCCGTCAGCCCGAGCACCAACGTTTCCGTCAAACGATGCACGCCCGCCTGGAGCACGACGACGATTTCGTCCGCCGGCGCCGCCGCTCGCGCCCGGCGCGATAGTTCCACCGCCCGGGCGAGCGAGGCCACCGGCGCCGCGACCGTTCCCGCTGCTTGATCGCTGCCTTGCGGCGCTACATGAATCTCGGTGCGTGCGGTGGCCGCCGTGACGGAGGCCGCCAGCAGCATCAGTCCGATCAGGCGACGGCCGCGCGAGAAGAAAGAGGAGCGTGTGAAAGCGATCGGCATAAGAAAACGGGGAAGATTCAATGGGACGATTCCAAGCGGCGGGCGCGATTAGCCGCTTGGTGTTCGCGCAGTCGGCGCTCGGCTTGCGCATACTCGGGAAATGGCGGCCCGGCATCCGCCGGCAGGCTGGCCAGCGCCGCCCGCAGGCGCTGGTGCGCCGCAGCGGATTCCACCGTCGCGTCCCAGCGCAGCGGTTGTTTCTGTTGCGGATCCGCGACGAGGTCGAAAAAGCCACCGCGATTATCCAGGTAGTAGCGCTGGTCGCGCACCGCGCGCTCGGCGCCGTATTGCGTGAAAATCCACGGACGCGGCGCGACGCTCGCGCCACTCGTCAATTCCGTCACGAGCGACCGACCGTCTCGCGCCGCATCGGCCGGCAATTTCACCCCCGCAAACTCTGCAAGCGTCGGCAGCAGGTCCGTCATCTCCACCAGCCGCCGCGATACGATTCCTGACCGCACGCGGCCGGGCGCTCGGACCAGCAGCGGCACGTGCACGCCGAGATCGCTGAGCCGGGTGCCCTTGCCCGCCGGCATGGACACGCCGTCCAGCGTTCCACCGGTCGAGGAACCGTTGTCGCCCGCAAAATAGACGATCGTGTTTTCCGTCAGCCCGAGAGCCTCCAGCCAGCGCAGCAGGTCGCCCACTTGCCGGTCGGTGTAGTCGACCATTCCGGCATAGAGTGCCGCCTCGCCTTCGGGCGGCGTGGCGCGATGCAACGGCGTGGGCTCGTTCGGGGCGTGCACGTTGATCATCGGATAATACAGGAAAAACGGGCGGTCGCGGTGCTGTCGGATAAAATCGAATACGAATCGTTGCACCACGTCCGGCCCGAATTCCCCGCGATGCGTGCGCCGTTCGCCGTTGATCTGAAGAAACGGATCCCAATAGCGCCGCTCGCTCGCCGGGTTGTCCGACTCCACCCCGGTCCAGAGACAATGCTCGTCGAATCCATGGCGGCGCATGATGTCGGGCTCGCGGCGCAGGTCGTTGATCTGCCATTTCCCGGCGATGGCCGTCGCATAGCCCGCCCGGCGCATCCAGAGTCCCAGCGTCGGGTAGTTCTCCGGGATCAAGCCCGCCCCGCCCCAGCGGGGCACGTCGTAGTGCACCGTCCAACCGCTGCGGCAGGGTCGCTGTCCCGTCAGAAGCGCCACCCGCGTCGGGGTGCAGACCGGCGTGAACCAGGCCGTCTCGAACCGCACGCCCTCCGCCGCCATCCGGTCGAGGTTCGGCGTGGGATGGGACGATCCGTAGGCGCCGACCCAATCGCGTCCCAGATCGTCCACCAGAACGAGAATCTGGTTGGGCGGACGACTCCCCGCTGCCTGCATCCACGTCCCAACCGCGAGCGCAAACAGCAAAAGCCGGCGGCAAAAAGCGGACGTGGACATGAGGAGGTAAGGGGAAACGCGAACCGCGGAGGTGGGTCGGGCCGGAAAGCTGCGCGAGACCTACGGGACCGACCAAGCGCCGCAATGACGAACTCACTAAATCAGTTAATCGAAATCGCCTCAGCCGGTCTCAGCGGCCGCGGGTCCGTTTCGCTCCTCGCGTCGCGGCTTTGAGCGGGCGGACGGTGCTGCCTTCGTGCCACGTCCCGTCGACGTGCGTGCCATGCGCGACGGCATTGAACCCGCGCTGGTTGCTCTGGAGGAGACTGTTCAGGATCTCGACCGCGAACTCCCCCATCTCGGCGCGATGCTGCTGAATCCCGCTGGCATTCGGCATGTCGTCGACGACGTTCAGGCTCACGTAGCCGATATCCTGGGGGATGCGCAGTCCTTCCGCGCGCACGGCTTCGAAGAAACCATCCGAACGGCTGATCACGGCTTCCGGTCGCTCGCGCCGCAGCCAGCTGCGGATCTGGCCCACCGGATCCTCGGGCTGCAGCACGAGCGCCGAGACCCGGTCAGCCTCGAGCGTCCGTGACTGGAGATACGCATAACCCGCCTCCCATTGATGGAGCGTCCGCTCGGAAAGATCGGTCCACACGATGATCCCGATGCGGTTGTAGTTGCGTGCGCGCAGCTGCTCCCAGGCGAGCAGGATGCCGGCAAAATGGTTCGGCACGATGTGATGGAACAGCGGATACTGCGTTGGCCGCTCGAGGGCAACGACCGCGAAGTCCTCCCACTCCAGCTCGAGCCGGTCGTGCGGATCCTCGAAGGGCGCCAGGATCAGGCCGCGAATCCCGCGATTCCGCAGCACGGCACTGAACCGGCGCGGCGTGTAGCCCTGCTCGCGGGCCCAGAAAACCTGCAGCGAATATCCCAGCGACCGCGCCCGCAGGGTCGCGCCCTCGACGACCTGCTTCGCGCTCGCGCGCTTCGTCCACGCGTCGCGCGTGGACCAATTCGTGACGAGTGCGATCACCGAAAAATCGCGCTGCACGCGCAGCCGGCTGCGGTGCGCGGCGAGCGCCGACAGCCCCGGGTCCGGCGTATAGTTCAGCTCCCGCGCCACCTTCTTCACCCGTTCCGTGGTGGCCTTTGAGATCGACGGATGGTTGCGCAGCGCGAGGGAGACCGCCGCGACGCTGACGCCGACGCGCTCCGCGATATCCTTCAGGTTCGTCCGTTTTTGCCAGCTCACTTAATTGATTTAGTGGAGGGCGACTTTCCGCCCCAGCGGGGTCTAGTCAACGTATTTCATCCTCGTGCCAGCCCCTTCCCTTACCCCGTCGACCACCGCGGGTCGCGCCGCCCCCAACGTCCTTTTCATCATTGCCGACGATCATCGTCACGATGCGCTCGGCCTGTGCGGGCATCCCGCGGTGCGCACCCCGAATCTCGATGCGCTCGCCGCGCGCGGCACGCGCTTCAGCCAGGCCTATCACATGGGCGGACTGATCGCAGCCGTGTGCTCGCCTGCCCGCGCCGCGTTGCTCACGGGCCGCAATGCCATCGCCGCGGATGCCTCGCCGGACCCGTCGAGCCGCCCCGACCGCAAGGTCTCGATCCCCGCGAGCAACACCACGCTGCCCGAACTGTTTCGCCGCGCCGGCTATGAAACCTTCATCACCGGCAAGTGGCACAACGATCCCGCCTCGCTTCACCGTTCGTTCACCGGCGGTCACCGGATATTTCTTGGCGGCATGTGCGAGCACACGCGCGTGCCGCTGCACGACTTTTCGCCGCGCGGGGACTATTCCGCTCCACCGCGGTTCGAATCCGGCTTCTCGACCGATCTCTTTTGCGAATCCGCCCGGGATTTTCTGGCCGGGCGCCGCCAGCCATTCTTTCTTTATCTTTCGCTGACCTCGCCCCATGACCCGCGCACCCCGCCTCCGGCATTCGCCGGCATGTATGACCCCGCCCACCTGCCCCTCCCGGCCAATTTCCGTCCTGATCACCCCTTCGACAACGGCGAGCTCTCGATCCGCGACGAAATGCTCGCGGCCCGGCCGCTCGACCCCGATGTCGTGCGGCAGCAACTCGCCGCCTATTACGGCATGATCAGCCACCACGACGCGCAACTCGGCCGGGTGTTCGAAACGCTCCGCACTCACCAGCTCGAGGCGAACACGCTCGTCGTCTACGTCTCCGATCACGGCCTGGCGCTCGGGAGTCACGGCCTGTTGGGAAAACAGAATCTCTACGAACCAAGCGTGCGAGTGCCGCTGCTGCTCGCCGGGCCGGGCATCGCCGCCGGCCGCACCGACGCGCGGCTCGTGTATTCGCTCGACCTGTATGCGACGCTCGCGCAACTAGCCGGCCTCCAGCTCCCGTCGGGCCTCGACACCGTTTCCCTGGCAACACCGGAACACGGCGGCCGTGAAACCCTTTTCTCTCTGTATAAAGACTGCCAGCGGATGGTGCGCGACGAACGCTGGAAGCTCATCCGCTATCGCGTGAACGGCCAGGAGCGGCTG
This sequence comes from Opitutus sp. sgz309028, assembly GCF_059821195.1. NCBI lineage: Bacteria > Pseudomonadati > Verrucomicrobiota > Opitutia > Opitutales > Opitutaceae > Opitutus > Opitutus sp. sgz309028. The sequence continues at coordinate 1,038,912 of NZ_JCAMRR010000002.1, read as the reverse complement.
CAGTTGTTCGATTTGAAAAAAGACCCCGACGAACAGCACGATCTCGCGGCCGACTCCGCCTACCACGAGATCGTGCAACGGCTCCTGCGCGCACACGCCGCCTGGCAGGACCGCGTGGGCGATCGCTGGATGCCCGTGGCGAGCTCGCACTCCGGCGCCGCAACGACGAACTGATTGCGACATCATGTTCACCGCGCGCGTGAGTTCCCTCGATCTCGCGATCATCCTGGGTTATTTCCTTTTCACCGTGGCGCTGGGCGCATGGTTTTCCCGGCGCAAGGTCGAGACCGGCGAAGGTTTTTTTCTGGCGGGTCGCGACGCCAGCTGGCCGGTGGTCGGCGCGTCCTTGTTTTCGGCGAACATCTCGAGCCAGCAGTTCGTCGGTCAGGCGGGTCTCGCCTACTCGCTCGGCATTGTCGTAGGCGCGTTTCAACTGGTCGGCGCCGGCTGTTTCGTGCTGCTCGCGGTTTTCTTCGTCGAGGTTTATCTCGGCCTGAAACTCACCACGGCGCCGGAGTTTTTCGAACGTCGCTACGGCGCCGGCACGCGCCTGTTCGTGGCCGGAATCAATGTCGTGATGATCCTCGCGGCCAATCTCACCGCGGCCCTTTATGCTGGCGCGACCGTGCTCACCACGCTGCTGGGCTGGAGCGGCCCCGGAGAGTTCCTGCTCGCCGTCGCGGTCATCGCGTCCGGCGCCGCGATCTGCGCCGTGTTCGGCGGTCTGCGATCGGTGATGTGGATCGACGTCTTTCAAGTCACCGTGCTTGTGATCGGCGGCGCGGTCACGCTCGGCGCAGCCTTGCACGAATCCGGCGGTCTGGAGCCCCTGCTCACGCTGCGCAGCTCGACCGGCGATCGCATGTGGTCGGTCATTCAACCCTGGTCGCACGCCTTCGGCTGGCTGCCGTTGATCACCGGTGCGCTCATTCTGGGCGTGCATGGACACTGCACCGATCACGACTACGTGCAGCGCACCCTCGCGGCCCGCAGCCTCTATCATTCGAAAATGGGCGCGGTGTTTGCCGCGCTGCTGAAGATCGTTGCCCTCTTCATCATCGCGGCGCCCGGCGCGATCGCAGCCCAACTGCTGCCGGATCTCGCCCATCCGGACCAGGCCTATGCAGAAATGGTCACGCGTTTTGTGCCCGCCGGTCTCGTCGGCCTGGTGCTCGCAGGCCTGCTCGCCGCAATCCTCGGCACGATGGCCGCGGGACTCGCGGCCTCTTCGTCGATGCTCACCTACGATTTCGCGATGAAGTTGATGCCCCGCCTCGGCGAGCGCGCCCTGGTGAAACTGGGACGCGTGCTGATGGTCGCGATCCTCATCGCGTGCACCCTCGCGGCGCCGCTCATCGGCAAATACTCCGGTCTCTTCGCCTACCTCGTAAAGCTCTGGTCGCTGCTCGCGCCGCCGGTGTTCGTTTGCGTCGTGTTCGGAATTTTTTCCCGCCGCGCCGACAATCGCGGCGCGATCGCCACCCTCGCGGTGGGCACCACGCTCGGGGTCGCCGCCTTTGTCGCGCTCGACTCCCCCGCCGTGGTCGCACATCTGCCGGCCTACCTGCGCAACGCCCTCAACGTCGGCTTTGTCATCACCCTCGTCTGCACGGTCGTGATGCTGCTGTGCAGCCGCGGTCGGATCGACGCTGACCATCCGGCGCTCGCCCGCGACGCGTCTTCCGTGCGCATGAGCGCCGGCGAACGGCGCCGTTACCGGTTTTTTCTCGGCGCGGTGCTCGTTGGCTGGGTCACGGTCGTGATCCTGTTCTCGCCGTGGGGACTCGTGCGCTGACGGCGACCGCGCGCCCCGATGAGGCGACGGCCCCCGTATTCATTTTCATGATGCAGCGATGTGACGCATTCGCGTGATCGATCCCGCGCCCATCATCGATTCACTGAAACCGGACTGGCGGCTGTTGTGCCCTCCGCTTGCGGCCGAGTGGCGGCACTACTCCCGCGCGAAGCTGCGCGCCGACGCGTTTGCCGCCGCCACGGTCGCGATGGTCTCGATTCCGCAGGCGATGGGCTTTGCCCTGCTCGCCGGGCTGCCGCCGCAGATGGTGCTCGGCTGCGTCATTGTCGGGGGCCTGGTGGCGGCGCTTTTCTTTTCCAGCCGGCAGGCGATCTTCGGGCCGAGCAACTCGCTCAGTCTGCTGCTCGCCGCCACCTTCATCGGATTGCAGGGCTCGGCGCTCGGTCCGGCGGAGCTTGCCGTGCTGCTGGCCCTGCTGATCGGCCTGGTTCAGCTCGCCGCCGGGATCATGCGCTTCGGTCAGGTCACGCAGTTCATCTCGCGGTCGGTAGTGATCGGCTACAGCGCCGCGATCGGCGTGCTGCTGGTCTTCAGCCAGGTGCATCACCTGCTCGGCGTGGAACGGGCGGCCACCACCTCGCTGTGGTCCGCCCCGTTCGACGCGCTGCGGCACGCGTTGCGGGGCGAGCTGGACCCCTGGTCGACCGGCGTCGCGACCGGCGCGTTTCTGCTGTTCATGTTGATCAAACGACTGCGGCCCCGCTGGCCGGAAGCGCTCCTCGGACTCGTGATTTTCGCCGTGATCGATTGGGCAGTCGATCTCACACAGTTCGGCGTCGCGAATCTCGGTCAGGGCAACGCGATCAAGGCCTCGCTGCCGAACTTCACGTCCGTTCCCCTCACCGCTCGTGAAGCCGGCGTGATCCTCGATCTGCTCGTGCCGGCGATGGCGATCGCACTGCTCGGGATGCTGGAAGCCGTCTCGATCTCGAAGTCCTACAGCATGCGTTCCGGCGAGCCGGTGGACACGAACCGCGAACTGGTCGCCATGGGGCTTGGCAACATCGTCTCGGCGTTCTTCGCCTCGATGCCCGGATCGACCTCGTTTGCCCGCAGTGCCGCCAATTTCCAAGCGGGCGCCCGCACCCAGATGTCGGGCGTGCTCAGCAGCCTGTTCGTGCTCGGCTTCATGGTCCTGCTGTCCCCGCTCGTGAACCATCTGCCAATCCCGGTGCTCGCCGCCGCGTTGATCCGCGTTGGCCTCAATCTCGTCGATCGCGAGCAGATCCGCATCGCCGCGCGCTCCACCGGCTCCGATGCGTTCGCGCTCTTCGGCACCTTCGCCTACGCGCTGCTCCTGCCGCTGGATATTGCCATTTATCTCGGCGTCGTGCTCGCGCTCTTCCTCGCCCTGCGCAAAGCCTCCACGCCGCTCCTCGTCGAATACACCTTCAACTCCGAAGATGAGCTCGTCGCCCGCGACGCGGCCCGGGCGCGGGAGCATCCGTCGATCGCCATCATCCACGTCGAAGGGGAGCTCTTTTTCGGCGCCGCGGACCTGTTTCAGACCCATGTCCGGCAACAGGCGGAAAACGAAAACCTGCAGGTGATCATTCTCCGGCTGAAGAATGCCCGCCATCTCGATGCGACGACGGTGTTCGCGCTCCGCGCGCTGCACGACTTTCTGCACAACACGGGACGACACCTGCTGATCTCGGGGGCGCAGGCGGATGTGCTGCGGGTGCTGCGCAACAGCGGGCTGCACCGCCATCTCGGCGAGGAGAATATTTTTCCCGCCGAGTCGAACCCGAACCTCGCGACGCGCAAGGCGCTGCTCCGGGCGCGGACGCTGGTGTCCGGAGGCGATCCGGAGGTCCGCCTCTATTTCGACCGGCTTTCCCCGCCCGCCTTGACGTAAAGCGGCGGGCGACGCGGACGCAACCAGCGTATTCATTTTTCTGACACGATTGCGCGGGTGGGTGGGGCGACGTCTGGCGGGCGCCGGCTGGCTCGCGGCGGACCCGCCCGCGGCCGGTGTCGGCAGGGGGCGGCCGCGTTCCATTCCCCTCAGGGGGAAACTGATCGGGAATTTCCCGGTCAGGTAATAGATTCACCCGATCAGGTGATGGCGGGACCAACCGTCCATCGCTAGCATCGCGAAACCTTCACCCCGTCCGTGCCCCCTCGCCCTCTGCAACCCCTCGGGCTTCGCGCGTTCCTGCCTCCCCCGTTTATCCCACGTTGACCCTCCGCCGCGGAGCTTCGTCCTGCGCGCCCCTTTTCCGCCGAGCCCTCTCGACCTTCCGGCCGCCGGCCGGGCCGCCCCCAATCCTGACAAGCCCAACCTGCCCATGAAAACCAAGCAAACGAACACCCCTGGTCTCCGCGCCTGGCGGCTGCCGCAACTCCTCGTCGCCGCGGCCGTCGCGTGGACCGCCCCGCAGCTGCCCGCCCAGACCACCGCCGACACCCCGGCGGCAGGCCAGAAAACCAATGAGGACGGCGAGGACATCGTCGAACTGTCGCCGTTCGAGGTCGTCAGCAGCCAGGACCGCGGCTACGCCGCCACCTCCTCGCTCGCCGGCTCGCGTCTTAACATGCGGTTGCGCGACGTCGCCTCCGCCATCTCGGTCGTCACGCCGGAGTTTCTGAAGGACACCGGCTCGACCAATCTCCAGAGCCTGCTCGTTTACACAACGGGCACCGAGGTCACCGGCATCGGCGGCAATTTCTACGGCGGTAACGCCGACGACAACGCCTACCGCAACCAGATGCTCGCGAATCCGCAGAGCGGCACCCGCGTGCGCGGACTCAACACCGCCGACCTGACGCGCGACTTCTTCGTTACGAGCATCCCGATGGACGCCTACAACACCTCGCGCGTCGACATCCAGCGCGGCCCGAACTCCATCCTCTTCGGTCTCGGGAGTCCCGCGGGCATCATCAACAACACGCTCAAGGATCCGAATCTCAACCAGCTCCAGGGCGAGGCCCAGCTGCGCGTCGGCAGCTACGGCTCCCACCGCGAGGTCCTCGACGCCAACGTCCCGCTGGTGAAAGGCCAGCTCGGCCTCCGCATCGCGGGCGTGAACGACGAAGCCGACTTCCGGCAGGATTTCACCTTCAACCACGACAAGCGCCTCTACGGCGCGCTGCGCTGGCAGCCGAAGCTCGGCGAGCACGTGTTCACCCAGATCGACGTCAAGGCCGAGACCGGCAAGATCCGCGGCAACCGCCCCATCTCCGTCACCGCGGCCGACTTCATCACGAACTGGTTCGGCCCGCTCAACAAATACCTGATGTATGATCCGCTGACGAGCAACGGCATCCCTCAGGAGCCGAACGGCACGCAGCACCGCGAGCTCTCCCACTATTTCGCCGGCGCGCCCGGTCGCGACTGGTGGAACAGTTCTCCCGGCACGATCTATCAGGATCCGTCCAGCGGCACGATCGGCAACGGCCGCCTCGACGCCTACCGCCAGCGCGACGGCTCGCCGTGGGGCGGCCTCAGCGGCGTCACCAATCCCAACTACGACGAAGGCGGCACCGGCGCGTGGAACCGCAACACCGCCGCCTTCTTCGCCAACAACCCCATCCTCTCGCGCCTGATCAGCGACTACGAGAGCTCCAGCGGCAAAGCCTTCAGCGGCTTCGGCGCCGCGCTCTGGCCCACGCAGATGATCCTCTCCGGACCGCTCGCCTTCATCGACCGCACCATGGCCGGCCCGAACAAGGAGGAGTGGAACAAGTTCGACAACATCGACCTCTCGTTCACCCAGACCTACTTCGACGGCAAACTCGGCATCAACGCCGCGTATTACCGCGAGAACTACGAGTCCGGCTACGCCAACGCCATCGCCTCGAACCGCGTCAGCGTCGACGTCAACGCCACCCTGCGCGACAACTCCGCCAACCCCGACGTCGGCCGGCCCTACATCGTCAGCTCCACCGCCGGCAACATCACCAGCGAGGATCGCGAGGCGTGGCGCGCGACGGCTTACTACAAGTTCGACCTCGCCGACTACCTCGGACGCGAGCACCTCCTCAGCAAGATCTTCGGCGAACAGACGTTCACCGGCATCGTGTCGAGCCAGCGCTACGACAACTTCAGCCGCAGTTTCAACCTCTACGCCTGGGACGCGGCCACCTACGGCGTTCCGCTCCTGAATTCCGCCAACCATCAGGCGTGGTGGGGCCTCCACTACATCGGCGACAATCTGCAGAACGTCGCGAATTTCGATGCCATCCCCGCCTCCGCCATCCGCGGGGTCACGTCGGCGCACCTGCCGGGCTCCTCGCAAAACACCCTCGTCTGGGACAACAACACCAGCACCTGGCACAACGCCAATCTCAACATCCTGAACTGGCACGACAACCTCAAGGACCTCTACACCGGAGCCGCGCAGGGCTACGACACGACCGACTCCACCGCGTTCGTCTGGCAGGGTAATCTGCTGAACGGCGCCCTCGTGCCGCTGTTCGGCTGGCGCCACGACAAATACGAGCGTTGGGACAAACCGGCCGCGCTCATCCGCGACGGCTTCAACGCCGTCCTGCCCTTCAGTCCGGATTGGAATTATTCCAACGTCACGCCGCTGAAGGCCGACGAACAGCGCCGCAGCTGGGGCGTCGTGCTCCACACGCGCGAACTCCTCGACCTGTTCGGCCAACGCATGCCCAAGAGCTTTGACGTCAGCTTCACCTACAACGACTCGAACAGCTTCCGCCCGTCCGAGGTCGGCCGCGACATCAACGGCCACCAGTTCGCCGCCCCGTCCGGCGAGACCAAGGACTACGGCGTGCTCATCACCGCCTTGGACAACAAGGTTTCGCTGCGCGTGAACTGGTTCAAAACCGTCCAGAAGAACACCACGCTCAACCGCGGCCCCTCCACGTATTGGGCCAAGGGCGGCGTCGCCCGCACGATGAACACGCTCGCTCAGGAAACCTGGGGTTCGTGGAGCCCGGACGGGGCCCAGGTCGCCCCCGAAGGCCTTGTCAACAAATGGTTCTTCGGCAGTTCCTACGACACCGCCGTCGCCAACCAGCCACTTCCCGCCAACTGGCGCGACCAGCTGAGCACGCTCGTCGGCCAACCGCTGCGCATTCGCAGCGCGGCCGTCGCGGGTTCCTCCAACTATGTCGCGCAGGGCAGCATCAATCCGGACACCAGTCTGCCCTACCTCGCGCCGCCGCTGACCGCCGACGAAGTCGAATACCGCCGCGCCTGGTTCGCCGCCCGCACCGACGCCGAGTGGTTCCGCCCGCTCGATCCGACCTGGGTCGCCGCCGAGCAGTTCGAAAAGATCAGCGGCGACGACTACCGCATCTGGGGCGAAAACCCGCCGGCCGGACAGAAGCTCACCAACGATCTCGTTTCCAAGGGCGTCGAGATCGAGCTCACCGCCAACCCGACGCCGAACTGGCGTCTGACCTTGAACGCCGCGGAAATCAAAGCGACCCGCAGCAACATCCTCCCCGACTGGCTCTCGTTCATCGCCGCCAACAAGGAGCTCTGGTTCGACGGCTACAACAACAACCCCGGCGGCCCGAGCCAGCTGAACTACTGGACGATCGACGGCTTCGCCGATCTCCGCCACTGGGGCGGCAACACCACGTATTCGTCGGAGCAGGACACGTTCGGCGGCCGCATGATGCAGGATGTCTACGGCCCCTACGTGAACGCGATCTCCGGCGAGGGCGTGTCGGTCAGCGAGCTCCGCAAATGGCGCGTCAACTTCGTCACGAACTACACGTTCGACACCGGCATCCTCCGCCACGTCAACGTCGGCGGCGCGGTGCGCTGGCAGGACAAGACCGCGATCGGTTACTACCCGCAATATAACTCCGATGCGAACATCTGGGTGACGGACGTGAACCGCCCGATCTACGGACCGAGCGAGACGAACTACGACCTCTGGATCGGCTACGAGCGCAAGCTCGGCACGAAATACGTCTGGAGCATCCAGCTCAACGTCCGCGATCTCTTCGCCAAGGACGATCTGATCCCGATCCTCGCCAATCCCGACGGCACCACGGCGCAGGTGCGCATCCCGGCCGAAACCACGTGGGCGATCACGAACAGCATCCGGTTCTGAGCGCCTCCCTCCCGGCCAACGTCTCCATCTCGCGGACGCTTTGGCCGCAATCCCACCGGACGTCCGCACTGGCGGCGTCCGGTTTGCGTTTCCGGCGATTGCCACGACGCGAGCTGCGTCCCAGCATCGCCGGCGCGTGACTCCCCGATGAGTGTTGCCCGTCGCTGCCCTTTCCCTCGCGTCTGCGGCGGAGCGCTGCTCATGCTGACGTTCGCCATCGCGCGCCTGCCCGCAGCCGAGCGCCCGACGCTCGCCACCGCCGCGCAAGTGCGGGCGTTGTCCGCGGAACAGGCGCGCGCCGCTCTGCCGGTCCATCTCCGCGGCGTCTACATTGGCGAAGCGGATCCCGAAGGGATTGCGTTCGTCATCCAGGATGCCACCGAGGGCATTTACGTGCAGGGCCCGGCCGAGCTCGTGGCCGGACTCGCGCGCGGCGACTTGCTCGACATCGAGGGCGTCACCGATCCCGGCGGTTTCGCGCCGTATGTCGTCGCCCGCACCCTGCGAAAAATCGGCACCGGGCCGATTCCCGCGCCGGTGCCGGTCACGATCGACGAGCTCAACGCCGGGCAAATGGACGCGAAGTGGGTCGAGCTTTCCGGCATCGTCCGCAGTGTCGAGCCGAAGGCGGCAACCGACATCCCGCCACCGCCGCCCGGCACGCGCTACGCCAGTCCGCTGGAAAACGCCGCCGGTCCCGACGATCACAAGGTGAAGATGAAAATCGCCTCCGGCAGCCTGCGCGTGATCGTGCAGATCACGGGCGATTTCGATCCCGCGGACTACGTCGATGCCGAGGTCCGCCTGCGCGGACTCTCCTTCAACCTCCACAATCACAACCGGCAGTTTCTGCGTCCTTTCGTGCAGGTGCCGCGAGGCGTCGCCGTCGTGACGGAAAAACCCCCGCCGCGCGATCCGTTCGCCAGCGAACCGCGACCGGTCGCCAGCCTGCTGCGCTTCGAACAGCTCACGGGCGAGCACGGCCATCGCGTGCACATCCGCGGCGCGGTCGTGCACCATCGCCCCGGCGCCGCGCTGTGGGTCCGCGATCACGAACACAGCCTGCGCGTGGAGACCACGCAGGACGAGAAACTGCAGCCGGGCGACGAGGTCGACGTGGTCGGTTTTCCCGCGCGCGGCGATTACAGCGCCGTGCTCGAGGATGCCGTATTCAAGAAACTGGGACCCGGCGCACCGCCGGCCCCGCATCTGCTCACCGACCTGTCCAGCGCGCTGCAGAACGATGCCGACCTCGTGCAGCTTGACGCGCAGCTCACCGACGTCCGCCATTTTCCGGACAGCGTCGGACTCACGCTCGACTGGCACGGCACCCCCGTGCGCGCGCAAATTCACCTGCCGGAGAACGTCGCGGCGCCCGACGCCTGGCTGCCGGGCAGCCGCGTGCGCGTGGCCGGCGTCTGCTCGGTGACCACCGACGAAGCCGGTCCGCTCGGCGGCTTGTGGGAACCGCGCTCCTTTCAGCTTCTGCTCCGCTCACCCGCCGATCTCACGGTGCTCCAGCCGCCGCCGTGGTGGACCTCCGAGCGCATCGTCTGGGTGCTGACCGGATTCCTCGCCGTCGCGCTCGGCGCCGTCGCGGCCGTCATGTCCGCTTCGCGGCGGCGGTTGAAGGAGCAGGAACACCGCCGCGCGATGGCCGAGACCGAATTCACCGCGATCCTCAGCGAGCGCAATCGCGTCGCCCGCGAGATCCACGACACGCTTTCGCAGAGCCTCGGCGCCATCTCCGTTCAGCTCGAGCTGGCGCGCGTGCACGCCAATGACATCAGCCCGCCGGCGCGCCATCATCTCGGTTCCGCGCTGAAATTGACGCGGGCCGCGCTCGCCGAGGCCCGCGATTCGATCTGGAACATGCGTTCGCAGGTGCTGGAAAAATCCGACCTCGGCCAGGCATTGGACGGCATCCTGAAACAAACCACCGAGGACACCGGCGTGACGCCGGTCATGCGCATCGAAGGCACAAACCGCCGCCTGCCGCCCGTCGTCGAAAACAATCTCCTCCGCATCGGCCAGGAAGCGATCACCAACGCGAGCCGGCACGCGCAGCCTTCGCGGATCGAAGTCACCCTTGTCTTCGACCGGCGCACGATCCGTCTCACCGTCGCCGACGACGGCGCCGGCTTCAGCGTCAACGCCCAGCCGAACGGGCATCGCCGCAGCTTCGGCCTCGTCGGGATGCGCGAGCGCGCCGAGCTGCTCGGTGGATCAATGGAAATCGCGAGTGCGCCCGGACAGGGCACACGCATCTCCATCACGCTTTCCGTGTGACGGCGTTTTCCCTCGAATGGGTGAGAGGCATGCCGCCGCGAGGATGCTAGATTGGCGAACGCGCGAGACTTGATTTGCGGAATCTCCCTTTCACCATGACGCCCCACGCCGACTTCACCGCTCCGAGCATGGGAGAACCCGATCACGAAAACATCATTCGCGTCCTCGTGGTCGACGATCACCCGCCGATGCGCATGGGGCTCGTCGCGCTGATCAAAAGCCAGCCCGGCATGGACGTCGTCGCCGAGGCCTCCGACGGCGAGGAGGCGATCGAGATCTATGAAGACGTCCAGCCCGACGTGGTGCTGATGGACCTGCGCATGCCGGGCATGGGCGGCGTCGAGGCGATCCTCGCGATCCGCAAGAAATTTCCCGCCGCCCGCGTGATCGTTTTGTCCACTTACGATCTCGACGAGGATATCCACCGCGCGATGCAGTCGGGCGCGCAATCGTATTTGTTGAAGGACATGCCGATCGAAGAGATCGCGAGCACGATCCGCAGCGTGCATGCCGGCGACGCCCTCCTGCCGCGCCCGGTCGCGGAGCGTCTCACCGAGCGTTCGCAACGCGAGCAATTGACGGAGCGCGAACGCGACGTCCTCGAATCGCTCATCAAGGGGCGCAGCAACAAGGAAATCGCCTCCAGCCTCTGCATTTCCGAGGACACCGTGAAATCGCATCTGAAAACCCTCTTCGCCAAGCTCCGTGTGCGCGATCGCACCGGGGCCGCCGTCGAGGCGATTCGCCACGGCATCGTTCATCTCAAGTAGCGTTCGCTAATCTCGTCCGCGCGCGTGCCCCACGAGCGAAATGTCACCCAATTGGGTGATGCGAGAAAACGCACCGCCCTGCTAGTCTGGATGGCGGCGAGGAGCGCCGGAGACACGGATTTTGCACCCCTTCGTTTTGGCGGAGAACGGAAATCGGCCGTTTTTCAAACCTGCTCGTCGCGGCCACGCCGCTCCCGGCCCCTTTGCCGTAGCCATCCCCACCCTCCTTCCCGTGAAACGTCACTCCTTTCTTTCGCGCGCCACTCTCTGCACTGCGTTGGCCCTGTTCGCCGTCGCAACTAGCTCCGTCCCTGCCGCCGCCGCTTCGCCCGCGCCGCATCGCTTCGAGATCGGCACCGATGCCTTTCTCCTCGACGGACAGCCGTTCCAGATTCGTTGCGGCGAGATTCATGCGCCGCGCGTGCCACCCGAATACTGGCGGCACCGGTTGCGGCTCGTGAAGGCGATGGGCCTCAACACCGTCTGCGCCTACCTGTTTTGGAATCTGCACGAGCCGCGGCCCGGCGAGTTCAACTGGTCCGGCGCCGCCGACGCCGCGGAGTTCTGCCGCGCGGCGCAGGCCGAAGGACTGTGGGTGATCCTGCGTCCCGGTCCCTACGCCTGCGCCGAATGGGAGATGGGCGGACTCCCGTGGTGGTTGCTCAAAAACGAAGATATCCAGCTCCGCAGCCGCGACCCGCGTTTCCTCGCCGCCGCCGGCCGCTATCTGCGCGAAGTCGGACGCGAGCTCGCCCCGCTGCAGATCACGCGCGGCGGCCCGATTCTCATGGTGCAGGTGGAAAACGAATACGGCTTCTACGGCAAGGACGCCGCCTACATGGGCGAGCTCCGCGGCATGCTCCTCGACGCCGGTTTCGACGTGCCGTTGTTTGCCTGCAATCCCAAGCAGCACCTGCGCGACGGCTACCGCGACGATCTGTTTCCCGTCGTGAACTTCGGCACCGACCCGCGCGGCGCCTTCGCAGCGCTGCGCGAAATCCTGCCGACCGGTCCGCTCATGTGCGGCGAGTTTTACCCGGGGTGGTTCGACACCTGGGGCGCGCCGCATCATCTCGGCAATACCGAGCGCTACCTCGCCGATCTCCGCGCCATGCTCGAGGATGGCGCGTCGTTCAGCATCTACATGGCGCACGGCGGCACGACCTTCGGCTTCTACACCGGCGCCGACCGGCCGTTCAAACCCGACACCTCCAGCTACGATTACGACGCGCCCATCACCGAGGCCGGCTGGATCACGCCGAAGTTCGAGCAAACTCGCGCGCTCTTCGCCCAACACCTCCTGCCCGGCGAAACGGTCCCCGACCCGCCCGCGCCGAATCCCGTCATCTCCATCCCCGCCGTCGCCGCCACGGAGAGCGCGCCGTTGCTCGCGAATCTGCCGGCGCCGCTCACCGACGAGCGCCCGCGCACCATGGAAGCCTACGACCAGGATTTCGGCTGTATCCTCTATCGCACGACACTCCCCGCCGGTCCCGCCGCCACGCTCGAGGCGAAGGCGATCCACGATATCGGCCAGGTGTTTCTCGACGGCCGCCGCCTCGGTTTCACCGACCGCCGGTCGCGCAATTATCGCGTCGAGCTGCCGGCGCGCGCGCGACCCGCGACCCTCGACGTCCTCGTCGAAGCCATGGGCCGCGTGAACTTCGGCGTCGAGGTCCACGACCGCAAAGGTATCCATGCTCCGGTGACGCTCGCCGCCGCCGGCGGCCCGAAAACCGAGTTGCGCGACTGGCAGATCTACCGCCTGCCCGCCGACGGCGCGATGCTCGGCGCGTTGAACTTCCAAGCGGTCTCTCCCGCCACGAACGCCGCGCAGCCGGCATTCTGGCGCGCAACGGTGAAGGTCGATCAGCCCGGCGACTGTTTCCTCGACATGCGCCCGTGGAGCAAAGGCTACGCCTGGGTCAACGGCCACCATCTCGGCCGCTTTTGGAACATCGGCCCGCAGCAAACGATGTATGTCCCGGGCCCGTGGCTGAAAGCCGGCGACAACGAAATCGTCATCCTCGACTTGATCGGGCCTGAAAAACCCGAGATCGCCGCGCTGGATCATCCGATCCTCGACCAACTGCGCCCGCAACTCGACTTCGCCCGCAGCCGTCGTCGCGAGGTTACGTTGCGCTCCGACTTCGGCGCGCCCGCGCAGACCGGTCGTTTTGCGGCCGGATCCGATCTTCAGGAGGTGCGTTTGTCCGCTCCGGCGCGTGGTCGCTATTTTTGCCTCGAAGCGCTCAACGCCCACGACGGCAAACCGTTCGCGTCCATCGCGGAGATCACCTTGCTCGACGAGTCCGGCCAGCCGCTGAGCACCGAGGGCTGGACGATCGCGTATGTCGACAGCGAGGAACGCGAACGCGCCGACGGTGCCGCGGAAAACGCGATCGACGGCCAGACCGCCAACTTCTGGCACACCGAATGGGGCGCCTCCCAACCTGGTTTCCCGCATCGGCTGATCCTCGACCTCGGTCAACCGCGCACCGTCAGCGGCTTCCGCTACGTGCCGCGTCAAGGCGCGGCCGACGTCACCGGGCGCATCGCGGATTTCCGCGTCTTCGTCGCCGACGACCTCATCCGCGAGTAAGGCCCGGAGTAACGTCCAGCGCTTCGGCGAGGAAGCGCTCGATGGTCACCGGCAACTCGCGGTGAAAGGCCTCGCGATCGAATCCGGGCGGATCTTCGCCCGGGGGAAAATCGGGCCGACGCAGCGACGCGGGAAACGGACTGAGAAACGAAAAGTGTCCGGCGTCGGGAACGACGACGAACTTCTTTAGCGACGCCGTCGCAAGCGGACGCAGCGCCGCTTCGATATCGCGGGCCGGCGTAATGTTGTCCTTCTCGCCCGCGAGCACGAGCAGCGGAATCGCAGCCTTCGCCAGCGCTCCCGGCGCGCGATAATAATCGCTCGCCGGAGCCAGCAACACGGCCGCGCGAAAGCGCGCGTCGGCTTTCACGGGGATGGGGCTTCCCGCGCGCGACCAGGGTTGTCCGCCCGCTAAGGCGAGCGCCGCCGCACCGCCCAGCGAATGACCGATGAGAGCCACGCGTTTCGCGTCGACGGAGTTCGCGAGGCGCGCATCGGCCAGAATCGCATCGAGCGTCGCCGTCAGATGCACGCAGCGGTTCGTCAACGCCTGATCCCTGTGCGCGAGCGAGCGATCGTTGCGATTGTCGCGGGGCGCTTCCGGGCACACCACGATCCAGCCGGCACCCGCCAGATACGTCGCGATCGTCCGGTAAAGCAGATGCGATCCACCGGATCCGTGCGCGATGACGCAGACCGGAAAACGTCCCGCGGCGATCGGCGCATCGAGCGTCGCGTCCCACGCGAAGGGACCGATCGCGACGCCCGTCGCGGGCTGTGGCGTCGGATACTGGACAATCGCAGGAAACTCGCCGCCGAAGACGGGATCGCAAATCCGCAGATGCAGGAGGCCGGAATGCATGAAATTTCGTCCGCCATCCGACCGTAAGCGCGCTGCGTTTTCCAGCGCGGAAGTGGCGTCGCGCACGATCGCCTCACTTCAAAAATGGGGCGGCCAACGGGATTTGAACCCGCGACCCCAAGATCCACAATCTTGTGCTCTAACCAACTGAGCTATGGCCGCCGTGAAAACAGGGACGCGAAACTTCGCGGTCCACCTCCCGGCTGTCAATCCCGGTTTCCAGCGCGTTTCAAACTCTTCTTCGCCGCCGCCCGCAGGTGTTTTCCCTGACGCTCGCAACCACTTCGCCGCGCGGCTGTCTGGCCTGCACGGTGCCGCTCCCCATCGGCGCCGCCACGCATGCTTCCCCATCCGCCGCTGCAACCGCATTACACGTCGACCGAGGCCAAGCCTGCCTTCGTCAACCGGCTCTTCGATTCCGGTGCAAAATACTACGATGGCGTTGTCGACTGGGGCTTTCTGCGCAGCGGCTCCTTTTATCGGCGCTGGGCGCTGCAGCGTCACGGCCTGCGGCCGGGGCATCAACTGCTCGACGTCGCCTGCGGCACCGGCCTCGTCGCGACCGCCGCTCAGAAAATCCTCGGCTCCGCGGACACCATCACCTGCCTCGACCCGAGCGAAGGCATGCTCGCCGTCGCCCAGAAAAAACTTTCCGCCCGCTTCGTGGTCGGTCGCGCCGAAGCACTGCCGTTTCCCGACAACTCCTTCGATTTCCTCACCATGGGCTATGCGCTGCGGCACGTCACCACGTTGGACGAGGCGTTCGGCGAGTTTCACCGCGTGCTCCGTCCGGGCGGCAAGCTGCTCATCCTCGAAGTCACGAAACCTTCAGGCCGCGCCGGTGCGTCGCTGTTCAAACTTTATTTTGGCCGCATCTACCCGTCGCTCACGCAGGTCTTCACGCGCAGCCGCGACGCCCGCGACATGATGGTTTATTTCTGGGAAACGATGGACGCCTGCGTGCGCCCCGAGGCGGTGCTCGCCGCGCTGCGCGCCGCCGGTTTCGCGCGGGTGGAACGCAAACCGATGCTCGGCCTTTTCAGCGAATATTCCGCCGTCAAATCCTGAACCCTCGTCCCGCTTCGCTCCATGTCCGATCCGCTCCGCTCCCGGCTCAAACACCTGATTGTCGACACGCTGAAGCTGCACGATCTGCAGCCGGAGGACATTCGTGACGACGAGCCGCTGATCGGATCCGGCCTTAATCTCGATTCGATCGACGCCCTCGAACTCGTCGTCTCCCTCGAAAAGGAATTCGGGATCAAGATCAGCAGCAGCGAGGAATCCCGCGCCGCGCTCGGCAGTGTCGCCCAGCTCGCGGACTTCATTCGCGCCCGCTCCCCCGCCAACCGACTGCCCGCGTGATTCGCGGCGCCCCGGCCGCCGTGAACGCCCCGCTTCCGTCTTCCATTTCGCTCGCCGCGACCGATTGCCTCACCGCCTTCGGCGACGCGCGGCAGACACATCGCGCGCTCCTCGAATCGCGACGCGCCCTCGCGTTTCATCCGGTCCTCGGCCGTGACGGCGGCGATCCCGTGCCGCTCGCTCTCGCCGCCGGCCACGCTTACGACGAGACGGTGCCGCCCAGCTGGCTCGAACCGCTCGCCGGGCTCGCCGCACGGTTGCCCGACGATCCATGGGGCACGGCGCGTTTCCCCGTCTTCGTCACGAGCAGCAATTTCGGCGTCGGGAGCCTCCACGCGTTTCGGCGCACCGGCGACGCGCGTCACCTGCATTACGGCACGCCTTTCGCCACCGTCGAGGTACTGCGCGAACGTTTCGGCTGGGGCCCGAATGTCGCCGTCGTCTCGCACGCCTGTGTATCCGCGCACCTTGGACTCCTGCTCGCCACCCGCGCGCTCGAGCGCGGACTCGCCACGCGCGCGCTCGTGTTCAGCTTCGATTTCGTTTCGCCATTCGTGGCCGGCGGTTTCCACGCGCTGAAAATCCTGAACGCCGGTCTGCCTGCACCGTATTCCGCCGCCGGCACCACCGGCTCGATCGGACTTGGCGACGGCGCCGCGTTTGCCGTGCTCGCGCCGGCTGCGGGCGGTGCGCGTCCGGCGTTACGCCTGACCGCCCAGACGCTGCACAACGAGATGCACCATTTCACGGCGAACCGCAGCGACGGCGCAGGTTTCGCTGCCTGCCTCGCGCCCGTGCAAACGACGCTCGCCGGGCGCCGCTTCTGGATCAAGGGCCACGGCACGGGCACGCTCGAAGCCGGACGGCTCGAGGCGGCGACGCTCGCGCGTCTGTTTCCGTCCGCGCCCCTCGTGGCCTGGAAAGGCAGCCTCGGTCACACCCTCGGCAGCTGCGGGCTCGTCGAGCTCGCGATCGTCGTGGAAGCGCTCCGCGCCGGCATCGTGCCCGGCACGGTTGGCACGGAGCCGCCGTTTTTCTCCGACGCGGTCGCCGCGGAACCCTTCCCGAGCCGCGATTACGATGGCGTGTTGCTCACCAGCAACGCGTTCGGCGGTGCGCACGCCGCCTGTTTCCTCAGCCATGATTGAACGCCACCTGCACGCCGTTCGCACCGACGCTCCAGCCGACGAGTCCATCGCGGCCACGCGCGAGCGCCTTGCCGGGGCGTTCCCGCGCGGGTCCACCCGGCGGATGACGCAGCTGGGCCTGCTGCTCGGCGGCGTGCTGAGCGACCTCGCGACCGGCGAGGACGACGCGATCGTCTACGCGTCCACTTACGCCGAAACCCGCGCGCTCGAAGATTATCTCGCCAGTTTTCCGACGCCGAGTCCCACGCTCTTCCAAACCTCGATTCACCCGAGCGCGATTCAACAGGTGCTCATCGCGCGGCAACAACCGGTCCGCGAATTCTTCCCGCACACCGGGCGCAACCAACTCGTCGCGCACGCCCTCCAGTCCGCGGCGCTCGCCGCGGCACCACGCGTCATCGTCTGCGGCGGCGAAGAACACGGCACCTGGCTCGCCGAACAGAACGCCGCCAGCCCGCACGCCTTTGCCTTTGCGTTCGCGCTGAGCGGCGATCCAGCCGGCGCCGTCGGACACCTTCGTCTCGAGTCCACCGACTCCGCGACCGGCGAACTCGCGCTGCCGGAATTCTTCAACGCCCTGCACCAGCGCTCGCCGCTTTTCCGCGACGTGGCGCCGGGGCTGCGGCTCACCCTCACATGGCGCTAAACGGCTCGCACTCGTCCCTCCCGCGCAACCCCGGCCCAAACTGGGGCTACGGTTTTCTGCGCCGGTTCGACCGATTCATGCCCGCGCCGCTCGCCTGGGTGGGCCTTGCCGCCGGAACGTGGGTCGCCGTGCTGGCCATGCCGAAGCAGCGCCGCTACTCGCGCGATTATCTCGCTGCGATCCTCCCGCGGCGCCCGGGCTGGCGCGACGTATGGCGGCATTTCTTTGCCTACACCCAGATGATGATGGCGCGTATTCGCGCGGCGGAGACGGGCAGCCACGCCTGCGAACCGCAGCCGGGGTTCGAGTCGTTCAGCACCTTGATGCGCTCCGGCCAGCCCGCGCTGCTCGGCACGTTTCACGTCGGCACCTCCGACCTGCTCGGCTTCCTCGTCGGGACCTATCGCCGCCGCGTGCACATGATCCGGCTGCGGGTCGACAACTCGCACGACACGCGTCACCTCGCGGAGACGTTCGGCGAGTGGGTGACCTACGTCTGGGTGAACCAGAAGGACAACCTGCTCTTCGTCCTCAAGGACACCGCCCAGCGGGGCGGCACGATCGCCATGATGTGCGATCGCGTGGAATACAGTTCGAAACTCGAGCCGTTTCGTTTTCTCGGCGCGACCCGGTTGATGCCGTTCACGATCTATCACCTCGCGCTGGTGTTCGACCTCCCGGTGGTTTTCAGCCTCAGCCTTCCCTCCGGGCCGGACCGCTCGCGCCTCTACGCCTCGCCCGTTTTCCAACCAGATCCGCGCGAAGCGAAGTCCGTCAACCTCGCCCGCGCCCGCCGGCATTTTCAACAGGTCCTCGACGAACTCGAAGCGCTGCTCCGCGCCGAGCCGTATCAGTGGTTCAACTTCATTCCGCTCAGCCCGGCGCTTCCGAGCGATAGCGCGACCGCCCCTGCCAGCGAAACGCTCGCCGCCCTCGCCGCCCGCGCCTGACCACCATGACGTCCTCCTCCACGCATCTCGTCCTCATCCCGACCTACAACGCCGGCCGGCGCCTCGCATCGACCGTGGCCGAGGCCCTGCGGCACTGGAGTCCGGTCTGGGTGATCGTCGACGGCAGCACCGACGGTAGCGAGGCCGCCGTGCAGGCGATGGCGGCGCGGGATTCGCGTCTTCGCGTGATCATCCGCGAGACCAACGGCGGCAAGGGCGCTGCGGTGGCGGACGGCGTTCGCGCCGCGCTCGCCGCCGGTTTCACCCACGTGCTCACAATGGACTCGGACGGACAACATACCGCGTCGCGGATCGCGCCATTCATGCGCGCGTCGATGGAGCATCCGTCCGCGCTGATTCTTGGCCGGCCCGTCTTCGGGCCCGAGGCGCCGCTGGAACGACTTTACGGCCGCAAGATCAGCGTCGGTTTCGCCCGACTCGAGATCCTCGGCCGCGGCATCGACGATCCGCTTTTTGGTTTTCGCGTTTATCCCACGGCGGAACTTTGGCGCGCACTCGAATCCACCCGCTTCGCCCGCGGTTTCGATTTCGATCCGGAAGTCGCCGTGCGCATGGTGTGGAACGGCGTGCCCACGCTCAATCTCCCGGCGCCTTGTCGGTATCTCACGAAAGCCGACGGCGGCGTTTCGCATTACCATTACGTTCGCGATAATCTCAAGATGCTGTGGCTGCACCTGCGGCTGGTGCCGCAACTCGCGCTGTGGCGCTGGACGCAGGTGCTGCGTGCGCGTCAACAACTCGTCGTGCGATGAATTCGCTCCGGCGCTGGCTGTTTCTCCTCGCTGCGACGCTCGCGCTTCAAGTGGCCGCCGCGCCGCTCGCGCCCCCGTTCCCGCCCGAATGGCAGTCGTTGTTCGACGCGTTGTCCGCGCCCATCCCGCGATTCGCGACCTTCGAGGAGGAAAGGTCGTTCGCCTTCAAGAAGCAGCCCGTCGTCCTTCAAGGCGAATTAAGGCTGATGCCCGGCCACGGCGTGAGCCTCACCTACACCGAGCCCAATCGCCAAACGGTGATCATCGACGACGCCGGCGTGTTGATGCGTGACGAACGCGGCCGCGACCGAGCACTCCCGGCCCGCCGCACGCCAGCAACCGTGGCTCATCTCGGCGAGTTGCTGCAATTCGACGTAACGACGCTCGCCAGAAACTTCGAGCTGGCCGGCGATCGCGACGGCGAGCGGTGGATGCTCGCCTTGAAACCGCTCGATGGGGCCGCCGCGGAGGCGACCGGGGCCATCCTGTTGCGCGGCCACCGGGCACAGATCGACGAGATCGTGCTCTCGCCGGAGCGCGGTCCGCGTATCCGGATTTCGATCACAGCCGTGCGCACCGGACAACCGTTCGCCGCCGCGGAACTCGCGCGCTATTTCCGCTGACCGTGTCGCCCGCGCGTCAAAGGCTGCTGGCCCGCCTGGGACTCGTCGCCCTCTTCGCCGCTGGCGCCGCCTGGCTGGTGCATTTCGCCCGCGTCGGCCGGATCTCGACCGACGTCCTCGCGCTGCTGCCGAAAGACGAACACGCGCCGGAACTGCGGCTCGTGCGACAACTCGCGACCGACGTGCAGGCCCGCGTGGTGTTGATCGCCTTGCGGCAGCCGGGAAACTCGCCGCCGCCCGCGCCCGTGGTCGCCGCCTTCGTCGGCGCCCTGCGCCAAAACCCCGCGTTCGCCGAGGTCGTCGAACTCGACTCCGACGCCGCGATCACCGAACTCGGTCAAACAGTTTTCGCCGAGCGCCACCATCTGCTTCTGCCCGCCTGGCTCGCGGAGCGACAACGACGTTACGCTGCGACCACTCCAGGAATCCCGTTCGTCACCTGGCTTGCCCAAAACGCCGCCGCCGACCTCGACGCATTTCTCGTCCGGCCCGAGGCCGCATCCCTGCAAACCCTCGCGCTGCGCGATCCGCTACTGCTGACGGCGCCGTTCCTTCAGAAAGGGATTCACCTCCCAGATGCGACCGCCGGCATGCCGGTCGCACGGGTTTGGGCGCGCCTCGCCGAATCTCCCCTGAGCGCCGGAGGGCAGGAGCCGGTTTTTTCCGCCATCGCGATGGCCACCTCCGAGGTTCGGAAATCGGCCCCGGAAATCGAGGTCCTCTGGACCGGAGTCAACCGCCTGGCCGCCGCGAGCCGCGAGCGTATCCAAAAAGAGGTTGCATTCCTGAATGCAGCCTCGGTCGTCGCCGTGCTTGGCATCACCCTGCTGTTGCTGCGGCGGCCGTGGCGGGCGCTGCACCTCGTGCCGGTCATCGCCCTTTCGCTCCTGGGCGCGTGGACCAGTGTCACGCTGGTGTTTTCGGAAGTCCACGTGCTGGTGCTCGTGATCGGCGCGTTGCTGTGCGGCGTCGCGATCGACTACGGTTTCTACCTGTTTCTCGAGCCGGCTGCGGGGATGGAGAAAGTTCGTCGCGTCATCCGTCCGCTGCTCGCCAGCTGCCTCACGACGGTCCTCGGCTTCTCACTGCTCACGGTTTCCGATCTGCCCCTGCTCCGGCAAACGGGCGTGTTTGTCGTCGGCGGCCTCGTGGCCGCCCTCGCAGGAGCGCTGCTCTACGCCCTGCAACTCCGGGAGCCGTTGGAGGAACGCCGCCTGGCCGCCGGTCGCACTCCGCTCCGGCTGCCGCGGCGGCCCGCGCTGATCGCCGGCGGCGCGATTGTGCTGCTCGCCACGGTTTTTGCCGGCCGGCTGCAGTGGAGGGACGACATTCGCGAGCTCGAGATCCCGGCGCCGGCGCTGCGGGCCGATGACCGGCGCGTGCGCACGTTGTTCGGCGAAAGCGCGCAGCGAACGCTGTATTTGACATTCGGTGACACTTTGGCGGAGGCGCGGCAGAACCTGGCCGTGTTCCTCGATCACCTCCGCGCGCAGGCCCCGGACATCGGCGTCGCCAGCCTGGGCGAACTTTTCCCGACGGCAGCCGAATGGAGCGCGTTTCCCGCGCAACGCGCCGGACTCGCGGATTTCCCGACGGCGTTTCGCGCCGCGTTGGAGGAACACGGATTCGAGAGCAACGCGTTCGCGGGATTCTTTTCAGACTGGCAGGCGGCGGAACGGACGCCGCTCCCGGCCTATGACGAACTCTACGCTGGCATCGACGCGCATCTGCAGGGTCCGCTCCGACAGCTGATGCATGCCGACGGAAGTCCGGCGTGGTTTCTCACCGCGGTCGACGGGCGCAATGACGCGATCCCCCGTGAGCTCGCGACGTTTCCGGTGCATCAACTCGAGTCCTTGAACGAGCTCTTCTCCCGCTACCGCCGGGCCGCGCTGCAACTGAGCCTCTGGGGCGTGCTGGTGCTGATCGGCATCCTGACCGTGCTGTATCGTTCCCGGCGGGCGGTTCGGATCGCCGGAGTGCCGGCCGCCGCGTGCCTGATCACGTTCGGGCTGTTCGGCGCCTTCGGTCAGACCGTCAACTTGTTCCATCTGCTCGGCGCGTTCCTGGGCGTGTGTCTCGCGCACGATTACGCGATCTTCACCGCCGAGAATGGCCGCCCGGCCGCCGTGCGGCTCTCGGCCCTGACCACCGTCGCCTCATTCGGCGTGCTGAGTTTCAGCCAGATTCCGGTGATCCACGCGCTGGGTCTCACCGTTTCGGGCATCGTGATCGTCGCCCTGGCGGTCATCGAACTCGACGCCTGTTCCCGTCGCACGCCATGAACCCGACGCTGTTTTCCGCCTGGGAAAAAACGCTCGCCGCGGCACCAAACGCTCCGGCCCTGATCGACGCTGCGACCGGAGAAACCTGGAGCCGGCGCGAATTGCACGCACGGGCCATGAAACTCGCCGACGCGTGGCCAGACGCCCTCGCGCGACGCGTTTGCCTGCTCGCCGCGCCCAACCGGCCGGACTGGTTTGTGCAACTGCTGGCGCTGCTCCGGCACCACGCCATCGTCGTGCCGCTCGATCCCGGCGAGCCGGCGGTCGCACGGGCGGCGATCGCGTCCGCGTTAGGCGCGGCATTCGCCGTCGCCGACGAAACGCTGACGAAGCTCGCGCGCATGCGGGCCGGTCGCGACGCCCGCCGGCTGATCAAGCTCACCTCCGGCAGCACTGGAAAACCGCGCGCGCTGCCGTTCACCGATGCGCAGATGCTTGCGGACGGACGCAACGTGTGCGCCTCGATGCGCATCGCGTCCTCAGATTTCAACTACGCGCTGATTCCGTTCGGCCACTCCTACGGCCTCGGCAATCTCGTCGTGCCGCTGCTCGCGCAGGGCACGGCGGTGGTCTGCGGCTCCTCCGCGCTGCCCCAGATCGTCGCGGCGGAGATCGCGCAGCATCGCCCCACGGTGTTTCCCGCCGTGCCCGCGATCCTGCGTGCGCTCGCCGCCGCGGAGATCGAAGCCTCGCAGCTGCAAAGCCTCCGCACCGTCATCTCGGCCGGCGCGCCTCTGTCGCCGGAAATCGCCGGCGCGTTTTTGCGGCGATTCGGCCGGCGCATTCACAACTTCTACGGTTCGAGCGAAACCGGCGGCATCGCCTACGACGTGACCGGCGAGGCAGCGCTGTCGGGCCGAAGCGTCGGCATACCGCTCCAGGGCGTCACTTGTGCACCGGAGCCCGGCGGCCGTTTTCGCGTGACCAGCGCGGCGGTGTTCACGATTGGCAACCGCCGGGTGCGCGACGGACTCGGCTCCTTCCGTCCCGCGGACCGCGCGCTTTTCACGGATAACGGCGAATTGCGGTGGCTCGCGCGCACCGGCCGCGCGGTCAAAATCGCCGGTCGCCGCGTCGATCTGGGCGAAATCGAAAACGCTCTCAAGCAGCTCGCCGGCGTGCGCGACGCGTATGTCATGCCGCTCGCCGGTCGCGTCGACGCGCTGGCCGCGGCTGTCGCCGGCGAAACCGACGGTCCCGCGCTGCGCACCGCCTTGGCTGGGCGACTTCCCCGTTGGAAAATTCCCCGGATCTTCCGGGTCATTCCCGAGTTCCCCGTTACTCCACGCGGAAAAACCGACACCGCCCGCCTGAAACGCTGGCTCTCCCACCCGCCCTCCTCCGCCCCGACGACGGAGAAAGTGTCATACATTATATGACACTCTAGTTTGGGGTGGGATGCGCGAGGAGGGTGGCTTCGATTTCGAGTTCGAGATCGGCGCGGCAGATGTCGGCGCGCAGGTAGATGGCGCGGTCGCCGGGTTCGAGCAGCGCGCGCTCCACGCAGCTCCTCACCACGGCATAATCTTCCGCGCGGCGGACGTAGATTTTGAAATGGCGCTCGAAGCCGCCGGCGCCGAGCTGGTCGCCCACACCCGCTTCGCGGCCGATACGGCGCAGGTTTTCAAGCGTGCAGGTGAGCTGCGGCAGCAGCCGCCCGGGCGCGACGGTGCGATGTCCGCGAATCGCGGCGGTGCCGGAGACGAACACGAGCGTCCGCCCGCGGTCGCCCGCCACGGTCGCGCGCGCAAAGCTCGGCGCGCGCGGGCCGTGTTCCGGCGGATAGTCATAAGCGGGCACTTGGAGCGGATTCTCCACGTGATGCGGCGCGGTTTCGCCCGCGACGAAAACCGCCGCGAGCGCATCGCCGCTGCAGCCGACGGCGGACGCCGCGGGCAAACGGCAGCGGTAGCCGGCACCCAGCGCCGACTCGAAGGCCTCGGCGCGGCCGGCGCAAAACGCGCGGTAGTTTTCCATTCCGTCCGCCACCTCGTTGATCGCAGGGACGTAGTTCCAAACGCGATACAGGGGCCGTCCCGCGACGACGCCGAGGAGCCGGCGGTAAAGTTCACCCGTCGCGGCCTGCAGGGAAGCGCCCACGGGTTGCACGGTGCAGCCCAGCAGGAGGCTGCCGGCGCGGCGCAGCACAAAACCGGCCGCGGTCCGCTCCGGCTCGGCGGCGGCGAAAATCTGCTCCACGGGATGTCCTCCCAGCCAGGGCACCGGCAGGTGGAGCGCGGGCTCCACCAGGTCCGAACAGAACGCGGGGCCGGCGCGGTCAAATTCAATTTCGAACGAGGTGCGGACTTTCAGGGCGGCGGCAAACGACATGGTCGTGGAAGAGGCGCGCGGCTCGCGCCGGCTGGCGGCATCGTCCGTCGCGCGCGGCCATTGTTCCCCCGACCGCGATATCCGCCAAAGCACGCAGGTGTTTCCCGAGCCCGAACGGGCCGCGCGGACGAACCTTGCTCCGCGCCGGGCATTTCCCTTCCACTGCGCCCGTGGGTTTTCTGCTGAAAAAATTCGTCTCGTTCTGGCTGATGCCGCTGCCGCTCTGCCTCACGCTGCTGGTGATTGGGTTTTGTCTGTTGCTGAGCACTCGGCGCGCGCGACTCGGCCGCTGGCTCATCGGAACGGCGACGTTGTTGCTACTGATATTCAGCAATAAAGTCGTCAGCACGGCGCTGATCCGGCCGCTCGAAACGGTCTACGCGCCGATCCCGGAGTTGGCGGACACGGCGAGCGTTCCGTCCGAGCTTGCGGCCTGTCGCTATGTCGTAGTGCTGGGCGGCGGGCACGGCGATACGCCGGGACTTTCGGCGGTGAACAAGCTCAGCACGTCGGCGCAGGGCCGGTTGATGGAAGGGATCCGGCTGCTGCGGGTGCTGCCGGAGGCCCGATTGGTCACGTCGGGCCGCGGCGCCCCGGGCCAGCCGAGCCACGCGGCCGTCCTGGCGGAGGCCGCCGCGTCGCTCGGGGTGGAACGCCGCCGCCTCGTGGTCCTCGACTCGCCGCGCGACACGGAGGAGGAGGCGCGCGAACTCGCGAAGCTCGTGGGCTCGGAGCGTTTCGCGCTGGTGACCTCGGCCTGGCATTTGCGGCGGGCGACTGCGTTGATGCGCAAGGCCGGCCTCGCGCCGCTGCCGTGTCCGGCGGATTTTTCCGCCCGTCCGTCGGAGACGTTCACGATCAGCGATGCGACGTGGGATCTTGAATCGCTCGGACGCAGCACGTGGGCGGTTTACGAGCGGCTCGGCTATGCGTGGGCGCGGCTGCGCGGAAAAATTTAGGCGATTGGCGCGGAGCTAATTCTTCCGGCGCGCCGGGAAATTTGTTTCGCAATCGTCATGATCGCAGCTACTCAGGCGGCACCATGTTGTCGCTCAAGAAGCTGTTTGGGAAAGAGGACAAGTTCTTCGACCTGCTGGAAGCAGGCGCCGAGGAAGCGAAGACCAGTGTGAATCTGCTTTCGCGTTACCTCCAAAAGCTCAGCGCGGGCGGCCCGCCGGCCAATCTCGACGACTTCGTGCAGACCCGCCGGAAGGAAAAGCGCATCCGGCACGAGATGACCGAGGAGCTGAGCAAGACGTTTGTGACGCCGCTCGAGCGCGAGGACATCGAGGCGCTGTCGTTTGCGCTCTATCGCATTCCCAAGGCGATCGAGAAAATCGTCGAGCGCCTTTCGATTTATCCCGGGCGCGTGCCGCATGCGGCGTTCCAGCGTCAGGCCGAGCTGCTGAATCTCGCGTCCGAGGCGGTCGTGTTCATGGTCAAGGCACTGCGGCACGGGACGAATATCGAGAAGATCCGCGAGGCCAACGACCGGCTGCAATACGCCGAAGGCGAAGCGGACAAGGTGATGTTGAGCCTGCTGAAGGAGCTGTATCACGGGCCATTCGACGCGAAGGAGCTGGTGATCCTGCAAGAGCTCTACGAAATGGTCGAGCAGGCGGTCGACCGCTGTCGCAACGCCGGCAACATCGTTGTCCAGATCGTCCTGAAGCATTCGTGATTTCGGCCGCGGCGAGACGGAAATCACCCCGCCGCCGACCCGCAGGTCACGACTCTCCTCAAGCCTCATGACTCTCTTCCTGCTCGTTCTGCTCGCCGCGCTGATTTTCGAATACATCAACGGCTTTCACGACACCGCGAACGCGATCGCCACGGTTGTCTCCACCAAGGTGCTTTCCCCCCGCATGGCGGTCCTGTGGGCCGCGGGTTGGAATCTCATCGGCGCGCTGATGGGCACGGCCGTCGCGAGCACCATCGGCAAGGGACTCGTCGACACCCAGTTTGTCACCATGGCCACCGTGCTGGCCGCGCTGTTGAGCGCGATCGTATGGGGTCTTTTCACGTGGTGGCTCGGGCTCCCGTCGAGTTCGAGCCATGCGCTCGTGGGCGGACTTTGCGGCGCGGCGCTGGGAACGGCCAACACCTGGGACGTGCTCAAGTGGCACTTCGTCGACGCGAAAGGCGCGGACGCCGGACTCTGGCCGAAGATCGTGCTGCCGATGATCACCTCGCCACTGATCGGTTTTCTACTCGGGGTGATTCTGATGCTCGTGCTCCTCGCGGTGCTGCGCAAAGCCACGCCCCGCTTTGTGCGCGCGGTGTTCGGCAAGGCGCAGCTCGTGAGCGCCGGTTTCATGGGCTACAGCCACGGTTCGAACGACGCGCAGAAAACGATGGGCATCATCGCGCTCGCGTTGTTCACCGGCACGCAATCCGGCGCGTTCGACCAGTTGCCGGCCGCGCTGCACTTCCTCTACACGCCGGCCTTTGAGGTGCATCGCTGGGTGATGATCACGTGCGCCCTGACGATGGCGGCGGGCACGGCGGCCGGCGGCTGGCGCATCATTCGCACGATGGGCCACAAGATGGTGAAGCTGCAGCCGGTGCACGGCTTCGCCGCCGAAACGTCCGCCGCCCTCGTCATTCACGGAGCGTCGACGATGGGCGTGCCGGTTTCCACCACGCACGTCATCGCGACCTCCATCATGGGCGTTGGCGCGACGAAGCGCCTGAGTGCCGTGAAATGGGGCGTCGTCGGACGTATCCTGTGGGCCTGGGTGCTCACGCTGCCCATCACCGGCGCTCTCGGCTACGGGATGGTCGAGTTGCTCCATCTCTTCGGCGTCTGAGCCGCGCGGGGCTTTATCGCGGCAGGGTGAAACAGAACGCCGCACCCTGCCCCACTTCGCTTTCGACGCGAACCTCGCCGCCGTGCGCCTGCACGACGTGCTTCACGATCGCGAGTCCCAGACCGGTGCCGCCCTGCTCGCGCGAGCGGGCCTTGTCGGCGCGGTAAAAACGTTCGAACACCCGCGCGCGCGCTTCGGCCGGAATGCCCGGGCCGTCGTCCCGCACGCAGATCTCGACGCTCTTCTCGTCGACCACGCGACCGGTGATCGTGACGGCACCGGCCGGGCGGCCATATTTGATCGCGTTGTCGATCAGGTTCCAGAGCACCTGCCGCAGCCGATCCGGATCGGCCTTTGCGATCAGTCCGCTCGGCAACTTGTTTTCGAGCGTGATTTCGCGCGTGAGCGCGCGCGGCGCGAGGTCCTCGACCACCTCCTGCACGGCGAGGCGCAACGGCGACGGTTGCAGATTCAGGATCACGCGACCTGAATCCAGTTTCGCCAGCAAGAGCAGGTCGTCGATCAGCAGCGTGAGCCGGTTGGCATGGCGGTCGATGATGCTGAGCAGGCGCTCCAGCGCCACGGGATCCGATTTTCCGCCGTCGATCAGCGTCTCGGTCGCGCCCTTGATCAACGAGAGCGGCGTGCGCAGCTCGTGGCTGACGTTGGCGACGAACTCCTGGCGCACGCCTTCGAGCTGACGCACGCGCGTCACGTCGTGAAACACCAGCACGGCGCCGTCGACGGTCCCATCCGGTCCGCGCAACGCGACGGCGTTGACCTGCAGAAACTGCGACGTCGTGCCCTCGAGGCGCAGCTCGTGGCCGAGGATGGCGTTCTCGCTGGCCAGCCGGTCGGCCACCGCGAGCACCTCGTGATGTCGCACCGCCTCGATCAATGCCCGGCCGGCGACGCTTTCCGTGAAGCCGAAGAGCATCGCCGCGGCGCGGTTGGCGATCGTCACGCGGTTCTGCCGATCGAGCACCACGATGCCTTCGACCATGCTGTCGAGCACCGCCTGCATGCGTTGCGCGTGCTCGCGCACCGCGGCGTCGTGCGCCGACTGCACCTGCGCCAGCTCGCGGGCGTGGCTCGCGCGCAGGGCCCGGCGGCGCGTGCGCTCGCGCCACCAGCCGAAACAGGCGCCCGCCAGGAGACAGGCGAGCAAGACAAGCGCGAAAGTCATGAGCTGCGACGGTGGGGTTGCGGGGCAATCGCGCGGCTCAGCCCTCCGCCTTGAAACGGTAGCCGACGCCGCGGATCGTTTCCAAATAATCGGCGACCGGTCCCACCTTCTCGCGCAACCGGCGCATGTGCGTGTCGACCGTGCGGGTGTCGATCGCGGTCTCGTAGCCCCAGACGTCCTGCAGCAGACGCTCGCGCGTCTGCACCCGGCCGCGGCGCTGGGCGAGCAGCGCGAGCAGGTTGAACTCGGTGGCGGTCAGCGCGACGGGCTTGCTGTCGACGCGGGCCTCATGCCGCGGGATGTCCATTTCGAGCGGCCCGATCCGGAAGTGCTCGCCCGCCTCCTCGGCCGCTTCCATCCGCTTGAGCAGTTTTCGTATCCGCAAAACCAATTCGCGCGGGCTGTAAGGCTTCGTCACGTAATCGTCGGCGCCCAATTCCAGGCCGATGACGCGGTCCATCTCGGCCGCCTTCGCGGTGAGCATCAGGATCGGAATCGACACCGTCGTCGGATCGCGGCGGAGGATCTTGCAGACCTCCAATCCGTCGATCTCGGGCAACATCAGATCCAGCACGATGAGATCCGGCCGGTCGGCCCGGACGGCGGCGAGAGCCTTTCCGCCGTCAGCCGCAAAGATCGGCGTGAAGCCCGCTTCGCGCAGCTTGAATCCGAGCACTTCGAGCGCGTCCGGCTCGTCGTCAACGACCAGGATTTTAGGTTTCATCGTTCTTTCGTCCGGTGTGGCGGATGTCGCGCGCCTCGTAGAGGTAAACCACCTCCTCGGCGATGTTGGTCGCGTGGTCGGCGATGCGCTCGAGCCGTTTCGACACGGCCATGAGCGCGAGGCAGCGCGAGATGGTCTGCGGCCGCTCGATCATGAAGCTCGACAGCTCGCGGTAGAGCTGCCGGTTGATGTCGTCGACCTCCTGGTCGCGCGGAACGACAGAGCGGGCGCGCTCGGGTTTGCGCTCGACGAAGGAGGTGAGCGCGTCGCGGAGCATCTCGAGCGACATCGTCGCCATGCGCGGCAGGTCGACATACGGCTTGAGCTGCGGCTCGCGGTTCAGATCCATCGCGCGGCGCGCGATCGAGACCGCCTCGTCGCCGACCCGCTCGAGGTTTTGGGAGATTTTCATCGCCACGGTGATGAGGCGCAGCTCGGTCGCGAGCGGCGCCTTGGCGAGGAGATGGATCGCGATGTCGTCGACCTCGACCTCGAACTGATCGAGGATGTTGTCGTCATCGATGACCTGTTGCGCGAGCGCGTCGTCGCGCTCCACCAGGGATCGCATGGCGCGGGCGACCGACGACTCGGCGTGGCTCGCCATCGCAAGGAGGCTCTCCTTCAGTTTGCTCATTTCTTCCGTGAAGTGGGTCATGTTGGCGAAGCGGAATCGGAGTTCGAAGACCGGGGAACGGAGTTCGCGGCTCAGCCGAAGCGGCCGGAAACGTAGGCTTCCGTCTGCGGGTTGGCGGGGTTCATGAAGAGTTCGCGGGTCTGGCCCATCTCGACGAGTTTCCCGAGATAGAAAAACGCCGTCTGATCGGAGCAGCGCGCGGCCTGCTGCATGTTGTGGGTGACGATCACGATGGTGTAACGCGCACGCAGGTCTTGGATCAGCTCCTCGATCTTGGCCGTCGCGAGCGGATCGAGCGCCGAACACGGCTCGTCCATCA
Source organism: Opitutus sp. sgz309028 (assembly GCF_059821195.1). Lineage (NCBI taxonomy): Bacteria > Pseudomonadati > Verrucomicrobiota > Opitutia > Opitutales > Opitutaceae > Opitutus > Opitutus sp. sgz309028. Next base: position 1,008,741 of record NZ_JCAMRR010000002.1, on the reverse strand, counting down.
GGATCACCTCGGGTTCGACCGCGATCGCGCGCGCGATGCAAAGCCGCTGCTGCTGGCCGCCAGAGAGACCGAGACCGCTCGTGTGCAGGCGATCCTTGACCTCGTCCCAGAGCGCGGCGCCACGGAGGGATTTCTCGACGGTTTCGTCGAGGCGGCTTTTGTCGTTCACGCCTTGGAGGCGCAGGCCGTAGGCGATGTTCTCGTAAATGGTTTTGGGAAACGGATTCGATTTCTGAAACACCATGCCGACGCGTTTGCGCAGCTCGATCGGGTCGACCTGCGGGCCGTTGATATCGACGCCGCGGATCTTGATCGTGCCGGCGGTGACGCGCGCCTCGTCGATCAGGTCGTTCATCCGGTTCAGGCAGCGGAGGAGCGTGGACTTGCCGCAGCCGGAGGGGCCGATGAACGCGGTGACTTTTTTCTCCTGGATCTGCAGCGAGATCCCGTGCAGGGCCTGGTGCGCGCCGTAGCGGAAGTCGACGTTCTGGATGTCGATGATCGGTTTGTGAGCGGTCGTGGAGGCCGGTGCCGGAGAGGAATTCACGGGAGCGGAAGCGTTGGGGGCCGCGGACGAGGCGGAACGGAAGGCGGAAGGTTCCATGAGCGTCATGGCGTTCACCATTTGTAGCGATTGCGAAGTTTGTTGCGCAGGACAATCGAACCGGCGGCGACGCCGGCCACGACCAGCATGAACACGAGCGCCGTGCCGTATTGGACGCGCTCGGTGTAGTCGTTCTGCGGGATTTTCGAGCTGACGACGTAGATGTGGTAAGGCAGCGCCATCACGCCTTGGAAAAAGAAATCGCCCCATTGCGAAACCTCCCAAGGCAGCTTGTCGCGCACGACATACGCGGCCGTGAACATGATCGGCGCCGTCTCGCCCGCGACCCGCGCGATGCCGAGAATCGAGGACGTCAGGATGCCCGGCAGCGCATACGGCAGGACGTTCTTCCGGATCGTCTGCCACCGCGTGGCGCCCAGCGCCAGCGAGCCCTCGCGAAATCCCTTCGGCACCGACTTCAGCGATTCCTCGCTCGCGGTGATCACCACCGGCAGGACCATGAACGCGAGCGTGAACCAGCCGGCGAGCAGCGAGACGTTCCAGCCGAGGAAGATCACGAACATGCCGAAGCCGAACAGGCCGAACACGATCGACGGCACCCCGGCGAGGTTGACGATCGCCAGGCGCACGAAGCGGATCCGACGGCTGTCCTTCGCGTATTCGTTGAGATAGACCGCGGCGCTCACGCCGACGAGCAATGCGATCGTCATCGATCCCACCACCAGCAGCACGGTGCCGACGATACAGGGGAAGATGCCGCCCGCGGAATAAACGTAGCTCTCGGCGTCGATCGAAGGATTGCCGTGCGCGGCGCGAAACTCTCGAAACGCCCGGTCGCCGAGCTCGTAATGCTGCCCCTGATACTCGAAGACGTAAAGCGACTCCGGCGCGTCGAACAGGAAGGAGGTGTTGATGAACGGCGCGTCGGTCGTGACCAGCGCGGGCAGGCCCTTGACGACTATGTTCAGCAGCACCGCTCCCCCACTCGCGAGGATCGCATACGTCCCCAGCCGGAAGATCCAGCGCACCACGCCCTCCCAGAAGTGGTGCGCACCGGCGCGGGCAGCATAGGGATTTGGGAGGGTTTCGGTCATGGACGAAGAGGTCATGATTCAACCAATCGAAAGACGGTAGCGCCGCACGATTTTCTGCGCGAAGAAGTTGATCAGCAGCGAAAGGAAGAACAGTGCCATGCCGACCACGAACAGCGCGCGATAGTGAATGCTGCCGCGGACGACCTCGCCCATCTCCTGCGCGATGATGCCGGTCATGGTGTGGACCGGCTGCGTGATCACCGCGAGGCCCTCGGTGAAATCGGGAATCGCGATGCGATTGCCCGCACAAAGCAGCACGACCATCGTCTCGCCGATCACGCGACCGAAACCGAGCAGCACCGCGGAGACCATGCCGGACAAGGCCGCGGGCACGGTGATCTTCACGATCGTCTGCAGTTTGGTGGCGCCCAGCGCGAGCGAGGCCTCGCGAAACGAACGCGGGATGTTGTTCAATGCATCCTCCGCCAGCGTGAAGATCGTCGGGACCGCGAGCAGCGCGAGCAGGCAGCCGGCCGTCAACGCGTTCAACCGCTCCGAGAAAGGAAATCCCGGCACCCACGACAGCCACGAGGCGTTCGACAACTGGCGGAGGTGTTCGCCGAGAAAGATGATGCCGAAGAAACCGAGCACGACCGACGGAAACGCCGAGATGAACTCGATGCAGGGCTTGATCAGGCGTTGCTCGGCCGGCGATGCGAGCTGGTTGACGTAGATCGCCGCCGCAATGCCGAACGGCACGGCAATGGCGAGGGCGATGGCGGAGACCAGCAGCGATCCAGTGAACAGCGGGATCACGCCATACCAGTCCTGCCAGAAGCTCGCGGTCAGCCAGCGCGTCCCAAAAACGAAGGAGGTGACCGTGCGCCACAGCGGCACGGGCCGGCGCCAGTCCCACGATTCCAGCTCCTGTTCGACGCCCGGCAACGTGCCGAGAAACGACCGCGCGTCGCCCTGGAAACGCTCGAGTCGCGCGGTCAATTCCGGCGTGGGCAGCTGCGGCGGATGATCGAGCACCGCCTGGGTCTCGCGAGCGAACTCGCGACTCGTTTCCTTGTAGAGGGGCAGCGTGCCCGTGAGCGTCCGGATCTCCTCGTCGAAATTGACCTCGTCGATCTTCACCGCGGCCGCTTCCGCCGTCTTTCCTTCCGCGAGCAGCTGGTTGCGCTCTTCGAGCTGATCCTGCGAAACGATGAACTTCGTCTTGGTCGCGCTCGCCGCGTCGCTGAGATCGGAGATGAAACCGCGCAACCCTTCGATCGAATCCGAGAACCGTCCCGAATAATCGTCGAACGCGGCGAGGCGCGCATTCGCTTCGGCGAGCGGCAGTTTTTCCTTTTCCAAATAATAGGTCAGCGTCCGCTGCCGCAGCGCGAACAGGTCGCGCGTCATGTCCGTGTGCTCGGTCTCGACGCGCCGCATGATGTCGACGAACTCGAGTCCCGCCCGGCGATAGACGGAGAGGTTGTCGCGGTTCTGCGCGAAAAAGCCGGCGCCTTCGCGAAACAGAAAGATCGTGATCAGGCCCAGCACGATGACGGCGACAAAGGCGTTTCCGCCGAAGAAGTAGCGGATGCAGTCGTCGATGCTCAGGCCCAGAAACCGAACGCGACGGCGTGCAATCGTAAAGCTACCCGGACCCGCGGTGCTGGAATTCGATGAAGCCATAATCCTGGTGTCAGTAAACGAAGGCCCGCTCAACCGGCGTCAAGCGGGCCTTTTGCTTTGCAAACGTTCCGCGCGAGCGCCGCGTTTCAGCGCAGCGGCACGAAGCCAACGCGTTCCGCGATGCGCTGGCCGTCCGCGCTCAGCGTGAACTCGATGAACTTCGCAGCCTCGCCCGTCGGCTCGCCGTTCGTGTAGTAGAACGTCGGACGCGCGTAGGGATATTTCTTGGAAAGCACCGACGCCTTGTCGGGCGTGCTGCCATCGATCGGGACCACCTTGATGCCGTCGGCGTGGATGTAGGCGATGCCGACATAGCCGATGCCGTTCGGGTTCTTCGCCACTTCGGCCGCGATCTGCTCGTTGCCGGCCATTTTCTGGGACGACGACGCGTAGTCGCGCTTCTTCATGGCGAGGTCCTTCCAATCCGAATACGTGCCGGACGACGTGTTGCGGGTGTAGACCGAAATCCGGCCGGGCTTGCCGCCGACCGCGGACCAGTCGGTGACGTCGCCGGTGAAGATCTGCTCGATCTGGCGCTTGGTCAGACTCGCGAGGGGATTGCCGGCGTTCACGATCACCGCGATGCCGTCGTAGGCGACGATCGTGGGCTTCATGGAAACGCCCTTGGCCTGCGCAGCGGACATCTCGGTCGGCTTCGCGCGGCGCGAGGCCATGCCGATCTGCGCGGTGCCGTCGATGATCGCGGCGATGCCGGTCGTGGAGCCTTCCGCAGCGATCTCGAACGAGACGCCGGGGTGGCGGGCCTTGTATTCCTCGGCGAGTTGCGGGACGAGCTTCGCGCCGAGCGTGTCGGAACCTTTGATCACGAGCTTCTGGGCTTGCGCGAGCGGCAGGGCCACCAGGGCGGCCGCGAAGAGAAGAATGTTTTTCATGAGGAGAACGGTTGGATTGCCTGACTTAGAACTTGAGGATCAGATCCACCTGCAGGGTCTGCGAGTGGTCGAGATTAGCGACGGGGGTGACGAGCTTGTCCTGGATCGCCTGGGTGTAGAAATAGGCCAGGTTCAAGTTCGCGAAATCGGTGAGGTTATAGCTGAAGGCGGCTTTCCAGCCCTGCTGGTTGAGGCGGCCGAAGGCGAAGTCGGAATCGGTGAGATTGGGATCCAGCGAGCCCAGGCCGATGGAACGGTAATCGACTTTCACGCCGTAGTCACCCTGCGTCTTGCCGGAACCGTAGCCATAGCCCACGCCGACGAGCCAGGCGAACGGGTCGTCGTCCCAGACGTTCGGGTTGAGCCCGTAGGCGCGCAGGCGCGACTTCGATTCGAGGTTGTAACCGGAATCCCAATACAACTTCACGGCCGTGCCGCTGCCGGCCACGTTGAGCCAGTTGACTTCGCCGGCGAAGGTGATGACCGCAAGGCCCTGCGTGCTGCCGTTGAAGGGCGTCTCGTTGTCGAGGCCGTCCAGCGTGGACGCGTTGTATTTCATGAAGCCGGGGGCGAGGACGAGACTGTTGACCTGATTGCCGATCTCGTCGCGGCCGAACCAGTGCGTGTAGACCGCCTGCTGGGCGAAGAGCCACGCGTCGCGGCCGGCGGGGCCGAACGCCGTCTCCGGGCGGTCGTCCATGATCAGCTGCATCGCGCGGAGCTCGAAGGTGTCCTTCGCGCCGACGAACCATTTGTAGTTTTCGTTCACCCCCTGCGGGTTGATGTCGCTGTCCCACACCAAGTCGGTGGTGTAGAACGGATTTTTGATTTTGCCGCCGGCGAACGAGAGATTCGGGCTTGCCTGCCAGCCGATGTAGGCGCGGGCGAGATAGAGGCTGTAATCGTTGTTGCCGTCCTGAAACGTCTGGTTGCCGGAATCGGCGGCCGAGGCCGTTTCGAACGCGAAGCCGCCGGACCAGCCCTTTTGCAAAACGGCGTCGCCATTGAAGCGGAAGCGGAAGCGCTCGCGGGTGCGTTCGTTCGACACGGTCGGGCGGCCCGTCGCGGTCTCGGGCGCCTGGGTTTCCATCTGGTGGCGGAGGCGGACATCGCCGGAGAGCTTAAACTCGCTCAGCGAGCTGTTCAGGTTGAGCTTACCGGAGGACGTGTTCGCGGTGTAGTCCTTCACCAACTCGGCGCGAAGGTCTTCGGCTTCCTGGTCGGTGATGATCCCTTTCGCGACGAGCAGATTGAGGAGCGGTCCGCTGTCCTGCGCCTGAACGGCGCCCGTGACAAGCGCTGCGCCGGCGATCAACGCGAGCCATTTGGTGGATAATTTCGGCATGGTAGGTGTTTTCAGTTTTTGGAAACGTCACCACTATGCCGGGCGATTGTTACGGTTCCGTGGCGGCCGTGTTACGAGGCCGCAAAACGAGCGCCATCAAGTTACGGTAGAGCAACGGCCGGGTGTGCCGGGCCTCCGAAAGGAGACCCGGCGGCGTTTCCCGTGAGGGCGGAATCAGTCCACCTCGTAAACCTCGAAGACGACCTCGCCAGAGCCACCCTTGCCCTTGACCTGCGCGGTGTAGGCGCCGGGCGGGAGGGTGACGGCGATGACGGCATCCTTGCTGCCAGGCGTGAGCGGGCTGGCGCCGACGCGGGCCATCGTGGCCGCGGTGCCGCTCCAGTCATCGTTCTCGGCGATCTTCACGCCCTGCGCGTTGAAGAGTTCGAGCGTCGGATCGGGCAGACGATTCGCCACCGTGTTGGGCAGCGACGGTCCGATGGCGGTGACGAGGACGGTCTGCGCCTGCGTGCCGTCGATCACGAAACCGGGGATGACGACGCTGTTGGCGTTGACCATCACGCGAGCGGAGAGGTTGGCCAGCTTGCTGGTGGAGTCCGTCACGATCGCACTCTCCGGATCGAAGTAGCCGTCGCGGCCGAGCTTCGTCCAGCCGTAAGCCCAGTTGTTCACGGAGCTGAAGGCGCCGAGAAACGGGACGGTCGAGAAGAAACCGTCGTTCGGCGGCGTGGCCGCGCCGGTGAGCGCGGGGCTGCCGGCCTGCGGGCGCGGATCGAGTTTCGCCGTCTTGGTGCGATCGATCATCATGAGCTTCGGATCCGTGTTGAGCCGGTTGTTCTGCGCGGCGGCGGTGATGTGCGCGGCGGTGTAGTTGCTCGCGGGAGCGGCGCCGCCGCTGGTGGCGTTGACGGCCTTGAACAGGTCGTCGGCCGTGGTGCCGGCACCGAAGGAGCCGAAGAGGTTGTTCGCGATCACGATGTCGCCCGCGGCCAGACGCTTGGCGCTGTCCTGCGCCTGCGCGCTCTCGGTCTCGATGCGCCACGCGTAACCCTTGAAGTCGGTGAAGATGGAGTTGTAGACCATGCCGCCGGTGTTGTCGCGGAAGATGGGCCCGAGGCTGTTCGAGTTGTTGCTCCCCACGCCGGAACCGATCGCGGTGTAGTTGTAGATCGTCGGCTTCGCGTAGGGCGTGCCGTCCTCGGGCGTCGTGCCGCCGTCGGATTCGAACGCGTGATTGCCGACGGACGGATCCTGAATCGCGAAGAGGAACTGCAGCTTGCCGCGGTAACCTTCGTCCCAGTCGAAGCAGTCGTCGTCGTTGAACGCGCTGACGAGATACTTCGCGTTGACCGTGCCGCCGAAGAACTCGAAGCCGTCGTCGGCGTTGGCGAACACCTCGATGTATTCGAGCGTGGTGCCGGCGCCGACGGAGCCGAGCGTAAGGCCGTTGAGCTCGTTGTCGGGACCGAGCAAGGAACCCGCGTGGCGGATCGAGACATAGCGCATCACGCCGGAGTTGTCGTTGTCGTCCGTGCCGCCGTAGGTGCCGAGCGGCTCGGTGGTCGGGATGCCCTCGATGTTGCCTTCGCCGCTCGCACGATTGTTCGTCGCGCGTCCGAGGATGACGACGCCGCCCCAGAGACCGCGGTCGGCCTGCGTGAGGCCGCCCTTCAGGTCGTCGGCCTCGGCGGTGAAGATGATCGGTTCGTTCATCGTGCCGGCGGCGTTGATCTTGCCACCGCGCGCAATCACGAGGGCCGACGCGTCCTGGGCGGCGCGCGGCTTGCCTTTGATGACGGTGCCGGGCTCGATCGTGAGCGTGACGCCGTTGGTCACGAACACGCGACCGTCGAGGTGGTAGACGTTGTCTTTCGTCCAGGTGGTGTTCGCGGTGACGTTCGCGTTCACCGTGATATCGGCGGCAAGGAGTGCCGCCGGAGCGGCCAGGGCCGCGAGCATGGCTAGGGTCGTTGATTTCATCTTTGGTTTTTCTTTGGCTTCTTCCGAGGGAAAGAAATGGAGGGCGCGGCGGCGCTCAGAACGTGAACGTCACGCCGAGCGAGGTGACGGCGCCGCGCTTGTAGGAGGATCGCTGATACGTCTCGCCGCGGTAGGTGTAGGTCTCCTCGACCGGACGATCCAAAACGTTCTTCACGCTGAGTGTGAGCTTCCACCGGTAGCCGATCTTCTGGTTCCAGATCAGATCGAGCGTCGGCGCCGGCTGCTCGTAAACGTTGGGCGTGCCGGGCGGGCTCACCTGCGAGAGCCGCTCGCCGAAGAGATTGAAATACGCGCTGACACTGCTGCCCCAGTCGGGATGCGTGAAGGTGAGGTCCGCGTTGAAGATATACGGCGACTGGCCGGTGAGCGCGCGGGTCGAGCCGGCCTCCGGTTCGTAGAAGCGGATAAACGCCAGCTCCGCCGGCGAGATCTCGACCGCGGATTCCACGTAGGTGTAGTTCAGCCCGCCGGAGAAATCGCGCAGCCAGTCGGCGAGGAAACCAAGGTTCTTGCGGGCCTCGAACTCCACGCCCGTCACGCGGCCGGAGGGCGCATTCTGATACTGAAACTCGCCGCTGTTGATGACCGAGAATACGCCGCGCTCGATCGGATCGGTCATGTCCTTGTGAAACACGCTCACCGCGATCAGCTCCTCCTTGTGCGGGAACCACTCCCAGCGCAGGTCGTAGTTCGTGATCGTGGTGCGCCGGAGATCCGGGTTTCCGATGTAAACGAAATCGCCGACGAACTCGAACGACGTGTAGTCGGCGATCTCGCGGAAATTCGGACGCGCGATCGTGCGCGTCACCGCCGCGCGCACGTTCATCTTCTTCGAGAGCGCGTAGACGAGGTTAGCCGACGGGAGCAGGTCGTCGTCGTCGAGCAGCCCCGCGCGCCGGCCGGGATCGCGGCTGCGCACGTCGAGCTTCGTCGATTCGGCGCGCGCTCCGCCGATGAATCGCAGTCTTGGCGTCAGCGAGAGATCGGCCATCGCGTAGATCGCATCGACGTCCATCTCGCCGTCGTAGCTGTTGCCCGCTGACGTGGTCTCCACGAGGTAAAGCTGGCCGGTGCGGAAGCGGTTCGTCGCCGGATCGACCTGCCCCACCTGCGATTCGCGCAGGAAGTTCTGCTCGTCGCCGTCGTAACGCAGCGTCGTGCTGTTATATTCGAACAGCCGCTCGCTGAAGTTGCGCCGCGTGCGCGCCAGCGCTCCGCCGAACTTGAGCTGGCTCTCGCGCCCGCCCCACGTCGTCACCGGCAGGGTGACATCGAAGCTGTAATCGCGGCGGGACTCCTCGAGATCGCGAAAATAGCGCGACGGCCGCGGCACGCCGGAGACTTCGAAGAACTCGTTTCCGTCCCACGTCTGAAATGTGCTGAAATACCGCGTGTCGGGCTCGTCCTGCGTCGTCGTCGCGTCCGTGATGCTCCAGTTCACGCGGAGGTCGCGCCACAAGGGAAACAAATGCCGGCCGGCAAGTTGAAACGACTGCAGCGAACGCTCGGTGTAGCGCAGCGTGCGCGTCGTAAAAATTTCCTGCTCGGTGATGCCCCCGCCCGCGACATTCAATCCGGTTTGCCGGCGCGCGAGATCGTTACCCGCCTGGTTCACCATCGTGTTGAACGCGATCTGGTGGTCGGGGGTGAGCTGATACGTGAAATTCAACAGCGCGCCGATCAGCGCGTCGTCCTCGCTGCGCGTGTCGTCGAGCTTCACCAGCGGCGCGAGCGCGGGCGAATGAATGCCCTGTCGTTCGTAGCGGCCGAAGACGCCGCCGCGATAGCCGCTGAATGTGCGGTCATACGACAGGCTCGTCGCGTAGCCGAGCTTCCGGCCGAACAACTCCGCCACGCCGCCCACCGCCGCGGCGAAACTTTGATTCAACGGCGCATCCTTCGTCCGCGGCGCCATGATGGGACTGAAGGCCCGCGTCAGCTCGCCGATCTGCGCATCGATCCCGGGCTCCGTAAAACGCAGCGGGATCCGCTGGCCGGCGAGCGCGGCCGGGAGCGAACGCGAACCGTCGTCGCGCGCCCAGACATTGCTGCCGCCGCCGGAAGTCAGGAAGGTTTTCCCCGTCACGCGCGAGTTGAAGCCGAACGAGGCGGACAGCTGCGCGGTGAATTGTTCGGGGAACTCCTTCGTTTTCAGGTCCACCGCGCCGCCCGTGAAGTTGCCCGGCTTGTCCGGCGTGAAGGTTTTCGTCGTGACGATCGCGTCGACCAGATCGCTGGGAAACATGTCCATGTTCACCGCGCGGCGATCGGGATCCGCGCTCGGCACCTCAGCCCCGTTCACCATCGTCGAGCTGTAGCGCTCGCCGAGGCCACGAATGTAAACGTATTTTCCGCCGACCACCGACGCGCCGGTGACGGCGCGCATCGCCGCGGCCGCGGTGCCGAAGCCGAGCTTGCTCATCTGGTCGGCGCCGATCGCGTCGCTCACCGCCGCCGACTTCTGTCGCGCGCTCAGCAGGCCGAGACCGGAGTTCTGCACCACGTCGGCCGACACAGTCATTGCCTCCATGCGGATGACGGACTGCACCGGGTGCATCGGAATTTCCACTACGGCGGTGCCGCCCGCGGTCACCTGGACACGCGCGACCGTCAGCGGCCGGAATTCGTCCTTCGTCGCAACGAGATCGTGCACGCCAGCCGACACGTCCTCGAGCGAGAACCGGCCGGAGAGATCCGTCGCGGTGCTTTGCGCCGAACCGGTGACGGTGACCGTCGCACCGGCGACCCCCAGGCCGTTCTCGGAGTTGATCGCCTGTCCGACCAACCGACCGCGGCCGGATGTTTCGTCAGCCAGGGTTGCGGCCGGAATAGTGGCGAGGAGGACGGTCGCGAAGGCCGTCCGGGAAAACGCGCGCTGGAACATGCTGCCAAGCTCGCCGCCCTTCGGCAACGCAGCGCAATTCCAGACTGCGCGCGTCACGGAGTATTCACGCGCCGGACACGCGCGCGTCACCTATGCAACGATCCGGCGGCGAACTCAGGCCGTCGGCTTCTGCCGTTTTTCCACCAGCGCGAGGAGCAGATCGCTTTTCGAAAGGCTGCCGAGCAGGCGGCCGTCGTTCTCGATGACCGGCAGGCGTTCGACGGCCTGTCCGAGAAACGCGCCCAGTGCATCGCTCAACGATTGCTCGGGCCGGATGCGCGGAAAATCCTCGCGCATGATGTCGTTCGCGATCACGAGGCCGGCGAGATCCGCATCGCCGAGATACGGTTTGATGTCGTGCAACGACACCGCGCCCATGAAACGGCCGTCCGGATTCGTCACGTAAATGTTGTTCACGCGCACTGAAAGAAACATGCGCGCGATCTCCGCGAAATGCGCCGTCGTCGGCACCACCGGCGGATTCTGTTTCATCAGGTCGCGCACGGTGCCCAGCGGGAGCGTCGCCTGCGGCGTTTCGGCGGCCTTGCGTCGCAGCGACTCGCTATAGAGCGATTCGCCCTGCACGCCCTTGGCCGTGTAATACGCGACGACCGCGCTCAACAGCAGCGGCAGGATGATGTCATAGCTGAGCGTCATCTCGAAGAGCATGATCACCGCCATGACCGGCGCATACGTCGCGGCCGACAAAAACGCGCCCATGCCGACGAGTGCGAACGCCTGCGGATCCGCCGCGCCGGTGGGCCAGAACACGTTGACCGCCGTGCCGAACAGATAGCCCGCGCTGGCGCCCATGAACAGCGACGGCGTGAACACACCGCCGGGCGCCCCCGAGCCGAACGAAGACGCGGTCGCGAGCCACTTCGCCAGCATGATGCCGATCAGGGCGAACCACGCGATGTGGCCGTTGAGAATACTGAGCACGACCGAGTAGCCGTTGCCGGCGACCTCCGGGTAAAAGACCGCGATGTCGCCCACGATGATGCCGCCGATCACCAGGCGCGCGATCGGGGGCATGGTCGTCGCCACAAACCATTTCTCCGCCTGCCGCAGGGAGCGCAGGAACCACGGCGCGAGCGTGCCGGCAAGCAGGCCGAGCACCGTGTAGGGAATCATTTCCCAGGCCGAGCTCAGCTTGAAGGGCGGCACCTGATACAACTGCTGCGCGTCGGTCAATCCGCGCACGGTCAACGCCGCCACGACCGCGGAGACGACGAGAGGCCCAAGGCTCTCCATCGCGATCGTGCCGAGGATGATCTCCGCCACAAAGAACGAGCCCGCGATCGGCGCGTTGTAGGCCGAAGCGATGCCGGAGGCGGCGCCGCAGGCGACGAGCAGCCGCAGTTGCGGCGGGGAAAACTTGCGCCATCGACCGATGATCGACGCCAGCACCGCCGCGATCTGCACCATCGGACCTTCGCGTCCGATCGAGCCGCCGGAGCCGATCGAAAACAGCGCCGCGGCGCTCTTGATCAAGCTGGCGCGCACAGGCAGTTCGCCCGAGCCGATCACGATCGCCTCCATGTAGTCGGTCGAGCTCTGGCCGCGCGCGATGCGCTTGCCGAGCAGCAGCGTCACCCCCGCGAGCAGGCCGCCCGTCGCCGGCACCGCGATGACGCCCCACCACGGCAGCAGCCGCATCGTCTCCACGACGCCCGCATTGTGGTGCCCCGTCATCACTTCGTGGATACCCTCGGCCATCACGGAGAACAGCATCGACGACATCGCTCCGACGAAGCCGGCCGCCGCCGCCCACATCAGCGTGATCTGCCACTCGGTCGGCTGAAGCTTTTCCTGGATCCAGAGCCGCCAGCGCAGCAGGCGCATCAAGCGCTCCAGCAGCAACGCAGCCGGATCGCGCATTCCCTTCATGCTTTCACCTCGCCGGCCAGCACCGCCCGGAACTCCGGCTCGCTTTTCGCCGCCAGCAAGGCGTCATGCGCGGCCGGATCGCGCAGCAGGCGGGAGATCGATCCGACCAGCCGGAGATAACTGTCCACCTCGGCGCGCGGCGTCCCGATCAGGAACACCAGCCGGATCTGCGGATGCTCCGGGTCGAACGCCACGCCGGGCGGCGCGAGCCGCGCGACCGCGAGCACGATCCGGCTGACGGCGTTGGTGCGCGCGTGCGGCAGCGCGGTGTCCGCCGACACGCACACCGTCGCGAGCATCACGCGCTCGAGCACGTCGCGCAGCAGCCGATCCGCATCGAGCACGGCCGGATTGCCTGCCAGGCGGCCATGCAGCGTTCGCAGCACGGTCTCGCGCGATCCTCCCGGCAGATCGAGCATCACCACGTCGGGATGGCTTATGAGTTCACTCGGCGATTGCACGTGCACGGCACGCTAGCGCGGGTTCGCTCCGAAACAAGTCCGCCGTGCATCGGCGGTTCCGTCCGTCCGCGGCAGCCGGCGCGGGAGGGTCTTTACACCGGTTGCTCGGACTCGACCTGCGTCGTCAACTGCACGAGACTCTGCAGCGAGCTGAAATGCTGGCTCAGGTCGAAGTCGCCGCCGAGCCCGCCAACCAGCTTGTCGAACAGGTCCTTTTTCTCGGCCTTGAGCGCCTCGATGCGCTCCTCGATCGTGCCGGCGGTGACCATGCGGTAAACGAACACGGTGTTCGTCTGGCCGATCCGGTGCACGCGATCGACGGCCTGCGCCTCGACCGCCGGATTCCACCACGGATCGAGCAGGAACACGTAATCGGCCGCGTGGAGCGTGATGCCGGTGCCGGCGGCCTTGAGGGAAACGAGCATGGCGGCCGCGCCCGGCGCGTTTTGGAACTGCTGCACGGGCTTCAGCCGGTCGAGCGTCATGCCCGTCAGCTCGTAGCGGGGCAGGTCGGGAAAGCTCTGCGCCAGCGCTGCGCGCACGCGTTCGAGCAGCATCACGAACTGCGAAAAGATGACGACCTTGTGGCCGCTGCTGACGATCTCGGCGAGTTTCTCGACGAGAAGGTTGATCTTGCCCGAGTCGGACAACGGCGACTTGAGCCACGGCAGCATGTCCGGATCGCAGCAGGTCTGGCGCAGCCGGGTGAGCAGGGCGAGAAAGCCGAACGATTTTTCGCGGATCGCCGCGCCGATGTCGTCGCCGAGCCGCTGCAGCCCTTCGGCGCAGATCCGCGCATACTCCGCGCGTTGCACGTCGGTGAGCGGGCAAAGCAGCTCCATCTCGACCTTCGGCGGGAGTTCCTGGGCCACCTCGTTTTTCGTGCGGCGAAGGATGAAAGGCGCGAGCTGGGCGCGGAGCCGCTCAAGCGTGCCCGCGCGATCGCCGGCGAGCGCGCTCTCGAAACTGCTCCTCGATCCGAGCAGACCCGGCAGGAGAAAACGGAAGATGCTCCACAGATCCAGCTGCCGGTTTTCGAGCGGCGTGCCGGTCAGGACGAGACGATGTTTCGCGCGGATCGCAAAGCAGGTCTGGGTGACCTTCGCGTCGGGGTTCTTGATGAACTGCCCCTCGTCGAGCACCGCGTAACCGAATTCGTGCGCCGGCAGGATGTCGCGGTGTTTGCGCAGCTGGGTATAGCTCGCGAGCCACACGACCGGACCGGTCCGCGAAGAGAAGTCGCGCCCCGTCTTCAACACCTCGACGGCGAGATCGGGCTGGAACCGCGCGATTTCCTCGCGCCACACCGGCACCACGCTCGCCGGGCAGACGATCAGGCTCGGCTTGTCGGCGATCGGACGCGTCGCCAGCAGCGTGATCACCTGCAGCGTCTTGCCCAGACCCATTTCGTCGGCGAGCAAACCATGACACCCGACGTCGCAGAGATGCGCGAGCCATTCGACGCCACGCCGCTGATACGGGCGCAGGATTTCCGGCAGGGCCGGCGGCGCCTCGGGCGCGGCGAGCACCTTCTGCCGCCACGCTTCGATTTCCGGCGAAAGCGTGAGCTTCAGCCGCGCGTCGTTGAACAACGAAAACACCAGATAAGGCGAGAGCGCCCCACCCGCCTGCGTCTCGTCGACGTTGTCGCGCCACGCGCTGAACGATGCCCAGCGCTCGCCCGACAGCGAGACGATGCCGAGGTTGGGGAGTATCACCGGCGCGCCACCCTTCTTGAGCAGCGTGCTCACCTCGGAATCGGTCAGCATCCGCTCGCCGGCGCGGAAGATCCAGCGCAGGTTGAGTCCACCGACCTCGCTGGCGGCACCACCGCCGCTCGCCTCGGCGACCGCTTCGATTTCGACCGCGCGCGTGCCTTTCAACAAATTGGCCGCCTTGTCGTCGAGTTCGACGGCAAACACCTTCTTCCACGCCGGCAGGACCGTCTTCAGGAAATTGGGAATCTCGACCAGCGATTCCAGCAGGTAAACGCTCGTCTCCTGGTGATATTGGAAATGCGCCTTTCGCGCATAAGCAGCCAGGCCGATCAGCTTGGCCCGCTCGCTGGACGAAACCGGGCTGTTGCCGTTCGCGTGGGCCGCGGCACCGAGGGCCGGATGGCGCGTCTTGCCATCTGCCTCCGCCCAATAAGCCTGAAACGTCAGGCCGGCGGTTTTCGTTTTGAACACGAGCAACAGCGTGCGGGAGGCAGTCGCGGGACTGGCGGTCGCGACCCCGCCGGACGACTCGTTCGCCGCTTCGAGCGACTTGCCGGCGTCGATGCCGTGCCCATTCGCGTGGCCGTTGGTCACGCGGGCGGACGCCTCGGAATCGAGCGCTTTCAACGTTTCGTCGGGCAACGGCGAGATTTCGTCGGCCACCAGTTCCTCGATCTCATGCAAGCCGGCCACCGCCAGCGCATGCGCCAGATCCTTGTCGGTGGTGGATGAACGCACCGCGAGGCCTTGGGTGCCCCACTCGATCACCGCATAGTCGTCTTTCTTGTCGACCCGGCGGTGAATGATCGCGTCCTTCGCCGTCAGCTCGAGCTCCCGGACTTCACCGTTCACGTAAATCCGCCGTCCCTGTTCCAACTGCTCAGCGGTAAACGAGTTCGCCCAGTCGTGCTCGAGACGATCGAACCAAAACTCCAGGGACTGCGGTGTATATACGCGCTTAGGGCCGTGCGACTGCATTCACTGAAAAACGCCGACCGTAGAAGTGCCTTCGAACGGTGCAACCCAGAAGTAAGGTTTTTTCCCATGCCGCCGAATTTCACGCAGTCGTAACGAGTTCGCCACCGTGGCGCCACTTCGCGGGGCTAGTTTTCGCCCGAAAACATCCTTCCGCCCGCACCTCCGCGCCCACGTGAAACTCTTCCTCGTGACCGAAACTTTTCCGCCCGAAATCAACGGCGTGGCGATGACGTTCGGTCACATCGCCCGTGAACTCGCGCGCCGTGGTCACACGGTCACGGTCTGCCGTCCGCGCCGCGACGACGCCGCCTCGCCCGCGGAGAAAAACGCCTTCCGCGAACTCGCCTTTCCCGGACTGCCGATCCCCGGCTACCCGCTCCTCCGCCTGGGCCTGCCCGCCCGGCGCCGGTTGCTTCGCGTCTGGCAAGCCGATCGTCCGGATCTCGTGCACGTTGTCACCGAAGGCCCGCTCGGCGCTTCCGCCGTGAGCGCCGCGCGGCAGCTCGGCCTTCCGGTCACCTCGAGCTTTCACACCAACTTCCACGCCTACACGCGCCACTACGGCTTCGGCCTCCTTCACCGCGTGGCGCTCGCCTGGCTGCGCCGGCTGCATAATCGGACCCGCCGCACCTTTGCACCGACCCCGGAGCTTTGCGACGAGCTGCGCGCCTGGGGTTTTCGCAATCTGCGCGTGCTCTCGCGCGGCATCGACGCGACGCAGTTTTCGCCCGACAAACGATCCTCCGTCCTCCGCGATAGCTGGGGCGCGGCACCGGACGATCCCGTGGTCCTCCACGCCGGCCGCATGGCCGCGGAGAAAAACTACCCGCTGCTGCTGCGGGCGTTCGCCGCCATGCGCATGGCGAATCCGCGCTGCCGCTTCGTCCTCGTCGGCGACGGTCCGCTGCGTGCCGCGCTCCAGCGCCAGAATCCGGATTACCTGTTTCCAGGCTTCGTGCCGCGCGAGGAGCTCGCGCAGCACTACGCGTCAGCCGACATCTACGTGCACGCGAGTCTGACGGAAACGTTTGGCAATGTCCTCACCGAGGCGATGGCCAGCGGCCTCGCCGTCGCCGCGTTCGACTACGCCGCGGCGCGCCAGTTCGTCCGCCACGAAACCAGCGGGCTGCGCGTCCCGTGCGACGCGCCGGAGGCGTTGATCGACGCGGCCATCTCGCTCGCGATCTCCGCGCCGCTCCGCACGCGTTTGCGCGTCGAAGCCCGCGCTGCCGTCGCCGCCCAAACGTGGGAAAAAGTCATCGGCCGCTTCGAGGCGGATCTGCTCGAGACGCTCGCCGAATCCGGCCCGCCCGGGTCCATCGTCCCGCCCGTATCCGGTCCTTCGTTACAACCGGCGGCGCCGGCGGGCCCGCAACCATGAGCGGCAGCGTCCTCGTTCTCACCGCCGGATTTGGCGAAGGCCACAATGCGGCGGCGCGCGCGCTCGTGGCCGGCTTCGATCGCGTGGGCGGCGCCGGGACGGCGACGATGCACGACGCGTTTGCACTGGCTTCGCCTCGCTTCAACCGGATCGCACGCTCGTTCTACCTCCGGCTGATCAACCACGCGCCGCACGTCTGGAGCCACGTCTACGACCTGATCGACCGCAGTCCGCGCGTGCCGCGCCAGCATTGGCTGTTTCGCCGCCCGATCGACGCGCTCGCCACGCTCATCGAGCGCGAACAGCCCACGGCGGTCTGCTGCACCTACCCGCTCTACGCCTTTTTCCTCGAACACCTGGCCCGGCGTCGCGAGTGGTCGTTGCCGGTCTTCAACATCGTCACCGATTCGATCAGCATCCACTCGCTCTGGTGGCGCGCCCGTTGCGACGGCTGGTTTCTGCCCAACGAGGACTCCGCCGAGGTCCTGCGCCGCGTCGGCCTGCCGGACAGCGCGCCGGACGTCTCCGGTTTTCCCGTGCCCGCTTTCTTCTCGGAAAACGCGAGCCGGCTGTCGCCGCCCGAACCCGTCCCGCCCGGGCGCCCCCGCGTGCTGCACATCGTCCACTCGGGCACGCGCCATGCCGCCGAGACCGCGCGCCGCCTGTTCGTGGAAACCGACTGGGAGATCACCTGCACCGTCGGCCGCGACGTGCGTCTTCGCGCCCGGCTTGAACGCCTCGCGGCAGGCCGGCCGTTTCCCACCCGGATCCTCGGCTGGACCGACGAGATGCCGCGGCTGCTCATGACGCATCACGTCGTCGTCAGCAAAGCCGGCGGCGCCACGACGCAGGAGGCGATCGCCGCACTCTGCCCGATGGTCGTCAGTCAGATCGTGCCCGGACAGGAGGAGGGAAATTATGAACTGCTGCGCCGCCACGGCATCGGCGCGCTGGCGGAGACGCCCCCGGCCGTGCTCACGGCATTGCGCGCTGCCTTCGCGGATGACGCCCGCCGGTGGCGCGATTGGCGCGCCGCGCTGCGTCCGCTGGCGCGGCCCGACGCCGCCGACCACATCGCCCGTCAGGTGATCGCGCGAATGGAGACAGCGACGACGCGCCGCCCCGGCGCGACGTGCCCGTCCGCGTTTCAACCGAAGAGCCGTTTCGCCTCGTCATGAAAAACCTGCTCCGCGTTCGCACCGTGATCCTCTCCGACGTGCACCTCGGCACGCCCGACTGCAAGATAGCCGAGGTGAATCACTTTCTCCGGCACACGCGCTCGGAGAAATTGATCCTGAACGGCGACATCATCGACGGCTGGCAGCTGCGCCGCTCCGGCCTGTGGACGAAGGCGCATACGCGGTTCGTGCGGATCATCCTGAAGAAACTGGAAAAGCGGGATACCGAGGTGATCTACCTGCGGGGCAATCACGACGACATCCTTGCGACCTTTCTCCCGCTCGAATTCGAAAACCTGAAGATCGTGGAGGATTACGTGCACGAGACGCCGCGTGGTCGCTACCTCGTGCTGCACGGCGATGTGTTCGACACCGTCACCAAGAACTTCGTCTTTCTCGCGCACCTCGGCGACTGGGGCTATCGCGCCCTACTCCGCATCAACCGCATTTACAATGCGTGGCGCACCTGGCGCGGGAAGGAATACTGGTCGCTCAGCAAGGCGATCAAGGCCCGCGTGAAGGAGGCGGTGAGCCACATCTCGCGATTCGAGGATCACATCGCGGAGCTCGCGCGCTCCCGCCGTTGCCAGGGCGCGATGTGCGGTCACATCCACACGCCCGCGGACCGGATGATCGGCGATATCCATTATTTGAATTCGGGCGACTGGGTGGAATCGCTCACGGCGATCGTCGAGCATCACGACGGACGCTGCGAATTGATCGCCTTCAGCGACTTCGTGCGGGAGTTCCCGCTGCCGCCCGAGGAGGCCGCGAGTGCGGAGAACATGCCCGAACTGGCCGACGTGGAAGAGCGCTGATTGCCGCCGCAAAACGAAACGGCCGGCATCCCGAAAGATGCCGGCCGCCGTCAAACTGGCGCACCCGTAGGGAGTCGAACCCCAAACCTTCTGATCCGTAGTCAGATGCTCTATCCAATTGAGCTACGGGTGCGTGAAAGAGGGCGAGAACAAGCAAGTTTCCGCCGGGAAGTGCAAGCGGAATTTCGCCGCCGCCGGGGGAAAATTCGCGCGCGCGCCCGGACCTCTCCGCGCGCTACTGCGCCAGCCGCCAGTCGATCAGGCACAACTGCAAAAAGCGCCGGCCGTTGAAGTGATTCCATTTCAACTCCACCGCGAGGTCGACCGGCACGCGCGTCGGCGGCACCCGGTGTGCCAGTTTCCACGCCACGCCGTGCAGCCGCCGGCCGCGCCGATCCTCGAACTGAAAGCGGAAATGGTGATCCTTGAACACCTCGGGCGGGAGGCGCAGCACGACGCCGCGAATCCCGAAGGTCGGCTCCGGGTTGCCCTGGCCGAACGGGTGCAGCGAATCCATCTCCTCCATCAGCCGCGGCGTCACCTGCTCGGGCGTCAACCAGGCCGCGAGTTCCAGGCGCGCCTCGGCAATGTTGCCGCCCGCGTGCGCGTGCACCGCCGCGGCGAACTGCTCGCGGAAGCGGGGCAAAATATCTTTGCGCAACGAAATCCCCACCGCCATCGGATGCCCGCCCCAGCTCGCCAGCTCGCCGCCGCACGCGCCGAGCACCTCGACGAGATTCACGCTGTCGATGCTGCGGCCGGAACCTTTCGCCATGTCGCCTTCGTTCCCGAGCACGACGCAGGGGCGATGATATTTCCGCGTCACGCGGCCGGCGACGATGCCGACCACGCCGGGATGCCAGTTTTCGCTGAACAGGACGATGCCCGGTTCGCCGGCATACTCGGTCTCGATCATCCGCTCGGCTTCCTCGGTGATGCGCCGCTCGATCTCCTGCCGCTCGCGGTTGAAGGTATCGAGCTGCCGCGCCGTCTCCTCGCAGAACGCCTCGTCCTCGCTCAACAACAACTCGACCGAGATCGCCGCGTCGGCCAGGCGGCCGGAGGCATTGATGCGCGGGCCGAGCCGGAAGGAAATGTCGACCGGATTGATGCCATGTTCCGGCTTCACGCCCGCGACGTTCATCAGCGCCCGCAGGCCCGGCCGCCGCGTTTCCTGCAGGATGCTCAGGCCGTGGCGCGCGAGTATTCGATTTTCACCTACGAGCGGCACGAGGTCCGCCACGGTGCCGAGCGCCACGAGGTCGAGATGGTCGCGCAGCTTGATCCGAAAGGCCACCGGATGGTTGTCCGCCCGCAACTGCTTCAACAGCCCGTGCGCCAGCTTGAACACCAGCCCGACCGTGCACAGGTGCCGCCAGGGGCCGTCGGCGCCCGTCGCGTCGGTGTGCACGTGCGGGTTGATCAGCAATCCCTCCAGGGCGCGCTCCTTCGAGCGGTGATGGTCGAGCACGATCACGTCGATGCCGAGCTCGCGCAGATATGCGACCTCGTCGTGCGAGTTCGTGCCGCAATCGAGCACGATGAACAGGTGCGGCCGGCCCTCCTCCAGCGCGCGGTCGATCGCGCTCCGCGTCAGCCCGTAGCCATCCTCGGCGCGGCGCGGCACGACGAAACGCGGCAGCAGACCGAAACGGCGCAGGACGCTCACGAGCAGCGCCGTGCTGCTCACGCCGTCGACATCGTAGTCGCCGAGGACGACGATGTTCTCCTGGCGCGCGATCGCCTCGCGCAAGCGGGTCGCGGCGAGGTCGACGTTGCGAACGAGAAAGGGATCGTTCAACCCGGCGAGCGCGCACTCGAGGAATTCGCCGATCCGGTCGGGATCGCGCAGACCGCCACGCAGCAGCAGCTCCGCCAGGGTGGGACTCACCCCGGCGCATTTGCTGAGCGCATCGATCTCCTCGGGCGCGACGGGTGTGTAGCTCCAGTGCATGGAGGCGGACCTGGTAGGGCGGATTGTCGCGAATCCGCCGTCCGATCGCCGGTGGCGATCGGACGTTTTGCGGCGCGTCGACGGCCAACGCGCCCTACCGCTTTAGTGGGAGGCCTTGCTGGAGCCGGACCACTCGTATTTCGGCATCACATCGTGGTGCGCCTCAACGTGCTTCCGGTCACCCTTGTGCCACCAGTAGAAAATCGGGCTCGCCACGAAGATCGACGAGAACGTGCCGGTCACGACGCCGACCATGAACGTGAACGCCAGGTCGTTGATCACGCCGCCGCCGAAGATGTAGAGCGCCAGCGCCGCGAGGAACGTCGTCAAGCTGGTCAGGATCGTGCGCGAGAAGACGCGGTTGATCGACAGATTGATGAGATCGCGCAGCGAGGTGCCCGGATTCGCCTTCAACTCCTCGCGAATGCGGTCGAACACGACCACGGTGTCGTTGACGGAGTAACCGACGACGAGCAGCAACGCCGCCACCATCGGCGCCGTGAACTGTCGATCCGTCAGGACGAAGATGCCGATCGTCATCAGCACGTCGTGAATGGTGGAGACCACCGCGCCGATGCCGTAGCCGACTTCGAAACGAAACGCGACATAGAGGAGGATGCCGATGATCGAGAGACCGAGCGCCATGAGCGCGTTCCACTGAATCTCCGCGCCGACCGAAGGGCCGACGATGGTCGTGCCGACGACGTCGAAGCCCGCCTGCGGAAACGCTTTTTGAATCACGCTCACCGCCTCGGCGCCCTTGCCTGCTTCGGTTTGCACGCGCAGGATTTCTCCCTCGCCGCTGAGGTCGCTCTGATAGAGCGGATTCACCTCACCGAGTTTCGCGGCGTCGGTCGCCGCGCGGATCTTCGCCACGTCGACGTGCTGTTTGAAGCTGAGGCTCATGTCGTCGCCGCCCACGAAATCGATGCCGTAGATCGCGCGGCCTTTCGAAACGGTGCCAACGATGCCGACGGCGATCACGATCCACGAGAAAATGAACGCGATCCGGCCGTATTTCATGAAGTCCAAGGTCGGCGCTTTCAGGAAGCTCATCATCACGAACTTCTTCATCAGGCCGGAGCCGATCGACATCTCGAGCAGCATGCGGCTGACGAGCAGCGCCGTGAACATCGTCGAGAAGATACCGATCGTGAGCGTGACGCCGAAGCCTTTCACCGGACCGGTGCCGAACGCGATCATCAGGCCGGAGGTGATCAGCGTCGTGAGATTCGCGTCGATGATCGTGGTAAACGCCTTGTCGTGACCGGCGTGGAAGGCGGCGGGAAGCGATTTGCCAAGGCTGAGCTCCTCGCGCATGCGCTCGAAAATCAGGATGTGGGCGTCGACCGCCATGCCGATCGTCAGCACGATGCCGGCGATGCCGGGCATCGTGATCGTCGCGCCCAGGCTCGAAAGCGCCGCGAGCACGACCAGAATATTGAAGGTCACGCTGATCACCGCGATCACGCCGCCCAGCGTGTAATAAACGACCATGAAGCCGGCGACGAGCGCCGAGCCGATGATCGCGGATTTCACGCCGCTATCGATCGCGTCCTGCGCCAGCGACGGCCCGACTTCGTATTGCTCTTTGATGACGAGCGGAAGATCGAGCGGGTTGTTAAGCACGTTGGCCAGGTTCAACGCTTCGCGGTCGCTGAAACTACCGGTGATCTGGGCGGAATCGCTGTTGATCTCCTCGCGCACGGAAGGTGCGGAGTAGAGCTTGCCGTCGAGGACGATCGCGAGGCGACCGACGGTGCCGGCCTGTTGCGCTTCCTGGACGATCTCACGCGTGACCTGCGCGAACTTGTCGCGACCCTCCTTCGTGAACATCAGGATGATCTCCGGTTTGCCGTAGAGATCGGCGCGGACGAACGAGCGGTCGATGGACTCGCCCGACATTTCCGGGCGACGCTTGATGAACAGTTCCTCGGCCGCGGTCTCGCCGGCGCGGCCCTCGTAATCGAGGGTCATCAATTCGTAGCCGGCGGGGACCTCGCCGCCGGGGGTGTTGCGCGGCGACAGCGTCGGATGCACGACGCGGAAATCGAGCCGGGCGGGCTTCTTCACCGTGTCGACCACCTCGGGATTGTCCTTGGTGCTGACGCCCGGGAGCTGAACTTCGATGCGATTCTCGCCGACCGGACGAATCACCGGTTCGGCGACGCCGAACGCGTTGATGCGCGTGCCGATGATCTCGATCGCCTTCTGGAGTTTCTCTTGCCGCTCCTGTGCCGGCTCGGAGCCGGCCGCGCGTTCATCCACCTCGAGCGTAAACGCCACGCCGCCGCGCAGGTCGAGACCGAGCTGCAGGCTGCCCTTCGAGCGGCGGAGCAGTTCGTTGAGGAGGATCTCGTTTCGTTTCTCGAGATTGCGCAGCGACTCCTCGAGACGGATCTGCGGGAAATATTGCGACAGGTCGATCTTGCGCTCGTTGCCGATCTGCTTGAGCGCGACGAATTCGCTGAGGGCGCGGCCGCTGCTGACGCGGGTCTTGGCCTCGGTGACCAGGGAACTGAATTCCGCTGTTTTTGCGCCGGCATGGGATTTCGCATAGGACGCGAAATCCTGGTCTTTGACAGGGATCAGCGTGCCAATCGCCCAGGCCACGACGGCGAGGGAAATAAGCAGCTTCCAGAGGTTGCTTCTGAGCATGGGTGTTTTGGTTTAAAAGGGGTAACGCCGCGAGCGGCCGCCGTGATGCCACGGTCGCCGCCGCCCGCCGGTGCCGCGTGCCGCGGATGCGATGGTCAGTTCTTCGAATCGCCGCCGCCGGCCTTGCGGACCACGCCGCTGACGAAGCTCTTGCCGACCTCGATCTTGGTGTTCTCGGCGATGCGCACGACGAAACGGTCTTCCTTCACGTTCGTGATCGTGCCGTAGATGCCGCCGGTCGTCACCACTTCGTCGCCCGACGAAAGCGCCTTCAGCATCTTTTCGTGCTCCTTCTGTTTCTTGCGCTGCGGCGCAATCATCAGGAAATACATCGCCGCAAACAGCAGGCCGAAGAAAATCAGCTGGGTCCAGCCGCCGCCCTGCGGTCCGGGTTGCTGAGCGAGAAGAGGGAGCGTTGCGGCTAGAGGAGACATTTTCGTAAGAGCGGTTTGAGGATTTGAAAAAAGAAAACACGCATCTAACGGATTCCGCTTCCGCAAAAGCAAGCCCGTAAAGCGGAAGTCCCGGCGGCGGGCCAGGCTCGCGCCCCGAATCGTTTTGGACCACGCCGCTTGCGCTGCGCCCGTTTTTCTTTCAACTCTCACAAACTCAACTTCCAACCTGTCCTGAAAACCAAATCCGCATCCGCCTGGTCGGCCGCCAAGTCCGAAGAACACTACGGGTTCAAACGCTGGGGCTCCGGCCACATCTCGGTCGACGACGAAGGATTCGTGAACATCCGGCCACGCGCGGACGAACGCGGCATCCGCGTGCTCGACGTGGTCAACGAAGCGCTCGGCATGGGCCTCCGCGCCCCGATGGTCATCCGCTTCCAGGATCTCCTGCGCCATCGCGTCATCCAGCTCAACGAGAGCTTCGCGAAGGCGATGAAGGAAGAGGGCTACAAGGGCGAATACCGCGGCGTCTTCCCGATCAAGGTCAACCAGCTTCGCGAGGTGGTCGACGAGATCGTCGCCGCCGGCAAGGACTACAACTACGGCTTGGAAGCCGGCTCGAAACCCGAGCTCATGATCGCGCTCGCGATGCATGAGGGCGCGCAGCGGCTCATCATCTGCAACGGCTACAAGGATCACGATTACATCCGCCTCGCCCTCCTCGGCCGCAAACTCGGCAAGCGGATCATCATCGTCGTCGAACAACTCGCCGAACTCGACGACATCATCCGCCTCGCCGCCGAAACCGGCGTGAAGCCGATGATCGGCTTCCGCGTGAAGCTCCAGACCCGCGGCGAAGGCAAGTGGGCGATGTCCACCGGCGACAACGCCAAGTTCGGCCTGAACACCGCCGAGGTCCTCTTCGCCTGCGAAAAGCTCCGCGCCGCGAAACTCGCCTCCGCCCTGCGGCTCGTCCATTTCCACATCGGCTCGCAGGTCCCGAACATCATCACGATCAAGAACGCCGTCATCGAGGCGACGCGCTTCTATTGCCAGCTCTCGCGCATGGGTTTCCCGATGGGCTACCTCGACGTCGGCGGCGGCCTCGGCATCGACTACGACGGTTCCCGCACGAACTTCGAGAGCTCGATGAACTACTCGCTCGAGGAATACGCGCGCGACGTGGTCTTCAACGTCCGCGAAATCTGCAACGCCTCGAACGTCAACGTGCCCGACATCGTCAGCGAGTCCGGCCGCGCGATCGTCGCGCCCCACTCCCTCCTCGTCGTCGAGGTTTTTGAGCGCATCAACAAGCGCGAGTCGCTCGGCCAGCAGCACCAGCCGAAGGAAAAGCACAAGGTCGTCACCGATCTCGAGCTGATGCTGAAAAACAAATCCAAGCTCGGCCGCCTCGAACGTTTCCACGACGCCATCCAGAAAAAGGAGGAGGCGTTCTCGCTCTTTAACCTCGGCTATCTCGATCTCGAGAACCGCGCCGCCGCCGAATCGCTTTTCTGGCAGATCTGCGAGCAGATCGCCAAGGAAGGCATCGACACCGGCTACCAGCCCGAGGAGCTGCACGATCTCAACAAGCTCCTCGCGGACCAATACGTCTGCAATTTCTCCGTCTTCCAGTCGCTCCTCGACCACTGGGCGCTCAAGCAGCTGTTCCCGATCGCACCGCTTCACCGGCTCAACGAAAAGCCCTCGGTCAACGCGATCCTCGTCGACATCACCTGCGACTCCGACGGCAAGATCTCCTCGTTCATCGATCTGCAGGACGTGAAGGACTACATCACGCTGCACCCGCTGAACAACAAGCCCTACTACCTCGGCATTTTCCTCACCGGCGCCTACCAGGACATCATGGGCGACCTCCACAACCTTTTCGGCCGCGTCAACGAGGTGCACGTGTTCCTCGAGGACGACGAACCGAACGGCTTCTATATCGAGGAAGCGCTCAGCGGCTCCCGCATCGCGGACGTCATCGAGGGCGTGCAATACCAGCAGGAGGATCTCTGCCGCCGCATGAAGGCGCAGATCGACGCCGCCACCCGCAAGGACATGGTCAAGCCCCGGGAGGGCGTCCGCCTCCTCGAGCTCTACGAGAGCCAGATGCTCAACAAGACCTATCTGAGCATCGAACCCAAGCGCGGGCGGAAAAAGAAATCCTGAGCCGGCCGGGGCGGCCCTACGTCCGCTCCGCCAGCACCGTCGCGAGCGCCCGATCGAGCGCCTGCATCGCGACGGGTTTCGTGAGGTGCACGAGGAAGCCCGCCGCCTGGCTGCGGACGATGTCGTGATCCATCCCGTAGCCGGTGAGGGCGATCCCCGGCAGCTGCCGCTGCTCGCGCAGCTCCGCCATCAGTTCGCACCCGTTGCCATCCGGTAGTCCGATATCGGATACCAGCAGATCGATCTCCGCGTTTTCGGCCAGGGCCCGCGCTTCCGCCACGCTGCCCGCGGCGAGCACCTCGAACTGCCGACGCTTCAGGAGCTGCGCCAAAGCCCGGCGCGTCGCCTCGTGGTCCTCGACCAGCAGGATCCGTCGCGGCCGCCGCGGTTCCTCCGCCCCGGCGGCCGCCAGCAGGGGCGCCGCCGGCCCGGATTCCTCCGGCACGTCCAGCTGCTCCGGCCGCGCGACCGGCAGGTCGATGCGAAACAAGGCCCCCTGGCCGCGGCCGCCGCTCACCGCCTCGATGCTCCCGCCGTGCATCGCGATCAACGTGTTCGAAATCGTCAGTCCCAGGCCCACGCCGCCAAACCGATGCGAGCCGCCCGGAGACGCGTGTTCTCCCTGCGAAAACGCGTCGAACACGCTCGCGAGTTCCTCGGCCGTCAACCCGATGCCTGTATCCTGAATCTCGATGCAGATTCGGTCCGGCTCCGGTCCCCGGCGGGTGCGCACCTGCACGCGGCCGCCCGCGGGCGTGAACTTCACCGCGTTCTTCAGCACGTTCCAGAAAACCTGCTGCAACCGCACCGCATCGCCCCATACCCGCGGCTCCGGCGCGCGCAGTTCCACCTCCAGTTGCAGCCCTTTCTGTTCGAAGTCCGAGCGCAACGCCGCCAGGGCGTCCTTCAGGATCGCATGCACATCCTGCCGTCCGAGATTCAACGACAGTTTCCCGCGGGTGATCCGCGTCAGATCCAGCAGATCGTCGATCAGCCGCGCCTCCAGTTCCACGCTGCGGCGGATCGTCGCGAAATCCTCCCGCGTGCGCTCCGGCAGACTGGAGTCGGCCGCCGCTTCGCTCGCCAGCAACAGCACGGGATTGAGCGGCGTGCGCAGTTCGTGCGAAAGCGTCGCCAGAAATTCGTCCTTCGCGCGCGACGCCGCCAAGGCCTTGTCGCGCGCCAGCTCCATCTCGCGCTCGGCTTGTTTTCGCGCAGTGATGTCGGTGATTACCGCCACGATGCCGATCACGGCGCCGGCGTCGTTTCGCTCCGGCTCGTGGATCACCCGCATCCAGCGCTTGCCCACCCGCTCGTAAGGAAGCTCCAGCTCGAACTCCACCCGCCGGCCCAGCAGCGCTTCGTCGATCTGCGGTTTCACCAGGCGGAACGCCTCCTCGCCGATCAGCGACACGATGGATTCTCCCACCACGTCCTCCGGCTTCCGGCCGAATCTCGCCGCGTAGGGCCGGTTGACGAATTTCAACCGATACTCCCGGTCGCACTGCGCGAGATAGACGATCGCATTGTCCGTCACCAGTCGCAGCTGCGCCTCCCGTCCGCGCAGCGCCACCTCCGTCCTGATGAACGCCGCGATGTCGAGATGGATCCCCGCCCAATGCACGATCCGGCCGTTCTCGTCCCGGATCGGAACGCCGCGCGCCAGCACCGGATGCCATTCGCCATCCGCTCCGCGCACGCGGAATCTCTTTTCGTATTCGCCCGCCCCGGCCATCGCCTCGCGCCACGCCGCCAGCACGCCCTCGCGCTCCTCCGGCGCCACCGCCTGGAGCCATCCGAGTCCCGCACACTCCTCCTGGGTCAGTCCCACCAGGTTCAGGAACGACTCGCTCGCATAGGTGTGGCGTCCTTCCGCGTCGCAGATCCACACGCCGTAGCTGATCGATTCGCCGATCGCGTGATAGATTTTTTCCCGTCGCCTGAGCTCCGCCTCGTGCCGCTTGCGCAGCGTGATGTCGCGGGCCGTCTTCGACGCACCGACCACCTTCCCGTCGTGCCCGAGGATCGGCGAGACGGTGAGCGACACATCCACCGGCGTCCCGTCCTTGCGCAGTCTGACCGTCTCGAAATGATGAATACGTTCGCCGTTGCTGATCCGCAGGAGAATGTCCGGCTCCTCGCTTTGGCGTTCGTCCGGCAGCAGCATCTGCACCGGTTGCCCGATCGCCTCGTCCGCGGTATAACCGTACAGAAGCTCCGCGCCCTGGTTCCAACTCGTGATCCGGCCTTGCAGGTCCGAGCCGACGATGCCGTCCTCCGACGAAGCCACGATCGCCGCCAGCATCCGGTTGCGGTCGGTGGCCGCCCGCTGCTCCGTGATGTCCACCACGGTGCCGATGTATCCCGTGATCCGGTCCCCGTCGCGCAACCGCACCGCGTTGCCCTGCAGCCAGCAGATCGATCCATCGGGGCGCAAAAACCGAAACTCCACGCGCGAAGGCCGGGTATCAGCCACGGCCAGCGCCCACTCGCGGCTCACCCGCTCGCGATCCTCCGGGTGCAGCGCCTGCTCCCACCCGCGCCCGCTCGCTTCGGCGGCGCTCAAACCGGCGAGCCGACACCACGCGGGATTGAAGTAAACGGCATCGCCGCCGGCGTTCGCGAGAAAGATGCCGACCGGCGCGTGATCGGCCAGCAATCGGAAGCGCTCCTCGCTGGACCGCAGTTGCTCGGTTCCCCGATCCTTCGCGATGAAGTCCGCCACGAGCTGCGCATAAAGTTCGAGCAAAACCTCCTCGCGCTCGTCCGGCACATGCGGTTCGGCATAACAGACCGTCAAAACGCCAACGACCTCGCCGCCGTGAGCCGCGAGCGGCACGCTGTGAGTGGCGACCAAGCCGGCCGCCTCCGCGAGATTCAAAATGCGAGCGAACGCGGGATCCTTTCGCACGTCGGCGATCACGACCCGGCGGTGCGCCGACCAAGCCGTCCCGCCGCCCGCCATCGCGACGGCTTCGAGGCTCTCCGATGGCACGTCATTGAAACCGCGACACGCCGCCACCCGGAGCGTCGAGCGCTCCGCTTCGCATAACGAAATCAGCCCGCAGGAAGCGCCCAGTGACAACAGCGCCGCGTCCAAAACATGGGACAACGCCGCCTGGGGTTCGGCTTCCCCCGCCAGCGTTCGCGCCGTTTGACGCAAACGTTGCAAGTCCGCCACATGCTTGGAGGGCGGTTCAGCCATGGTCTCGTCGTCCGATTCCGCGCGCGCGCGTTGGCGCCCATTTCGCGAGCGCGTCCGCGCTCACCGCTTCAATCGATCTCCTGGCTGCGAGGCACAAGCTCATCGCGACAATGTGGCTGAAGTTGCCAGCTGGACCGATTTTCCTATCGCTCAGTTTTCGCCAGGATTCAGCCGCCCGAGCCCGATTTCTCCCGACCACTCAGGGCAGCTTCGCCTGCACCAGCTTGCTGGCAACGCCGAAATCGATCAGGCCCGCCTCCGGACGCTTCTTCAGCGCCCCGATCACCTTGCCCATGTCCTTCTTCGACTGGGCACCGGTCTCCTGGATCGCCTCCGCGATCAACGCATTCAACTTCGACTCGTCCAAGCCCGCCGGCAGATATTTCTCGAGCACCTTGATTTCAGTATCGTTGGCCGCAACCAGATCGGCGCGACCGCCCTTCGCGAACTCGGTCTTCGCATCGACCAGATTTTTCACGAGCTTGCGCACCATCGTGACCACCATCGTGTCGTCGATCGGCTTTCCCGTATCGATCGAGGCGCGCTGGATCGCCGCGTCCGCACTTCGCAGCGCCGTCGCAGTCGCCGTATCGCGAGCCTTCATCGCAACAACAATGTCCGCCCGCAACGTTTCGTAGATTGTGGCCATGCGTCCAGCGTGCGGGCGGAAACCCGCCGTGTCGAGCCCGGGCCCGAAACGCTTCAACGGGAAACCAGCCGTGCCAGGATCTCCTGCGCCGCTCGCTCCCCGCTCGCCAGCGCACCGTGCACCGTTCCGAGTTCCAAAAGCTCCGCCGTCGCCTCGCCGGCGAAAAACAACGTTCCGCCCACCGGACGCGCGAGCTGCGACGGCGCCTGCTCCTCTCCCGCCGTGGCGAAACTGTAGGCGCCGCGCGTAAAGGGATCGCCGGCCCAATCGTGCGTGCGGCCCTCGAGCACCAGTCGACGCAGCGCCGTGAGACTGCAGTCGCACAGTTTCGCGAGGCTGCGCAGCGCGGCCGCGAACACCTTCCGGTCCGGCCATCCCGTCATCTCCTTCGCCGCCGGTCCGCCTGTCCAACCCACCAGCACCGGCCGGGGTGCCTCCGCCCACCAGACGGGAAAAAAATATTCCTCCGACTGCAGGAATCCGAAGCTGCGACCTTCGTTGCGTCGCAGTTCGGCTGGCAACGGCCCACGCCGCCACGCCTCGGCCCGGAGGCGCAGCACCACCCGGCGGGCGTGCCCGCTTTCCAGCCGGGACAGCAATCGCTCCTTCACCCTCAAGCGCGGTGCGAACGCAATCGCGCCCGTTGCTCCCGGCCCCGCCTTCCACACTCCGAGCGGCACCGTGACGAGCGCCGCGGACGCCCCCCAATTCCGTCCCCCCGCGCTCACCGATACCCGCCCGCGCCGCCAGCGAATTTCGGTTACGACGGTGTCGAGGTGGATCGTCCCGCCCGCCCGTCTCAGCCGCCGCACCAGATCGTCCACCAGCGCATCATAGCGCCGGCTCGGTCGAAACTGCTCCTCCTCTTCCTGCGCCGCTTCATACAACGCCCGCGCACTCATCCGATCCGGCGGCGCGCCTTGAAATCCGCGCACGAATGCACGGGCGAGCACCGCATCGGCCGGATCGAGCTCCCCTTCGTGCGCCGCCAGCCAGGGGCCGAACGCGCCGCGGTAACGCGGCCCGATTCGCCGCATCACTCCATCGATCCGCTCCCACCCATCAGGAAGAGCCTCACGCCGGCCGCCACGAGCCAGCCATTGCCGCTCAGTGACCGGGAGTTTCTTCACCGCCGCCGCGCGCAACGCCGCCGCTAAAGCCGCATTTCCCGAGTGCACGAACTCCGCCCCGACTTCCACCGGAGCGGGCCAGCCGGGAGGCTTTTCTGAATAAATCCGGCCCCCGGCCCGCGACCGCGCCTCCAGGACGACCACATTATGCTTTTTCTGCGCGAGCCGCAGCGCGGCGATCAGCCCGGCCACGCCGGCGCCGACGACGATCACGTCCGCATCAGCCATATGGATACGGCTCGCCCGCGCTACGCCGGCGGTCAGCGCGAGAACGACGGGCTGTCCGTAGGCGGCGCCTCTTCCTCCTCGACGCCGGTGGAGGAGATGGCGCCCAGCAGGAAGTTGCAGCGCTCCTGGCAATGACGGCAGGTCTCCGCGCAGATGCGGCAATGATCGTGCATCGACGCGTGCCGTTCGCATTCGTCCGCGCACGTCCGGCACGCCAGGATACAGGCATGCAACTGCGAATGAAGCACCTCACCGGACGGCTCCGTCTGTCGGGTCACCACGGCGGAGGTCGCCGCACAAATGTCCGCGCAATCGAGATTGTAACGGATGCATTTTCTCAACTGTGCGAGTTCCTCCTCGGCCAGGCACGCGTCGGCGCACGAGGTGCAAATCTGTGCGCACAACGCCAGGGCATTCAGCGCATCGGTGTATCCCTCCACGTGCTGCAAATCGGCCCGCGGATGGCTGCGAAGCATGGTATCGATCAGTTTCATGGCGTTGTTGGTTTTGCGCAACCTACGCCCGACTCCGGTCGACCGCCATGGGGTGAACGCCCGGCCGTCTCGTAGGAAAAGGATTTGCAGCGCCGGCCTTCCCGCGAAAATTGCACCGGAGCTGGTCGGACGACATCGCGCGACCGGCGCGTTATCGTCCCGCCGCATGGTTGCTTCCACCTCATCGACGCCCGAGCCTGCCGCGGTGATCCGTCCGCGTCCGCTCCGCCTTTCGCCCGCCCAGATGTATGCCCGGGTGCTGGCCGGAGACCCGGCGTGGAATGGCCGTTTCTTCACCGGCGTGCTCACCACCGGCATCTATTGCCTGCCCTCGTGCGGGGCGCGGAAGCCCAAACTCGAAAATGTCCGATTCTTCCCGACGTGCGCGGCCGCTCGCGCCGCCGGGCTCCGTCCCTGCAAGAAATGCCATCCCGACGACTTCGCGCGCGGTGCCGATCCCGTCCTGGAAACCGTCGAGACCGTCGTCGCCGAGCTGCGCACGAATCCCGCGGCGTTTGCCGACGCGCGCGCGGTGGTGAAACGGCTCGGCTTCGGCCCGACCCGGGCGTTCGAGCTGTTCCGTCTCCACTATCACACTACACCCGCCGATCTCCTGCTGCACGCGCGTCTCGCCGCCGCCAAGCGTCGCTTGCTCGCGTCCGCGCAACCGCTGCCCGAGATCGCCTACGCCACGGGCTTCGAATCGCTTTCCGTATTCCACGAAAATTTCCGCCGGCTGAACGGCCTCACCCCCAGCGCCTACCGCGCACTGGCCGGCGCCCGCGAATTCGAACTCCACCTCCCGCCGGGTTATCTGCTCGGCTACCTGCGCCGCGCCCTGAGCCGGGATGTCCACAGCGTCACCGAACGGCTCGTCGGCGACGTCTACACCGCGGCCGTTCAACTCGCCAGCGGCCCCGCGCTCCTGACGCTGCATCTTCGCCCGGACTCGCTCCACGTGCAGGTGAGTTCGACGCCCGAAGCCACCGCTGCCGCCATCGAAGCGCACGAAATCGCGGTCGGCCTGCTCGGCCTCGACGACGATTCCGCCGGTTTCTCGCGGCTCGCGCGCAAGCTGGGTCTCGCGCGTCTCGTGCACGGCCGCGCCGAGCTTCGGATCAGCCGCACGGCGACGCTGTTCGACGGACTGCTGTGGTCGATCATCGGCCAGCAAATCAATTTCGCGTTCGCCTGCCTGCTGCGGCGGCGCCTCGTCGAGCGCGTCGGCACGCCGCTGGGCAAAGGCCTGATCGCGTCGCCGACTCCAGCCGCCGTCGCGGCGCTGGATCCCGTCGAACTGCTGCCGCTGCAATTTTCGCGGCAGAAAGCCGACTACGTCGTCACCACCGCGCAGCGCATCGTTCGGGGCGAACTCGATCTCGAGGTCTTGCGCTCCATGTCCGCCACCCGCGCCGAGCGCACGCTGCTCGAGCTGCGCGGATTCGGGCCGTGGTCGGTGAACTACGTGATGATGCGAGCCCTGGGTTTCCCGGATTGCGTGCCGCTCGGCGACACCGGCGTCACCAGCGGTCTCCAGTCGCTCCTCCATCTCGAAACGCGTCCCGATCCTGATGCGACGCGCAAACTGATGAGCGTATTTTCTCCCTTCCGCAGCCTCGCCACCGCCCACTTGTGGCAACTCAACCAACCGATCCCGTCATGAGCCTTTTCTACGACACTTTTCCCACTCCGCTCGGCCGGTTCTCCATCGCCGTCGACTCCACCGCCGCCGTCGCCGCCACCGCCTTCGGCAACTCCGACACCCTTCTGCGACGCCTCGGAAAGTGTCATATAATGTATGACACTACTCCGGTCGCCGCGGCGCGCGAGCAGGTGGAGGCGTATTTCGCGGGAGAGCGCCGGGAGTTCGAATTGGGGCTCGCGCCTCGAGGGACGACGTTTCAACACCAGGTGTGGAGCGCGCTCCGCCACATTCCGTTCGGCGAGACCCGTAGTTATCGGCAACTCGCGACTTCGCTCCGCAAACCCGGGGCGTCGCGCGCCGTCGGTCGCGCCAACGCCACCAACCCGATCTGCCTCATCGTGCCGTGTCACCGCGTGATCGGCAGCGATGGAGCACTGACGGGTTTCGCTTTCGGCGAAGACATCAAGCGCCGTCTCCTCGAACTCGAGGGCGCGCTGGTGTCGGCGTGAATGGCCACGGCGCCGCGCTTCGTCGGGAGTCGGCGACCGAACGCACCCGCTCAGGAACCGGGTGTTGCGGATGTCGCCGCGCGATGTAGCGCGACGACGAAACGCTTCAGTTTCTCCGCATCTTTCACGCCCGGCGCCGCCTCGACGCCGCTGTTCACATCGACAAATCGCGCCCCACTCGCCTGCAGCGCCGCGCCGATGTTTTCCGGATTCAGCCCGCCGGCGAGAATCCAGAAGTTGTGCGGATGCGCCGCTTGGTGACGTGCGAACTTGGCCCAGTCGCCGGTTTTGCCAGAACCGCCGAAGCCCTCGGTGTGAAACGTATCGAGGAGCACGAACTTCGCGACCGCCAGCGTCGCGGCGGACACGTCCGCGTCAGGCGGAAGCTTCGGCGCAAGCCACAGGTGTTTTTCGCCGACGAGCCGCGACCACGCGCTCAGTTGCTCGACCGGCGTTTCGGGGCGGAAGTGAATCTGAAAATAATCGAAACCGGCGTCGCGCTGCGCGCGAAGTTCGTCGAGCGTCGGCTCAACGGAGACCGCGACTTTTTTTCGTTCCGGCAGTCGCGGTGCCATCGCTGCGAATTGCGTCCGCGTGAGGTGCCGCGGCGACTTCGGGTGAAAAATAAAACCGAGGTAATCCGCGCCGCAGCGATCGGCCCATTCGGCATCGATCAGCGAAGTGAGCCCGCAGACCTTGAGGCGAATTCCATCGATCATGAGACCACCACGAAAAACACGAAATACACCAAAACCAAACCGTTCTTTCGTGTATTTCGTGTCTTTCGTGGTTCCTAAAACGAATTGATGCTCTTGATCACGTGATCGACCTGGGCGTCGGTCAGCTCGGGGAAGATCGGCAGGCTCACGCAG
Source organism: Opitutus sp. sgz309028 (assembly GCF_059821195.1). Taxonomy (NCBI): domain Bacteria; kingdom Pseudomonadati; phylum Verrucomicrobiota; class Opitutia; order Opitutales; family Opitutaceae; genus Opitutus; species Opitutus sp. sgz309028. Next base: position 974,034 of record NZ_JCAMRR010000002.1, on the reverse strand, counting down.
GTTTTCGCCGCCGTTTCCGCGACGGGCAGCGAACCTTCGCCAAGCTCGAGCGCGGCGTAACATTTCTGCCGATGCAGCGGCACGGGATAAATCAGATCGGTGCCGATCTCGTGCTTCGCCAGATGCTCGCGCAACGCGTCGCGTCGCGGATGGCGAATGGTGAACTGGTGAAACACCGAATGCCCGTAATCCGGCTGATCCGGCAGCCGCACGTCGGCGAGCTTGATGCCGGCGAGGTAGCGTCCCGCGATCTCACGACGTCGCGCCGTCCAAGCGGCGAGGTGTGGGAGTTTCACGTTGAGCAGCGCGCCTTGAAAACCGTCCATGCGGAAATTGCCGCCGACAATATCGTGGTAGTAACGACGATCCGAACCATGCACGCGGATGTGCCGCGCCGTGACGTGCACGTCTTCGCGCCGGGAAACAAATGCCCCGCCTTCGCCGCAACCGCCGAGATTTTTCGTCGGATAAAAGCTGAACGTTCCCACATCGCCGATGATGCCCACCGGCGTGTCGCGATACCTCGCGCCTACCGCCTGCGCGCAGTCCTCGATCACGAAAAGCCGGTGCTTGCGCGCGATCGCCATGATCTCGTCCATCCGCGCGGGCTGGCCGAACAGGTGCACGACGATGATACCTTTCGTTTTCGGCGTGATCGCGGTTTCGATTTTCGCGGGATCGAGATTGAACGTCCCCTCCTCGATGTCGAGGAACCGCGGCGTCGCGCCGACGTAGCTCACACCCCAGACGGTCGAAATGAACGTGAACGGCGGCGCGATCACCTCGTCGCCCGGACCGAAGCCGGCGATCATGCACGCGACGTGGAGCGGTGAAGTGCCGCTGTTCATCCCGAGCGCGCGCGGATAGCCGAGCGTCGTGGCGAAGTTTCGCTCGAACTCTTCAACGTCCTTCCCGAGGCAAAAACGCGTCGCGTCGTAGGTGGCCGCGAGCGCGGCGAGCGCCGGTTCGCGCAGAGCCTGGTGTTGAAGCGAAAGATCGAGAAACGGAACTTTCATGAGAGAGGGCCCACGGAATACACGGAACTCCCAGAAAGAAAACTCCGGTTTCCGTCGGCGCGTTGCGGGGGCTATTTCAGCTTTTTCACCAGAGCCTCGATCAGGCTATCGAGACTCGGTTCCTTGGCGGTGAAATCGACCGGGATTCCCACCGCTTTCATCGTATCGCTGGTCTGCTGACCGATGCTGCCCGCGAGCGGACGCTTCGCGCCGGTTTTCAGCTTCAGGGCGTTCGCCTGGTCGGCGAACGACTGCGCGGCGGACGAGCTTGCGAACAGGATCGCATCGGCGCCTTTCGCGCGAAAGTCGGCGGCCGCCGGATCGTCACCAAGGTCGGTTTGCTCGGTTTTGTAAACCTGCAGGAGATCGACGATCGCGTGCGCGCCTTCGAGCTTCGTCACGAGCGTATCGCGGTTCAAGTTGCCCGTGACCACGATCATCTTCGCATGGTCGAGACTGTCGGTTGCGATGAGCTCGTCGGCCAGCGCCTCCGCGGTCGCGATTTTGGGCATGCATTCGACCTTCAGGTGCAGCTCCCGCACCAGTTTGGCCGTGCCTTCTCCGACGCACGCAATCCGCAGCAATCCGAGCGACCGGATGTCGTCGTAGATGCGGAGAAACTCCTCGAAAAAGAAGCGCACGCCATTCGCGCTGGTGAAGACGATCCAGTCGTAGCCGCCCAGCTCGAGCAGCACGTCCATGAGCGATTCCTTCGAGATTTCCTTCGAGATGCGGATGAGCGGCAGCTCCACGACTTCCGCGCCGAGCGCGGTGAGTTTTTGCGAAAGTTCGGATGCCTGCTCGCGCGCGCGAGTGACGGCGACGCGCCGGCCGGTGAGTGGAGAAAGCTTGGTCATGTCCGCCATAGAGGAAGGGTTGTCCGGATCGCCGCCCCGTCGGGGCCCGATCGGAGCGCCCCGATTATTTCAGTTTGAGCTCGTGCAAAATCCGTCCCGCGGTCGCCGCCGGCGCCGCGAAATCGGCCGGGCCAATCGGGAACTGACGCGTGCCGATCGCCTCGTGGAAAAAATACAGTGTGTCGGCCGTGGCGTGCGCGCCGAAGGCCGTGTGACAGCCCACGCCGAGCGCGGCTTGAAACGCGCGCTCGAGATCGACCGCGCGCGCCGTCGCCGCGTCGAACACGTCCGCAAAGCGGTTCTTGTCTCCCGCGCGGCACTGGATCGCGATCGCGCCCTGCCCGACGGCCGGCACCATGTCGTGATGGCCGAGCGCGTGAAACTCGACTCCGGGCCAGTTGCCGATCCCGAGACGGTTGAGTCCCGCGCTGGCGAGAATCGTGCCGTCGGCGACGTGTTGTTCGCCGATTTTCTTGAGACGCGTGTCGACGTTGCCGCGGATCTCGGTGAACTCGACGCCGGGAAACAGCTTCGCGATCTGAAGGCGACGCCGCGGGCTGCCGGTGGCGAGAAGCTTCGGTTTGGCGACGCCGGCGCGCAGCACAAGCACGTCGCGCGTATCGGCGCGGGGCAGGTAGCCGGCGATGGCGAGACCCTCTGGCATGTCGCCGGGCAGATCTTTCGTGCTGTGCACGGCGACGTCGGCCTCGCCACGGAGCAACGCGGCTTCGAGCTCGCTCGTGAAGAGACCTTTTCCGCCCTTTTGCTCCAGCGACCAATCGGTTTGGCGATCGCCGGTGGTGACGATTTTCAGCAGCTCGGTTTTGACGCCGAGGGTGGATTCGAGATGAGCCGCGACCATCTCGGTCTGGCGAAGCGCGAGCGGGCTTTTGCGGGTGGCGAGGACGAGTTTGGTCACGGCGAAGAAAAAGGGCGCAGACTTTGTCCGCGCCCTGGTGAATTGGCAATGTCGAGCTGTGCTTAGTAAGCAGCCTGCACGCCCTTGATGTGCTTCTTCGCCATCCAGGGCATCATGCCGCGCAGGTAAGCGCCGGTCTTCTCGATCTGGTGCTTTTCGCCGGCCTTCAGCAGCTTGTTGTAGTTCTTCAGGCCGCCCTTGTATTCCTTGACCCACTCCTTGGTGAACTTGCCGGTCTGGATCTCCTTCAGGATCTTCTTCATCTCGGCCTTGGTCTTCTTGTTCACGACGCGCGGGCCGCGGGTGATGTCGCCGTATTTCGCGGTCTCGGAAATCGAGAAACGCATGCCGGCGATGCCGCTCTCATACATGAGATCGCAGATGAGCTTCAGCTCGTGGAGGCACTCGAAATAAGCCATCTCGGGCTGGTAACCGGCCTCGACCAGCGTTTCGAAACCGGCTTGGACGAGGGCGCTGGCGCCGCCGCACAACACGGCCTGTTCGCCGAAGAGATCGGTTTCGGTTTCTTCCTTGAAGGTCGTCTGGAGCACGCCCGCGCGGGTCGAGCCGATGCCCTTCGCCCAGGCGAGCGCGGCTTTCTTCGCGTTCTTCGAGGAGCCCGGAGCGACAGCGATGAGCGCCGGCATACCCTTGCCCTCGGCATAGAGGCGACGGACCATGTGACCGGGGCCCTTCGGGGCGACCATGATGCAGTCCACGCCCTTCGGCAGCTTGATCAGGCCGAAGTGGATCGCGAGACCGTGGGAGAAGAGGAGCGTTTTGCCCTTGGCGAGATTCGGCGCGATGTCCTTTTCGTAAACGTCCGCCTGCTTCATGTCGGGGAGGCCGACCATGATGACGTCCGCCCGACGCACGGCCTCGGCCGTGTCGACCACTTCGAAACCGTGCTGCTGGGCGACGGCCTTCGACTTCGAGCCCTCATAGAGGCCGATGATGACCTTGCAGCCGCTGTCCTTCAGATTGAGCGCGTGGGCGTGGCCCTGCGAACCGTAGCCGAGGACGGCGAGCGTTTTGTTTTTAAACACGCCGAGGTCGGCGTCTTTGTCGGTGTAGACTTTGGCGGGCATGTGGATGAAAAGTTGAGAGTTGAGGGTCTGGAGTTGAGAGAAATCAGCGAGAGGAAAAACGGGGTTTGGTCAGACAACTCCCGTCCCTCAACTCTCGCCGCGCGGGACGTCAGCGCTTCAACGCGAGACGGCCGGTGCGCGCGATCTCGAGAATGCCGAAGGGCTCGAGCAGGCTCAGCAACGCGCCGATCTTGTCGTCGGTGCCGGTGAGTTCGATGATGAGGCTGTCCTGCGTGAGATTCACGATCTTCGCCCGAAAGATATCGGCGATCTGGACGATCTCCGAGCGGGTCTTCGCATCCGCGCGCACCTTCGCCAGGACGAGCTCGCGCTCGACGGCCTGGCCTTCTTTGAAATCGATCACGTCGACGACATTGATCAGCTTCCGCAGCTGCTTGATGCAGAGGTCGAGCTGCCCCTCGTCGCCCTTGAGCACCGCGGTGATCCGCGACAGGGAGGCATCGTGCGTGGGAGCGACGTTGAGCGAGTCGATGTTGAACCCGCGGCCGGAGAACATGCCCGACACGCGCGCCAACACGCCAAACTTGTTCTCGACTAGGACGGAGATCGTGTGACGCATGGAAAAGGTTTGAATTAGAAGGAAAACCAACCGGCTGGCCAGCCGAAGCTCACGATGCGAGCGAAAACTGGTGGACGCTGAGGGACTCGAACCCCCGACACCCTCGGTGTAAACGAGGTGCTCTAACCAACTGAGCTAAGCGTCCGAGCCGAGGGTTTATGAAAGTGTCCGGGCCGCCGCTATGACAAGGAATTATTCCGGTATGACGGGTGAGAACGCAGAGCGGGTCGAAGACCCGCTCCACCTCACGCCGCCGCCGTCTGCGCCTTCGACTTCAACCAGCCTTTTTGCACCATCAGCTCGGCGTTCTGCAGTGCGTTCAGTGCGGCGCCCTTCCAGAGGTTGTCGCCGCTGACCCACAGCGCGAGGCCGTTGTCCAGCGCCGTATCGATGCGGATGCGACCGACGCCGCACTTCACCTTGCGCGTGAAATCGAGCGGGGTCGGATAACGGCGGTTCGACGGATCGTCCACCAGCTCCGCACCGGGAAAAGCCGCGATCGCCGCGCGCGCCGCCTCGACGCTCACCGGCTTCTCGAACTCGGCGTTCACCGCGATCGAATGCGCCTGCACGACCGGCACCCGGACGCAGGTCGAGGACACCTTCAAGTTTGGCAGGCCCATGATCTTGCGGCTCTCCTGCAGCATCTTGGTTTCCTCGCCGGTGTAGCCGTCGGCGCCAAACGAATCCACTTGGGGGATACAGTTGAACGCGATCTGGTAGGGATACACCTTCTTCTCCAGCGGCGCGCCCTTGACGTAAGCCTGGACCTGCGACTCGAGCTCCTCGACCGCCTCGATGCCGGTGCCGGAGACCGATTGATACGTCGCCGAGAAATAGCGCTTCAACCCGAACGCCTGGTGCAACGGCCACAGCGCCATCAACAACACCGCGGTCGAGCAGTTCGGATTCGCGATGATGCCGTTGTGATCACGCAACCCTTCCGGATTGATCTCCGGAATCACGAGCGGCACCGACGGGTCCATGCGAAACGCCGAGCTCTTGTCGATCACGACGCAGCCCGCCTTCACCGCGTCGGGCGCGAGCGCCTTGGTGACTGCACCCTCGGTGGCGAAGAACGCCACGTCCACGTCGGCGAACACGCCGGGCTTGGCCTCCTCGACCGTGTATTTCTTGCCGGCGCACTCCACGACTTTGCCCGCCGACCGCGCCGAGGCGAAGAGCCGCAGCGAGGCGAACGGGAACTGGCGCTCGTGCAAAAGCCGCAGCAGCTCTTGACCGGCGACACCCGTGGCACCGACGATACCGACCGATAGGGATGGCGTGTTGCTCATGGAAACTCCGTTAGGATTGGTCACGAAAACCTGTCTGCGCCTCGGCATCAAGCCCGCAGACCGGTTGCTGTTTGTCCGGATCGGCACAGCCACCCTGCAATTCTATCGCAAAGGTGTGCTCGTCAGGAGCTATCCCGTCTCCACGTCGCGCCGTCCGCCCTCGAACATCAAGAACTCCCTCGGCACCCCGCGCGGGCTCCACGAGATCGCCGAGCGCATCGGCGCGGGCCAGCCGCCCGGGATGGTGTTCAAGTCCCGCATCGCCACCGGGCATCATTTTTCCGAACTCTCCGACGCCGCGGCGCAGGACAACCTGATCACCAGCCGCATCCTTTGGCTGCGCGGACTCGAACCCGGCGTGAACCGGGACGACGACGTCGATACTTACGCCCGCTACATTTATATCCACGGCACGAATCACGAAGCGCGCATCGGCGAACCGATGAGCGCCGGTTGCGTGCTCATGCGCAACCTCGACATCGTCGCGCTCTACGAAGACGTGCGCGCCGGCGATCAAGTCATGATCGTCGACTGAGTTCCCGCGCGGCGCTCACGCGTTGCGGCCGAACAACAAGCGCAACGAGTTCAAGCACACGACCAACGTCGAACCTTCGTGCGCCGCGACGCCGATCGCCAGCGGCACCGCACCCCACGCCGTCGCGATCACCATCACGATCACCACGCCGAGCGAAATCGTGAGATTCTGCCGGATCACCGCGCGCGCGCGCCGGCTCAGGCGTTCCGCCGCGAGAAAGTTCTCGATCCGGTCGTGCATCAGGATCACTTCCGCCTGCTCGAGCGCCGCATCGCTGCCGCGCGCGCCCATCGCCACGCTCACATCCGCCGCCGCGAGGCTGGGCGCGTCGTTCACGCCATCGCCGACCATCGCCACTTTCCGGCCGCCGGCGCGAAGCTCCATGATCGCCGCCACCTTTCCTTCCGGCGACAAACCCGCGCGCACTTCGTCCAGACCGAGTTCCTTCGCCACCGCTTCCGCCGCATGCCGCCGGTCGCCGGTCAGCATGATCGTGCGAATCCCCGCGTGTTTCAGCTTCGCGAGCACGTCGCGCGACTCCGCGCGGATCTGATCCTTCAACAGCACGCGGCCCACCATGTCCGCCGCGATCACCCAGACTTCGGTCAATTCCGCGGACGCCGGTGGCAACCGCTTCGCCCACTCCGCCAGCGGCCCGTTCTCGAGCAATTCGCGTCGTCCCAGCAGCAAACTCGCGCCCGCCATTTTTCCGCGCAATCCTTGACCGGTGATCGAGTGAAACTCCTCCAATTCCAGCATCCGCGTGCCCTGCGCTTTCGCGTAACGCACGATCGCCCGCGCGATCGGATGCTGCGACTTCGCCTCCAAAGCATACGCCAGCTCGAGCACCTCGCCCTCGCGTCCGGCCGGAAAACTCTCCACCGCCTCGACGCTCAGTTCACCCGTCGTCAACGTGCCGGTCTTGTCGAGCGCGACGGCGTTGATGTCCGCCAGTTTCTCGATCGCCGCGCCGCCGCGAAACAGCACGCCGTGCCGCGCACCCCACGCGATCGCCGCCAGGATCGCCGAGGGGATCGACAGCACGAGCGCACACGGGCTCGCCACCACCATGAGCGTCATCGCGCGATAAAACGCCGAGCGCGTGGCTTCGGTGTTTTCGAAGGCCGGGAGCTGAAAGCCGAGCCACCACACCAGGAACATCGCGAACGAGCCGCCGATCACAATGTAGGTATAACCCGTGCCGAATTTGTCGGTGAACCGCTCGCTCGGCGCCTTGAGTTTCTGCGCCGTCTGGATCAGGCGGATGATTTTCTGCAGCGTGCTTTCCGACGGCAGCCGCGCGACGTCGAACTCGACCGCGCCCCAGAGATTGATCGTGCCGCTGAAAATCGGATCGCCGACGCCTTTCTCGACCGGCGTCGCCTCGCCGGTCAGCGCCGACTCGTCGCTCGCGCTGCGGCCTTTCACCACCGCGCCGTCCGCCGGAAACGCCTCCCCCGGCCGCACCAGCACACGCTGGCCAACCCGCAACTCCGCCACCGCCACTTCCTTCGTGCCGCCGTCGGCCAGCACCAGCGTCGCATGTTTCGGCGCGCTCTTGAGCAACGCGCTCACCTCGCGTTGCGTGCGATCCAACGCGAACTCCTCCATCGCGCCCGAAGCGGAAAACAAAAACAGCAGCAACACCGCCTCGCCCCACGCGCCGATGAACATCGCGCCCACCGCGACCGCGAGCATCAGGAAGTGAATGTCGATATCGCCTTTCTTGAGATTCTCCCACGAGTCGACCGCCGCGTCCCACGCCCCCGCGATCAGGCCGACGATGAAAAAGCCGCGGCTCAGCCACGGCAATTCGGGCGCGACGTAACCGCTGATGAAGCCGGCGATGCCCGCTCCACCGCAGATCGCCGCCAGCAGCGCCAGCATCCGCCACTCCGGCGCCTCCGGCTCCGCCTGGAGTTCCGGCCACTCCATCTCGCGCCACAGCCAGAGTTTTTCCGCCGTCACGCAGGTTTCACGCCCCAGTACAGTGGCGCCGCCTTCATGCTTCAGCGCAAATCCCGCCGGCACCCGCGCTTCGTCATCCGTGGCGAGTTGGGCTTCGACCTCCGCGATCGTTTCGGCGAGTTTCTCGCGCAAGCCCGTCAGCTCCACCGGCCCGATGGTCGCCACGGCGACGGTGTGCGCCGCGCGATCGATGCGGACCGCGCTGATTTCCGGCTGTTCGCGCAAAAATGCCGCGAGTTCCTCGACCCAGTTTGCGCCGTGCTTGTTCGACGTGCTCATCGTGCGTGCCGCGATGTTCGCCCAACCAAAAATTCACTGCAAGCCGGCAGCCGACATTGAAATCCCGTCCAAACGCCGTCACCTCTTTGCGTTCACATCATGATCGGACTCCGCGACGACACCGACTCCAGCCTCCCGCCACCGGTGGCGAGTCGCGCGCCGGAGCTGGCCGCGGCGATTTTTGCCGAAACAGGATTTCTCCACGAAGCCCTCCAGCTCGAACATCGCCCCGAGCAGGAACAGATGGCCCGCACTGTCGCCGCGGCGATGCGCGATGACGTGCCGCTGCTGTTCGAAGCCGGCACCGGCGTCGGGAAATCCCTGGCCTATCTCGTCCCCGGCATCGTTCACGCCGTCGACCAGTCGCGGCAGCTGATTGTCTCGACCCACACGATTTCCCTCCAAGAGCAGCTTGAAACCAAGGACCTGCCGCTCTGCCGGCGCTTGTTCAAGGGCGCGCCCGAGCTGGCCCGCTATGCGGATTTCCGCTCGGCGGTTCTCGTCGGCAAATCGAATTATCTCTGCACCACGCGGCTCGCGACCGCCCTTTCGGATCGCGCGAGTCTGTTCGCCGACGCGGATTATGACGAACTGCAGCGCATCGCCGGCTGGGCGCAGGAAACGGCGACGGGCCTGCGGCACGAATTGAAGCCGCCGCCGCGTGCGGAAGTTTGGGACGCCGTCAACGCCGACTCGTCGTCTTGTTCGCGCAAGCACTGCGACTGCGAAAAATGTTTCTACCAGCGCGCCCGCGCCCGGTTGCGCACCGCGCACGTGATCATCGTGAATCACGCGCTGCTGTTCGCGTTGATCAACTCCGGCGGCGCGCAGGCCAACGGCGCCAACACCGACGCGCGCGGCGTGCTCTTCGCCGACGATTTCGTCGTCCTCGACGAGGCGCACACCGTGCCGGACGTCGCCACGGAGAATTTCGGCCTTTCGCTCTCGAGCTACGGCGTCGATCGCGCGCTGAAATACCTCTACAATCCGCGCACGAAACGCGGCCTTCTCCGCAAGCACGGCGGGCCCGAAGTGCAACAACTCGTGCTCGACGCCTTGGAAGCGTCGCAGCTGTTCTTCGATTTCGTCGCCAGCAGCCTGCTCACGCAGCGGCCCGTCGTGCGCGTGCGGGAAGCGGGCGTGGCCGAAAACACCCTCGAAGGTCCGCTCGGCGCGCTGCATCGGCTGATCGGCAAGGCAGCCGACAAACTCGAGGACGGTCGCGAGCGCGACGAATTGCTCGAGCAGAAGCTGCGCGTGAAATCGATCGCCGCCGCGATCGACGAATGGCTCACGCTCGCCGACAAGAAACACGTTTACTGGGCCGAGCGCAGCGGCCGCAAACAGACGATCGTCACGCTCCGCAGCGCGCCGATCGACGTCGCCCCGGAGTTGAGAAAACATCTGTTCGGTTGCGGCACGAGCGTGGTCTGCACGAGTGCGACGCTCGCGATCGGCCACGAAATCGCGCCGTTCGCCGCGCGCATGGGCGCCGACGACGCGCGCGCAGTCGCCGTGAAATCGCCGTTCGATTACGAGCGCAACATGCGCGTCTATGTCGCCGCCGACATTCCGCTGCCCTCGCCGCAGGAGGCGCGTCTCGCGCTCGACGCGCTCACGGATTACGTGCGGTTCTGCACCGAGCGCGTGAGCGGCGGCTCGCTGGTGTTGTTCACGAGCTACACGGACATGCGCGCGGTCGCCGCGACGTTGGAACCGGTTTTCCGCACCGCGGGCCGGCCGTTCATGATCCAGGGCGCGGAACTGTCGCGCACGGAACTCGCGCATCAGATGCGCGCGCTGGGCAACGCCGTGCTGTTCGGCACCGACAGCTTCTGGACCGGTGTCGACGTGCCCGGCGAGGCGCTGTCGCAAGTGATCATCACGCGGCTGCCCTTCGATCCGCCGACACATCCGATTACCGAGGCGCGCTGCGATCACATTCGCGATCGGGGCGGAAATCCCTTCAACGAACTCACGCTGCCGGATGCGTTGATCAAATTCCGCCAGGGCGTGGGGCGCCTGATTCGCTCCGCCGTCGATCGCGGCGTAGTCACCATCCTCGATTCGCGGATTCTCGCGAAAAGTTACGGCCGGCTCTTTCTCGATTCGCTGCCGAAGTCAGACTTTACCCGACTCACGCGTGCGGACCGGGACCAACGATTTCAGCCTTTCGTGCCGCGGCCGCCGCGCTAGTTTGGTGCCCTGCTCCATGACGCTTCTTCGCTCAGCCTCTTTTTCCGACATCGGTCGGGTGCGCCGGAAGAATGAGGATCGTTTCCTCTGCGACGACGATGCGATGATCTTCGGGGTCGCCGATGGCGTCGGCGGTCTTCCCGGCGGCGCGGAGGCCGCCGAGCACACGGTGCGCGAGATCGCGGATGAATTGCACCACTTGAAACCGGGCGGAGACGCCGATCTCACGACCATCGTGCAACGCGTCAACCACCGGATCCGCCAGCTCGGCGCCACGTTGAGTCCGGCGATGGGCATCGGCTCGACGCTCACGTTTGGCGTGGTGCGCGCGGGCGAGCTGCAGATCGCGCACGTCGGCGATTCCCGCTGCTATGTCTGGCATCGCGGCGATTGCCAGCAATTGACCGAGGATCACTCGGTGGAAAACGAGGCCCGGCACCGCCGCGCCCGCGGCGAAACCGTTTTTTATCACGAGTCCAACCGCAATGCCCTCACCCGCTGCATGGGCCAGCCGGGCTCGCCCGCCGTCGATGTCATTCGCCGGCCGCTCCGAGCCGGCGAGCGGTATCTCTTTTGCACGGACGGCGTGACCCGCCTGATTTCGAACGACGAACTTGGCGCGCTGCTGGGCAAACCGCTCGAGCCCTCAGAGTTGCTCCGCGAGATCATCCTGCTCGCAGTGCACCGCGGTGGGCCGGACAACGCGACCGGCGTGCTGGTATTCGTCGACGAACCTTGACGCTCCCATCGTGTCCTCGCGCATCGAACAATTCCAGGCGCTCGTCGTCCGCCAGCCCGAGAACGAGCTCTTTCGTTTCAGTCTCGCGCAGGCCTTTTCGGCTGCCGGCCGCGCGGAAGACGCCATCCCGCATTTCGAATTCTGCGTCGCGAAGAAAGCCGACTGGATGATGCCACGCATTCTGCTCGGGAAACTTCTGCTCCAACTCGGCCGCCGCGCCCAGGCGCGTCCACTGCTCGCCGACGCCCTCGCGTTGGCGGTTGCCCAGCACCACGAGGATCCGGAACGCGAACTCCGTGCCTTGCTCGCCGACGTGGACGCCCCGGCAGCGTGACTCAAAAAAAGCCGGCCCGCAGCGCGGACCGGCTGAAATTCAGTCGCCTGCTCGAGCGGATCAGTCGCGCCGCGAGAGCAGGTAAAGGAGGTTGAGCAGCGCGCCGACGAACGCCGCCACATACGTGAGGGCAGCCGCGTTCAGCGTCTGATTCACACCCGGCATTTCGTCGCGATCGAGGATCCCCAGCTCGACCAGTTGCACCTTTGCGCGGCGGCTGGCGTCGAATTCGACCGGAAGCGTGATCAACTGGAACAGCGTCAGCACCGCATAACAGATGATCGCGATATCGAGCACGATGCCCGTCAGCCCGCGAACGAAGAAGAAGCTGCCGAGGATCAGGAACGGAATGATCTGGGAAACGAACTGCGTTGCCGGCACCAGCGCCATGCGCGCCTTCAACATGGAATAGCCGACCTTGTGCTGGATCGCGTGACCCGCTTCGTGCGCCGCGACGCCCAGCGCCGCGAGACTCGTGCCGCGATAATTTTCGGACGAAAGCACTAGGCGCCGGTGCGTCGGATCGTAGTGATCCGTGAGATGCCCGGACGTCTCCACGATCTGCACATCGCGGATCCCAGCGCGCGCCATCACGGCCTCCGCCGCCTCACGTCCCGTAATACGGCCACGCGACGCGATCCGCGCGTTTTTGCCGTAAACACTCGACACGCGGATCTGCGCATAGAGCGCGAAGACGAAGACGCCGATGAAGAGGAGCCAGAACAGCCCCGGCGGGAGGTAAACAAACGCGAGATGTGCTGCTGTCATTGGATGAAGTTGGTAAAGGGTGGATTGAAATGTTTCTAACTTAGCCAAAACGCGATCTTTTCCAGCGGAATCGGCCCGGTTGGAAACGACGATCGCGCATTCCAGTGTTTCTTGCGCCGGCCACCTAAAAAGGAAAGCCGATCGAGATCAGAAACGTGCCGCCCGGATCGATCGGTCGAGGATTCACGTTTCGCCCATACTCGGCGCGCACCGGTCCGATCAGGGTCTGGTAACGAAGCCCGACGCCCACGGAATACAATTCCTCGTTGAACGGATAATTTCCGAGCCGCACCGCCGTCCCGAGCGCATCGCCGAAAACCACCACCGCCCATTTCGCGGTCAGCGCCTGCTCGAACTCGATGTTCCCCAGGACATAACTCTTGGCGCCGACATAGCGGCCGTCCGGACCGACAGGCGCGGCCTCGCCCTCCTGGTAGCCGCGGATGCTATTGTCCCCGCCGGGGAAGAATCGCTTGTTCACCGGCAGCTGCGAGTCGTCCGTTCCGCCGAGCGTCATGATCACGCCATGATTCAGCCCCAGGTGCAGCCAGCGTCCGCGGCCGAGCGGCCGGTGATACGATCCGCCAAATTCGAACCGCTGGTAATCCACGCTGCCGCCAAAATACCGGCTCGCCGTCTCGGCCTGTGCAAACAGGCGGTAGCCACGTCGTGGACGCAGCGGATTGTCGCGCCGGTCCCGCACGATCCGGCCTTCGATACTCGCCGCCGTCACCTGTTTCTCGTCATCGGTCCGCGTAGTGAGCTCGTTTTCGCGGTTGCGCAGCGCCTGATAGGTGTAGCCGACGGTGGCGTTGGCGCCGAGACGCCGCAGGGGCGCGCTGAGCGACACGTTGCCGCCGTATTCCTGCCGCAGAAAGGCGGTCTCCTGCCGCTGCAATCCGAAGATTCGCATGCTGGCATCCAGCGATTCGCCAAACAGCTCGGGCACCGTGTAGGTGAACTCGCCCCGGCTGCTCTTGACCGATTGCGCGAGAAGCAGCCGCGTCTGGTGCGCGCGTCCGAAAACGTTCAGCTGCCGCAGCTCCACGCCGCCGCGGAACTGCTCGTAGCTGCCGTATCCGAAAAGCAGATTCACCTCGACCGGCCGGGTCTCGCGCACCACGAACACCGGATCGCGCACCGGCCCGTCCGCCGGTTCGTAGCGGAGGTCCACCGCGTCGAAGATGCCCAGTCGCGACAGGCGGAATCGCGCCTGGTCGATTTCGAGCGGGTTCAGCAGATCGCCCCCGGCGCTGCGAATCCGGCGCCGCAGGACCGTTTCGCGCGTGCGTTCCGCGCCTTCGATCCGCACCTGCCCCACCCGCACCTCCTCGCCCGGCTGCACCTGCGCCACGACGTCCACCGGCCGCGACCCGCCGGCCGGCTCACCCGTCTCGCGCTGGATCCGCACACGCACATCGGGATGCCCTTGTTTGTAGAAATGGCTCCGGATCGCCGCCGCCACGTCCTGCTCCCAATACCGCGACCACGACTGGCCCACGAAAGTGCGCAGTTCCGGAAGGTCCAGCGGCCCATCCGGCGTTTCGATCCGCAGCGAGCGCGCCTCCCAGCGCGGGCCCTCCGTGACGGCCACGCGCAGGTCGACACGGCCGGTCTTGTCGTCGATCCGCACGTCCTCCGCCGCGACCTTCGCCTCCGCATGACCGCGACGCTGCAATTCGCCTTCGAGCGCTGCGAGATCGCGCTGCAGATGCGCCGGCGAATACGCCCTCGCACCCGACCTCGCAATCAGCACGCCCTCGCCGAGGAAATACTCGCGCGCCTCTTCCTCCGAAAGTGCGGTCAGCCCGGCAAATGTCACTTCGTGAAAGCGGTAACGCGGGCCGGTTTTCACGTCGAACGCCACCTCCGTCGCCTCCAACGGTCGCGGCAGCAACGTCTCCATGCGCGCATCGAATACGAATTCCCGCCTGCCGCCGCCGCGCTCGGTTACCCGGGTCTTGATGGTGGGCTTGAGATATCCGTCCTGATTGAGCGCCGACATCAGCAGAAACGCCGCATCCTCCAGCGCATTCGCATCGAGCGTCGGGCCCCGCTCGCTGCCCAACAGGCGGTCCAACGAAACCCGCTGCTCGCGATTGTCCCACCAGCCGAGCCCGTTGACCTCGATCCGCGCCGGCTTGGCCTCGGAGGTATCAGCGTGCAAAGCGGCCGTTGCCGGCGCACTCCCCGCGAGGGCCAGCGCACACACGAGGCGGAGGTCAATCTTCCTCATCTTCGCCGCCTCCCCGCGGATACACCCGCCATTTCAAGCCGCCGTAGTATTCGTCGAACTCGTCGTATTCGCCCGTGATCGCCCAGCGGGGGTTGAGCCGGTATTCGATGCTGTAGGTTTCACGGCCCTGGGCCGAGATGCTCTCGCCGCTCGAAATCGTCAGGCGGTCGGCACCCGTGGCATCGCCCCCCAGCGATCCGAGCAAACTCTGCCCGAAAAACGCGCCAAACCGGGCGATGCGCTGGCGATCCGTCGTGGTGATCTCGTCGTTCGGAGGCTGCCCGGCCATCACCATCAGCAGCACCTGCTCGGCATCGAGCGGCGGGCTCGACGAGAACGTCAAGTTGGGCGCGGTGGCCGGTCCCGACAATTCCATGCGCACATCGTATCCAAAACGTCGTGACCGTGCGTTGACCAGCAGCTGGGGATCCGCCTGCTCCGGAGCGAAGCGCACGTAACCCTGCTGGACCGCAAAGGTCGCGAACGGCAGCTTTACCGTTCCGCGCCCGACCACGATCTCGCCCCGCAGCCGCGGCTCGCCGAGCGAGCCTTCGAGATGCAATCGCGCCGACGCAGCACCGTCGAAGATCGGCGTCCGCACCCGCATGAAATTTTCGCCCTGGATCCCCACATCCAGCCGCCAGCCATTCAGCGGCTGCGCCTCGATGGAAAAATACGGCGGCCGCGCCGCACTCCCCTTTTGTCCGCTCGGCAGCAGCGAGCGCACGTCCGTCAGAAACAGGCTGTCGCGCAGTCTCACGGTGCCGCCGATCGCGGTGGGCCCGCTCGCCGGCGTTTTCAGCGTCAGGTCGAGATCGCCGCGCAACAACAGCCCCATTCTCCGGACGAACGGCAGGTTCCGCCCCTTGAGCTGCAGGTCCAGCAGCGCGCGTCCCTCTTTCGGCAACGTCGCCCGGCCCTCGAGCGTGACCGCCTGGCCACCCATACGCGCGGACACCGCGGGCAGCTCCACCGAGCGATCCCGCAACCGGATCTCCGCGTTCACGTCCTGGAGCACGCCGAGCGGTCCGAGCGGACGCGAGGTGGCATCGCGCACCCGCACGAAGCCGTTCAAAGTCGCATCGGACCGCAGCGTCACCTCGACCTGCAGGCGGCCCTTCGGGGCGAGGATATCCGGGAAATACTTCGCCACCGCCGCGAGATCCGCATCGGGAACCTCCACGTGGAGGTCGCCGCTTTTCGCCAGCGTTCGCGGATCGTCCCGGATTTCGCGCCAACGCTCCATCGAGAGCGGCAGCCATCCCTGCGCGCGCAACTGCTGCCCTTCGACCACGGCGGAAAATCGCTCGAGACGCACCCCGTCGTTCAAGCCCACGAGTCGCGCATCCAAAGCTTCGATACGCGGCCAGTTTTTCCGGAGCCGGTCGTTCGTGACCGCCACGGACGCCGCCCGCACCGTCGCCTCGCCGCGCGGCCGCTGCCAGCTGCCGGTGAGGTTCACCCGCACCTCGGGGTCCGTCAGCTCCACGCCGGTGATCTGCGTGAGCTCCCGCCAGAATTCCGGATTCGACGAGGTCTCCGCCTCGATCTCGAGCCGCGCCGTTTCATCCAGCTGGAACCAACGCGGCCCACCGGGCGATACGATCACGGGCAGATGGCCGGTGGCGCGCACAATCGGCCCCTGTCCCTCCGTGACATCCAGCGAATTCAGCTCCAGCCCGTCGGCCGAGCCTTCGAATTGCGTGACGATCTGTGCCGCCTGTCCGCGGCCAAACTCGACCTGTCCGCGCCCTTTCGCTGCGTAACGCGCCGGTCCCCGGTCCCATACGCCCGTCAACTCGAGCTCGTGCACCGTCCATTTTGCGGCGGGCAGATCGACGAGATCGCGCCACCACTCGGACGAAACATGGTGCAACGTAAGCCCCAACTCCCCGGCCGGTCCGAGCGCTCCGCTCATCGAGATTCGCGCGGAATCGCCCACGAAATCCAAGGCGCGAAACCGCCGTTCCGTCCACCGCACCTCGGCGGGCGCGCCGAGGCGCAGCCGGACGTTCTCACCGCGGACGAACTCCGCCGCTTCGATCCGCATCTTGTCGGCGTCTGCGCTGCCGTGCGCCGTTACCCGCGTCGCACCGGCCGCGGCCGCGAGTGAAACTTTTTCGAGCACCGGTCCGCGTCCTATCCAATCGGTTTCGACGCGCCCGAGGTGCCACGGTCCCGAACGAAAGCCGGTGACCACCAGATGCCCCCGGTGCTCCAGCGCCGCCGCCGGGCCCGCGACCTCCGCCTCGAACTCCGCGTCATCCCACAGGAGGGTCGCTGGCATCCAGTCTCCCATCAGATCGCGGCCGAGCCGGCCGTTCGCCTTCACGTCGGAGGCGCGACGTTCACGAAAATCCCAAGCGCCTTCCGCGACGAGGCGTTCGCCGTTCTCCGATCGCAGCTGCACGGCGTCAACGCGCAGCACCGGCCAGTCCAGCGCACCGCGCGCGGCGATGTCCAATTTTGGCCGATACAGTTCGATGCCGCGCCCGTTCAGCTCGAAGTCCACTCGCGGAAACCCTTCGGCATTCGCCGCGATCGCGCCGGTGCCGGTGACATTTCCCACCGCTGTCAGCCAGGGCAGCCGGGCCAGATCGGCCTCGGCCACGAACCGCGCAGGCGGCGAAATGATGTGTCCGTTGCGGTCGATGCGCACCGGATCGCTCAGTCGCGCGGTCACTCCCGGAATCTCGACGCGCAACTGCTCCGCCACAAAACCGCCCGCCTCGCCGCGTCCATGCACGGCGATCTCGAGCGGCGGCGCCTCCTGGCCTTCGCGAGGTTCGCCGCGCGCGGCAACATCCGCCGTCAAAGCACCATCCTTCCACTCGATCCGTGCGTCGCCGCGCACGTGAGCGTATTGCCGGCCGAGTTTGAGACGTTCTGCGGGCAACGTCCAAGCTTCCGCCCGCACGCTGGCATACTCGGGTCGCCAACCTTCCGCGCCGAAACGCGCTTCGCCCTCCGCCTTCTGATTCCACCACGTGAGCGTTGCCCGCACGTCCGTCGCGCTGCCCTGCAAGGCGAGCGTGCCATCGTCGTTCTCGGCGCGCGCGACGATCTCACCGTCGGCGGGAACTTCGACCCGCACCGCCGCGGTGAGGCGGCCCCACGTGACGGCCGGCGACACCAACACGCGATCGTGCCATTCCGCCGAGTCGATTTTCAAAACGCCCGTCGGCCAGGCCACGACGCCGCGTCCCGCTCGTGCGTGCGGCAGCCACTGCGCCAGCCGGTCGCCCGCGCGGGCCAGTTGTACGCGCAGCGGCTGCCACCCGCGGGGAGTTTTTTTCGCCGGCGCGCCATTTGCGGGAATGACGTCCGCCCGCCAGTCGCCGGCGACCAGGTTGGCCGGTGCGCCCGTCGCCCGTCGCCAGAGCCAGAGGATCAACCCGTCGGACTCGATCCGGTCGACCGAAATGCGGACGTTCGGACGTTCGATGCGCACATCGTGCAGCACGAGCCGCCGGTAGCCCTCGCTCTCCGCCCTCGCAAACGTGAGTCCGAACCGCCCTCCGATCTGGGCCACCGCCCAACCGGTCCACCACGGCGAGGCCACCGCCGCGACAACGAGGAGCGCGGCCGCGGCAGCAAGGACGATCAGAGCACGGCGCATGAGTGGAAATTTTCCGCGGCCGTTGCGAACGCGGCCGGTCAGGCCGCAGGTGCCAGACCACTCCGCCGCAACAGGGCGGATAGGTCCGGATCACGACCCATGAACGCGCGATACAGTTCCGCCGGATCGGCGGAATTTCCCCGACTCAAGATTTCGCGCACGAAGGCCGCGCCGACCTCGGCGTTGAAAATTCCCGCGGCCTTGAAACGCGTGAACGCGTCGGCATCGAGCACCTCCGCCCATTTGTAGGAGTAATAGCCGGCGGCGTAGCCCACCGGGTCGGCGAAAATGTGCGTGAAGCGTTTCACCACCGTGGGCGCCGGCGGTTCGGTCGGAATCAACGCCTCCGCCACCGCGGTGCGCGCGAGCGGCTCGACGTCGGCCACCGCCGCGAACTCCTCCGTCCGCGTGTGCAACAGCAGGTCCATCCGCGCGAGCGCAAGCTGCCGCATCGTCGCACACGCCGCGCGAAACGTGCGCGCCGCGGTCATCTTGCCAAAGATGTCCTCCGGGATCGGCGCGCCCGTCTCATGATGGCGCGCAAACAGATCGAGGCTTTCGCGCTCCCAGCACCAGTTTTCCATGATCTGCGACGGCAGCTCGACGAAATCCCAGGCGACGTTCACGCCATTGAGCGACTTGATCTCCACTTCGCCGAGGAGGTGATGCAGCAGATGCCCGAACTCATGGAAAATCGTCTCCACCTCGCGATGCGTGAGGAGCGCCGGCCGCTCGGGCGTCGGCGGCGTGAGATTGCCGCAAATCAGTCCCAGATGCGGCGCGCGCGTGCCATCGGGCTGCGGTCCGCCGGTGATCAAATAATTCATCCACGCGCCGCCGCGCTTCGATTCCCGCGGATGCCAGTCGGCATAAAACGAGCCGAGGTGCCGACCCGTGCGATCGTGCACGTCGTAAAACTTCACCTCCGGATGCCACACCTCGACTTCGCCCGGCGAACGCTCCGCGACTTTCAAACCAAAGACGCGACCGACGAGCTCGAATAAGCCGCCGATCACTCGGTTCATCGGAAAATAAGGCCGCAGCGCTTCCTCATCGAACGCGTAACGTTCCTGGCGCAGCTTCTCGGACCAGTAAGCCAGTTCCCACGGTGCAAGCGGCGCGCGCGGGCGGCCGGTGCGCGTGGACTTGAATTCCTCCAACTCGCGACACTCCCGCGCAAAGGCTTCGCGCGCGCGCTCGCGCAAATCGTCGAGAAACCCGATGGCGCGTTCGCCGGTCTTCGCCATGCGGCGCTCGAGCACGAGGTCCGCGAAATGCGCCTTCGCCAGCAGCTTCGCCTTCTCGGCCCGCAACTCGAGGATGCGGCGGATCAGCGGCGTGTTGTCGTGAGGCGCGGCCGCGCCGACTGCGATCGCCCCCGACCACATTTCGCGTCGCAGCGAATCGTCCTCCACATAGGTCATGAACGGTTCCTGCGACGGCTGGTGCAGGGTGAAACGCCAACCCGCCAGACTCTTGCTCTCGGCGCTTCGCCGGGCCGCGGCCTTCGCGTGCTCCGGCAATCCCGTCAAACGATGTTCGTCGTCGATCAGAAGTTGCCAGGCGTTCGTCGCGTCGAGGACGTTCTCCGAATATTTCTGCGTGAGTTCCGACAATTCCGTCTGCAGCGCCTCAAGCCGGGCACGCGCTGCTGGGGCGAGATCCGCGCCCGCCTGCCGAAACTCCGCAACGGTCTCGTCGACAAACCGGCGATGCACGCCCGTGAGCGCGCGCGCCGTCTCGCTCGCCGCGAACGTCCAGAGACGCCGCCACAATTCGGCGTTGAGCGGGATGCGCGCGTAAAATGCCGACACCTGCGGCAGCATGGCGTTATGAGCCGCGCGCAATTCCGGCGCATCGGCGACGGACTGCAGATGCGTGACCTTGCCCCACGCCTGGTTCAACTCCTCCGTCGCGTGCTCAAGCGCCAGGAAGGTATTTTCATAATTGAGCGCGTCGAGCGGTTGCTTCGCGATCACATCGATCGCCGCCTGCGCCCGCTGCAGCGCGAGGGAAAGGGCGGGCTCGATGTCGGCCGGCTGGAGTGCGGACCAGCGGATGTGAAACGCAGGATCGAGAAACGCGTGAGCGGTCATGGCCGCAAACACCTTCGGCGCATGCGACTTGTCAAACCGCAAAACCTCACCAGCTGAAAGCGACGGTCGCCGACACCTGTCGCGGCGACGCCGGGACCGCCGGCACCTCCTGAAAATCGGAATCCCAGAGATTGTCGGCCTGCACGGTAAACACGAAACGGCGGAAGGCTTGCGGACGATAACTCAGCCCGATCGAGCTGAGCAGCGGTTCGTCGCCGCCGGCCGTGCGGAGAAGATTGTCGGCCTGCAGGCGAGCTTCGTTGTCGAGGCGCAACTCGAGCTCGGACGTCAGCCGCGCGACCACCGCGAGGGTCAGTCGATGTTTGGCGAAATTCAGGGCGTAGAAACTCGCATCCGCGATCGTCGCGCCGTAGTCCTCGCTCTTCTCGAGCCACGTGTAACCGAGCACCAGGTCGATGTGACGCCAGGAGCGTTGCGCGACGAGTTCCAGTCCCGTCGTGGCGATGTCAACCGGGCTCGCCGTTCGCGCGGTGACGCCATGGCGAAACGTCCAGTCGACGAGATCGTCGTCACGTCGATAAAAGAGCGCGGCTTGCGCCGACCAGCCGGCGACGACGGCGGTCGCACCCAGTTCGACGTTGCGCGTGACCTCGCGGCCGAGATTCGGATTGCCACGAAAAAGACCGCTCGTCGCGTCGGAGTTCAGCGCCGTGTAGGTCGGAAGCTGCGTGGTTTCGGCATAGCTGAAATAGAGACGCGGCAGCGATGCCGACGACTTTTCGCGTGCGATCTCGAAGACGGGCGAGACGCGACCGCCAGTGCGGTTGGAGTCATCATACGTCGCGCCGGCTTTCACGACCAACCGCGCGCCGTCGGCCAGCGCGAACGTCTTTTCCGGCAACAAGGCGAGTTTCGCGAGCGAGCGCGATCGATAACGGCCATGCGTCAGCGTCGTGGAACTCAGGTCGTCCGCCAGAAATTCGGCGCGGCCGTTCAGCACGAAGGCGCCGAGATCGCGGCGCGCGGAAAGTGCGGCGGCGTCCACCCACGAGGTATGCAGATAAAGATACGGCGGCACCGCGGCGAACCGGTTGAAACGATAATCGTCGACGTTACGTCGGTGATAAAAACCGGCTTCCACGAAATCACCGCCGCCGAGGTCGGCGCGATGGTTCACCAGCAGCAACAGCGTCTTGAGGTTCTCCGATTCCGGCGAGTTGAACGGCGTGTAGAGATTCGGCCAGCCGAAGAACTTCGCCTGATAACCGGCGAAGAGGTCGGTTTGTCCCGCCGCGCTCACGAACTGCAAACGCCCGTTGATGCGGTCGAGTTGATGATCGCCGAACGTCACGGCGCCGTCGGACTCGGAATGCGCCCAGGCAATGTCCGCGCCGAGCGAAGCGCCGCGGCCGCCGATCGGCCGCACGTAGCCTTGATAGAGCTCGGCTTGAAAAAGGTTGAATTCGCCGGCGCCGATCGACGCGTGACCGGTGTCGCGAATGCGCCGCCACGAAGAGGCGACCGCTCCGACGGTCGCGTTGGTGCTCTGCAGCGCGAGATCCGGGCCGGTTACGATTTGCGGCGCGCCAAGCATGGCTGGCGCGATCGGAATCTCGGCGAAGTAGTGACCCGTTTGCGGATCGAAGAGAGACAGCCCGCCGATGCGGAAACCCGTGTTCTCGAAAATACCGCCGCGGATGGTCACATCTGCCTGCCCTTCGGCGAAATTGCGCGCCTGGACGTCGACGCGCGGTTCGAAACGCAGCGCGGAGACCGGCATGGCGAACGTTGCGACCGGAGCCTGGTTCGCCACCCGCGGCGAGAACACCGTCACCTCCGGCAACACCTCCGCGGTTTCCGCGGAAACAAGCACCGGCAGCGCGGCGGCCAGGAAGAAAAGCGGCAATCTCATGGCGAAGCGCTAGCAGCGCGACCGCCAAAAACAAGCCTTAGTTAGGCGCATTTACAAAACGCCTTAACAACTTGGGATGTTCACAAAAAAGCCCCGGCGGAGTCCGGGGCGTTCCTTGCTGGAGCCGGACGGCTTATTCCTCGCCGTCCTGGCCGATCGCTTCGACTGGGCATCCCTCGAGGGCTTCCATGCACTGTGCAATTTCTTCTTCGGTCGTCGGTTGCTTTTGCACGTAGGAGTAGCCGCCTTCGTCGTGACGGGTGAAGAATCCCGGGGCCGTCTCGCGGCACAAGTCGCAGTCGATGCATTGCTGATCGACGTAGAATTTACCCGGGGCGTTCTGCGCCCATTTGTCCGCTTTATTGGCCATAATTGTTCGCGAACAAAGAGAGTAATTGACAGGGCTGTCAAGCCGACCGCCCGGAGGAGAAATTACGGTGAAAATCGGTTGACGACTTGTGTTCGCGAGAGCGGGTTTCTAGTTTGTTCGCGATGTTGTCCGACCGGTCTTACATGCGGGACGATTACCCGCGAAACGGGACGAGCGTGGTGACGTGGCTGATCTCGGCTATCGTCGCCGTGTTCGTTCTGCAATTCGTCTTCATCCGGTGGTTCAACTCGGACGCCTTGGAGCACACCTTCGCGCTGAGCGCCGCGAACATCAAGGCGGGGAAGATCTGGACTCTCTTCACCTACAATTTTCTGCATTCGACGGGGAATCTGCTGCACATCGTGGCGAACCTGCTCGGACTCTACTTTCTCGGGCGGGTGCTGCTGCCGCTGCTGGGCTCGCGGCGCTTCGCGTGGTTTTACGTCGCGGCGGTGATGACCGGCGGCGTGTTGTGGACGGCGACCCATTGGGACGATCCCTTCAGCACCGCGATCGGCGCCTCGGCCGGCGTGGTGGGTCTTTTCATCGTATTTGCCTGCTTCCAGCCGAACCAGCCGATCACGTTTCTCCTCTTCTTCATTCTGCCGATCACGCTGAAACCCAAATACGTGGCGATCGCGCTGGTGGCGATGGAGCTGCTGGGCTTCTTTTTCTACGAGATCATGGGCGCGGTTTCGCCGTTCGGTCCGTCGATCGCGCATTCGGCGCACCTCGGTGGCATGCTGGCAGGCTGGGTGTATTATCGCTACATTCACGAAGCCAACTGGCGTCTCGCGCAGCATCGCGACATCGAGCTGCCCAAGTGGTTTCGCAAGAGCGCCAAAGCCGCGCCGCCCGTCACTTATCAGGTCGACGTCACGCGTCGCGAGGACCTTCGGGCGGAGGTCGACCGCATTCTCGACAAGATCAACAGCCACGGTTTCGGCTCGTTGACCCCCGAGGAGAAACGACTCCTGGACGAGGCGCGCGACCTGCTGAGCCGTCGCTAGTGGCCCCCGCGTGTATCCGTGTTTTCGATGCGTCCCGGCCCGGCCGTGAAACATTCGGCCGTCGGCCCCGTCTCAATTCCTTTCCCGCCATGACCCGCCCTTTTCGCCACCTCTTGGTGTCGGCCTTGCTCGCCTTCGTCGCCGTGTCGCCGGCCCTTCATGCCGCCGGCGCCCGCCCGGACCGGAAGTTCGCCACCTCCCCGACGCTCGCGACCGAGGCCCGGACGCTGATCAATCTGCTGGAGCAGGCGCACTACAATCGCGACGCCGTGCGCCCGAACGTCGATTTCGTCCAAGTGATCCCGGCCTACATGAGCGATCTCGACGGCCAGCGTTTGTTTTTCCTCGAGACCGACCGCAAGCGCTTCGACGACCAATACGGTAAAAATCTCTACTGGAACGTCAGCGCGCTCGGCAAAATCGACGCCGCCTACGACATCTTCAATGTCTACGAGCAGCGCGCCGTCAGCCGGATCAACTGGATTTTCGACGAGCTGACGAAGGACGTGGACCTCGCCGTCAACGAAAGCTACCGCGTCGATCGCACCAAGTCGGAATGGCCCGCCTCGCCCGCCGACGCCGACCAGCTTTGGCGCCAGCGGCTGAAATTCGAACTCATCCAGGAGTTGATGAACAAGAAGTCGATGGACGAGGCCAAGCAGGTCGTGCGCAAGCGCTACGAGCGTATGTTGAAAAACGTCGCTGAAATCGAATCGGCGGATCTGGCCGAACTGTTCCTCTCCAACATCGCCCGCCTCTACGACCCGCATTCCACCTATTTCTCTGCCGAGACTTTCGAGGACTTCGGCATTCAGATGAAGCTCCAGCTCGTGGGCATCGGCGCGCTGCTCGGCATCGAGGAGGATTATTGCGTCGTGAAAGAGATCGTGCCCGGCGGCCCGGCCGACATCCAAAAACAACTCAAACCCAACGACAAGATCATCGCCGTGGCCCAAGGTAGCGCCGAACCGGTCGAAGTCATTGGCATGAAGCTGCGCAAAGTCGTCGAGCTCATCCGCGGCGAGAAAGGTTCCGAGGTCCGCCTCATCGTCCAGCCCGCCGCGGCGCCCGATTCGTCGGTTCGTCGCGAGATCGCCATCACTCGCGACATCGTGAAACTCAATTCCGCCCGGGCCCGCGGCGCGGTCTTCGATGTTCCCGATCCTTCCGGCACCGGCACGATTCCGCTTGGCGTCATCACCCTGCCAGCCTTCTACGGCCCGGCCGACAGCGACGATCCCGACGCGGAAAAGACCTCCGCCACCAAGGACGTTGCGCGCCTGATCGACCAACTCAAGGGCGCCGGCATCAAGGGCCTCGTCCTCGATCTTCGTCGCAACGGCGGCGGTTATCTCACCGAAGCGGTGGACCTGACGGGCCTGTTCATCCCCAGCGGTCCGGTGGTGCAGGTCAAAAACTACGCCGGAGAGATCCAGATCGACAACGACAACAACAACGGCGTCGCCTACGATGGCCCGCTCGCGGTGCTGGTCGATCGCTTTAGCGCCTCAGCCTCGGAGATCGTCACCGGCGCGCTGCAAAACTACGGCCGCGCGATCGTCATCGGCGACTCCTCCACGCACGGCAAAGGCAGCGTGCAGACCGTGCTCGAGATGAAAAATCTCGTGCCGCAACTCGCCCGCGCGCCGGTCAAGAGCGGCGCCGCCAAGTTCACGGTGCAGAAATACTACCTGCCCAACGGCTCCTCCACCCAGCTCAAGGGCGTCGTGCCGGACATCGTTCTTCCCTCCATCGACGAGTTTCTTCCCATCGGCGAAGCCAGCCTGCCGCACGCGCTCGCGTGGGACGAGATTCCGACGAGCTTTTTTGACGGCGCTCCGCTGGACCAGAAAGTTCTCAAGCCCCTGCTCGAATCGAGCCGGGAACGTCAGGCGCAGCTCGAGGAGTTCGCCTATCTTCGCAAAAACGTCGACTGGTTCAAAATGCGCCAGAGCCAGAAACTGGTTTCGCTCAACATCGAGGCGCGTCGTCAGCAGAAAGCCGAGGACGAAGCCTTTCAGAAGGAAATGAAAGCCGAGAAGGAACGGCTCGCGCAGCAGGACTTTCCGTTCCGCGAGTTTCGCCTCGGACCGCCGCCTCCCCCGAAGATCAAGGCCGAACCCAAGCCGGGCGAGGAGGACGATGCGGAGGAATCCGAACTCAGCACCGACGAAGACACCTACGGCAAGGTCGACATCCACCTGCGCGAGAGTCTGCGCGTGATTCGCGACGCCATCGCGCTCGGCCAGCACCAGGAATTCTGGGTGAGCAGCCACGCGCCGCTCACCGCAGCGCTCGATCGCAAGAGCTGACCACTCCGGCAATCGCGACGTGTCGACGTCCGCTTAACGGCGCGCGATCACGAAGCGATCGCGCTTCGTGAGATCGGGCAACGACTCGACCGCGCGGAAGCCCGCCGCCTTTAGCTGCGCCTCGAGCGCGGCGTGTTGCGCGATTCCGGTCTCGAGCCCGAGCAGGCCGCCTTCGCCCAAATAAGTGGGCGCCGTTTTCACGATTTGGGCGAGGTCCCGGAGCCCGTCCGCGCCCGCAGCCAAGGCAGAAACCGGCTCGAACCCCCGCACTTCCGGTGCGGTCGCCGCCGTCTCTTCCTCCGTGAGATAGGGCGGATTCGCCACGATGAGATCGAAGCGGGCAGCGGCGGGCAGCGCGGCGAACCAGTTCGATTTCAAAAAGCTCACCCGTTCCGCCAAGCCCGTCGCGACCGCGTTTTCGCCGGCGAGCGCCAGCGCCTCGTCGCTCGCGTCCACAGCGGTCACGTTTGCGGCGGGAAATTCCTTGGCCAGCGCGAGCGCAATCGCGCCCGTGCCCGTGCCCAGATCGAGGATGGTGGTCGGCGGGGTCGCGAGCCGCGCAACGATCAGCTCGATCAGCAGCTCTGTCTCCGGACGCGGGATCAGCGCGCGACGGTCAGTCCTCAACTTGAGGCCGTAAAACTCGGTTTCTCCGAGGATATACTGCAACGGCTCGCGCGCCGCGCGGCGCCGGACCAGCGGCCGGATTTTTTCGAGTTCGGCATCGGCCAGCGGACGCTCGAACTGCAGATAAAGCTGCATCCGCTGCAAACCGAGGCCCTGGCCCACCAGCAATTCGGCGTTCAAGCGCGGATTCTCCACCCCTTTGGTGCCAAGAAACTCCGTCGTCCGCTTGATGATTTCGAGAACGGTCAGCATCTCAGTCTTCGTCCGCCCGCGGCCCGCGAGCCACGGACCCCGGGAGCACGACGCCGGTGAGCGCCGCGAGTTTCTCCTCGTAATCGGCCTTCTGCAGCGCCGCCACGATCTCGTCGATGTCACCCTCAATCGCCTGCGGCAGATTGTAGAGCGTGAGACCGATGCGATGATCGGTGACGCGGTTCTGCGGGAAGTTGTAGGTGCGGATGCGCTCGCTGCGATCGCCGGAACCGATCTGACTGCGTCGCGTCGCCGCATACTTCGCGCGCTCCTCCTCCTCGCGCCGCTGCAGCAGGCGCGAACGCAGCACGGTCATCGCGCGGGCCTTGTTCTTGATCTGCGAACGCTCGTCGGCGCACGTGACGATCAGGCCCGTCGGCTTGTGCACGATCTGCACCGCGGAGTCGGTGGTGTTGACGCCCTGTCCGCCCGGTCCGCTCGCGCGGGTCACGGTAATTTCCAGATCCTGCGGATCGATCTGCACGTCGACCTCCTCCGCTTCCGGCAGCACGGCCACGGTCACGGTCGACGTGTGGATGCGGCCATTGGCCTCGGTGACGGGGATGCGTTGCACGCGGTGCACGCCGCTCTCGAACTTCAGCTCCTTGTAAACGTTGGTGCCGGTGATCAGGAAGATCACTTCCTTGTATCCACCCCGCTCCGACATGCTGCTGCTCATCGGCTGGATCTTCCACCCGCGGTTGTCCGCATAACGTGAATACATCCGGAACAGATCCGCGGCGAAGAGGCTCGCCTCGTCGCCGCCGGTGCCCGCCCGGATTTCCATCACCGTGTTGCGCGAGTCGGTCGGCTCCGGCGGAATCATCGCCAGCAGCACGGCCTCGCGCGCGCGTTCGATCCGCTGCTGCAACTCCGGCAGCTCGCCGGCGGCGAGCTCGCGCAGATCCGGATCCGCCGACGGATCCTTGCTCATGGCGAGGGATTCCGCGAGGTCGTGCTGGAGCCGGTTGAATTCGGCGTAATCGGCGACCAGCGTCTGCAGCTTTTGCTGTTCGCGCGAGATCTCCGCCGCGCGACGCGGATTGGAATAAAAGCTCGGTTCCGCCATCTGCGCGTCGAGTTCGTCGAGGCGGCGTTGGAACGGAGCGATGTCGGGAAGTTCGTCCATGAACGGGGAAACGGGCCGGTGGCGATTTGCGAATTGCGCGCGCCGCGAGGTGCGGCTTGGCTGCGCGCATCATTCGCCAGGCGAGTCCGCCTAGCAGTGCCGATCAGCCATGGCCACGACGCTTTTCACTCAGAACACCATCGCGTGCATTTGGGATTTCGACAAGACCTTAATCCCCGATTACATGCAGTCGCCGCTCTTCCGGCGCTATGGCATCGACGAGACAAACTTCTGGGAGGAAACGAACAAGCTCGCCGAGCACTACCGCTGTCGCGGCTATCATCTTTCGCCTGAGATCAGTTATCTCAACCACCTGCTGACCTACGTGCTCGCCGGCCCGCTCGCCGGTTTGAACAACAAGATCCTCGCCGATTGCGGAAAAGAAATCCGGTTTTATCCCGGCCTTCCGCACTTCCTCGATCGCGCGAAGCAGTTCGCTCGCGAACGTCCGGAATACGAGAAACACGACATCCGGCTCGAACATTACGTCGTGAGCACCGGCATCGCGCCGATGATCCGCGGCAGCGCCATCGCCAGCCACCTCGACGGCTTGTGGGCGTGCGAGTTCATCGAGAATCCGCTGCAGCCTGGCTTCCTCAAACAAAAGGAACTCTCGATCGAGGACACCGCCGCGATCGCCCAGATCGGGATGGTCATCGACAACACGACCAAGACCCGCGCGATCTTCGAAATCAACAAGGGCACGAACAAGAATCCGGCCATCGACGTGAATTCGAAGATGGCCGCCGAGGACCGCCGGATTCCGTTCCAGAACATGATCTACATCGCCGACGGTCCGAGCGATGTGCCGAGTTTCTCTGTCGTTAAAAGCGGCGGAGGGAAGGCCTACGCCGTCTACAACCCGGAAAAACCCGAGGAGTTCGAGCAGAACGACCGACTGCTGCAATCGGGCCGGATTCACGGTTATGGTCCCGCCGACTACACGGAAAAGAGCAGCACCTCGCAATGGCTGCGCATGCATATCCATCAGATCTGCGACCGGATCGTGACGGACCGCGAGGCCGCCGTCGCGCAAAAGGCCACGCGGCCGCCGCGGCATTTGAATCTCACCGCCGCAGAACTCGCCGCGCGTCGCACCTCGAACCTGCCCAAACAGTCTTCGTTCCTGGACGAAGGCTGAGTCTCTCGTTTTCAGAAATCGCTGCAGGCATGCGCCGCGCCGCTGCGACTTCGCGCGCCGATCTGCGCGCGGCATCTCCACCGAACCCGTCGGGGCAAAAAAAAGCGCGCCACTTTCGTGACGCGCTTTGAAAAAGATTCTCCCGAGATCAGCTCGCCGGGCTCACGGGCGGCAGATCGACCGGCGTCGTCGGCGGCGTGATCGGAGCCGACGCGGGCGGCTGAGTGGTGGTCGGTTGACTCGGCACGGTCACCGTGGGGGGATTGGCCGGGGGCGGAACATTGCCGGCTTCAGCCGCCGCGACCGCACCCGTGCGGGAGCCGTTGTTCACCGCCGCCGCCACGTCCGCCGGATTCGACACGACACCGAGGGAAGTCCCGGTCGCGGTGGCGGCCTGCGCGATCGCCGAGACCGCGGCCTGCGCCTGCGTCGCCGCTTGCGCCGCTGCAGCATTCACATCGCCGCCGCTCGCCTTGGCGGCCGCGACCGCTTCGGCAACCTGGGTTTCAACCGCCGCACGCGCCGCCGCCTGGGCGATCGCCGTGGTCTGGTTCGGGGCCGCGCGCACCGCCGCTTCCGTGATGGCGGCCGCGGCATTGGTGTTGCCCGCGGTGGCGGAGGTCGAGGAGGTCGCCGCCGCGATCGCCGTCGCCGCGAAGGCCGACGCCTGATTCGGCGCCGCCGCCGAGGCCGCATTCACCACCGCCGCCAAAACGGCCGTCGCGGTATCGGAACCGCCGGCGGCGCTCGTGTTGGCCGCGACATTGGCCGCCACCGCTTGCACGGTTTCGGCCAGCAATTGTTCAACGGTGAGGCCGGTTTGGCCCGACGCCGCGATCGCGGCTGCCAGGGTCGTCACCGTGGCCGAATCGTTCACCACGGCGCTGCCGACAGGCACGTCGACCGTCACGCCATTGCCGAGATTCACCGACACCGTGCCGCTCAGAGTCGCCACCGACGTGCCGGAAATGCTGACGGACACGCCATACACCGTGCCCCGCGCCGCTGCGACACCCTTCGGGGTGCGGACACCATAGCGATTGATCGCCTTGTTCTTCGGATCGAGCGTCGAGACAATGCTGCCTTTCTTGAGATCGAGCATCGCTTCCTGAGAGGCCACGACCCCGCCCTGCTGGTCCATCGCGAGCTTCTCGACGAGCACCGTCGACTCGCTCTCGATCGTCGCGACGACACCCGGCATGGTTTCGAGATAAACCTGCGCGCCGGCGTAAGTCTTGATCACCGCCCCTTCCGGAATCGCCATGTCAGGCGTCAATCGTTGGGCCGAAGACTGGCCGGGCAGCTGCACTTCCGCTGCGCCATTTACTTTGACGACCTTCGCATCGTGCGCCTGCGCTTGCGCCGCGAAGCTGAGCGCGCACGCGCAGAGGGCGAGAAAAGAGACGTATTGTTTTAGACGATTCATGTGGAGCTGGTCTGAATGGTGTTGGCCGAATCCGGTCCTATCGGGAAACGTCCGGGAATATTCACCGGGGAAACCCCAAGGCAATGCTTATTTACTTGCGGCTAGTGGGAAACGAGGCCCCGCAACGCATACACTTTCACCGGCTCGGCTTTGCCTTTGACCGGCACGACACCGCAGGGCGCGAGATGGAAACCGCTTCCGAGCAACGGCGGCAAGCTCTCCCCGACCAGAATCGAGGTATTCAGGTCCTTGTTCAGGCTCTCAAGGCGGGCGGCGAGATTCACGGCATCTCCGATCACCGCGAATTCCATGCGCCGCGGAGAACCGATGTTCCCGACCAGCACCACGCCATGATTCAACCCGATTCCCATTCGCAGCGGGGGTTTGTTGCGCTGCTGCCAGCCCTCATTCAACTGCGCGAGCGTCGTCTGCATCGCCAGGGCGGCACGCGCGGCTCGCTGCGCGTCCGCCTCCGGACCTTCGCTCTCCAAGTCACCCCACACGGCCATCACCGCATCGCCGATGAATTTGTGCAGCGTCCCCCTTTCACGATGGATGCACTCCACCATCGCCGCGAGGTATTCGTTCAACTGCTCGATCAACAATTCGTCGCGCGTCTGCTCGGTCAAACGCGTGAAATCGCGCAGATCGCTGAACAGGATCGTGACCGCCCGGCGCTCGCTCCCCACCGTCGCCCGCTCCGACCCCTCCTTCATCATCTTCGCGAGCAGTTCCGGGGCGAGATAGGTGCCGAACATTCGCTTCACCTGCTCCCGCGCGCGCTGTTCCCGCAGCACCCGGCGTCCGATCTCGACGAACTGCAGCGCGACAAACCCCAGGAGCGGCGCGGCCAGTGGGAGCCAGAGGCTGAACTTGATCCACGCGGCCAGCGCAGCCACGACGTAACAGACGCAAGCCAACACCCCGAAAGTTGCCAACAACCACACCGGACGGCGCGCGCCGATCACAACACCGGCGTAGCCGATCAAAAGGGCGCTGCCCCAGACCAGCCAGGGGTTTGCGCGGCTCGCATAATCGGACGCCAGCAGGTTGTTCACGAGATTGGCATGCACGAGCACGAGGGGCGCCGAAGGCGATCGCGCCGTCGGACCGACGTCCGCTTTCCCCGTCACCGTCTGGCCCAGAAACACGATGCCGCCCGCGAACTCCGGCAGCGGCGGATGCCCCGAGCGTTCGACATACGCTTCGTTCAGCCCCAGCAGCGCTCCGTAGTAGCTCAGGGTCGGAAAATCCGTCGTGTCCTCGTCCTGATCATAGCGATAGTTGAGGAGGAAGCGACCAGCGGCGGAAACCGGCACGCGTAGTTCGCCGCGCACCGCCGTCGGCAGGTAGATCGCATCGCCCAGACGCACGCGCACCTCCGCTGCCGGCACGTCGTAAAACGCCATCAGCGTCTGCAGCGCCAATGACGGATAGAGCTCGTCGCCGATCCGGACCACCAGCGGAATCTCGCGACGAATCCCGTCCGGCCCCGGCGGCGTATCCACAAATCCATACAGTCCGTTTTCCCGCAGCTCGCGAAACGGCCGCAGCGCCGAAGCGTCGCCCAACACGCGGCCAATGTCTCCGCGCACATCGCGCAAGGGTTGCGTCGGGCCGTCGTTAACCGCGCCCTCTTCGCCGGCCCCCTCGGGGTCGCTGACCGCACCGGTCACCACGCTCACGCCCGCGCGACCGGCGATGGCGGCCGCACGGCCCATCGCCTCGTCGCCGTCGCCTTCGCGACTCGCATCGAGAATGACGTCCCACGCGACCACCTTCGGCCTCGCCAGCGTCAGGAACTTGATCATGTCGCCATGCACGCCCCGGTCCGCCGGCCACGGCATCACTTCCATCTCGGTCGTATCCTCGTAGAGGATGATACTGATCCGCGGATCTGGCGGCGGCTGGAACGGCACCCGCATTTCCGTGCGCCAGTCCAGCGTGCGCCATTCGAGGCCCTGCACAAACTCCGTCCGGCCCAGCAGCCACGCCGCGCCGAGACAAAGGAGCGGAGACACGGGAAATCGCCGGACCAAACGAAGCGCTGGACTCTTCATCGTCGAGCCCACGCTGTCGGCCGCCGCGCCCGGAACCAAGCGCATTCCGGCGCCGAGCCTGTATCCGCACCGCGGGTGCGAGCGTCGGCCGGCCGCTACTCCGCCGTCGCCAGCCGCGTGCGCTCCCGATCCTTCACCAGATTCGTCACCCGTTGCGCATAATCGCGCGCCACCGCCGGCGCGCGGCCGCGAACGACGGCCGACAATCCGCTGTTCCACGCGAGCGCGATGTTGTAGCACGAAGGTTCCAGCCCGTTGCGAATCAAGCCCCGCCGGATCCATTCGTAATGGCGCACCGCCACGTCGTGCGCCGCATCCGTTTCCAGCGCATGGCGAAACGGCGAGGTCGAATGCATCCGCCAGGTGGAGACACGAAACTGATAGGGCCCCAGTTCTCCTCGCGGACCCGGCCGATCCGTATTCGTCGGATTCTCGACGGCCTGAATCGCCTCCAGCACATCCTGCCGCGGTGTCGCCGCGATCACCGGCGCCCCCGCCCCCAGCAGTATCCCAAGGACGAACACGGACCGCCACCGGGCGCACTGATTTCTGGTTTTCACGACGGGCCCCAGACCGGCACGACCTTCCTCAGGTTCAATCCCGATTGAAGATATTTTCCGGAAATGGGGGGAACTCCCACAGGCGTGCAGGCTGCACGAGACCGTGTTCGTTGCCGCTTTTCTCATTGCCCGCAACGGCCGGACTTGAGGAACGTGAACCTTCATCCGCAGAGCCGCTCTGCCTTTCGGAATGCTCCGCCTTCATCTTCCTCCCAATCTCGCCGCCGCCGCGCCGCGCGACGCCATCCCGCTGAAGGTCGATCTCGATCTCGCGCAGCCGCCGGCGCCCGAACTGTGGCCCGCTCTGGCGCTCCTGCAGCGCTGGTGCGGCACGCCCACGCCGCCGAAATTTCTGCAGCTGACGCGCGCGCAGCTCCGCGAACTTGTATCCGTTCTTTCGACACAGCCCGTCTTCGTCGAGGACGGGCGGCTCACGTCCTTTCGTCAGCACGTGCTCCTCGCGGAAAAGGCCCCGCCGCCCCCCGTCGCGTCGGCGCCGGCATCGCCCCGCCGACCCGCCGCCACCGGCACGCCGATGTCGGTCGACGGTTCCGAACATTTCCTCGCGATCGCGCTGCCGTCGCGCGAACACCCGTCCTACAGCGCCGCGCTCGAGCTCGTGAAGTCGCACGGCTTCGTGCTCGAGCCGTCCAACCGCAAATGGTGGCTGCGCGATCGGCACAAGACCCTGAACTTCCTCGCCGACCAGGGCCAGCGGCTGCGCGAGGAGTTCCATGCCACGTTCACGCCGAATTTCGAACGCAACACCGCCCGGGTGCAGTTCGCCGAGGTGGCGGCGGAAATCGTCGACCGCGACTCGGATTACGATCTCACGCTATCGCTGCGGGCCGGAGAGGCGACCGACGACACCGTCCGCTCCGCCGTCGCTTCCCGCCGCGGTTACGTCGAGGATCGCGGCCGGATCTTCCTGCTCGATCCCGGCAAACTGCAGCAGCTCGAAATGGTGCAGCGCGCGCTGGCCGGCAGCCCCGGCGTCGCGCTCGCCACTCGTCGCACCCAGCGTATTTCGCGCGCCCGCGTCGCCGAGACGCAGGACCTGCTCGAAGCTTTGTCGCCTTCGTTTCAACCGCCGGAGAGCTGGCGCGCGCGCACGGACGCCCTGCGACACCTCTCGCAGCTTCCCCCCGCCCCGATCCCGCGCGACCTCGACGTCGCGCTTCGCCCTTATCAACGCCTGGGCGTCGCGTGGCTCTGGCATCTGCACCGGCAGGAGCTCGGCGGCATCCTCGCGGACGAGATGGGTCTCGGCAAAACGCTGCAGGCGCTCGCCCTGTTGAGCGCCGTCGCGACCGAAACGCCGGCACGCGGTGGGCGCCGCCCTCATCTGGTGGTCACACCGGCGAGCCTGCTGGAGAACTGGCGCCGCGAAGCGGGTCGCTTCGCGCCCGGACTGAAGCTGTTCGTTCACCATGGCGACCGGCGGCTCGCGACGACGGGCGACGTCGCCGCGCACGACCTCGTCATCACGTCCTACGGCACGCTCACGCGCGACTGGGAGCTGTTCTCCAAGGTCGACTTCGCCTGTGTGATCGCCGACGAGGCCCAACACATCAAGAATCGCCGCTCGCAAAACGCCGCCGCCCTGCGCTCGCTCCGGGCGCGCAGCCGCTTCCTCCTCACCGGCACGCCGCTGGAGAACTCGCTCGACGACCTGCGCTCGCTTTTCGAATTCCTGCTGCCGGGCTACATCGACCGGCTGCCCGCCGGATTGCGTGCCGACGAGCGCGTGTGGTTCGACGACCGGCTGCGCGCGAAGGCGGCGCCCTACCTGCTGCGCCGCACGAAACAGGCGGTCGCGCCCGAGCTGCCCGAGAAACTCGAGCAGGTGCTCTGGTGCGAGCTCACGCCCGCGCAAGCGAGATTGTATCGCGAAACGCAGGAACGCACCGAGCGCGAGCTCTTCGACCTTCAGGCAGGCGGCGCGAGCGAGCAACGCCTGCGGCTCGCGATGCTCACCCAGCTGCTCCGGCTCCGCCAGATCTGCTGCGATCCGCGACTGGTGGCCGCACCCGGCAGCGTGGTCAGCGATGCCGCGGCGTTTGCCGACTCCGGGAAGCTCGAGGCGTTTCGCGAGTTGCTGGCCGAGGCGATCGACGACGGCCACCGGCTGCTCGTCTTTTCGCAATTCACCTCGCTGCTCGGACTTTTGCGGACGGAACTCGCCGCGCAGGAGATCGCGCACTGCTATCTCGATGGTTCCATGGCGCCCCGCGCCCGCCAGGCGGAAGTCGATCGTTTTCAAAGTTCGCCCGAGATTCCCCTCTTTCTCATTTCGCTGAAGGCGGGTGGCACGGGTCTCAACCTCACCGGCGCGGACACCGTCGTGCATTTCGACCCGTGGTGGAACCCCGCGGCCGAGGCGCAGGCGACGGATCGCGCGCACCGGATCGGCCAGACGCGCGTCGTCACGAGCTACAAGCTGATTGCCAGCGGCACGGTGGAGGAAAAGGTCCTCGCCCTCCAGGAGGAGAAACGCGCGCTGCTCGCCCATGTCTTCGAGGCGAGCGACGAGCTCTCCTCACGCCTCACGCTCGCCGATCTGCAGGCCCTTCTTCGCTAAAATCAGAGTAACAAACGCAACGACTTCCCCGCTGATTCGTCCTCACTTCCGTGCCCCGCATGCCCCTGCCCGTCGCGCTTCTTGGCTTCCGTTGCCGCCGGTTTTCATCTCCAGTGGCGGCGTGCGTCCGCGTCGCTGAGCCGCTTTCAACCCCGGTTTCGTTGCCCCTTTCTCCGTCATTCGTCTTCGCCCCATGAGTTCCGCCCTCTCCCGCCGCGATTTCCTCAAAGCCGCGTCTTTGGCTTCGGCCGCTCTCGCGTTTCCGCGCGTGCTCCGCGCCCAGCCCGGCCTGCCCCCCAGCAACCGGCTCAACGTGGCCCTGATCGGCAACGGTTTGATCTGCGGCAGCCATTTCGGCGGCCTGATCGGCCGCGACGATGTCCGCCTCGTGGCCGTCTGCGACGTGTTCCTGCCGAAGGCGCGCCGCATGGCCGAGCGTATCACCAAACATTACGGCCAGAATTCCACCAGCGGCACCTACCGCGGGGTCGGCGTGTATCAACATCACGAGGAGCTCCTGGCGCGGGACGATATCGACGTCGTCTTCGTCTGCACCCCCGATCACTGGCACGTCGGGATCGCGCACGACGCGATGGTCGCCGGGAAGGACGTGTATTGCGAAAAGCCGCTCTCGTTGACCGTGCGCGAAGGCCGCGCGCTGGTCTCCACCGCCCGCACCCACGGGCGGATCCTCCAGACCGGAACGCAACAACGCTCGGAGCGCGCCTTCCGCCGCGCCGCCGAGATCGTCCGCAACGGTCTCATCGGCGATCTGAAGGTTATCCGCACGCGCCTCGGTCACTTTCCCGCCGCCCCCAACGTCGGCGAACAACCCATCCCCGCCGAATTCGATTACGACCGCTGGCTCGGGCCGACGCCCTGGCGGCCCTACAACGAGGCGCGCGTCCGCGGTGACTACAGCGGCGGCTGGCGCTGCTTCACCGAATACGGCGGCCGGAAAAACGGGGATTGGGGCGCGCATCATTTTGACATCATTCAGTGGGCGCTCGGCATGGACGACTCCGGCCCGGTGGAATTCATCCCGCAGGGCTTCGAGGGCACGCCGTATCAGACTCACACCTACGCCAACGGCGTGCGCGTCGAACGCGTCGACGACACCGACCTGAAGGCGATGATCGAATTTCACGGCACCAAAGGCCACGTCTACGTCTCGCGGGAGGACTTCCTGGAAACCGACCCGCCCGAACTCGCCACACGCCCGCTCCGCGCCGGCGAAATCCACCTCTACGCCAGCGACAATCATCACAGCGACTTTTTCGAGTGCGTGCGCACGCGCCAGCGGCCGATCGCCGATGTCGAGATCGGTCATCGCAGCGCGACCGTCGGTCACCTCAATAACATCGCGGCCCGGCTCGCCCGCCCCATTCGCTGGGACCCGCTCCGCGAGGAGATCGTCGGCGATCCCGTCGCCAGCACCCTGCTCGACCGCCCTCGCCGCGCTCCCTACGGCACCCTCTGAACCCGCTTTCGCCGCCATGCTCGCCCAACTTTTCCGCCGGTCGCTTCCCCTCGCCTGCATCGCCGCCCTGCTGCTCACGGCGGCCTGCACCACGCCGCCGCGCCCGCGCGCGCCGGAATTGCCCGACCTCACCTATGAAGGCAGCCAGGCTCCGGTCGCCGC
Organism: Opitutus sp. sgz309028; assembly: GCF_059821195.1. Lineage (NCBI taxonomy): Bacteria > Pseudomonadati > Verrucomicrobiota > Opitutia > Opitutales > Opitutaceae > Opitutus > Opitutus sp. sgz309028. The sequence goes on along the minus strand of NZ_JCAMRR010000002.1, from coordinate 936,526 downwards.
GCTCGACCGGCAGATCGCCGCCGCCGGCAACGACCGCGCCAAGCTCGCCGGCATCGCGAAAAACCTCACCCAGATCCTCAAGGATCCCAACACCACCTTCGCCGCCCGTCAGGCGATCTGCGAGCGACTCGCCTTTTTTCCAGCTGACAGCCTCCTCGTCGAGAACAACGCCCTCGTGTTCTTCGCGATGATGAACGACCCGCAGCAGGTGAATCTCGTGCGCCTCGCGCTCGAGCACGTGCCCAGCCCCGATATCGACGCCTTGTTCGTCCGCGCCCTCGAAGCGCCCGCGCCCGACACGCGGCTCGCCCTGGTCCAATCCGCGGGCAACCGTCGCATCGCCGGCGCCGTCGACCTCCTCGCCGCCGCGCTCAAGGAGTCCGATCCCGCCCTCGCCGACGCCGCCGCCACCGCGCTCGGCCAGATTGCGTCGCGCGAGGCGCTCGCCGCCCTCGAGTCCGCGCCCAACGCCCGTTCGTCCGCGGCGATCGAAGCCCGACTGCACATCGCGCACCTCGTCGGCGGCCGCGAGGCGTCACGCCTGTTCACCGAGATCGCCGATCTCAGCCCCGCGCCCGCCGAACTGCGCGCTGCCGGTCTGCTCGGTCTCGTCAGCGTCGAGCCCGTCGCCGCCCCCGAACGCATCACGCGGGCGCTCGCCAGCTCGGACCACACGCTCAAAGCCGTCCTCATCGAATCGCTCGCCACGCATCCGGCGGACGAACTCGTGCCCGCCATCGCACGCGAACTGCCGCAATGGGATCCGGCGACGCGCGCCGCAGTCATCCGCGCGCTCGCCCGCCGCGGCGACGCGCGCGCACGCCCCGCGATCGTCGCCGCCGTTGACGATGGCGACCTGGCGGTGCGCACCGCCGCGCTCTCTGCCCTCGGCCAGTTGCCCGGCGATGCGGACGTTGCACGTCTGCTCGCGGAACGCGCGGCGCAGGGCGACGCCGACACCGCGAAGCAGGCGCGCCAAAGCCTCGCCCGCCTGAACGGCCCGGGCGTGGCCGACGCCGTGATCGGCGGCGCGCGCGCCGGCGACCCGGCGCTGCGAGCGGAATTCGTCGCCGCCCTCGCTTCGCGCTACATGATCGAGCAGATCCCGTTGTTGCTTTCGCTGCGCGACGACCCCGACCGCGATGTCCGGCTCGTCGCCCTTTCCTCCCTCGCCGAAATCGCCCCCTTCGATGTGCAAGCCGCCGTGCTCGCCTGGGCGACCGATGCCAAGGACTCCGGCGAACAATCGCGCGCGCTCCGCACGCTCGTCGCGCTCACGCTGCGCAACCCCGACCTCGATGCGCGCGCGCGGCCGATCACGACGGCCATCGGGCAGCTGGAACCGTCGATCGCCGCCCGCATCCTGCCGGCCTTGCCCCGTCTGGGCGGAAGCGCCGCAGCCGAAGCGCTCGCGGACCTCGCGTTGCGCGCCGACGCTCCCCTTGCGTCGCCTGCGGTGGCGCAGCTGAGCCGCTGGACCGATCCCGCCGGGCTGCCAGCGCTGGTGCGTATCGTGGAGAAAACCTCCAGTGACTCCGTCCGCGAATCGGCGGGCAAGGCCGCCGCCGAATTCCTCGAGCGCAACCGGTCGCTTCCCTCCGCTCAACTGACGGCCGCCATCGACCGTCTGCTGGCGGCGGTGAGCACCGCCACGGTGCGGGCCCAGCTCGTCACCCTCCTGTCGCGCGCTTCGGACGACGAGGCGCTCGCGCTGGTGAAGAAGTTCCAGAAGGATCCGGCGTTGGCGAAGGAGGCCAACTACGCCCTCGCCGTCATCGAAGCGAATCGCGCCGGGGCGCCGAAAATCACCGGCGACAACCAGTGGCAGCTCAAAAACCTCCTCGACGGCAATCGAGACGCGAGCTGGAACACGTCGGCCGAAGCCGGCAAAGGCATCCAAATCGATTTTCTCAAATCCCGTCCGTTCCGCCGGGTGGTGCTGGATCAGGGCAGCCGTCCCGACAACTATCCCGAGCGTCTCCAGATCATCGTCACCGACCAACCCGAACATCCCGGCAAGCCGGCCGCGGAGGTCCCAGGCACGTCGGGGCAGACCGCCGCCGACCTGCCGCCACAGACCCACGGCCGCTATCTGATCATTCGCAACAGCGAGACGCGGCCGGACAGCTGGTGGACGATCGCCGAGCTGCTCGTCGACTGAGCCGGCGGCGGCTCAGGCGAGCGACCACGGGCCGCGCATCGCGCGGCCCCGCAGGCGGTCGGCGATCGGATCGTCGACGAATTTCTCCGCCACCGGATCCCATTGCACGGATCGGTCGAGCAGCATCGCGATGTTGCCGAGGTTGCAGATCGTCGTCGTGCGGTGCCCGATTTCCACGTCCGAGATCGGACGCTCGCGCGTGCGCATGCACTGCAGGAAGTTGTCGTGATGGTTCGTGCTCACCGGCAGCTTGAGCGTCCCCTGACGCGCGGCGACCTCGCGCAAGAGCGCGGGATCCGACGCGATGCTCTTTGAACGGGAAACATCGATCCAGCCGCGTTCGCCAAAAAAGCGCACGTTGCCGTCGAAGACTCCGTCGTAGCGCGTGCGACAGCGCAAGGTCACCCCCGACGCGTAGCGGCAGGTGAAATCGACCTTCGTCGCCGTGGTGAAAAGTCCCGTCGTCGGAAACTCGCCATGGCCCTCGACGCTGACCGGACCGGAATCGTCCATGCCGAGCGCCCATTGCGCGATGTCGATATAGTGCGCGCCCCAGTTCGTCACCTGGCCGGCGGCATAATCGCGAATGAACCGGAAGTTGTAGTGGCAGGCGTTGCGATGAAACGGCGCCCACGGGGCCGGCCCCAACCACAGATCCCAATCGAGCCCTTCGGGCACCGGTTCGGCCTTCCAGGTGCCCGCGACGAATTTGTTGTTCGCCGGAATCAGCACCTCGATGCGGTCCACCCGGCCGAGGCCGCCGTTGCGGATGAATTCCGCGGTGTCGTGAAACCGCTTCGACGAGCGCTGCTGCGTGCCGGTCTGGACCACGCGTCCGTGCTTGCGGGCTGCGTTTACCAGCGCCCGGCCTTCCTCGATCGTGAGCGTCAACGGCTTTTCCACATAGGCATCTTTGCCGCGGCGGATCGCCTCGATCGCCGCCAGCGCGTGCCAGTTGTCCGGCGTGCAAACCCACACCGCGTCGACATCGGGTCGGGCCGCGAGCTCGCGGAAATCAGGGTGCCGCGCGCAGCGTCCGCTGCCATAGAACGCGTCGATCTTCGCGGCGGCGGCGTCCCGTCGGAAGCGGTCAACGTCGCACACCGCCACGATCCGGACGTCCGGAAACCCGAGCAGCGTATCGATGTGTCCTTGCGCAATTCCGCCCGTGCCAATGAAGCCGACGCGGATCTGGTTGCTTGGCGCCGTCTGCCCGCGCAGGCGCGCCGGCAGGATCAACGGCAAGGCGAGCGCCGCGCCGGTGAGCGCGGATCGTTTCACGAATTCGCGCCGGGTCACGCCCGCGGTCCGGGCGGGCGATGGCGTTACCGCAGGCTGAAAGGAGTTTTCCATGGTCATGATTGCGCCACCAAAGCTTCCACCGCGCGCTCGGCCGCGGCGCGCACCTCCCGATTTTCGTTTTCGTCCAGTGCGAGGGCCGTCAACGCCTCGATCGCACCCTGGTCGCGGCGGCGGGCGATGCTGCCGATCAATCCGCATTTCGCCGCGCCCCGAAGCTGCGGCAGGGCATCCCGATAAGCGGCATCGACCGCGGCATCGTCGATTGAATCGAGGGCGATCCGGGCGGCGTGCGACGCGTCTTCCTGGACCAGGAGATCGCGCACGGCCGCCACGCACGCCGGCGAGCCGATCAAGCCGAGCATCCGACAGAGGAACAGCTGCCCGGCCGCCGTGATGCGCGGCTGCTGCAGCGCAGCGATCAATTTGCGTTCCAGTTCGGGCCGCTGCGCGGGCTCCGCGTTCATGACCATGCGTTCGATGGTCGTGGCGAAGCTGCGGTCGCCGTCAGACTGCAGACGAGCGACTTCCTGCCAGGGGCTGGGAGTAGTCGTGAACCAGTCTTCGCGGTTGGCCGGACGCTGGCCGGCCGGGGAGGGCAAATCATCGTTGTCCATCAGGGTAAAGGGGTGGTGCGGCGAGGAACCGCCCCTCCAAACAAACAGTCCCACCGGCCGGCGCACGAAAAATCTCTTCCTTTGCGCCGGAAGGTCGTGAAGTCGCTCTGCCAGGAATCAACGTTGACGCTAATGTTGACGCGTTTCCGCTCTCCAGACTGGACCTCGGTGCCTCCGCGCGCATCGTTTTTCAGCTCGGTCCGCTTCACCCCTCCCCATTTCGCTGCCGTTCCCAATGAACTCCCGATCGCTTCCAAGCCATGCCTTGGCCCGCGGATCGCGCGCTCGCGAGCAGCGCCGGCGGGAGAACGCGCCTGTGGCTTTTTCGCCCGCTCACGTTTGCGACTTTGCACCTCAACTCCACTGAACTAGATCCCAAAAACCATGAGTGACCTACCTCCCGTCCCCGCCCGTCGCTACGAGTATACCGCGGCTTTCCTGCTGCTGCGGCTGTTTCTCGGGCTGCGCACCGTTTTGGCCGGTCTCGAAAAATTCGAGTCGAACGGCAGCTATTCGCTGGCGAACTACGCGCAGAACATGGGCCGGATGGCCAGCGGCATCACGGGGGCGTCGTTTCTCCCGCTCTGGGCCACGAAGCCGTTCGCGATGACGCTGGGCTACGTGCTCACCATCGTGGGCCTCATGCTCCTGCTTGGTTTGAAGACCCGCCTCTCGCTCGTCCTCACCGGTCTCGTTTACATTGCGCTCTCGTTCGGCCTCATGGCCGTGCAGGAAGCCGAAGGCATCGCGTGGCTCGCGATCCATGTCGGCCTGATCGCCGGCGCCCTGGTCCTGGTTCGCCATGACCGTTTCGCCGTCTGGCCCGACAAGCACGATTGATCGAGGAGCGTCCAATGCCCGAAACTTCCTCCCCTCTCAGCCGCCGCGACTTCATCGTCGGCGGCGCCAAACTTGGCGCCGCGCTCCTGGCGGCCCCCTACATCGCCCGCGCCCAAGGCTCCGCCGGCACCGGCGCGCAACCTCTCAACGTCGCCCTCATCGGTTGCGGCGAACAGGGCCGCGTCCTGCTCAATGCCGCGCTCAAGATTCCCGATATCCGTTTCCAGGCCGTCTGCGATATCTGGGACTACAACCGCACCTACGGCGAACGCCTGCTGAAAAAATTCGGGCACGATCCGAAGCCGTTCGAGGATTACCGCGAGTTGCTCTCGAGCGTCCCCGATCTCGACGCCGTCATCGTCGCCACGCCGGACTTCGTGCACGCCGAGCACACGAACGCCGCCCTGCGCGCCGGCAAGCACGTGTATTGCGAGAAGCTGATGTCCAACACCGTCGAGGGCGCCCGCTCGATGGTGCAGACCGCGCGCGAGACCAAGAAGCTCCTGCAGGTCGGCCACCAGCGTCGCAGCAATCCGCGCTACCTGCACGCGCTCAATCACGTGGTGCACGACGCCCGGCTGCTCGGCCGGCTCACCAACGCCGCCGGCCAGTGGAACCGCGCCGTCACCCCCGATCTCGGCTTCCCCGCCAAGTTCGCGATTCCCGAGGCGAAGCTCCACCAATACGGCTACACGAACATGCACGAGTTCCGGAATTGGCGCTGGTTCAAACGCTACGCCGGCGGCCCGATCTCGGACCTCGGCGCGCACCAGATCGACATCTTCAACTGGTTCCTCGGCGCCAACCCGGGCTCCGTCCTCGCCGGCGGCGGCGTCGATTACTACACGACGCACGAATGGTATGACAACGTCACCGCGATCTACGAGTTCCCCACGGAGACCGGCACCATTCGCGCGGTTTACGGCGTCCTTACCACGACGAGCGCCGGCGGCGGCTACCATGAATATTTCATGGGCGACGAGGGCGCGCTGAAGATGTCCGAGAATCCCAAATACACGAAGCTCTACCGCGAAGCCCGCGCCCCCGAATGGGACCAGTGGGTCGACAAGGGCATCGTCTCCCGCCCGACCTCCGGCGAAGGTGCGCCGCCGCCGGTGAAGCCGTGGGAAAAGCCCCGCAAGAAACTCGCCGGCCCGTCGAAGGCGTCCGTGGTCGACGTCCGCGAAACCGCGGAGCTCTCCGCGTGGGATATCCCGGTCACGCTGGACAAGGCGATTCACCAACCGCACCTCGAGAACTTCTTCGACGCGATCCGCGGCACCACGAAGCTCAACTGCCCCGCGGAAAGCGCCTTCGCCACCGCCGTCACGGTTCTCAAGGTCAACGAAGCCGTCGCCGCGCAAACCATGCTGAAGTTTGCACCCGGCGATTTTGTCGCCTAAATCCTGGTGGCGGCGCCTTTCGCCCGCCACCGTTTCTCCCGGCGTCGCCGGGCAATTCAACCTCGCTTTTACCATGCTCAGACCCCTCGTCTCCCTCCTCCTCGTTTCTGCCGCCCTGGCTGGTTTGGCCCGGGCCGAAGACAAAGTTCCGCTTAAATTGGAGCTGCCCCGCCCGCTCTTCGTCGGCACGCCGCGCCCGATCAAACTCGCCAATCTGGAGCAACCGCGCAGCGGCCGCCGCCCCGACTTCATGGTGCCCGCCGGCACGGAGAATCTCTCCAAGGGCAAGGAAGTCACCAGCAGCGATTCGTTCCCCGTGATCGGCGATCTCTCCTACGTCACCGATGGCGACAAGTCCGGCACCGAGGGCAGCTACGTCGAACTCGGGCCCGGCGTCCAATGGGTGCAGATCGACCTCGGCGCGTCCGCCAAGATCGCGGCGATCGTCGCCTGGCACTTTCACTCGCAGGCTCGCGCCTATCACGACGTGATCGTCCAGATCTCCGACGACGCGGATTTCAAGACCGGCGTCACCACCGTTTATAACAACGACGACAACAACTCGGCCGGCCTCGGCACCGGCTCCGATCCGGCCTACATCGAAACCTACGAGGGCCGCATCTTCGATGCCCGGAACACCAAAGGTCGCTATGTCCGCCTCTACAGCAACGGCAACACCTCGGACGAGCTGAACCACTATATCGAAGTCGAGGTTTACGGCCAGCCGGCCAAATAATCTCCGCGGATTCGCGTCCGACAGTTTCTTCTTCCCGCGGGGCCGGTCCTTCGACCGGCCCCGCTGCTTGTCCGCCGCCCGCTTCTCCGCTTTGCTTGCGCCATGGCCGCCCTGCTGCGCCGCTTCCTTCCCCTCGTCGCGCTCGCGATTGCCGCGTTGTGGTTGCGCACCCACGACCTGGCGCGCCGGCCGATGCATGCCGACGAAGCCAACCAGGCGGTGAAGTTCGGCCAGTTGCTCGAATCGGGACATTACGCCTTCGATCCGTCGGACCATCACGGCCCCACACTCTACTACGCAGCGCTCCCGATCGCTTGGTGGCGCGGCCAACACTCCCTCGCCGCGATCGACGAAACCACGGTGCGCCTGGTGCCGGCGATCGCCGGCACGCTCGCCGTCCTCCTGCTTTACGTTCTCGCGCTGCCGTTGGGGCGCTTGGCCGCCTTCGTCGCGGCCGCGCTGCTGGCAGTCGCACCGCCCGCGGTTTACTACAGTCGTTACTTCATCCAGGAAACGCTGCTGCTCACGTTCGCCCTCGGCGCCTTCGTGGCCGCCCGCGCCTGGTGGCGCACCGACCACCTGCGCTGGGCCGCGATCGCCGGCGGGTGCGTCGGACTCATGCAGGCCACGAAAGCGAGCGCGCCGCTGTTCTGGGGCGCCGCCTTGATCGCCAGCCTGCTCGTCCTTCGCATCGAGAAAACTCACCCACCGACTCCAAAAGCGCGGATAACGCCCGCCCTCGGCGTCGCCCTCGCCGCGGCGGCGGCGGTCTTCGTCCTCTTTTATTCTTCTTTCGGCACACACTGGAGCGGGGTGCGAGACGCGTTCGCCGCCCTAGGACAAGGCGCACAGCGCGCCACCGGTCCGAGCGGACACGAGAAACCGTGGTTCTATTACCTCCAGCTGTTCGCCTGGGTCCGGAACGGCGGCCTGGTTTTTCAACAACTCGCCTTTCTCGCGCTGGCCGCCGCCGGTGCCGCCCTCGCCTGGACGCGCCTGCCGGCGGCCGCAGAACGCTCGCATCCAACTTCTCACTACGCCGGACGGCACCTGCTGCGCTGGGCTGCGCTCTCCACCTTGCTCGTCGTGATCGCATTGTCCGTCGTTCCCTACAAGACGCCCTGGCACGCGATCCATCTCGTGCCGGGATTCGCGCTGCTCGCCGCCGGCGCGCTCGCGTTCATCCCGCGCGCGTGGCTCGCGCTCGGGCTCGCTGCCGCGATCGTCTTCATCCAGTTCAAACAAACCCAACTCGCGGTTTTTCTGCGCCCGGCCGACGCCCGTAATCCTTATGCCTACGTGCACAGCTCGCCCGATGTGCGCAAGGTCCGCGCTCTCGCCGCCACCGCGCTCGAGCGCCAGCCCGGCGGCGTGATTCGCATCGTCAGCGAGGAATACTGGCCGCTCCCATGGTATCTGCGCGACGTGCCGCGCGTCGGCTACTGGACCACGATCCCCGACGACTGCGACGGTGCGCTGGTGATCGCCTCGGCCTCGCACGCCGACGAGGTACGCAGCCGGTTGCACGGCCGCTACCGCGAGTCCTTTCTCGGGCTTCGCCCCGGCTTTCTCTGCGTCGTGTTCACGCCCGCGCCATGACGCCCCGCTACTCGCTGGTGATTCCGTTCTACAATGAGGCGGGCAATGTCCTGCCCCTCCTCGAGCGCGCGTTTGCCGCGCTCGAACTGCTGCGCGGCTCGCTCGAGGTCATCCTGGTCAACGACGGCAGCATCGACGGCACGGCCGGCGAATTGGCAGTCGCCGGACAACGCTGGCCCGAGTGCCGCCGGCTCGACCATCCGCGCAATCTCGGCCAGGCCGCCGCCCTTCTCAATGGGCTGCGCGCCGCGCGCGGCGGGATCCTGCTGACGATGGATGGCGACGGGCAGAACGACCCGCGCGACTTCCCGTTGTTGCTCGCCCCCGTGGAACGCGGCGAACTCGATCTCGCGTGCGGCTGGCGCGCCGACCGTCACGACTCCCTGCTCCGACGCGCAATGTCGCGGCTCGCCAACGCCGTGCGCCGCCGCGTCCTCCGCGATCCGCTCCACGACGCGGGCTGCCAGCTGCGGGTGTTCCGCCACGAGATCGTCGACGTGCTTTTCCCGATCGAGTTGATGCAGTCCTTCCTTCCGTCCATCGCGGTCGCCGCCGGTTTTCGTGTCGCGGAGTTTCGTGTCCGCCATCACCCGCGGTTGCAGGGCAAAGCGCATTTCGGACTTCGCCGGCTGTGGTGGAGGCCCGCCGTCGCCATGCTCCGGCTCCGCCCCCGGTTGCACGCCCTCCGCGCGGCGCGCCGTATCCACGATAAAACGACATGAGCTGGTTCACCTTTCACCACGAGGCCATGGCGACCGATTTCTCGATCACCATCGCCGGCCAAGAACAGGATTACGCGCGGCAGGCCGCCGTCGCGGCTTGGCGGGAGCTCGACCGGCTCGAGACGGAGTTGAGCCGCTTCATCCAGTCGAGCGACATTGCCCGCGCCAGCCGGATCGCGGAGGGCGAGACAATCGCGATCGGAGACGACGCGATGCAATGCCTGCTCCTCGCCGTCGAGGTCGCCGTTGCCACACAGCGCGCGTTCGATCCGGCTTACGCCAGCGAGCGGTCGCACGAGGGCGCGCCGTTCACGCTCGATCCTTCCGCCCACACGCTCACGTCTCACGCGAAACGCCTGCGCCTCGATCTCGGTGCGATCGGCAAGGGCTACGCGCTCGATCGTCTGGCCGACACGCTGCGCGACTGGGGTGTCAACCAGGCGTGCCTCCAGAGCGGCGGGAGCACCGCACTCGCCCTCGCCGCGCCCACCGAAGATCCGGCCGGCTGGCCGCTCGGGCTCGGCGAAGACGAAAGCTACCGCGCGCTTCCGCTGGCGAACGCCGCCTTGAGCGCCTCCGGCATCGCCGTCAAAGGCGCTCATCTCGTCAACCCGCTCACCCGCACGGCCGCCGCTCGCACCGCACGGGTCTGGGCGCTCGCTGCAAGCGCCGCGTTGTCCGATGCGCTCTCCACCGCGTTCTTCGTCATGACCGATGACGAGATCGCAGGATTCTGTCGTGCCCATCCCGAAATCGGCGCCGCGATCGCCGCCAACGACACCCTCTCGCTGCACGGCACGCTCGCCCCCGCAAATCTCTCCTGAGCTCACCGCCATGAACGCTGCCATCACTGCCTGGGACATCGCCCGCATGATCGATCACTCGCTGCTGCATCCGACGTTGACGGATGCACAGCTCGACGCCGGCTGCACGCTCGCCGTCGCCCACGACGTCGCCACCGTCTGCGTGAAGCCCTACTACGTGCCGCGCGCCGCCGAACTCGTCGCCGGGAGCGACGTGCTCGTCTGTTCCGTCATCGGCTTTCCTCACGGCAACAGCCACACGTCGATCAAGGTTCAGGAAACGCTGCTCGCGCTCGCTGAAGGCGCCCGGGAAATCGATATGGTCGTGAATGCGGGCCGCGTCCTCGGCGGCCAGTTCGACGATGTCGCCGCGGATATCCGCGCGGTGAACGACGCCTGTCTCGCGCACGACGCGATCCTCAAGGTGATTTTCGAAAACGATTACCTGCAGGAGAGTCACATTCGCGAACTCTGCCGGATCTGCAGCGGGATCGGCGTCGCGTTCGTGAAAACCTCCACGGGCTACGGTTTCGTCAAACAACCCAACGGCGACTACAACTACCGCGGTGCGACCGACCACGATCTTCGCCTGATGCGCGCCCACTGTCCGCCTCAGGTGCAGATCAAAGCCGCCGGCGGCATCCGCACTCTCGACGACACCCTGCGCGTGCGTGACCTCGGCGTGACGAGGATCGGCGCGACGGCGACCGAGACGATCGTGCGCGAGGCGCTGCGGCGCGGTTTTCCGCCGGGTTCGCCCCGGCTCGCCGCACTCAGCGCGTCGTGACGCCGGCGCTTTCCGCCTCGCCTTCGGCGCTGCGGATTTCCGCCGGGCCGGCGCGATTGCGAGAGAGATTTTGAGCGGTGTTCACCAGGCCGACGTGCGAAAAAGCCTGCGGGAAATTTCCCAACAGCCGCCGCGCCGCCGGATCGTATTCCTCGGACAGAAGCCCAAGGCCGTTGCGTAGATCGAGCAGATGCTCGAAAAGTTTCCGCGCCTCCTCCTCGCGTCCGAGCAGATAGAGGCAGTCGACCAGCCAGAACGAGCACGGCAGGAACGCGCCCTCGCCCGGCGGCAATCCATCCACGTTGGCCGATCGGTTCGGATGATAGCGATAGACGAGTCCGTCCGACATCAACTCATCCTTGATCGCGTCGACCGTCTCCACCACGCGCGGATCCGAGGGCGGCAGAAAACCGACCAGCGGCATCATCAGCACACTCGCATCGAGCAGTTCGGACCCATAATACTGCGTGAACGCGCGGCGGCCCGGATGCCAGCCCTTGGCGCAGACGTCGTCGTGAATCGCTTTTCGCGTCGCGCGCCACAGTTCGACATCCCCTTTCAAGCCGAACTCTTCAACGGCCTTCACGGCCCGGTCTATCGCGACCCACGCCATAATCTTGGAATGCGTGAAATGCCGTCGCGGCCCGCGGATCTCCCAGATGCCTTCATCCGGTTCCATCCAGTTGCGCACGACGAAATCGACGAGGTGTCGCTGCAGGCTCCATCCGTCGGCGTCCGGATGCAGTCCGACTTTTCGCGCCAGGTGCATCGCATCCATGACCTCGCCGTAAACATCGAGCTGAAACTGCGAGGCGGCGGCGTTGCCGATGCGCACCGGCCGCGATTCTTCGTAGCCGCGCAGATGACTCAGTTCTAGCTCCGGCAGCGTCCGCTCGCCCGCCGCGCCATACATGATCTGCAACTGCGCCGGATCGCCGGCCACGGCCCGCAGCAGCCAGTCGCTCCACGCCGAGGCTTCCTCGGTGTAGCCGGCCTCCATCAGCGAATAGAGCGTGAACGTCGCATCGCGGAGCCAGCAGTAGCGATAATCCCAGTTTCGCACACTCCCGATCCACTCCGGCAACGAGGTCGTGCCCGCAGCCAGGATGCCGCCGGTCGGCGCAAACGTCAGCCCTTTCAACGTGATCAGCGAGCGCACGACGGCGTCGCGCCATTCGCCGCGGTAGGTGCACCGCGACGTCCACCCGCGCCAGTAGCGCTCCGTCCTCGCGAGTGCGTCGTGCGCATCGATCGGCCCCGGCGGCCGTAAGTGCGACGCGAACCAGGTCAGCACAAAGGCCTTTTTCTCACCGGGCCGAACCGTGAACGTCGCCACGGTTGACAGACCTTCGCCACGCGTCGGCACATCCGAACGCAAACTCACCGCGTCCGGGCCGGCCACCGCCGTGATACCCTTGTCGCTGTGCCGCACCCAAGGGATCGTGCGACCGTAGTCCATGCGCACGACGAGGCGCATGTGCATCTCGACCTCGCCACGCACGCCTTCGACGATCCGCACCACGTCCCGCGAGTCGCCGTCGACCGGCATGCAATCGGTGAGGCGCACGAGGCCGGTGGGCGTTTCAAATTCCGTATCGAGGACGAGCGTGTCTTTCCGGTAAACGTGTCCGGATCGCACGACGGGGCCGGTTGGCGCGATCCGCCAGCAGCCGTTTTCCTCCGTGCCGAGCAACGCGGCGAACACCGCGGGAGAATCGAAACGCGGCAGGCACAGCCAATCGATGGAACCGTTCAGCCCCACGATGGCGCAGGTATGCAGGTCGCCCACAAAACCGTAACACTCGAGTTTCACGCGGCCTCTTCGTCATCCACCGGCGCTGCGAGTTCGCTCCTCCGCGAACCGCACCGATCTCACCGCGTGGAATGCAGTTTGCCCCGCGCGACGGACGCCTTCCGGCACATTGCACGGCAGGTGTCGCCGTCTCCGTTTCACGACGGAGAAACCTCGGGTCGGTTCCAGTTCGAGCCGAGCACCTTAGGCGGGAGTTCTCTTCGCGAGGCCAATGGGCATGCGCATTGCTCGACCGATTCGAACCCCTGATTCCACCAGCCCGAAGGAGAATCCCACATTATGAACCCATCGAATGTTTCCGATAATCCCACCCAACCGTCCGGGATGCCATCCTCAGGCGCAGGCGGCATCGCGTCCGCCAAATCCAGCCTGAAAGCCACCGCCCGCGACGCCGCTTCGCAAGTCAAGTCGGCGGCCACTTCCGCGGCCGATCGCGTCCGATCCGACGCCGAGCGTTTTGCCAGCGACAAAAAATCCGCGACGGCCGAGCGCATCGGCCACTACGGCTCCGCGATTCGCGAGTCGGCACGCTCGCTCGAAGACACCGATCCCAACATCGCGTGGTTCACTCATCAGGCCGCCGATCGGCTGGAACACGCCGCCGACTATCTCCACAACCGCGACTTCTCCCAGCTCCGCAACGACACCGAGGAAATGGCCCGGCGTCATCCCGCCCTGTTCTTCGGCGGACTCTTCGCGGCCGGTCTGCTGCTCGGCACGATTATGAAATCCACCAGCCGGCGGCTCACCGACAGCTCGAGCTCCATGACGGGCGAGGAAGGCACGTCCGACTGGGCGGCTGCCACCGCCACCCCACCGTCCGCCGCTTATTGAAACTGTTGAAACCAGCCTGTCCGTCATGAATTCCGAACTGCCGCCGCAAAGCACCGTTGTCACGCTGCTGCAAAGTCTCCGGGACGACACCACGACGCTGCTCCGTCAGGAGGTCGCCCTTGCCAAGGCCGAGTTGAAATCGAACGCCTCGCACGTCGGGCGCCACGCCGCAGAAATCGCGGTGGGTGGCTTCGTCGCCTACGCCGGCGTGATCGTGCTTCTCATCGGTCTCGGTCAACTGGTGGGCATCGGCCTCGTGCGCGCCGGCATGGATCCCGACGTCGCCCAGTGGCTCGCGCCCACGCTGGTCGGCCTCGTCATCGGCGTGATCGGCTGGGCGATGCTGGCGAAGGCCAAGCGCGCCCTCGCTCACGACACCCTCACCCCGCGCGAAACCATCGAATCCCTGAAAACCAACAAGGATTGGGCGCAAAACAAACTCCACCCCTCCCATGAATCCAACACCTGAGAACGAGACCGAAACGATCCGCTCCGATATCGAAACCACCCGCCGCCGCATGGACGAAACGATGGACGCACTCGGCGAGCGCTTCCAAGGCCGCCACCTCCTCGATGAGGCGCTCGGTTATTTCCGCCGCGGCAGCGAACGCGGTCGCGAGATCGGCCAGAGCCTCACGCATTCCGCGAGCAACGCCGTTCATGCCGTCACCGACACCGTGAAGGCGCACCCGCTTCCGTTCGCGATCATCGGCGCCGGTGTCGCGTGGATGATCTATGAGACGCGGCGCAAGCACCGCACGAGCGACGAGGACCATGAAGGTTACGATACGCGGTCCTTTGGCGTCGGCGCCTATCGCGATCCCGACGAGGACGCCCTCTACGATCGCCCGCTCGATTACCCGGCGAGCGCCGCCACCCACGCGTCGACCGAAAGCGGCTATTCCGCCAGCGGCGTGCCGAATTACGCCGAAACCGATTCCAGCAGCAATGCCGGTTCCAGACTTGCCAGCGCCAAGGACAAGGTCCTGCAGAAAACCTCCGCCGCCACGCAGCGCGTGCGCGACACGCTTTCCGGAGCTGGCTCGCGCGTGCAAGACACGGCCCGTCAAACCTACTCCCGCAGCCGGGATCGCGTCGTTCGCACCGCCAACGACTACCCGCTCGGGGTGGGCATCGCCTGCCTCGCCGCCGGCATTCTCGTTGGCCTCGCTCTGCCGCGCTCCGAAAAAGTCGACGAACTCGCCGGCCCTTCGGTCGATCGCTTGCGCGATCGGGCCCGGGAAGCCGGCAGCGAGCTCGTCGAGAAAGGCCAGCGGGTCGCGCACGCCGCGGCGGAGGCCGCAAAAGACGAAGCCAACGCGCAGGGCCTGACGCCCGAAAAAATGCGCGAGGGAGCCAAGGCCGTTGCCACCAGCGCCAAGGATGCCGCCGCCTCCACTGCCCGGGCCGAAGGCCTGCCGGGCAGCAACGCGCCGTCTTCCACCCCAGCATAGCGGAAACGATTCCTCCTGCGAGCCGCCGTCCCACGGCGGCTCTTTTTTTTGCACCACAAACGCGGCCGGCGGCAGCGACGCGTCAGCGCCGCCGCGCCAGCACGCGTTTCACTTCAGCCAAGGGCTGCGTGTTGAGCACCTGCGCAGCCGTCAGCCAGCCTTTCCGTGCGGCATTGATGCCGGCTCGCAGGTAGGCGAAATCGCCGATCTCGTGCGCGTCGGGATTGATCGCGCAAATCATCCCGCGCTCCGCCGCCTTTCGCCAGAGGCGCCAGTCCATGTCGAGCCGTGCCGGGCTCGCGTTGAGCTCGATGATGACGTCGTTCGCCAGCGCGGCGTCGATCACCTTGCGCGCGTCCACACGATAACCGTCGCGGCGCAACAGCAACCGCCCCGTCAGATGGCCGAGCATCGTCACTCCGGGCTGCTCGATCGCCCGCACGATGCGAGCCGTCATCGTGGCTTCGTCCTGATTGAAGGTGCTGTGCACCGACGCGACCACGTAGTCGAGTTTCGCGAGCACCTCCGCAGCGAAGTCGAGCCGGCCGTCCGGCAGGATGTCGCACTCGGTGCCGCTGAAGACATGCACCTTGAAACGCCCGCTTGCGTTCAACGCCGCGATTGCGGCCGCCTGCTGGAGCAGGCGCTCCTCGGTCAACCCGTTCGCCTGGAAACTCGATTTCGAATGGTCGGCGATCCCGAAATACTCCCACCCCTGCGCGTCCGCCGCGGCCACCATCTCGTTCAACGTATTGCGTCCGTCGGAGGCCGTGGTGTGACAGTGAAACGTTCCCCGCAAATCGCCGAGCTCCACGAGCCGTGGCAACTCGCCTTTCTCCGCCACCTCGATTTCGCCCAGGCCTTCTCGCAACTCCGGCGGGATAAAATGCAACCCAAGCACGGCGAACAAATCCGCCTCGCTGCGGATGGCCGCCGTCTGTTTTCCGGCGGCCGCTTTCTGTTTCACGGTGCCCTCGCCGTCCGCCGGCAAAAGCCCCCACTCGCTCAGGCTCAATCCGCGCGCGAGCGCCCGCTGTCGCATCTGAACATTGTGGTCCTTCGAACCGGTGAAATGATGCAGCGCAAACGGAAACTGTTCTTCCGGCACGAGCCGCAAATCCGCCTGCAGTCCCGACGCAAATCGCACGCTCGCCTTCGTCTCCCCTCGCGCGGTCACCTCCTGCACACCGGGCATGCCGACAAACCAGTCCACCACGGGCGCGACCTCGCTGGCCGCAACGATGAAATCCAGATCGCCCACCGTCTCGACGCCGCGCCGCAAACTCCCGGCCGCCTCCGCCCGCTTCACCTGCGGCAAGGCACGCAATCCCGTCACGATCGGCTCCGCGACGGCCGCCGCGTCCCACCACAAATGCCGCCGGCCATACGCCTGCCGGTTCTTGATTCCCGCGAGCAGCTTTTCCTGCGTTTTCGCGCCGAAACCGGCGAGTTCCGCCACCAGCCCGTCCTCGCAGGCTTTCGTCAGCGACGCGATGTCCACCACCCCGAGCTTTTCGTTCAGCACCTTGATCTTCTTCGGTCCGAGACTCGGGATCTCGAGCAACTCGACCAGGCCGGGCGCGATCGAGGCCTTGAGCTTTTCGAAAAACTCCAGTTTCCCCGTCGTGCACAGTTCGGTGATCTTCTGGCCCAGCGCATCCCCGATGCCTTTCACGGTCTGCAACTCTTTGCTCGCGACGAGCCGCTCGAGTTCGTCCGACTCGAAACCTTCCACCACGCGCGCGCCGGTCTGATAAGCGCGGATCTTGAACGGGTTCTCGCCCTTCAACTCCAGCAGCAGGGCGATCTCGTTCAGGACGTCGGCGATTTCGTTTTTGGTCACGGCTGCGAACAAAACACGAACTACACGAAAAACACGAAAATTTGCAGCTCGCGACGACACCGCCTCGCCGCAGGGAAAACGCGCTTCCCCTCGCCCGCGGCTTTGGTGTATCTCGTGCGCTCGATGCCGTTCAATTATCAGCGCACGGTGCGATTTGCCGACACGGACGCCGCCGGCGTGGTGTTCTTCGCCAACTATCTCGCGATCTGCCACGAGGCTTACGAGGCCTCGCTCGAAGCGGGCGGAATCGAACTGCAGACATTCTTCCGGAAAACCGATGTCGTCATCCCGATCGCGCGCAGCGAGGTCGAGTATCTGCGACCGCTGTTTCCCGGCGACAAACTCCGCATCACGGTGCAGCCCGAGCGGCTTTCGGAAAACGCCTTCGCGATTCGCTATGAGGTTTTCCGCGCGGGCAATGTCGAGAAGATCGCCGCCCGCGCCCGCACGGAACACGTCGCCACCTCCGCCTCGAAACGCGAGCGCGTGCCGCTGCCCGGCGACATCCTTGCGTGGATCGCGCGCCTCGGCGCCTGAGCCGCCCGCGGCTCAGGCCCGCCCCTCGTTCGCGAGCTTCTCCGCGAGTCCCTGCTTCAGCAGCGCGATCGCTCGTTCCCGGGTCACCAGCAGCCGGTGCGCTTCGGCCAGCGTCACGATTTCGAATCGCAACGTGTCACCCGGCGCGAGTTGCGCGACCAGCGGGAGATCGACCGAGATGACGTGTCCAAGTTGTGGATACCCTCCGATCGTCTGCGCATCGGCCATCAGCACCACCGGCTGACCGTCCGGCGGCACCTGCACCGTTCCCGGCGTCACGGCCGACGAAAGCAATTCCTCACCCGTCGATCTCACCACGGGTTCGCCGATCAATCGCACGCCCATCCGATCCGAATGCGGCGACACCTTGAACGCTCGTCCGGTCCACGCGCCGGGAAATTCCGCGACCTGCGCGCCCGGCAGCACGCGCACCGTCACCTCCGGACCATACGCGGGCAGGATGCGCGGATCGATCCGCCACGATCCCGCGGCGTCGGGTCGCTCGCGGGGGACGCGGTCACACGAGAGGTCCACCACGGGCAGCACGTCCCCGTCGCGCAGCAGGCGTCCTTGCAGTCCGCCGAAACGCCCGCGCAGGAAGGTGCTGCGGCTGCCGAGCACCGGCTCGGTTTGAAAACCTCCGGCCACGGCCAGATACCCCCGCACTCCCCGCACACAACGACCGATCGCGAGGCGCTCCCCCGCTTCGACGCGCCGGCTCCGCCAGGGCCGCAGCCCTTCGCACTCCGCTCCGCCAAGCGCGATCCACGTCGGCTTCGAGAATTCGAGTTCCGGTCCCGTCTGGGTGAACTCGAGCCCCGCCGCATCGTCCGCGTTTCCCACCAGCGCGTTGGCGATTCGCAGCGCAAACGCGTCCATCGCACCGCTGCGCGGCACGCCGGCGGCCCGGTGGCGGACACGGCCGAGATCCTGCACCGTCGTGTGCAGGCCGGCTCTCAGCACGCTTACCTCCATGCGGCAAACTCCTCGGGCCCGATCCGCCGGAAACTCACGCGATCGCCCGCACGCAGCCGCGCCGCCGGCGTGCGGGACGGATCGAACAACGCGATCGGCGTCCGCCCGATCAACTGCCAGCCGCCCGGCGATTCCAGCGAATAGACACCGGTTTGCCTTCCGCCAATTCCCACCGAGCCTGCCGCCACGCGCACTCGCGGCGTGGCTCGACGCGGCGTCTCCAACTCAGGCGGCAAGCCCCCGAGATACGGAAAACCCGGCAAAAAGCCGACGGCATGCACCACGTAGCTCGCACCACTGTGCCGTGCCACGACTTCTTCGGACGTCAGCCCGCAATGTCGCGCCACGTCCTCAAGATCGGGACCGAACTCGCCGCCGTAGCACACCGGGATCTCCAGCATCCCGCGCGCACCCTGCCCCGCGCCGTCGGGCAGGCTCACCAGATCCGGCCACGCATTCTCGGCGCGATCGGCCGCCTCGGCGATGTGGCGACACACGCGATCATACGGCGCCTCGCCGTTGCTGGCGAACGCGGCGGGATCGTAAAATACTGTTACCGTATGATAGGCCGGCACCGCCTCCAGCACGCCACTCTCGCTCTCCTGCTCGAGCGCCGCCGTGAGCGACCGCACTTTCAACAACGTCGCGTCGTCGAGCCCCGGGCCGAGCGTAATCACCACGGCGGAATCACCCAGCGGTGCGAACGTCATGCGTTCACCATGGCGAAGCTTCACCGGGAAACAAAAACAAAACGCGGCATGCGCGCGACGGTTGGACTCCGACACCTTTTTTTCTAATCCCGTTCAGCAGCCCCGGTAAACAGCGGCGCCACTCCCGGCCACGCGGGCCGGTTAGGTTTGCAGTTTCCCGTGGAAGCGGCTGATTCCCTTTTCTCCATGCATTTCCGTCCCCCGTTCGTGCTGCTCGCGCTGCTGCTTGTGTCAGCGTGCCGCGACACCAACATCAAGAGTTACCGCGTCGCGGCCGAAACGCCCGAGAAACTGCCGCCGATTCTGACCGGAGAGGTCCCGGCCGCTTCCGGGTCCGATCGCACGGCGATGGCCAACACCGCCGTGCCCACCGCCGGTGGCGAAGCGTTGAGTTGGACGGCGCCCGCGCACTGGAAAGCCAAACCGGGTTCGGCGATGCGCAAGGGCAGTTACGCCATCGTCGGCGCCGACGGCACCGAGGCCGACCTGGCCATCACCGCTTTTCCCGGCGATGTCGGCGGCGATCTCGCCAACATCAACCGCTGGCGCGGCCAGCTCTCGTTGCCCCCGATCGGCGCAGCGGAGCTTTCGTCCGCGACGGAGCACCTCGACTTCAACGGCCTGCACATGACGTTCGTCGACATCGCGGGCACCGGCGACCAGCCGCAACGCATCATCGGCGTGTCCGTGCCCTACGAGAACGCGACGTGGTTTTTCAAAATGATGGGTCCTGACGCGGTCGTCGCGGGCGAACGCAACGCCTTCCGTCAGTTCGTCCAGACGATCAAGCCCTCCGCTCCCGCCGCACCATGAACGACACGGTCCGACAATTCCGCGACTTCTTCGTCTCGCTGAAGCTCACGGTCGTTCTGCTGGTGCTGTCGATGATCCTGATCTTCGCCGCCACGCTCGATCAGGTTCACCTCGGCATCTGGGCCGTGCAGGAAAAATATTTCCGCTCGCTCTTCGTGCTCTGGCATGTGCGCGAAATCCCGATCCCGGTCTTTCCGGGCGGTTACCTGATCGGCGGTTTCCTGCTGCTCAACCTGATCGGCGCTCACTTCTATCGTTTCAAATTCTCCCTCCGGAAATCCGGCATCTGGCTCACGCACGTCGGCCTCATTCTGCTCCTGATCGGCGAGCTCCTGACCGGACTCTGGCAGGAGGATTACCAGATGAGCCTCACGGAGGGCGAAACGAAGAACTACGCGGAGAGCTTCCGGAACAACGAACTCGTTTTCATCGAAACCACGGATCCCAAAGTCGACGACGTCGTCGCCGTGCCCGAGCCCGTGCTCGCGCACGAGAAGGAGATCCAGCACCCGAAGCTCCCGTTCCGCGTTCTCATCCGCAGCTACTTCCCCAATGGCGTGCTCGGACTTCGCTCTGAAAACGCGCAGATCCCCGCAGCGGCGTCGCAGGGTGTCGGCCCGAAGCTCGTCGTTTCTCCCGCCCCGCTCACCTTCCGCCAGGATGAGCGCAACGCTCCCGCCGCGGTGCTCGAGCTGGTGGGACCCGACGGTTCCCTCGGCACATGGGTCGTCTCCACCCACCTCGCCGCCGCGCAGACGGTCAAGCTCGGCGACCGCACGTGGCGGCTCGGGCTTCGCTTCGAGCGCGATTACCAGCCGTTCTCGCTCACGCTGCTGAAGGTCACCCACGACGTCTATATCGGCACCGATATCCCGAAGAACTTCTCGAGCCGCGTGCGTATCTCCACGCCCGGCGAGGCCGACAATCGCGAGGTCTTGATCTATATGAACAACCCGCTGCGCCACGGCGGCCTGACGTTCTATCAATACCAGATGAACAGCGAGCAGGGCATGAGCGTATTCCAGGTGGTGAGAAACCCCAGCTGGCTGATTCCCTACATCTCGTGCACGATCATCGTGCTCGGTTTGCTCCTGCAATTCGGTATCCACCTCGCCGCGTTTTTCACCCGCCGCCGCCAGATGGTCGCTGCTTAAGTCCCGCCTGTAACACACCGTCCCGCTCGCGCCATGAAGCGTTTCCTTCCTCTCCTGGTTCTCGCCGTCGTCCTCGTCTGGGTGGCCGGAACCCTTCGCTCACCTTCGAATTCCGGCGAATTTGATCTCGTCGGTTTCGGCCGGCTGCCGGTCGTGACCAATGGCCGCGTCAAACCTTTCGACACCGTCGCGCGGACCACGCTGCTCACACTCCAGGGCCGCCAGCGCGTCAGCACGCCGGACGTCAGCCAGCCGCTTGTCGCTTCGCCCACGGAGTGGCTGCTCGACGTCTGCTTCCGTCCCGAGAAGGCCGACGCCTATCCGACCTTCACGGTCGACAATCCCGAGCTGCTCACGCTCATCGGCAAGACCGAGGACAGCCTCCGCATCGACTACACGTCGACCGCCAAGCAGGTGCTCGCCATCGTCGGCTTCCTGCCCAGCCGTCACCGGCGCTTCGCGTTCAACGATCTCGCCCCGCACCTGCAGAAGATCGACGAACAGGCGCGGCTCGCATCCCCGGTCGAGCCCCAGACTCGCACCGCCTTCCAGAAGGCCGTCGTGCAGCTGCACGCGGACCTGGTCACGTATCAGCAACTGAAATACAGCCTGGTCTCGCCGGAAAGCCCCGACTTCCTCGCCGAGCTGACGGAGGTCCAGAATTCGCTGCAGGCCGGCATCGCCGCCGTGCGCGCGAAGGACGCGGGCCAGCCGCATGACGAAGCGGCCGCCGCGAAGCTGATCGCCTTCGGCCAGCGCGCGCTGCGCATGGGCGAGGCCAACCAGCTGCTCGCCGTCCCGCCCAGCAACGGCGAGGACGTCGCGACGGGCTGGCGCAGCACCGGCGCGACCTTGCTCGAAACCTTCCACACCGGGCGCGTGAATCCGTATGTGCTGACCTACGCCGGACTCGCGCGCACCTGGACCGCCGGCCGCCCCGCGGAGTTCAACCAGATCGTGAAGCTCTATCACGAGCAGCTCGCGAAGGCGTTTCCGACTGCGATCCGCAAAGCCGACGCCGAGGCGCGCTTCAATTCCGCGGCGCCGTTCTACACCAGCCTCGAACTCTACGTGCTCGCGTTTTTCGTCGCGATTTTCTCCTGGCTCAAGTGGCCGGACATCCTCGGGCGTTCCGCGTTCTGGCTGATCGCCGTTGCGTGGGTGCTCACCACCGTCGGGATCGTGACGCGCATGTGGCTCGAGGGTCGCCCGCCCGTGACGAATCTGTATTCCTCGGCGCTGTTCGTCGGCTGGGGCACCGCCGGACTCTGCCTGCTGCTCGAGGCGATTTACAAAAACGCCATCGCCAGCGCCGCCGCCGGCCTCACCGGTTTCGCCACGCTCCTGATCGCGCACCACCTCTCGCTCGGCGGCGACACGCTCGAGATGATGCGCGCGGTGCTCGACTCGAATTTCTGGCTGGCCACGCACGTCGTGGTCGTGACGGCCGGCTACTCGGCCACGTTCCTCGCCGGCTTCCTCGCGATCATCTATGTCGTGCGCGGCGTGCTCACCCGCTCGCTTGACCGGCCGACGGCCGACGCCCTCGCGCGCATGGTTTACGGCATCGTGTGTTTCGCGACGCTCTTCAGTTTCGCCGGCACCGTGCTCGGCGGCATCTGGGCCGATCAATCCTGGGGCCGTTTCTGGGGCTGGGATCCGAAGGAAAACGGCGCGCTCATCATCGTCATCTGGAACGCCGTCATCCTGCACGCCCGCTGGGGCGGCATGATCAAGCAGCGCGGTCTCATGTGCCTCGCCATCGGCGGCAACATCGTGACGAGCTGGAGCTGGTTCGGCACGAACATGCTCGGTGTCGGCCTGCACAGCTACGGCTTCACCGATGCGGCGTTTGTCGCGCTCTCGTTTTTCGTGGCGAGTCAGCTCCTCCTGATCGGGCTCGCCAATCTCCCGCTGGAAAAATGGCGCAGCTTCCGCAGCCGTCCGGCGCCCACCGCGCCCGAGCACGTCGAAGCGCTCCCTTGATCCGGCGGGGCTCGGCGGCGCGTCAATCCCGGCGCAGGGTTACTGCTTAACCTCGCCGGGAATCGGCTGCAGCGTGGCGTGGTCCGGCGCCACCTGCGCCAAATTGGGAGTCACGTCGGCGTCGGCTTCGCCCGCCGCCCATTTCAACGCACCCACGAGCATCCCCTGAAACGCCGCGCTGTCCCACACGTCCTCGCGGTGGCCCATCGCGTTGTAGGCGACGCGCCCTTTCCCAAAATTGCGGGCCCACGCCAGCGGATACGGTGGCCGCCGATAGTCGCCACCTTCCATCCCTTTCGTTTCCATCACCAGCTGCACGTGGAGGTTCGGCGCGAACTCCTTCAACGTATACCACTCCTCCTTCACCGTGAGCTCGCGCCCGAGTTTCTCGAATCCAGGAAATTCCGGCGAAACGACCCGCGCCGTCGCGACCTGCTGCGGGCCGTGACGGATGAATTCGCCACCGAGCATCTGCACAAACAGGTCCGCTTGGTCTCCATAGTTTCGATACCGCTGATGCCGCCGCGGATTGTTCCCGCCGCCGCTCTCGCCGGAATGAAACGTGTCGCTGCAACTGTGCACGCCGACGAAGCCTTTCCCGCCCGCAATCCAGTCCAGCAGCGCCTGCTTGCCCGCCGCCGTCATCGCCGGCTGCCGGTCCGTGCCGCTGCTGAGCAGATCGCCGCTCGTGTAGAACAGCACCACGTCGAACTGCGCCAGATACTCCAGCGAGAAGGCGCTGCCGTCCTTGCTGAACGTGAAGGCGACTCCCTCTTTCGGCGCGAGCTTCGACAGCACCCGCTCGGAGTAGCTCGGCTGTCCGCCTTCGCGTTTCACCACGCTGTGTTCGAAGCCGGACGATTTCGTGAAATACAGCACCCGCAGCGGGGCGGCGTGAAGGGAAACAGCGGCAAGCGCCGCCAGCGCCAGCCAGCCGGCGCGGAGGGTTGAGGTAACGTTCATCGCCCGCGACGATGCTCGCGACCGGCGACTTGGCAACTGCGTGGCGGTTCGCCCGACACCCGGGCGTCACCGTCCGAGCAACTCTTCGGCGTGCGCGATCGCACTCTTTGCATTGCGATCGCCGAGCATCCGCGCGAGCTCGCCGATCCTCGCTTTTCGATTCGCCTGGATCGGGTCGATCTTCACCACCGCGCGATCCTTCGACTGATCCTTGGTCACCACCAGATGCGAACTCGCCTGCGCCGCGACTTGCGGCAGATGCGTCACGCACAGCACCTGATGACTTCCGGCGATGCCCGCCATCTTTTCGCCGACGATCCGCCCAATCTCGCCGCCAACGTTCGCATCCACTTCGTCGAACACCAGCAGCGGCACCTCGTCGAGCTCGGCCAGCACCGCCTTGAGCGCCAGCATCACGCGCGCAAGCTCGCCGCTCGAGGCGACGCGATTCAACGGCAGCGCCGGTTCGCCCACGTTCGGCGAAAACAAAAACTCCGCCGCGCAATCGCCCGTTGGCGTGAGCTGATTGAGCGACACGATCCGCACCTGAAAATCCGCCTTTTTGAAACCGAGCTGGGCAATGCTTTTCGCCCCGGCCTTGCCGAGTTCGCGCGCCGCCCGCTCGCGTAACGTCCGGAGCGCCTGCGCTTCCTTCCGCGCCGCCTCCTCGGCCCCGGCAATTTGTTTCTCGAGTCGCGCCAGCGTCCCTTCGAGATCGCCCTGGATCTCGAGTCGCCGCCGCATCTCGTCACGCGCCGCCAGCACCGCGGACAGCTCGCTGCCGTGCTTTCGTTTCAATTCCAGCCAGGTGTTCATCTGCTCCGCGAGCGACTCCGCCTGCTCCGGATCGAACTGCAGCTGCTGGCTCAACGCCGAAAACTCCGCCGCCAGATCCGCGATTTCCACCGCGACCGAACCCAGCCGGTCGGCCAGCGGCTTGCTCGCGGCATCGATGCTCTCGATGTGCCGCGCCTCGCGGAGCAGCGCCGCCAGCCGCGGTTGCACTCCGTCCTCGCCCGTCAGTCCCGATTCGAGGGCCTGGCTCAACTCGATCAATTCCTGCGCCCGGCTCATCCGCGCGAAATCCCGCTCGAGCGTCTCGATCGCCTCCTCCGTGAGGTCCAGCCGTTCGATGCGCGCGAGTTGCGTCTCGATGAACTCGATTTGATCCGGCGACAACTTCGTCTCGTGGGCGATCCGGTCGCGCTCGGTCAGAAGCGCACGCCAGGCCTGATACCTGGCCTGATACGCCGCGAGCGTCTGGTTCGCCCGGCCAAACAGATCGAGCAACTCGAGCTGGCAGCTTTCTTTCAACAACCGCCGCGGCTCGCTCGGGCCGTGAAAATCGACCCAGCGCTCGCCGATTCGCTGCAGCGCCGAAAGGGTGGCGAGGCTGCCGTTGACGGTGATCTTCGGCGCCTTCTCGCGCGGCAGGCTGCGTTTCAAGATCAGCACGCCATCGTCGCAGGCCGGCAGATCCAGGGTCGCCAGCAACGCATCGATCTTCGCCGGATCCTCGAAAAACAAGCTCGCTTCCACCTCGGTGGCCGGCGCGCCCTGGCGGATGATGGTTTTGTCCGCCCGCTCGCCCGCCAGCAGGGCCAGCGCGCCAAGGAGGATGCTCTTGCCTGCGCCGGTCTCGCCCGTCACCGCGGTGAACCCGGCCTCGAAATCGAGCGCGACTTCCTCGAGCAGGGCGAGGTTGCGGATATGGAGCGACTGGAGCATGCCCGATATGGGCACGAAACCGCGTCCCGTTTCAAGCGGCGGATGGCAGGAATCGAGCTGCGCCTACTCCATCGCCGCTGCGAGGTCCTCGTCGCCCGATCCGTGCCGGGGACGTTGCATCAGCAACACCAGCGGCAACGCCCCGATCGCCACCCATAGCATCAGCCGGAAATCGGCCAGATACGCCAGCAGCCCGGCCTGCTTCGTCACCAGCGCATCCAGCAACGCCGCGCCACCCGTCGTCGCCGGATCGAGCGCCGCCGGCAGCGCCTGCATCGGCGCGCGAAACGGTTGCACGAATTCCGCCAGATTCGCGTGCGCCGCACCGGCGTATTGCCCGAGCAGATAAATCACCACGGAGATCCCGATGCTCGAGCCGAGATTGCGCGACAGGCTGTAGAGGGCCGTCGCCGAGGTGCGCAACTCCGGCGCCAGGGTCGCAAAGGTCATCGTGCTCAGCGGCACAAAGAGAAAGCCCAGCCCGAGCCCCTGCACCACCCCGGACGTCACGAGCATTTCCGCGGTCACGTCCAGCGAGAACCGGCTCATTTGCCACAGGGCCAGCGCCGTAAGCCCAAGGCCGAGCGCCACCATCCAGCGCGGATCGATCCGGTTCACCAGCCGTCCCACGATGATCATCGCGATCATCGTCCCCACCCCGCGCGGCGCGAGCAACATGCCGGCCGTCATCACCGGATAACCGAGCATCGTCTGGAGAAACGGCGTCAGCAGCGCGAGCGTCGCCAGCAAAATCACGCCCACGACGAAAATGAACACCAGCCCCGTCACGAAATTCCGGTCGCGAAACAGCCGCAGGTCCAGAAACGGGCGACGCGCCGTGAACGTGTGCACGAGGAAAAGATAAGCGCCGAGGACCGACAATGCCGCCTCCGTCACGATCTCCGGCGAATCGAACCACTGCAGCTGCTCGCCCCGATCCAGCATCATCTGCAATCCACCGATCGCGACCGCAAGCGTCAGGAATCCAAACCAGTCGAAATACAACCCGCGCTGCGGCGTCGCCCGGTGCAGGTAAGCGGATAGCCCAAGGAAGGTCAGCACGCCCACCGGCAGGTTGATGTAGAACACCCACCGCCAGTTGTAGGTTTCGGTCAGCCAGCCGCCCAGCGTCGGCCCGAGAATCGGTCCCACCATCACGCCCACGCCCCACAGAGCCATCGCCGATCCGTGCTTCTCCCGCGGATACTCGTCCAGCAGCACCGCCTGGGATAAAGGCACGAGCGTCGCGCCAAACACGCCCTGCAACAGTCGATACACGACCATCTGTTCGAGCGACATCGCGAGGCCGCAAAACACCGACGCGATCGTGAAGCCCACCACCGAGATCAGGAAAAGATTCTTCCGCCCCAGCCGCGCCGCCAGCCAGCCCGTCGCCGGCATCATGATCGCCGCCGCCACAATATACGACGTGAGCACCAGGTTGATCTGATCCTGCGCCGCCGACAGACTGCTCTGCATGTACGGCAACGCGACGTTCGCGATCGTCGTGTCGAGCGCCTGCATGATCGTCGCGAGCATCACACAAATGGTGATCGCACCACGATGCGAGGGAGCGGTGGAAACAACGGAACTCACCTCGAAACGCTCAGCGGTTTCGCCCGGTCATGCCGACCAGTCGCGCGAGGTCGCGCAGGTGCCGCCGGTGACGGGTATCGATTTCCACCTGCGCACTCATCCCGGCGCGCAGCGGCCGCGCGGAATCGCCGCGGTCGATCGCGATTCGCACCGGGATGCGCTGCACCGTCTTCACCCAGTTGCCCGAGGCGTTCTGCGGCGGAATCACCGCAAATTCGGCGCCGGTCGCCGGCCCGATGTCCGTCACCGTGCCGGTCCAGCGCCGATGCGGATAACTGTCGATCTCGATCGAGACCGCGTCACCCGCTTTCAAATACGTCAGTTCCGTCTCCTTCAGGTTCGCCTCGATCCAGACGCGATCCGTCGCCACCAGCACGAAAGCGGGCTGCGCCGGCTGCAGAAACTTTCCCACCGGGATGTTGGTGACGTTGGCCACCACGCCATCGATCGGCGCCACGACCCGCGTCTTGCGCAGGTCGCGCTCCGCCTTGTCGAGCTGGGCCTGCGCGGCCTGGAAACGCGGATTCTGCTCCTCGGCAACATCGAGTCCTCCGAGCGACGCGAGCACCGTCGCCGCTTCCTGCTGCAGCACCGCCACCCGCCGGTTCGCCGCGTCCCGCGCATGCCGCGCCTGGTCGAGCTGCGCCGTCGGCGACACCTCCGTCTGCGTCAGCGTTTCTTGCCGGTGCAGCTCCGACTCGGCAAACGCCGCCGCCTCCTTCGCCTCCTCGATCTCAGCCAGCCGCTGTCCATAGGTGCCGCGGAGCGTCGCGAGCTCGAGCCTCACGGCCTCAAGCTGCGCGCGGGCCGCCGCCACGGCGATGCGATACGGCTCATCGTCGAGGCGAAACAACAGCTGCCCGGCGGCGACGTGCTGATTCTCCTGCACCGCGACTTCCTTCACCGCCCCCGCCACCTCGGT
This sequence comes from Opitutus sp. sgz309028, assembly GCF_059821195.1. Classification (NCBI taxonomy): domain Bacteria; kingdom Pseudomonadati; phylum Verrucomicrobiota; class Opitutia; order Opitutales; family Opitutaceae; genus Opitutus; species Opitutus sp. sgz309028. The sequence continues at coordinate 908,231 of NZ_JCAMRR010000002.1, read as the reverse complement.
CGAAACCGTCAGCTTGTCGGCGTGAACATAGGCGTTGTCCGACGAAACGATGCGTCCGCCGTGCAGGTAGAACCATAGCGCCGCCGCGACCAGCACCACGGGGCCGGCCAGCAACAGCACTCGACGCAGGCCGCGCCGTTCCGCGACGGCGCCGGCATCCTCCTCAGCAAGTGTGCTCATGATAGACAAAGTTTACGTTTCACTGCCCGCTCCCCGCAGCAGCAGGTCCACGGCGGCATCGAGGTAATCGGAATTCGGATACTCCCGCCGGCTGTGCTTCGAGGCGCGGCGAAGAACTCCGGTGAAAATCATGCCGGCAAAAAGGTCGGCGAGGATCATCGCCGACACGTCCCGGCGCAGCTCGCCCGCCTCCTGCGCCAGCCGCAACCGCTCCTCGAGCGCCGCGCGCAAGGGCCGGAAGATTCCCTGAAAGACCTGGCGCTCGTTTTCGCCGTGGTGATGAATCTCACCGACCATCGCGCGAATCAGCGGCAGATTTTCCTGCAGCACCCGTTCGTAGAGGCCGGCGTGCGTCACGAGATCGGCGCGCAAGTCGCCGCTCGGCGCGACGCCTTCCCGGGCGGCCCGCCACAGCTCGGGTCCGAAGTTCTGCCGCACCACGGCTTCGATGAGCCCCTCCTTCGTTTCGAACAGGCGAAACAGCGTCACTTCATTCACGCCCGCCTCGCGGGAGATCGCCCGGGTCGTGGCGCCGGTGAGACCGTCCCGCGCAAACACCTTGGCCGCCGCCTGAAGGAGACGTTCGCGGGCGGAGGGACGAAGCGGAAGGCGCGATTTCATGCAAGTGAGTGCTTGCATACAACGAGAGACGAGCGTCGGCGCAAGCGTCCGACCCATTTTCTCTTCACCGGGGTGTTGGCGGTGCGCGAAAACGCGCGGCGCAGTTGCAGAAATTCCCGCAGAATTTTACTTGCCGAGCCGCCCGGCCCTCGTGCTTACTCGCCGGCCCTAAACACTGCGGACCTTTAGCTCAGTTGGTTAGAGCGTTTCCTTGACATGGAAAAGGTCACTGGTTCGAGTCCAGTAAGGTCCACCATCCGCTAAGCCGCTACACTCAACGAGTTGGCGGCTTTCCTGTTTTTACTCACTGCCTGCTCAGCGCGGCTACGACGAGCGGAAATAAGCGATCGCAGCCTCCCGATCGGCCGCGATTTGCGCTCGCAGCGTCCCCAGTCCGCCGAACTTCATCTCCGGCCGCAGGAACTCCAGCCATTCCACGACAATGTCGTCGCCGGCATCATACGGACACTCGTCCAGCGCATGCACTTCCAGCCGCGGCTCCGTGGTTTTTTCCACGGTTGGCCGCAGTCCGAAATTCGCCACACCGCGCAGCGCCGTCGGCGTTTTTTCCCCGCCGATCCGGACCACGTAAACGCCCAGGCGCGGACGAAATGCGAGCGTCCAGTCGAGATTGAGCGTCGGAAAGCCGATCGTGCGCCCGAGTTTTTTTCCCGGCGCCACCCGGCCCTCGGACACATACGCGTATCCAAGCAGTGAATTCGCCGCGGCGACCTGGCCGGCCTCCAGCAACGTGCGGATGCGGGAGCTGCTGATCGCCTCGCCATCGAGGTTCACGCGCGGCGCGCTGAAAACATGCACCCCATGCCGCCTCCCTTCGGCCACCAGCATCGCGACGTCGCCGGCGCGCCCGCGACCGAAACGCCAGTTCTCCCCGACGTAAATCCCCGCCAGCCGCGGGGCATAGCGGCGCAGCCAGATCAGGAAGTCCTCCGCCGCCAGCGCCGCAAAGGTCTCGTCGAACGGCTGCGTGATCACGATCTCCACGCCCAGTTCGCCGACCACCCGGGCCTTCGCCGCACGCGACATCAACAGTTTCGTGGCCTGCGCGGGTCGCAACACGGCGCTCGGATGCGGATCGAAGGTCAGCACCGCGGACACGCCGCCGCTGCGGCGCGCCGATTGCACGGCCGATTCGATCACCGCGCGGTGCCCGAGATGCACGCCGTCGAAAATCCCGATCGCCAGGTGCAGTGGCCGCGGCGGCAACACCGCTTTTTCCAAGCCGTCGAATTGCGCGGGCAGGCTCATGCGGCGTATCGGATCCGCTTTAGAACGCCACGGTGGGCGCCGCCTGATGGGCGGGAATCAGACGCTTTTCGATCTCCGGGATCGGGAGCGCTTCGATTTGCTCGATGGTGAGCGCCTGGGTGACGTTGAACTTGTCCGTCGCCGTGCGACGCAGCGCCGCGAGGTGCGCACCGCAGCCGAGTCGCTGCCCCAGATCGTGCGCGATCGTGCGCACGTAGGTCCCCTTGCTGCAACGCAGCCTGAAATCGAAGCGCGGCACGCCGAACTTCGTCAGCTCAAAGCTCATCACGCGAATGAAACGCGGTTCACGCTCCACCTCCACGCCCTTGCGGGCTGACTTGTAGAGCGGCACGCCGTCGATCTTGATCGCGGAATACATCGGCGGGGTCTGATATTGATCGCCGAGGAACGTCTTCATCGCCGCGCGCAATTGTTCCTCGGTGAGCGCCGGCACCGGCCGCGTCTCCAGCACTTCGCCGTCCGCGTCCTGCGAATCGGTCACCTTCCCGAGTTCGACCGTGCCTTCGTATTCCTTGTCGAGACTGATCAAATACTGCGAAATCCGCGTCGCCTTGCCGATGAGCAGAATCATGAGGCCGGTCGCCATCGGATCCAAGGTGCCCGCGTGGCCGATGCGCTTCATGTTCAACTTGCGCCGCAAACGCGCGACGACGTCGTGCGACGTGTGGTCGGAGGGCTTGTCCACGAGGAGCACGCCGTCGAGTTCCTTTCGCTGCAGTATCATACGCCTTTCTTTTTGCCCGCGTCGACGGCGGCGATTTGCGCGGCCAAAGCCGCCACCAGCCGCTCGCGGAAACCCGCGACGCCGTGCTTCAGACTGAGTCCCGCCGCGCAGGCGTGTCCGCCGCCGCCGAAATGCGCCGCGACGCGGTCGAGCCGGAAAGCGGGATCCTTCGCGCGCAGACTCGCCTTCACCGAGCCGTCGGGACGCTCCTCGATCAGCACGCCGATATCCACGCCGTCGATACAACGCGCATAGTCCACCAGGCCTTCCGTGTCCTCGGTGTTCGAGCCGGTTTCTTCAAAGACCCCATTCGGCAGCACGCCGATGCAGATGCGGCCATCGCACTCCATCGCGAGCGAGGCGAGGAAACGCTGCAGCAGTTGCAGCTTGCCGGTGGTTTCGCGCTCGTAGAGCTCGAAGCCCGCCTCCGTGGGTTTCGCTCCGCGACCCATCAATTCCGCCGCGAGCAGAAAGGTCCGGCGCGTCGTCGACGTGAACCTGAATTGCCCCGTGTCGGTCAGGATTCCGGTGTAAAGGCCCTGCGCGGCCTGCGCGACAACGGTGAGCCCGTTGTCGAAGAACATGCCGGCCAGAATCTCACAGGTCGCGGCCGACGCGCTGTCGACGAGGTTCGTCTCCGCGTAACCGATATTGCTCAGATGATGGTCGATGTTGCCGACCGGCGCGGGAAAGCGGGTCCGCAGGCGCTCGCCCGCCCGCGCGTGATCCGCGCAGTCGACGAAAATCGCCGCATAGTCCGTGGGATCGGCCAGCACGTCGTCGGTGCGCAAAAACGTCATGCCCGGCACGAGGAACTGCAGCCGGCGCGGCACGATGTCGGCATTCACGCAGATGACGTCGTGCCCGAGCGTGCACAGCACCCGCGCCAGCGCGATCTGGGCGCCGATGCAGTCGCCATCTGGCCGCGCGTGACCGATCACGGCGACCTTGCGCCCGCGGATCTGCTCGAGAAAGCGCGCGAAACGCGCGGAAAGCTCAGGATAAAATTTTTCCACGAAACTCCTCCCTACGCCCGCGGCGGCTCGTCCTGAGACGGCTCGTCCTGCAACGAATCGTCCGCGGGCGCGGGCTCGCCGCCGATTTCGTCGAGCATCTGCAAGATGCGCGTGCCCTGCGCCACCGAGTGGTCGGCCACAAATTGAAACCGCGGCATGTATTTCAACACGATCCGCCGGCTCAGTTCATCCTGCAGCACCCGCGTTTGCTGCTTCAGCCAGCGCAGCTTTTGCGTCTGGACGTCTTCGTTTCCGATCACCGACACGAACACCCGCGCATCGCGCAGATCCGGCGCGACCCGCACCTCCGTGATCGTGATCGCCACGGCTTCACTCTGATACCGCTTGCGCAGGATATCGCTGAGTTCGCGCTGGATCAGCTCGTTTACACGCAGGGTGCGATTCGACATCGGGTGCTCGGGTTTCGGCGCTCGGGTTTCGATTCTCGCCTGCGACCGGCTGCGCCAATCGAAACTCGAGAATCAAAACTCCGAAATCACAGCGACGCTCTGACCTTCTGGACTTCGTAAACCTCGATGACGTCGCCCGCCTGATAGCCGTTGAAGTCGTCGAGCTTGATGCCGCACTCGAGGCCGGCGCGCACTTCGTTCGCGTCGTCCTTGAAGCGCTTGAGCGTGGCGATCTTGCCCTCGGTGACGATCTCGCGTCCGCGGCGCAGTCGCGCCGAGGCGTTGCGCGTGATCTTGCCTTCGGTGACGAGACAGCCCGCCACGAAACCCTTTGCGAGAGGAAACACCTGACGCACTTCGGCGGCGCCGGTCTTGACCTCCTTGATGTCGGGCTCGAGCAGATCGGCCATCATCTCGCGGACCTTGTCGGCCAGTTCGTAGATGATCGAGTAGGTCTCGATCCGCACGCCATGATGCTTCGCGAGCGGCGTCACGCCGTTTTCGAGTTTCGTGTTGAAACCGATCACGACCGCGCCCGCGGCACTCGCCATGAGCACGTCGTTCTTCGTCACGAGCCCGACGTCGGTCGAGACGATCTCCACCGAGACCTTTGCGCTCTTGATGCTTTCGAGCACGGTGCGCACCGCCTCGGAGGAGCCAAAGACATCCGTCTTGATGATCAACTTGAGCACCTTGGCCTGGGTCGCCGCGATGTTCGCGAACAGCTGTTCGACCGAGACCTCCTTCGGCGCGGAGTCGGTGACCGTCGCGGCCTTGCGCAGGCGCTGCTGTTCCTCCTCGGCCAGTTTCTCGGCTTCACGGGCGTTCTTGACCGCCTTGAACGTCGCGCCGCTGTCGGGCGTGCCGGACCAGCCGATCACCCGCACCGGCGTCGACGGCGGAGCTTCCTTCAGGTTCTCGCCCTTGTCGTTGAACATCGCCCGGACCCGCGCGTAATACGGACCGCACACCAGGGTGTCGCCGACGCGGAGCGTGCCGCGCTGCACGATGACCGTGGCCATCGGACCGCGGCCCACGTCGACTTGGGATTCGATGATCACGCCGCTGGCCTCTGCCTTCGGGTTGGCCTTCAGCTCGAGCACATCCGCCTGGAGACCGATCATCTCGAGCAGATTGTCGATGCCCTGGCCCTTGATGGCCGCCACCGGCACAGTAATGGTCTCGCCGCCCCAGTCTTCCGGCGCGATGCCGCGTTGCTGCATCTGCGCCTTCACCTGGTCGAGATTGGCGCCCTTCACGTCCATCTTGTTGATGGCGACGATCAGCGCGACCTTCGCATTCTGCGCGTGTTTCAGCGCCTCGTCGGTCTGCGGCATGAAGCCGTCATCCGCCGCGACCACCAGCACCGCGATATCGGTGACGTTGGCGCCGCGGGCGCGCATCTTCGAAAACGCCGCGTGACCCGGGGTGTCCAGAAACGTGATCTTGCGGCCTTGGAAATCGACCTGGTAAGCGCCGATGTGCTGCGTGATGCCGCCGGCCTCGCCGCTCGCGACATTGGCTTTGCGAATTGCGTCCAGCAGCGAGGTTTTGCCGTGGTCGACGTGACCGAGGATGCACACGACCGCCGGTCGCGGCTCGAGGAACTTCGATTCGTCCTCCTCCGGTTTCTTTTCCTTCTTCTGCGATTGCTGCTGGGTCGCCGCGTCGCCGCGGTGTTTGATTTCCAGCATGAAGCCGTGCTTCTCGGCGACCTTGATCGCGACGGCTTCGTCGATGTTGGAGTTCATCGACGCAAAACCGCCTGCCTGATTCAGCTCCGAAATGAGCCGGAACGGCTTCAGCCCGAGCGCGGTGGCGAAATCGCGCACGACGATCGGCGGCTTGATATGAATGATTTTGACCTCGCCTGACGGAGCGTCCTCAGCTGCGGCCGGCGCCGTCGGGGGAACGGGCGGAGCCACGGGAGCCGGACTCGCGCCGGGCAGCGGCGGCGGGGCAGGCGGAGAAGGCGGAGCCGTGCGCGCAACCGGTGCGGGCGGGGCCGACACGGGCGGCGGAGCGACGGGAGCCTTTGCAACGGGAGGCGCAGGCGGTGCCGACACGGGCGCCGCGGGTGCCGCGGGCGTGCTCGGACGCGATGGAGGAACCACAGGAGCCACCGGCGGTGGCGCTGAAACGCGCGGGGGCGGCGGCGCGATCCGGGGAGGCGTCGGCGGAGCCGAGGCCGGACGCGGCGGAGTCACCACGGCAGCGGGACGGCTGGCAACGGTCGGAGCTGGTGGCGTCGGCGGCGTGGCGGGCGCAGCCGCGGCTTTGGCGGCGGCGACCTTGGCCGCGGCGGCCGCTTCCCTCTCCCGCTCCACGTCCTGTTTCGTTTTCACGAACGCACCGGCGGGCAGACGCAGCTTCGGCGTCGCGTCGGAAGCGGCTTCCGTGGCCGGCGCCTCTGCGGCTGGCTCCTCGGGCGCGGCGGCAGCTTCTGCCGCCGCCGTCTCAGCCGCTTTGGCGGCAAATTCCTTCTCGATCTCTTCCACGTAGATCTTGCTGACGGTGCTCGAGACCGACTTCGTTTCCGCAGCGACGTAGCCTCGCTCCTTGAGCAAGGCCAGCATGTCCTTGCCCTCCATGTTGTGGCGTTTGGCGAGTTCGTGAATGCGGAGGCTCATCAGTGGTTTGGACGGGGATGCGGTCTTGATTTTCTAAAAGGGATTAACGGGTGGACACGCGGCCGATGATATCGGCCGCCTCTTCGGACGAGAAGCCGGCGTCGACGAGATCGCTGGCCTCCACTCCTTCGAACGCGGCAGGCGAGTTGATGCCCATATCCACCAGCCGGCCGGCGGCGCCTTCATCGATGCCAAAGGTCTTCACCAAGGTCGCGATGGCGTTTCCGCGCGGATCGTCACCGACAGCCCGGAACTCCTCGATGTCAAGCCGCCAGCCAATGAGACGCGACGTGAGTCGAGCGTTCTGGCCCTTGCGACCGATGGCGATCGCGAGATCGTCCGTCGCCACCTTCAACAGGACGCGATGCGATTTTTCGTCGATGACGATCTCGCGCGGCACCGCGGGCTTCATCGCCTCGATGACCATTTCGCGCGGATCGGAGAAGTAGCGGATGATGTCGATCTTCTCGCCGTTCAATTCGCGGACGATCGTCTTCACGCGAGCGCCGCGGGCGCCGACGCACGCGCCGACCGGATCCACTTTCGGATCGGCACTCGTGACGGCGATCTTCGTGCGATAACCCGGCTCGCGGGCAAAGGCTTCGATCTTCACCGTGCCGTCAGCGATTTCGGTCACCTCGAGTTCGAACAAGCGGCGGACGAACTTCGGACTGCCACGGCTGAGGATGATCTCGGGGCCGCGCGGTGTGCTCTCGATGTTGAGCAGCAGGCAGCGAATGCGTTCGCCCGGCTGGTATTCCTCGCCCGGCACCTGCTCCTTCGCCGGCATCACCGCCTCGGCTTTGCCAAGATCGATGTAAAGGTCGTTGCGCTCCCGGCGACGGACCGTGCCAGTCACGATGTTGCCCACCTGGTCCTTGAAATCGTCGAAGATGCGGTCCTTCTCGAACTGACGCAGCCGCTGCATGACCGCCTGACGGGCCGTCTGCGCGGCGATGCGGCCGAGCGTGGAGGGATCGAGTTCCTTTTCGAGAACCTCGCCGAGAACGGCGCCCGGCTTCACGGCCTGGGCGCGCTCGATGTGAATCTCCGTCTTCGGATTGCTGACGGAATCGACCACCTTGAGCAAAGACCACGCGTGGAGCTGGCCGTTCTTCGGATTGATTTCGATTTTCAGTTCCTGCCCCGAATTCACTCCCTTTTGCGCGGCGGTCTTCAAAGCATTTGCGATCGTCGCAATCATGTCCGCGCGAGGGATCCCTTTCTCCTTTTCCATGTATTCAAGGACGGAAAGAATTTCGCTGCTCATAAGGAAAAAAGATTGATGGGAAAAAGATGGGGACAAAAAAAGCGGGCCGCAGGGCCCACTTTCGTGAAAAGTGAGTTGTATTGAGCCGAAAAACGTATTCGCCGGCGGGATTTCTTGTCAAGCCCCGCGCCCCGGCGTGACGGCCCGTTGCGTCTCCTGCGCAATTAGCCAGCCGAGCAGACCTTGCACGGCGCCGTGACACGCCGGCTGCAGCCGGCCGTCGAACACGCCCAATTCGCGCAACGCCTTCGCCAGCACGGGCGGAACGTCGCCCACAAACCAGTGCCGCCAATACGGCTGCAAATCGTCGGCGCCTCCGGCCGCGAGCAGCGGCCAGAACCCGTCGCAAACGAGATTCTCGAAACGCGTGCCGCCCACCGCGCCCGCACCGATCTCCTCGCGCAGCCGTTCGCGCAGTTCGCCCAGCCGCAGCCGCCGGCGCGCTTCCGCTGCACCCCACGCCGGCTCCGCACGTTGAATCCACTTTCTGGCGACACGTAACGTATCCGGCCAGGTCGGCCGGCGGCTCACCCATTCCGCATACTGCTGCAGACGGCGACGCGGATGATTGGCCGGCCGCAGTCCTTGCAAGCTCCAACCGCCGCGTTCCGTCTCGAACACGGCCTCCGACGAAAACTCCGACGCGCGCCACGCCGCCAGCGGTTGCGCGCCTGCGATTCTCAGCATGGGCGCGCGATTGAAACGATAACCGAGAATCTCCAGCGCGGTCTGATGACACGCCTCGTCCCAGCCCAGGCGCTCGATCCGCAACCGCGCGAAACGCACCTTCTGCCGCCAGCGCTGCTCCGTGTGATCCTGCAACAGCGCCGCTCGCACCGCCGGCGCGAGCGGGCCCAGCACCTCGAGAATCCGCGCGGCCGGGCGGTTCGCGAGCGTTTCAACCACCTCCTCCGCGGCGTATTCCTCGAGGTCGTGATGCAGCCACGGCAGCAGCGCCACGACCGGAATGGCGCGTCCCTCGGCGCCACGCGTCACATGTCCCGCCGCCGGCGGAAACAACACCACATGCAACACCACGCGGTCATACGCCGGATCGCGCACATGCGCGTGCGCCTCCCAATCCGTCGCCCGCAGGTGCAACTCCACGTCCCCGATCACCTCCCCGCCGTCATCGAACCGCAACCGCGCATCCCTGAAGTCCGGGCCGCCCAGCAGATTCCAGCGGCCTGGATGCAACACCCGCACGCGCGCACCCGTTGTATCCACAATTCGACTTCGGTCGAAATCGCCCTTCAGCCAGATCTTCTGCAGCAGTTTCTCCGAAAACGAAAACGGGCCGTACAACCCCTGCAGCTCGGCCACGGCGCCCACGTTTTCCGGCAAGGTGCGGCTCATGGTCACGCGTGCGGCTGCCGCCACTGGCGGGCCGCGGCCGCCCGCAGCGTCGCCACTTTTTCCGTCTGCCGCGTGGCGGCTTGTCGCGCCCACGTCTGCAAATCCGCCGCGCGCAGCACGCTCGCACCCGCGGCAGCGACCGTCTCGCGCTCCGCGTTGTCGTCGGTCGCCACCATACAGGCCGACGGGTCGGCCGAGTTGGCGACGAGTTGCTCGATCACGTCGTCCGCCGCCAGCGACGAAGGCGTGTGGAGCACCGAAAACGTCAGATCGCCAAAGGGTCGCTCCACGGCCAGCTCCGCGCCGCGACCGTCGAACACGATCGTTACCCGCACCTGCTCGACATCGTGAATCGCCGTGAGCTGCTGCGCGAGTTGCACGCGTGCCGTGTCGCGATCGGACGCGAGCAGCCCGCGCAACTCCGACCAGGCATGTAAGACGTTCGGTCCATCGACGAGCAGGTGACGGCTGAAACTCACTTGCAAATCTTGAGCAACGTGGCGCGACGATACCATTCAAATTCCCGTCATCGTTGCGCTGGAATGACGTCGCGCCTTTCCAACCCCCAACTCGCCGCTTGCGACCTCACGCCTCGTCCACTGGCATCGCGCGCATGGCTTCAAACATCGGCAGGTTGGTGGGTTTTGGCATCGTGGTTCTGGTCGCGGTCATCGCCGCCGCGCAAGCGACGTTCGTGGTGCAGCCCGGGTTTCGCGGCGTCCAGGTGACGCTCGGCCGGGTAAGCGATCAATTCAAACCCGAGGGTTTCGGCACGAAGGCGCCGTTCGTCACCAACATCATTTCGATCCCGATTCGACAAATCACCCGCCCGCTCGAGTCGGAATGCTATTCTTCCGACCTGCAGCAGGTTAATGTCGGGCTGCGGATTCTTTACCGCGTGCCGGAAGCGTCGGTCGTCCGCATCTACAAGGAGTTCGCCGGCGATCCGTTCGAAAACCTGATCGCACCGCGTGTGCAGGAAGCCCTGAAGGAAGTGACGGCCCTGCAGAGCGCCGAACAGATCGTGAAGAAACGCGAAGACATCAAAGCCAAGTCGCTCATCGCCGCGCGCGAGAAAATCGGCGGCATTCTGATCATCGAGGACATCGTGCTGGAAAACATCGTGCTCTCGAAGGAACTCGAAGCGGCCATCGAATCGAAGATGGTGCAGGAACAGGAAGCCGCCAAGGCGCGCTTCACGCAGCAAAAAGCGCAGATCGAAGCCGACACCGCGATCATTCGCGCGAAGGGCGAAGCGGAGGCGATTCGCGTGCGCGCCGAAGCGATCCGCGATAATCCCGGCCTGATCCAGCTGCAGATCGTCGAGAAATGGGACGGCAAATCTCCGCTCGTGGTCGGCGGCGGCGAAGGCGCCGGCGGTGCCAACATCCTCTTGCCGATCGGACTGCCCCCCACTCTGCCGGCCGCGACGCCGCGACGCTGAACCATGCGCCCGCCGCGATTGCGCGCTTTCATCATCGCGCTGGCCGGGCTGGCGCTGATCGCGGCGGCGGCGTTTTTCCCGCGGGTGCTCGCGTTCGTCGAACTCGCCGCGCGCGAGCTGCGCTACTTTTGGTGGCTGATTTTGCTCCTCGCGCTCGGCCTCTGGCTCGCGTTTTTCGTCGGCCGGAAACGCGACTGACCGCGACCGCATCTAGAACGTCTCGCCGGGATTCCAGCGGCCGCCGATCAGCGTGGCGATCGCGTCAGTCGCCTCGCCGGTCTGGTGCAACTGCAGCGCGCTCGCGAGGAGGTCGACGGCCGTCGATCCGATCAGAAATCCGTTTTGATTGATGCCCGAAACGCGATGTTGCGGCGCGGGCACCGACAGGCTCACCAAGCCGACATCGGCGGGCACGGCGTAATCCAACTCGGCCAGCATTTTCTCCACCAAGCGGTGCAGGTTCGTCACGATAACATCCGGACGCCGCTGTCTCAGCCAGCACGCGAGGGCCGAGCGATCCGGCCGCGTTTCGCTGAGCGGAAATATCGCGGTCCGAGGAAATCGTTTTTCCGCCGCGCCCATCTCGAAACCTGCGCGCCACACGTGCTGCAGCCGCAGGTCGTGCTCGGGGTCGATGATCAGTCCGGGCCGCCGATAGCCTTGGGCGCCGCACTGACGCACGGCCTCGAGCGCGCCCCGATAGTGATCGTGGGCCACCCGTGGAAGATTGAGAGCCGCCGGACCCACCCCGATCTGCACCGCGGAAAAATCCGTTAACGGGAAACCATAATCGGCGACGACCTGCGGAACCGGCGCGAAGACGAGCCCCTTGATCCCGCGCGCCCGCAGGATGTCCACCAATCGCGACGGTCGCGCGGACCCGAGGCGAAACTGTTCCGTGGCGTAACCCCGCGTGCGCGCCTGCTCCATCGCGCCGCGATGCATTTCCCGCAGCGTCGGCGATTCGTGTTTCCGCCAGCCGTCCTCGCCCGGATACGCATGCAACAGCGCGATCGTCGGTCGCTTCAGTCCGCCGCGAGTTCGCCGCCAGCTCATGTAGGCGGAAACGTAAGGATGCGAACGGTAGCCCATCTTTTCGGCGAGCGCGGCGATGCGCTGGCGGGTGCTCTCCGGCAGCAGTTCGCTGCCGCGCAGCGCCATCGAAACCGTGGCGACGCTCACGCGCGCTTTCGCGGCGATATCCTTCAAACGCACGTAGTCCGGCATGGGGTTGCCGGAGCCTGCGCAGCGCCGGTTCGTTTAACAATTTCAATAAACCGCCCCTTTTCTTTTTTCCGCCCAGCGGCACGGTGCCCGTCAGCGCGCGCCACCCCCTCGTCTCTGCGACCGCCAATCTTCCCTTCCCCACCATGACCTCGCCCTTCATCCGTCGTTTTCACGTCCCTTGCCGCGTCGCCTGCCTGGCGGCGGTTTCGATACTTGCGGAAACCGCCGCCTCGGCCGCCGACGCCGGCAACGATCCCGTCGTGCTCTCCGAGTTCACCGTTTCCACCAGCCAGGATCAGGGCTACCGCGCCGGTAACTCCGTTTCCGCGACCCGCATCGACACGCCGATCAAAAACCTGCCGTTCGCCGTCAACGCCTTCACGGAGCAGTTCATCCTCGATACCGGGGCGCGCGATTTGCAGGACATCGTGAAATACGCGCCGGGCGTCACCGGCGCGGGTCGCGAATTCGTCTCGGGCAACACGCGCTTCAATATCCGCGGTTTCGATACGACCGCGCCGCAGCGCAACGGCTTCGTGGGCGCGCGCTACGTCGATCCGGTGAACATCCAGCGCGTCGAGGTCGTGAAGGGCCCGGCGTCGCTCCTCTACGGCGCGATCGAACCCGGCGGCACCGTGAACTACATCACGAAGAAACCGGGCGAGAAACGTTTCGCGCAAATCACGCAGGACTTCGGAACCGACGACTACCTGCGCACGCAGCTCGACGCGAACCTGCCACTCGTCGCCGGCAAGCTCCTCGCGCGCGTGAACGCCGCGTTCGAGAACGGCCCCAATCCCGCCGATCCGGCCGGCGACACCCGCTGGGTGATCGCGCCCTCGCTCACCTGGCGGATCAATCGCGATCACGCGCTGACCCTCGACTACGAGCACTACACACGCGAGGAGCGCACGCCGTTCAACACGATCCCCAACATCGTCGTCGTTTCGCACAACATCGCCTCCGCCGCCAACGCCGCGAATCCAACCGCGGTTGTCCGACTCACCGATCCGGTCGCGACCACCTTCGACTACGGCATCCTGTATCCGTTTCCGCTGCCTTCGAAGTTCAACTGGACCGGCGCCGACGACTACCGCGATTCCAAGATCGACAACTTCAACGCGGAATACATCGGCAAACTCTCCGACCATTGGACGCTGCGCGCCAACGCCTCGTATCAGAAGAGCGAAATTCTAAACAAGGCGACCGGCATCGGCGACATCAACAGCTACGCGCCCGGCACCGCCGACACGAACGGCACGATCGATCCGGCGACCGTTCCCGGCACGACGACCGCGGAGAAGAACGCCTACCTGCTCGATCTCGCGCGCCAGTTCGCCAACCGCGTGCTCGCCGATCCGAGCGTCGTCTTCGAGTCGCCTTACATTTTCCAAAATCGCCGCAAGCGGCTCACGATGGACGGCGCGAGATCGTGGAATTATCAGGCGGAGCTCGCCGGCAACTTCGAGTTTCGGTTCGGCAAATTGAAGCCGCTCGTCGGCGTGTTTCTGCAAAAGAACAAGGGCGAGTCATTCAACCGCCAGTCCACCACCAACCCGCCCGCCGGTTTGGCCAACGAGCAGACGACGCCCACGCAGAATCTGCAGCCGTGGAATTATCTCAGCCTCGGCACGCGCACGCTGAATGAATCTTACGACGAATACGCGCTGCCGCTCCAGGCGAGCGCCACCTCGGAAGGCGAGAACACCGCCTACTACGCCGTGCTGAACGGCGCGTTTCTCGACGATCGGCTCTACGCCATCGCGGGCGTTCGCCGCAGCCAGAGCGAGGCGTCGTCCTTCAATCGTCGCACCAACGCCGCCGGCACCGACTTCGACGTGAGCCGCACGTCGACGCAGTTTGGCGGCGGTTACAAAGTGCTGCCCTCGCTGCTCGTCTTCGGTTCCTACAGCGAGTCGTTCACGCCAGCGAACACGTTGCTGTCCTTCAACGGCGTGCCCGCCGGACCCGCGAAACCGGTCACCTCCGACGGCGTGGAGTTCGGCGTAAAAACCGATTTCTTCAACGGCCGGCTGTCGTCGACGATCTCGTATTTCGAAATCAACCAGCAGGATCGCATCTCGCGTTTCTCCATCCCCGATCCGGTGACCGGCACGACACTCTCGAGCGTGATCCAAGGCACGAACGACAAGAGCACCGGCTACGAAATCGACCTCACGCTGTCGCCAACCGACCAGTGGCAAATCTACACGTCGTTCAGTCAGATCGACGCCCGCACCGTCAGCGCGCCCGCCGCCCTGTCCCAATCCGTCGGCGCGAAAATCGAGAACTCCGCCGAGTATCTCTTCAACGTCTGGACGCGCTACAGTTTCACCGCGAAGCCGCTCGCCGGCCTCTGGATCGGCGGCGGCGCCAACTACACGGGCGAGAAGAAACTGAGCATCGCGAATCCCAATCTCTTCTTCGACGACGTGACGCTTTGGGACGCGGTGATCGGCTACGATTGGAAAACGAACCGGGCCGCGTGGTCGGTTTCGCTCACGTGGAAAAACATCACCGACGAAGTTTATCTCACCGGCCTGATTGGCCGCGGGTTGCCGGAGCGCGCGTGGATTTCCCTTTCCGTCAAACTCTAGTTCTTACGTTTCGCCATGGCTCATCTTTCGCTCTCGCTCGCGTCGTTCCTGCTGCTCGGCGCCGTGCTGTTCGGGCAGGTGCCGCCGGCCGAACCGCTCATTCCGAGTGCGGCCTCGCTGCAGATCGAAGACGAGCCCGGCCTGCCGCGCGTGTTGCTCGTGGGGGACTCGATTTCGCTCGGCTACACCCGGCCGGTCCGTGAGGGCCTGCGCGGACAGGCCAACGTTCACCATCCCGCGGAAAACTGCGGCGACACCGGCCGCGGATTGAAGAAACTCGCGACCTGGCTCGGCGACCGACCGTGGGACGTGATCGTTTTCAACTTCGGTCTGCACGATCTAAAATACCTCGACGCTGCGGGGAAATACGTTTCCCCGAGCGAAGGCCAACAGGTGACGCCGCTCCCGCGCTACGAAGCCAACCTGCGCGAGCTCGTCAGTCGTTTGAAAAAGACCGGCGCGAAACTGCTCTTCGCCACCACGACTCCGGTGCCTGACGATTCGCTCGGCCGCGTCGCGCACGACGAACGCGCCTACAACGAAATTGCACAGCGCGTGATGGCGGACGAAAAGATCCCCGTGGTCGATTTGTGGTCCGCGATCGTTCCGCGGCAGTCCGACCTGCAGCTTCCGCACAACGTCCATTTCACCAAAGAAGGTTACGAGCTGCTCGGCGACGCCGTCACCGCGAACATCCGTCCGCTCCTGCCGCCCAAACGCTGAACGCGGCGAAAAAAGACTGGCGGAGAGGGAGGGATTCGAACCCCCGGTGAGCTTTCGCCCACAGCGGTTTTCAAGACCGCCGCAATAGACCACTCTGCCACCTCTCCGCAGGCGGTCGCCGCTTAAGTTTTGGGAATCCCCGCAGGTGTCGAGCATGGAGTGCGACCCGCGCCTCCGTCGTCGTCCGCAACGAGCTCGCCGCTTCCTTGGTCGTTCTCCCGGACCGGCGCTTCAAGTTTTTCCTCCATGGCTGGCGTCCGCGGATCCGGCGATACTGCGCGCACATGAACTTCGAAATGCCCGATTTTTCCGAACTGATGCCCGTCCTCCTCGCCGCGCTTCCGGCCGCGATCGCGATCATCGTGGGCGCCGTGCTGCTGAACTTCGTCCTCGGACGCGCGCTGGTATTCGTCGCGCGTCGGACGTCGTTCACCGACCGCGAAATTGCTCCCGTCCGCCGCGCGATGAAATGGACGATTTCCATCGCCGCACTGATCTTCGCGCTGGGCGCTTTCGGTCTGAACATCGGCGGGGTCTGGGGCGTGCTCTCGACGATCCTCGCGATGGTCGCGATCGGTTTCGTCGCCGTCTGGAGCGTGCTGAGCAACACCCTCTGCACACTCATCATCATGCTGTTTCGCCCGTTCTCCGTCGGCGACGAAGTCGAGATCGCCGGCGAGCCGATCAAGGGCCGCGTCTCCGATCTGAACTTCATCTACACCACCCTCGACGCCGGCGACGGCACCGTGCTCCAGGTGCCAAACAATCTCTTCTTTCAGAAAGTCATCCGCCGTCGCCATGCCGCCGTGAACGCCGTCTCGCCCGCCGATCATTTGCGGGAAAAACAGGCGGCCGCGGACGCCACGCCCGGGAATCTGCGCGAAGCCGGGGCGACGGCCTGACAATCGCGCTGGCCGCCTCCGCGCGCCGACGCCGAAAAGTCCTCGACAGCCTCCGCGACCGGCCGCGGGAATATTCGTCCGCTCGCCCGCTCTTACGACCGATGTCGCAACAGGCTTTCGCCCAGCTCGTCGATGCGCACTACGCCTCGCTTTACCGCTTCGCGTTGAGCCTCGCGCGCAATACCGCCGACGCGAGCGACCTCGTCCAACAAACGTTTTTCATCTGGAGCACCAAAGGCGATTCGCTGCGCGACCGCAGCAAGGCAAAAACCTGGCTCTTCACCACGCTCTACCGCGAGTTCCTGCGCGTGCGTCGGCATGACGGACGCGCCACCTCGATCGAGGATCTGCCGCCGCAGGAGCAGGACATCGCCGACGAGGAGATCGATCACGTGCGCCGCCTCGATGCCGGCAGCGTGATGACCGCGCTGCAGTCCGTGCCGGAAACCTTCCGGGCCCCGCTGACCTTGTTCTACCTCGACGACCTTTCCTATCAGGAAATCGCCACCGCGCTCGACGTGCCGATCGGCACCGTGATGTCGCGGCTCTCCCGCGGCAAAACCCAGCTCCGCCAGATCCTCGAGCAAACCCGCCAGGGCTCCACCAGCAAAGTGCTTCCCTTCCCCGCCGCGAAAGGAGCGAAAGCCCCATGAGCAATCACGAAGCCCAATTCCTGCTTCACGCCTACCGGCCCAGCGGCCGCGACGCGAACGATCCCGCCATGGCCGAGGCGCTCGCGCAGGCGCAGAACGATCCCGCGCTGCGCGCCTGGTTCCAGCGGCAGCAGGCCCACGACGCCGCTGTATCCGAAAAACTGATCGCACTCGCACCGCCCGCCGGCCTGCGCGACGCGATCCTCGCCGGTGCGCGCGCCGGCAGCAACGCCCGCCCGGCCCGGCCGAGCTGGACGCGTTCCCTCTTCTTCGCGATCGCCGCTTCGATCGCACTCGTGCTTTCCGTCACCGCGTGGTGGTGGTTCGCTCCGACGCCCGGCCAGACGCTCGATCAGTTCGCAGTCAATTACGTCTCGCACGGTTTCCGCCTCGAGAAACGTGACGCCGATGTCGAGGTGCTGAAAACCTGGCTCGCGCAACAGGGCGGACCAATGCCGCGCTCGATTCCCGCCGAACTGGAACGCCTGCAGGCCCTCGGCTGCCGCACCGTGAAATTCGACGAGCACAGCGTGTCGCTCGTCTGCTTCGAACGCGGCGGCAAGGAGTATCATGTGTTTGTGGCGCGGCGCGACGAACTCCCCGCCGACCGCTCGCCGCGCGGCCCGGCGATGTTCGTCAGCCACAATCACGTGGTCGCCTCATGGTCCGATCCGAAGAACTATTACGTGCTCGTGACCGACGCCTCGCGCGAGGCCGTCGAACAGATCCTTTGAGCGAAACGCGCGCGCCGGTTACGCGCCGATCGGACGCACGCCGGTGAAGCGCAACACGGGTTGATTTTGCGCGCGCGACTCTGCCAGCAAAACGACAAACGTCGCTTCCCAGTCGTTCTGCTCGTCCGCATCGATCAAAACCTGCGCGACGTTCCAAGCGTCGGCGCCGCTTTCGGTTTCCCAGTGCGTGTGCTTCACCGAGCGGCCTTCCGGATCCAAACGAAAACGTCCGCGCGCCTCGAAATACGCCCGAAACGCATCCTCGATCCGCCGCGCCTCCTTTTCGTCCACCGCGAGCACACGGCCCGCGGCATTCTCCCAATCCCGCGCGCCCGCGTCCTGCAGGAATCCAAGAATCGCGGTGCGCACGAGCTTGCGAAACGCGGCGCTGTCGCGCGTGACATCGAAGCTCGACGGCCGCTCCGGTTTCTCCGCCGCGTCGGCCGCGGCAAACTCCGGATTGCGCAGCCGCTCCCACTCCTCGAGCAAACTCGAGTCGATGCCGCGGATCAGTTCGCGAAAATAATCCTCCATCTCGAGCACCGGTTCCGTCTTGGCGGACGTCGGCACCGTCTGGCTCAGCACCTTCCACACTTGTGAAAGATGCCGCAGCAGGAGGCCTTCCGACCGCTCGAGTCCGTAATCGCGCACATACTCGGCAAACGACTGGTAACGCTCATACATTTCGCGCGCGATCGATTTGGGCCGGACGTTTTCGTTCTCGATCCACGGATGCGCCGCCGCCCAAGCGTTGAAGGTGTCGTAGATGAACTCGCGCCGCGGTTTCGGATGTTCGATTTCGTCGAGTTTCTCCATCCGCTCCTCGTAAGGCACATCGGCCGCCTTCAGCTCCGCGAGTTTCTCGGTCTTCAATTTGTCGACCTGGCGACGAAGAATCTGGTCCGGGTCCTCGACGATCGCCTCGCACAACGTGAGCACGTCGAACGCATAGTCCGGCGATTCGCGATCGAGCAGCGGCAGCGTGTCGATGAGATAAAGCGACAACGCCTGATGCAGCGAAAAATCGTCCTGCAGCTCGACGTTGACCCGCAGCTTGCGGCCGGACGGTTGCGGCGGGATCCACTCGATGATTTTGCGCTGCAGGAGCGCGCGAAACAGCTGCCACGCGCGTCGCCGCAGCGCCTTTTTCTTCGTCGGGGTCTCGTGCGAATCCGCGATGATCTGGCGCATCGCGCGACAACCGTCCGTGTCGCGGCTGAGCACGAGCAACAGCATCCCGGTCGTAACATTGAAGCGCGATTGCAGCCCCTCGGGCGGCGCGGCCATTAAGCGCTCGAAGGTCTTTGCGTCCCAGCCGACCGAGCCTTCCGGCGCCCGCTGCTTTACCAGTTTCTTTTGTTTCTTCGGATCGCCCGCCGCGCGTTCTTCGGCGCGCTTGTTTTCGATCACATGGTCCGGGGCCTGCACGATCACGTAGCCCTTGTCGTCGTAACCTTTCCGCCCGGCGCGGCCCGCGACCTGGCGAAAATCGCGCACGCTCAAAATCGACGCCTTCGCGCCGTCGTATTTCCACAGTTGCGTGAACACGACGGTCCGGATCGGGACGTTGATCCCGACGCCCAGTGTGTCGGTGCCGCAGATCAACTTGAGCAGGCCCTTCTGCGCGAGTTGCTCCACCAGGATGCGATACTTCGGCAGCAAACCCGCATGGTGCACGCCGATGCCGTGCCGCAGCCAGCGCTTCATGTCCTTGCCGTAGGGACTGTTGAACTTCACGCGTTCGAGCGCTTCCTGCAGCGCGGCTTTCTCCTCCTTGGAGGAAACGTTGAGGCTCATCAGGTCCTGCGCCGCTTCCGACGCCGCGCGCTGCGTGAAATACACGAGATACACCGGCGCGCGCTTCATCTGCAGCAGCTCCGACACGCGCTCGCTGAGCGGTGTCTCGGAGTATTCGAACTCCAGCGGCACCGGCCGCCGCGTGCTGCGGACCGTCACGCCCGGCGCGCCCGTCAGGCGTTCGAGGTCTTTCTCGAAGAACTCCGTCGCCCCGAGCGTGGCCGACATCAGGAGGAACCGCGCCTGCGGCATCGTGAGCAGCGGCGCCTGCCAGGCGTAGCCACGTTCCGGATCCGAATAATAGTGAAACTCGTCCATCACCACCGCGCGGATGTCGCTGCGGTCGCCGCGGTGCAGGGCGATGTTGGCCAGGATTTCGGCCGTGCAACAAAGCACCGGCGCCTGCGGATTCACGCTGGCGTCGCCGGTCATCATACCGACGTTTTCAGGGCCGAAATCGCGGCAGAGCGAAAGAAACTTTTCGTTCACCAGCGCCTTGATCGGACAGGTGTAGACGGAACGCTCGCCGGCGCACAGGGCCTTGAAATAAAACGCGCCGGCGACGAGGGATTTTCCGGAACCGGTCGGCGTATTGAGAATTACGTTACGCCCGGCGAAGAGTTCGAGAATCGCCTCCTCCTGCTCTGGGTAGAGTTCGAGCCCGCGCTCCGCCATGACGGTGAGAAACCGGTCGAGCGCCGCGTCCGGATCGAATTTTCCGGGCAAGGGCGCAAGCGGGGCGGAAGGAAGCGGTGCGTCTGACACGCCGACGTTTGTGCTTCCTCCGTCGCCGATGGCAAGCAGCGGCCGGTGGCGCGCGGGCTTTGTCCCGCCGATTATTTCCGTCGGGCCGCATCCGCGACCCACGACGTCCATTGCTTGGCGAACGCTCCAACCGAAAACGCCTCGGCCCGGCGGCGAGCGGCCGCGCCGAGGGCACGTATCTGTTCGGGCTGCGCCGCCCAATCGGTGAGCACTTCCGCAAAAACGTCGGCGTCCATCGGGCGCAAGGCCCCCGTCCCGCCGTCCACGATGGTTTCGTCCGGTCCCGCGCCCCGCACCGCCAGCACCGGCCGCCCGCGCGCCATCGCCTCCACCGGCACGATCCCGAAGTGTTCGTCCGGCATCGGATGCAAGAGACAGTGCGCCGCCGAAAACGCCTGCTCCAGCACCATCGCATCCGGCTCCGGCTGCAAATGCACGGTGCTGCCCCACGCCTCCGCGGCGATCCTTTGCTCCAGCCCGGCCCGAACGCCACGGCTCGCCGGCCGCCGCAGGTCGCATCCGCCCGTGATCGTCAGACGCCAGCCGCTAAACCGCTCTGCTCCCACGCGCTCCTGCGCCGCGGCCCACACGTCGAGGGCGAAGTCGAGCCGCTTGTCGGGATCGAAACGTCCCACGGTGAGCACGCGCAATCCGCCACCGTCCGACTCCGGCCAGGCCGGCGCCTCCTCCGGCCAGCGCACGCCGGGATGAATGACCGTCGGCGCCACGCGACCGGCGGTGAACGCGCGCACCTCGCGGGCCGTAAACGCCGAGTTCGCCGCGACCGCATCGCATGCCGCCAGTCCGCGGGCTTCCCAGGCGTCGAGCCAGCGTCGATAAAGCCGCCGGGCCCCGCTGCCGCCTCCGCGCGCCACGAGTCCGTCAGGAAAATGACAATACATCAGGATCCGCGCGCGCGGCCAGAGTCCGCGCAACCACGGGGCGATCTGCGGTAGACCGTCGAGAATCAGGACATCCGGCCGCGCTCCGGTTCGCGCCCAAGCCTGGGCCAGCCGCCTCAGGCGCAGGATCGATCGCAGGCTGCGCAACCGGTCGCTCAGGATCGGCCCCGGAGTGTAAGGCGTCTCCACCGGCTCCAGGCCGTCATTCAAATCCGGAAAGACCCGCATGTCCGCCTCGGCCACAACCCGCCGCACCCGCCAACCCGCTTCAGCCAAGGCCCGCGCCGCGTCGATCGCCCAGCGTTCGCCGCCGCCGATCCCGAGACTGGCCCGCAGGAACGCGACTTCTCCTTTCGGCCTCATATGATCGTTCCTTCCGCCGCGACATCCGGAGCCGCCAGGTTCCATTCGCCGCTCCACGTGCGAGCGGGTTTTTCCGTTTCGCGGAGCGTCCGTTCCCCCGTCGCAAGGGCGGTCAAACGCGCCCGCAACTCGCGCCCGTTCCGAAACGTCGCGTCGCCCGGCGCGGCCGGAAACGCCTCCCGCAACGCCGGGCCGTAATCGCAGGCCAGGGCCGGCAGACCCGCCGCCGCGAAATCCACCAGCTTCATCGGAAAATCCAATCCGCTCGATGACGTATGCAGACACAGGCCCGCATCCGCCCGCGCCAGCAGTTCCCGATAATCCTCGGGGGAAAACCACGCAACGTGCACCGTCGCAGCTTTCTCATTGGCGACGACATTTCCGTTCGACGCCAGGGTGCAGACAAAGGCCGCGCGACGTGCGCCCTTTCCTGTGGCGATCAGTGCCAGGCTTCGCCCCCCTGCCGCCGCGAGCGACCAGTTCGCCGCCACGTCCATCAATTCCTCCATCGCCTCGTCAGGTCCCCAGCTCGAAGGGCACACCACCCAGAGGGCGTTTTCCAGCGGGACGTTACCTGCGGCGCTTCCCGTCCCCTCAACCACGGCGTGCGTCCGCCACCACGCCGCTCGGCCGAATTTCGGCGTCCCGGCCGGTCGCGTTTCACCCGGCGCGTCCCGCAACACCCGAATATCCACGATACCAATACGGCGTTGCACCGCCCGTTTCAGCGCGAGCGTCACGGCTAGATGCGTATCCGCCCACCGGGCCGCGAACGTTTCCGCCGCAGCATACGCCTGCCGCCACGGCCAGCCCGCCGCCAGCAACTCGGCGCCCGTGTTGTGCCAGTCGAGCACGATCCGCGCGTTCCGTGCGCCCCGCGCCCACGTCAGCGCGAGGACAGCGGGGAAGCCGGGGGGATTCTGCACGACGGCCAGGCGCCAGGGAAGACGAGCGGCGAAGTGCGCGAGGTTGAGCGCGCCGCGCAAGGCGCCGCGACCGAGATCGTGCACCGTCACACCGGCATCGGTCCGCACATCCTGCGGCAACGCCGAATCGGCATGTCCGCAGAGCGCCACTGCCCAGCCACGAGATCGCAAGGCCCGCGCATGCGCGAGCATCCGCGGACTCCGACCCAAGTCGCCGAGAACGACAACCAGCGCGAGTGCAGGACCCGATTTCATTCCAGTTGAAGAGTCGCCAGCCAATCGGCCCGGGCTGTCGCGGCCACAAAAAAGCCCGCTTCCTTGAAAGCGGGCCGGAGATTTACGATCGCTACGCGCGACGCCGCGTCCACCGGCGAACGCAGACGAAACCGAGCGCGGCGAATCCCATCAACGCCGCCACCGTGCCCGGCTCGGGAATCGCCGTGAGACTGCCGCTGATGCTTTGCAACCAGATCCTGACGCCCAAGGACGCAGTGTCCTCCGAGGTGAGCCCCGTCGCGGTGGCAGTCAGCACGAACGTCAGCGTTTGGCCCGTCGTCATTGAAAACGTGTGAGAGCCTTTCGCGCCAACCGAATTATAAACGAACGATTGATCCGGATCGAAGGCTCTGAACTCGAACCCCTGCGTGCCGTCGCCCGTGACCTCAAAACCCAGGCTCGATGGACGTATGCCTCCAAGGCTGATCGTCGTGTCCCCGATCGCCGTATACGCAAACCTGAGCTCCGCCGTCGACGTCCCCACGCCGGTCAACGCGGTGCCAATCTCGAGGATGACGGCCGCGGGGACGTTGACCGTATTCACCGCCGCCCAGCCGGATGAATCCGAGAAAGCGGTGGTGAGACTCCACTGCCCGATGGTCCCCGACCCACTCGCGTCGAGGTGATAAATACCGGCCGGCGTCGTCGGGTTCGTGAAAAGCTCACCGACGAAATCGGCGCGCGCACGACTGCCAAGCGAGAGACTGACCAGCGCCACGGCGAGACCGCGGAGGAACGAGGGGGAAGGGAGCAAACGCATGTAGTTAAAAATGGATACGAGCGGACTTGCGGGCGGGAGTCCGACATGATCCCGGCGCGACCGAACGACCGCAGGAAACCCGCGCCGAGGCGCGATCGGCTCAGGCCTGCGCGCGCCGGCGCCAGACGACCAGGCCGAGCGCGGCCATGCCGAGGATCGCCGCCACCGTGCCCGGCTCCGGAATCGCCGTGTAGTTCATCTCGACGCCGGAAAACACCAAGGACACCTGTTGCCAGGCAGAACTCTCGCTATCGTAAGACTCCGCCGTCGCTTGCAGATAGAACGCAAGGGTCTGACCCGTGAGGAGAGAATAGGTCCGGGCATTGAGCCCCGTCGAATCCAACCATTCGTCCAGAATACCGGTCTTGGTAATCCATCCCGACCAAGAAGCAGAGGCGCTTCCGTCCGATGAGATGGAAAGATTTGAAAACGAGAAGGTCGTGTCCTGGTCGGCCGTAAACGAGAACACCAGCTGCGAGATGACCTGGCCTTCGTCGTGCGATTCCGCTTCCGCCCCCAATTCTAGCTGCGCCGGCAGATTACTAGTGCCACCCGTGTCGACCCACACGCTGCTGGTCAGCGCCGGACCATTGAAGGTCGGCGCGGCCGTCCACAGTCCCAGCTGCGCCGGCGTGTTTCCTCCTTGGGTATACTCGTAACGACCCGCCGGAGCCGATTCGCTCGTGAAAAACTCCGTGCTGAAATCCGCCCGGGCATTCACCGCGGCGACGAGCAGGGCCAGACCGGCCAGTTTCCTCACACTCACGAAGTCCGCGAAAAAATGATGAATCCCCATAAAATGCGCCGTCGAAGTCGTCGCTTATTCGGAGCGTGTCGAGATTTCTTGAATACAGCAGCGCTCTTTAAAAATTTTTGCCACTGACACTCAACGCCTAGCCGCAAATCCCGGTCTTTTTGAAAAAATTCCGCGATAGAGACGGATGCGTTTTCGTTCCGCGCCCACAAAAATGTGGCGCGTCTTTGCCGCCGGTCCTTAGCGTTCCGGCTTTTTCCCGCGCATGAGTCGTCTCGCTCCGCCCCCTCGCACCTCCGCCCCTCCGGTGGTGACGATGGCGGGTGGATTCACGGCCGGGCATGTCACTCCGGGCCTCGCCGTGGCGGCCGAGCTCGCACGTCTGCGGCCTGATCTCCAGCTGCTGTTCCTGGGACGCCGCGGCGGATTCGAGGAAGAGCTGGCGCGCCACGCGGGACTCGCTTTCGCCGGCCTGCCCGGCGCGCCATGGCTCGGAATGAACGTCGCGACGCGCACCCGCAGCCTGGTCCTCCTCGCGCCGGCGGTGCTCGCAGCGCGGCGCCTGTTTCGCGCTCGCCGGGTGATGGGTTGCGCCAGCCTTGGGAGCTACGCCGCGCTGGCGCCCGGCCTGGCCGCGGCAACGCTGCGCCGTCCGCTCGTCCTGCTCGAAAGCAATGCCACGCCCGGTCTCGCCCATCGCGTGCTGCGACCCGTCGCCCGCACGCTGCTCGCCGGCGCGTTCTGGTCCGATGGATACAAAACCGCGCAACGCCCCGGCGTGCCCGTGCGCGCGGAAATTACCGCCGCCGGCCGCCTCGTCCGCACTGCGCCAGGGCATCGCCTGCTCGTGCTCGGCGGTTCGCTCGGCGACGATTTTCTCAACCAGGCTGCCCCCGCGGTCGCCGCCGCCCTCCATCGCCGCGTGCCGGGTTTGCAGGTGCGCCATCAAAGCGGCCGGCACACCGCGCCCGAAATCGTGCGCGCCGCTTACGCCGGCGCGGGCGTCGATGCCGAGGTGCTGCCCTTCGTCGAGAATATGGCCGGCGCGCTGACGTGGGCCGACGTCGCCCTGTCCTCGGCCGGCGCGATCTCGTTGCACGAACTCGCCGCCGCCGGCGTGCCGACGATTGCCGTGCCGCTCGGGGGCGCGGCGGGGCCGCATCAGGAGATCAACGCCGACGCATTCGCGCGCCTGACCGGCTGCCCCGCGCACCGTCACGCCGGCTGGTCGGCCGACGCTGTGGCGCGCGATCTGGAAAGCTGGCTGATCGATGACGCGGCCTGGCGCGCCGCACGCGAGCGCCTGCAGGCGATGGAACCGCCTGGCGCCGCGGAGCGCTGCGCGCGCGCGCTGCTCGCCGCCTGCGGCGAAGCCGTTTTGTGCCCGCCATGAGCACGGTCGCGGCAATAGATTCGTCCACCGCCTGCCCGGCGTCGCGTCCGCCAGCGTGGACGCGTCCCCTCTTGATCCTGCTTCTCGCGGTGGCGCTGGCGTTGCGCATTTTTCCCGCCTGGCCGCTGATCGTTCCGGCCGAGGGCGGTCCGCCGCGCCCGGTCGACAATGACGCGCTGTTTCATCTCCGACATGCGACTCATGTCGCGGAAAACTTTCCCGAGCTGCAGCGGTGGGAGGATGTTTCGCGCTACCCGGAACTCGAGCGCAACGACGCCAGTGGCCTGTGGGATTTGTCGCTGGGTGCAGCGGGTCGCGCCCTCGCCGCGGTGACCGGGCTCGCTCCCGCGGACGCCACGGCTTGGGCGGCGTTCTTCGCGCCGCCGCTGCTGCTGACGCTGACGTTCCTGCTCGCCTACCGACTGTGGCGGCGGCTGGGCGATGCGTCAGTCGCGCTGGTGGCCGCCGCATGGCTCGTATTGCTGCCCGGCGACACCTTCACGCGCACGGCGGCGGGTTATTGCGATCACCACGTGGTCGAGATGTTCGCGGTCGTGTGGACGGCGCTGGCGTGGATTCGTCTCGTCACCGGCGAGATCCAGCGCGCACGCGCGTGGTGGCACCCGGCGTGGGGAGCGGCGGCGCCGTTAACCGTGCTGCATTTCTCCTGGCTCGGCGCTCCGCTGCATCTGCTCGTTCTCGTCGTCGCGGCCGTCGTGACCACGCTGCTGGCGCCCGGGGCGGGCAGCGATCCGCGAGCGTGCGCCCGGGCGGCCGTGCGCCTGCTGCTCGCGCATGGACTGATGTGCGGCATCGCGGGTTTGATTTTTCCCGTGGCCGTGCTGCGCGAGTCGCTGCATGCGGGCATGCTCGCCGGCTCGGCCGCCGCGATCGCGGGCTTGGGCGGGCTGGGCGCGGTGTTGGGACGGGCCCAAGACCGCTGGCCGGCGGCGGGCGCGCGGATCAGCGGTTTCGCTTTCGCCGCGTGCTTCGTGCTGATCGTGGTCGCCTGGGCCACGGTTCCGTTCGTGCGCGCCGCGGTGCAGTTTGGGCTCAGCGAAAAGGCGGCGACGGTCTTTGAGCATCCCGCGGTGACCTGGCGGCTGTTTTTCGGATTAACCGGCGCAGCCGGCGTCCTCGCGTTGGTGTCGCCGGTGATCCTGGTCATGACCGGCGCATGGCGCTCGCCCGCGGCGTTGGGCGCCGTGATGCTGCCGCTGCTGCACGTGGCTCTTTGGGCGCGCACCGGCGATTACATTTATCACGTGGCTCTGCAAGCGGTGCTCGCCGCGGGCATCGCCGCGACGCTGACGCACCGCTGGCGCCCCCGCGCCGGCTGGAGCCTCGTGATCGCCGTGAGTCTCGCGGTGCTGTGGGGCGTCGGTCCCGCTCGCTGGACCTTTCCCCTCGTCATCGATCAACGCAACGTCACGGAAGCGGTGCGCGTGCAGCATGAGGGCTGGACGCAAACCGTCGCTTGGTGGCGCACCGTCCCCGCTCCGCGGCCGCTCGCCGTGGACGCCGCGCCCGGGCAGAGCGCGGCTTTTTCGCCCCGCGGCCAAGTGGGCGTGCTCGGCGATTGGGCCTCGGGCAACATCGTCAACACCTACACGGACTGGCCGGTGGTCAACAGCCGCTATCCTGACGCCGAAGGCCTGCGCCCGCTGTTTGCGACGAGCGAGGAGGAGGCGCTGAGGTTGCCGTTGCGCGGCCGCACGGTCGGCGACTCCGTGCGCTGGGTGGCGATCGAGCCACGCACGTTTGGCGATTATTTTTTTGCGCATCTCTCCACGCTGGACCGTCCCCGCGAGCCATTTCTCACCCGCATCCGGCTGAACACGCCCGAGGGCGAACGCGATACCGTCGCGCTGGGCAGCGAGTATGAACGTCTGCTCGGCCGGCGACTGCTCGCCGCGGACGGCGCCGGGCTGGCGCATTTCCGCCTCGTTTACGAATCGCCGCGACAAGTCGCGCTGCGTCATCTCCTGTTGCCCGCCCTCGAAACATGGAGCCTGCAAAGCGATCGCGTGCCACCCGACGCCCTCGACACCGCGCGCGCGACCCTGGCGCGAACGAGCTGGCAGGAAGGCGCCCGTCTCGGCTATCGCGGCGAGCTGCATCCGAGCGTGAAGATCTTCGAAATCGTGCGCGGCGCCACTTTGCACGGACGCACCGATCCGGAAACGATCGTGCATCTCCGGCTGCACGCGACTGTTCGCTCCACCGGCCGGGACTTGACGCTCATCTGGTCTACGCCGGCCGCCGCCGACGGCACGTGGCAAATCACCGTGCCCTATGCGACAGAGTCTCTGCCCGACTGGAACGCCGTCAGCCCCGACCCCGCCGGCTACCTCGTGGAGTTCAAATCCACCGAAGCTCGCTTGCGGCTCTCTCCTCCCCCGCTCCGTCGCATGCGTGTGCCCGAGGCCGCCATCCGGAGCGGCGAGCGTCTCGACGTCGACGTTCAGCGCTGAACAGAATCGGTGACATTACCCGCGTCGACCGTCGACGCAAACGCGGCAAACGCCGGCTGCGTGGCGCGCAACGTTTCAAAGCTGCCGCTGCCCGCGATTCGACCGTGCTCCACGAAGATCACGCGATCCGCCCGCCGCGCGGTGGCGAGGCGATGCGTGATGAACACGACGGCCGGCGGCTGCTCCCGCGCCGCCAGTCCCGCCATGACGGCCAGCTCCGTGGGCGGATCGAGAAACGCCGTCGCTTCGTCGAGCAGCAACAGCCGTGGCCGCCGATAAAAACAACGGGCGAGCGCCACGCGTTGACGCTCGCCGCCGGACAGCGTTCGCCCGCCGGGTCCGATCGGCGTGTCGAGTCCCGCCGGCAATCGCTCCAGCACTGGTTCGAGCCGCGCGAGCGCGACCGCCTCCCTCAGCGCCGCTGCGTCGGCCTCGCGATCGCCGAGCGTGATATTCAAGCGCAGGGTGTCGTCCAGCAGCGGCGACTCCTGTCCCACGTAGCCCACAAGCGCCTGCCACGCGGGATCGTCGGCGGTCACGGAACTTCCGTCGGCCAACACTTCGCCGCGATCGAGCGCGAGCAAGCCCGCGAGCACCTGCAGCAACGTGCTCTTGCCGTGTCCGGAAGGTCCCACGATCGCCACGCATTCGCCCGGTCGCAGGGTGAGATTCACGTCCGACAGCGCGGGCGCAGCGTTGCCCGGATAGATCAGCGACGCGTCTTTCAACTCCAGACTCCGGTCGAACGCCGCCGGTGCCACGTCCCGTCTCGACGCCGGCGTCGGCGCATCGAGCAACCGACGAAATCCTGCCCGCGCTCCCTGCAACGCAAACGCGCGATAAACCAGGCGGTTGATCGCCGGCAGCAAGCGCAGCGCCGCATAGACCGCGACCACGAACAGCGGCAGCGCATCGGTCCCACGCAGGAGAAACAAGAACACCGCCGCCGCCAGCAGCGCCAGCGCCTCGAAGATGAACAGCGGCGCCTGCCGCCACACTTCCTGTGCCGCCAGCGGTCCGGTCACCCGCGCACGGATCTTCGCAAAGCGCTGCACAAACATCGGCACCGCCCCGGCCAGTCGCAGCTCCCGCGCGCCGGCGAGCGCGCCTTGCAGAAACCCCTGCGCCGCCACCCGCGCCTCCAGAATTTCGGCGGAACGCCGATCGTGCCGCCGATGCGCCAGGCGCAGCAATCCGCCCGCCAGCACCAGCAGGCCCGCGATCAATCCAAGAGCGGCCGGCGGCGAGAGCGCGATCATCACGCCGGTGAGCGTGAGCACGACCAGGCCTTCGGAAACAATCAGGATCACCGAAGCGATGCCCTCGCGCCCGGCCAGAAGACTCGCCGACTGCACGTCTTCGATGATCGCCGGATTCGTCGCACTCAATTGGCGCCGCAACGGCGCGCCCAGCCACGCCCCGAGCAGGTAAACGGAAAACGCATCCACCGTGCGCGCCGTCAGCCGCTCCCGCCACTGCGTCTCGGCGAGACGCAGCGAGGTCTTCGCCACCAGCAGCGCAGCAAAAATCAACGCGAGCGCTCCCGCCGTCTCGGGAAGCCAGGCGACGCCGATCAATGCGTCGCCGGCAAAATCGTCCGCGCCGCGCTCCAGTCGAGTGATGAGACGCAACAGCAAGGCCGCCGTCGCCAGTTCCAACATTGCGGCCAGCAGCGCGACCGCCGCGAGCGCGCACCATCGCCGCCGCAGCGGGGCCGCCAGCAACGTCCAACAGGTCAGCCA
This sequence comes from Opitutus sp. sgz309028, assembly GCF_059821195.1. Taxonomy (NCBI): domain Bacteria; kingdom Pseudomonadati; phylum Verrucomicrobiota; class Opitutia; order Opitutales; family Opitutaceae; genus Opitutus; species Opitutus sp. sgz309028. Next base: position 878,302 of record NZ_JCAMRR010000002.1, on the reverse strand, counting down.
TTCGCGCCTCATGTCACTGAGCGCGAACGACGACGACAAAACCGCGGGAGGACAAGCCTGCAAAACCGCCCGGCTCCGGGCGTTGTCTCACCGCCGATCGCCGCCCTCGATCTCGATTGGGCGCGCACTCCCCTCTCCACTCGCCGGGCGAAGCGGCGTCATGCCTGCGGCGCCGGTTTCCGCCTCAAATTATGCGGAGCGGCGCCTCTTCAGGTGTGGTAGATTCAGACTATGAAAACCGCCCCTTCCGACTGCGTTATTGCGCCAGGCGGATGGTTGAGAGTGGGCGCGGCCCTCTTGGCGGCTGCGCTCAGCCTCCTGCTCCTCTCGAGCTGCACCAGTCCACCACGGAGCGCTCCCGCGGTTTTGAAATTGGATGAGCTTCCCGCGCCCACCTTCGTGCCGGAAGATGAAATCATGCCTCTGGCCGAAAGCCGGGCGAAGAGCAGCGCCGGCGGGTTTGTGTTTGTGAACACCACCGATGAGCTCCTGCCGCGCTATCCCGCCGGCACGGCCTTCGTGGCCGAACGCCAGAACTACACGGACCTGCGCAGCGGGACGCTCGTGATTCTCCGCCGCGGCCTGCGCCGAGTGGCGCGAGTGCTGGAGCAACCTACACCGAAAGGCTGGTCCACGAACACGTTCGATGCGATGGAAGAGGATGCCGTGCTGATGAAGCCCAACACTTACCTTGGGACGGTGATTCAGGCTTTTGCACCACGACCCGACGATCGGCAGCAGTAGAAAACACGCCATTTGCACTCCGCTGCCGCGGTGCGGAAATTTTGAGTTGGATTTTGCCGCGGGACTTTACACGTTGGTGCCCCTCCCTTGCCAGGGTAGCTCAGTGGTAGAGCAGAGGACTCATAAGCCTTTGGTCGCCGGTTCAATCCCGGCCCCTGGCACCAATTCGACTGCAGGTCGAATCGACCACCGGAAACCGGTTTGCATCGCGCGTCGCTCCCGTTCTTTCGCGGTCGTGCGGCTCCTCGCACAAGGCGAGAAGCCGCGATGCTGGAAATCGCGGGCGCTCAGCGCCCCGACTGAAGGTTCAGAACCACCGGACCGAGCAGCCCTGAAGGCCGCAGCGGCGTGTCCGGCTTGAACTCGATGTTCGTGCGCGTAAGGCGCTGTGCGGGCGACAGCGCGGCGTCGCGAATCAGGCGGTTCGCCCATTCGTTCACCACCTCGATTTCGAGTGTGTTCCCGCCGGGCCTGGCCGCGTCCGTGACGTCGATCGTCCACGGTGCCGTCCACACGACGCCGATCCGTTTTCCGTTGAGCCGCACTTCGGCGATGTCGTGCACGGTCCCGAGATCCAGCACGAGCCGACCCGACACCGGCGCGACCAAATCGAAACGTTTTTCGTAGGTCGCCGTGCCGGAATAGTAGCGGATCGAGTCCTCGCTTCGCTTGGTCCAATCCGTCAACTCCGCGAACTCCGTCTCCGCCGGTCCGCCCCACTTCGGATCGAAACGCACGCGCCACGGGCCGTCCAACGGCAGCAACGTCCGACTTTTTTCAGGAGCGTGCCCGTCCACACTCGCATTCGCCGACGCCGACGGCGTCTTCGGGAACACCACGAAAAACGACTGGTGCGACGCCAACGTCAGCGGCACCACCACCCGCCCGTTCTCGCGGCGAACGCCACTCGCCGCGCACAAGGTGCCCGTGACCGGATCCCAGATTTCCGGAACGCGGTCCGTCACGCGGAAAATCCCCTCGATTTCCGCCGGCCGGTTCTCGCGGTTCGCGACGAAATAGATCTCCGCGTCATCGGTCCGCCGATGAATGAAATCGATCCACGCGCTGGCCGACCCGGCGTATTCAAAATCAGGAGTCACGCCGTCCTGCGCGAGGATCTCGCGCAGCGGCACGCCCCAGAACACGCGACCGGCGCCGAACCGGTGCGTTTTCACGTTTTCGCCGTCGCAGTCGCCCCAGACCTCGGCCGCGAGACGCCGCACGTCCTCGTCGCATTGCGGGTAGTTGCGCAGTCCCGGATCGGATTCGGGTTTGCGCCCGACAACCGTCGCGCCAGCGGCGACGAGTTCCTTGAGTTTTGCCGCCACTTCGACCGGCATCCGCGTGGTGTCAGGCAACACCAGCAGCCGGTAGCTCATTCCGTCCGGCAGCACGAGCCGTCCACCGCGCACGGATACACGCGTGAGCAGCACCTCGGCGTTGCAGACATCGTAGTCGAAGCCGGCGCCGAGCGACGGATCGGTGTGCTTCGGCGCGACGATGTTCGGCGCCCAGTCGCCATTGTAGTAGAGCACATCGGCAACGAACTGTCCCTGCCGCAGCAGGTGCTGGCAACGCGCGAGGTAGTCGAGAAACGCCCCCGATTGGTTCCACCAGGTCGCGTTCGGATTGAAATGCGTGCCGGCGTAATACGCATAGCCCGGCTGCCCGTCGCTGGGCCGCACGAGCGTGGACGTGTGAATCATCAGGCGATTGATGCCTTCGCAGAACGCGCGATCCGCCGCCGGCTTCAGGCTGCCCGGATAGTCGAGCCAGTGCCGGTTCGACGTGAACGACTCCGCTGAGGCCAGGTTGCGCCCGTAGATGTGCGCGGCGGACGAAACCATTTTCGTCACCTTGTTCTGCCCGTCCTCCAATCGCGAAACGCCATAGGACAACTTCGGATCGAGCCCGCCTTCCTCGTCGTGCCGCAGCCCGAGCCAGAACTCGCCCATCGGCAGATCGCTGCGTCCGAGATTTTTCAAACCGTCCATGCACATCGTGCCCGAACGGCTCGGCCCCGCGGATTCGTTTTGCACGAGCATCCCGCGTTCGTGGCAGAGCTCCGCGAAACGCGCGTAATGTCCGTCCGCCATGCAGTCGGCGACGGTCTTGCGATAGTCGTGCAGGAAACGGTCGGAGACTTCCGCGCTGCCGACGATGTAACCCGAGAGCACCGGCAGATAAGGCACGGGATTGTAACCGCGGTAATGTTCGAAGCGCTCCACGATCCGCGCGGTCCAGTTGGGAAAACCGTCCTCGAAACTGTCGTCGCAGAAATATTTCAACTTCGTCCCGACCGCCGCCGCATCGGCGAGGAGTTGTTCGCCGAGATGCTTGAACTGCAGCTCGACGCCCTCGGGCGAGAGCCAGCCGACCGACAGGCCGTCGGCTTCCGGCGGCGGAATCATCACACGCGAACCGGTCATGCGATGGCCCGTGCGCACGATCGTCCACCGGCCGGGCGGCACGTCCCACTCGAGATAACCGTCGGCGCGCACCCGCGTCGTGAGATCGATGACCTTCTCCGCCGGCACCGGACGATCGTCGGGCGCGTTTTCCCACGGCACTAGGGTCGGGCCCATGACGTCGCGCGCGCGCATGAAATTGCTCGCGTCGCGGCGATTCGTTTTCGCCGACAGCAGCTTCGCGCGTGCGTCGCCTAATTTCGCCGACGCGTCGTCCGGAGCGGGAAACGCCACGACCGCCGTGTCGCGGTAGTCGAGCTGCTCGAGCGGCAAATCGATGTAGTCCTTGAAACCGGGCGGATTGAACACGTGGTCGTAACCGTCGCGATTGCCCGGCAGCGGCAGCTTCTCCGCCCACTTCATCGGACCGGTGACGGTCACGCGCGACTGCAGAAACCAGCGGCCCGCATGCTCGGGCGGAATCCACGGACCGCCCATGCACCAGCCGCCGCAGAGGTTGACGCCGACCTCGATGCCGAGCCGATCGGCCTCGCGCAGCGCGAAGCGATAAAGCTCGCGCCACTCCGGCGAAAGAAACTTCACGGCGTTCGCGTAATCCTCCGCGTAGTTGTCCGAGCGCTTGAGGTTCGAGGAATTGACGAGCAGCACTTCGCCGATTCCCTTCGCGGCGAACTCCTCGAGATCGCGGGTGATGCCCGCGCGGTCCACGAGCCCGTCGAGCCACCACCAGTAGCAGCCGGGACGCGCCGACGCCGGCGGACGCAGGAACTCGCGCGAGAGCGTTTCATGAGCGACGGCGTCCACGCCGACGCCCCCAAGAGCGATCGCGGCGAGGAAGAAAAAATTTCGACGGAAAAAAGTCATGCGAAAGAAATGAGAATGACAGTCGTGAGGGAGGATCAGCACACGCGCACCGTTTCGATGCCGAGGAGGCGACCGAGCTTTTCGATCTTGCCGGCGATGTGCCCGACCCCGATCGCGCAATGATGCGCCGGGCCTTGCGCGTTCCAGCCGTTGACGAAGGCGCGCGCACCGATCGGGAAACGATAGCGACTGTTGGTGTTTCCAATCTCGAGAATGGGTCCGGCGACGGATTCGCCTTCAGCGCAGAGCAGCGCGACGCTGCCGTCAGCCTGTTCGATCACGGAGAGCAGTGTCACCGGCCCGTGCCGCACGGACATTTCGACGGACAAACCGCGTCCGACTTTTCCGTGATAAACCTTCAACGGGCGCACCTTGGTCTTGCCCTGTGCGATCGCGATATGTCCCGGACCGTCGTGGCCCATCAACACGACGTCGTCGTTGAAATCCATCGCGTAGTATTCCGTGAACGAACCGCCCGCACCAAACGTATCCATGATCTTCATCGCCTGGACGTTCTTGATCTCGTATTCGCCGGCGACGGGCACGCCGCGCGCCGTGAGCAACGAATTGCCGAGGATGATCGAGCTGATCGCGTCCTCGTTGTCGCGATTACCCGTGCCCATGTAGTAATACGCCAGCGAACCGAGATCGTGCGCCCGCACGAGCGCGTCGAGCGCGATCGAGGTGCGCGCCGCGCGCTCGAGTTCCGCGGACGCGCAGTCGGACTGCACGTCGAAGGTGCGACGAAATTCGCCGACCCGCGTCTTGATCTGCCGCGCCGTCACCTCGCCGCGGCGCGCCGCGAGCTCGTCGACTTCGACGATTTCCATGTGCCCGCCAAAGGTCGCGCACTGCCGGGTGATGTCCGTGGCGATGTCGAGCATGCCGCCGTAATAATGCCCCATCAATCCGAGCCGGTTGTGCGCCATCGTGTGCGCGACGCGCGCCGCCTCGAGCCACGCCTCCACTTCGTCCCAGCAGGCCGGATCGTCGTGCAGCATGCCGGTGATCTGATGAAACGTAAGGCCTGCGCGCTTGAAGACGTTCGCGATCTCCGGCACCGGACACGCGGCACAGTGCGCCAGCCATTCGCCGGTCATGCTCGTGCGATCGGTCATGCGATTGAACGCGTCGTAATCGATCGCCGCGGCCGGCTGCAGATTCAGCACGATCACCGGCACGCGCGCGCGCTGCACGACCGGCAGCACGGTCGACGACAGCGCGTAGGTCGTAACGTGGAGGAAAATGAGATCTACGTCTTCGCGGCGAAAACGATGTCCCGCCTCGAACGCCTTCGGCGGGGAATCGATCAGGCCGAGGTTGACCACCTCCACATCGGGGCGCTGCAGCCGCCCCGCCACGACGCCAACATAGCCTTCGAGGCGGCGGCGCAGGCCTTTGAATTGCGACCAGTAGGTTTCGAGGCCGATGCCAAAAAGTCCGACACGCAGTTTCGTTTTCATGAAAGGGAAGGAAGCGGGTTGAGCGTTTTCAGTGAGCGGCGGCGGCGGATCCCACAAAGCTGCCGTAGCCGACGACCAGCGTGGAAAGAATCAGCACCGCGATGCCGGAGGCGATCAGCACATGCGTCCGGCGGCTGCTCCCGCGCCATTCGCGGAAATACACGCCCCAGAGCGTGCTGAAAATGATGATACTCGCCATATGCAGCGTCCACGATGCGAACCCGAACCGCCCCATCTGCGTCTCGCCCATCGTGTAAAAGAAAAACTGGAAATACCACGTGGCGCCCGCGAGCGCGGAGAAGAGATAATTCGCCAGCCGCGGCGCCTTCAGGTCCACCACCGCGATTGAACGCGCCTTCGTGTCCGCCCCGCCGCCGCTGTGCTCGCCTCCGCTCGCCTGCAGCCCTGCGTGCTCGGGCCGCACGTGTGAGGCGAAATATTGATAACCGGTGCGATTGCGCACATGGAGCGTCACGCAGGCGATCAGATTGGTGGTGAAGCCGCCCAGCAGCACGACCACGAGCTTCGGCAGGCCCGTCCAGATCGGATCGGTGCCCGCGGCGAGCGACGCATCCGCGATCGGATTGCCCGCGGTCAGCGCAAACGCGAAGCACGCGCTCATGATGCCCGAGAACGTCGCCACCAGAATTCCCTTCGTGAACGCAAACTCGGCGATCGCCTTCTTCTTCTCCGCCGCCGGCATCTCGCGCTCCTTGTTCAAACCGGCGAGCGCCGCGATCGCGATGCCCAGCAGACACACCACGACGCCCGCGAGCGTGATGCGGCCGGACGTCGTCGCCGCAATTTCACCGATCGTCTGCACAACCGGAATCGTCGGCGCGAATGCCTTGAAAATCGGCGGGAGCAACGTGCCGAACGCGGCGCAGTAACCGAGCGCGACGCCCATGCCGAGCGACATGCCGAGATAACGCATCGTCAAACCGAAGGTCAGACCGCCCAGGCCCCAGAGCGCGCCGAAGAAATACGTCCAACCCAGCGTGCCGGCGGATTGCTGTCGGATCACGCCCTCGACATCGTTCGTCAGGATCGACGCGAGCAGCCACGGACAAACAATCCACGAGAACACGCCGCCCACGAGCCAGTAGGTTTCCCACGACCACTTTTTCACCCCCTTGTACGGCACGTAGAAGGAGCCGGACGCGAGGCCGCCGAGCCAGTGAAACAAAACGCCGAGAAAAGGATTGGGGATCATGAATTGAGTCGAGAGGTGTGGGTGCGCGACATCGCCGCCGGAGATATGCGAGCGGAAGTCTTCATTGTTCGCGCAGGAGCGACACCGGTCCGAGCAGGCCCGATGGCAGCAAGCGCGCATCGTCCTTCAGCGGGATGTTCGTGCGCGTGAGTTTCTGTGCTGCCGGCAAATATTTGTCTCCGATCAGCCGGTTGGGCCAAAGGTTGACGACGTCGATCTCGAGCTGGTTTTCGCCCGCACGCAGCGCCGTGCCGAGGTCGATTTGCCACGGCGCCGTCCAGATGACGCCAAGTTTCACGCCGTTCAAACGCACCTCGGCGAGATTGTGAACCCGGCCCAAATCGAGCAGCCAGCGCTCGCCCGTCGCCGGCGACGCTTCGAGGTGAAATCGTTTCAGGTAGGTCGCGGCGCCGGAATAGAAACGGATGCCCTCGTCGAGGCTGAGCGTCCAATCGGTCAGGCTGGGAAACTCGACTTCGGCCGGGCCGCCCCACTGCGGATCGAATCGCACCGACCACGCGCCCCGGAGCGTTTGCACCACCGTGGTTGCCGCAAAGTTCGGCACCTGCGTCGCGCTCGGACGGAGCGGTTGACGAAACACCACAAACCACGATTGATGCGGCGCGAAACGCAGCGACACCGTCGTCGTGGTCGCAGCGGTCGTGAACTCCGTCGCGTCGCGTCTCGCGCCGGTCACCGGGTCCCAAAGCTCGGGCTGAAGTCCCGCGACGCGAAACGTGCACGCGACGACGTCGGTGCGAGCGTTGCGATTCACGACAAAATAGATCTCCGCGCCGTCCGCGGTGCGGTGAATGAAATCGAGCGAACCGGCCGCGGCATCGAACGTGAAGTCCGGCTCGATACCATCGGCGGCGAGCACCGCGCGAACGGCTTTCCCGCGAATGACACGTCCGCGGCCGAAGCGGTTTTCTTGAAGCGTTTCACCGTTTGTCGCGCCCCAAAGCTCGGCGGCGATCGCGCGCACGTCGGCGTCCGACTGCGGATAATTGCGCAAGCCCGGATCGCGCTGCGGCGGCGCGCCGACCACCGTCGCGCCGGCGGCGACGAGTTCGCGGAGCTTGCGCGCGACCTCGACCGGCATCGTCTCGCTCTCCGGCAGCACGAGCGCGCGATAGCTCATGCCGTCCGGCAACACGAGCCGACCGTCCTTCACCGCGAGCCGGGTGAGCAGCACCTCGGTGTTGCAGACGTCGTAATCGTAACCGGGCCCCAGATCCGGCGGCACGTGTTTCGGCGGCACGATATTAGGCGCCCAATCACCGTTATAGTAGAGCACGTCGGCAACGAAGACGCCCTCCTGAAGGAGATGCTGGCAGCGGCCAAGGTAATCCAGAAACGCGCCCGACTGCTCCCACCACGTGAGGTTTGGATTGAAATGCGTGCCGGCGCCGTACTCGTAGCCGGGTTTGCCGTCCTCGGGTCGCGTCGCGGTCGAGGTGTGAAACACGAGGCGGTTGATGCCTTCGCAAAAGGCGCGGTCCGCCATCGGCTTCAACGCCGCCGGATCGTCGCTCCAGTGCGCGAAGGTCGTGAACGCTTCCGCCGACGCCGTCTTCTTCCCATAGACGTGCGCAGCGGTCGCGACCATTTTTGTCACCTGATTCTGTCCGTCCTGCACGAAGCGGTAGTTGTCCTGCCAGAATTCTCCCATCGGGCGGTCGCTGCGACCGAGATTTTTCAACGTATCCATGCACATGGTACCAGACCAGCTCGGGCCGGCGGATTCGTTCTGCACCTCGAGTCCGTGCCCATGGGAAAGCTCGGCGAAGCGCCCGTAATGCGCGTCCGCCATGCAATCGGCGACGGTGCGGCGGTAATCGTAGAGGAAGCGGTCGGACACTTCGGCGCTTTCCACCAGGCGTCCGGCAAACACCGGCAAATACGGCGTCGGATCGTAACCGCGATAGTGCTTGAATTTTTCGAGAAACGTCACGGTCCAGTTCGGGAATCCGTCCTCGAAACTGTCCTCGTGAAAATACTTCAGCGTGCCGCCGGCAAGCGGGCCCGCTTCCTCGAGCAGGATTCGCCCGAGGTGTTCGAACTGCGCTTCGACACCCGCCTCGTCGAGCCAGTCGACTTCGAGTCCCTCACCTTCCGGCAGCGCATACGCGGTGCGCGCGCCGGTCATGCGGTGACCGGTCCGCAGGATCACCCAGCGCCCTGCCGGCACATCCCACTCGAGCCGGCCGTCGGCACCCAGTTTCGAGGTGACATCGATCACGCCTTTCGCCGGCACCGGTGCATCCGCCGGCGACGCCGACCACGGGATCAGCGTCGGGTCCATCACTTCATGCGCGCGCGCGTGGCTGCTTGCATCGAGGCGATTGCTTTTCGCCGGCAGCAGCGCGCCGCGCGCCGCGCCGAGCTGCGTGCCCGCCGGCTCGGGCTCGGGAAACGCGATCACCGACGAATCCCGGTAATCGAGTTCGGCCAGCGGCAGGTTGACGTAGTTTTTGATGAAGAGCTGGCGGGCGTTTTCGTAGCCGGTTTTGTTTCCTGGCAGCGGCAACACCTCGGAAAACTTCGCCGGACCCTCGACCACCACGGACGATTGCAGAAACCAACGGCCGGAATTCTCCGGCTTGATCCAAGGTCCGCCCATGCACCAGCCGGTGCTGAGATTCACGCCGACTTCGAGGCCGAGTCGATGCGCCTCGGCGAGCGCGTGGCGGTAAAGTTCACGCCATTCGCGTGAGAGAAACTTCGGCCCCTGTGGAATCGGTCCGGTGCCGAAGCCGGTCGTGCTGTTGATCAGCACCACGCCGCCGATGCCCTTCGCGCGAAACTGCTCGAGATCCCGCGTGATGCCGGCGTGGTTCACGTTGCTGTTGAACCACCACCACATGGTCGCGGGCTTCGCCGCATCCGGTGGCCGGGCGAAGCCGGCGGCCAGTTCGTCGCGTTCGCAAAAGCGATCGATATACGCGATGCTCGCCTGTCGGCGCGAATCGGTCGCCGATACCGACGCGCCAAAGCCGAAGCAAAGGTGCGGTTTTCCTGCCGCGATTCGAACGGCGATACCTTCGGGTTCGCGATACACCAGATCGGCAAACGCATTCGTGTGCGCCTGGTCGACGACGGTGCCGCTTCGCCAATCGAGCACGAAGAGCGTGGCATTTCCCGGCGGCGGGTTGCTCTCACCGTAAGCAGTGCCGCTGTAGACATAGAGCCAGTCGCCAAACGTGCACCAGCCCTGGAAGACTCCGAAATTTTGAGGGAGCGAAATCTCGCGCAGCGGTTTTGCGTCGCCGGCCTTGAACGCAGCCAGATCGTAAAGCGCGATTTTCCAGCTGCCCTCGGCGGAAACGTAGCGCACCGCGAGACGACCATGAGCGAGGTCGAGGCTCGGCGTGCAGGCGCGCGCGCCGGCCGCCGGGGTAAATTTCTGGATGGCGGGCGAGGTCGTCTCGAGCGTTGTTCCGTCGACGAAACGGAAGCGTCCGATCCGCGTTCCCCGCCCCACGCCCGCGGCGTTGGGCTCAGAATCGACCTCCGTCCAGACCAACACCTCATCGCCTTCGCGCTCGATGCCCATGGCCACGCCGTGACCAAATCCACGGAGCGTCATGTGACCTTCGATCCGCGCTCCATCGCGGCTGAGCTTCGTCAGGATCAGATCGCCGCGCCGGCTGTGTTCCGCAAACGTTCCGCCGGCATTGGATCCCTCAACCTGGAGCACGTAAACGTGACCACCGGCGTCATCGAACGCGAACGACTGCAGGATGTGCCGCCGGTCCTGAAGCCACTTTGCGCGAAACAAGGTCTGCGGTTCCGCACGAAGATCGAAGCGCGGCGATTCTGGTGCAGCCGCTTGTCCCACCGGCGCACTCCACGCACCGAGCACGATCGCCAGTGTCGCTTTCACCCACACCCGCCAGCGCCCGAATCGGCGGGCATTCGCAAGGGTTTCAGGTTGGAGGCGGAAGGCGATCGCGGGTTGTTTCATCACTGTTTGATCAAGGCGGGTGTAGTGGTCGGTGTAATCAAAACGGAGCGGAGAACGAATAGCGGCCGGACTCCACGGCATAAACCGCGACGCCCAATTCGACGCGGAGACGGCGGATGCCCGGACGGTACGCGGCCGATTCGGCGCCCTCGGTCACGCCGTCCGGATCGGAGGTCGGCACGAATACCGTCGCGCTGACGTTGGCGGGAATCTCGACCTTGAGTTCGAACCGGCCGGCGGTGCGCTTCCAGGCGGAGACGATTCGTCCGCGCGGCGATGCGTGCGAGGCGCGCGCCCACGCGATGCCGCTCACGGGTTGCGGACGGACGATCGCACGCTTGAAACCGGGCGCCTCCGGATCGCTGCCGAGCCCCGCCAAATCGCGGTAAAACCATTCGGTGATCTGGCCGAGCATGAAATGATTGTGGGACGACGTCCGGCGGGCGTTCCATGCCTCGGTAAGGGCGGTCGCGCCCTGGGCGAGCTGATAGCCGTATCCAGGTTTCTCCGACTGATTGTTCATGTCGTGGATCACGTCCCCGCGCCCGGCATCCGCGAGCGCGCGAAGCAGGTAGCGGTAGCCGACATCGCCGGCGGTCAAACCGCGGTCGCGCACGTCGCTCACCAACGCAGCAAGCACACGCGGACGCTCGGCCGGCTCGACGAGACCGAGCACCAGCGGCATGGCGTTGGCGCACTGCGAGCCGGTCGCATAGACGCCCCGCTCCGCATCGAAAAACCGGCGGTTGAACGCGGTGCGAATTTCGGCGGCCCGGGTCGTGAAGCGAGCGGCATCCGCCGTATGGCCAAGCCGCGTCGCGATGGCCGCCAGGGTTTTGATGTCCTCGTAATAGGTCGCCGTGGCCGTGAGCCCCAGCGGCGTGAGCTGCGAAACGCCGGGCGGCTTCGGACCGATGTCATACCAGTCGCCGAGCCCGTGAGAAAGGATGTGGCCCTCGGTGCGACTCGCCAGGTAGTCGGCGTAACGGCACATCGCGGGATAGTAGCGGTGCAGCGGTGTGTCGTCGCCCGTCCATTCGAAGTGTTGCCAGGCAGCGAGCACGATCGCACTGCCCCACTCCGGCGAATCGCGGAAACCGCCGCCGAAGATCACGAACTCCGGCGCGATATCGGGCACGAGGCCGTTGGGCAGCTGCGCATCCGCCATGTCGCCGAACGTCTTCGTGTAGAGCTGCGCGAGGTCGAATTCGTAGCGCAGCGATGGGCCGTTGAGATAATACTGTTCGAGCCAGCCGAATTTTTCGCGGTGCGGGCAGTCCGTGATGACGGAGACGAGATTGCTGCGCTGAGCCCAGCGCACGAGCGTGCGGATGCGGTTGAAGAGTTCGTTCGAACAGGCGAACTCGCCGGCGGGAGGGGAGGCGGTGTGCACGACCACGCTCTCGAGCGATTCGATCGTGGGCAGATTCCTCCCGTCCGGCGCCGACAGTTCGACCTGCAGGTAACGCGCCCCGGTGTAAAAGAATTTCGGATACCACTCCTCCGCGACATCGCCGCCCCGCAGCGTGTAGCTCCACCACGAGCCGTTGGGCCCACGCATGAACGACGACGTATCGATCGATCCATCCGGCTGCAGCAGCTCGGACGGCGTCATTTTCACGGTCGCCCCCGCGGGGCCGCGCACGCGCAGCCGCGGCATCATGGACGTATTCTGGCCAAAATCGTAAACCCGCACGCCCGGCCGAAGCTCGTTGACCGTTACGGGCTGGAACACGTCGTGCGTGCGCAACGGCGGCGCCGCATGCGAGATTCCGCGCAACGCCCCGCCGGGGCCCTCGAACACCATGGCGCTCGTCCAAGCGGAATCGTCAAAGCCCGGCTCCGTCCAGCCTGCCAGCGCGCGACGGGCATCGTAGTCTTCGCCGCCATACACGTTCTCAAACGTGATCGGACCGTCGGCGCTCAACGTCCACCGCTCGTCGGTGCCGATGAGTTCGACCGTGCCGTCAGCATATTCGAGACGGAGCTGCGCGATGACGGTCAGCGGCCGGAACAGGCTCTCGAATTTCCCGTAGCGTTCTGCGCGCACATTATACATGCCGCCGGCGAGTACGACGCCGACGGCGTTGCGCCCCGAGCGGGCGAGGTCCGTCACCTCGTAGGTGTCGTAGAGCGTGGTCTTCTCGTAAGTCGTCCAGCCCGGCGACAGCAGGCCGTCGCCCACCCGGTGGCCATTGATCGCAAGTTCATAGTGACCGAGCCCGCTGACGTGCAGGAGCGCGCGGCGCAAGGCGGGCTTCACGATGAACTCGCGGCGCGCGAGCAGCGTGGCGTTATCGCGCGTGTTCGCGCCGCGAGTCTCTTTGCCGTCGACCACGGACGCCGCGCTCCAGCGGCCGGTTTCGAGGCTGTCGCTCGCCAGGACGGACGCGCCGGCGGCGATGTTTTTCCCTTCGGAAACAATCTCAATCTGGCTGAGCGCGAGAAAGTGCCCAGCGCCGTTGCGCCGCAACTTTGACGTCGCAAGGCGGACGTAGCGGCCGCGCACACCAGGCGGAGCTGTAAACGTGGGCACCGTCGTCTTGATCGCCGTGCTGGTATAGTGGAAGTCGTCAGCCGTGTAATCCGCGATCGTCTGCGCGGTCGCGAAGTCGGGGTCGTCCGCGGCCTCGAGCTTGAACCGCAGCGGCAATCCCTGCGAATCCTCGAGGACCTGACGAACCGGATACAGACGCACGCTTTCGATCGGCCGCGAGGCGCCGAGATCGACGCGAATCCATTTCGGCTCCGTCGCGTCACGGGTCACCTGCGAGTGAAAACCAATTTTCGGTCGCACCCATGGCAGGAGCCCGGCATCCGTGATCCAGCGGGCCTTCCACTCTTCCGCGGCGAGCACGCCCATCGTCCAAGTGGCCGGCGTGCTCCAAGCCGAGGCGCGTCCCTCGCGATCCCACGCGCGCACTTTCCAAAAGACCTGCTCGGATGACGTGAGCCGCCGGCCGGCATAAGGAACATGCAACTGTTCGTCGCTGTGGCGGCGGCCGCTATCCCAGAGATCGCCGCGATCGCGTTGGAGTTGGGCCAGAGACGAAGCGACCAACACCTGCCACGCGGTCTGACGCTGGCCGCGCTCCTCGCTGCGGAGTTTCCAGGACAGACGCGGCGGCGACGAATCGATCCCGAGCGGATTTTCAATGCCGTCGCAGCGCAGATCGTAGAGCTCGAGGCCGGCCGCACGCGCCGGCGCAACGATGGCACACAGCAGGGCGGCGAGAATCCCGGCGAAGAGGCGCATCCGCGGCCGGATTCCAGCGACGCGCCCGGAGAAACCGTTTTTGAAGGGCATGGGAGAAGACCAAGACACTACGGCGAAAAGAAGACGTTTCCCGGAACGTGGTTCCGGAAAACGCCGTCGCGCTCCGCGGCCCCGCGTTCGCACGCAAGGCCGGGAGCGGAGGGCCCGCCTGACGGGCGGGATCGTTTCGAAAACCTGACTTAGAACGAGAACGTCGACGTGACTTCCCAGGTGCGCTCGGCGCCGATGCGCCACGCGGCGATGTCCATGGTCGTCAGATCGCCGAGCGTGACGGGGTTGGCCTTCACCGGAATCATGAGGTCGTCATTGAGGAGATTCCGGACGTTGAGCTGGATCTTCCAGTTCACGCGGCCGTGGTAGATCTTGCGCTGGTAGCTCAGCCACGCGTCGTAGGTCGTCTGGGAGGGCCCCATGAACGGATGCTGGACATCCGTGACGTTGCCGAGCACCGGGTCGGTGATCACGGGATAGCCGATCGCGATCTTGTCCTGCCAGCGCGCGGCGCCACCGATGCCCCAGCCTTTGAAACGGGAGGCGCGGTCGAAGGTGTAGTTGGTCACCAGGTTCGCGCGCCACTCGCGGAGTTCCGGCATCTTCTGGCCGATGGAGAGCTTGGCGGTGTTGAGCGGGTTCACCATGTAGGTGGTCGCGTAGGAATCGACGCGTTGCACGCCACCGGCGAGCGTCAGCGGCCAGAGCTCGGGCTTCTGCCACTGGGCGAGACGCTCCTGGATGAGACTCGTGAGCAACGGGCTCGTGTCGCCGCGCACCGCTTCCTGCTGGGCTACGTTGAAGCCGATGCGCCAGTTGCGCGTGGCGTTGTAAACGCCCTCGATTTCGTAGCCCTTGGAGATCGAGCTCGTCGTCTCATAGGTGGCGCCGGGACTCGTGTATTCGGCGTTACGGGTGCCGTCCTCGCGCTGCTCGCCCACCCGATAGTTATAGTTCGAGAGATAGCGCTTGAACATCTCGGACGCGCTGGCGCTGTCGAAGCCGACATAGCCGATGGAATCGAGGAAGCTCTTCGAGAGCGAGCTGGTGATGCGCGCTTCGAGATCGACCGTGCGCACGAGCACGCCGCTCAGGCGCGTGTCGGTCATGTTATCCTGCGTGGTCTCGTAACGGGCAACGCGGAGCGTGAAACGATTCTCGAAGGCGGAGATGCCCGCGCCGAATTCGCGCGTGGTGCCCTCCTGCGGCGGGAGATAGTCGCCAAGAATGTTGCGGCGCACGCCCATCGAGACGTCGAAGTTCTCGGACTCGTTGTAATAGAGCGAAAGCGACGGCCGGCCCGGCAGTCCGCGCAGCCAGCGCGGCGGAAGGTGCAGCGCGAGGCCGTAGCTGAACGTGTCCTTCTCCGTGATCTCGGACGGATCGAAGTCGGGCCGGACGAGGGTGCGACCGCCGGTTTCGGGATCGGTGGCGGAGTTGGTGCCACGGGCGTTCTCGACCTTGTCGTGGCGCCAGCCGAGCGTGGAGACGAGCGTGTTGCGCCACCAGTCGCTCTGCAGGATGATCGCGCTGGACTGCGCCTTGTTGCGGAGGCCGGTGTTCGAAACCACGAGATACTTCAGGTCCTCGGGATCGTAGTAGCTGTAGGTCGGGACCGACTGACGCACCCATTTGTAACCGGTGCCGACGTTCTCCACCATCACGTCCACCGTTGCCGGCATGCTCAGTTCGCCCTGCACGCCTTGCAGGTTTGCCCCGGCAGGGCTCGCCGCATTCGCGAGCGACGGTCCGAGGTAAACGACGCTGGAGATCTTGCGGCTGGTCGCGATCGTGTTGCCGTTGAGGCCGTCGCGGAAGGCCGGGCCGACGACCTGCGGATAGCCGCCGAGGGTGTAGTCGGAAGTCCGGAGATCCGAATACATCGCGCTGACCGTCTGCGTGCCGAGGAGCCGGCGCAGGAAGCTGTTGCCCTCCTTCGTGAAGTCGTGGCGCAGGAAGGCCGTGGCGCGGCCGGTCTCGTAAAGCTTGTCGTAATTGTAGAAGTAACCGTTCGAGGCGATGAACGGACGGCCGAAGTTGGGATTGGGGCGGCCGTCGGGCGTGACGGTGTTGACGTCGATGAAGATATTGTTGCCGCGATAGCTGTTGCTGATGCCGCGCAGCATCGACGAGTCGGCGGCCTGCCGGTCGTAGACGAGTTCGATGCCGGCGTCGCCGTTGAGGAAAAGCTGTTCCACCGCGACGTTCACCGTGTCGAAGTCGAGCCACGTGCCGCTGTTCGGGCCGTCGAGAAGCTGGTTGCGGTAATCAAAAATGGAGCGATCGAACAACTGCTTGCCGACCATGAAGCCAGCGAGCGGATCCATGGTGACCGCCGCCGCGATTTCCTGGCTACTCCGCGGACCGAGAAAACGATAGGTGATGCCCGGCGCGTTGGCATAGGGCACCATCGCGTCGCCCGGCAGCGTGGCGTTTGTATCCGTGTAAATGAGACCGACGTTCTGCGACCAGTTGCCCGCCATGCCGTCGAGATTGTTGGCGCGCTGGTAGGCCTTGGTCGCGGCCGAGGTGAAGTTGTTGTCACGGGTCGGCTGGCCGAAGTCCCACCAGGTGGTGAGGCTGTCCACCGGCGGGTCTACGCGCGGCAGCCGCTGGTCGAGATGGCCGTGCTCGGCGTTGAGCCGGATGGTGGTGGACTGGAACGGTCGAAACGTCAGCGCACCGAAATAACGCTCCTGGTCGCGGAACGTCGCGTTCTGCTCGTAACGGCGGTTGTCGTCCAGCTGCGCGATGCGCAGCGAAAGCTTGTCCTTGATCAGCACGCGCTCGACGTCGAGGGACTGGCGAAACGTGCCGTAGCTGCCCGCGTGGAGCTTGACCTGGCCCTTGTTTTTGAACTGCGGCGCGAGCAGGGAGTTTTCGATGATGCCGGCCGGGCTGCCGAAGCCGAAGAGGATCGCGTTGGCGCCGCGGTTCAGGGTGACGCTCTGGGTGTTGTAGGCGTCGAACGGAATGCCGGGGCTGATGAAATAGTTGCGGGTTTCGTCGGCCGCCGCGAGCCCGCGCACGCGCGTGGTCGGACTCGTGGATTCGCGCATCGGATCGAACGTCTGCGCGGCGGTCTCGCTAGTGGAACCGGAGTAATTGCCGCCCACGCCGACGACCTCGGTCCCGGTGGTGTAAACGAGCAGACCCGCCGTGTCGTTTACGCCCAGATCCTCGAGCAGATCCTTCGTGACGACGCTGATGGAGGCGGCGATGTCCTTGAGCGGCGTGCGCAGCCGCGTGCCCGCCAGCGAGTCAGTCGCGATGTAGCCGTTATCCTGTTCGGCGCTGACGACAAAGGGGCTGAGGAGCAGCGGCTGGTCCTCGGAGTTGGTTTCCGCAGACGTTTGGGTCCACGCGGTCTGCGCCGCGAAAAGGCCGGCGGCGCCGAGGCAGCCGCGGAGCAGGGTTCGGATTGTGGGGATTTCCATGAGGTTGATGCTTGGGCGGTTTTGGGAGGAAAGCCTTCGGGCCAACGAAGACGAATGGCTATGCAAAGTCGCTATTACACCATGCCGAGGGGTCCACATGCCGCGCCTGCGCCGATGTGGCAGCGGGCTCGGCGATGGCCGTCGTGGATGCAGCGGCCGGAGCTCGTTTCACCTCCAGGGAGCGCGCCAGCCGAAGCGTTGTATATTTATTCAGCATTTGAATTCCATCACCACAGTTGACGCTTCTCCGCTTGTCAAGCCCCGGAAACCGCGCCGGCGCGGCACTCTCCCGCGGGCGGTCGTGCCACCCGGTGGTTGACACGCGACCTCGCAGGTTTTTGAGATGCAGCCCTCCCCCCGATGCCGCATAACTATTCCGACGATCGGCTACGCCTGGCCGCCCGCCTCTACTATATCGATGGTCTCGGACAGAACGAGGTCGCGAAGTTCGTGAAGGTTTCACAGGCGAAAGTGTCGCGGCTGCTCGCCCTCGCCCGGGAACGCGGGATCGTCCGGATTTCGGTGGCGGAGTATGACCCGCGCCGGCGCGATCTCGAGGGCCAGCTATGCGAGCGTTTTGGCCTGGCCACCGCGGTGGTGCTCAAGGCGATCGACGGGTTGAACACCTCCGATTTGCGGCGCGCTGTCGGCCACTTTGCCGCGGGCCCGGTGGATGCCCTGATCAAACCGAGGGACGTCGTCGCGGTCGCCGGCGGGCGAACAATTCACGAACTGGTGCACCATCTGCCGGAACCCAAAAACCGTGCGCTGACGGTCGTGCAGGCGATGGGCAGCGTCGATTCGCACGTCAACGCCTTCGACGCGCAGGAAGTCGGTCGCGTGCTCGCACAACGGCTCGGCGGCTCGTTTCTCACTCTGAACGTGCCCGCGTTCATGCCCGACAAGCGCACGCGCGATGCTCTGCTCCAGCTCGAGCAGGTGCGCGTCGTGCACCAGCGACTCGGCGACGCCGCCGTGGCGCTCGTGGGCATCGGCACGTTGGAAAATTCCGTGTTCCTCGAGCGCGGTGTCTTGACCGCTGATGACGTGGACGAACTCGCGGAGGCGGGCGCGGTCGGGGAGATCGGCGGCCGCTTTTTTGACGCGAAGGGCAACGAATGCGATACGCCGTGGCGCGACCGGGCGATCAGCGTCGAAGTCGAGCAGCTGCGCCGCATCCCCCTCGTGCTCGGCGTCGTGTCGGGCAGCGATCGCTCCGACGCGATTCTGGCCGCAATCCGCGGCCGACTCGTCAAGGGCCTGGTCATCGACGAAGCCGGAGCCACCGTGCTGCTGGCGATGTCCAGCTCCGCCGCCGCCAAGATGAAGAAGCGCAAGAGCTGAGCCGCATCCGCGGCGCCCCTTCACGCCCGCGGCATCGGCCGCGGCGCAGCCAACGGCCGCCCGGTAAACGGCGTCAGTTTTGAGCGGCGCGCTTGCCTCCGCGTTCCGCATCTTCGCCGGCGCTCAGCTTCGACGTCTTTCCATTTGTGGCGTCACCAAACGGGTGCGCCCGCCGCGCCAGCGGGGACACGAACGAACGCCCCACTTTTCCCTGTGGCCCCGCGGTATCGGGCTTGACAGCGCCGCCCGGCGCGACGGTATTTGATTTGTAATGCAGCATAATTATTCCGACGATTACCCATCCCCTGCTGCCACCGCGCTGCTCGTCGAATTGAAGGCAGCCATGCCGGACCGAAAACCTACCGGGCTCGCGCCAAATGACCCGAATCGCCGCCTTGGCCCGATCGCAGTTCCGCTTGCCGATGCACACGCCGCAGCATCCCGCCCCCTCGCCGACGCCGCTTTTCCCCGCGAACGCACTGCCGCTCGTTTCGATTTTCTCGTATCATGACCAATCCTGACACGGCCCGGTCCACCGGGGCGTCCCGACCGTCCCATTTCCCGCTGTCCGCCCAACGGCTTTCGCTGGGCGACGCGCTCGCTTCCGCCCGCGAAACCAAAGCCCTGTTCGTAAGCCCCGGCCTGATCGCCCGCGTGCCGAGGTTCTTCCGCGAGCAGTTTTCCGATCGCACCGCGCTTGTCGTCGCAGACCCGGCTTCGTTCCAAGCCGCCGGCCGACAAGTCGCCGAAGCTTTCGAACGAAGCGGGCAACCGATGCTCCCCCCGTTTGTCTTCAGCGATCCGAACCTCTATGCGGAGCACACGTTCGTGCGACAACTCGAGGAAGCCTTCCGTCACCACGCAGCCGTGCCGGTCGCAGTCGGTTCCGGCACGATCAACGACCTGGTAAAGCTCGCCGCGCATCGCACCGCTCGCCCCTATCTCTGTGTCGCCACGGCCGCGTCGATGGACGGCTATACGGCGTTCGGCGCTTCCATCACCTTCGAGGGCGCGAAACAGACGTTCGATTGTCCCGCGCCGCAGGCCGTTGTGGCGGATCTCGAGGTGATCGCGCGCGCGCCATCCGAAATGACCGCGTCCGGCTACGCCGATTTGCAAGCGAAGATCACCGCCGGAGCCGACTGGATCCTCGCCGACATGCTGCAGGTTGAAGCGATCGATCCGCGGGCATGGGAAATCGTGCAGGGAGGACTCCGCGATGCTCTCGCCGATCCGGCCGGAGCGCGGGAGGGTCGGCTCGCCGCGATCGCCCCGCTGACGGAAGGACTCATGCTCGGAGGCTTCGCGATGCAATGGAGCCGCTCGAGTCGTCCCGCTTCCGGCGCCGAACATCAGTTCAGCCACCTGTGGGACATGGAGCACCACACTCACCGCGGAGAGCCGCCGTCGCACGGTTTCAAGGTGGGCCTCGCCACCCTCGCCGTCACCGCCTTCTACGAGCGTTTGCTCGAGCAGCCGCTCGAGCGGCTCGACGTCGCCGCCTGCTGCGCGCGCTGGCCTGAGTCCGCAGCCGTCGAAGCCTCGGTGCGTCAGCAATTCGCGGCCAACGATTTCCTCCCGACCGCGCTCAGGGAAACGCTCGCGAAACATCCCACGCGCACGGAACTCGCAAACCAGCTGGAGCGTTTGCGCGCGGTGTGGCCCGAGCTGCGCGGACGGCTGCGGGCGCAACTGATTCCGTCGAACGAACTCAAGCGCCGTCTCCAACTCGTCGGCGCGCCGGCGGAGCCGGAGGATATCGGCATCGACCGCGCGCGGCTGCGCGCGAGCTTTTCGCGCGCGTATCACATTCGTCGCCGCTTCACCGTGCTGGACCTTGCCGTCCGCACCGGGCTCATGGCCCCGCTGCTCGATGAACTTTTCGGCGCCAATGGTATTTGGCCCGTCGATACGGCCCCCACCTCCTGAACGCCTTTCCCGTGAGCGACTCCGCCCTTCCCGCCACCGCCACCCGCTCGAGCGACGTCGCTGCCGCCGAACGCGACCCGCGTTTCCGTTACTGGCAGACGCGCACGTTGATCGCCACGATGGTCGGCTACGCGGCCTTCTATTTTGTCCGCAAAAATCTCAGCATCGCGATGCCGGCGATGCAGGCGGATCTCGGCATCACCAAATCCGATCTCGGCCTTTTCCTGACGCTGCACGGCCTGCTGTATGGCGTTTCGAAATTCGTCAACGGCTTCTGGGGTGACCGCAGCAACGCGCGCGTTTTCATGGTCACCGGGCTCGTGCTCTCGGCGGTGGCCAACATCTTCTTCGGCTTCAGCTCCGCGGTGCTGGTGCTCGGCATCGTGTGGATGATGAACGGCTGGGTGCAGGGCATGGGATTTCCTCCCTGCGCGCGTCTGATGACGCACTGGTTTCCGCCCGAGAAGCTCGCGACCAAGATGTCGATCTGGAACACCTCGCATTCGATCGGCGCGGGCCTCGTTGTCATTTCCTGTGGATACATCGTCGGGTTCGGCTGGCGCTGGTGTTTCTGGCTGCCGGCGGCACTGGCCCTCGTCGTCGCGGCGGGTCTCTGGCTCACGTTGCGCGATACGCCCAGCTCCGTCGGGCTGCCCGAAATCGTCGGGTCCAACGCGCCCGCCAACGGCCGCCGCGGCGAAGCAGAATCCGCAGAGTTTCGCCGCGTGCTGCGGCGGCAGGTGTTTGGCAGCCCGGTGATGTGGCTGATCGCGGCGGCGAATTTCTTCGTCTACACGATGCGTTACGGCGTGCTCGATTGGGGTCCGACGCTGCTCCACGAATCCAAGGGCCTCGCAATTCACCGCGCCGGCTGGATGGTGGCCGCGTTCGAGATCGCGGGCCTGGTCGGCATGCTCGCCGCCGGTTGGCTGACGGATCGCTGGCTGCGGGGCCGCGCCGTTCGCATGTGCGTCATCTGCATGGCCCTCGCCACGGTCTTCTTCTTCCTGTTCTGGAAAATACCGCATCAACCAGTGTGGCTTGCGACCCTCCTGCTCGGCGCCTCCGGCTTTTTCATCTACGGCCCGCAGGCTCTCGTTGGCATCGCCGCCGCGAATCTGGCCACCAACCGCGCGGCCGCCACCGCCGTGGGCTTCACGGGTTTGTTCGGCTATGCGAGCACCCTGCTTTCCGGCTGGGGTCTGGGCCGCCTCGTCGAACTCCATGGCTGGAACGCCGGCCTGGCCATGCTCGTCGGCACCGGGTTCATCGGCACGGTTCTGTTTCTCTTCGCCTGGCCCGCCAAGGCGCACGGTTACGACAACGCCTCGTAAATCCAGGTCCGTCTTCGCTCTTCGGTCGACATGCACTCCGCCGTTTCCACCTCCACCTCTTCAACGCTCGGGCAAAGTCTGCGCGACATCGTTCATGTCGCGCTCGATATGGACGGCACGATCTACAAGGGCGGGACGCTGTTTCCCTGGACGTTGCCATTTCTCGCACGCCTGCGGAAGCTCGGCATCGGCTATTCGTTTTTGACGAACAATCCGTCCAAGAGCGTCGCCGACTACCTCGCCCACCTGTGCCGCATGGGCCTCGAGGCGACTAAGGACGAGCTCTACACGTCCGCGCAGGCGACGATCGATTTTCTCCGGACGCAGCATCCGCAGGTGCGCCGGGTGTTCGCGCTCGGCACGCCGAGCATGCTCGCCGAATTCGAGCAGGCCGGCTTCACGATCGCGCGCGAGGACGCGGCGGACGAACCGGACGCGGTGGTGATCGGTTTCGATCTCACGCTTTCCTACGCGCGACTCTGTCGCGCGGCGTGGTGGATCCAGCGCGGCAAGCTTTTCGTCGCCACCAATCCGGACCGGGTATGTCCGACCGATCAGCCGACGGTGCTGGTCGATTGCGGCTCCATTTGCGCCGCACTTGCGGCCGCCACCGGCCGTTCGCCCGACATCGTGCTGGGCAAACCCGATCCCTCGATGTTGTCGGGCATCCTGACGCGCCACCGGCTGCAACCGCGGCAGATCGCGATGGTCGGCGACCGTCTCTATACTGACGTGTTGATGGCCCAGCGCGCCGCCGCGTTCGGCGTGCTCGTGCTCAGCGGCGAGGCCACCGCCGAGGAAGCCGTCCGCGCGACGCCACCACCCGATCTCACCGTTCCCACGCTGGCCGAATTTGCCGATGCGCTGACCCAGGCGCGCGGCGATCCCGCTTTCGCATGAAAACGTCATTTTTCGAACGACGCACGGCAACGCTCCGCGCTCTCGCGGACCGCCCGCTCGATCTCCTCGTGATCGGCGGCGGCATCACCGGCAGCGGCATCGCCCGCGACGCCGCCATGCGCGGCTTGCGCACCGGCCTCGTCGACCGGCACGATTTCGCCTACGGCACCAGCAGCCGCTCGAGCCGGCTGTTGCACGGCGGCCTGCGTTATCTTGAACAGGGCCGCGTCGGCCTCGTCCACGAAGCCAGCGTGGAAAAGAAAACCATCCACGCCATCGCGCCTCATCTGGCGCAACCGATGGGCTTCATGTTCCCCGCCTATCGCAAGGGTGGACGCCCGCTGTGGCAGTTGCGCGTCGGCGTGAAGATCTACGATCTGCTCTGCAACGGCCGGAACTTCCAACCCTCGCGCGGCTTCACCCGCGAAGAGACGCTGCACGCATTGCCCGCGCTGAGTCAGGACGGACTGATCGGATCCGTGCGCTATTTCGACGCGCTGACCAACGACGCCCGTCTCGTGATCGACACGCTCCGCTCCGCCGCCACGCACGGCGCAACCCTGGCGAACTACGTGCGGTTCCGCACCGCCCAGCGCTCTCCCGAGGGCTGGAACTGCGAACTCGAGGACGTTCTCTCGGGCGAGACGCTTTCCATCCGCGCCCGCGCGCTCGTCAACGCCACCGGCCCCTGGGCCGAACAGATTCCGCACAGCGCCGTGAAATTGCGGCTGAGCAAAGGCATTCACCTCGTCGTCGATCGCAGCCGCCTACCGGTCACCGACGCCGTCGTGATCACCGAGGGCAAACGCATCTTGTTTCTTATTCCCTGGGGCGAGCGCGTGATCGTCGGCACGACGGATACGGATTACCGCGATGCGCCGGAAAATGTCCGGGTCGAAGCGGACGATATCGCCTACGTCCTCCGGACCGTCAAAGCGGCGTTCCCGCAAATCACGCTCGGCGCCTCCGACGTCATCAGCTCCTGGGCCGGACTTCGCCCGCTGGTCGCCAACCCCGACGGCACGCCTTCCGACATTTCCCGCGCGCACCAGATCACGTCGCCCGAACCGGGCTGGTGGGAC
The DNA here is from genome assembly GCF_059821195.1 of Opitutus sp. sgz309028. Lineage (NCBI taxonomy): Bacteria > Pseudomonadati > Verrucomicrobiota > Opitutia > Opitutales > Opitutaceae > Opitutus > Opitutus sp. sgz309028. The sequence goes on along the minus strand of NZ_JCAMRR010000002.1, from coordinate 854,328 downwards.
GTCACCGGCGGAAAGTTGACGACCTACCGGCTCATGGCCGAGCAGACCGTCGACAACGTGGCGCGCCAGCTGCGCCGAAAACTTGCCGCGTGCCGCACCGTGGCGGAGCCGCTTTTGCCGGCCGATCAAGTCAACGCGTTCAGCGGCCTCGTGCCGCCGCCCTGCACCTACGAAGCCGTGGCTCATTACGTCCAGGAGGAATGGGCCACGCATCTCGACGATGTGATGGTGCGGCGCAGCAGCTGGCATTACTACGTCGAAAACCCTTCCTCGGTGGCCGAGCAGGTGGCCAAGTGGATGGCAGAGTTGTGCGGATGGTCGGCGGCGGAAAGCGACCAGGAGCTCGCCGCCTACTACGCGGCGACGAGCGCTCCGTCGGCGATGGTGCGCGTCATACATCCTCCGGTCCGAGCCATCGGAAAAAAAGCATCCTGAAGCGCCGCCCCGCTCCGCCCGCGGCCGCCTCGGTCGTGCGCTGCACCACCGCCTCGCAATTAGCGGTCGCTTTCACCGTGGCCGGCGCGAGCGGATCGACGACGTCACCATACGCCCGAATTCGAAACGTGTCCGAACGCACGCCGAGCATGGGGCCGATCGCCGCCACGAACTCCGCCGCGCCGACACGCGGCGGCAGGTTCGCAACGAGCAGCGCGCTCGTCTCGAAGGCCGCCACGCTCGCGTAAGGTGCCTGGGCCATTTTGCCCGACGCCGACGCCGCCAGGCCATTCGCGACACCCGACGCGCCCGCGACGATTTCGTCGGCGGTCAAGGGTTCGACGCCCGGCACCGCGTTGTAGGCCTCGAACACGCTGCGCCAGACGTGAGCAGAGGTCGTATTCAGATTAACCTTACCGGCGGTGAGTTGCTCGTCCGCCACCGTCGTCGCCGTCAAGGTGACGTGATGAAAATTATCCTGCAGCACGGAGGGCGTGAGCGGCGCGGCGGGAGAGGGCAGCAGACTCAGCTGCTCGTAGAGTAACACGCGGGGCAGCGCCGTGGCCTGAGTCTCCAGCGCCACCCGCAACTTTGCTTGCGCCGCGTTGGACGACACGACCGCGACCCTTGGCGTCACGATCCCCGTCGGCTCGAGTCCCGGCGGAACGAACGCACTCACCTTCACCCCTTCGTCGAGCACGAGATACGCGTAAGCTCCGATCGTCGCGCGCGTGCCTGGCGTGGCCGGCGTCTCGGGAACCTGCAGCGGGATGCGACCCGCGATCACGTGCTCGGAATCCGCCGACGTCGCGCCCACGCTGCCGTTGGCAATCAACTTGATGAACGCAACCGTTGCATTCAGTTGCGGACTCGGCTGCTCGGCTGCACCCGAAACGAGCCATTCCAGAAAAGCGCCGTCGCTGCGCCATACTCCGCACCAGTGACGCCGGTCGCTGCCCACCGCCGCTCCAGCGACGCCCGCCATCGCGGTCACCCGCGCATCTTCGCCGGCGCGGCCCTGCAGTTGCCCCAGCGCAATACTCAAGCCCAACAGTGCATGTTGTCGCGCGCGAAGCTGCGCGCCCGCGGTCTCGGATACGTTGCCGTGCACGCGCACCACCGCGCTCAACCCGTAAACCGCGAGCACGAGCAACGCCAACAGCGAGAGCGTCAGCACCAACGCCATCCCCGCTTCGCCCCGCCCTCGCCTGCGTTCGATTCGTCGCGTCATCGCCCGCCCCTCAGTTCTACGCGCCGCACGTAAACGTGCGAATACTGTTCGGCCACCGCCCACCACCACTCCGCATCCGTCGCATAACGCGACGGTCGGGAAAGCCGCCCGGGCTCCGTCTCCATCTGTGCCAGGATCCGGGCGCCCTCCTCCGTCAGCAACCGCAACATCACGTCGACGACCTCCGGAAATTCCTCCGCCACCCGTGCCGCGTGATCGGTCGCCATGGCCGCGTCCGGAAAGATCCGTCGCAGCTGTCCGGATACGCTGCGGCGATACAGATAGACGCCGAAGTCGATCGCGTTGGTGGCGAGGGCGTCTCCCGTCGCCGGATTCGTCAGCGAACGCGCGCTGCGGGCCGGAGCCGGCGTGGGAGATGCACTTGTGTAGGCGGCCGCGCGCAGGTCCATGCCGGCGAGAAACGTTTCGGTGTTGCTGACCGCTGAGCGGAACAGCGTGTAGCGCACCGCCGCCCGGTTCGAAGCCGCGATCCCGCCCGAGACGGGCCGCCGCATCACCTGATAGCTGACCGCAACCGGCAAGCTGCCGCCGGGATTGCCGGAGCCTTTCGATTCCACGTTCGTCGTGAAAAACCGCAGCCACGCGCCGCCAAGTCCGAAGCGCGCCGCGGCGATCGACGGCTCGGTTGCTCCCGGCGACATCGGCAACAGGCGATGGCTCGGATTCCCCGGAGGCTTGCCGCGCGCGTTCTCCCGCCAGCCGTGCGCACCCAGGCTGGCCGGCGACGTGAAGAGATCGATCGCAAGCCACGTCGCGCCGTCCGGCCGGAAAATCGCGGCCTGCAAATCCCGTTCCACGTGGTCGAGCACGATCGCCGCCTGCGCTTCGAGCGTGAATGCGTCCTGCGCGCGCCGCCACACCCCGAGCACGTGGATGGTCACGGCCAGGACAATTCCGGCGATTCCGGCCGTGATCGCCAACGCGACGATCAGCTCCACCAACGTGAATCCCGGCCAACGCGTTCCCGGTTTCATCGGTCGATCGCCACGACAAACGTGAACTGATGCCGCTGCTCCAATGGCGTATCCACCAGCGCTCCCGGCGCACGCCACGGCCATGAGACGCGCACATACGCGGCCAGCGGCGCGGTCGCCGATTCGAGACCCGCAGTCGCTTCCGCGAAGCGCCAGATCTCGATCGCGTAATACGCTTCGGCGACATCGATCGCGACGGAAGTCTCGACCCGCTTCACCCACGAACCCTCGCGCGGCGCTGCAAACGTCGCGCCATTTTTTAACGGAGCCGAAAGCGCCGGCAGCATCGTTGCGAGTGCGCCAAAGCCGTTTCGTTCAGCGATCGCCCGGAGTTCCACCCGCACGGCGTCCGGCAGACGTTGTGCCGCGAGCGTTTCTGCGGATTCGGCGGCTTGACGCGTCAGCGCCGGCAGCAACGCGAGCATCGCGGTCAGCGCAAAGCCGAAGATCGCGACCGCGATGACGACCTCCACCAGCGAAAACGCCCGCTGCGCCGTGCGAGTTTTCATTCAAAAGCTCGCGCGTTCATCGATCAGCGTGACCAGCCCATAGGTGCTGAGGGCGAGGCCGCGGACGCGCTCCGGCTGCTCGAGCACGATCGGCGACGCACCCGCCGACACCGTTCCCGGCGGGCGCCGCCGTCCTGGCGCGAGCACGATGTCGCCCGCGTGGGCGGTGGTGCCGGCCGCCGCGAAGGACACCGCCGCCCATTGCGCGGGGGTCCCCGCGCCGACCACCGCGGTGACGACGGCGCCCGCGCGTAAAGCCGTCGAACGCAGCGGGGTCGAGCCATCGGCTTTGATCCAGCCGGCCGCGTCGCGTTCGTCGAACATGCCGGCGGGCAAACTCGGAACGTTTCCGGGAACGACAAAGATGCCTTCCGGCAATCGTGTTTCCATGACCGTCTCCCATCCGCCCGCCCGCGCAATCTGCACCGCGCAGATACGCAGAAAATCGTCAGGAATCGACGGATCGACCTGCACCAAGACCCGCGTCGTCGCGCCGGTCGCCACGGCTTTCGTTCGCGCCACGATGAAGAGATTTGTCAGCAGCGCCTGCCCGGTTTGCAGCGATGCGCCGCCGCTCCCGCCGATTCCGCGAAACAGGAACGCCGCGAGGCCGGCGATCAGCGCCACGACGACCAAAAGTTCAACCAGCGTGTATCCGCGTGCGGCGGCCGAGCACCTGGGACTTTCGCGCAGCGCGAGGCGGGGCGTCATTTCCAACTGAATACAAAGGCGGGATTGGTTTCGGAGGCCTCCGGCGCCGGCGCATAAAAGGCGATCGAGGTTCGCAGTCCGGCCGCGGGAAAATCGTCGGGCGGCGGCTGCAGTCCCCGCACCCGCGGCAGCGACCCGAAGTCCGCCGCGTCGAGCACACCGTCGAGATTGCGATCGACCAGCACGGCGATCTCGGTGTTGCCGCCGGCGTCGCACAAAATTCCAGGGTCCGCGCCGGCGAATTCCACCGGCGCGAACGCGTGAAACTCGATACGCTTCGGATTGTCGGCGATCGCCACGCTGCCGCTCGTCAACGGATTTCCGTCGCGGCGGCGGGCCGCCAGGACGTCGTGAAACGGATGCTCGGCGGCGGCGACACCGCCATTCACGAGCTGCGAGGAGTCCAGACGCGGATAGTAACCGTATTCATTGCGAAACGATTCGAGCGCCGCCGCCCATTGCGCGAAACGCACGCGGGTTTTCGCTTTCTCCGCCGACCGACGTGCCGCAGCGACCGCCGGAACTAGGATTGCGGCCAGGATCCCGAGGATCGCCACCACGGTGAGCAGCTCGACCAGCGTGAATCCGGCGGGCCGGGGCCGGAACTTTCGTTTCTCGCTCATGGATTCGCGTAGAGGTTGTCGGCGTTCTCCGGGGAGAACGCATCGACCCGGCCTGTATCCGTCGGGGGAGGACGGTCGGCGCCGTCAGGTCCGGTCGAATACAGAACAAAGCCCGGCTGCAGCCACGCGGGCGCGTCGCCGTTCTGGTAGACGTAACGATACGGCCGGTTCCACGGATCGACGAGTTCGGCGCCCAGATCCGCGAAGGGATCGCGGTCTTCGCGCGTGCGAAAGCGCGCCAGCCCCAGAAACAACTTCGTCCGAATCGTCGCACCGGTGGGGCCCCTCCGGCCGAGCAGAGCCTGCAGCATGTGCGCCGCGTTCGCGGTGCGCGGATAATCACCGAGTTCGCGTTTGTAACTTTCCAGCGCGGCAGCGATTGCGGCGAGCTCTGCCTTCGCGCGTCCACGTCGGCCAGCCTCCGCCGCGCCGCGGCCCGCCCCGATTAAAATCGCGGCGAGAATCGCCACGATCGCAAGGACGGCGAGCAACTCGATCAGGGTAAACGCGCGCCGCGACGGAACGGAGAGGCTGGACGCCCGCATGCCGCAATAAAACGGCGATAAGGCGCCTGATCAAACCGTTTTCGCCGCGTTTTCGCGTGCGCGGGGGAGACCGACCGTGAGCCGGTCGGTCTCCACATCATTTACCGCGCGATTTATTCCTCCGCCTGCAAGCTCGCGACGACGCTGAAGTCTTCCAGCGTGGTCGTGTCGCCTTTCACGGTGCCGCCGGCGGCGATCTCCTTGAGGATGCGGCGCATGATTTTTCCGCTGCGAGTCTTGGGCAGCGCGGCGGCGAAGCGGATGACATCCGGCTTGGCGAGCGAACCGATCTCCTTGCCGACGTGATTGCGCAGCTCTTCCTTCAACGCGTCGCTGGCGGTCTGCCCCGTTTTCAACGTGACGAAGACGACCAGCGCCTGGCCCTTCAATTCATCCGGGCGGCCGACTGCGGCCGCTTCCGCCACGGCGGGGTGCGACACGAGCGCGCTCTCGACCTCGGCGGTGCCGATGCGGTGACCGGAGATGTTGAGCACGTCGTCGATGCGGCCGACGATCCAGAAATAGCCGTCCTTGTCCTGCCGCGCGCCGTCGCCGGTGAAGTAGATTCCTGGATACTCGCTCCAGTAGGCCTTCTGGTAGCGTTCGTCATCGCCCCACAGGGTGCGCAGCATCGAAGGCCACGGCTTGGCGATGACGAGCTTGCCGCCGGTGTTGCGGGGAACCTCGCGGCCTTTTTCGTCGACCACCTTCGGGAGCACGCCGAAGAACGGGCGCGTGCCCGAGCCGGGCTTGAGCGGCGTGATGCCGGGCAGCGGCGAAATCATGATGCAGCCGGTTTCGGTCTGCCACCACGTGTCGACGATCGGGCAGCGTTTCTTGCCGATCATCTTGTAATACCACATCCACGCCTCGGGATTGATCGGTTCGCCGACGGAGCCGAGCAGGCGCAGAGAATCGAGCCGGTGGCGGAGGACGTAGTTGTCGCCCCAGCGCATGAATGCGCGGATCGCGGTCGGCGCCGTATACAGAATCGTGATACCGTGGCGGTCGATCATCTGCCAGAAGCGGTCCGGCTCCGGCTGGTTCGGCGCACCCTCGTAGATGAAGATGGTGGCGCCGTTGGCCATCAGGCCGTAGACGACATAGCTGTGACCGGTGATCCAGCCGATGTCGGCGGAACAGAAGTAGCGGTCGTTGTCCTTGAGATCGAAAACGTAGTGCGAGCTCAGCTTGCAACCCAGGAGATAGCCGGCGCTCGTGTGCATCACGCCCTTCGGTTTTCCGGTCGAGCCGCTGGTGTAGAGAATGAAAAGCGGATGCTCGGAATCGAACGCCTTCGCGGCGTGCGTATTCGGCGCGCCGACCCACGCGTCCTTCCACCAGACGTCGCGGCCCTCGACCATGTTGATCGGATTGCCGCAGCGTTTCACGACCATGACCGTGTGCACGGTGGGCGCGCCCTCGAGGGCCTTGTCCACATTCGCCTTGAGCTCGATGACCTTGCCGCGGCGCCAGCCGCCGTCGGCAGTGATGACGAGCTTGGCCTGGCAGTCGTTGATGCGGTCCTTCAGCGCCTCGGGGCTGAAGCCGCCGAAAATCACGGTGTGGATGGCGCCGACGCGCGCGCACGCGAGCATGGCCATCACGGCTTCCGGGATCATCGGCATGTAGATCGCGACGCGATCGCCTTTGCCGATGCCCATGTTTTCGAAGATGTGCGCGAGGCGGCAGACGTGAAAATGAAGCTGCTTGTAGGTGATCGTGCGAACGTCGCCCGGCTCGCCTTCGAAGATCAGCGCAGCCTTGTTTTCGCGGTGCGTGCCGAGGTGGCGGTCGAGGCAGTTTTCGGAGACGTTGAGCTTGCCGCCGACGAACCATTTCGCGTGCGGAGGCTTCCAGTCGAGGACCTTGCGGAAGGGCTTGCGCCACACCAGGTGTTCCTTCGCCTGGCGCGCCCAGAACGTTTCTGGGGAGTTGACAGACTCGGCGTAGAGCTTTTTGTAAACGGCATCGCTCCCAAGATTAGCTTGGGCTTTGAACTCGGCCGAAGGCCTGAATAACCGGTGTTCCCGGGAAACTGAGGTAATCGTCTGATCTGTCACTGTGTGTGCGGATTTAAGGGGTTAGGGACGCAACTCGCGGCTCTTATCCCGACATGAGTTTGAAGCGTCAAGCGCGGGTGCTTCGAACCTCTTGCGTATGGAAAAGAAAACTGCGTCCGCCCCCGCGGACAACCCCGCGCCGTCTACCGCCGCGCCCCAATCTTCTGCCGCTGAAAACGGCGGCTCCTCCCCCGCCACGGCGGTGGCGACTCCGGCTGTCGAGACGATCCGCGTCGAAGGCATCCTCGACATCGACACGCAGCGTGGAGGCAACGGCCAGCTGATCGACATCAGCAAAGGCGGCAAGCGCCGGCCCACCGATCCTTTCGTGCCGAAGGAGCTCATCCGCCGTTTCAAGCTCCGCGCCGGCTCCATCATCGGTGGCACGGCGTTTCCCCCCGATGGACGTTTCCCGAATCCGAAGATGCGCTTCATCGAGACCGTCGACGGCCTCCCACTTGAAGAACGCCGCGGCAAATTCGAGTTCACCACGCTGACGACGATCTCGCCGAACCAGCACCTGAAAATGGAAATGGAGGACGGCCGCATGACGACGCGCGCGGTCGATCTGTTCTGCCCGATCGGCAAAGGCACCCGCGGCCTCATCGTCGCGCCGCCGCGCACCGGCAAGACCACGCTGCTGCGCGACATGGCGCTGGGCGTTTTGGAGAACAATCCGGAGTGCTTCGTCATGATCCTCCTCGTCGACGAACGTCCCGAGGAAGTCACCGATTTCAAACGCAGCGTCACTGGCGCGGAGATCTGGGCTTCGTCCAACGACGAGCAGATCGAAAATCATATCCGCATCGCCGACCTTTGCATCGAGCGCGCAAAGCGCCTCGTCGAAACCGGCCGTGACGTCGTGTTGTTCGTCGATTCGATCACGCGTCTTTCCCGCGCGCACAACACCGCGCGCAATTCCGGCCGCACCGGCTCCGGCGGTCTCGATGTCCGCGCGCTGGAAAAACCCCGCCAACTCTTCGCGACCGCGCGTCGCACCGAGGAAGCCGGTTCGCTCACGATCGTCGCGTCGGTGCTCGTCGAAACCGGCAGCCGCATGGACGACGTGATCTTTCAGGAGTTCAAAGGCACCGGCAACATGGAGCTCGTGCTCGACCGCAAATGCGCCGAGATGCGCCTGTGGCCGGCGATCAACATTGCCGCCAGCGGCACCCGCAAGGAGGAGCTGCTGATCGACGCGAAGACACTCGAGGGCATCCATTTCTTCCGCCGCGCGCTCGTGCAGCAGAAGATCGAGGAGGCCACCGAGACGATGATCGCGCGGCTCTCGAAGACGAAGACCAACGCCGAATTCCTGAAGCTCATCGCGCGCTGATCGCTCCGACTCTTGGCCTGTTTTCAACCTTCAGCCGCGGCGCTCTCGCCGCGGCTTTTTTGCGGATGATACCCGAGTGAGGCGCGCCGCGCAGCCAATGGTATGCATCGTCGCTAGGTGGCCGTCTCCCGTCTCGTTCCTCCATCCACTTTGCGGGGTTTTCCCGAACTTCCCTCTTGCCCCCCTGCGGATTCTCCTGAGATTCATCTCCTTCTCTAGCGCGACGCGCCTGACCTTCTAGCACCTTCGCCAAACCGCATGCACAGTTTCTCCGAGCAATGTCTCGACATGGCCCGTTCGATGTTGGGCCACAATCTCGACTCGATCCAAGCTGACGGCACCCTTCTTCCCATCGCTGGAGAACAATCCCGTCCCGACGAACCCGGACACGTCGCCCACGCCCTCGGGGAATTCTACCGCGCCACCGGCGAAACCACGCTGAAAGGTTTCGACCTCATCGATCTCGCCGCCCGTTGCATCACGGCGCAGATGTTCACGGAACCGGCGACGGAAAACGGCCTCGCCTACGCCGCGCTTGGCCTCCTCTGCTTCGGTCCCTCCAAAGAGCGCAATCCCGTCTGGGAACGCCTCGTGCCGGAAACGCAGGAGCGCATCGACAAGGCCCTCCTTCACCGCAGCGACTACGACAACCACTGGCAGGCCTTCAACATCGCCAAGGCGGTCGCGCGTTTCAGCTTCGGCCTTTCCAAGAAGGACGAGACTTCCCGCCTCATCGAGCGCATGTGCGATCGCATCGGGCAGACGAGCTCGGCCGGTTTCTTCGACGACGCCACCGAGGGCCTCGGCGGTAATTTCAATCTCTACGGTGTCTGGGTGTTCGTCTTCACGCGTTCCGCGCTGCAGCTCCACGCCAACAGCGGCGTGCGCGACCGCAAGCTGCCGACGCTGCGCACTTACGCCGAGAAATACATCAAGATGATGCCGGACCTCGTCCGCGCGGACGGCCTCGGCTGGGCGTTCGGCCGCGCCGGTGGCGCCTACGGACAGATGCACCCGATCAGCTTGATCCTGCAGGGTCTCCGCGACGGCTGGATTCCCGATGACCAGAAGGTCAAATATTTCGACATCCTCCGTCGCCTGTTCCTGTTCTTCTACGGCACGTATCTCGACCAGGAGCACGGCTACCTCGATCTCCGCGACACCGAGCGCACGGCTTACGAGAAGCACACGACGCGCATGGCGAACTTTGACGCCGCGCGTTATCTCTGCCAATGGTCGCGTCTCGCCAAGACCGTCTCGATGCCGAGCGGCATGCCGAAGATCGAGCCGACGAAAACCAGCGGCCGTTTTGTCATCTTCGACAAGGCCAACCGCAAAGAGCAGGGCCTTTTCCTTTATCGCGACGCCGAGAGCGGCCTGCACGCGCAGATCCCGCTCATCAGTTCCGGCACGCGCCTGACCTCGGATTCGCTGCCCTTCCCGCACTGCCCGGGCGTGTTCGACTGGCCGAACAATGTTTACCTGCCCGTGATGCTGCCCGAGCTGACCTTCGGCGAACAAGTCACGCTGCCGGCCTTCTACGGCAAGAACTGCGTCACGGGTCTCGGCCTGCGCAACAGCTTCTATTTCCGCTACGAGCAGCCCGATCTCATCAACACGAAGGAAGAGATCGTGAAGAACCTCGGCAACGTGAAGGTCCAGTGGACCTTCGCCGGCAACAAGATCACCGCCGAGTTCGCCTACACGGTGAAGCAGCAGGTCACGCTGGATAAATTCCGCTACGTGATCGCGATCGCGGCGCCGCATTCGAAGTATCACCTGCCCGGCTCGTTCACGCTCGGCGCGCAGGGTCATCGCTGCACGGTGGCGAAGGACGATTTCCAAGGCACCTGGCGCGAGACGGAAGTCGTGAGTGCGGATCCTACCTACCGCACCAATTACGGCAAGATCCACTATCTGCAGTATCTCGTGCGCGACCACCCGCTCATCATGCGCCCGGGCCACGTCTACCGCCTGATCGTGAATTTCGAGCCCGACGTGGCGCAGCTCGACGCGTAAGCGTCGAGCTGGCGGTTTGGAGTTTTGGGTTTTGAGTTTTGGGTTTCGTCTCGCGAGGGTCGAAACATGGCCGCCATCCAGCGATTTGAAGATATCGAGGCGTGGCAATCCGCCCGGAAGCTCCGGCAAGCTGTCTACGCTCTGACTCGCACGAAACCGTTCTCGTCGGACTTCGCGCTGGTCGACCAGATTCGACGCGCCGCGATTTCACCCGGCTCAAACATCGCGGAGGGTTTCGAGCGGGGCGGGAATCGAGAACTCATCCAGTTCCTTTCAACCGCGAAGGGCTCGGTCGCGGAAATAAAAGACCAGCTCTACTGCGCGCGGGACGAAAACTACATCACGGAGACCCAGTTCGAGGAAACCTATCGTCTTGCCGACTCCACTGCCCGACTTATCGGGGGTTTCATGACTTACCTGCGAAACGCACACCTTACCGGCCACAAGTTCGACACGCGAAACACGCCTGCGAACCCAAAACCTAAAACCTAGAACCCAAAACCTGTTTCAGCCCGTGCTCTCCCGCCGCATCATTCCCTGTCTTGACGTCAACGCCGGTCGCGTCGTCAAGGGCGTGAAGTTTCAGCAACTTCGTGATGCCGGCGATCCCGTCGATTGCGCGCGCGCCTACGATGCGCAGGGAGCCGACGAGCTCGTGTTCCTCGACATCACCGCGTCCAGCGACGAGCGCAAAATCATGCACGACGTCGTCGCCGCGACCGCCGAGCACTGCTTCATGCCGCTCACCGTCGGCGGCGGATTGCGCACCGTCCCCGACATCGAAGCGATGCTGAAAGCCGGCGCCGACAAGGTTTCCCTCAACACCGCCGCGATCAAAAATCCGCAGCTCATCGCCGAGGCCTCGAACCGCTTCGGCACCCAGTGCATCGTGCTCGCGATCGACGCGAAGCGCGAACCCGACGGCAAATCCTGGCGCGTCTACACCCACGGCGGACGCAATCCCACGGAACTCGACGCCGTCAACTGGGCCCGCCGTGCCGTCGAGCTCGGCGCCGGCGAAATCCTTCTCACCAGCATGGACCGCGATGGCACCGGCGACGGTTACGACATCGAGCTCACGCGCGCCGTGAGCGATGCCGTGAGCGTGCCCGTGATCGCCAGCGGCGGCGCCGGCACCCTGCCACATTTCGCCGATGTGCTCGCAACCGGCCACGCCAGCGCCGTTCTCGCCGCCAGCCTTTTCCATTTCGGCACGCTCACGATCCCGCAGGTGAAAGATTACCTGAAAACCCGCGGCGTGCCGGTGCGCGCCTGAGTTCGCGCAGCGTTTCGCGGATCGCGCTCCCGTTTGGCGCGAGCGGAATTGATCAAAAAGAGCCGGCGCGCCCTGCGTTGCGACCGCGGGTCGCGTTGCGTTCGCGCGCGTTCTGTAACATTTTCGTGACGCCCGCCGATCCCGCTGGGCTCGCCTCGACCGGCGCCTAGGGTGCCGTTGGCCGCCAACCCAATTCCACGTCTTGAAACGCGTTAAGAAATACAACCGCATCACCGGCGTCACCGGCAAATCGATCCCCCGCACCGGCAATCAGGACGACAACCGCCCCGTTTACGCGAATCGCGAGCAGAGCTGGCTGAGCTTCAACCGCCGTGTGCTCGAGCAGGCTCAGAACGAAGCCAACCCGCTCCTCGAGCGCGTGAAGTTCCTCGCGATCGTCAGCTCCAATCTCGACGAGTTCTTCGAGATTCGCGTCGCCGGTCTGATCCAGCAGGCCGACTCGGGCACCGGCGAGATCAGTCTCGACGGCCTCTCTCCGCGCGAGCAGCTGAAACGCATCCACGGCGCCGCCAACGCCCTCGTCGACGACCAGTATCGCTGCTGGCACGAGCAACTCGTCCCCGCGCTCGCCCAGCAGAACCTCGTTTTCCCTACCGCACCGCAGCTCACGGAACGCGAAATCGCGTGGGTAAAAAACTATTTCCAGACGCAGGTCTCGCCGGTGCTCACGCCGCTCGCCGTCGACCAGTCGCACCCGTTTCCCCAGATCGTCAACAAGACGCTCAACGTCCTGCTCTCGCTCGACAATCCCGAGACGCCCGAGATCGAGAAGACCATCGTGATCCTGCCCGTCCCGCGCATCCTGCCGCGCATCGTCCAGCTCGATCCCGATGCACCCGGTCCAGCGCGCTACATTTTCCTCAGCGAAATCATCAAGCTCTGCGCGGTCTCGCTGTTTCCCGGCTATAGCGTCAACGCCGCGCACGCGTTCCGCATCACGCGCAACAGCGATCTCTACATCGACGAGGAGGAAGTCGAAAATCTCCTGAAGAAGATCGAGGATGAGCTGCGCAATCTCCGCCGCGGCGCCACCGTGCGACTCGAGATCGAGGACGGCGTCGACGAGGACGTGTTCACGTTGCTCTGCGCGCACCTGAACCTCCCGCGCGAGTTCGCTTTTCGCGTCGCTCCCCCGATCAACCTCCTGCGCTTGATGAGCCTCTACGATCTCGTCGACCGGCCCGACCTCAAGTTTCCGCCCTTCACGCCCGCCGACCTGCCGCGGCTTCGCACGCAGCCGTCAATCTTCGACGCCATTCGCGAACACGAGATCCTGCTTCACCACCCTTACGACTCGTTCATGCCGGTGGTCGACTTCGTCGAACAGGCCGCGCGCGATCCCGAGGTCTTCGCCATCAAGCAGACGCTCTACCGCACCAGCGGCGACTCGCCGATCGTGCGCGCGTTGATGGACGCCTCCAACAACGGCAAACAGGTCACCGCGCTCGTCGAGCTGAAGGCGCGCTTCGACGAGGCCAACAACATCCACTGGGCGCGCCAGATGGAGGAAGCCGGCGTCCACGTCGTCTACGGTCTCATCGGCCACAAGACCCACTGCAAATGCAGCCTCGTCGTCCGCCGCGAAGCCGGCGCGCTGAAACGTTACGTTCACCTCGGCTCCGGCAATTACAATCCGAAGACGGCGCGGCTCTACACCGACCTGAGTTTCTTCACCGCGAACGAATCCATCACCGAGGAGGTCGCGCAACTTTTCAACACGCTGACTGGCGCCGGCCGCACGCCCGAGTTCAAGCGACTGCTCGTCGCGCCTTTCAATCTTCACGCCAAGATCCAGGAACTCATCGCCCACGAAGCCGCGAATGCCGCCGCCGGCAAACCCGCGCGCATAATCGCCAAGATGAACAAGCTCGTGGACCAGGTGACGATCGACAACCTTTACGCGGCTTCCCAAGCCGGCGTGCAGATCGACCTCATCGTCCGCGCCACCTGCTGCCTCGTCCCCGGCGTGAAAGGCCTCAGCGAGAACATCCGCTTGCGCAATATCGTCGGCCGCTTCCTCGAACACGCCCGCATCTACTACTTCGAGAACGGCGGGCAGCCGCTCATCTACTGCGGCTCCGCCGACTGGATGTCGCGCAACTTTTTCCGCCGCGTCGAAACGCTCTTCCCGATCGACGACCCCGACTTTCGCAAGCGGCTCGTCGACGAAATTCTCGCGTCGGAACTGCGCGACAACGAAGACGCGCGCGAGCTCCAGCCCGATACCTCCTACCGGCCGCCGGCGCGCGCGGCCAACGAACCGTCGTTCTCGGCCCAGCGTTTCTTCATGGCCGCCGCTCTTCTCCGCGGCAGCCCGCCCGCCGCCGCCGCCGGATGATGTTGGGCGACTTCCGCGGCCGCGTCGCATGCGGCGCCGCCGCTCGAATTTCGCGGCCAGACCCGGCGCTCCCAATCTCCGCGCGCCGCTCAGCTTTGCGCCGGGGGCGTCGTCGCCGATTCCTCAGTCGGACTCGCCGCGGCTTCCGGTTCGGTCGAAGCCTGCTCGGCCGGTGCATCTTCGACCGACGCCGGCGCCGCCTCCGCCTCTCCGCCTTCAGCCGTGGCCGCAACGTCCGGCGCTGGCACGGCCGTCGCAGCGGCGTCCGCCGGCGCAGCCTTCTTCTTCGGCCCGCCAACCAGCAGATCGAGCTGGCCTTGAATCTTCACGAAAAACGCCGCGTCCAACGTGCCCGCGGGGATCTCGTAGATCTGACGACTCTTCGCGTGCTCGAAAATTTGACGCGCGCCGTCCGGCGTTTTTCCGCGCGGCTTCAGGATTTTTTTGCGCTCGAGCATCAACGCGAGAAATTGCAGCAGCGGCGTGTTTTCCTCGTTCGGCTCCGCCGTCGGATCCGCCAGCGTCACAAACAGATTCTCCGCGGTCAGCTTCATCGCCCGATCGGGATTTTCCTCCGTCCGCTTCGTCTTGAACGCGAGCGTCCACGTGCAAAACACAAAGTCCGGCCGGGCGTAATTCGCCTCCTCGCTCGCGAGCACGTCGTGCCGCGCGATTTCGCCACTCTCCTCGCGGACCAACCGCGACACCACGCGGTCGCCTTCCTCGAAGGCACGGCCCGTGACCCGGCAGATTTTCGCGAGCGGATGAAGCGTCAATTCCATGGGCGTGTGTTTAGCTTCGGGGAAAGCGAACTCAAAGGAAATGAACAGAAAAATCTCGCGCGTTAAGCCCTCGCGCCGCACGACTCGAATCGGCGTCGGCTTCGCTCCCGCAATCCTCCTCTCCCGCTCATGAAAGGCAGACTCATCGCAATCGGCGACATCCATGGCTGCGCCCGCGAATTCGAGGAATTGCTCAACAAGCTCCGGCTGGAGCCGCATGATCGCGTGATTCTCCTCGGCGACCTGATCAACCGCGGCCCCGAGAGCGCGCGCGTGATCGCTCTCGCCCGCAAGCACGCCATGCTCTCGCTGCTCGGCAATCACGAGCTTCGCCTGCTCAATTACCGCAAGACGGGCGACCCGACGCATCTGAAGAAAAGCGACTACGAGGTGCTCAAACAGCTCAGCGCGCGCGACTGGTCCTACATGAATGCGATGCCGCTCACGTATTACGACCGGCGGCACGGCATCGTGCTCGTGCACGGCGGTTTCCTGCCAAATCTTCCGTGGCGGCGCCAGCCCGCGCGCATCGTCACCCGCGTGCAGAACATCGACAAGGACGGCAACCCGCGGAAACGTTCCGAAGCCCCGCACAGCCCGCACTGGTCAACGCTCTGGGAGGGCCCGCCGTTCGTGATTTACGGCCACACGTCGCGCCCGAAAATCTATCCCCAGAAATGGTCGCTCGGGATCGACACCAGCTGCGTCATGGGCGGCCGCCTGACCGCCTGCATTCTACCGGAGCGCAAGATCGTGCAGGTCGAGGCCCACGAGAAATATTACAGCGGGTGAACTGTCGCACGGACTTGGCTCAACGCGAACGTCCGGCCTGCACCACGACAGGAGGCGCAGCCTGGCTCTTGAGGTATTCCACGAGTTGCAGCTCGCCGAAATTCACTTCAGGCCGGAAGCGCTCGCTCGCACGAATGCGCACCGGTTTTTCCGTTTCGCGCCCGATGTAGGGCGCGGCGATCGCCAGCATCGACGGAAACGCCTCCGGCAGCCAGAAGCCGGTCGCCGGACAACTGACGCGAGTTCTCCACAACATCACCGGCCGCCCGGCGTCCGTGAGCTGGGGGGCGAAGGCCGTGATCACCGCGACATATAGATCGTCGTCCGCGATCGACTGCAGGAGCGACGCGTCGCTGCTTTGAAACGACAACCCGTTCGCGAGCGCCTGCTCGGGAAACGCCATATCGCGCGCGTCGGGCAAGCCGACCTTGTAGCCGCCGAGGAAGTTTAATTTCGCCCGGCGATAGCCGCGATACGTGAAGCCATTCGGGGCGAGAAAATAGTGCGTGTTGAACGTGCCCCAATGCCACGCCAGGATGAGGTCGGGCCGGCGGTCCGGGCCGGCGGGAAAATACCCGCGCTTCGCGAGCACCTTCAGCACCGTGTCGTCGGCCACGCGGCGATCGAGCGGTTTCTCGCCCGCCTTGATCGCGCCGAAGTCGCGATACCCGCCACTGATCGCCGCGAAATAAAGCGGATGCGACGGCGAAGCGTCGCCCCGCTCCCGGCCCGCGGGGGTTACATCCGTAACAGTGACCGCCTCCAGCTCCGGTTGCGGGAAGAGGCGCCCGAGGAAAGTTTCGGCCCACGCCAACGGGACCACACCGACGCTGCAGAAAAACAGCCAGCTCCAACGAACGACGACGGTAGCGGAAGCTTTCATGCGGGACAGGATCGTTTTATCCCACTCGCAGTCTAGACCACCGGTCGCGCGCCGCAAATGCATTTGCCGAACCGAAAGCCGCAGCGCTGCCGCCCGGAACGACTCAGTAAAACACGTTGCGATCGAGGCTGCGGTATTGAATCGCCTCGAGCAGATGATTCGACGCGATGCTTTCCGCGTCCGCGAGATCCGCAATGGTGCGCGCCACTTTCAGCACGCGATCGTAAGCACGCGCGGACAGGCTCAGCTGTTCCATCGCGTGCTGGAGCAAATCGCCCAGTTCAGCCGACACCGCGCAATGCCTCCGGATCTGCGCCTGCGTCATGCGCGCGTTGGCGTTGGTCTTCCCGTCGGCGAAACGCCTCCGCTGTCGCGCCCGGGCCGCCTCGACGCGTTCGCGAATCGCGGCCGAGGGTTCGCCGTTCTTCTCCGAGCGCAACTCCGTCAGCGTCAGCGCCGGCGCCTCGATGTGAATGTCGATGCGGTCCAGCAGCGGCCCGCTGATGCGCGAGCGATAGCGCTGGATCTGCGTCGGCGAACAGCGGCACTCGTGCTTCGTGTCGCCCAGATAACCGCACGGACACGGGTTCATCGCCGCGATCAACATGAACGCGCACGGGAGCGTCACCTTGCCCGCGCTGCGCGAGATCGTCACATCGCCGTCCTCCAGCGGCTGGCGGAGCACCTCCAACGCGGAACGCTTGAACTCCGGCAACTCGTCAAGAAACAGCACGCCGTGATGCGCGAGCGAGATTTCGCCGGGACCGGGAATCGAGCCGCCGCCGAGCAGGCCGACATCGGAAATCGTGTGGTGCGGACTGCGAAACGGCCGCGCGCCCCATGCGAGCTCGCCGCTCAACGTCCGGCCCGCCGCGGAGTGAATGCTGACGATCTCGAGCTGCTCCTCGAGCGCCGGCGCGGGCATGATCGTCGGCACCCGTTTCGCCACCATCGATTTTCCCGCGCCCGGCGGTCCGATCATCAGCAAATTGTGTCCACCCGCGACCGCCACCTCGACCGCGCGGCGCAACGCGTGCTGGCCTTTGATTTCGGAAAAATCCACCCCGCTCTCGTTCGCGGCGGCAGCCGCGACCCCGCGGCGCGAAGGCGTCGGCGCCAGTTTCTTCTCGCCGCTCAGGAATCGCGCCGCGGCGTCGAGCGAATCGACGCGAAACACCTCCACGCCTTCGACGCAGGCCGCCTCCTCGGCCGACACGCCCGGCAGAAGCAAACCGCGTTTGCCGAGTCGTCGCGCCAGCCGCGCCATGGCGAGCGCGCCGCGCACGGGACGCGTCGCGCCGGACAAGCTCAGCTCGCCCGCAATCATCCATTCGCCGAGCGAATCCGCGCGGAGTTGCAGCGTCGCCGCCAGGATGCCGAGCGCGATCGGCAGATCGTAGAACGGCCCCTCCTTCCGCAGATGACCCGGCGCGAGATTGATCGTCGTCCGCGTCCGCGGCGGCTTGTAACCGCTGTTGCTCAACGCGGAAAACACGCGGTCGTCCGACTCCTTCACCGCGGCGTCCGGCAGACCCACCAGAATCAGTTTCGGTTCGCCCGCCTCACCCGTGTTCACCTCGACGTGCACCAACTCGGCGTCGATGCCCTGCAGCGCGGCGGAAGCGATGGTCGCGAGCATGTATCCGCAATTTACCGACGCAGTTCAGGCCGACGGCGCGAACGCCGCGATGCGGCTCTCGATTGTGGCGATGTTGCGCTCCACCGCCTGCACATATGGATTGGCCCCGTGGGGATAGGGATCCGCGAGGAAACGGTGCACGCCCTGGAAATCGTTCTCCAGCTTCGGCAGCACGAATTGCCGCCAGAATGCCGGCGTGCGCTCGATCAGCTCGCGGGCGGACTTGAACGCCCGGCGCTCAGGCGCGACGTGGATGAAGTTGTCCGACTCGGCGAACTCGTGGAACAGGATCTCCAGTTCGTCGGGGTAGTCCGCCGCCGCCATCTGCCCGAGATAATCCGCCGTCGCGAGCGCACAGCCGATGAAGCGCTCGATCGGATCGCGGAAATGCAGCCGGCTGATCTGTTTCGTCGGACCGGTGCAGTTGATCGCGCCGAGCACACCGCCGATCTCAAGCTCCGTCGCGCCGAGCGTCGGCAGATACGACACCGCGAAGGCGCAGCTCCGCAGGACGTGGCAAAACGTGTATTTCGCGCCGGTGCCGGCCGTATCCGACCGCAGCTTCAAATAACCCGTGTCGTGCAGCAGCGCCCCCGCCATCGCGAGTTCGAACTGCCGCGCCGTGATTCGCGGGCCGTCGCCCGACCGGCTGCAGCCCGCGAGCAACGACGCGAGGCAAACCGTCGCCTGCAGCGTGTGTTCAAGATCGTGATACTGGAGATCCACCGCGCCGTAGTCCGGATGGCGGCCGCCGAAGAGCGCGTCGACGTCGGCAAAAAGGCGCTGCAACCACGCGGGATTCGCCGCCGGATACGAACGCTGGAAACCGTCGACGACCAAGGCAGCCACAGCCGGAGTGCTCTTGGTGTCGACCCGCGGAAACATGCTTGGTTGAAGAGGAAAACGAGGACCGTGATCCAGCCAGGGCGGCGACCGGACCGCGCCGATTAAGGATTTGCGAATTACCTGCGCAAGCTGAAATCTGCTGGGTTTCCGGCCATCGCCCGTCGACTCTTCCGCGTGACCACCACCCTTCCCCTCAGCCCCGTTGCGCCTCGCGCGCCGGCGCTTCCGCACTGTGTTTCCACATGATTCTCGGACTCACAGGCGGCATCGGCTGCGGCAAATCCACCGCCGCGGCGCTTTTCGAGCACCAAGGATTTCGCCGGCTCGACGCCGACGCCACCATTCGTCACGCGGTGCTCACACAGCCGCCCGTGCTTCAGGCTTTGCGCGAGCGCTACGGCGACGCGATCCTGGCGCCGGATGGATCCGTGAACCGCCCCGAACTGGCCGCCCGGGTGTTTCCCCATGAAACGGAACTCCGCTGGCTCGAAGCACTCACGCATCCACCGCTATTCGCCCTCTGGCGCGCTGCTTTTGCCGCGGAACCGAAAGCGCGCTGGGCCGTCGAAGTGCCGCTCCTTTTCGAAAAGCGCCTGGAGAATTGGTTTGATTTCACGATATGCGTCGCCTCTGCTCCGCTCCAGCAACTCGTTCGACTGGAGCAGCGCGGTCTCCCTCGCGCGCTCGCCGAGCAACGTATTTCCAAGCAACTGCCACTGGCGCACAAAATCGAATCGGCCGACTTCGTCCTGTGGAACGACGGCAAGCCTGAGTTTCTCGCCGCCCAGGTCAGCCGATTGATCGACTCGCTGTCGACAGGTCGCTGAGAAACACCAGCCGCGGTCCGGTTTCTCCGCCTCCGAACGGGCGCCCTTTCCTTTTCTCTATTCGCATCGCAATGCCTTCGAAAAACGACGAAGACCCCTCTCCGGCTGACGCCGGCGCCGAATCCACCGGCAAGAAAAAGCCCGTCCGGCGCCGCACCACGCGCGCCCCGTCGACGCGCACCAAATCCGCGAAGGCCGCCAAGGCCGAAGCCTCCTCCGCGCAACTGGAGCTCGCTCCCGCGCCTGAGCCCGCCGCTCCGCCGCCCGCAGTCGAGCCGCCCCGCCGCGAGGAACGCACAGAGCGCGAGGAGCATCCCCAACGCGCAGAACGACCGGAACGCGCCGAACGCGAACCCGATGCGGCGCCGGCGCGTAGTGTAAATCTTGAGACACCCGCGGCTGGTGGCGACACCCCGCCCGCCCCCGAGGCGCCCGCCGCCTCGTCCGCTCCCGCTCAGGAAGCCTCCCGCCCCAGCAGTGGCCAGCACCACCAGCAGCACCAACAGCCGCAGGGAGAATGGCAGGAACGCGGCGGCGGTCGCGATTTCTGGAAACGCAACAAGCGTAAACGCGGCCGCCACGGCGGCGGTCCCTGGCAGCAAGGCGGTCAGGGTCGCGAACAGCATCCGCCGCAACCGCCCCCACCCAGCAACGCGCCGGTCGCCGGCGAGCTCCCCAACCCGTCGCGTTTCGAGGATCTCGCCGCGCTCGAAAACACCGCCAACGAGGTCTCCTCCGGCGGCGGCGAGCCCATTTACCTCAACGAGGTTTACGCCAAGAATCTCGGCGACCTCACCGCTTACGCCCGCCAGCTCGGCGCCTCGTTCGAGGGCGTGCCCAACAAGAAGCAGCTGCTCACCGCGATCTTCGCACACGTCGCCGAGCGGAAGCGTCCGCTCAAGGATCGCGGCTACATCGACGTCACCGACCGCGGCTCGTTCATCGTGCACGACCACGTGAACTACCGCTTGTATCCGGAAGATCCTTACCTGCCGGAAAGTCTGGTCAAACTCCACGGTCTAAAGCGCGGCCACCAGGTCGAAGTCCTGCTGCAAACGCCGCAACCGGGCGAACGCTGCCCGTCGGTCCTGCGCGTCGAGTCGGTCATGGGCATGCCGCCTGCCGACATCTCGAAGATCACACCATTCGAGGAGCTCGTTCCTTATTATCCGCTGCAGCGCATCCTGCTCGAATCCGAGGAAACGCAGAAGGACGTCTCGATGCGCGCGATCGACATCCTCACGCCCATCGGCTTCGGCCAGCGCGCGCTGATCGTCGCCCCGCCGCGCACCGGCAAGACCGTCCTCCTCCAGAACATCGCCAACTCGATCACGGCGAACAGCCCGCACGCGAAGCTGATTCTGCTGCTGATCGACGAGCGTCCCGAAGAAGTCACCGATTTCCGCCGCCACACGAAGGGCGAGGTCGTTTCTTCCACCTTCGACGAAACGCCCGAGAGCCACGTTCACTGCGCCGAGATGGTGATCGAAAACGCCCGCCGTCGCGTCGAGCTCGGCGAACACGTCGTCATCCTCCTCGACTCGATCACCCGCCTGGCCCGCGCCTACAACGCGCTCACCACCGGCGGCAAGACGATGTCCGGCGGTCTCGAATCCAACGCGCTCCAGAAACCGAAGCGCTTCTTCGGCTCCGCCCGCAACATCGAGGGCGGCGGCAGCCTCACGATCATCGCCAGCGCGCTGATCGACACCGGCAGCCGCATGGACGAAATCATCTTCGAGGAGTTCAAAGGCACCGGTAATTGCGAGGTGCACCTCGACCGCGGTCTCGTCGAGCGCCGGATTTTCCCGGCGATCAACATCGACCGTTCCGGCACACGCAAGGAAGAGCTCATCTACCATCCTGAAGAACTGCAGCGCATCTACGGACTCCGCCGCGCGATGCAGGGACTCGGCCCGATCGAGTCGATGGAGATGCTCATCACGCGTCTCCGGAAAACGAAATCGAACGCCGAATTCCTCCTCGGACTCAGCCGCACCTGAAGTGTCCCGAGCGGCGCCCCTCAAACGCCGTCCACTTGCAGGATTGATCTTGAAGCGGACGTCGCGATACTTCGCGCGTCCGCTTCGTGTTACCCCACGCCGAAGATTCCCTTTCCGAGTCCGCTCCGCTCGCTTCCCTCGCCGAGGAGTTTGCCCTGCCGATCGCCGACCTGTCGTCGCTCGACGTGTCGGCCGACGCACTCGCGCTCGTGCCGCCGGAATTCGCGCGCGACCAGGCGCTGCTGCCGCTGCACGTCGATGCGCACCGTCTGCAGATCGCACTCGCCGATCCGCTCAACGTCCACGCGCCCGACGTCCTCGCGCACCGCTGCGGTCGACGCATCGAAATCGCGCTCGCGCCGCGCGCGGAGATTCTCCGCGCCATCGATCGCTGCTACGGTCTCGCGGAGCTCGTCGCCGCCAATCCGGAAAACACGAGCGCCGCTCCGCCGCCCGCAACGATCGACACTCCCGCGGAGGCGTTATCCGACGCCTCCGTCATCCAGCGCGTTCACGCGCTGATCGTCGCCGCCGTGCGCCAGCGCGCATCCGACATTCATCTCGAACCGCTCGAACGTCGCTTCCGCGTTCGCTATCGAATCGACGGCGCCCTCGTCGAAGTCGAGGACCAGCCGCGCCGGCTCCATCTCGCGCTCGTCTCGCGCGTGAAGATCATGGCCGATATTTCCATCGCCGAGAAACGCATCCCCCAGGACGGGCGCATCCAGATCGCGCTCGATGGCCGCGCGCTCGATCTCCGCGTCTCGTCGCTGCCGACCACGCACGGCGAAAGCATCGTGATGCGCATCCTCGACCAGCAAGGCCTGCAACTCGGCCTGCCCGAACTCGGCTTCTGGCCTGACGATCGCGCCGCCTTCGAACGCGTCATCTCATCGCCGGCCGGCCTCGTGCTCGTCACCGGTCCCACCGGCTCGGGCAAGACGACCACGCTCTACAGTTGCCTGCACCACCTCAACCGCGCGGATCGCAAGATCATCACCGTCGAGGATCCCGTCGAATACCAGCTCACCGGCATCAACCAGGTGCCCGTGCGGCCCGAGCTCGGGATGACGTTCGCAGCCGCTTTGCGCGCCATGCTGCGCCAGGCACCGAACGTCATCATGCTCGGCGAAATTCGCGACCGCGAAACCGCCGAGATCGCGCTCAACGCATCACTCACGGGCCATCTGGTGTTCTCCACGCTCCACACCAACGACGCCGCCGGCGCTGTCACGCGCCTCGTCGATCTGGGCGTGAAACGCTTTCTCATTTCCGCGTCGCTGCGGGCCGTTCTCGCGCAGCGGCTCGTCCGAAAAATCTGTGAAAAGTGTCGGCGTCCGTTCACGCCCGCCGCGCACGAACTGCACGCGCTCGGACCGATCCCCGCGCGCCACGAACCGCCGGCGTTCGCACGCGGTGTCGGTTGCGTTTCGTGCCAACGCAGCGGATATCGCGGACGGCTCGGGCTTTTCGAATTGCTCATGTGCGACGAGCCGATGCAACGCACGATTCACGACGGCGCCCGTTTATCGGAGATCCGCACCCGCGCGCGCGCGTCCGGCCTGCGCACGTTGCGCGAAGACGGCGCGTGCAAAGCCAGCGCTGGTTTGACCACCCTCGACGAAGTCGTCTCGATCACCGCCGGCGATCCGCGCTGAGTTCAGCCCTGCTTCGCCCTTTCCAGCCATGAGTTACGAAATGAACGAACTGCTCGATCTCGTCGTCGAGCAAAACGCCTCGGATCTCCATCTTCAGGTCGGGCAACCGCCGACGCTTCGTCTGAGCGGCAGCATGACGCCGATCGAGGGACCGAATCTCACCTCAGCCGACACCGAGAAGCTCATGCTCTCGATCACGCCCGACAGCCACATCAGCGCCGTGAAGCTCAACGGCGGCGCCGACTTCGGCTTCGCGTTCGGCGAGAAGGCCCGTTTCCGCGTCTCCGTGCTCAAGGCCAAAGGCAACTACGGCATGGTGCTCCGCCAGATCCCCTACAAGATGTTTGGGCTGCGGGACATTGGCCTGCCCGACAAGATTCGCGAGCTCCTCTACCGTCCGCGCGGCCTCATCCTCGTCACGGGCCCGACCGGCTCGGGCAAGTCGACCACGCTCGCCTCGATGATCAATTACATCAACGAGAACCGCGACGGCCACATCATCACCATCGAAGACCCGATCGAATATTACCACCCGCACAAACGCTGTGTGGTCACGCAGCGGGAAATCGGTTCCGACGTTCCCAGTTTTGCCGAGGCGATCCGCCGCGCGCTGCGCCAGGATCCGGACATCATCCTCGTCGGCGAAATGCGCGACCTCGAAACCATCGAAGCCGCGATCAGCGCCGCCGAAACCGGTCACCTCGTGTTCGGCACGCTGCACACCAACAGCGCCGCTAAAACCATCGACCGCATCGTCGATGCGTTTCCTGCCAACATGAAGGACATGATCCGCACGCAGCTCGCGTCGTCCGTCCAGGCGGTGATTTCCCAGGTGCTCTGCAAGAAGGTCGGCGGCGGCCGCATCGCCGGTTACGAGATCATGGTGACGACGACCTCGATCGCGTCGCTCATTCGCGAGAACAAAACCTTCCGCATCCCGTCGGACATCCAGACCGGTGCGAATCTCGGTATGATCACGATGGATACTCATCTCATGAGCCTCGTGAACCGCGAACTCATCACGCCCGACGAGGCGGTCGAAAAGGCGCAGGACTCCGTCGTCATGCGCGAAAAGCTCGTCGCGATGGGCGCGAAGCTCCGCGACCTCTAGCCGTCCGCGCTCCCATGTTCGCAAACCACAGCCCCACGGTTTACGAACTCCTGCGCAACCGACGCCTCGCGTCCGCCGAGGAATTGGACGCGCTGCAGGCCGAGCACGTGGCGACCGGCAAACCTCTCGCCGCGCTCGCGATCGACGGCGGCCTCGTCGACCAAGCGCAACTCCTCGCCCTGGTCGCCGAATCGGCGGGGTGTCGTTGCGCGACGGATCTGCCCGACCGGCTCCCCGAAGACCTAATCGCACTCCTCACCGCGCAACAGGCCCGCACCTACCACGCGATTCCGTCCCGTGCGAATGGCCAAACGATCGATTTGCTCGTGAGCGATCCTTTCGACCGCCGCGTGGTCGACGATCTCGCGTTTGTCCTCGGTCGTGAGATTCGTCTCGTGCTCGCCGATGCCGCCGAAATCGACCGCTTGATTGCGACGCATTATGGACCCGCCGAGGCGACGCTCGACGAGGTGCTCGCAGAACTCGGGCCCGACGCAAAATTCTCCGGTGAGCCGGCGGCGCTCTCCGCCCGCGAACTCGAAGCACTCGCTCGCCGCACGCCGATCGTGCGCTTCGTCGATTGGGTGTTGAGCCAGGCGGTGCGAGCGCACGCGAGCGATGTGCACTTCGAGCCGTTTGAACGCGAGTTCAAGATCCGCTACCGCGTCGACGGCGCGCTGCACGAACTGACACCGCCGCCGCGCCACCTCGCGCTGCCGATTACGTCGCGTTTGAAAGTGCTCGCCGGGCTCGACATCGCCGAGCGTCGTCTGCCCCAGGACGGACGCCTCCGCGTGGCCGTCAACGGTCATCCCGTCGATCTCCGCGTCTCGACGCTTCCCACGCAATTTGGCGAAAGCGTCGTGCTGCGGGTGCTCGACCGCGCGGCGCTGCAGCTGGATCTCGGCCGTCTCGGTTTGCCGGCCGACGTTCACGCCGGCGTGGGCCGCGTCGCCCTCAATCCGCACGGCATCGTGGTCGTCACCGGCCCCACCGGCTCGGGCAAAACCACCACGCTTTACAGCGTGCTCCAACTCATCAACGCGTCCGACACGAAAATCCTCACCGTCGAGGATCCAGTCGAATACGAGATCGACGGCATCATGCAGGTGCCGGTCAACCCGATCGCCGGCCTCACCTTCGCCTCCGCGCTGCGCGCGTTTCTCCGGCAGGATCCGGACGTGATCATGGTCGGCGAAATCCGCGATCTCGAAACCGCGCAGATCGCGGTTCAGGCCTCGCTCACCGGCCACTTGGTGCTGACGACGCTGCACACCAACGACGCCACGAGCGCGGTGACACGGTTGATCGACATGGGCGTGGAGCCGTTCCTCATCGCCTCGACGCTCGAAGCCGTACTCGCCCAACGGCTCGTGCGCCGGCTCTGTCCCGATTGCCGCCGGCCGCACACGCCATCGGATTCGTTGCGCGAGGAGATCGGACTTCCGCCGGACGCGACGGCGACGTTTTTCGAAGCGGTCGGTTGTCACCGTTGTGCGAATACAGGCTACCGCGGCCGGCTCGGGCTGTTCGAATGGCTGGAAATCACCGAGGAAATGCGGGAGTTGATCGGCGCCGGTGCGCCGCTGCCGCCCTTGCGCGAGGCGGCGAAACGCCGCGGACTCCGCACCCTCCGCGAGGAGGGCGTGCGCGCGGCGCTCGCCGGCGCGACCACCCTGAGCGAAGTGCTTCGCCACACTTGAAGCCCCTCCCCGATGCCGACGTTTCATTATAAAGCGATCGACGCCGCCACGGGACGCGAACGCACGGGCTCGCTCGCCAGCACGAGCGCCGACGCAGCCGCCCGCACTCTGAAAACACGCGGACTCGCTCCGCTGGAATTACGCCCGTCCGCAACTGAGGAGCAATCGATTCGCGCCCGCCCCCTCCGCAAATCCACCGCCTTCCGCGCGCCGCGCGTTTTCGGCCGGCCGGTCAGCCGAAAATCCGTCGCCTATTTCACGCGCCAGTTGTCGACCTTGCTTCGCGCGGGGCTGCCGCTGGTCCGCGCGCTCGAGACGCTGACCCGGCAGGAAAAAAGTCCGTTGTTTCGCGGCGCGATCGAGGATCTCGCCGCCACCATTCGCAATGGTGGCAACCTGTCCGCCGCGTTCGCGCAACACCCCGCAATTTTTGACCGGCTCTACGTCAATCTCGTCCGCGCGGGCGAGGCCGGCGGCGTGCTCGGGCTCGTCCTCGAGCGCGTCGCGCAATTTCAGGAGAAAGCCGAACGCGTGCGCGGCAAAGTGAAGTCCGCCCTCACCTATCCAATCGTCGTCCTGCTGCTCGCCACCGCAATTGTCGCCGCGTTGCTGGTCTTCGTTGTGCCGCAGTTCGAGCAGATCTTCGCCGGCATGCTGAAAGGCCAGCCGCTGCCGGCGCTCACGCGCGGAGTCCTCGCGATCAGCGTGTTTCTCCAGCAGCACGCGCTGCTGGCGTTCGTCGTTGCCGCCGGGGGCATCGCGGGGCTGGTTGCTTTTCGCCGAACCGGCCGGGGCGAGCGCGTTTTCGATCTGCTGGCGCTGCGCTTGCCGGTCATCGGCGATCTCTCGCTCAAGTCGGCGGTGTCTCGCGTCACGCGCACGTTTGGCACCCTGCTCTCCAGCGGCGTGCCGATGCTCGAAGCGCTCGCGATCACCCGCGACACCGCGGGAAACGTCCACATTTCCGCGCCGCTGGAACGTGTGCGAGAACGCGTGAAATCCGGCGACAGCGTCGCGCGTCCGCTCGCGGCGAGCGGCGTGTTCCCGCCGCTGCTGGCCAGCATGGTGGAGGTCGGCGAAGAAACCGGTGCGCTCCCGGAGATGCTCGGCCGCATCGCCGATGCCTACGACGACGAAGTCGATCAGGCGGTCGCGGCTCTGACTTCAATCATCGAGCCGTGCCTCATCATTCTTCTCGCCGCCGTCGTCGGCACGATCGTCATCGCGCTGTTTCTGCCGATTGTCTCGATCATCCAGCACCTGCAGTGACGCGACGGGATCCGCCGCGCATCCAGAAAGCGACTACGCGGTCGTCTCCCCGGCCTCCGGCGCCGCCGGCAACGGTTTCGTGAGCAACGGCGAACTGAGTCCCGGCAGACGTTCGGAAAACTCCTCGCCCTCGACCGCCTGTCGCAGCGCGCGCTGCACCATGCCCATGCGCGCGTCGAGATTGTCGATCATCGAAACGAACACCGCCTCGGGCGTCGCCGCATACACCGCCGCGCCCCACTCCGGTTCACCTTGGTGCGAGAGGATGATGTGTTCGAGCCGCTCGAGGAGATCCGGCGACAGCTTCGCTTTCATGGCCGACTTGCGTGCGAGTTGGTAGCCGAGCACGACATGTCCCTGCAGGATGCCGCGCCGGCTGCGCCGCGTCGCGAGCGTGCCTTCATACTCGATCGTCTTTCCCGTATCGTGGAGCAGGATGCCGGCCATCGCGAGGTCGGCGTTGACCTCCGGGTAGAGCGGCAGGAGCGCCTGACACGCACGCGCCATGTGCGTCGTGTGCTCCAGCAAACCGTGGCGATACGCGTGGTGCATC
Source organism: Opitutus sp. sgz309028 (assembly GCF_059821195.1). Lineage (NCBI taxonomy): Bacteria > Pseudomonadati > Verrucomicrobiota > Opitutia > Opitutales > Opitutaceae > Opitutus > Opitutus sp. sgz309028. Next base: position 826,160 of record NZ_JCAMRR010000002.1, on the reverse strand, counting down.
GAGACGGCCGCCGGCACCCAGCGAAAAACCTCCCCGACCTCCTCAAACACGCCGCGCACCGTCGCACGCAGCTCCGTTTGCTGGATGCCATCGATGAACGCCTCCACTTCGCGCCACATCGTTTGCGGATCTTCCGGTGCACTCTCGACCAGGTTGTCGAGCAGGCCGGGCGCGCTCAGCTCGGCTTCCGACAACGCCGTGGCACGCGTCAGTTTCGGCGAGAGCCGCCCCTGATAATAGTCGAGCTTCCCCTCGACGCGCATCACCGCGCCTTCACCCGCCTGCTTGAGGATTTCGAACACGGGGCTGTCTCCGAAGATCGTGCAATTGCACGATCCGGTGCGATCGCCGAGCTCCGCGCTGAAGAACGTGTTGCCGTTCGACGCGGTCTTCGCGATCAGCTTCTTGACCACCAGCAGGCTGGCGAACGGTCGGGCGCCGGCGGCCGCGCCAAACGCCTTCAATTCACGGATGCAGGAGAGGCAGATTTCTTCAGACATGAGAGGAACGGCGCGCGCCGGATGCATTTCAGCAGAACCTCCGGCCGCGACGCCGACAAGCCTCGGTTGCGCGCCGCGCGCAGGCGCCGACATCAGGCCTGCGTTTTGACCAGCTGCGTGAAGGTCCGGAAGAACGGATGCCGTGCATCGTGCAGCAGGGCGTAGAAAACCGTTTCCGTCGGCAGCACGTGCACGCCAGCGCGCTCGAGCGCGCGCAAGCAGGCCACCGAATCGTCGGGCCGCCGTCCGCTCACTGCGTCGGCGAGCAGCGTCACCTCGCGTCGCGAAGCCCGCAAGTCGAGCGCTGTTTGGTAAACGCACACCGGCGTCTCGAGCCCGCAAAGCAGCACGTGCTCGACCTCGCGCGCCTTCAATTCGGCTCGCACCGCCTCGTCCGCCATCGCCGAGAACGTTTCCTTGGGAAACACGCGGGCTCCGGGCGCGCCGCTCAACAGCGTCGGCTCTGTCGCCCCGAGTTTGTGCGGCACCTGCTCCGTAAACAGCACCGGGATTCCCAATCCCGCCGCCCCGCCGATCGCGAGTCCGGCGCGGCGCCGCAGACGTTCGCCCTCGGCCACAACGTCGAGAAACACGGGTTGCAGATCGAGACAAAGCAGTGCCAGACCTTCCTTCGGATTCGTCATGGCGCGTGTTGTAGCGATCTGCGCCGTGGAACCAATCCTGCCTTATGGCGATTTGGGATTTTTCGTAGGCTCGGGCGCCAGCGGCGCGAACACGATTCCCTCGCTCGCCTCGGTCGCTTCATTCGCGCCGCGCCGCAGCGCCTCCTCGTCGCCTTCGAGCACGTAGACGATCCGGCCGTTCACCCAACGCGTGCCAATGACGCGCCGTCCGTCGATCGTCTGTGGCGTCGCGCACCCGGCGGCGACGATCAGGAAAATCGCGCCAAACAACGCTGCGAACACCCGCCGCTGGAACGCGAGTTTCATGGCCAGAGACTAGCGCGGGGCAACCGCGGGGTCACTGCAAAATTTCTTCATCAACGCCTTTGGAGTTAGCTGACACCGTCAGGATCGATGTGCGCCCCACCCCCGCGCCGCCAGTGCAAACCCGCGCTTGACGCACGCGACAAAATCCAGACCGTCATCCGTCCCAACGCCGCCCTCATCGTCTATCGGTTAGGACAGGAGATTCTCAATCTTCAAAGCGGGGTTCGATTCCCCGTGGGGGCGCCAATTTCATGAACGCCGCGAGTCGCTTCGCGGCGTTTTTGCGTTTTACGCGCGGCCCGGTCTCGAACCTGGTGCACTATCCGTCGTCGTTTGGCTCGAAAACGGCCGCACCTAAGCTCGTGGGCCCCGTCCGACCGATCTGACGACTATGCGCGTTGCGTCCTCAAGGGACACCGACCGTGGATGCCTCAGCACCGAGCACGCGCGACAAGCTTTTGAGAAAGTAATAATCCGCGTAGTTCAACGGCACATCGACTTCGCGCTGCTTTGGAAAATGCGCGACGGCATGGAGGAGCAGGAAATTGCCGTTCTCACCCAACGGCGCGCGATACTCCCGGCCTGCCAGACTTCGCAGCTGCTTCTCAGCGAGCGCCCGATACGGCGCGCCTGCCTCGGCTCCGAGTAGCTCGGCCAAATCCAGCAAACCGAGCGACATCACCGCCGCAGCCGCGGTGTCGCGCGGAGCCGCGGGAATGTCGGGCGCGTCAAAGTCCCAATACGGAATCCCATCGGCCGGAAGGCGTGGATGATGAAGAATGAAGTCGGCGACCTTCTGCGCTTGAACCAGGTAAGCGCTGTTCTTGGTGCAACGTGCCGCGGCGGCGTAGCCTGCGAGCGCCCAGCCCTGCCCGCGCGACCAAGCCGATGCGTCCGCAAAGCCCTGGACCGTCTGCCGCTGCAGGACTGCGCCGGTGTCAGGCTCGTAGTCGACCAGATGAAAGCTGCTGCCGTCGGGGCGAAAGTGATTCGCCAAGGTCCGATCGGCATGGCTCAGCACGCGGTCCCGAAACGATTCGTCACCCGTCTCCGCGTAAGCGAACCATAGCAGCCCAAGATTCATCATGTTGTCGATGATCACCGGATACCGCCAGGAGCCGACATCCCACGAACGCGTGAGACCGACCGCGGGCCGAAACCTCGTCGAGAGGCTGCGCGCGCCTTGTACAAGCACGTCGCGATAAGCCGGATTGCGCGTTAAGCGCCACCCTTCCCCATAGCTGCAGCCGAGCATGAAACCGAGGTCGTGGTTGCCGGTGTAATCCTTGATTGCTTCGAGACGTGCAGTGAAATCTTCCGCCGCTACCCGCCACGCCGAATCGCCGGTTTGCTCATAAAGCAACCAGAGCGAGCCCGGGAAAAAGCCCGATGTCCAGTCGCGCGGAGCGACCGTTTTCAACCGGCCTTGGTTAAATGTATAGGGCGCGCGACCGGGCTCCCCTTCCGCCCGTTTCAACAAACCGGCGTACTGCCGGGCGGCGAAGGCGAACTGCTCGCGCGCGAGTTCGGTGAGGCTTTTGGGGGTGGCTCCGTTGGTCGTCGCCGTTGCGGCCACTTTGGCCGTGGTGAACGGAAAGTCGTCTGTGCGAAACGGCGCCGCAGGCCAGCCATCGCCGTTCAGGAGCGAGGGCTCGAAATAGTCGCGCCACGCATAGCGCACGTAGCGGGCTCCTGCGCCCGGCGACACGGTCACCGTCACTTGATTGTAGCCGGTGACCGCGGCCGTCGCAGGCCTGAATCGCCCGTCGTCGCCTGCAATCTCGAAGTTCTCCAACTGCTCGGCCCGCGCGAACAGCCCGCCTTCAACCTGTGTGAACGTGAGCACAAGGGACGAGGCGCCCGCCTCGGCCGACTGCAACACGGGCCCGCTCGACGGAACCGGCTCTCCATAAACTCGGGCACGCGCGACTTGTGCGAGTCGCTCGCCCACCTCGCGTTTGCGACGAGGGTGGATGTCGAGTCGTTCGCCGCAATCCGCGATGACCGCGAGGACCGTGTGCGGTGTGGTCTCGACCACTTTTCGCTGCGCCTCGCGCAACTCCGCCCACGTGATCCCGATTGAGGTCCGCGGCGGATCTTTTCGGCGGCGCTCCCACGGTGGCAGCTGTACGATGACGAACGGCAGTTCCGGCGCTTCGAGCCTCCTCCGCCATTCGGCGATCATTGTGCGCAAAAGATCGGGATACAGCGCGGCACGAGATGCGTCACCCTCGCCCTGATACCAGAGCACGCCGCGCAGCCCAATAGGCCCGAGCGTGGCCAGATCGTTTTCGAACACCGCGCCGGTACGGAAGGCAGGACGTTTCTCCGGCGCATAGGTACGATCGAAATCAGGGCGCGCGGCAAACGCTTCCGGCGGGAGAAACGCCCGGATCGCAGCGCCGCCACGCCCGAGATCGATCAGGCCGACCGGCACGTCCCTCGACCGCACGAGGGCTGCGCCGAAAAAATAACCGATGGCGCTGAATTCCGCGGCGGTCTCGGGGCCGCACACCGCCCACCGGCGGTCTGCGGGCGTGCCGCCGGATATATTCAGCAGCCGGATACGCTCATTCGCCGAGCCGGCGAGCGCGGCGGGAAACAGGCGCGGCGCATCGGCCGAGCGCGGCTCGACCCGGCGGCCGAGTGTGAAGCGCATGTTTGACTGGCCGGAGCATAGCCACACCTCGCCAATCAGTACGTCGGTCAGGCGCACCTCGCTATCGCGGCCGCGTACGGCGAGCATCTGCACAGCGTGGTCCGGCGCATAATCCAGCGCCGGCAAGCGCACCCGCCAGCGACCGTCGGCATCCGCGACCGTGGATTGCTGCTGGCCGGCGAACTCGACCGTGACCGGCTCGCCGGCTTCGGCCGTGCCCCACACCGGCAGAGGCCGGCCGGCCTGAAGAACCATGTGATTGGAGAACGGTGCCGCCAGCTGCACGGCGGCGTGCAGGCCAGACACGAGCGCGCAGCCCAGAAGCAAAACCGAAACGTATCGCATGAACCGAATGCTATGGTACGGTTCGCGGCGACACGGCAGCGCGGGGAAACCCGTCAACCCGCAGCAGCGACGAGCCGGGCTCGATCAGTTCAATCGCCCAGAGCGCGCCGCACGCCGCTTGTTTGGCCGCCGTGATCGATTCGCCGTGGGCCGGCTTGGGAAACGTCTCGGACACACGGCGCATTGCGTTCGGCGCGTCCTCCGAAGCGAAGGCCCAAACGTATTTCAGCAGCGCCGCGCGCTGAGCGGCGTCGTCGCCGAAAAAACGCCGGCAATAGATCAACGGCAGCGCGTTGAGATTGGCGCGTGCACCCCGGTCATACATGTCGTGCGCCCCGTCCTTGAGCAGCTTGCCGAGAAATCCCTGCTGCACCGCGTCGGCGATGCGTTTACGTTCCACTTCGTTTTCGGTCGTCAGCCATGACCAGACGAGCGCTTCGGCCCAGAAGTAACCATCGGTCCGATACCCCGCGTCGAGATAGTTGCGCAGGTTGCGATGCGCAATCCGCAGATAGTCGGGATTCGAATCCACATAAGTTAGCAGCATCTGCACGCCGAGAACATCGGGCATGACCCAGAAAGGACCGGTCTCGTTGCGCTCGAGATGTCCCCACCCCAGCCCGTAATGGCCGACTCGCGTTTCACCTTTTTCCGCCTGACGCGGATACTTTCGCGCGAGTTCGGCGGACTTTTGCTCGTCGATGTAGAACGTCTCCGCCCAATCGGCAAAGCGACGAACGAATTGGAGATAGCGTTCGCGACGCGCCGGATCTGCGAGGAGCGGCAAGATTTGGCCGGCCGATATCGTGATCTGACCGCCATCGGCGACATTGTAGACATTGAGATGCTCGCTGTAGCCCATCGGGATGGAGCCGTCCTCGTTCTGTCGTTCGACGAGCATGTCGAAGAAGCGCGTTCCGCACGCCTCGATTTCGGCCGGCGTGACCGTCCGCCAGAGATCGCGATTCGCGTCCAGGCGCTCCGGCTCTCGTTTCAGCAGGTCGACATACGCGAACATCGCGCGCACGCCATAGGCGTCGCCGAAGTAATGATGGCTGATTCGCCCGTCGGGAAAACGGCGCTGCGTTCCGACCAGGTGGCGCAGCGCGTAAATGAGGCCGCGCTCGACGTCCACGACATCGCTCAGTTCGTCGCGTCCGGCCTCGGACGCGAACGTCACCCGCCACTCGAATCGCGTGAACGGAAAATCCTCCGGCACCTCCGAGAGCGGCACGAACGCCGTGACCGTGCCGCGGGCGGGCACCGTGAGGGCGGCCTCGCCACGCACCGTTCCGCCCGCGACATTGACCATCAGGCGGCCGGAAACGGGCTGCGCCAGCGGATTCCTCACGACCACCTGCAAAGCCGGTCCGGTGGCCACTCCCCCCTCCGGCCGCAGGAGATCGATGGTGGCGCCGGCGATTTTCGGCTGACGGGCAAGCGCCACGATGGTTTCGGCGAACGAGTCCAGCAATGCCTTGTTTGCAAGCAGGCTGCCCGGCGTAACGCCAAAGAGCGCGAGACCAGCGCCTTGATTCGGGCCCGCGCTGAGCAGACGCAGCTCTGCGACTGCGCCGGGAGGATTCTCCGCAGTGTCGAGCGACTGCCACAGGGGAATGCGGCGGCTCTCGCGCTGGAATTTCAATATGTATTCGGCGCGGTGATCCGTGCCCATGCGCGGCCCGGGGTGTTCAACGTCGGGCACCGGGCAAAGCCAAGCCTCCGACACGGTGAGTGGTGAACCTGCAACCCGCAGTGTTTTCGACGTTGTCCGAGTCGCACGGGCAAACGGATCGAAAAGCCAATCGGGAACTGCCAGCCCGCTCTCGCGGAAAGGCAGCCGCAATGCCGCGAGCGCCGACGTCGGCGCGTAGAAACCGGAAGCATCCTCGCCAAGCTCGAGTCCGCCCACGGCAAACGACATCGGGCGCTCCGGCCACACCGTGGCCATGTTGGTGCCGACCGCCACGGTGGCGACGGATTGCGACTGCAACAGCGGATAAGGCCGAGAGGGATCCGTCCAGCCCTCCGGGATGAAGTCCGCCAGCGAAACGGCATGCTGGTGCCACGTGTCGCCGAGCGGCACAAAACTGAACCAACGACGTCCCTCGTCATCGCGAATCTCGATGGCGAGCAAATCCATGAACGCATCGCCGCGCGCCCAGAACTGCAGCACGGAGCGGCGCGCCGAGCGCACGGTAGAGGCGTCGAACTCCACGAGAAAATCGTCCATGCCGCGCAAGTAGGTGCGAAAACCGAGCGCGGGCCGCCCGTCGGGTGTTGCGAGGGTTTCGATCCGGGCCGTCTCGGGAAGCTCGACCTTGCGACCGCCCGGTTTGCGTTCGGACTCGATCACGCGGTAGCTCCCGGCCGCGGCCGGGGGCAGCGGAGCGAGGTTCACGGGATGCGGCGAGTAATCGAATTGCGCGGGACCGACCACCACCACCTGGCCGCCCTCAGCCAGGTAACGACTGAGGCCGAGACGGCATGCGGGTGGCAGCGTTTCGTCCGACGCGAGCACCACCACGTCGATCGCCGAGCGGTCGAGTGCATCGAGCGCATCGGAGCCCGCCGCCCGCACGACCAGATTCGCCGCCGCGACACGCGATTGCAGCGCGGTCGACCGCGTCAGGGTCGGGCCGACCACAAGCACGTCGGCCCGAAGTGCGGCGAACGCTATAACGGCCAGAATCACGACACGACGAAGCACAGAGAATATGAGCACAGGCGATCAGGAGAAAGTTGAGCGAAAAGAAAGGACGTGGGCCTTACCACTCGGAATCGATACCGGGGGCGAGCAGTTCAACCAGCGCGCGGCCGCTCAGAGCGGTGACGATGTCGTTAGGAACGAATTTCCCGACGGTGTTGGCCCGCGTGGTCCAGTTCGTGACCGCGCCCCGATGCAGGAGGCCAAATTCCCGGCCGGCGGCGGGATCGACGAGCACTCGGCCGAAGCGCCGTACCGCGGGCGGGATGCGCTCGTCGCGCTCGACGTGGAGATAATACCAGATCAGAAAATTTGCGACGCCGGGGCTGCGCTTCTGGTCATAGCTGTCGTGCTTGGCCCAAGTCCCATCGGCGTTCTGGCTGCGGAGCAGAAATTCGATGTGCGGGCGGATGGCGAGGCGGATCTCGTTTTTCCACGCCGGCCAGGTGGCGTGCCGGTCGAATGAGATGATGCCTTCACCCAGGTAGGTGGCGACCTGATACGCCATGTCATCCCAGAGTTTTGCGTCCGCTTTCGGCGTTCCCATCTTCGTGCGATCGGCGCCGATGGCGGGAAGAATGTAGGGAATCACGCCATCGTCGCGCATCGTCGAAATCACCCAGCGCAGCGCGCGATAGGCGACCTCTTGGTAGTGAGGGTCCACCGTCTGCCGGCCGTACCAAGTGAAGATTTCGCCGCCCGAAAGGACTGAGGAAATCGTGTACTCCTCCGACATGATGCCGGTGACTTCACCCTGCGGCGTGGCGCGGTAGCCGACGCCGAAGGCACCGGATGGATTCACAAGACCGTCTTGCTCGATTGCCTTCACGAACCGGGCCACAGCGGCCTGATATTTTTCTCGGCGCTCGGCGGAGACGTGCTTGCTGAGAACGATGAACAGGCCGAGCGCGCTGCCGGTGTCCGCGAGAAAGATATCGCCGTAACCGGTGCCCCAGTAGCCGCGCGGCGACTGCTTCTCCAAGAGGAAGTCGGCGTAAGCGATCGCGGCCTCCAGGTAGCGCGGTTCGTCCAGGATCTGCGAGGCCGCCACCAGCGTCCGCATATAGTAACCGCCAATAAAGATAATGGGAAAGTCCTTTTTCTCCGCGACAATATGGTCGCAGAGCTCGCGGAGCGCCGTTTTTCCGGCCACCGCATCGTCAATAAAGACCGGTGCCGGAGCAGAGGAGCCAAATAGCGCAGAAACAGACAAAACGAAACTACTAACCAAAAATGCGATACGTGGTTTGATCATGGGAAAAATTAGATAAGGGACTTGAGCGCACGATCGGGCGCCACGGCGGCGCCGGACCAGACGGCCTGCCAGGTGTTCGGAGCGGACGGATCGCGCCAGAACGGATCGTCCGCGGGCAAACCGAGCGGGACGAAAACGACCGCGCACAGATAGAGGCTGCCGGTGGAAATGTAGCTTTCACCGAGCGAAGGCTGATGGCCGCTTAGCCCGATGCGAAGCCAGCCGCGCGAGTCGAAGGTTCCTGGCGCTCCGAGGGTGCGCTGAATGACGGCCGTCAAAGCCGTGCGGACCTGCGCCGGCCGGAGCTGAGCCCGCGGCAGTTCGCGGCGCAGTGCCGCCAGCGCAAGCGCATGGAAGGCACCGCAGCGATAGGTGATCGAGCGGCCCAGCGCGGGAAAGGTACCGTCGGGCGCAATCAGGCGTTCCTGGATCGCGGCAAACCGGGAAAAGCGCGCGCGCTCTGTCTCGCGCCAGCGGTTCCATCGGTCGGCCTCGTCGCCGACGACGTCGAGGATTTCGACCAGCATGGGATGGATGACGAACGCATTGTAATAGTCGGTGTGGAACTCGGCGCCGTCGCCATACCATCCATCCCCCGCATACCAGGATTGGAAGTTTTCCAGTGCACCGAACAGGCGCCCATCGTCCCGATCGCGGCCGAAACGATGCAGCGTCGCCTCTACCATCGCCGCAAAAAGCAGCCAGTTGTTCTGCCCCGGCGCGATCGCTCGGCTCGCGCCCAAAGAGTCGAGCAGGTTGTCCTGCGTGCCGGAATCGAGCTTGCCCCAAAGTTCGTGCGGCGCTCGCAGCAGCGCCTGGGCGAGAAATGCAGTATCCACGAGCGGCTGCAAACCGTCGGAGAAGTTGAGCCGGTCGGGGGAGCGAGGATCGGTGGCAGAACGGATCGCTTCGCGCGCCAGCTGGGCAAAATGCTCCCGGACGCGGCCCTCGGGAGTCTCGTCACCGCCAAGCTCCAGCCACGGGGCAACGCCGGCGAGCAGGCGGGCGAACGCCTCGAGATGGGTGAAGGCGGCACGCGGCGGCGCCCCCTCCATCGGCATCGTGGCTTTCAGCCGGCCTGTCGCCAGGGCTTCGAGCACCGGAGCGCCCAGCCGTTGCAGTTGATCACACCAAGTCGCACGGATGGAAGCGGGATCGGAAATGATCGTGCTCTCACGCCGCGCGTACTCCTCCGCGCGGACGGGCAGAACGCTGCTGCCCAGCCACGCGGCGAGCAGGCTTTTGCCGAGGAACGCACGACGGGTTTCCATACCGTTCAAACGAGGGCCGGTCAGAAGCGGACCGAGATGCTGAAATCCACCACAAACGGATCGATATACCGGTATTGATAGTTGGTCGGAACGCCGGCGGCATCCGCCGCGACGATCGAGGTGATGCGCTTGTCGTCGTTGTTCTCCAGATCGACAATGTTACGGAGCCCGAGCCGGAAGGTGGTCGGACGACCGGCGATGTTGCGTTGGTAGATCGCATAGGCACCGATCGGGTGCGTGCCGCCGCCGCGGTAGAGCACGCCATTGAGCAGCGTGAGATTATAATTGTCGCGCCAGTTGCCGTAGATCGCCAGCCGGGCGCCGTTGAGCAGGCCGGAGCGGGGCAACTGGTAATCGACGATCCAGTTGACCATGTTCTTGACGCTGCGGCTGCCGGTCACGAGCTCCACGCCGCTGTTCGCCTGCAGGATGTTTTTGGCGTCGTTGAGGCTCGTCGCGTTCTCGGCCATGGCAGCATTGCCGCCGGGCGCTAGCGCTGCGTCGTTACGCGCAACGGCGGCATTGTATAGAGCTTCGAATTTACTGAAGTCACGGATGACTCCGATGTCGTTGTACGAATACGTCAGACGCGCCTGGAAGCCGCCCATGCGTTTCAGCTGCCAGGTCGTCTCCACCCCTTCGGCCCGCTCGGTCGCGGTGACGGTACGGTACTCGCTGTTCGCTCCTTCGGCGGGTCGGAAGTAATTTGGGCTCGAGGGCTGGAGATCGTTGGGATTAAACAGATCCTCCATCTCGGCCGCGGAAAGATCGTTCGGGCTCCAGACAAAGCGGGCGTTGGCCCGATCGGTGCGATAGATTCCGAGCGTCAGGAAAAGATTCTGCCGGAAGAGCGAGGTCTTGAGGCCGATTTCCTTGGTCTCGCCTAGCACAGGACCAAGGGCCGCGCCGGTGAAGTCCACGTCGGGGGCCCAGCGGAAGGACTCCGTGTAAGTGCCATACAAATTGATCCCGGGCAGGACTTCCACGGTCAGCCCGCCCGTATAGCTCGTGTTGTGAAGATCGAACTGCGGGTCGTATTCGTAGGCTTCGGGCACCTCGTCGGGACCTCCGAGAAAGATGTATTGGCCCAGGGCGTCGGTCGGCAGGTCCGTGATGCGCTTGCGGTTGAACGCATCGTAGCGAACACCGAGCACCGTGTGCACGCGATCCCGCCAGTAGCTGCCGGCAAGCGACGCCGTGGCGGAGCGGGTCGAGCGGATGTCGATGAACGGCAGATCGGCGGTGGTGGTGTTGTACCAGTCGGGGCGGAAGTTCGCGGTGCGCGGGAGATTCTCCGGCCGGAACTGCTCCCAGAACTCCGACGAGGGATAGCGGGGATCGTCGAGATAGGCCCGGAACAGGATCTGGTGGTTGGCAATAGGCACGGGGCCCTTGTCGGTCGCCGCGAAGTTGGCGAGGTTTTGCCGGAAGTTGAACAGCTCGTGCCGCTGGTTGGACGCGCTGACGACGAGGAACTGCTTGCTCCAATTGCCGAACTCGAACGGATATGACGCCGTCGCGCGAAAAATGTGGACCCGGTCGCCGAAGGTGCGGCGGTTGATCGCCGTATCGAGATAGGGACGACCGTTGCGATCGACCGAAATGGTGCTATCGAACGACGGATCTGTGCGGTCCTGCTGCTGTTTCTGGTAGTTGAAGGACAGCTCCACATTCAGCTTGCCGACCTGCTGCTCGAAGTAGGCGGTGAAGTTGTGGTAAGGGCGGTCGAGGAAATCGATCGAGCCGCGCAAATTGGTGTCCTTCGGATAGCCCGCGAACGTGAGGGTCTGGCCGGTGGATACGGTCGCGCTGGACATCAGGTTTACGGTCGCGGACTGACCCTCCATCAGCGACACCGCGGTGCCGCCGGCGGCCGCACGATCGATGGCGGGCAGCGTGGCGGCAGTGCTCTGTACGATGTCGCCGTCCGAAGTGACATACCAGCGATTGTTGGTGTTGAACCCGCGGCCCGGCGCCGAGTTAGGCCGGATCCGGACGAGGCTGGATGCGCGTCGGCGCTCGTAGCGGCCCGTCTCGCCGTCGAGCCGGATCTCAGTGTGCGGAAAAGGCCGGAACGTCAGCGCACCCTGCAACGCGCGCAGGCTCGAGTGCGCATAGCGCATGTAGCTTTTGTCATCGCGGTCGACGAGGTTGAGGCGCAATGCGAGTTTGTCGGTGATCTTGCGGTTGAGATCGAGCTGCACGCGGTAGCTGTCGTGACTGCCGTAAAGTGCGGTGACCTCGCCGAAGTTCCGGAAGCGCGCCCGCTTGGTGTAGCTCGTGGCCATGCCGCCCGGAATGGAATCGCCGAACATGAGGGAGTTCGATCCCTTGCTGTAGTCGATGCGGTCGATGTTGTAGGCATCGGTCGGCGTGAACCAGGGAAAGAAGTTGCGCGAGGCTTGACTGGATTCGCGGCCGCCCAGCTGCATGCCGCGGAAATTCACCCTGCCCTCTTCGGCCGCAGTCTCGTTGGCGCTGACGACATCGACGTTGGCAATCCAGCGCGACGCGTCCTCGAGTGTAAACGCCCCCAACTCCCGCATGAAATCACTGGTAATCGCGTCCACCGTCATCGGAACCTTCGCGAGCTGGGTGTTGGTGCGGTTGCCAACCAGCGTGGACGAGGCGACCCAACCGTCATCCTGCGTGTCGTTCACGACGAAGGGGGACAGAACGTACGGGTCGTCAGCAGACGCATTGGTCGCGTCGGGTGATGCAGGTTGGGCGTGGACCGCGAGAGTGGCCAGGAACGCGCCCGCAAGAAGGCGGGCTGGATTGCAGGATGTAAGCGTCATTTTACGGGGGTGGTCTGGAAGAAAAGAAGGCAGGAGCAGCCGGAGATCATGGCGGCGTCAGTTTGAAAACGTCCGCCGTCAGAAGATAGCCGGACGACGAGGAGCCCTGGCCGTTAACCGTCAGACGGATGGTATGAGTTCCGGCCGTGGTGAATCCAACCGGGCCGATTTTTGCCGTCGGGTAGGAGCTGGTAGTAGAGTACTCATCCACCAATCCACCGATCTCGATGCCATCCACAGTCACCTGTAGAGTGCCGCGATTAGCATAGCCCTTATACCCGAGGTAAAGGTCGTAGGAACCGGCCGGAAGACTCGGAGTAGTAAATTCGATATAATCGCCAACCCCATCGGCATTCAGCACGATCAATTGCGTATTGCTGGCGTTGGCATCGCCCGTCAGGAGCGAACTGGTCGCACCGGCGGAAGTGCGAAACATGCTCTCGGCTTCGAGCGTGATGGTCGGCGGGGCAAAAGTAATCAGATCGGGTGCCAGAAGGTAACCGCTCGACGAGGCGTTCTTTCCGCTAACGGTGAGACGCACCGTGTGCGTGCCGCTGCTCGCGAGCGTGACGGTTGCAACCTTAGACGTGAGCCAGCTGGTGGAGGCGGCGTATTGGTCCACCGACCCGACGTTTGTGCCGTCCACGCTCACCGCGGCGATGCCGCGATTGGTGAAGGCCTTGTAGCGAAGCCTCAGATCATAGGTACCGGCCGGGAGGTGATAGGTCGTAAATTCGACATAGTCGTTCACGCTGTCGGCCGAGAACGAGACCCAACGAAACCCGCTGGCGTTCGCGTCCGGTCCCGTACTCGCGGTGGCTCCGCCAACCGTGCGCGCCAAGTCCTCCGTCTCGAACCTGGCCTCGCCCGGCGCCGTGAAGGTGAAGGAGTCGGCGGTGAGCGTGAAGCCGCTCGACGCCGGGTTCTGGCCGTTGATGACGAGACGGATGCTATGTGCGCCGGCGGCGGGGAACGTCACGCGACCGAGGCTCACCGTGGAATAGGACGATGCCGCCGAGTACTCGTCCACCGTTTCGCCAATCTGAAAACCGTCGAGCATCACCTCAACCTGCACGCGAGTGTTCGCGCCTTTGTAGCGCATCGCGAGTTCGTAAGTCCCCGCCGCGATGCTGCTGGTCGTGAATTCGATCCACTGATTGGTAGCGTCGTGAATATCGTCACCTGTAATGTAGGTGGCGGTCATGACCTTGCACGCACCTCCGCTCGCGAGATCGTCGTATAGATTTGCGGCCGTGGCGCCGCTCGTAGCGACCGTCAAGTCCTCCGCCTCGAACATCACGGTCTGGCCGGCCGGAATGACAAACGGCGCGGAGGTGACGACGCTGTTCGCCAATCCTGATTTGACCGCAACCGCCTGAAGCGTGGCCGTGGAGCCGATGGAGACCGGTCCGGCATAAAGCGTGCCTTGAAGCGGGCTGGGCGTGCTTCCATCCGTGGTGTAGTAGATAGACGCGCCGCTGGTCGCCGTGCTGATCGTGACCGACTGGCCGCTGGAGAATGCACCTCCGATCGGGCTGAACGTCGGCGCGGCCACGGCGCTCACGGCCGACCCGCCGTAGGCACCGAGGTTCGGGCTCGCGGTCGACGAGACTGCACTCCCATAGTAGTCCCAGCCGCCGTTCGTGCTGATGACCTTGCCGCTGGCGAGCGCTGGCGAACCTGTCTTGAGCTTGTAGCCATCCACGGTGTCCCAGCCAAACCCGCCCGTGCCGCCGGCCACGAAGAGCGGGTCGGCCGTGCTTTGATGGGAGCCGGCCGGCTCGTTGGTCGCGGGATCGTTGGCGTCGTAGAAAATATTGTAATCGAAGACCGTGTTCGTCGCGCTCGCGCTCAACACGTAGGCGGCATTGTAGGAATAGTTGGAAAAAATGTTATTATAGAACTTCGTGGTATCGGGCCACTGACCGGACCAGTCGTTCATCTCGATAATCCGATCCACCGGTTCGGGCAGCGTGGAGCTGATATAGATCGTATTGTTGTAGACGTGAGTGTTCGTCAGCCGGCCCGAGAAGCGGAACGCTGCGCGATGATTGTTCTGGAGGATGTTGTACCGAATGATCGTGCCGTCGCAAAACGACTCCGCACCGGGCGTGCTCGTTGGGCCTCCCGTCGCGATGATGCCGCCCTCCCCGTTGTCGTGGCAGTAGTTATACTGAACAATGGTGCGCTTGGTGCGGAAATCGACGTCGATGCCGGAGGCATCCTGGCCGGGCTCGGGATTTCCGGGCTCGAAGCGCGTGCCGTAGGCCTCGTTGAACTGGATGACGGCGTCGTCGGTATTGAACACGAACATCGCGTTACCGTGGGAGCCGTCACTGCAGTTCGCGAAGATGTTGTGCTCGATCAGCACATCCTTGGCCACGCGCCAGATCAGCCCCTGCCGCCGGCAATGCGAGAACACGTTGTTGCGGATGACCACGTTCGTACTCGGCGTCCAGTTGGTGTTGCCGGTCAGCGTGCGAGTGGCCCAGAAAGAATAGGGACCGGTGATGCCGCGCTGGGAGCAGTTGTACACATAGCAGCCCTCGATCAGGATGTCGTCATACCAGGTCGGGACCGTGTCTCCGGTGATATGGATATAAGCACCGCCTGGCGTGCCGTTCCAAGTCACATCATCGCCGTTCACGTCGTGGATGATCAGACCGAGCAAGTGGATGTGCTCCACTTTGCCGTAGTCCTCCGCCGCAATATAAAGTCCGTAACGCGAGGAGGGCGTCGCACCCGTATTGGTGATTTCGAGATTCTTGATCTCCCAGAACGGCTGATTCTTGAAATAGACCGCCGCATCGATCCCGCTCGCGCCAACCGTGCCCTGCCCGTTGATCTGCGGCAGCGGCAGTGAAACACTGCCGTAGGCGTCGATGACGATCGGAGCGCCGGACGCGCCGGACCCACGGGGTGCGAGCTGCCCGGTCCACTGCCCGCCCCGCTCGAAAAGGATCGTGTCGCCCGGCGTGAAAGCCGTGATGGCGTTCACCTTTGCCAGCGTCCGCCAGGCGGTCGCCGCGCTCGTCCCCGCATTGGCATCATTGCCGTCATCGGCATCGACGTAGTAGGTGGCGCCGAAGCCGGTCAGCGAGGCAAACGACAACAAGGCGCAACCGAGAAGGGATCTGGCGGAAAAGGGGAATGTGCTCATGGGGGATTGGCGGAATGGGGAGGAACTGCCTGATCTCAGCGACCCGAGGGGTAGAGTCGGCGCGCCTGAGTGCGTGCCGACCCTCGTGTCCCGCCGGATCGCTCGCAAACGGTATTTCGTTGGACGTTGAACGCTCTCGTAATCTGGCCACAGTCGGAAGTTCTCCGCTGCGATCCGAAAAGCGGATACGCTGAGATGCGAGGTCGCCCCGGCGCGTCGGTCGTCGCCTCTTCGCGCGCCCGGTCAGGCGATCAACGCCGCGGGGGGAGCTTCAGCGAAGCTCGGTTGTGGCCTCGAGGTGGAGCAGACACTCGGTCCGGACACTCACCTTCGCCTGATCGCGGGCCCGGCGCAGGGCCATGGCGAAAGCGGCGTAGTTATCGCCCTCGGCCGCGCCTGAGTCGAGCAGCTGCCGCCCATAGTCCCGCTCGATGCCATCCTCCCAAGTCGCACGAAATTGCTCCCAGCTGAGGCGCTTCGGCCCGTAAATCACATCGCCTCGTGCGAGTCGGGCCGCCCGGAGGTCGTTCTCCTGGACATACACGGCGCGCAGCGCCTCGTCACTGGCCTCCTCGAGGCGCCCCAACTCCCGCGCGAAGATCTGCACGAATTTGAAACGCAGACACTCCTCCCACGCCGCCTGGCGCATCTCCGCCACGGGCTGCGCACGGAAGCGTACACGGCGCAGAGCCTCTACGTACTCCCGCGCAGTCACGATCGCCGCGTCCACCCGACCCACTTCGGTGTCCCCCGTCATCTCCTCCGCCCACGCAACCGCCGGAAGCACCAGCGAAAGGAGCACCAGGCGCCACGTGATGTGCACCATGAGGATCAGTTGCCTTGCAGGTGTTGCCGCAGGAAGCCGAGCACGACTGGTCGCAAATCCCGCGGCAGCGGCTTCCTGTTCCAGGTCTGCAAATCGAAGGTGTGCCCCACGCCGTCGAGCAGCACGAGTTCGTGCAGCACGCCCCGCTTCTTCAGCACGCGGGCAAGCTCGGTAGACTGTTCGTAATCCACGGTCGTATCCGCGCGGCCGTGCAGAATCAGCACGGGGGGCGAATCCGGCGTGACGTAAGTGACGGGAGACGCCCGGCGAAAGATCTCGTCCCGCTCCGTGTGGCCTTCGGCAAAAACATTGGGCGCCCCACCCTCCTTCCTTCCGCCCGCCGGGGTGCCGTCAGGTTTAGTTTCCTGCCGGGTGAGCAGATTGGAGATGCCATAGAGGTCGAAGACGCACCGCACCCGGCTGGAAATGCCTGGATAGGGAGTCATCGGCTCGAGTGCGGGTTGCCCCGCGGTGAAAGCGACCATCAACGCGAGGTGCCCGCCGGCCGAGCCGCCGCCCACTGCGATCCGATCCGGGTCGATGCCAAGTTCGTCGGCGTGGACGCGCAGATAGCGCACGGCGTTCTTGCAGTCGAAAAGGTTCTGGGGCCATGCCCCGCGGCCCAACTTGTACGCAACGCTGACGCAAACGTAGCCCGCCTCCGCCAGCGTCGAGCACACCTGGACCTCCCGCCTCGCGTCCTTGGTCCCGCCGGTCCAGCCGCCACCGTGAATCCAAACCACCGCCGCGCGACGCGACAGCGGGTCTGAGGCAGGCGGCAGATACAGATCCAGCTTTTCCGCGCGCCCCACTTCTAGGTAGTCGACGTCCTTCCTCACCTCGATGCCGCCGGAGCCCATCCCCTCTTGTGCGGTTGCACCGCTCGCGCTGCCGAGGAGTGACGCGGCCATGGCGCTCCACGCGAAGAACGCGCCGGCCCGGCGTCGAAGGGCGAGAGGAAAAAACCGGTTCATGGCCCCATCTCCCGCAAAAAGGCATTGCCTGCAAAATCAAATTCGATGGACGTTGAATGACCATGAGCGTCCGCCAGATCGCCAAACTCACGGGACTCTCGCCGAGCACGGTGTCGCTGGCGTTGAACGGCAGCCCCAAGCTTTTGAAGGAAACCCGGGACGCCGTGTTGAAGGCAGCCAAGCGCATCGGTTATCGCCGCAACGCCAAAGTCACCGAGTTGATGAGCCATGTGCGAATCAGCCGCGGCTCCAAGCGCGAGGCCTGCCTCGGCGTGATCTCATTCTACGACGAAGCCCGACCGTGGGAAAAGTCGGCGCATCTCTCGCGTATTTACGACGGCATGACGGCGCGCGCCGATGCGCTTGGCTACCGCCTGGAGCCGCTGTGGCTGCGGGCGCCGGGCATGACCTATCGCCGATTCCGCTCGATGCTCGATGCCCGCGGCGTTGAAGGCCTGGTCTGCTTTGGCAGTCCAAACCTCGACGAGGAGTTCCCCGACGAGCTGGATCATTACGCGATCGTCACGCAGGGGCTGAGCATCAAGACCCCCCTGCATCGCGTCGTGAGCCATGTCTACAACGACATGTGGCGCGCCTTGAATCGGCTCCACACGCTCGGCTATCGGCGGCCCGGTCTGCTGATCGGGCGGTATGAAGAAATGCGCAGCGCGCACGGCTACCTCTGCGTCTATCTCGGATGGTGGCAGCTCATGCTAGGCACGACCGCCAACATCCCGATCCTGCAGGTGGACAGCCTGGAGGAGAGACCCTTTCTCGAGTGGCAGCGGCAGCACGAGCCGGACGCCGTGATTCTTGTCCATCACCACGAGATGCTCACGCGTTTCGAACGCCTGCTCGAGCAGCACCGCATCCGCGTGCCTGGCGACCTCGGGGTACTCGCCATCAGCCAGTCGCTCGATGGCACCAAATTCTCCGGTCTGCAGGAGAACCAGCACGTGATCGGGGCGTGGAGCGTGGAGCTCGTGGTCACCCGTATCATGAACCACGACTTCGGCATTCCCGCCCACCCGCGCATCGAGATGGTTGAGCGCCGCTGGATTGAAGGCCGGTCGCTGCGCCGCGCTCCCAAGGCCTGATGACGGGCGGTGCGCCGCAGCGTTCAACGTCCAACAAGAAACCGTTCGTTCTTCCTCGGGGTGGTGGCGCAAGCTTCCTGCGCCATCCCGCCCATGTCGTCCCTTCCGCCCCCGCCGCCCGATTTCGTTTCCGCTGACGATGCGGCGGCCGCCGGCCTGTTCGATTTTCAGGTCAACGGTTTCGGCGGCGTCGACTTCCAATCCGAAGACCTGACGGCCGCTCAACTCCAGCAGGCGTTGCGTTGCTTGGGGGCGCACGGCGTGGCCGCAATCTTCGCGACGCTGATCACCGACGGGATCGATGCGCTCTGCCGGAAGTTGGAACGCCTCGAACAACTTTGCGCCCGCGATCCCGCGGCCCGGGCCTGTATTGTGGGTTATCATTTGGAAGGACCGTGGCTTCGGCCCGAGCCCGGCTACTGTGGTGCCCATCCGGCGGAAGCGATGCGCGCCCCCGTCTATACCGATTTTCAGCGACTCCAAAACGCCGCACGGGGCCGGATCCGGCTCGTCACACTCGCCCCGGAATGGCCGGGCTGCCCGGAGTTCATCAGCGCGCTCACTGCCGACAGAGTACATGTCGCGCTCGGCCATACCGATGCCAGCGAGCAGGAGATCGATCGGGCGATCGCCGCCGGCGCGCGCTTCGCGACCCACCTCGGCAACGGCGTGCCGTCGATTCTGCCGCGGCACGACAACATCATCCAGCGGCTGCTCGCCCGTGACGAACTATACGCCTGCTTCATCCCGGACGGCGTTCACCTGCCCGCTCACGTCTTGCGCAACTTTGTTCGCGCCAAGCCCGCCGACCGGGTGCTTTTCACCACGGACGCGATGGCTGGCGCCGGCGCGCCTCCCGGGACGTATCGCCTCGGCCGGATGGAGGTTCAGATCGGCGCCGATGGGATCGCACGTCAGCCAGGCAACACCGGGTTCGCCGGATCCACGCTCACACCCGACACCGGGATCGCTCACGTTGCGGCGTGGTTGGACCTGCCCCGCTCGGTCGCCCGCCGCCTGTGGTCCGATATCCCGGCCCATGTCTTCGGCGTGACGCTCGCCGCCTCACCTCTGTCATGAGCAATCTGCCCCGCTATTTCAGCGTCGACCGTCTCGCGGTTGAAGTTCATCGCGACCGCCATGAGGCCGGCTGCGCCGGCGCCCGCGCCGCTGCGGCCTACCTGCGCGACGTCCTCTCTACCCAAGGCCAGGCCCGGATCGTCTTCGGCTGCGCGCCGTCACAAGACGACTTTCTCGCCGCGCTGATCGATCCACGATTGAGCGGCGTGGCACTCGACTGGCGGCGCATCGTGGTCTTTCACATGGACGACTACCTCGGCCTCACCGCCGAGAGCCCGCAAAGCTTTCGTCACTATCTGCGCGAGCATCTGCTTCGCCACGTCGCGGTCGGCGAGTTCCACCCGCTCGCCGGCGAAGCGTCCGACGTCGACGCCATGTGCGCGAACTACTCCCGCAAGCTGACCGAGCGACCGATCGACCTGATCTGCCTCGGCATCGGGGAGAACGGTCACATCGCCTTCAACGACCCGCCGGTTGCCGATTTCGACGATCCGGCGCTGGTCAAGGTTGTCGAGCTCGACCGGGCTTGCCGGCAGCAGCAGGTCAACGACGGCTGCTTCGCCACCTTCGCGGCGGTGCCGACGCGGGCCATCACGCTCACCGTCCCAGTATTCCGGCAGGCGCGCCGCCTGACCGTCCAGGTTCCCGGTCCGCGCAAAGCCGCGGCCGTCCACACCGCCCTGATGGACCCGATCTCCACCGCGTGTCCGGCCTCCGTACTGCGCCTCCATCCGAACGCCACCTTGTATCTCGATCCGGCGTCAGCCGCCGGTCCGCGGTCGGCGTAAAGCCGTTTCCCGTTCGTCTCCCTCGCAGACGGCCGCCCCGCGGCCGCGCGCCCGTATCCGCTTTCCAATTAATGCTCTCCTCGCCCGGCTCTCCTCCCCAGAACGTCCAGCGCTCCGCCTGTCTCGATGCCGTGCGCCGCGTGCGGCTATCAGATCAGGCGCCCCTGGCCGCCTGGCTGCGGCAGCATTTGTTCGAGCATGTCCTGTCGTTTTGGGAGCGTCATGGCGTCGACGAGAAAGGCGGACTGCTTACGTGCCTCGACGATCGGGGCGCCGTCCTCAGCACGGAAAAATGGCTGTGGAGCCAGTGGCGGGCCGTGTGGGTGTTCAGCCGCGTATATCGCCAACTGGAACGCGCGCCGAAATGGCTGCAGCGGGCCACCGGCATCGCCGAGTTCTGCCTGCGACACGGCTGGGACGAACAATCGCAGGGCTGGGTCCTGCTGCTGGCGCGGGACGGTCGCATTCTGCGCGGCTGCGAAAGCACGTATGTCGACGCCTTCGCCGTCTATGCGCTGGCTGAGCTGTACCAGGCAGGTGGAGACGCGCACATGTTGCAGTTGGCCGTCCGGACGGCGGACGCCGCCCTGCAGAAGCTCGCGGGGCCGTATGACCGCATCCCGCACTTTCCGTATCCCATCCCGCCGGGCACCAAACCCCACGGCATCCCCATGCTGTGGTCGCTCACCTTGGCGGAACTCGGCCGCGTCGCCGGCGAACAACGCTTTCTCGACGCGGCGGCGGCACTCTCTGCGGAAATATTCCGCGACTTCCACCGGCCGGATCGCAATCTGATCCTGGAACAGGTGAGCCCTGAGGGTTGCGAACTGCCTCCGCCCGCCGGCACGGCCGTCGTGCCTGGTCACGTGATCGAGGACATGTGGTTCCAGGTCCATGTGCGGCATCTGCTCGGAGTCCGCGATCCCGCCGGCGAGGCCGCTCTTCACAATCTGACGCTGCGCCATCTTGAGCTGGGCTGGGACCGCGAACCACCGGGGGGCATCCGGCTCGCGATCGATGCGGACGGCCGCACCGATGTCGCGTGGGGGTTTGCCGACAGCAAGCTGTGGTGGCCTCACACCGAAGCCCTCTACAGCACGCTGCTCGGCTGGGAGCGGACCCACCGCCCTGAGTTTCTCGACTGGTATGAAAAACTCTGGACGTTGTGTCTGGACCACTACGTCGACTGGCAGCACGGCGAATGGCGTCAAAAACTCGATCGTTCGCTCGCGCCGGTGGATGAGGTCATTGCGTTGCCGGTGAAAGACCCCTTTCACCTTCCGCGGAGCCTGATCCTGCAGCTCGCGCTGCTCGAAAAGGGCTTTCAGCCGTAAGCGGTCGTTTCAGAAACCGCCGGCCGCCCGCCGCCCCCCGACCCGATGCGGCGCTCAGACGGCGCGAGGCAGCTCCCGGATCCAGCCCAGTTCGCCGATCAGCCAGCACATGACGACGAAAGCCGTGAGGTGCATCACCGCACATACGCTGAAGACCGGGGTGAAGGACACGTTCTGCACCGTCCACCCGATCATCTGCTGAGTAACGATGCCCGCCACGCCGCCGAGGGTGCCGGCGAGTCCCGTCACGGTGCCGATCATCCGCTTCGGGAAAATCTCCGCCGGCAGCGCCATGAACCCCCAAGCCGCGTGCCCGAACATCACCACACTGATCAGTGCCACCGCCCAAGCCGGCGTGGCCACCCGCGTGATCAACAGGCAGCAAATCGGCGTCAGGCACGACACGGCGAAGATCACCGTCTTGCGGGCCCGGTTGAGCGACCAGTTCCTGCCGACCAGGTAACGCGGAATCAACCCGCCGACGATGTTTCCGATCGCCAGCGCGACGAACGGGATGCCGCTATACTTGCCGATGTCCGCCAGATCGAAGCCCCGCTCCTGCTGCAGAAACTGCGGCGTCCAAAAGATGAAAAAATACGAAATGGGATCCAGCAGCATCCGCACGAGGAGGCAGCCCCAGACCTCGCGAAGACGCAGCAACTGCCGCAGCGGGACCGGCTTTTCACCCACTTCCGCCTTCTGGTCCGCGGCGATCAACACCCCCTCTTCTTTCGTCAGCCAGGGATGGTTCTTCGGCAGCCGGTAAACCACGGCCCAGATCGCGACCCAGACAAAACCAAACCCGCCGCCGACCACGAAAGCCCAGCGCCAACCCCACGTCAGGGCAATCCATGACACCAGCGGCGCGGCAAGTGCGGCGCCAACCGCCGTGCCGCCGTTGAAAATGCCGACAGCGAGCGCGCGCTCCTTCACCGGAAACCACTCCGAAACCGCGCGCACTCCCGCGGGAAAACTTGCCGGCTCGGCGGCGCCGAGGAGGAACCGCACCACCGAGAACTGCAGCGCCGTCCGCGCGAAGGCGTGCAGGATGTTCGCCACCGACCAGCTGGTGACGAAGGTCAACAGCGACCAGCGCGTTCCGAGGAAATCCACCAACCGCCCGCTCACCGCATACATCACCGTGTAGCTGATGAGAAACGCCGTCGTGATCTGCGCATAGTCCACCGTGCTCAGGTGGAGCTCCTCCTGAATGGTGTGGGCCAGCACCGACAGCGTCTGACGGTCGAAATAGTTCAACTCCGAGGCGAAGCAGAGCATGACGGCGACATACCACCGCAGTCCGGGCACTTTGAGGGTTGGCTTCATATCATGCAGATGGCTTCGTCTCCATTTCGCCGGCAACGATTCGCGGACAAAATCCTGCCGTTCACATCGTGAGCGGCTGTGACTCGCGCACCGGTTCCTCCTCGGGGACGGAACCGTCATCCGCGGCCACGGTGAAGTTCCCCTGCAGCCGGATGTCCTCCGACGAGGCGCCGATCATCACGGTGAAACGCCCGGGTTCGACGGTCCAGTGGCCCGCGCGGTCATACAGCTCGAGATGCTCGGGCGTGATCGTGAAGCGGGCGGTGGCGGTCTCGCCCGGCTTTAGCGACAGCCGCGCAAACCCGCGCAGCATCTTGTCGTAGGTGGTCACGCTGCTGTAGTCGTCCCGCAAATACAATTGGACGATCTCAACGCCGGCGCGGTCTCCGCGATTGGTGACCTCACAGCTCACCTCGACGCGGCCTTCCGCGTCAATTGTTTCGGGTCCGACTTGGAGATTCGCGTAGTGAAAAGTCGTATAACTGAGGCCGTGCCCAAAAGGGAACAGCGCTCCTTGCACCTGGCCGCCATCGCGGCCCTGCGAGCCCGGTTTGGCGGGAAAGTTGAAGGGGATCTGTCCCACGGATTTCGGAAAGGTGATCGGCAGTTTGCCGGAAGGATTGTGGTCGCCGACCAACACGTCGGCCAGCGCCGCGCCGCCCAGCTCGCCCGGAAACCACATCTCCACGATCGCTGGCACGAAGCGTTGCGCCCAATTGATGCTAAGCGGCCGACCGTTGGTCAGCACGAGCACGATCGGTTTGCCCGTCTCATGAAGCGCACGGAGCAGGTCTTCCTGAAATCCCGGCAGGTCGAGGCTGATCCGTGAAGCGTCCTCGCGGCTGATGAGTTCGTCCTCACCGAGCACGGCGATCACGACTTCCGCCTCTCGCGCGGCGGCCACCGCCTCGGCGATCCCCGCCTTTACCTTTTCCGATGGCGGCAGCTTGAACACGTCGCTCTCCGGAAAGCGCGCGTCGACGATGTCGCAGCCTTTCGCGTATCTCACCTCGACTTGCGGGCCGAGCTTCTGCCGCAGGCCGGCGAGCGGGGTGACGAAATCGATCCACGGTGGACCGTAGCGCGACCACCAGCCCACCGCATCGTCTGCCATCGGGCCCACCACCAGGATCTTTTTCAAATCGCCGCGCAGGGGCAGCAGTTGTCCCTCATTCTTTAGCAGCACGATCGACTCGCGGGCGGCACGGGCGGCGAGCGCAAGATGCTTGGGCGAGCGGACAACGTTCTCCGCCGCCGCCGGATCCGCGACATACGGCTGGTCGAAAAGGCCCAGCCAGAATTTCACGCGCAAAATGTCTCGCACCCGGGAATCGATCACGTCCATCGAAAGCCGTCCCTCGGCGACCAACTGACGCAACAGGCGGCCGTAATCCTCGGGGGCGGTGAAATTCGTTCGGACGTTTAGTCCCGCCTCTACCGACTGTCGCACCGCCTCAAGCGCCGTCGGAGCCACCCGGTGATGATAGTGCACGCGCTCGACCGAGCCGCTGTCGGAGACCACGTAACCTTTGAAGCCGTATTCGTTGCGGAGGATATCAGTCAGGAACTGACGGCTGGCCTGCACGGGGATGCCATCGTAGTCGTTGTAAGACGCCATCACGCCCAATGCGCCGGCGTCACGCACCGCTTTGCGGAACGGATACAGCAGCGTGGTCTGGACTTCGCGCCAGGAGACCTGAGGGTCGGCGCGGGCATCGCCGTCGCGCGACCCCTTCATTACGCTGTAGACGGCGAAGTGCTTCAGGGTTGAGACCACGCGTTCATCTTGCAGGCCGCGGACCTGAGCCATGCCGAGTTCACCAGCGAGAAACGGGTCTTCGCCATACGTTTCCGTCGTGCGCCCCCAGCGTGGATCGCGCGCCAGATCCAGGATCGGCGAATAGACATTCGTATAGCCGAGCGCGCGAGCCTCGGCGCCCGTGGCGCGGCCAATGCCGTTGACCAGTTCGCGATCGAACGCACTGGCCACGCCGAGTTGCGCCGGGAAACTGGTGGCTTTGGAGTGCGCGAGGCCGCGGATTCCCTCGTTCGTGAAATCAACCGGGATGCCGAGACGCGTTTGCTCAACGAACCAGCGCTGCACCTCGTTGCGAGCCTGGGCATGTCGCGACCAGGGCCATGCATAACGCGCCAAGGGAAGGTTTTTATAGCGTTCGATCCAGCCGGAATGGCCGTTGCCATGCTCGTCAATGTTACCGATTCCGTCCTTCCAAAACGCGTTTTTCCACTCCGCCGTCGGAAGCTCGTCCTTCACCACGCGCGGATAGCCGTAAAGTGTCACCATCTGGGCCGTCTTTTCATCCGGACTCATGCTCCGCAACAAGTCTTCGATGCGCGCCGCTCGCGGGAGAGCCGGATCCTCATAGGGATCCTTCGCCCCATTTTTGTTAAAGTCGATCCATCCGTCGTGGTAGATGGCACTCGCAGGCGCCGCGGTCACGAAGAGGTTTGGCGAAACGTCCTTCGCAGCCAGTTGTCCGACCGGAACCGACGCGACGACGGTCCCGGCGAGTAGAAAATATCCAGCGAATCTGGGGGAAGAAGCATTTCGGGGGCCTGCACGCATGGCCGCATTCCGGCCACCGGCTGTAAGGGCGCAAAGGCTTATTCATTGGACGTTGAAAATCTATTTTGGCGATTTCGGTTTCCCGGCCGCAACGCGTCCCCGAATCTTTCCGACGTTGCGAGAACAAGCCGATCGTCGCCGCCACTACAACGGCCTCCTCGGCTCGAAATCCCGTTGACCCTCCGGACGGTCTATTTCGGAGTCGAAATAACTCCGCCCCTCCCCATGGCTGCGATCCGCCCCGTTCCCGACGACCTGCCGTTCTGCTCCGCGCGCGCGACTCTCGCTTTTCGCCGGTTCAGCGACCAGACTCTGCAGGCCGTCGGCGTCGAGCAGCTGGCGCCCGGTCATGCCACGGTGCTCCACACCTTCGCCCAGTCTCGGACCCGACCAAAACGAAAAGCGCCCGCGCTCTCCCGCCAGGCTTCCACGCGCGCCGCGTGAGCCGCGGTTAAGATAAACGACACGGCGCTTCGTTCGTCCATTTCACCGATGCACTCCCTCCAACGTCCCCGTCGCCTGTTTCTCTGCTTCGCGGCTTCGTTCGTTCAGGTTTTCGCCGCGCCGCAGTCGTTGGCTGATCACATGGCTCCCACCACGGTCCGAACCGATGCCTCAACCGTCGCTTCCCCGGCGCAGCTGTATCCACCGTTCCTCGCCGAGGCTTTTCGCTCATTCGCAACCGCGCACAGCGACACCGACGCGCAACAACCGGCAGTCGTCGTCGTCGAAAACGGTGGGACCGGTCCTTATTCCGCGATCGCCACGGAGGAATCGACGTTGCCCGGCATGACGGTTTTTCGCCCGCGCGATCTCACGGCGTTTGGTCGCGACACGAAACTTCCGATCCTGCTGTGGGGCAACGGCGCGTGCGCCAACACGACGCAGGAGCACAAGAATTTCCTCAACGAGATCGCCTCGCACGGATACGTCATCCTCGCGATCGGCCGGCTGGATCAGATCGACAGCCGCGACGACCGCGCCCGGCAGCCCACTCACTCCCGTCAGCTGATCGCCGCGCTCGACTGGATCCTCGCGCAAGCCGCGGTGCCCGACAGCCGTTACTTCGGCAAAATCGAAACCTCGCAGGTCGCCGCCATGGGCATGTCCTGCGGCGGTCTGCAGGCGATCGAGATTTCAGGCGATCACCGCATCCGCACGACCATTGTGTGCAACAGCGGCGTGCTCCCGGAGCCGTCTGCGTTGAAAGGCATGCCATCGCTCTCGAAGGACGTCCTCGGCCAGTTCCACGCGCCGGTGCTCTACCTCATGGGCGGGCCTTCCGATATCGCTTACAAAAACGCGATGGATGATTTCGCGCGCGTGAATCATGTGCCGATCGCGATGGCCAATCTCGACGTCGGGCACGGCGGCACCTACGGCCAGCCCCACGGCGGCGACTTCACCCGCGTCGCGCTCGCCTGGCTCGATTGGCAACTGAAAGGAGAAACCGCCGCCGCCAGGATGTTCGTCGGCGAGAACAGCGAACTCAGCCGCGATTCGAAGTGGACCCTTGAAACGAAAAACCTGTCGTCGCCGTAGCGCTGCCGCGCCGTTTCGCATCCTGTTTCTGTGCGTCGTTTCGTTCCCGGACCGGCTCGACCGCCCCCAGTCCAACGTTCGACAGAATTCGCGGCTGAAATAACTCGCGGCGGCGGCCAACGTGGATCGCATTCCCCAATCCCCATGCGCCCCCCGCTCCGCCTGTTTTCCACCCGCTCCGGTCTCGTCCTCGAGTCCGACCGCCGCTTCGCCCTCGCGCCGACGTCGTTCACGCTCAGCGCCCTCTTCCAAGCCGACGATCCGCTCGCTTTCGCCGCCCACGCCTTCGCTACCGGCCAACCGACCGAGGCACCCGCCAGCAACGCCCTCCGCGCTCCCATCGACCATCAGGAAATCTGGGCCGCCGGCGTCACTTATCTCCGCAGCATGACCGCGCGCATGGAGGAATCGAAGGTCGCCGGCGGTGGCAGTTTCTACGATCGCGTTTACGCCGCCGACCGGCCGGAGCTGTTCTTCAAATCCACGCCGCACCGCACCGCCGGTCCCGGCGAAACGGTCCGCATCCGCACCGACTCGAGATGGAACGTCCCCGAGCCCGAGCTCACGCTCGCGATCGATGCCCGCGGACGCATCTTCGGCTTCACCATCGGCAACGACATGAGTTCGCGCGACATCGAGGGCGAAAATCCGCTCTACCTGCCGCAAGCCAAGGTTTACGACCGCAGCGCCGCGATCGGTCCCGGCCTCGTCCTCTCCGCCGAGCTGCCGTCGGCCGACACCGCGATCCGTTTGTGTATCCGGCGCGCGGACACGGACGTGTTTGCCGGAGAAACGACCGTCGGCCGGATCAAGCGCCCGCTGCCGTCGCTGGCCGAATGGCTTTTCCGCGATCAGAGTTTTCCGCACGGCTGCTATCTCATGACCGGCACCGGCATCGTGCCGCCCGACTCGTTCACCCTCCAACCGCGCGACGAGATTCGTATCACGCTCGAGCCCGTCGGCACCTTGATCAACACCGTCGCCTGATCCCATGACTCTGCACGGACGAAGCTTCCTGGCTGGACAACCCGGCCCCACGGGCGGTGCGATTTCCCGCGCCGCCAATCCCGCGACCGGCGAAACGCTCGCGCCCGATTTTCATTCCGCCTCACTGGCCGACGTCGACGCCGCCATGAACGCCGCCGCCCAGGCGTTCGGCCGTTATCGCGAACTTTCCGGCGCTGATCGCGCGCACCTGCTCGAAGCGATCGCCACCGAAATCGAAGCGCTCGGCGATGCTCTGCTGGAGCGCGCGGTCGCCGAAACCGGCCTGCCGCTCGCCCGCCTCACCGGCGAACGCGCCCGCACGTGCGGCCAGTTGCGGCTTTTCGCGCAACTCGTGCGCGAGGGTTCGTGGGTCGATGCGCGCATCGATCCGGCGTTGCCCGATCGTCAGCCGCTGCCGCGACCCGACCTGCGCCGGATGCTGCGTCCGCTCGGTCCGGTGGTCGTGTTTGGCGCGAGCAATTTCCCGCTCGCCTTCTCCGTGGCCGGCGGCGACACGGCGTCGGCCCTCGCGGCCGGTTGCCCGGTCGTCGTAAAAGCCCATCCCGCGCATCCCGGCACGTCCGAGCTCGTCGCCGGCGCGATCACCCGCGCGATCGCGAACTGCGGATTGCCTCCAGGGCTTTTCTCGCTGCTGCACGGCGACGGCGCGACCATCGGGATCGCCCTGGTAAAACACCCCGCGACGACTGCGGTCGGTTTTACCGGCTCGCACACCGCGGGTCGCGCGCTGTTCGACGCCGCCGTCTCGCGTCCGCATCCCATTCCCGTTTTCGCGGAGATGAGCAGCGTCAATCCGGTATTCCTGCTCGCCGGCGCCGTCGAAACCCGCGGCCCCGCGCTCGCGCAAGGATTGCTCGGCTCGTTCACGCTCGGCGTCGGCCAGTTCTGCACCAAACCGGGACTCGTGTTTGCCCAACGCAGCTCCCACACGGACGCGCTGCTTTCGGCGCTCGCGCAAGCCGTGCGGGCCGCGCCGTGCGGCACCATGCTGACGGCCGGCATTCGCGACGCCTTCGCGCGTCATCGCGACACCATCACCGCTATTCCCGGCGTGTCCCTCGTCGCGCAAAGCCCCGCCGCTCCGGCCGGTGCCGCCGCCGCCATGCACGCCAGCGTCGCGAGCACGACCGCCGAAAACTTCCTCGCTCATCCCGAGCTCGCCACCGAAGCGTTCGGTCCGTTCACGCTCGTGGTGCTCGCCGACTCCGCGGAACAGCTCGCCGCCTGCGCTTCGGCCCTGGAGGGCCAGCTCACCGCAACGGTTCACGGCACGCCCGAAGACTTGGAGAACGCCCGTCCGCTGCTGGCGACACTCGAACAAAAAGCCGGTCGCGTGCTCTTGAACGGATTTCCCACCGGAGTCGAAGTGTGCGCCGCGATGAATCACGGCGGACCGTATCCAGCAACCACGGA
Source organism: Opitutus sp. sgz309028 (assembly GCF_059821195.1). NCBI lineage: Bacteria > Pseudomonadati > Verrucomicrobiota > Opitutia > Opitutales > Opitutaceae > Opitutus > Opitutus sp. sgz309028. The sequence goes on along the minus strand of NZ_JCAMRR010000002.1, from coordinate 796,540 downwards.
CGTTCGTTTCACGTCGGTCGGCACCGCTGCGATCCTGCGTTTCGCGCGTCCGGTTTGCTACCAAGGTTATCCGGACGGGCTGCTGCCGGCTGAGTTGCAGGACGCCAATCCGCTCGGCCTGCTCCGGCTGGTGAACAACGTTCCCACGCGCGAGCCGGTGCGCCGGACCTGAGCACGACCGTCCAGCCATTCACCTTTCGACCGCCCCAGCGCATGAGCGACGCGATCTTCGATTCCGGCAACGACGCGATCTACACGCTGCGCACCACCGCGCCCGGTCCCACCGGCAAACTGCCGGTCACCGCGGAGCGGCTGCGCGCGATGAGCAGCGGCGAGCTGTTCGGTTGGACGCAAAATGCCGGCATGGGCTGGGACCCGCGCCAGCTGCTCGGCCGACAGTTTCTCGTCCTCAGCACGCAGGGCGGCATCCGCGCGCCCGACGGCACGCCGGTCGCTCTTGGTTATCACACGGGCCACTGGGAGGTCGGCCTGCTGATGGAGGAAGCCGCGCGCACGTTTTCCGCCGCCGGCGCCGTGCCGTTCGCCGGCTATGTCAGCGATCCGTGCGACGGCCGCACCAACGGCACCGCCGGCATGCTCGACAGCCTGCCGTATCGCAACGACGCCGCGATTGTCCTACGCCGGCTGATACGCTCGCTCCCCACACGGCGCGGCGTGCTGGGCGTGGCGACGTGCGACAAGGGTCTGCCCGCGATGTTGATGGCGCTCGCGGGCACGCCGGATCTTCCGACGGTGCTCGTGCCCGGCGGCGTCACGCTGCTCGCCGAGGAGGCCGAGGACACCGGCAAGGTGCAAACGCTCGCCACGCGTTTCGCGCGCGACGAAATCTCCCTCGATTACGCCGCCGAGATGGGCTGCCGCGCGTGCGGTTCGCCGGGCGGCGGCTGCCAGTTCATGGGCACCGCGGCGACCTCCCAGGTCGTCGCCGAAGCGCTCGGGCTCGCCTTGCCCCACGCGGCGCTGAGTCCGTCCGGCTCCGAGATCTGGCGCGACCTTGCCCGACGCTCTGCAACGGCGCTGATGGCGCTCGACGCCGCGGGCGTCGTCACGCGCGATCTGCTCACCGAGGATTCAATTCATAACGCCATGGTCGTGCACGCCGCGTTCGGCGGGTCGACCAATCTCGTGTTGCACGTGCCCGCGATCGCGCACGCCGCCGGTGTGCGCCGCCCAACGGTCGACGATTGGGCGCACATCAATCGCGCCGTTCCCCGGCTCGTCGATGCGCTGCCGAACGGTCCGCGCCATTTCGCAACCGTGCAGGTATTCCTGGCCGGCGGCGTGCCGGAAGCGATGCTTCATCTTCGCGACCTGGATCTACTGCGACTCGACGCCCGCACGGTCACCGGCCGCACACTTGGCGAGAATCTCGCGTGGTGGGAGACCAGCGAACGACGCCGTCGCTTGCGCGCCAAGTTAACCGAGCTCGATGGCATCGATCCGCTCGACGTGATCCTCCCGCCGCCGCGCGCGCGCGAGCGCGGGCTCACCAGTACGATCACGTTTCTCCGCGGCAACCTCGCGCCCGAGGGCGCGCTCGTCAAAAGCACCGCCATCGCGCCCGAGCGCATCGGTGCGGATGGCGTTTACCTCCACGAAGGTCCGGCGCGGGTGTTCACCAGCGAGGCGCACGCGATCGCCGCAATCAAGAGCGGCTCGGTCAAAGCCGGCGACATCATGGTCCTGATCGGCATCGGCCCGGGCTGCGGTATGCCGGAAACGTATCAGATCACGTCGGCGCTCAAATATGTGAAGGACGGTTCGCGAATCGCGCTCATCACCGACGGGCGTTTCTCCGGCGTGTCCACCGGCGCGTGCATCGGTCACGCGAGTCCGGAAGCCTGGGCCGGCGGTCCGATCGGACGCGTGCGCAACGGCGATCTGATCCGCGTGCGGATCGACACGAATTCGCTCGAGGGTGCGATCGATGTGATCGGACCGACCGCCGCCGAATTCCTCGCGCGGCCGATCCATCCTGATCTGCGCCGCGACGAACGCGTGCCGGCTGACACGCGGCTCTGGGCCGCGCTTCAGGATGCGAGCGGCGGCAGCTGGAGCGGTTGCGTTTACGACGCCGATCGCATCTCCCAACTGCTCGAGCTCGGCCGCGCTGCCGAGCGCCGCTTGGCAGATTCGCCGGCGTGATGGCTTAACGCAGTTCCTGCACGCGGATCCGGCGATACTCGACCTGTCCGCGATCGCTTTCGAAGCCGATCGCGCCGTCCGCCGGGACCGCCATCGCATCGACGAGCACCTCGCCGTTGCAGGTGGCGTGGGCCAAACCGCCCTTCACCGTCACCACGACTTCGTTCCAATCGTAGGGGCGATAGTTCTGCAACTGGCGGAACGGCCCCGCCAGCGGATAGTCGCGGACCTGCAGCTGCACGCCGCGGATGTAGGCGCCGCTGTCGGCATTCGGACTCGCGCGAAACTCGAAGCGCAGCGCGAAGTCACGCGGAAAGGTCTGCGCCGTAATCAGTTTCCGGATACCTTCAGGACCGTGCGCGGCGTTCACGACCAGCCGTCCGTTCGCCGCGATAAAGCGCCGGTCCGGGGTCGCGGGTTTGGCCTCGAATGCCGCTCCGTCCGGGTAGGTCCACCCGGCGAAATCGCGACCGTTGAACAGGCTGACGAACCCCGGCTCCGGCGTAAAATCGTCGGGCCACGCGGGCACGAGCCCGAGTGTTTCCAGCGTGGGCCGCAGCGCCTTGGCCCAGCGCGCGTAGCCGGCCGCGTTCGGATGGAGCAAATCGGGAAACTCGTCCGCCGGCGCATCGCCCTGCTGCGTGGCGAACAGCGAATAGGTGTCGACGATCGTGACCTGCGGCTCGGCGCCCACGGCCGCGGTGTAGAGATCGTTCATCTTGCGAATCTGCGTCGCGGGCCGGCGCATCGTCAGCGAGCTCGGCATCACGCGGCAGAGCACGATCGGCATCGCGGGATTGTGCGCCTTCAGCGCGGCGACGATCAATTTCACGTTGCCCGCTGCGATTTCGGGCGAGCCCCATTCCTCGAGATCGTTCGTGCCGATCAGCAACACGACGCCCGCCGGATTCAGCGCGATCACGTCCTCCTGCAGGCGGATCAACACGCCCCGTGTCGTGTCACCGCTGATACCGCGATTGGCTATTTTCACACCTGGGAAAATACTGCCGACGTCGCCCCAGCCCTGCGTGATCGAGTCGCCGAGGAACACCAGCGCGCCCTGATCCTTCTTCACATTTTGCGCCCACGTGCTGCGTCGCTCGCGCCAGAGATTGCGAAACCAGTCGTAGCGCCGGATCGGACCGGATCCGGGAAGACCGTCGTCCGTCGCGGGAATTTCGAAGCGATCTTCGGCGTCCGCCGTCGTCGCATTATTGTCGGTCGCAGCCTGGAGCACGGCGCCGAGCGGAAGGATATTGAGGGCCAGAAAACAAAACAGCAGGGATCGGGGTTTCACGTCGACCAGCGAAACACGCTGCCGCGCCCGACGCAAAACCGCAGTTTTCTCCGCCGAATACAGGCAAAAAAAACCCGGCGCGCGGCCGGGCTTTGGGAGAAAGTGTCTTAGGCGAACAGCTCTTCGGGTTTGAAGAAGCGGGCGAGTTCGGCCTTGGCGTTCTCGTCGCTGTCGGACGCGTGCACCACGTTCTTCATCATCTCGGTGCCGAAGTCGCCGCGAATCGTGCCCTTCGCGGCCTTGCGCGAATCGGTCGGGCCGAGCAGATCGCGCACGCGTTGCACGATGTTTTCGCCCTGGAGCGCCATGACGATCACCGGACGCGAGCTCATGAACTGCTCGATCTCGGGATAGAACGGCTTGCTCGCGACGTGCGCGTAGTGCTCGCGCAACAACGCCGGCGTGAGGCGCGTCATCTTGCAGCCGATCACGTCGAAGCCCTCGGCTTCGAAGCGACTGAGCACCGTGCCGACGACACGCTTCTCCATGCAATCGGGCTTAAAGATAATGAACGTTTTCTGCATACGAAGGGCCCAACGTAGGCTTGGCCTTCCATTTGGCTAGCCTAAAGGCGGCCGGGAAAACCCGGCGCTCGCTTCCGGAAACTCCGCCACGCGGATCACTCGCCGCTCACACTCTCTCGCAACGCCGCGGCGAGCGTTGGCTCTTCAAAGCGAAACCCACTCTCCTCCAGCCGCCGTGGCACGGCCCGCGTGCTTGCGAGCAGCGCCTCGTCGGCCATTCCGCCCAACACCGCGCGCAACGCCCACGCCGGCGCCGGCAACAGCGCCGGCCGGTGCAGACTGCGAGCCAGCGCCCGTGTGAAATCGGCATTTCGCACCGGCTCGGGCGCCACAACATTGAAAGCGCCCGTGCACCCGGCATCCGCCATGACCCACGCGACCGCGCGCACGAGATCGTGCAACGCTACCCAACTCATCCACTGCCGCCCGGAACCGAGTCGTCCGCCGAGCCCGAGCCGAAACAGCGGCAGCATTTGGGCGAGCGCGCCGCCATCGCGCGTCAACACCGTGCCAAACCGCAGCATCGCGACCCGCACGCCGAGCGCTTCCGCCGCCCGCGCCTCGGTTTCCCACGCCGCACAGACCTCCGCGAGAAAGCCTGTGCCCGCTGTCGAATGTTCGTCGACGATCTCCTCGCCGCGGTCGCCGTAAAAACCCACCGCCGATGCGTTCACGAGCACCGCGGGCCGCGGCGACGCCGCGCGCAGCGCCGTCACCAGCGTGCGCGTCGCCTCAATCCGGCTGCTCCGGATCGCCTCGCGCCGCGGCGCGGTCCAGCGATGTCCGATATTTTCACCGGAAAGATTCACGACCGCGGTCGCGCCCGCGAGCACGCGCGGAGCAAGCTCGCCCGCCGCCGGGTCCCACCGCGCCTCGCCTGCCCCGGGCGCGCGACGCACCAGGCGCACCACGCGTTTCCCGGATTTCTCCAACGCCGACACCAGAGCGCGTCCGATCAAACCGGACGCACCCGCAATCACCACCGTTTCCAGCCCGCCGCTCGTCGATTGATCGTCGTTCATCGTCCGCACGTTCGCTGCTCGGCTCAACGTCCGCCGATCTTCGCCGACCGCAACTCCTGGAATGCCGCCAGCGCCTCCGCCCGCGCCTTGGCGTGATCGACGATCGGACGCGGGTAATTTTCCCCCAGCGTCACGCCCGCCGCCGCCAGCATCTCGGCGGGAGCCGTCCAAGGCGCGTGGATATGCTTCGCCGGCAAACGCGCGAGTTCCGGAAGCCACCGCCGCACATACGCCCCATCGGCATCGAATTTCTGTCCCTGCAGCACCGGCGCAAAGATGCGGAAATACGGCGCTGCATCCGCTCCGCAGCCCGCGCTCCATTGCCAGCCGAGCGTGTTGTTCGCGAGATCGGCGTCGACGAGCGTGTCCCAAAACCACGCCGCGCCGTGCGTCCAGTTCAGGCGCAGGTGTTTCACCAGAAACGAGGCGACAATCATCCGCACGCGGTTGTGCATCCAGCCCGTCCGCCAGAGTTCGCGCAGGCCCGCGTCGACGATCGGGTAACCGGTGCGCCCCCGCTGCCATGCTCGTAATTTCACGCCGCCCGGATCGTCCGCCCACGGAAACCGCGCGAACTCCGGCCGCAGCGGCGCTTCGGCGGTTGGAGGGAAATGGAAAAGCAGGTGATGCGCGAATTCGCGCCAGCCCAGCTCGGTCAGGAACACCCGCGCGCCGTTGCTCGGCGGAAATACGCCGGACTCCTTCGCTCGCGCCTTGATCGCAGCCCAGATCTGCCGCGGCGAGAGCTCGCCGAAATGCAGCGCGGCCGAAAGCCGCGACGTGCCCGCTTCGGCGGGTCGGTCGCGCTGCGTCGCATAATCGTCGAGCGCTCGCGCACAAAACGCTGCCAGCCGCTTCCTCGCCGCCGCCTCGCCCGGCTCCCAGGTTTCGCGCAGGCCTTCGTCCCACCCGATCTTCGGCTGCAGCTCCAGTTCTTCGAGCGACAGCGAGCGCGGCCACGCCGCGGGCGCGGGCCACGTCGCCGCACTCAATTTCAGCGGCGGCTCCACCCGCAACGTCAGGCAATGCCGCCAATACGGCGAGAACACCTGAAACGGCCGTCCCTGGCGGTTCTGAATCGTGTGCGGCTCGTGCAGCAGCGCGCCGTTGAAACTCCGCGCGTCCACCCCGGCGGCGGCGAGCGAGGTTTTGATTTCGCCGTCCCGGCTCACGATCGCGGGTTCGTAACGACGATTCCAATACACCGCCGACGCCTTCGTCTCGCGTAGTAACGCGGCCAGGGCCTCCGCCCCGCCTCGCCGCAGAATCAGCCGCGAACCTCGCTCGCGCAGCGCTTCATCCAGCGCCGCCAGCGAGCGGTGCAGCCACCAGCACGAGGCCCCGCCGGGCGCCCAGCGGCCTTCGCCGGCGCCATCGAGGATGAAGACGGGGATGACGGGCAAGCCGCGCGCCACTGCAGCGTGCAGCGCCGGGTTGTCCCGCAACCGCAGGTCGTGCCGAAACCAGACGATCGTCGCGCTCATCGTGACGGCAGGCGAAACGACTCGGTTCGATCGCGACGCCGCCGCTCAGAGCGATTCTCGATACAGCGTCTCGTAAGCGGCTGATGCGACTTTCCAGCTGAAGTTACGCGCCATTCCGCGCTGCTGCGTCGCCTGGTAGCGCGGCTTGTCCGCATGAAGTTTCAACGCCCGCTCGAGCGCATCGCGCAGCGAGACCGCGTTCGGATCGCACATCAGGCCCGTCCCGGTCTGGGGCTCCGCATCCACGTCGGTCACGGTGTCGACCAGCCCGCCCACGCGGCTGACGATCGGCACCGTGCCATACAATTGTGAATACATCTGGTTGAGTCCGCAGGGTTCGAACAGCGACGGCATCACGAAGAAATCGCTGCCGGCCTCGATCAGATGGCTCATGGCTTCGTCGAGTTTCGCGGTCAGCGACACGCGTCCGCCCGAGCGCGCGACGAAGGCGCGCACCGCCTCCTCATACCGGCGTTCGCCGGACCCGAGGATCACGAAGCGACAGTTTTCCTTCAGGAAGAACTCCTGGTTCGCGAGCACCAGATCGACGCCCTTCTGCTCGGTCAACCGGCACACCATGCCGAACACCGGTCCCGCAAATGCAGGATCCATCCCGGCCTCCTGCAGCAGCTTCTCGCGGCACGCCTGCTTGCCAGCCATGTTGCCCGCCGCATAGCGCACCGGCAGCAGCGGATCGCTCGCCGGATTCCAGACCGCCGTATCCACGCCGTTGAGCAAACCGATCAGGTCGTCGCTGCGCGTCTGCACGACGCCATCGAGCCCGCAACCGAACTCCGGCGTCTGGATCTCCTGCGCGTAGCGCGGACTGACCGTGGTCACGCGATCGGCGAAAAGGATGCCCGCCTTCATGAAGCTGATCTGCTCGTAATACTCGAGCCCGTCGACCGTGTTCAACTCGTCCGGCAGGTTCGTCCGCGCGAAGGTCGCGCGCGGAAACACGCCCTGAAAGGCGATGTTGTGGATCGTGAAAACGGTGCGCACCGCGAGCGTCAGGCCCTGCCGCCGCTCCGTGTCGCGCAGCAGCACCGGCAGCAACGCCGTCTGCCAGTCGTGCGCATGGACGACATCGGCCTGCATGTCGGCCAGCCGCAGCGTCTCCACCACGCCTTTGCAAAAGAAGATGAAGCGATCCGCATTGTCCTCGAAGTCGCGCTCGCCGTTGCCGTAGAGCCCGCGGCGATCGAAGAATTCTTCGCGGCAGATCAGGTAAACCGTGAGATTCTTCCGCGGCGAAAATACCCGCACGTCCCCCGTGAGGAACTGCGAGCCCATCTCGATCTTCAGGCGCAGCCGGCGCTCCGCATTCGCCGCGTGCTTGTGTTCCAGTGCCGCCCGATACCCCGGCAGAAAAACCGAGATGTCGTGACCGTTGTCCGCCAACGCGCCCGCCAATGAGCTCGCCGCGTCAGCCAACCCGCCGGTTTTGACGTAGGGGAACAATTCACTGGCCACGTGGACGATTTTCATCGCGACAATCTAGGCGGCGGTCTTTGGTCTGGCCAATCCGAAAGCACTGCCTGCGCGCTTCGCCTCGGAATTATCACATGACTCTTCGCGATCGCCTGCTCGCCCTCCTGCGCGAGCCCCACTACTCGCCTTCCACCGAAACCGAGCTGCTCCGTCAGTTGGGCCTGCCGACGAAGCGTCGCGCCTCGCTCGCGCACGAGATCAGGCTCCTGCTCTCCAACGGACTGGCGAAACGACACGGTGCCCGGATCGCGTCCGGCGAAACCGCGACCTCCCGTCCTGGCAAACCGTCCGCCGGCAAAAGCACGGCCGGCCGCCGCGGCGACGCTTCGCCGGACGTTCCCACGGCGCCCGGTGGCCGCCCCATCTTCACGCCCACGCGGCGACGCGCGGCCACGCCTGCCAGCGCGACGACGACTTCCGCTCCGCTCCCGATCGCGGCGACGCCGGCGAAACCCGCGGCCCCGCGCCGGCTCGGTCGCGACGAAGTGCTCGGCCGCATCCAGTTTCGCGCCGGCGGTTCGGCGTTTGTCATCCCGGAGAAACGCGACAGCGACGTGCCGGAGCCGAGCGAGCCGCCGATCCAGATTTTTGCGGAAGACACCGACACGGCGTTGCCAGGCGATCGCGTGGTCGTGCGTATCCACGCCGGCCGACGCGGCAAACGCGCCGGCGAGAAAATCGGCGGCGTCGAACGCGTGCTCGAGCGCGGACGCGAGAACATCGTCGGCGACCTGCGTCGCAGCGGCCGCGACTTCGTCGTCATCCCCGACGATCCGCGTTTCGTCTACGAGATCTACGTGGCCGATCCGGCGACCTCGCGATTGAAGCCCGTCCCGGAGCCGGGCGACAAGGTCGTCGTCCAACTCCACGACTGGAAACACCGCCGCGACCGCATCACCGGCGAGATCGTCAACCGCCTCGGCCGCACTCACGAACCGCGCGCCGAACTCCTCGGCATTTTCGAGAAGTTCAATCTCGCGACGAGCTTCCCGGCCGACGTGGAACGCGAGGCCGCGATGCTGCCGAACGAAGTTCATCCACGCGAACTCGCGCACCGGCTCGACTACCGCGAGTCGTCGGTCTTCACGATCGATCCGGACGACGCGAAGGATTTCGACGACGCGCTTTCCTACGAGGTGCTCGAACGCGGCGACGTCCGCGTCGGCGTGCACATCGCCGACGTTTCCTCCTACGTGCGCGCCGGCTCGGCGCTCGATCGCGAAGCGCAGCGGCGCGGCAACTCGACCTACCTCGTCGGCGTGGTGATCCCGATGCTGCCGGAAAAGCTCTCCAACGGTCTCTGCTCGCTCGTCGAGGGCCAGGATCGTCTGTGCAAAGCGGTGTTTCTTACCTTCGGAAAAAACGGCCGTCTGAAAGAAACCAGATTCGCCAACACCGTCATCCGCAGCCGCAAGCGCCTCACCTACAAACAAGCCTACGCGCTGCTTTTCGAGAACGATCTGGATCGTATCCGCGCGCTGCCGCTGCCGGCGAAACACCAGACCGGCTCGACCGGGCGCGCGCTTTCCTCATTGACCGATCTCGAGCTCGTCGACCTGCAAACCTGGATACGCGGGCTCTGGAGAATCGCCAGCCGGCTCCGTCGCGACCGTTTCGCCCACGGCAGCCTCGATCTCGAGATGCCGGAAACGAAGATCTACGTCGACGAGCAGGGCTACGCCGACCGGCTCGAAAAGGTCGAGCACGACGAGAGCCACCAGTTGATCGAAGAGTTCATGCTCGCGGCCAACGAGGCCGTCGCGCGCCTCACGCGCACGCGTTCGCTGCCGTCGCTCTACCGCGTCCACGACGAACCCGATCCCGAGAAACTCGAGGAATTGCAGCAGCTGCTCGAAAGCTTCGACATCCACGCCGGCGATCTCACGCGGCGGCAGGAAGTCATCAAGCTGCTCGCCACGCTCAGCACGCATCCGCAGGGCTACACGTTGCGCACGCAATTGCTGCGCAGTTTGAAAAAAGCCGCCTACCGCGCCACGCCCGACGGTCACTACGGGCTGAACAAAAAGGACTACACGCATTTCACGTCTCCGATCCGTCGATACGCGGATCTCGTGGTCCATCGCGTCTTCGATTCCTACCTCGCGAAGCACGAGGGCCACCGGCCCGCCCACGGCCAGACGCACTACAATCTCGGCCACGTCGAAAGCCTCGGCGAACACCTCAGCCTCACCGAAATCAACAGCGCCGAGGCCGAGCGGGAGAGCGTGAAGATCAAGCTCCTCGAGTTCTTCGAACGCGAACTCGAGAAGAAGACCAAGACGCGCTTCGCCGCCGTCATCACCGACGTCCGGCAAAACGGCTTCTTCGTCGAGCTCATCGAATCGATGACCTTCGGCTTTGTTTCCCTGGCGACGCTGACCGACGACCACTACACGTTGAACAACGCGCAGACGATGCTCACCGGCCGGCGGCGGAAACGCCGGTTCGCGATCAACGACCGGCTCGAGGTCGTCGTCGAGCGCGTCGATCGCTTCAAACGCCTCATCGATTTCCGCCCCGCGTGAGCCCCGCGTCTGCGGCTCGCGCTTGAAATTCTCGCCGCTTCGCGTCCATTGGCCTTTCCACTTCCCATCGCCATGGCTCACTACAACTTCCCGGCCCAGTTTCGGAAACTCTACGACCGCGCGGTCGCGCTCTACGCCAAGGGCCAGCGCGGCGCGGACACGTTCTTCGACGCCGAACAGCGCGCGTTCCTCGCCGCCAACGGCATCACCGCGCAGCACCTTTACGATTATGCCGAGGATCACAACGGCTACGACGGCGAACCCGGTTTCGAACACGCGCTGGGCATCGAGCTCGTGCGGCGCGACTATTTCCTGAACGCGCAAAACGGTCGTCCGTCCGCGGTCGTGCTCGACGAATCGAAGCTGCCGGCGAAAACCGACGCGGTGCGCGGCATCGAATGGCTCCCGCGCATCATCCCGAAGGCGAAAGCCAAGCTCCGCGGCGAGTTGCCGGCGTCGCTGATGTATTGCTGCGGCGGCGATCGGCGCTTCCTGAAAGCGCACGACATCCTGCCGGCGGAATTCCTCAGCCTGGTCTGGCGACTTCAGAACGACGACAACGCGATCGTCGAATGGGTCGCCGCCCGCAGCGCGAACCGCACGCGCAGCCCGGTTTGAGACTTTCGGCGGCGCCACGCCCGCCCGCAAACCTCTGACTTTACCGCCCTCGACGGAGCGCCCTCGCGCTCCGTCTTTTTTTACGCGACACGCTGCGCCCGGAACGCAACTTTTCCGCACCGGTCACGTCAGCCGGCCCAGCACCCGCCGCCCGCTTTCCCCCCTCTCCCGGCCATGCCCAAATACACGCTTCAGGTTAACGGTCAGGCGCGCACCGTGGAGGTCGCCGCCGACACTCCGCTGTTGTGGGTCCTGCGCGACCACCTCGATCTCGTTGGCACCAAGTTCGGTTGCGGCATCGGCCAGTGCGGCGCCTGCACCGTGCATCTCGACGGCGTCCCCACCCGCTCCTGCCTCACGCCGGTTTCCACCGCGACCGGTATGCAAATCACCACCATCGAAGGACTCGCCGCCGAGGCCGGGCCCCTGCATCCGCTCCAGCAAGCGTGGGTCGAGCTCGATGTTGCGCAGTGCGGCTACTGCCAGGCCGGTCAGATCTTGACCGCTGCCGCGTTGTTGAAACGCAATCCGCAGCCTTCCGACTCCGACATCAACGACGCCATGGCGGGCAATCTTTGCCGCTGCGCCACGTATTACCGGATTCGTCAGGGCATTCGCCGTGCCGCCGACATCGCCACCGGCAAGGAGGTCGCGTCATGAACACGTCCACTCCCCGCCTCGATGTCGCGCTCGACCGGCGCAGTTTCCTGAAATTATCCGCGCTCGCCGGGGGCGGACTGATGCTCGGTTTCTATCTGCGCTCCGCGAGCCGCGCGTTCGGCGTCGAAACGGCCGAAGCCGCCACCGGCGATTTCGCGCCCAACGCCTTCCTGCGTATTTCGCCGGACGGCGCGGTCACGATTTTCTCCAAGGTGCCCGAGATCGGCCAGGGCATCAAAACCTCGCTGCCGATGGTCATCGCCGAGGAGCTCGAAGTGAACTGGCAGGACGTCACGATCGAGCAGGCGCCCGTCACGCCGCAATACAGCCAGCCGTGGTATGGCGCCGGCGGCAGCACTTCGACGCCGAATCACTACGACGTTTTCCGCCGCGCCGGCGCGACCGCGCGCACGATGCTCATCGCCGCCGCCGCCCGGACGTGGGGCGTCCCGGAGAGCGAATGTTCCGCCGCCGAGGGCGCGATCCATCATCGCAGCAGCGGACGCACGCTCGCCTATCGCGAACTCGTCGCGAAAGCCGCGACGCTGCCCGTGCCCGACGAGAAATCGGTCACGTTGAAAGATCCCGCCGACTACAAGCTCCTGGGCAAACGCATCACCGGCGTCGACAACCGCAAGATCGTCACCGGCCAGCCTCTCTTCGGCATCGACGTGAAACTGCCCGGGATGCTCTACGCGGTTTACGAGAAATGTCCCGTCTTCGGCGGCAAGGTCGTCAGCGCCAATCTCGACCGCATCAAAACGCTTCCGGGTGTCCGCGACGCGTTTGTCATCGAGGGCACCTCCGAGGTGAGGGGCTTGATGCCCGGCGTCGCCATCGTGGCCAACTCCACGTGGGCCGCCTTCAGCGCGCGGCAGCGGCTGCGCGTGACGTGGGATGAGGGCAAGGGCGCCTCGCAAAACTGGGACGACTATATCGCGCAGGCCGAGGCGCTCGGTCCGAAAGCGCCCGCCGTCGAGCTGCGCAAGGACGGCGATGCCGAGGCCGCCCTCGCCCGCGCGGCGCAGGTTGTCGAGGCCTCCTATTCGTATCCATTTATCTCGCACGCCAACCTCGAGCCGCAGAACACCACCGCGTGGTTCAAAGATGGTGGTTTCGAGATCTGGTCGCCGACCCAGAATCCCGGCGCCGGCCTCGGTCTCATCGAAAAGACCCTCGGTGTGAAACCCGACAAGGTGAAGATCCACGTCACGCGCGTCGGCGGCGGTTTCGGCCGGCGGCTCGAAGCCGATTTCATGATCGAAGCAGCCGCGATCGCGCAGCGCGTCGACGCGCCGGTGAAACTCACCTGGAGCCGCGAGGACGACCTTCGTCACGACGCCTATCGCCCCGGCGGTTTCCATTTCCTCAAGGCCGGTCTCAACGCGAACGGCGCGGTCGAGGCCTGGCGCAATCATTTCGTCACCTTCGGCAACACGACCGAAACGCCGGGCTCCGGCGGGGCGCTGAGCGGCGACGAGTTTCCGGGACGCTGGGTGCCCCACTTCCACAGCGGTATGACGATCCTCGAGACCGTCACGCCCATGGGCTGGTGGCGCGCGCCCGGCAGCTGCTCGCTCGCGTGGGTGTTTCAGAGTTTCATAGACGAGCTCGCGCACGCGGCAAAGCGCGATCCGCTCGAGTTTCAACTCGCGTTGCTCGGCGATCGCGACGTCGTGCCCGGCACCGGCCCGCGCGGCCAGACCTACGACGCCGGCCGCATGCGCACCGTGGTGAAACTCGCGGCCGAAAAAGCCGGTTGGGGCAAAAAGCTTCCGCGCGGCCAAGGCCAGGGGCTCGCATTTCACTTCAGCCATCGCGGTTACGTCGCCCAGGTCGCGGAGATCACCGTCAGCCGCGACGGCACGCTCAAGGTCGATCGCGTCGTCTGCGTCTGCGACGTCGGCTCGCAGATCGTGAACCTCAGCGGTGCGGAGAACCAGGTCGAGGGCTCGATCGTCGACGGACTCGGCGCGGCGCTCTTCCAGGATCTCACCATCGAGCGCGGCCGGATCGTGCAGAGCAATTTCCACGATTACCCGATGATCCGGATGCCGGATACGCCCGCGAAGATTGAGGTCCATTTCCATCGCACGGACCATCCGACGACCGGCCTGGGAGAACCGGCACTCCCGCCGCTCGCGCCCGCTGTGTGCAACGCGATCTTCGCCGCCACCGGCAAACGCGTGCGCTCGCTGCCGATCAGCCGGACGGATCTGAGCTGGTCCTGAGCTGACATCCCCGCGCGGCGGTCCACGGTGTCTCCATGCCGCAACGCGATTACATTCTTCGTCTGATCGAGCAGCTCGGGCAGTTCCTCGCGCGCGTGCTGCAGCAGCGAAAGCAAAACGCGCCACAGGAAGCGCTGCAGACGATCATGGCCGCGTTCGAACGGCTGTTCGGACTCGAGGCCGTGCAGATCTTTCAGTTCACGCCCGACCAGCACATCGCGATGCTCGCCGACGGCGAGCTGCCCGAAACGGCACGCGAGAAAGTGCTGATGTATGCCGCGCTCACTGCCGAAGCCGGACATTGCTACGTGACGCTCGGCCAGCCGAAGCTCGCGCAACAATCCTTCCTCAGCGCACTGCGGCTGGTCTTGAAAGCCCGTCTGCAATTTCCCGGCGGCGAACTGCCGGAGTTCGCGCCGAAGACCGACGCCCTGCTCGCACTTCTCGCCGACACGCCGCTCGATGCCGGGACGCGCGATCTGCTCGCCGCGGTCGAGCGCGCCGGTCACTAAAACAGCTCGCCCTGCACCGGCGCCTCCGGCTCGGTTGTTTTCACGCCGAGAAAACTGCCATACCGCTCGATCCAGTCGTCGAGTTTTTCGAGGTAATAACTTGGATCATACGGCGCCGCCTCCGGATCGTAGAGCGACAGCGCCCGGGCGCGTTGCCAGTCGCTCGCGCGGCCCTTGGTTTTCGCCGTCACGTAATAGCTCACGCGATCGCCCATGCGCGGCCGCGGATTCATCTGCAGCGCAACCTCGGCCGACGCGCGCCGCGGCTTCCCCCCTTCCGCGATCAACCGTTCATACGCATCGGGGTTTTGATTCAGCGTTTCGCTTTTCGCCAGTTCCTCGACGGGCACCTCACCCTTTCTCAGTCTGGCCCGATAATCTTCGAGCAGAGCAAGCGGCGACACGTCGCTCGCTCCGACGAGAAACGTGATCAGCCGATCGCTGAGCCTCTTGAGATACGGCTCGATCCCGCGCGAGCGCAGCGCGCTGCCGCGGAGCGTCACTTTCTCGCCGTCGTAGAGCGCATAGTTCTTCGCCTTGTAACACCACATCGCCCGGTAGCGGCCGTCGTATTCGAGCTCGATGCCCTTGGGCAGAATCGTCTCCACGAGCGCGAGCAACTCCTCCGGTTTCTCGTAGTAGTGCTCCGATGAGAGATAAATCCCGTCGGTGTCCGCTTCGAGGATCGTGCAGCCGTGCTTGGAAAACTCGTCGATCAGCGCCTGCAGCAACTCACGGCCGCGTCGCGTGACCTCCGCCGCCAGTTCGCCGTCGCCAAACCGCGCCCCGGAAAACCCAAGGTAACCGTAGAACGAATTGATCAGGATCTTGAAATTTGTCTGCCGTGCCTGCGCCTCGCTGCGTTCGATTTCCGTCGGGCCGGTCCGCGCGAGCTGCTTGTATTTCAGCCGATACTCGCGCAACCGCTTCAGCAAAGGAATGAAGACGCCCAGGGTGTCGTTGCGGGGATTGCGTCCGATATGCAGCAGGAGGCTCGGATACAGCGACGCCACGTCGAAATGCAGCACGTGGCGAAACACGCCTTCCTGGAAACTCCGCGTGTAGCCGCCTTCGAAGGGCCGCACTTCCGGCGGCACCGGGCACGCCTGCCGCGCGTGGTAGTATTCTTCGAGAAACAGGAGGTCGATCTTCGAGGTCGCCCCGCGCAGCGTGGCCTCCTGCAGCAGAATCGGAAACGTCCGCGCCTGCTCGAAATACGTCGGCAGCAACTGGCCTGCGAGTCCCTCGGTTTCGCGCAAGTCGTCCGACAAATACGCACAGAAACGCGCGCGATCGCTGAGATACACGTCCTTGATCCGCGGACCTTCGATGTAGGTGCGCGTCGCGCTGTCCTCCTCCGTGATACCGAAATACACCGCGACGTCCTTCAACCCGTAGGACGTCAGCTCGCGCGTCGTGATGTCGTAGAGTTGCACGAGCAGATACGTATCCACGATCGCACGACCGGGCAGATCGCAGCGAAGGAAGTCGATCCAGCGCTCGGCCACCTTCAGCCGGCTGCTCCTGAAACTTGCCTTCTGTCCGTAGCGGCCCCACGCGCACGGCACCTTGAAGCGGCGACACCGCTGACGCAGGTAATCGAAATCGAATTTGAAGACGTTATGCCCTTCGATCACGTCGGGATCGATCTCGGCGAGCGCGGCGTTGAAGTCACCGAGCAATTTCTTTTCCGCCGCGTCGGTCATTTCCTCCAGCACGAGGAGACGATTTTGACCACCGGTGCGCAGACCGATCGCCAGCACGCGATCGTCGGGGCGCGCCGGATCGCAAAAACCGTCGTCCGACGACGCCGTTTCGATATCGAGCTGGCAGCGTCGGAGTTCGTGAAACGCGAGATCGCGATAGAGCCGCTCGCGTTGTTGCAGCAGGAACTGGCTCTCGAGCGGACGGATCGCGTCGACGCCCGCGCCCGCGCCGCGGGCGGCCTTCAGGAACGCGTCGAAATTCTCCAGACTGTCGGCGTGAAAGAGCCGGTTGAACGGCCCCTCGCCGCCGAGCGGCTCGATTCCGATTTCCGGCGGCGGCTCGGGCGCAGGTCTGTCACCGAGCCAGCCAAAGGGCCGGAAGGAAAGCGTCTCGTGGACGCGCGAGCCGTCGGGCCGGGCGCGCGTGACGTGCACCGTACCGTCGGCGGCGATCCACACGCCGCAGAGCGAGCCCGCCGGCGTTTTGGTTTCGGACGTCACGCCCGCGCGACGATCGTCAGAACGGCCGCGTGTAGACCATCACGACCGCGATCGCGGTCAGCAGCAGCGTCAGCGTGATCCACAGGCCCGCCTTGGCGCGGCGCTTGTAGGCGAGGCCGACGAACGCCGAGAGTCCCAGCCAGCACACCAGCTTCACGATGGCCCAGCCGCCGGAAAACTCGTAAAGCGCCTGCCACATGCGAATACCCGTGAGCAACGCCACGACGCTGGCGACGCCGCTCCACATCAAGGTTTTCTTGCGCGTTTCCGGCGCACCGGCGCAGGCGTAAAACACGGTCGCTCCCATGACGATGACGGAGAGCACGTGGAGGATGTGGAGGGCGTTGTATTCGGCGGGATTCATGTGAGGGAGAAAGGCTAGCGAAGCCCGCAGCTGAGTGCGAGATCCGTCCAGCGTCGACGCTTTTCAACAGAACGAGCCGGTCGTGTTGACCGGCTCGTGAAAGTGAAGACACCCCGCCTGTGCCGTATGCCCAAAGGCTCAAGACCTTTTTAGGTTAAGGTGGGCGCCTCCTCCGCGTCATCTGCCTTCCGATTTACGGCCTGGCATCTTCCGCGGCGGTTTCAGCTCCCATGATTATTCTAAGGCAAAGAGCAGTTATTGAAAGCACCTCGAACACTGCAGGGTGTCGGCTGTGAAGGTAGAAGCCACCCACCGTCCGTCAAACGCGGTTTGCGCTTTTGGAAAATCCGCGGACGCGTTCCATCGCGCCGCCGCTTTTTTCCGCCCGCACGCTCGTTTCAACCCTCGAGAATCGTCGCGTCCAGATGCTGGATGATCAACTCCTGAAGCGTCGCGAGAAAGAGGTAACACAGAAAGGCCTTTCGCACCGGTTCCTCCAGTTCCTCCAGCTCGATCTCGCTGGACTCGAGCGTGTCGTCGCCGAGCCCCTTCAGGTATTTCTCCCGCAGCCGAAGCCGCACCGCCGCACACGCGCGCAGCACCTGTTCGGCATTGGTCTCGTCCAGACCGATCACGCCCTCCGCGAAAAAATTTTCGTCGAACAAGCCCAGCAGCATCCGCACGTCCGAGCTCTGGCTCGCGACCAGATCCGCGGTCCAGGCATCGCGAAACTCCGGATCGAGATCGTCGATCGACAGTGGCGCGGCAAGGCGTTCGCTCAAGCCGGACGACACTTCGCGGATCACATCGAGCAGCGGCGCGACGATCGCGAGGCTCAGTTTGACTTCAATGCGTTTCATCGGGCTCGAGCACTGCCGTTAGGTGCCACTGTTGCAGCGTGTAGGCATACGCCTCCGCCTTTTCCCGCAAACCGCTCCAGACCACGGAGCGGCCGAGTTCGTGAACTTCGAGCATGTGCCGTCGCGCCTTCGTCTCGTCGAAGCCGAACACCTTTTTAAAAACCATGACGACATACGACATCAGGTTGACGGGGTCGTTCAGGACGACCACACGCCACACTCCCTCCAACGCCAGCGCGGTGTCGGCTTGGGGTGCGGTGGTGGTTCGTGGACTCGATTCGGCAAAATAGGCCATGCGTGATCTGGACGGGGGGTCGCCCCAGGTCGGGCGAGGTTCCGCTGGCGAAAAATGAAGGCGTCACACCGGAGCCTGCAAGCCGGCTCCGGCGATTGCCCGCATCTTCGCGTTTAAGCGCCGGCTTTCGCCGCCGCGTCCGTCACCGCCGCCGCGACTTTCGCCTCCGCTTCGGCGACAGGGATTTTCGCGACGTCCTTTTGCGCGCGCCACTTCAGTTCGATCACGCCTTCCTTCAAACCTTTCCCGCCTACGGTCAGCCGCAGCGGAATGCCGATCAGGTCGGCGTCCTTGAACTTCACGCCCGGCCGCTCCACACGGTCGTCGATCAACACGTCGGCGCCGGCTTTCTCGGCCGCGGCGCCGAGCTTTCGCGCGAGTTCCATCGCTTCGGGCAGTTGCGGGTCGAGCACGCAGATGAGCACGTGAAACGGCGCGGCATTCCACGGCCAGACGATGCCGTCGTTGTCGTGAGTCTGCTCGATGACCGCCTGCATCGTCCGGCTCACGCCGATGCCAAAGCAGCCCATCACCATGGGATGCGTCTGCTTCTGGTCGTCGGTATAGACCGCGCCGAACTTCTCGGAATACTTCGTGCCGAGCTTGAATATGTGGCCGACTTCGATGCCGCGCCGGAGCTGCAGCGGCTCACCGGACTTCACGTCGGGTTCGCCCGCGCGCACGCGTCGGAAATCGCCGAACTTCGTGACCGCGAGATCGCGGGCGACGTTCACGTTGCGCAAATGGAAGCCGTCCTTGTTCGCACCGGTGGTGCCGTTGCCGATCAACCGGATCGCGTGGTCGGCGAAAATCCCCGCCAGCGCCCCCGCGTCCTTGATCGTGCCTTTCACCGCCCCGAGGCTGCCGGGCTTCGCGCCCATGATGGGCTCGATCTCTTCCGCCGTCGCCGGGCGGAACAGCGTGAAGCCGAGCGCGCCGAGTTTCGCTTCCTCGAGTTCGTCGCAACCGCGCAGCACCACGAGGAACGGTTTCCCGTCGCCGATGAAGACGAGCGTCTTGAACTGCCGGTCAGCCGGCACGGAATACGGCGCCGCCTCGAGCGCGGCGATCGTCACCACGCCCGGCGTGGCGAATTCCTCGATCGCGCCGACCGGGTCCGCGTCTTTGAGATCCGCGGGCACGAGCGCGCTGGTCGCCTTCTCGCGATTCGCCGCGTAGCCGCTCGCCTCGTTGTAGATCACGTCGTCGTCGCCGATCTCCGCCGGCACCATGAACTCGTGCGAGAAGCTGCCGCCCATCACGCCGGTGTCGGCTTCAACCGCGATCGCCGTCACGCCGATGCGTTTGAAAAACGCCTCATACGCGCTCTTCATCGCGAAGTAGCTCTTGACCGCCGCGTCGTCGTTCACGTCGAACGAATACGCGTCCATCATCACGAACTCGCGCGCGCGCATCAGGCCGTAGCGCGGCCGGATCTCGTTGCGAAACTTGGTCGCGATTTGGAAAAAGTTTTTCGGCAGATCGCGATAGCTCGTGATCTCGGTTTTCACGAGCGGCGTGATCACTTCCTCGTGCGTGGGCCCGAGCACGAATTCCGGATCCCGCGGCGCCCGTTTGCCGTCGCCGGCGCTGTCGGCGCGAAACATGATCTCGCGCGCCGCTGCCCAGCGCGGCCCCTGCTCCCAGAGCTCCACCGGATGCACGTGCGGCATCCACAACTCGATCGCGCCGGCGCGCTCCATTTCCTCACGACAGATCTGCGTGAGCTTCTGCATCACGCGGAGGCCGAACGGCAGATACGTGTAGAGGCCGCCGCCGAGCTTGCGCACGAGCCCCGCGCGCACGAGCAGCTTGTGCGACGCGATCTCCGCGTCGGCGGGACTTTCCTTCAACGTCGGGATGAAATACTGCGACCAGAGTTTCATGAAGTCGGGCAGGCAAACAGGCCCGCGCGCGCGGAGCAAGGAGCAAGGCGCGGCTCCCGTCTCCGCCGAAA
Organism: Opitutus sp. sgz309028; assembly: GCF_059821195.1. Classification (NCBI taxonomy): domain Bacteria; kingdom Pseudomonadati; phylum Verrucomicrobiota; class Opitutia; order Opitutales; family Opitutaceae; genus Opitutus; species Opitutus sp. sgz309028. Next base: position 776,327 of record NZ_JCAMRR010000002.1, on the reverse strand, counting down.
ACGGCTTGCCCCCTCCTCGCCCGTCGCTTCTCCCTGCTGGCATGTCCCAGCGCCGCCAGCCTTGGTCGATGAAATGGATCGTCGTCGCGATCCTCCTCGTGATCGTGCCCTACACCTTCATCCGCTGGCACTATCGCAAGCCCGGCCACGCCTTCGAGCCGTATCACGACATGAAGGATCGCGCGAACACCCTGCGGCTGTTGTCCGCCGGGTTTCAACGCGTCACGATCGAGGCCGAGCGCCCCGCCGATCCCATCTCGCTGCCGTCCACCGCCACCGTCACCGACGCCGCCGCCGGCCTTCCGCCGGCGCTCGCGGCATCGCTGGTCGACGAACCGCTCCTGCCCGGCGACATCGTTTCCGTTTCCGCAGCCGCGACCGCAAATCCGCTGCTGCCCTACTCCATCGGTTTCACCTGCACGGTGCCCGACAACAAGCAGCAGATCAACGAGGCTCATCTTTATATCCGGAGCAGCGAGATCTACGTCGTCGTCGATTTTGAAAAGCTCAATGGCGACCTCCTCGCACGCTCCCGCACGTCCCTCGTCCGCCTCAACGTGCCGCCCGGCACCTTGAAGACCGGTCGCTATCGCGTGACGCTGGTCGGCTCCCACACCGCGAAATCCTGGTCACTCGAGGTCAAATAGCCGCGCGCCCTGCGCTGCGCCGGGAGCCCCGCGACTATTGACGCGCCGGGTCGCTTCCCCGAAAACCGACGCCCACGGCAATGAGCAACGGCAACGGCCAGTCTTCCTCTTCAGCGACGAACGCGCCTTCGACTACGTTCAAACCCACGGATCTCCGCGGCATTCTCCAATACGTGCCGCGTTTCCAGGGACAGATCTTCGTGATCGCGATCGACGGTTCGATCGTCGCCGACGAAAACTTCGCCAATCTGCTCGTCGACGTCGCCGTCCTGCGCTCGCTCGATATCAAACTCGTCATCGTCCACGGCATCGGCCACCAGCTCCAGGAGCTCGCGATCGCGCGCAGCATCGCGATCACGAATGTCGACGGCACCGGCGTCACCGACGCCGCCACGCTTGATCTCGGCATCCGCGCGTCCTCCCGCGTCGCCCACGCCCTCGTCGAGGGTCTCACGCAAAACTCCCTGAAATGCGCCGTCACCAACGCCGTGCGCGCGCTGCCGTTCGGCATCATCAAAGGCGTCGACCAGCAGTTCACCGCCCGCGTCGAGCGCATCGACAAGGACTTCCTGTTCGAGCTGATCGACCGCGATGTCGTGCCCGTCGTCTCACCGATCGCGTTCGGCCCCGACGGGAAATCCCTGCGCGTCAACTCCGACCTGCTCGCCGCCGAGCTCGCGGAAGCGTTGCAGGCGACGAAAATCATTTATCTCGCCCCGCACGCGGGCCTCGAGATCGATGGCGAAGTCCGCCGCGAAATTTCTGTCGACGCTGTCCGCAACATCCTCGCCGCCGAACCCGAGCGCATCGCCGACGTGACCCGCAGCAAGGCGATGCATGCCGTGAAGGCGATCGAGACCGGCACACCGCGCGTGCACATCGTCGACGGCCGGATCTTCGACGGCCTGCTCAACGAGATCTTCTCGAACGAGGGCGTCGGCTCGCTCGTCTACGGCAACGAATACCAGCAGATCCGGAAAGCGCGGAAAAGCGACGTCCGGCTCCTCTATAATCTCACGCGCGCCGCCGTCCGCCGCGAGGAGCTGCTGCATCGCACGCAGCAGGCGATCGAAAAGAACATCGACCAGTTCTTCGTCTTCGAAATCGACGAGAACATCATCGCGTGCGTCACGCTGTATTTCTATCCGGACAAACCGCAGATGGCGGAGATCGGTTCGCTCTACGTGATGCCGTTCTACCACAACCGCGGCATCGGCAAGAAAATGGTCGAATACGCCACCTTGATGGCAAAACAGCGCGGGGCGAAAACCGTCATCGCGCTCTCGACCCAGAGCTTCGGCTTCTTCCAGAACGTCTGTGGCTTCGAGGAGACCGACAAGTCGATCCTCCCCGAAGCGCGCCTCAAATCCTACGACGACAGCGGCCGGAATCCGAAGGTCCTCATGAAACAGTTGAGCTGAACGCGATCACCCGCGCCGCCCGCTGCTTCCCCGAGCTCCGAACTCCGATCTCCGATCGCGACCGCGATCGCTTAGCCGACTTCGACGACCACCTGCACTTCGGTCGTCGAGCCGCGGGGCAATCCGTTCACCGCGACGGCCGCGCGCGCATGTTTGCCCGCCTCGCCGAACACCGCGACGAACAGATCGCTCGCGCCGTTGATCACCGCCGGGCTGTCGCCAAAGCCGTCGATCGCGTTCACGAATCCGTTGAGCATCACGACGCGCTTCACGCGCTCCAGCGAGCCGAGCGCGGCCTTGATATTCGCGAGCGTGTTGAGGGCGCAGACTTCGGCGGACTTCTTCGCCGTCTCGATCGTCTGCTCCTTCCCCACCTGACCGGTGTGCGTCATTTGCCCGTTCAGCATCGCGATCGTGCCCGCGCAATACAGCAGGTTGCCCGTGCGCACGGTCGGCACGTAACTGCCGGCGGCCGCGGGCGGCGGCGGGAGCGTCAAACCAAGTTCAGCCAGTTTCGCTTCAGGATTCATCGTGCCGCCAACCTCGCGATTCGACCGCGCGACGCAAAGCCGAAGTGCGTCACCGTTGCGCCCGCGCAGCCCGGCCTTTACGGCCGCCCGCCGATCCGCGAACCTCGTCCACCTCCGCCGCCTGCATGACTTTCCGCGACTGGCAACTCCTCGCCCCCGACGCCGCCGCCCGTGAACTGCACCATCGCGTCCGCGAGCGGCTCTCGTCCGCGCAACAACGCGCCGTGCTCGCTTTTCTGCCCGACGAACCGTCGCTGACGCGCGCCTTCGCCGCCAGCAATCGCGCCACGCCGCTCGGAGGCGTGCCATATCTGCTCAAGGATCTTTTCGATGTGGCCGGGCTGCCGACGTTCGCCGGCTCCACGTTTCTCCCCGAAGTCCGGCCCGCCTCCACCACCAACGCCGCCCTCGTCCGCACGCTGCAGAGCGCCGGTGCCGTGTTCGCCGGAAAAGCGCAGCTCCACGAATTCGCCTACGGCATCACCGGCGAGAATCCGCATTACGGCGATTGCGAGCATCCGCGTTTTCCGGGCCGCACCTCCGGCGGTTCGAGCAGCGGCTCCGCGGCCGCCGTCGCCGTCGGAGTCGTGCCGTTCGCCATCGGCACCGACACCGGCGGCTCGGTCCGCGTGCCCGCGGCGTTCTGCGGCGTATTCGGATTCAGGTTACAACCGCGCGATTCCTGGATTGCCGACGCCTTTCCGCTCGCGCCGTCGTTCGACACCGCCGGTTGGTTCACGGCGAACGCCGCCGACATGCGCCTCGCGATCTCTGCCCTGATCGACGTCGAGCCGCCCGCACCGGCGCCGCGCGGCTGCTATCTCGACTGGCCCGACCTCGAGTCCGACGTCGCACGCGCCTGCCGCGAATCAGCCACCCGCTTCGCTCCTCCCGCCGACCGCGAAACCGGCGACGCCCTGCTCGCAGGCTTTTCGTCGGACGCCGACGCTTACAACACGATCGTCGCCGTCGAAGCCTGGCAGGTGCACCAAGCCTGGGCGCAGCGTTTTCGCAACCGCTACGATCCCGCCGTCTGGCAGCGACTCAATCGCGTGCACACGCTCACCGCCGCACAGATCGATGCGGCGCAGCGCCGGCTCGCAGCCACCCGCGATCTCTGGGCAAAGTTTTTCCAAAGTTACGACTTCCTCGTTCTTCCTGCGACGCCGTTTGGCGCGCTGACGAAGCCGGAATGCACACTCGCGAACCGCAACCGCCTGCTCGCGCTCACCGCGCCGGCGAGTCTCGGTGGATTGCCCGTCCTCACGATTCCCGTGCCGTTGCCCTCCGGTCTCACGAGCGGACTTCAGATCGTCGTCAAAGATCCGCGAAGCCCCGTTATCGACTGGGCGCTCTCGCAGTAACGCCGCGTTCAGCCGCGCAGTCCCAGCACGCGTCGCGCGTTGCCCCCCAGCACCGCGTCGCCCGCGGCGCCGAGTTTCGCCTCGGCCACGAAACGCGCCATCTCTGCCGCCACCGAAACACGCGGATAAAGATTCAGCGGATAATCCGATCCGAACAACACTCGCTCCGGGCCGAGCGCCGCCAACATCCGGGGCCAAATCTCCGGTCCATACATGAGCGGCGACGCCGCGGTGTCGTAGTAAACATTCGCGCATTGGCGAAAGCGCTCGTCCTGCAGCGCGAGCAAGCCGCCCCAGTGCGCCAGCACGAAGGTCGTCGCCGGATGCCGCTGCGCGAGCCGCACGAAATCCTCCGCCGGCGTCTCCACCCAGCCGGGATAACGGCGGCTGGCCGGATCCGTGACGTGCAGGTTCACCGGCATCCTCAATTCCGCGGCCAGATCGAGCGCGGCGCTCAACACCGGATCGTCCACGGAGTGGCCCTGCGAATGCGGCGACAACTCCCCGAGTCCGATCAGCCCGTCGTCCCGCGCCCGCCAGATTTCCGCAAGGGCCTGTTCGCGTCCGGCCGCCGGATGGAGCGTGGCAAACGCCGCCAGCCGCTGCGGATGCGCACGCACGCAGTCCGCGTAAAACCGGTTCTGCCAGACACAGGTGTCGGGCTTTTCCCAATACCAACCGAGCAGCACCGCGCGTTCCACGTGGGCCTCATCCATCGCCCGCAACAGCGCGTCGAGCGTCGGCAGCGACTGCACCGGCCGGCCGTCGCGCCGGCGCCGCGTGCACAACAGCGCCCAATGCTTTTCGCCGCACGCCGCCGCCCAACCCGCCGGATCGCGGTCCACCTCCGCCGGATACAGGTGCACATGGGCGTCGACGATCATCGGCCGCCTTCCGAATTCGAAAAATTCCCGGTGAACGCCGCTCGGTTTTTCACGGCGCGATACTTGCCAGGCCCTTTCGCGCCTGTCCATCCGCGGCTCACACCTTCCGCTCGCCACGCCACCGCTTTCCTGTGATTCGTGGCTCTCGTGGTTCCTCCCACCATGCTAAATCGCATCTTCCGTCTCGAGCAGCATCGCACCACCGTCGGTCGCGAGATCCAGGCCGGATTCACGACGTTTGCCGCGATGGCCTACATCCTCGCGGTGAATCCTTCGATCCTCGCCAACACCGGGATGGACCAGGCCGCCCTCGTCACCGTTACCGCGATCACCGCCGCGATCGCCACGACGCTGATGGCGTTGCTCACCAATTACCCCATCGCGCTCGCGCCGGGCATGGGCATCAACGCCTACTTTACCTTCACGATCTGCCTCGGCCGCGGCGTGCCGTGGTCCGAGGCGCTCGGGATGGTGTTCGTCAACGGCGTCCTGTTTCTCGTGCTTTCGCTGACAGGCGTGCGCGAGAAGATCATCGCCGCCATCCCGCATTCGCTGAAGATCGCCGTCACCTGTGGCATCGGCCTGTTCATCGCGTTCATCGGCCTGAAGAACGGCGGCATCGTCGCGAGCCATCCCGCGACGTTTGTCACGCACGGCGAGTTCACGGCCGGTCCGGTCGCACTCTGTCTCGGCGGCGTGCTGCTCACGGCCGTCCTGGTCGCGCGCCGCATTCCCGGCGCCATCATCCTCGGCATCTTTGCCACCACGCTCGCGGGGCTCGTTGTGCCCGCTGGCGACGGGCACATGGTGACGCAACTGCCCGCCCAACTCCTGTCGTTGCCCGCCTCGCCCGAGCCGGTGTTTCTCAAACTGACTTTCGGATTTCTCGCCAGTTCGACCGCATTTCTCGTCGCGCTGCCGCTGATTCTCACGCTTCTGCTCGTCGATATGTTCGACAACATCGGCACGCTGATCGGCGTCACGAAACGCGCCGGTTATCTTCAACCCGACGGCACGCTGCCGAAGGCCGGTCGCGCGCTCGTCGCGGATTCGACCGCGACGCTGCTCAGCGCGCTCTGCGGCACCTCGACGGTCGTCAGCTACATCGAATCCGCGTCCGGCGTGGAGGCCGGCGGACGCACCGGCCTCACCACGCTCACGACCGCCGCGCTGATGTTGCTGGCGCTGTTTCTCACGCCGCTGATCCTCGCGATTCCTGCCGCCGCGACCGCACCGGCGCTCGTGATTGTCGGCATTTTCATGATGCAATCGGTAACGGAAATCGACATGGCCGATTTCAAAGTCGCCGCCCCCGCGGTGCTGACGATTCTGGGCATTCCGCTCATGTTCAGCATCGCCGAGGGCATCGGCCTCGGGCTGATCGCCGCCTCGCTGCTCGCCCTCGCGCTCGGCGAACCGAAACGCATGACCGCGCTCGGCTACGCGGTCGCCGCTGTGTTCTTCCTCTCGTTTTTCAAGATCTGGCCGTTCAGCCAGTAAACCGGCGGCCCGAGTCCGCTGCGGGCCGAATCAGGATTCGAACAGCGGCACGAGCTTCATCGCTTTCACATCGACGAGTCCCTTGTCGGTGAGGCGCAGATCCGGGATCACCGACAGCGGCAGCAGGTTGAAACCCATATACGGGACCTTGCAGCCGAGCTTGGCCCATGCGCGTTTCAACGCCGTCGTCTCCTTCGCCACGGCTGTCGCGCGTTTGTCCGACAACAGCCCGGCGATCGGCAGCGCGACACTCGCGAGCACCTTCCCTTGGCGAACCACACAGACGCCGCCGCGCAATTTTTTCACCGTCGCGAGCGCCAGCTGCAGGTCGCGTTCGTTCGTGCCGGCGAGCACGATGTTGTGCGCGTCGTGGCCGACGCTGCTCGCGACCGCACCGTCGCGCAGTCCGAAATCGCGCAACAAGCCATGCGCCACGCCGCCATTGCGGCCGTGACGCTCGACCACCGTCAGAAAACACAGGTCGTGCTCGGCCGCGTGTTCCGCCCAGGTGCGGCCGGCCCTCAACGTCACCCGATCGTGCGCCGTCACGATGCCCGGCGGCACCACGCGGATCACGTTGGCGGTGGTTTCCGTTTTCGGCAGCGCCGGGGTGAGCAACACTTTGCGCGGCAGCTTCACGGTGGCGTAGGCCGCGCGTGGATACCGATAGCGACGTTGCAGCGCCCGCTCGAGCATCGGCGTGATTTTTCGCCGTTCCACCACGAGTTCGCCGCCATACCAGGTGTTCTGCACTTCGAGCGCGTCGTCGAGCAACACGAGGTCCGCGCGGCGCGCGGGCGCGACGCCGCCGAATTCGCCGTCGAAGCCGTAGCGCGTCGCCGGATGCAGCGAGCCCATGCTCCACGCGGTCGTCGTGCGCAGTCCCGCGGCGACCGCCTGCCGCACGACCCAGTCCATCCCGAACAGGAACAGATCGTCCGCATCGCGATCGTCGGTGCACACGCACACGCGTTTCGCGTTCGCGCCGAGCTCCGTCACCGCCTTGATCGCCTGCGGGAGCGAATGCCACGGCGTCTGCGGATTGCCGCCGCGCAGGAACACCCACACGCCGGCCTCCAGGAAATCGTTGCTGATTTCGCGATCGATCGCCTCGTGCGTGTCGGTCACGCCGCTTGCCGCACAAGCCGCGACGAACTCGCGTCCGTAAATATGCCCGCACACGGGCCGGCCGCGTTTCAACGCCTCCGCCAGGATCGCATGGCTGCGCGCATCGCCCATGGCGACGGACACGTAATCCATCTTCTCGCCGAGCGCGGCCGCCTCGGGCCAGCGGTCGAAGAGCCGGCCGATCTTCGCCGGCGTCAGATCGCCACCGGCGGTTTCGAGTTTCGCGTTCGTCGCCGGGACGGTGCTCGGAACCGTGAGGTAAATCGAGAGCGGCGCGCGCCGGGCATCCTCGAGCATCCACTCGATGCCCGCGACGTCGCACACGTTCCCGATCTCATGGCTGTCGCAGAACACCGTCGTGGTTCCATTGAGCAGCGCCGCTTCGGCAAACGCGCACGCCGTCATCATGCTGCTTTCGATGTGCACGTGGGGATCGACCAGGCCGGGCGCGACGATGCCGTCGCGCGCATCGTAAATTTTCGCACCGCCGAGCTTCGATTTCTTGAACGTCCCCGCAGGTTTCACCGCGGCGATGCGCCCGCTCTTGATCCACACTTCGCGTCCGGGGTGAATCCGTTCCGTGTAGGTCGACAGGATGCGCGCGTCGGTGATGACGAGGTCCGGCGCCGCCTTTTCCATCGCGACGGCGGCCAGGGTGCGGGTCAACGTGTGCAGCGGGGGAACGGAGAAACGCGTTAGCATGGCGTTACTAGAGTCATTCCGCGGCGCGGCGAAAGTCCGGATTTCGCCATGACGCAAGTTCGGCTGATGTCCGGTCGCGCGTTCTTTTATGACGAGAGATTCGAAGGAGTCGCCGCCGTTTTTCCGCTGCCGGCACGCACGACGAGAATGGGGATCGAGGTGTTGTGGCGCACGCGCTCAATCGTGCTGCCGAGAAAAAAATCCCCGATGACTTTGTGCCCGTGCGACGTCATCGCGATGAGATCGCAGTTCCTGTCGATCGCCGTCTTCAGGATCTCGGTCGGCGGATTGCCCAACGCCAGTTCCGCTTCGACGTCGAGGCCTTCGTCCCGCAGCCGCGCCGCGATCGTTTCCAGATAAATTCGGTCGCCCTTCATCTCGTCGGATTCCGCGAGTTTCAGCTGGTTGTAGTTTCGCGCCGCAAAACCGTCCGCGACGTGCAGGAGCAGGAGCGTCGAGCCGAGCGTGTGCGCCAGCTGCGCGATGTGCGGGACCAGCGTGTCGTCGGCGCGTCCGTTCTCCAACGCAACGAGGATTCGCTTATACATGGCTCGGGAGGTTGAGGTGTGACGCGGGTGAGCCGCCGCGTTCCTTCTACTCCACGGCGCCGGTGGCGCCAACGAAATCCAGCAGCAGTTTCAAGTTCAGCGCGACGATCAGCGCCGCCGTCAGCCACGCGAGCACCTTGATCCAGCGTGGATTCGCAAAGACGCCCATCTTCGTCTTCGAGCTGGTGAATTGCACCAGCGGAATCACCGCAAACGGCAGCTGCAGACTCAGCACCACCTGACTCAGGATCAGCAAATGCGCCGTGCCGCTTTCGCCGTAAACGCCCGCGACAATCGCCGCGGGCACGATCGCGATCGCCCGCGTGATCAAGCGCCGCAGCCACGGCCGCAACCGCAGGTTGAGAAATCCTTCCATCACGATCTGGCCCGCGAGCGTGCCGGTGATGGTCGAGTTTTGCCCCGATGCCAGCAGCGCCACGGCGAAAAGCACACTCGCCGCCCCGACGCCGAGCGTCGGCGAGAGGAGTTTGTAGGCGTCCTGGATTTCCGCGACCTGCGTCTGCCCCGACGTGTGAAACGTCGCGGCCGCGACCACGAGAATCCCGCCATTGATAAACAGCGCGAACATCAACGCCACCGTCGCGTCGAGCGTCGCGAACTTGATCGCCTCGGCCTTGCCGCCCGCGTCCTGCTCGTATTTTCGCGTCTGCACGATCGAGGAATGCAGGTAGAGATTATGCGGCATCACCGTGGCGCCGAGAATGCCGATCGCGACATACAGCATCGCGGGATTCCGCACGATTTCCGCGGTCGGCACAAACCCGCCCAGGATCTCGGTCACCGATGGCTTCGAAAAAATAATCTCCAGTCCGAAACACACGCCGATCAACAGCACCAGCGAAACGACCAGCGCCTCCAGCCAGCGAAAACCGTGATTCGCGAGCCACAACACCACCAGCACATCGAGCGCCGTCAGTAACACGCCCCACACGAGCGGAATCCCGAACAACAGATTCAACGCGATCGCCGTCCCGATCACCTCCGCGAGATCGCACGCGCAAATCGCGATCTCGCACAAGAACCAAAGTCCCATCGCCACCGGCCGCGAGTAATGCTCCCGGCACGCCTGCGCCAGGTCGCGTCCCGTCACGATGCCGAGCTTCGCGCAGAGCGACTGAAGCAGGATCGCCATCAGGTTCGACAGCAGGATCACGCTCAACAGCGTGTAGCCAAACTGCGATCCGCCCGCCAGGTCCGTCGCCCAGTTTCCCGGATCCATGTAACCGACGGCCACGAGGTAACCCGGCCCCGAAAACGCCAGCAGCTTCCGCCAGAAACCCGCGCCGGCCGGAATCGCAATCGTGCGGTGCGACTCCGCCAAGCTCGGCGGCGCACCGGCCGTTGACTCTCCGAACTGACCATCCGGATCGCTGTTCACGTTCCCGCAGCGTGGCGCGTTTAGTTTGAGTCGTCAAAAAGGATTCTGCGGGAACCCCAAACCGTTACCATCAAGCTTGGCAACCGTCGCTGTCGCCGTCCGGCGGTTGCGCCGCAATCCGCGCTTCCGCGACGTGACCAGCGCCACTGCAAACATGAGCGCCTCGAGCAGCACGATGCACGCGCCGGTCGATGCGTTCAGAAAGAAGCTCGCATACACCCCGAGCACGCTCGCACCGATCGCGCTTCCCGTCGCAATGGCTATCATGCGTCCAAAACGATCGCTCCACAGATAACCGATGCAACCCGGTGTCACGAGCATCGCGATCACGAGAATCACGCCGACCGCTTGCAACGACACCACAATCGTGACCGCGAGCAGCGAGAGCAGCAAATAATACAACAGCTGCGTCGGGAGCCCGATCGTCCGCGCGTGGCCGGGATCGAAACAGAACAGGAGCAGATCCCGCCGCAGCCCGAGCACGACCGCGAGCGTCGCCCCGGCTGTGATCAGCGTGTTGCGCAAATCGCCCTCCTCGAGTCCCAGGATGTTGCCAAAGAGAATGTGATCGAGGTGCAAGTCGCTCGGCACCTTCGTGAACATCACCAGCCCGAGCGCAAACAGCCCCGTGAAGACCACGCCCATCGCCGTATCCTCCTTCACCCGGCTGTTGGCTTTCACATAGCCCGTCAGCACCGCGCACAACAAACCCGACGCAAACGCTCCCAGCGCCAGCGGCACGCCGATCGCGTAGGCGCCGACGATGCCCGGCAGCACCGCATGCGACACCGCGTCCCCCATCAGCGACCAGCCTTTCAGCACGAGATAACACGACAACACCGCGCACACCGCACCCACGGCGGCGCCGACGATCATCGCGTCCACCATGAACGGATACTGCAACGGCTCGAGGACCCGGCTCATGTTCCCTCGCCCTCCGAGGCGAGCCGCGCGCGCATCCGCGACGCGCGCACACCGTGTTTCGGCGCAAAAATCCACGCCACAACAAACATCGCGCTCTGCAACGTCACGATGCAACCGCCCGTCGAGCCGTCGAAAAAGTAGCTCGCATACGCGCCGAGCATCGACGTGCCCGCGCCCATCGCAGTCGCGAGTCCGATCATCCGCCCAAACCGGTCCGTCAACAAATACGCCGTCGCGCCCGGCGTGACCAACATCGCCACCACCAGCACCGCGCCCACTGCTTGCAGCGCTGCCACGGCCGTCGCCGCCAGCAGCGCCAGCAGCAGCGCGTGCAGCCGCGTCGCACTCAAGCCGAGCGCACGCGCCTGCGTCGCGTCGAAACACAGCAGCAGCAGGTCGCGCCATTTCAAGCCGAGGACGCCGAGCGTGAGCACGCTGATCGCAAGCATCTGCACGATGTCTGCGTCCGAGATGCCGAGGATGTTGCCGAACACGATCGCGCGGAGATCGACCTCGCTGGGATGGACCGAAATGAGAAAAAGTCCGAACGCGAAGAACGCGGTGAACACGACACCGATCACCGCATCCTCGCGCAGCGGCGTTTTCATTTTCACAAAACCCATTCCGGCCGCGGCAAGGAGCCCGGTGAGAAACGCTCCCACCGCAAACGGCCAGCCGACGTAGTGGGCGACGGCCACACCCGGCACCACCGCATGGGACAGCGCATCGCCCATCAACGACCAGCCTTTCAGCGTCACGAAGCACGACAGAAACGCGCACACCGTCCCGATCACGCCGCTGACCAGAATGGCCTTCAGCATGTAATCATACTGCAACGGCGTGAGCAGCGTCTCGATCATGTCCACGCTCACGTATCGCGGTCGTCTTCCGCTCGCTCGCGCAGCACGTCCTCGCGTCCACGCCGCTCGCTGAATTCGACGTGCCCGTCTTTTCCCAAAACCAGGGGCCGCTCGTCGTCGCTCAGCAGCGTCACTGCGCGGCCGTCGTGTTTCTGCACGGTGGATTCATCGAAACGGAAATGCCGCAACACCCCGCCGAACGCGCGGCTCAGGTTCTCCTGCGTGAACACGTCCGCCGTCGGCCCCGCCGCGAGCACGGTGCGATTGATCAACACCACCTGGTCGCAAAACTCCGGCACGGATCCCAGGTTGTGCGTCGACACGAGCATGATGCGTCCCTCGGCGCGGAGTTCGCGCAGAAGCGCGACGATCGCGACCTCGGTCTTCACATCGACGCCCGTGAACGGCTCGTCGAGCAGAATGATGCGTCCGCGCTGCGCCAGCGCTCGCGCGAGAAACACACGTTTGCGCTGACCGCCCGAGAGCTCGCCGATCTGCCGTTCGCGCAGCTCCCACAAACCGACGCGCGCCAGGCTTTCCTCCACCGCCCGCCGATCCTCCGCCCGCGGAATCCGCAGAAAATTCATGTAGCCGTAGCGTCCCATCATCACGACATCCCAGACGCTCACCGGAAACGTCCAGTCGACCTCCTCCGCCTGCGGCACATACGCGATGAGGTTTTCCTTCAAGGCGACGCCGACCGGCTTGCCGCCGACGCGCACCGCGCCCGCGCCCGGACGCAGCAGACCCATGATCGACTTGAACAGCGTCGACTTGCCGCTGCCGTTGACGCCGACCAGTCCGCAAATCGTGCCCGATTCGAGCCGGAAGGTTGCGTCGTGCAGCGCGCGATGGCCGTTCGGATACGCCACCGTCACGCCGTCGACCGCGAGATCGAGTTTGAAATCCGCTGCGTTCATTCGCCCCTCAGTCCTTTCACGATCGTGCGCGCGTTATACTCCATCAGCTGCAGATAAGTCGGCGCCGCGTCGTCCGGCGTCGTGAGCGAATCCACATACAGAACGCCCCCGTAACGCGCACCCGTTTCCGCCGCGACCTGTCGGGCCGGCTTGTCGCTGATCGTGCTCTCGCTGAAGACAACCGGTATCCGGTTTTCTCGCACGGCATCGATCACCTTTCTCACCTGCTGCGGCGTGCCCTGCTGGTCCGCGTTCACCGCCCACAGAAAAAGCTCCTTCAACCCGAAACTTCGCGCCAGATACGGGAACGCCCCCTCGCTCGTCACGAGCCAGCGCTGCTCGGCCGGGATCCGCGCCAGCTCGGCACGCACGGTCTCCTCGAGTTGCGCAAACCGGGCCGCGTAGGCCGCGGCGTTGGCGTTGTAGGTTGCCTCGTTCTCCGGATCCACCGCGACGAGCGCCTGGCGGATGTTTTCGACATAGATCCGCGCATTCCCCGGCGACATCCATGCGTGCGGATTCGGTTTTCCCGTGTAGGGCCCTTCGGCGATCCCGATCGGCTCGATGCCGTCGCTGACCACCGCGCCCGGCACGTTTTTCAAGTTGCGGAAAAACCGCGCGAACCAGCGTTCGAGATTGAGTCCGTTCCACAACACCAGGTCCGCCTTTTGCGCCTTCACGATATCCTGCGGAGTCGGTTCATAACCGTGAATCTCCGCGCCGGGCTTCGTGATCGATTCGACGATCGCCGCGTCTCCCGCAACGTTCTGCGCCATGTCCTGGATGATCGTGAAGGTCGTGACCACCCGCTTTTTTGGGGCCGCCTCAGCCGTGACGACGACAAGGCCGACGAACGCCGCAACCCCCAGGATCGTCAACCGCCACCATCTCCGTCCCATCGACTGGCATCGTGTGTTCATAAGTTCTAGAAGCGCCGCGAGAGTCCCGAGAACACGACGGCATCCTCCGCGGCGCGGCTCAGCCCGAAGTTCACCCCGGCATCCCATTGTGTATCAGAATCGATGCGACGCGTGACGCCGCAGTTGAACGTCGCCACGTGACGGCCGTCTCCCGTCGAGGAGGTCAGCTCCAGAAACCCACCCCAGTTCCGGGCCAGCCCCCGACCGGCGGTGACCGTGTTGTGCCACACCGCGCGATAGCCGCCGGCTTCGTGGTAGACCGCCTGCACCGAGGTCATCGCCCCGCCACTCCAGTTGCCGGCTAGCGGAAACGCGACCGGCAGCGTCAGGCCTCCTTCGATTTTTCCATTGGCTAAATCCTCGGCCGCGGTCGGCAGTTTCACATCCGCGATGATCCCGAGCCCGAAATCGCCGCCGTCACTCCCACGCGCGTTCCATTTCGCGCGCAGCACCATATCCCCGAAACCACTCCTTCGCTCGCGCCGTCCGACCGCCGTTTCCCTTTCGCTCTGGAACGGCACGATGAACACGCCGGCCTCCCACTGTGGCGCGAGACCGACGCGCACGTTGAACGACGCCGCCTCCCACACCTCCGCTTTCCGACCCGCGTTCCGATCGCGACCGTAACGCGCAAAATCCATCTCCAACTGCACATGTCCTGGATCGATCGTGAACGGACTTTCCGTCGCATCCGGGCGATCGGTCGTCATCTCGCGCAGTCCCGGCTTCGCCGCGGCCGCCCGGCCCATCCCGTCCGGGCGTCCGCCCTCGACCTCCGCGGCCATCAGCAGGGGCAGCGCCACCAGCCCGCCCCACCAACGGCGAGGGCGGCGCCGCACATTCCCGAGCGAGCGCGAATTGAGAACCAGCATAAAGCGACGGGGAGCCAAAGGCGTTATTTTGATTAGTCAAAGACAAACGTTTGATTGCCTCGAACACGGAGCACGTTATCGGTTCCGACATGGCCTCGATCACGGTCGAGAATTATTTGAAACACATCCTGCTGCTCGCCGAGGAGACGGACGGCCTCGTGTCCATGGGTGCCCTGGCGGCGTCCCTCGAGGTGGTGCCGGGCACGGTGACCACGATGGTGAAAGCCCTCGCCAGCGAGAAATTCGTCGAGCACCGGCCGCGTCAGGGCGTCCGCCTGACCGAAAAGGGCCGGCTGCTGGCGCTGAGCGTCATCCGTCGTCACCGGTTGGTGGAGACGTTTCTGGTCAACGTCCTGAAAATGGACTGGGCCAGCGTCCACATGGAGGCCGAGCAGCTTGAACACGCGATTTCTGACGACGTCCTCGACCGGCTCGACGCGTTGCTCGGCCGCCCGTCGACCGATCCGCACGGCGATCCGATTCCCAGCGCCCAGGGCAAGCTGAGCTCCCAGGTTTATGCGACGCTCGCGACCTGCCTCGTCGCCAAACCGCTGCGGATCGTGCGCATCACCGACCAGTCGGCGGAGTTCCTCCAGTTTGCCGAACAACATGGCCTGTTGCCCGGCGCGAGCGTGCGAGTCGCGGATCGTAATCTCGCCGCTAGTCTCGTGACCCTCAAACGAAGCTCCGGACCTTCCACGCCGCTGAGCCTCGCTGCCGCCGGCAAGATTCTCGTCGAACCGCTGAAATAAGGCTCACGCCGGCGAGACGCGTCACCACGTCGCCGTCAGCCGCAAAACCTGCGTCCAATCCGTCGCGCGCCGGCTGACGCCGCGGAGCGTTTCCCAATCGAGTTCGATCCGGTCCGACCACGCCCAGCGAACTCCCGCTCCGGCGGTAAAGGCGGCGTCCATCCAGCCGCGTTCCGTTTCGACCAGCGCCTCGCCGTAGATCGTCCAACCGCGTCCCAACGCGTGTTCCGCGAAGCCCGACGCGAGCCACTGCGACGTGTAGCCGTCGCCGGTGTCGCGACGAATTACATCGGCTTGAATCATCGCGCCGGGAATCCATCCCTCCCGACGCGAGCTCGCCCATGGCACAATGATGCCGCCTTCGACGTGGTTGTTTCCGTTCGGATTTTTCGTCGGCAACTTCACGTAGGGAATCAGGCTCAACGCACCCCAGCGTTCGTCCTGCCACACCGCCCATTTCGCGCGCAGGCTCACGTCGCCGTGCCCCGAATGAAATTCGCGCAATCCGACCGCCTCGATTCGCTCGTGATTGAAAACGTCGAACTGAATCTGCGCATCGAGATCGGCGCGCAAGCCGACGCTCAGGATCGTCGCCGCGACGTTCCAAGTTTCCCTCCTCTCGCCGCTCCCGCGGTCGTGATCGTGCGCGAAGCTCAACACATCCACCTCGATCATCGCGCGTCTCACGCCGACGGTTCCGGCGGACTCGGTGGCTTGCGCCGCGGCGTCCAGCGGCAGCGCCGCACAGGCGAACCAGAGCCAGATTACCGGCAGACATTGCGATGACCGGATTTGCATGCCCACGCTGTCACAAGCGGAGAACGGCACCGGTCGCCAGCCCAAACCCCACGCCGGGCCACAGTGCCGGACTTTTCTTGCCGGACCTCCTTCGCTCCCGCCACTCTCCCGCCGATGTCGCAGTCCTTCGCCCGCACGATCCTCGTGGTCACGATCGCATTCTTCGGCGCGTTTTTTCTCTGGCCGATCCTGCAGATTTTGAAGGGCGGCTTCATCGACGCCGACGGCCGGCTGACCTTCGCGTATGTGACCGCGTTGCTGGCGGACCCCGTTTATCTCACCGCGTTGCGCAACTCCTTCCTGCTCGCATGCGCGACGACCTGCCTCGCGTTGCTGATCGCACTGCCGCTCGCGACGATCAGCGACCGGTTCCTGTTTCCCGGCAAGAACCTCCTCAGCTCGCTCGTGCTGATTCCGATGATCCTGCCACCCTTTGTCGGCGCGATCGGCATCAAGCAGATCTTTGGACAATACGGCGCGTTCAATTCCCTGCTCATCGCGCTCGGTCTGCGGCCGGAGGGTTGGGCGTTCGACTGGTTCGCGGTCAGCCAGTTCTGGGGCGTCGCAGTCGTGCAGGCATTGTCGCTTTATCCCATCATTTATCTCAACGCCGTCGCGGCGCTGGCCAACATCGATCCCGCGATGGAGGAGGCCGCGCAGAACCTCGGCTGCACCGGCCTGCGGCGCTTCATGAAAATCACGCTGCCGCTGATCAAGCCCGGCCTGTTCGCCGGCGGCACGATCGTCTTCATCTGGTCGTTCACGGAGCTCGGCACGCCGCTGATCTTCGATTATGCGCAGGTGACTAGCGTGCAGATCTATTACGGCTTGCGCGACATCGGAGGGAATCCGTTTCCCTACGCGCTCGTTGCCGTGATGCTCGCCAGCTCGGTCGCACTCTACGCGCTCGGGAAGGGCATCTTCGGACGCAACAGCTACGCGATGATGGCCAAGGCCACCAGCTCCGCCGGTCCGCGCTCGCTGCCCCGCGGCTGGGCGCT
This sequence comes from Opitutus sp. sgz309028, assembly GCF_059821195.1. Classification (NCBI taxonomy): domain Bacteria; kingdom Pseudomonadati; phylum Verrucomicrobiota; class Opitutia; order Opitutales; family Opitutaceae; genus Opitutus; species Opitutus sp. sgz309028. The sequence continues at coordinate 759,157 of NZ_JCAMRR010000002.1, read as the reverse complement.
GCTGTGCACGGCGGCGTTTGGCGGCGTCACGCTGCTCGCGGTCATCCCGCATCTCGGCGTGATCCTGGTCGCGTTTTCCCGCGAGTGGTATGGCTCCGTGCTGCCGCAGAATTACACGCTGGAAAACTTCCAGCTCGCGCTGAGTCACGATCTCACCGTCAGCTCGATCGCGAACAGCCTGAAGTTCGCCAGCATCTCGACGATCGTCGACGTCGTGCTCGGGATCGCGATCGCGTATGTGGTCGTGCGTTCGAAAATCGCCGGCCGGCAGCTGCTCGATTTTCTCGCGATGCTGCCGCTGGCGGTGCCGGGACTCGTGCTCGCGTTCGGTTACCTCGCGATGTCGCAGGAAGGCCGGCTGTTCGCGTTTCTCAATCCCGTCGAAAACCCGACCTTTCTCCTGATCGTCGCCTACTCGATCCGCCGCCTGCCTTACGTCGTGCGCGCCGCGGCGGCGGGCTTTCAACAAACGAGCGAGACCCTCGAGGAAGCCGCGCAGAATCTCGGCTGTCCGCCGCTCAAGGCCGTCGCGCGCGTGACTCTGCCGCTCATCGCCGCCAACCTCATCGCCGGCGGCCTGCTCGCGTTTGCGTTCGCCATGCTCGAGGTCAGCGACTCGCTCATCCTCGCGCAAAAGCAGGCGTTCTACCCGATCACGAAAGCGATCATGGAACTCTTCCAACTGCTCGGCGACGGCAAGTTCCTCGCGAGCGCGCTCGGCGTCTGGGCCATGGTGTTTCTCGGTATCACGATTGCCGGTTTGAGCGTGCTGCTCGGCAAGAAACTCGGCGCCATCTTCCGCGTGTAAGCGCAGCTCAGCGCTCCTCGGCCGCCATTCCCCAGCCGATCACCAGCACGCCCGCAGCGATCGCCGCCGTGAACAGAAAATAGTGCCCGCCGGTGTGCAATCCGAGCGCGGTCACCAGCACCGGCGAAAACCCCGCGAGGATGCGTCCGAGATTATACGCGCCGCCGGACAGCATCGTGCGATAGCGTGCGAACACCTCGTTGAAATACGCGCCCATCAGACCGAACGGCACGCCGTTCAACAACGGCAGCACCAGCGCGAACGCCAGCTTCCGGCCGTCCCATTCGCTCGTCCACGCAAACGCCGACAGCGCCAGCAACGCCACCGCGTAGCCGATCAGCGCGCGGCGCACGCCCAGCCGTCGCACGACCCACGCGCCGAGCAGCATTCCCGGTGCGACGTTGGCCCAGAACAGCACGGTGTAGAGCGGCGACTGCGGCAGCTCCTTCGCAAAAAACACGTTCACCGTCCCGCTCGCGATCGTGAGGCTCGCGATCCCGAGACACCGCAAAAACGGCCCGACCAGTTTCGTATTTCGTCCGATCTCCGCCCCGCGCCCCCCGATCTCCGATCTCCGATCTTCGAGCTCCGATTTCCGATCTCCGACGAGAAACCGCCACCGCGCCGCCGACAGCGCAACGATCGGCACGAGCGACCCCGCGAACAGCCAGCGCCAGCCGATCTCCGGCAACACATAACGCGTGGCCAGCGCCGCCAGCAGTCCGCCGAGAATGGAAAACTGCAGCCACGCCGCATAACGATAGCGGCGCTCCGGACCGACGTTTTCGCTCATGAACGCATGGCTGATGCCCCACTCGGCGCCGAGCGCGAGCGACGCCACGAGCCGAAACGCGAGCACGCTGCCGAAATCCCACGCGACGCTCAATCCGCCGATGCCGAGCACATACACGCCGAAGACCACCAGCATCATCCGCCCACGGCCGAAGCGATCCGCGAGAAAGCCAAACGCCAGCGCCCCCAGGCCGACGCCCGCGAGGCCCGTGAATTGGAGCGCATTGCTCTCCGCGACGCTCAATCCGAAATGCGCCGCGAGCACCTTCTCCAGATACACGAACAGATACAGGTCGTAGTAATCGAAGAAGAGCCCGATGAACGCCGTCCAGTAAACCCGCGACGGCGACAAGCCCCCGCCGGCGCCGCGCGCGCCGGACGGAGCCAGTCCCGCGGCGTGACCGGAATTCGTCATGCGCGCCTGAATGGCCCAACCTCCGGCGCGGAGCAAGGCGCGCGTTTGCCCCCGCTTTCGTCGTAACTTTTCCACTACAGGTTTCGCCGCGCGAAAGACTTACCGTTTCTTTACCAAGAAACCGTAAAAGCCGGGCGCCGGCGCCTTTCGCCCTCGCGCCGGTTGCGATCGGGCCGCAGGAGGAAAGCCGTTCGCATCGTCCACGCGTTCAACCCGGCAGCCACGCATGCCTCGGAAAATTTCCTTTCTCAACTACAAGGGCGGAGTCGGCAAAACCTCCCTGATCGTCAACACCGCCGCGTGCCTCGCGCGCCTCGGCCACCGCGTCCTGCTGTTCGATTTCGACACGCAGTCCAACGCCTCCATCTGGCTCATGCGGCTCGAGCGCTGGAACAAGCTCAACGCCGACGACGCCGGCCACATCTTTTCCATCTTCGATCCCGGCCGCGCGCACGTAAAAGACCTCATCATCCGCGACGTCCTCGAGGGCAAATCCGGCGAGAAGCTCTTGCCCGGACTCGATCTCGTGCCGACCACCTTCAACCTCGTGGACCTCGAGGGCGAATACCGCGGCGATCCGAAGCGTCCGTCGTATCTGCTGTTCCAGGAGCAGCTCGCCGTCGTCGAACGCGATTACGATTTCATCCTCTTCGACTGCCCGCCCAACATCCTGCGCGCGTCGCAGTGCGGTGTGTTTGCGTCGCACGAAATCTACGTCCCCGCGAACCCGGACGCGTTGAGCCTGATCGGTTTCACGTTGCTGATCGAGAAGCTGCAGCGCTTCCACGCACTTTCCGCCAGCTTCCGCCGCGCCGACATGGGTCCGCCGGCGCAGGTCCAGGGCGTGATCATGAACGCGATCAAGACCGGCAGCGACATCGAGGTCCCGCGGATGCGAATGCAGCTCCGGCTGAACCAGTTCAAATCCGCGCGCCGCGTCGCCCCGAGCGCCAGGATCTTCGATACGCAGATCCGCGACGCGATGATCGTCCGCCGCGCCGTCACGCTCGGACTGCCGGTCAACCTCGTCGCGCAGGACGCCAACGCCGCGCCCGATGCCGACAACGTCGTGACCGACTATCGCAAGCTCGCCGAGGAGCTCGTCCGCCACGGCGCGCAGATCGAATCCGCCGCCGACCGGCGTTCCCCCGCGCCGTCGCGCACGACCCGTTCGCCGTTCCCGCGCCCGTCCACCGGCACGCGGCATCCGTCGGTGGTCGTCGATTGACCCCTTCCCTCCTATGAACTCCCCGACCACACCCGCCGCCCTCGCCCAGGAGTGGGACCGTCTGCGCGCCGCGTTCGCGTCGTCGCTGATGGTGGAAACCTCGCTCCCGAGCCTCGCCCAGAATCTCGACGGCCTCGACTGGCCGCTCAAATCCTGCGCGGAAACGCCCTCCGCGTATCTGGATTTTACCTACGAGGAGCTCTGCCTCGAATTCCAGGCGCGCGGTCATCCCAACGCCGCCGAACTGCTGCTCCAGATCCTGCGCGAGACCCTCGCGTTCGACCAGCCGTTCGGGGAAATGGTGCAGCAGACGGAGGCGTTTGCCGAGCGCGACAATCCGCACCTCCGCGCCCTCGCGCGCGCCGGCATTCCCGACGATTTTCCGATCGCGCTCTGCGCGCTCGACGCCCCCGCGCGCGATCTCTGCCTGCTCGAGGAAATCGAGACCCTCGGCCAGTTCGCGCTCCTGGCGCAGCGGCTTTCGCAGGGCGTGATCGTCGGCGGCGACCTGAAACGCCTGCTCAACGCGCTCGCGAACTTCGACGAAAAGACGCTCGCCGAGCTGCTGCCCTACCGGCCCGGTTCCAGCGGGCTGCATCTGCCGGAGTCGCTCGCGCACGCCGCCGCCAGTTCCGAGCCGGTCGACAACACCGCGCGTGCGGTCGCCTGGTTCGCGGAGGAATTCGCAGACTGGCAGCGCGAAGTGAAGACCGACCGCGAGTTTCTACCCCGCCAGCTCTCGGTCCTCGAAGACCGCGCGTTCGCCGACACGATCACGCGCCTGCTGATCCCGCATTTGGGCGACTACACGACCAAGCCCGGCCGCTGGTCCGGCCTCGCGCGCTGGTTCAAACGCTGAGTTTCACGTCCACCTCAACCTCCGGAAACCATGTCCGCCCCGCATTCCCGCACCGCGCCACCGTTCCCGACCCGCTTCCCGCCGGCTCCCGTATTGGAACTTCCACGACGCCAGCGCACCGCCCCGCCGGCCGATTGGGGGCCGCGTTTTCCCGCACCCTCCGTGGCGGACGCCGAGCGGCTGCTCCGCCAGATGGAACAGGGCCTGGTCGAGCGCGAACGCACCGTCACCGAAGCCGAAGCGCGCCTGGCCGAGCGGCTGCGCGACCTCGCCGAGTCGGAGGCGCTCCTGCGCGCCCGTGAAGCGTTGTTTGCCTCCGCCCAGGCCCGGCGAAACGAGGGCCGCCACGTCGTCACCCACCGCGAAGCCGAGGCCTTGTATCAGTTGAAAGAGGAACTCGACCGGCAGGAAGCGACGCTCCGCGAATCGCGGCAGGCGCTGCGCGAGCGGGAAAAGTTTCTCGAGGAAAGCGAAACGCGCCTGTTCGCGAAAGTGCAGGAGCAGCAGGAAAAGGAAATCGCGCTCGAACAGCGCGAGGAAGACCTGCAGGTCCGCGCGGCGTCGCTCGCCGCCAAACCGGCCTACGACGAATTCCGCGAGTAGACGCGCGACCGTTCAGAGAACCTGCAGCTCGGCACGGACCGCCGCGTCGAGCCGCTGCAGTCCGGCCCGCACGATCGCGTCGGACGGACCTTCCACCAGCAGCCGCAGTTTCGCCTCGGTGCCGGAATAGCGCACCAGCACGCGACCGGTTTCACCCAGTTCGGTTTCCAGGTCACGGATCGCCGCGGTCAGGCCGGGGAGACGCTCGACCGGGATTTTTTCCTTCACCTTCAGCGCCGCGGTGAGCTGCGGAAATTTTCGCAGGCTGCGACGCAGTTCCGACAACGGCCGGCCCGTCGCCAGCATCACTTCGAGCACTTTCAACGCGGCCACGAGCCCGTCGCCCGTGGGCGAAATGTCGGCGCAGATGAGATGTCCGCTCGATTCGCCGCCGAGCAGCGCTCCTTCGGCGAGCATGCCCTGAATCACATAGCGATCGCCGACCGCGGTGCGAAACACGCGCCCGCCGGCGGCGCGGATCGCCGCGTCGACGCCGAGATTGCTCTGCACCGTGACCACGAGCGTCGATTTCGGCAGCGCGCCGGTTCGCAGCGCATGCGTCGCCACGATCGTCATCATCTCGTCGCCATCGAGCACGCTGCCCGTCTCGTCGCACAATACGCAACGATCGCCGTCGCCATCGTGCGCGATGCCGACGCAGGCGCCGAGCGACCGCACTTTCGCGGCCAGTGGCCCGGGGTGTTCGCTGCCCACGCCGGCGTTGATGTTTTCGCCGGTGGGAATGTCGCCGATCCCGGTCACTTCCGCGCCGAGTGCCCGCAGCACCAGCGGACTGGTCGCGCACGTCGCTCCGTTGGCCGTGTCGAGCACGATGCGCCAACCCGCGAGACTGCGATCGGGCAGAATGGCTTTCACGCGGGTCATGTAATTGTCCGCGGCGCCGGCCAGCGTCGGCAGCGCCTGGACCGGCTCCTCGTGCGGCAGGGTCGCCGGGAGCCTGGCTTCGATCGCCGCCTCGTCCTCGTCGGTGAGCTTGAGGCCGCGCGGCCCGAAAAATTTGATGCCGTTGTCCGCGGCCGGATTGTGCGACGCCGTGATCACGATGCCCAGCGCCGCCTTTTCGTTCACCACCGCGCGGGCGACGGCAGGCGTCGGGACGACGCCGAGCGAAACCGGATCCGCCCCGCCGGCCCGCAGGCCGCGCGCCAGCGCTTTTTCGAGCGCGGGGCCAGAGCTACGGGTGTCGCGTCCGATCAAGACCGTGCCGCCGCCCGGCATCCACGCGGCCGCCGCGCGACCGAGCCGCTCGGCAAACGCTTCGTTGATCACCGGGCCGCCATACGGGCCGCGCACGCCATCCGTGCCGAAATACTGACGTTTCATGTTTGCTGGAAAAGGTATCCGCCGGGTCGCTCCCGCCCGAGTTCGTCGCCACGCCTCGCGGCCGACGCTGGGCCGCCGTTCACGACCGGTAGAACTCCCGGGTGTCGGCAATCTTCTTCTCGACGGCGCCGCCAAGGAGCAGCTCGCGCGCCGGCGCGATGCCCTCGCGCACGTTCGCCGTTTTTCCGGCCACCCACAGGCCGATGGCCGCATTGAGCACGATCGTATCGACCAGCCCGCCGGGCGCGCGTCCGGCCAGCACGGCCTCGGCGAGTGCGAGGTTGGCGGCGACATCGCCCCCCTGCAGTTCCGAAAACGGTGCCGCCGGCAGGCCGAAATCGGTGCCGTTCCAATCCGCGTCGATATGCCGCAACCGGCCGAAGCCGCGCACGCGGTTCCGGGTTGCGGTCGTGAGTTCGTCGATGCCGCGCTGCGCGTCGATGACGCCGTGCGCCGCGAGACCGGCCGTCGCGCCGAGTTCGTGCATCGCATCGGCCAGCTTCGCCACCCAGGCCGGAGAAAACACGCCGAGCACGACATGCGCCGGGCGACCAGGGTTGATCAGCGGTCCGAGGATGTTGAACACCGTCCGCTGCCCGCGCGCGGCGAGGGTTTTGCGAACCCCCGCGATATGTTTGAAGGCCGGATGATACGCCGGCGCGAAAAAGAAGACGTAGCCGAGCTCGTCGAGCGCGCGATGGAGTTTTGCCGGAGGCGCATCGAGGTCGACGCCCATCGCCGCAAGCAGGTCGGCGCTGCCGGACTTCGAAGTGACGCCGCGGTTGCCGTGCTTCATTACCGTCACGCCCGCGCTCGCCAGCACGAGCACCACGAGGCTCGAAATATTGAACCCGCCCGCGTGATCGCCGCCGGTGCCGACAATGTCGATCGCGTCGGCCGCCCAGCGCTCGACCCCGGGATTGATGGCGCGATCGCGGAAGGCGCGCGCAAACGCCGCCACCTCCTCCGCGGTTTCGCCCTTCGTCGCCAGCGCGGTGAGGAACGCGGCCTTCACCTCGTCCGGGTCGGCCGCCGCCGACAAGGCCGCCGCCGCGGCCTCCACCTCGGCAGGGGTCAGGTCTTGTCCGGCGGAAAGCGAGGCGGTGAGTTCGGTCAGGGGAGGCATGTGGCAATTCGAGAAAACACCGTCTCCGCCGCATATAAAGTCCGAACTGCGCACGCGAGGACACCCGCTGACAAATACCGGGAGGAGCCGCCGGCAAATACATTTGCTCCGCCGGCTGAAAATTGAAACAGACGCGCGTGCGCCTCCGACTCCTTCTCCCGCTCGCATTTACCGCGTCGCTTGCGCTCGCGCAACCTGCACTGCAGGACGCCCGGCCTCCCGCGGACGCGCCCGCCGCGGAGCTGTCGCTCGCCGACGCCGCGATCCTGGGCACGATCGAAGGCGTCTCGGAATATCTGCCCATTTCGTCAACCGGACACCTGATCGTCGCGTCCCGTGCGCTGAAACTCGATTCGCCCGCGCCGCTGGTCACCGCCGATGGACAAACCCGCTGGCACGTGCGGCCCAGCGAAAAACATCCGCAAGGCACGCCGCTCACGGTGAAGCTCGCCGCCGACACCTATACGATCGTGATCCAGTTCGGCGCGATCGCCGCGGTCGCGCTGCTTTATTGGCGGCAGGTGTTCTCGATCCTGCGGGGCTTGTTCGGCCGCGACGAAGCCGGCGCGCGACTCCTGCGCAATCTGGTCGTCGCGTTTCTCCCGGCGGCGGTGATCGGCCTGGCGTTGCACGATTGGATCGACACTTACCTCTTCTCGGTCGGCGCAGTCATCGCCGCCCAAGTCGGCGGGGCGTTCTTGATTTTGTGGGCGGAAGCTTGGCGCAAGCGTCACGCCGCGCGTCGATCCGTTTCGGCCGATCCCGGCGCAGAATTGACCCTGCGGCAGGCGCTCAACATCGGCCTGCTGCAATGCGTCGCCCTGTGGCCGGGCACCAGCCGCTCCATGATGACAATCATCGGCGGTTACCTGGCCGGTCTCGATCCGCGCCGTTCCGCAGAGTTCAGTTTTCTCCTCGGCTTGGTCACGCTCACGGCGGCGACGGTTTACAAGAGCTACAAGAGCGGCGGTGCCATGATCGCGGTCTTCGGCTGGTCGCACCTCCTTTTCGGCTGCATCGTCGCGGCCCTCACCGCCGCGCTCGCGGTGAAGTTCCTCGTGGGCTGGCTGTCACGTCACGGGATGGCGCTGTTCGCCTATTATCGCCTGGCGCTCGCCGCCTTGTTGTCGGGGCTGGCGGCCGCCGGCTGGTTCTAGTCCGCTCGAAGCTCGCCTCGCCGCGTCCGGCGTCACAATGATGACGCTTGACGGCCCCAAACGCCGCTCTTTACTCCGACCCTTTCACTCTAAAACCAGGCGTTTCTCCGCGAGCGCCAGCTGTCACAAATAAACTTTCTCCCATGGCCAATCCGAAACGCAAGCAGTCGAAACGCCGCAGCGCCAACCGCCGCGCCGCAAACGCTTTCAAAGCTCCTGAATTCGCCAAAGATCCGACGGACGGCAGTCTGTTCCGTCCTCACCGCGTGAACCCGAAGAATGGGATGTATCGCGGTCGCCAGGTTCTGAACGTCGAGGTCTGACCTCGCCCCAGCCCCACGGTTTACCGTTCCCACGAATGGTCACCTCTTCGGGCGCAACAGGGCGAATCGCAGTCGACGCCATGGGCGGCGACCTCGGCCCCGCCGAGGTGGTAGAAGCCGTCCGTCTGGCGTTGCGCCAGTATCCGTCGCTTAACCCAATCACGCTGGTCGGCGACAAAGGGGTGCTGAACCCCTTGCTGCAACGCGCCGGGCTCGCTCATCGGGCCAACGTCTCCGTGCATCACGCCTCCGAGGTCGTGACGATGGAGGACAAGCCGATCATGGCGCTGAAGCGCAAAAAGGACTCGTCCATGGTCCGCGCCATCGAGCTCGTGAAGGACGGCGCCGCCAAGGTCGTCGTCAGTTGCGGCAACACGGGCGCCTTGATGGCCGCGGGCACGCTTCGCCTCCGCACCATGGACGGAGTCGCCCGCCCCGCGCTCGCCGCGGTCGTCCCGCGCGAGAACGGTCATTTCATTCTGATCGATGCCGGCGCCAATCCCGAAGCGAAACCGGAGCACCTGGTGCACAACGCGATCCTCGGCAGCCATTACTGCCGCGTGATGCTTGGCGTGAAGTCGCCCCGCGTGGGCCTGATGACGATCGGCACCGAAGAGGGCAAGGGCAACGCTCTCATCACCGAGACGAACGACCTGCTCCGCCGCACCGGCGACCTGCTCAATTACGCCGGGCCAATCGAAGGGTTTCATGTGTTTGCCGAGCATGTGGACGTCGTCGTGTGCGATGGTTTCGTCGGCAACATCATGCTCAAGAGCTGGGAGTCGCTCGTGAAATTTTTCTCGGGGATGCTGCGCGAGGAGTTGCAGGCGAACCCGATGCGCGCGACCGGCGCGCTGCTTTCGAAAGGCGCTTTCGCCGCGTTGAAGGAGCGCATCAATCCCGAACGCTATGGCGGCGCCCCGCTGCTCGGGTTGCGCGGCAACATCCTTAAGGCGCACGGCTCGTCCAATCGCCACGCGATCAAGAGCGCGATCCACGCCGCCGGCCAGATCATCCGCGCCGACATGAACCAGCACATCGAGGCGGACATCGCTCGCGCCAACGATTTGCTCGCCGTGCCCGTGGCCTGACGCGCCTGCTGCGCGTTCCGGCACCGCTGCGACCATTCTCATGGCTAACGCCTCCACTGTCATTCTCGGCACCGGCGCCTACGCTCCGGCCCGAGTGTTGAGCAACGACGAACTTTCATTGACGGTCGACACGTCCGACGAATGGATCCGCACCCGCACCGGCATTCGCGAGCGACGCATCGCCGCGCCGGATGAAAAAACCTCCGACATGGGCCTGAAAGCGGCGCAGGCCGCGCTCGCCGACGCGAAGCTCGCCCCGGAGAAGATCGATCTGTTGATCGTCGCGACCGTCACGCCCGACATGGCGATGCCCGCGACCGCCTGTCTGATCCAGCATCAGCTCGGATTGCGGACCGACGTCGCCTGCTTCGACCTCAACGCCGCTTGCTCCGGCTTCATCTACGCGCTCGACACCGCGTGCGCCATGCTCGCTTCGGGGCGCCATCGGCACGCCCTGGTGATCGGCGTCGAGAAGCTTTCGACCATCCTTGACTGGCAGGACCGCACGACCTGCGTGCTCTTTGGCGACGGCGCGGGCGCCGCAGTGATCGGATTGAGCGAGCGCCCCGGCGTCGGTCTGCTCGGCGCGAAACTCGGCGCGTCCGGGGAAAGCGCCGACCTGCTTTACGTTTCCACCGGCCACGGCGTGAACGGCTCCGCCCAGCATCCCACCCCCACTCCCGGCGGCGTGATCAAGATGAAGGGCAGGGAAGTCTTCAAACTCGCGGTGCGCGCGATGGACGAAGCCGCCCGGGATATCCTGGAACAACACGGCGTGACGGCGGATCAGATCGCGCTGGTGATCCCGCATCAGGCGAACCAGCGCATCATTGAAGCCATCTCGCAATACCTCGAGCTGCCCATGGATCGGTTCTTCGTCAACGTGGACCGTTACGGCAACACTTCCGCCGCCTCGATTCCGATCGCCCTCGACGAGGCCCGTCGCGCTGGCCGGATCAAGCCCGGGGACCTCACTCTCCTCGTCGCGTTTGGGGCGGGCTTGACCTACGCAAGCGCGCTGATTCGCTGGTAATTCCCTTTCTAAATGCGTTTCGATTCCGCACGCGCCCCGCGCTTCTGGCTCTTCCTTTCCAGCCTCTGCCTGCTCTTCGCCGCCACGGCCCGTGCCGATGTCGTCTGGCATCCCGATACCGGATGGCAGATTGAAGGGGGCGTGCTCGCCGGCGTCACCGGCCCGGCCGCGCGCAACGCCCTCGAGTTGATGAACCGCGCCCGCGAAGCGGAGGAACGCGGCAGCATCGGCTCGGCCCTCCGGTCCTACAAGCGCGTCACGAAGAAGCACCCGTCGTCCGCCTATGCTTCCGAGGCGCTCTACCGCACCGGCAAGCTCTACCTGCTGCGCAAGCAGTATTTCAAATCGTTCACGGCCTTCGCGCAGACCATCGCGACGTATCCGAATACCAAGCACTTTAACGACATCATCGGCGAGGAATACCGCATCGCCAGCGCCCTGCTCGACGGCGCGCGCAACCGCTACTGGGGCATCATCCCCGGCTTCCAGAATCGCACCCGCGCGCTCGAATATTTCGAGGTCATCGTCCAAAGCGCACCCTACAGCGACTACGCACCGCTCGCGCTGATGAACAAGGCGCGCGGCCAGCTCAAGCAACGCGACATCGAGGAGGCGATCGATTCGCTCGATCGCATGATCAATCTTTATCCCAACAGCCTGCTCGCGCCCGACGCCTACCTCCGCCTCGCCCAAACCCACGCGCAGCTCGTCGACGGTCCCCGCTACGATCAGGGTTCGACCAAGGAAGCCATCACCTATTTCGAGGATTTCCTCATCCTCTTCCCGAACGATGCCAACGTTCCCAAGGCCGCCGAAGGCCTGGACAAGATGAAACAGGTGCTCTCCGAGAGCAAAATCGTCATCGGCGATTTCTATTTCCACAAGCGCCGCAATTACACCGCCGCGCGCGTCTTCTACAACGAGGCGATCACCGCCTACCCCGATTCCCCCGTGGCCGAGCGCGCCCGGGTCAAGCTCGCGCAGGTCGAGGCCAGCGCCGCAGGCGGCGAAAACCTCAAGAAGAAGAAACGTTTCTTCTTCTTCTGAGTTCCCTGCCCGGCGCGCCGCGCAGCGGCCGGCAAACTCAGTCTTGCTCCGGCCGCGACGCTCCCGTCCACTCCGACGCGGAATGACTCGCCGGCTTTTTCTCTCCTCTCTCTGCCTGGCCGCACTGGCCTTCGCCGCCTTGACCGGCTGCGGCCATTACCAGCTCGGCACCGACGCCCAGCCCGGTTTCAGCACGCTCTACATCGAGCCGGTCCAGAACAAGACCCTCCTGCCGCAGGCCCACGCCGTCATCGGCACGCAGGTGCGCGCCGCGTTCGAACGCGACGGTCGCGTGACGCTCGTCGCCTCGCCCGAAGCGGCCGATGCGACCCTGCGACTCTCCGTGCGCGACTACCATCGCGACGTCACGTCCGTGCAGGAAGCCGACACGGCCCTCGCCCGCAAACTGACCCTCACGCTCGCGGTGGACTGCACGCTCCGCGATCGCCGCACCGGCCAGGCGCTGTTCACCGAACGCACCATCACGAGCCAGCGCGACGCGTTCGTCGACGGCGGCCAGCTCCAATCCGAATATCAAACCCTGCCGCTCCTCGCGGAAGCGCTCGCGAAAAAGGTCGCACACACCGTGCTCGACGTCTGGTAACCCGCCACGATGCACGCTCCCCTCCTCGCTCCTTCCCTCCTCGCCGGCGATCACGCCCACCTCGCCTCCAGCGCGCGCTTGGTGGAGGAACTCGAACTACCGTGGCTGCACGTCGACATCATGGACGGGCATTTCGTGCCGAATCTGACGTTCGGGCCCGGCACCGTGAACGCGCTGCGCCAGCACGGCATTAAGCTCTTCTTCGACACGCACCTGATGCTCGACGAACCGCACCGCTACGTCGAAGCGTTCGCCAAGGCCGGCTCCAACCAGATCACAATCCACATCGAGCCGGACTACGACCATGCCGCCACGCTCGCACACATCCGCGAGCTCGGCTGCCATCCCGGCATTGTCCTCAACCCCGATACCCCCGCGTCGGCGATCGAAGCCGTGCTGCCGCTCGTCGACCTCGTGCTCGTGATGACCGTGCAACCCGGCTTTGGCGGCCAGGCGTTTCGCACCGACGTGCTGCCCAAAATCCAGCAAATCGACACCTGGCGGCGCGAACGCCAGCTCTCGTTCCGCCTCGAGGTTGACGGTGGCGTCGATCTCGTGACCGCGCCGCAATGCCGCGCCGCCGGTGCCGACACGTTTGTCGCCGGCACGTCGTTTTTCAAAGCAACCGACAAAGCGGCGTTCGCTGCTGACTTCGCGAAACTCTGATCCGACTGCGAACGGCCCGCACCATGTCGTTCGAGCTCCGTCACGGCGACTATCTTGTCTCGGACGATCCCGCCCGCCTCGATCGGGCGGCGATTCACGCCTACCTGAATCGCACCAGCTATTGGGCGAAAGGCATTCCCCGCGAAATCGTGGACCGCTCCCTCGACCACTCGCTCTGCCTCGGCGTCTACACGTCCACCGGCGAACAGGTGGGACTGGCGCGGGTGATCACGGACTTCGCGACGTATGGCTGGCTCTGCGACGTCTTCGTGCTCGAAACGCACCGGCGTCACGGTCTCGGCAAGGCCCTCGTCCGCGCCGTGCTCGATCATCCGCGGCTGCAAACCGTGCGTCGGCTCGCCCTCGGCACGCAGGACGCGCACGGCCTGTATTCGCAATTCGGATTCACGCCGCTGCCTCATCCCGAAACGCACATGGAGAGGCGGAACCCCGCCGCGCCCCGCCTTTACCAGCGCTGATTGCGCGCGGCCGCCTCAATCGTCGACACGCGTGCGGCCCAGCGTCGCCAGATCCTCGCCGCCGTTCAGCACGTGCAGGCGATACCGATAGGTGGTCGGCCAGAGCCAGAGCATGAACGCATCATGGGGCATCGCTCCCCATGAATTGTCGCCGCCCAAACCCCGCTGCTTCAGGTCGAGATTCAGCGTCACGGTCTTCCGCGCCGGCAGCTGGTAAGGATAGAAATTTTCCTTCTGCGTCGCGGCGAAGAGATCCTCGGTCGCAGCATGCAGCGCATTCACGCTCAGCAACGGCTCGCCGACGGCGAGCAACCCGCGCCCCTGCGCATCCGTCAACGCCACCCACCGCACCGCCTCCTTGTTGCCCGTCTCCTGTGGTTTGATATACGAGAAAAACTGCTCCGCCACCATGCCGCGGTAAAGGCCGACGCGTGCGTCCTGCCGATCCCAATACGTCTCCTGCGGCCCCTTCCCGAGCCAGACGAGGCGGTCGAAACCCTCGCGCAACGTTGTCTGCATGCCGAAGCGCGGCAGCGTCGGGATCCGCCCTTCGCCCGGCCAGAAGGTCATTTCCACGCCGATGTCGCCGCTTCCCACCACCGTCCACGTCAGTCGTTGCTTCGAATTGAAGCGCTCGATCACACCGTCCGCCACGATCTCGATTCGCCCCGGACCGCTCTGCCTCACCTCGAGGGATTTCATCGTCCACGTCTCATGCGCATCGCGCCAGAGCCCCCAGCCACCGTCGCTCCACCCGTTCGCCGGCGGCTTCGTGTCCGGCATGTGGTTGCCGCGGTCGTTGTCGACGGGAGCCCGCCAGTAATGCGGTCCAAGCGGTTTCTCCAACAACTCCGTTTCGCCGGTGCGCAGCGAGACGAGCAGCCCCGTCTTCGCGGAAAACCGCGCCGCGAAATTTCCTCCCGTCACCGCGATTTCATCCGCGCCCCGCTGAAGCTCGAGCGGTGGCAGATTGGTCGACGCGACCCGCTCCGCCGGCGCGCTCCACGGAAGCGTGAACTGCTCCCACGCCACCTCATGACCGGCCTCCGCCCAGGGAGTGGTCGCGAGCAACTTGAAACTCACCTCGAGGAAATACTCGACGCCCGGCCGCGGCGTCACCGCCTGCACCGGCAGCGTCACCGTCTTTCGCTCCCGTGGGGCCAGCGCGAGGTCGGCGATGCGGCCGCGCTGGATCTCTTCGCCGTCGGCCGTCACCCGCCACTCGGCCGCGAGCCAGGCTTCCGCCGGCAGGAAATCCGCCCAGTTCTGCAGCTCGATTTCCGCCTTCGCGAGATCCCGCGCCACCATCTGGACCGGCTGGTAAACCTTCTTCACCTCCGCCAGCCCCGGGTGCGGCCGCCGGTCGGCGTCCACCAAACCGTTGGCACAAAAATTTCCATCCGACGCGACATCCGCCGGGCCGAACGTCCCGCCATACGCAAAAAAGGTTCCGAGCTTCGGATCCAGCGGGAGCGACTTCGGATTGTCGATGCGCTCGATCGTTCGCGACGCCGGCACGGGCGTGCGAATCCCCTGATCGACCCAATCCCAGATATAGCCGCCCTGGAGGTGTTTCGCGCCCGCGTAGATCGGACGCCAATACGCCCAGAGATCGCCCGTGCTGTTGCCCATCGCATGGGCATACTCGACCATGATGAACGGCTTCGGCCGCGGCATCGCGGCATACTCCGCGACGTGTTCAGGGTTCGGATACATCGGACACACCACGTCGCTCACCTGTGAACTGCGATCGCCTTCATACTGGACCGGCCGCGAGTTGTCGCGCGTCTTCAGCCACTCGTAGGTGCGCACGAAATTCTCGCCCGCCCCCGCCTCGTTGCCGAGCGACCAGGCAACGATGCTGGCGTGATTCTTGTCGCGCTCGAACATCCGCACCGTGCGATCGAGGTGCGCCGGCCCCCACTCAGGATCCTTCGCCAGCGATTCCGGCCCGTAACCCATCCCATGCGATTCGATGTTCGCCTCATCGATCACGTAGAGGCCATATTCGTCGCAGAGCGCATACCATTCGGGCGCGTTCGGATAATGGGACGTGCGGACGGCGTTGATGTTGTTCTGCTTCATCAAACGGATGTCCTCGATCATCCGCTCACGCGTCACGACCTGTCCGAGATCGGGATCGTGCTCATGCCGGTTCACGCCCCGGAACAGCGTCGGCATTCCGTTCACGAGGAACTGCCCGTCCTTGATCTCCACCGAGCGGAAGCCGACGCGCCACGGCACAACTTCGAGCACGGTTCCGTTCGCCTCGCGCAGCGTCAGCAGCAGCGTGTAAAGGTGCGGCGCTTCCGCCGACCACTTCAGCGGATTCTTCACCGTCGTCTCCAAGTTGAGCGGCGTTTCTTCGGACGCGCCGACGCCCACCGGACCGAGCGATCGCTCGAACACCGTGTTTCCGGCCGGATCGAGGAGTTGCGCTTCGACTACGACGTTTCGCGCGGGACCGGAGTAGTGCTTCACGCCGACCTTCAGCTCAAGTGTCGCATCGCGATAGTGCGCGTCCAACGGCGTCCGCACCGTGAAATCGCGCAGGTGCACCGGTGGCGTCGTCCACAGCGTGACGTCGCGGAAAATTCCGCTGAGCCGCCAGAAATCCTGATCCTCGAGATACGAGCCGTCGCACCAACGAAACACTTCGACCGCGAGCAGGTTTTCTCCCGGACGCAGGTGCGGCGTGAGACGAAACGTCGCCGGCGTGCGACTATCCTTGCTGAACCCCAGCTTCACCCCGTTCACCCAGACGTAGAAAAACGAGTTCACGCCATCGAACGTCAGGAACACCTCCTGATTTTTCCACGCGTCCGGCACGGCGAACGTCCGCCGATACGCCGAGACGTGATTGAACCGGTCCGGCACGAACGGTGGCTTCACCGGCGACCACGGGTAGGCGATGTTCGTATAGATCGGAATGCCGTAACCTTCGATTTCCGGATTCGACGGGACGCGAATCGTGTCCCATCCGGAATCGTCAAACTCCGGCTTCCAGAACTCCGCGACGCGAGTCGCCGGCGTCTCCGACCAGCGGTAACGCCACCTCCCGTTCAGGGTCTGCCGCCACGCCGACTTGTTCGCGTCGACGCCGAGCGCCGCCTGGCGCTGCGGGAAAACCGCCATCGTGGCGAACGGCGGCTCCACCCCCGCGTGCAACGCGCGCGGATTCTGCCAGTCGGCAGGCGTCTGGTTTTCTCCGGCGAACATCAGCGGGGTCGCAAGCATGCAGAGAAACGTCAGAGCAGAAACGAATCGGGGTCCGCAAAACGAAATGAAAGCGTTCATGGGGTGTCGACTTCCGCCGACACGATGCGCGATTTCCGCCAAAACGCACAACGAAACGCTGCGCAATTCTTGGCCAAAACCCGGCGCGGATCTCAATCCGCACCGGCGCCCCGCGCCAACGCTTCAGCCGCGGCATAATTGCGCCGAAAGTAGTCGCCGAGCCGGCGTGCCATCCGCACCTCGTCCACGCGATCCTTCGACGTCAGCGCCTGCTTGATCTCGCCGCCCGCGCGCTCGTAATCGACGGCCGATAGATCCTGCAACTGCGCCAGGGCGAGCGCCCGCCGCGGCTCCGGCGCCTCCGCAATCGCCGCCCACGCGGACGCCAGCTCGCGATGCGTATCCAAAGTCATGACGCGAATGATGAACGCCAGTTCGCGAAAAAGCCGCCCCGTGAACTCCTCGCGATAGATCAACCGCTCCGTCGCCGCATACGGCTCCGCCTCCGGATCGCTGCGGAACGGCTTCCACTCCTCGTGTTCGTAGAAGTCCTTGCGCACGGGAATCCGGCGCAACGCAAAACGCTCCGGCCCGCCCGGCGTGCCGGGTTTGAAATTCCACAGTTTCTGCCCGTCGAGCGACAGCGTGAATTCGATGAATGCTTCCGCCACCTCGCGATGCGGCGCGCCGCGCAGCAACGCGATCGGATCCACCGAGCTCACCGTGCCACCGCGCGGCGTCACGAAACCGAGACGCGACTCGCCGCTGGCGCGGTGCTGTGCGACCTCCGCCTGCGATCGTCCGTAGAAATCGATGCAAATGCCGACCGCACAGTCGCCCTGCGACACGTCGATCGGCGGCTTCTGCGACGAATCGGTGAAGTAGCGGGCATTCGCCCCGATCAGCTGCAGCACCCGCAAGCCTTCCACCCAGCCTGCGCGCACCGCCGACTCCGACGCGACGCCACCTGCGAGCTTCCGCTGGATCTGCTGCTGCACCACATTCTCGAACGCCTTCGCGATCGAGCTGCTCTTCGTCGGATCCGCCAAGGCAACTTCACCCCGATAGCGCGGATCCGTCAGATCGGTCCACTCCGCCGGCGGATGCGCGATCCCGAGCCGGCGCAGCGCATCGCGATTGTAAAGAATTCCGTAGCTGCTGAGCACGTTGCCGATCCAGCGGCCTTCGTCGTCCCAATAAGTCTCCCCGGCAAACGTGCGCGGAATCACGTCGTCGGTCAGCCAGTCGCGGTGACGCTCGAACGTGCGGCTCGGCACGATCCGGCCGGCTCGCGCCTGGGTCGCGAAATCGTAGGGGCCCCCGCCAAAAAACAGATCGATGCCGCAGCTGACATTCGATGCGAGAAACGCCGCGCGCGCCTCCCGCGCCACCGCCGGCGCATCATCCGCCAGCCGGCCGTTCGCGAAACTGCCCTGCACCTCGCTGCTCCAGGGGCGGCCGAGCTCGCGCGTCCAGTGGTTCTGAAACGCCGCCACATATTCAGATTCCAGATACCGCGCGATCTCGCTGGTCCCGCCCAGCACCCGCCAGTCCAGCGCCACCGTGCGGCCGGTCCGTTCGCGATACCAGCGGCGGAATCCCACGCCAAACTCGTGCCGGATCGCCTCGTTGTGCGGGGTGATGATCGTGAGCGTGTCGTCTGCCCGTTCGAGCGCGGCCCGCTTCGGCCGCAGCACGAAAGGCAGCGCCACCACCACCGCGAGTGCGACTAGAAGGACCCAGCGTTTCATCGGCGCGCGCGTTTCCCGTCGGCGCCTCAATCCCGCAGCACGACGATGTCTTCCGGCGCCGCGCTCGCGTAGAGCTCGCCGCGCGATTCCGCGCCGACAAACCGCGGATTGAGCTCGAAGATCTTCAGGGTCGTGCCGCCGGCGACGAAGTCGTATTGCGCGACCTCGCCAAGGTAAACGGATTCGCCGATCACGCCTTTCACGCCGTTGCGCGCCGGGCGTTCGCGGCCGAGGCTCCAGCACTCCGGCCGCACCGAAATCGTCACGATCTCGTTGACCGCCGGCCGCCCGGTCGGATCACCCGGCACGCCTTCGAACACGCCGATTTCGGTTTTCACCGTCACGCGATCGTTCGCGACGGCGACGACTTCGCCCCCGATGAAATCCGTCTCGCCGATGAAGTTCGCGACCGTCTTGCAGGTCGGTCGCCGATACACCTCGCGCGGCGTCCCCACTTGCAGGATACGCCCGCCGTCGAGGATGGCCATGCGATCCGAAATCGAGAGCGCCTCCTTCTGGTCGTGCGTCACGTAAACGGTGGTGAGGTTGAACTCCTTGCAGACGCGGCGGATTTCCGTGCGCATCTCCAGCCGCAACTTCGCGTCCAGATTCGACAGCGGTTCGTCGAGCAGCAGGCAGCGCGGCCGGATCACGAGCGCCCGCGCGAGCGCCACGCGTTGTTGCTGACCGCCTGACAGCTGGTTGGGTCGCCGGCCGGCGTAATCGCCCATCCGCACCGATTCCAGCGCCTCGGCCACGCGGCGTTTGATTTCCTCTTTTGGCACGCGCCGCTCCTCGAGCCCGAACGCCACGTTTTCCGCGACGCTCATGTGCGGCCACAGCGCGTAGCTTTGAAACATCATGCCCGTGTTCCGCTTGTGCGGCGCGAGGCGCGTCACGTCCTCCTCGCCGAACCGGATGCTGCCTTCCTCCGGAATGTAGAAACCCGCCAGGCTCCGCAGCAGGGTCGTCTTGCCGCAACCGCTGGGGCCGAGAAGGAAAAACAGTTCGCCCGGCTCGATGGTCAAATCCAGTCCGCGCAGCGCCGTCACCGTTCCGAAGCGCTTCGTCAGTTTCTCAATTCGAATCGAAATCATGCGGGCGTCACCGGCGCCGGAGGCAAGATTTCACCGGTGTTCAAGTCAAAGTAATAAACCCCCGCTGACCGCGGAACGGTTTGCCAGCGCCGCCGCAGTTTGTCTCGCTCGGCGCCTCGATGGCCGCTCCCAAAATCCGCGCCCGCAAACCCGCCAAGCTCCATCCGGCGCTGGAGTCCGTCCTCTTCACCGAGGACCAGATCAAGCGCCGCATCCGCCAGCTCGCCCGCGAGATCAAGCAGGTGTATGGCGACAAGGAGTTCACGATCGTCTCGCTGATCAACGGCGCCGTGATGTTCACGGCCGATCTCATGCGCGAAATCGACAATCCCGTGCGGCTCGATTGCGTCCGCGTCTCGAGCTACGGCTCCTCCACGCGTTCCGCGGGCACGCCGCAGATCGTCGCGTCGCTGACGCTCGACATCGCGAACCGTGACGTGCTGCTGATCGACGATATCCTCGATACCGGCAAAACGCTCGCGCTCGTCTCCGATCTCGCGCGCAAGCTCAAGCCCGCCAGCCTGCGCGCCTGCGTGCTGCTCGACAAGAAAGCGCGCCGCGAGGTCAAGTTCGAGGCGGACTTCGTCGGCTTCGAGATCCCCAACAAGTTTGTCGTCGGTTACGGCCTCGATTTCGCCGAGCGCTATCGCAACTTGCGCTGCATCGGCGTGCTCAAGGAAGAACTGCAAAAGCTGCCGGCGTAGTCGCGCCGGCCCCCGCTTCGCTCACAGCAGCCGGCCGGCCATCGGATCGATCAGGCCCATCCGCATCGCAAAGGTGTGCGCGATGCTCGCGGCGGCGTTCTTCGCCCGCGTCGCGCCCTCGCCTTCGAAGAGTTCGTCGACCGTCGCCTTGAACAGTTCGAGCCAGCGCGAGAAATGTTCCGCGTTCACCGGCAGCACCGCATGCGCCGGCCACGGCGCGCCGGCGTAACCTGGTTTGCCGAGAATCATCCCCGCCCAAAACGCATACATCTTCGGCAGATGATGCGCCCAATCGACGCGCGCGACGTCGTTGAAAATCGGATTCAACAGCTCGTCCTTCTGCACCTTGTCGTAGAACGAGTCCACCAACAGCTTGATATCCTCGTCGGTCGTGATGTCGCGCATGGCCGCGACACAACGGACGCGACCATGCAACGCAAGCCGGCGGCGCAGAATCCTTGACGCACATCAAGGCTTCGTGGCCCGCGTTCCCGTCGCGTTTGGCTATCGGCGGCGTCCGCGCGCCGGCGCCGCGTTCTTTTTCCGCCCGCCGTAGTTCGCGGGCTTGGCGGCTTTCCGATACTCGCCGGACTTCAAGGCATTGATTTGATCGCGCAACACCGCCGCCTTTTCGAACTCCAGCCGGCTCGCCGCCGCCTGCATCTCTTCTTCGAGTTCCGCGATGACGGCGGCGACATCGTCCACCGCTTCGGCGACGGTCGCCTCCTCGCGTTCGCCGCTGCCGTCGTAAACGTGCAAGCTCGCCTGCGCGGCCCGTTTCACGCTGCGCGGCGTGATGCCGTGCTCCTGGTTGTAGGCGAGCTGCTTTTCGCGGCGATACGCCACTGTCTCCATCGTGCGGCGGATCGATTCGGTGATGTTGTCCGCGTAAAAAATCACGCGGCCTTTTTCGTGACGCGCGGCGCGACCCGCCGTTTGCACGAGACTCGTTTCGCTCCGCAGGAAGCCTTCCTTGTCGGCATCGAGGATGGCAACGAGCGCAACTTCGGGCAGGTCGAGACCTTCGCGCAGCAAATTGATCCCGATCAGCACGTCGAAGTTGCCCAGCCGCAGATTGCGCAGGATCTCGACGCGCTCGATCGCATCGATATCCGAATGCAGATACTCGACGCGGATCTTCGCTTCTCGGAGATAACTGGTGAGATCCTCGGCGAGACGCTTCGTGAGCGTGGTCACGAGCACGCGCTCGCCGGCCGCGGTGGCGGCGCGGATTTCGCCGATGAGATTTTCCACCTGCCCCTTCGTCGACCGCAGCGCGATCTCCGGATCGAGCAGGCCGGTGGGCCGCACAAGTTGCTCGGCCACCACGGCGGAACGCTTCAGCTCGAACTCCGCCGGCGTCGCGGAAACATACAGCGTCTGCCCGGTGATCTGGTCGAACTCCTCGAAACTCTGCGGACGGTTGTCGAGCGCCGACGGCAGCCGGAAGCCAAAGTTCACAAGCGTCTGCTTGCGCGCGCGGTCGCCGTTGAACATTCCGCCGATCTGCGGAACGGTCGCGTGGCTCTCGTCGATCATCAGCAGGAAATCCTTCGGGAAAAAGTCGATGAGGCAGAACGGACGCTCGCCGGGTTTCCGCCCCGTGAGATGGCGCGAGTAGTTTTCGATGCCGTTGCAGAAACCCATCTCCTGCAGCATCTCGAGATCGTAGTTGGTGCGCATGCGCACGCGCTGGGCCTCGAGATACTGACCGCTCTGTTCGAAGAACGCGACGCGCTCCTCGAGCTCGGCCTTGATCGCGCCGATCGCCGGATCCAGCTTGCCGCGGGTCGTCACGTATTGATTGGCCGGGTAGAGGTCGAACTGGTCGAGCGTGCGCAGCACCTTGCCGCTCACGGGATCGAACTCGGTAATCGCCTCGACTTCGTCGCCGAAGAATTCCACCCGCAGGCCGTGCTCCAGATATGCCGGCATCACGTCCACGACGTCGCCGCGCACGCGAAACGCCCCGCGCTTCAGGTCGTAGTCGTTGCGATCGTAGATATTGTCCACCAGCCGCTCGAGGAAGCGGTTGCGCCCGAGGTGCTCGCCGCGACGGATCGGAATGCGCAGCTCGGTGAAATCTTCCGGCGAACCCAGGCCGTAGATGCACGACACGCTGGCGATCACGATCACGTCGCGGCGCGACACGAGCGAACTCGTCGTCGAGATGCGCAGGCGCTCGATCTCCTCGTTGATCGACGAATCCTTCTCGATGTAGGTGTCGCTCGACGGGATGTAGGCCTCGGGTTGGTAGTAGTCGTAGTAGCTGACGAAGTATTCGACGGCGTTTTCGGGGAAGAAATTCTTGAACTCCGAGTAGAGCTGCGCGGCGAGGGTTTTGTTATGCGAGATGATCAGGGTCGGGCGTTCGCATTGCGCGATGACGTTCGCCATCGTGAACGTTTTTCCCGAGCCGGTGACACCGAGCAGCGTCTGGTAACGGTTTCCTGCGTGAATCGAACGGACGAGTTTCTCGATCGCCTGCGGCTGGTCGCCGGTGGGCTGGTAGTCGGCGTTGAGTTTGAAGAGCATGAAAACGCACAACTCACTCCAACTCGGCCGCGTTTTCAACTGCGCGGCGGTGCCCGCGCCTCAAACCGCCGCGGCTCGACCCTCGCGCCAGCGTTTGAACGCCGCCGGCAGCAGCACCGGCACGAAAAGATACGCCGCCGCCCCGAGAAAAATCCAGCTCCGCGACCGCAGCCAGGCGCGCTGCAGATAATAGGAAAACGTCGCCTGGCGCGCCTCCTCCTCGCGGAGCGCATCGGTGACGCGGTCCCGCTCGATCTGCCGGCCGTCGCGCTCCCAGCGCACGCGTCGTAGTTCCTGCTGTACGTCGGCGAGCTTCGCCGCCGCGTCCGCGCGAAACGCCTGCATCCGCTCGAGCTGCTCCTCGTTGGCCTTCTGTTGTTCGCGGTTGCCGGTGAACCAGCTCCAGGTGTTTTTGATCTGTTCACGCTGGGCGATGACCTTGTCCGCCTGCACGACACGCGACTTCGCCGGCACGAGATCGACCTCGAGCTGATCGATCCGCTGCTGCACCGCTGCGAGCTCGGCGTCCAGTTGGGCGAGTTCCCGGCGCAACCGCGGCTCGCGATTGAGGTCACTCTCGTCGTTGATAAAAAAATAAAGTCCGAGCGCCGCCAACGTCAGCGCCGCGATCGCCACCACGGGGATCGCCTTGTCCGCGACGCGTCGGATGAGTCTGTGCAGCGCTTGCATGTGATCGGGGAGCCGCTCCTGGTCCATTGCTAAACCGCTGCCTTTCTTCCATGTTCCCCGGAAACCTCAATTCGCGATTGCGAGGATCACGTCATGTCCAAAGTCATCGTTTCGTCGCTCTATGATTCGGATGTTTTCAAAATGGCCTGCCGGCAGTTCGACAAAGCCGCCGACGCCATCAATCTCCCGGAGAAGATCCGCGACCGGACGAAATACCCGCGGCGCTGCCTCGCGGTGGCGCTGCCGATCCTGCGGGAGGATGGCAGCGTAACGGTCTTCGAAGGCTATCGCGTCCAGCACAACCTCTCCACCGGCCCGTCGAAGGGCGGCATCCGCTTCCATCAAAACGTCACCATCGGCGAGGTCGCCGCGCTCGCGATGTGGATGAGCTGGAAATGCTCGCTGGTCGGGCTGCCCTACGGCGGCGCCAAGGGCGGCGTCATTGTCGATCCGCGGCAGCTGTCCGAAGCCGAGCTCGAACGGCTCTCGCGCCGCTACATGCAGGAGATGGTGAACTTCCTCGGGCCGCACGTCGACGTGCCGGCGCCCGACGTCGGCACCAACGAGCAGGTGATGGCGTGGATGATGGACACCTATTCCAACCACGTCGGCCGCAACGAACCGGCGATCGTCACCGGCAAGCCGATCGCGCTGGGCGGATCGCAGGGCCGCCGCGAAGCCACCGGCTCCGGCGTGGCGTATTTGTCGAAGCGATACCTCGAGGATCTGCAGATCCCGCTCCACGAAGCCACCGTCGTCGTGCAGGGCTTCGGCAATGTCGGCAGCGAGGCCGCCCTCGCGTTCCAGAATCACGGCCTGAAGGTGATCGCGATTTCCGATTATACCGGCGGCATCTACAACGAGCGCGGCGTCGACGTGAAGAAGGCGCTCGCCTACATCAGATCCGAGCGCACGCTCCGCGATTTCCCCGAAGGCGACGCGATCACCAACGAGCAGTTGCTCGCCTTGAAATGCACCGTGCTCGCGCCGTGCGCGCTCGAGCGCGTCATCACCTCCGAAAACGCCGCGTCGCTCCAGTGCCGCGTCCTCGCCGAGGGCGCGAACGGCCCGACCACCAACGGCGCCGATCGCATCATCGAGCAACGCGACGACATCGAGGTGATCCCCGACGTGCTCTGCAATTCCGGCGGCGTGATCGTCTCGTATTTCGAGTGGTTGCAGAACTTGCAGAACTACTATTGGACGCGCGACGAAGTCATGACGAAGCTCTTCGCGATCCTCGATCGCGCGAAGGACTCGGTCGATTACCAGATGCGGAAGTTCAAGTTCAGCCGCCGTCTCGCCGCGCAGACGCTCGGCATCCAGCGCGTCGCCGAAGCCAAGGCCGCGCGCGGCTTGTTCCCGTAAGCGGAGCGCAGACGCTCTGGATTTTCGCCTCGCGACCGACCACGCGGACGTGCCGCGCGAGGCGAGATCTTCCTGACAGCTCTGTCATTTTGCCCGATCTGTCGCGGACAACGCGGCATTTTGCATTCAGAATTTTTCCGAAAAATCCCTCACGGGATTAACCGGGCCTGATTCGCCGCGACTTACGCACGAGCGGCGCATGGCACGTGGTTCGCTAAAGGAGGAGCGCATGCGCACGCCTGCAAACCCCCTCATGAACCAACTCGCGTTTCGCCGGACTACAGGAGTCCCGCGCGTGCCGTCAAAGCACCTTCCCTTATGTCATCGCCTCATTCCAACCTCGTTTCCCTTTCCACGCTGAGTTCCCTTCTGCAACCGACGGCTCCCCGTGCGAACCGCTCCGCGAGCGCCGCCACGGCGGATTCGTCCGAAGCCACGCTCGCCCGCACCGCCCCGATCATTGCGCTCTGTCATTTAAGTTGGGACTGGGTCTGGCAGCGACCGCAGCAGTATCTCTCGCGGCTCGCCCGCACGCATCCCGTCCTCTTCGTCGAAACCTATTGCAGCGATACGCCCGTGACCACGGTCGCGCTGCGTTCCGCCGAGGGACATCCCAATGTCACGATTTGCGCCATGCACCTGCCCGCGCGCCGCTGGGCCGACGGCAAGTTCATCGATCGCGAGCGCCGTCGCGCACTCCAGCGCACGCTCGCGCAGGAGCTGCCCGGGCAGTTCGACGACGCGATCCTGTGGTTCAACGATCCGATGGCCGTGACGGCCTTCGCCGGCCATCTCGGCGAGTCGCTCATCGTCTACGATTGCATGGACGAACTCTCGCAGTTCAAAGGCGCGCCGCCCGCGCTGCTCGAACGCGAACGCGAACTCCTCGAAGTCGCCGATGTGGTGTTCTGCGGCGGCCGCAAGATGCGCGACCGTCGCCTGCGCCATAACGCCAACTGCCATTTTTACGGGACCGGCGTGGATTGCGTTCACTTCGGCCAGGCGCTTCGCGACACCACTGCGCTCGCGCCCGAACTCGCCGAACTCGACGGACCTGTGCTCGGTTACTTCGGCGTCATCGACGAGCGCATCGACTACGACCTGCTCGCAAAACTCGCCGACGCCCAGCCGCGTTGGCACGTGGTCATGGTCGGTCCGTTCGCGAAAGTCGATCCCGCCGACTTTCCGCAACGACGCAACCTGCACTGGCTCGGCGGGCGCCCCTATGCACAGCTGCCTTCGCTCACCAAGGGTTTTTCCGTGTGCCTCATGCCGTTCGCCCTCAACGAGGCGACGGAATACATCAACCCGACCAAGGCCCTCGAATACATGGCGGCCGGCCGGCCGGTCGTCTCCACCGCGCTCGACGAGGTGAAATCGAACTTCGGCAACGTCGCTCGCATCGCGCGCTCGCACGACGATTTCATCCGGCTTTGTCAGCGCGAAGTCGAATCGCCCTCCCGCACCCGCGTCGCGCGCGGCATGAAACTCGCCGCCGAAAACACGTGGGAGGCGAACGTCGCCAAAATGGAGGCGCACGTCGCCGACGCGCTCGCTTCCCGCCGCAGCCTCGCGACGGACGAAGCTTCCCCCGCCATGATCACCCTGGTCGGCAATCAATCCGCCTATGTTTGATTATCTCATCGTCGGAGCAGGCTTCGCCGGCAGCGTCCTGGCCGAGCGGCTCGCCCGCGCAGACAACAAGAAGGTGCTCGTGATCGACCGGCGACCGCACATCGGCGGCAACGCCTTCGATTGTCACAACGAGCACGGCATCCTGATTCACAAATACGGACCGCACATCTTCCACACCAACTCCGCGGAGATCTTCAACTATCTCTCCCGCTTCACCGAGTGGCGACAATACCAGCACCGGGTCCGCGCGATGGTCGACGGACGGCTCCTGCCGATTCCGATCAACCTCGACACGATCAACGAGCTCTACGGTCTGCAGCTCACGCCGGAAGGGATGAAAACCTACCTCGCGTCCGTCGCGGAAAAGCGGGAGCAAATCCTCACCTCGGAAGATGTCGTGGTGAACGGCGTCGGACGCGAGCTCTACGAAAAGTTCTTCCGCAACTACACGCGCAAGCAGTGGGGCCTCGACCCTTCCGAACTCGACGCGCAGGTCACCGCGCGCGTGCCGGTGCGATTCAATCGCGACGACCGCTACTTCACCGACACCTACCAGGCGATGCCCGCGCGGGGTTTCACCCACATGTTCGAGAACATGTTGGATCACCCCAACATCAAGATCATGCTCAACGCCGATTACCGCGAGGTCCGCGACGAGGTCGCGTTCGACCAGCTGATCTTCACGGGGCCGATCGACGAATATTTCGATTACCGTTTCGGCCCGCTGCCCTATCGCTGTCTCGAATTCAAACATGAGACCCATCACCGGCCGGTGTTCCAGTCCGCACCGGTCGTAAACTATCCCAACGAATACGCCTACACGCGGGTCACGGAGTTCAAATATCTCACCGGGCAGGAACATCCGCTGACGAGCGTCGTTTACGAATTTCCGCGCGCCGAGGGCGATCCGTATTATCCGATTCCGCGGGCCGACAACGCCGCGCTTTACAAGCGCTATCAGGCGCTCGCGCAAACCACGCCGGGCGTGCACTTCGTCGGCCGGCTCGGCACCTACCGCTACTACAACATGGACCAAGTCGTCGGCCAGGCACTGACGACGTTTACCAAACTCACCCACACCACGCGCGCCGAAGCGCTCGCCTCGGCCTAATTCCGCTGCCGTCGCGCGGTCTCCCTCGGTCGGAGGAGACCGCGCCGCCGCATTTCTCCGTTCCGTCGTTTCGAATCACGCGAAAATCCTTCGCCGGCCGACCACCGTCACGCGCTCTCCGTCATGTTTCCGTGCTCCGCCATCCCTCGTCCCGAATATCCCCGCCCCGATCGGCAGCGCGGCCTCACCGAAGGCGTCGATTGGCTCAATCTCAACGGCCCCTGGCAATTCCGCTTCGATCCGCAACGCCGCGGCCATGACGAGCGCTGGTTCGATCCGGCCGGCCCCGACTGGCGCGAGCAGATCATGGTGCCTTTCTGCTGGGAATCGCTCGCCGCGTGGGGCGAAGGCGACGCCGCGGGCAACGACAACTACTATTCCACGCGGGTCTTCCTGCGCCCGCTCGAGGTCACCCGCGAAAACCACCGCATCGCCGAGCGCCAGGAGGTCGGCTGGTATCGCCGCCATGTCCATATTCCGGATACGGCGGTCTGGCGGGATCGCCGCGTGATCCTCACGGTCGGCGCCGCCGATTTCGCCACCGACTGCTGGAGCAATGGCGTGGCGTGCGGCCGGCGCGAGGGCGGCTACCTGCCGCTCGAATTCGATCTCACCGACACGCTGCAGCCGGACGGCAACGGCGGCCGGCGCGCCACCATCGTCCTGCGCGTCGAGGATCCGATGGACAATCGCGAGCAGCCCGTCGGCAAGCAATGGGGCTGGTATACGCCCACCAGCGGAATCTGGCAGACGGTGTTTCTCGAGCCGCGTCCTTCGATCTACATCGACCATTTCCGCATCCGCACCGACATCGACCAGGGCCGCGTGGCGTTCGAACTCTTCTGCCACGGCTTGACCGACAACATTGCCGTGGTCGCCGACATCATTCCGCCCGAGGCCCAGCCGCATCGCGCCACCCTCGATCGCACCGGTGGGGAGATCGCCCGCGGCGACGCCGAAGTCTATCCCGTTTCACTCTGGGATCCCGGCGATCCGAAGCTCTATCGGGTGATCTTCCGCCTGCTCGAGGACAACCGCGAAATCGACGTCGTGCGCAGCTACTTCGGCATGCGCAAGATCGGCACCGTGCCGGCCGCCTCAACCGACAGTCCCGCGATGCTGTCGCTCAACAATAAGCCGATCTATCTGCGCGGAGCGCTCTACCAGTCGTATCACCCCGACGGCATCTACACCGCCGGCGACGCCCGCACACTGCGCAACGACATCGCGTTCGCGCGCGAGGCGGGCTTCGATTTTCTCCGCATCCACATCAAGCTCGATGATCCGCTGCTGCTCTACTACGCGGATACGCTCGGCATCCTGCTGATGCAGGATTTCCCCAACTTCGGCGAAGGCGGCGACACGCCGCTCGGTCGCCAGCGGTTTGAAGCGATGATGCGCGCGGGCATCGACCGGGATTTCAATCACCCGTCGATCGTCGCCTGGTGCATTTTCAACGAGACCTGGGGTTTCGGCGGCCAGACGGAGTTGATGAAGCTCATCATGCCGGCGACGCGCGCCTCGAAAGAGGAGAAGCGCAAAGCCGCCGAGAAGCTGGCCAACACCTCGTCCTTCCAATGGGTCCACGAAATGTGGAAACTCGCGAAGTCCCTCGACCCGACGCGCCTGATCGAGGACATGAGCGTCGTCGCCTGGGAGCACCTCGCCGCCTACGGTCACGTCGACACGGACATCAACTCGTGGCATTTCTACATCGACGACTACGACCGGGCCAAGACCCACATCGAGAACGTCATCGCCCAGACGCACCGCGGCTCGACCTTCAACTTCATCGAAGGCTACCAGCAGCGCGATGCGCCGTTGATCAACAGCGAATACGGCGGCGTCGGCGCGCTCGACGGCGACCGCGACGTGAGCTGGTCGTTCAAGTTCCTTACCAATGAGCTCCGCCGCCACGGACAGCTGTCGGCCTACATTTTCACCGAGCTGACCGACGTCGAATGGGAATACAACGGGCTGCTCAACTACGATCGCACGCCCAAGGAATTCGGTTATCCGCCGACCATCATCAATCAGGGCGACGTGCTGCCGATCAACGCCGCGCCCATCGCGAAAATCGCGCCCGGCACTGCGCTCGAGGTCGACGTGCTTTCGTCGCACTTCTCCCGCCGCCGCTGCGAAGGCGTGACGCTGCATTGGCTCTACTCGGGCATCGACACGCTCGGCACGATCCACCCGGAACTCGTGCGCGGCCGCGCACGAATTCCGTTCACGCACCACCGCGTCGAGCTCGCCCGTCAACTGTCGATCGTGGCACCGAGCCAGCCGATGCTTTGCACCTTGTCGGTCGCCGCCGTCCTCCCGGACGGCCAGACCGTAGCCGGAAATTACATCCAGCATTTCGTCCGCGACGGCGCACTCCCCGAACGCGACGAACAGGGCAACACCCTCATCCTCCGGCGCGGCGTCACCGACTGGACCGACGCGGAATGGACCGGCGGTCACAGCACCCGGGACGAGGCCGCCCAAGCCGGCAGCTGCCACGGCTACGGCCACGGGTTTTTCGAATGGGAGTTCATCGATGAGGTGTTGCCGATCCTGCATCGGGCGAAGCGCGTGCGTCTCTTTTGCGAAGTCTCGGCGCGCCGCAACGACACCCCGCAGACCGACAGCCACCGTTATCCAACCTATTTCGAGCTCCTGCTCAACGAGCTCCCGGTCCACCGGGCCTTGCTCCCCGACCACCCTCACGACGCGCGCGGCTCCCTCAGCTATCTACGCGGCGGTCGCGGGGCTTACGGCTACCTGATGCGCACGTCGCTGGAGGGCGCCCTCCTCCGACAGGTCGCGGCGACGGCCGCCCGCAACGGCACGCTGCGCCTGCGCTGCTCGGTCCCGGCGGCCGTGGCACCACATGGGGGCTTGACGGTTTACGATTTCGACTGCGGTCGCTACCCGATTTCCCCCACCATCGCTATCGAGTGGGAACAGGGCTGATGCCTTCGCGGTTTTCCCCACCCGCTGCACTGCAACCGGAGCCGGTCCCGCAGGTCTCCCCGGGTGCCATGGTGGACTTGCGCCAAACGGAGTTCTCCAAGTTCGTCGCTGCCGATCGGTTCCTGTGGTGCACCGGGATTGAAGACACCTTCATCACCGCCCCCCACGCCAAAACGGGCCGCACCCTCGACGAGTACGAACTGACGCAGCACTACGAACGCTGGCGCGAGGATCTGAATTTGATGCGCGAGCTCGGCGTCAATGCCGCGCGCTACGGCATCCCCTGGCACCGGATCAACCCGCGACCGGGCGTCTGGGACTGGCGCTGGGCCGACGAACCGCTCGAACATCTGCTGACGCTCGGCATCGCGCCCATCGTCGATCTGGTGCACTACGGCCTCCCCGCCTGGATCGAGCGCGCGTATTTGCATTCTGACTACCCGAGCTTCGTCGCGGAATATGCGACGCGCGTCGCGGAGCGCTTCAAGGGCCGGATCCACGCCTACACGCCGCTGAACGAACCGCGGATCACCGCCTGGTATTGCGGTCGCATCGGCTGGTGGCCGCCGTTCGAACGCAGCTGGCGCGGCTTCGTCGCCGTCATGCTCGGCGTGTGTCGCGGCATCGTGGCCACCTGCGAGGCCCTGCACGCGGTGGATTCCGAAATTCTGCTGACGCATGTCGACGCCACCGATCTCTACCTCGCCGCGCAGCCTGACCTCGAAGCCGAGGCGGCGCACCGGCAGGAGCTCGTGTTTCTGGCGCTCGACCTGATCGGAGGCCGCATCGATTCCGCCCATCCGCTTCACCCCTGGCTCCTCCGCCACGGTGCGAGCGAGGCAGATCTCGCCTGGTTCGTGGAGCACGCCGTGCCGCTACCGTTCATTGGATTGAACCTCTACCCGATGTTCACGCGCAAGACGCTCTCCCGCACGTCCGCGGGTCGCACCCGGATCGCGATGAACTACGCGAGCGGCGAGCTGATCGACGAACTCGTGCGCTTGTATGCGGCGCGTTACGAGGCGCCGCTCTTCATCTCCGAAACCGCGTCGGTCGGCTCTGTCGCGCGGCGGGCGCGCTGGCTCGACGATTCGGTCGCCGGCGTCCGGCGGGCGCGCGCCGCCGGGTATCCGGTTGTAGGCTACACCTGGTGGCCGCTGTTTGCGCTCGTCACCTGGGCCTACCGCCAGGGCGGCCGGCCGGCGGAATACTATTTCCGGCAGATGGGCTGCTGGGATCTCGACTCCTCGTATGAACGCATCCGCACGCCGCTCGTCGCCCGGTTTCGCGCGCTCGCCACCGGCGGCTCGGTGTCGGTCGGCCCCCGCACCGGCTCGCCGGCCATCGCCCTCCTGTCGCCTTGATCCCCATGTTTCGCAGCTTTTTCCTCGCAGGTTTTGAAGGCGCCACCGGCTACAACCGGCAAGGCGAATGGATCGACCAGATCGCGGCGACCCACCACGACCGTCATGCCGGAGAAGATTACCGCCGCCTCGCGGACGTGGGCATCTACGCTGCGCGCGAGGCCATTCGCTGGCCACTCGTCGACCGCGGCGGCAAATTCGATTTCAGTTCGGTTCACCCGTTCGTCACCGCCAGCCGGCTGCACGCCGTCGATGTCATCTGGGACCTGTTCCACTACGGTTATCCGCGGCGGTTGGATATTTTTTCCGACGCGTTCGTGCTGCGCTTCGCCGATTACTGTCACGAGGCCGCCCGCTTCATCAGCGCCGCGACGGCGGGCACGTGTTACTTCACCCCGGTGAACGAGCCGTCATTTTTCGCGTGGGCCGCCGGCGAGGTCGGCCGGTTTGCCCCGCACTGCTTCGGTCGCGGTCCGGAACTGAAGTTTGCGCTCGCCCGGGCGGCGATCGCGGGCATCGACGCGATTCGCGCCGCCGTGCCCGGCGCTCGCATCGTCAACGTCGATCCGCTCTGCCACGTGGTCCCGCCGCACGATCGCTTCGAGCTGCTGGGCGACGCCCAGGGTTTCAATTTCGGTTCCGTCTTCGAAAGTTGGGACATGATTGCAGGCCGGCTTCACCCCGAACTCGGCGGCAGCCGCGAGCACCTCGATATCGTCGGTATCAACTATTATTGGACAAACCAGTGGGAGCTCGGCCTGGACGAGTCGCCGCTCGCCGACGACGATCCCCGGCGCGTGCCGTTGTCGCGCCTCGTGCGGCGGGTGTGGAAACGCTACGGCGGGGAACTGCTCATCACCGAGACGGCCCATGTGCATGAAAAACGCTCCGCCTGGATCGACTACGTGGCCTCCGAGTGCGACACGCTGCTCGACGATGGCGTGCCGCTGCGCGGCGTGTGTCTTTATCCGATTCTCGGGATGCCAGAATGGCATTGCCGCGACGAGTGGGTGCGCATGGGGCTGTGGGATGTGCGGGACGATCATCCGACGCGACCGCGCGAGCTCTGTGCCTCGATGTGGGAGGCGCTGCAGCGCGCGCGCCGGCTCGAGGTCCGGCACCTCTCCGGAGTCCCGGATCGCTTCTGCGCCTGACGCCGCGCTAGCGGAAGGTGGCTCCCGACGTCCCGTCGGGCTGTTCGCGATTGCTGACGGGACGAGTCGCCCAAATCGGCCCGACCGGGATGTCGAGCTCCGCCTCTTGGCACGCAGCGGGAGCTAGAGAAACAGCCACCCGCTCAGCAGCAGAATCGGCAGGAGGATCGGCACGCTGTATTTGAAAACGTAGCCGAAAAACGTGGGCACCTTCACGCCCGAGCTCTCGGCGATGGATTTGACCATGAAGTTCGGCCCGTTGCCGATGTAGGTCATTGCGCCGAAAAACACCGCGCCGAGGCTCACCGCGACCACGTAACTCGGGAAATACGCGAGGAGGACCTGCACCTGCGCCTTCTCGTCCTCGCCCGCGCCGTCGAACTCCTGCGGCGCCTCGGCGATCGCCGAGGCCTTCGCAAGCTGCAGGAAATTCAAATACGTCGGCGCGTTGTCCAGGACCGACGACAAACTGCCGGCGGCGACATAATACTGCATCGGCTTCTTGAAACCGAACTCCTGGCCGTGCTGATCCAGATAGCCGAGGGCCGGCATCATCGTCGCGAAGATGCCCACGAAGAGAAACGCCACCTCCTTGATCGGACCGAAGCTGAAGGCGTTTTCCTGATGGACCTGCTTCGGCGTGAGAAAATATGAGGCCACCGCCGCCCCGATCATCACCAACTCGCGCAGGAAAAATTTCTCCGGCAGGAAAACCGCGCCGATGATCACGAGCAGCAGCACGACGTTGACGGCGCCATCGAAGCGCCAGGTGTCCGGCGCCTCAACCTCGCGCCGCACGGGCGTGGGCAGACGTTTGAAGTAGCGGCGATCGATGAAGTAGAAGATCGCGAGCACCGCCCCGAGCGTGGCCAGCCATTGCACCATCACGTGCTCGACCAGCCAGAAGAACGGCACGCCGCGCAGATAGCCGAGGAAGAGCGGCGGATCGCCGATCGGCGTCAGCGCGCCGCCAATGTTGGATACGACGAAGATGAAAAAGACGATGTGATAGGCCGTGATCCGGATCTTGTTCATCCGGATGTAGGGCCGGATCATGACCATCGACGCGCCGGTGGTGCCGACCAGATTCGCGAGCAGGCCGCCGATCGCGAGAAACGCCACATTCGTCCCCGGCGTAGCCTCGCCCTTGACCTTGATGTGTATCCCCCCCGCCACGACGAAGAGCGAACCGATCAGGCTGATGAACGAGAAATACTCGTGCGCCGTGTGCCGCGCGACTTCACCGCCCCCCGCGATCCGCAACAGATAATAACCGACCACGATCGCCCCGAGGCCGATCGCCACGTGCGGATAGTAACGTTCCCAGAAATGCTTCACGCGCGGTGGCGTGAGCGGCATCACCGCGATGAGCAGCAGGAGCAGCCCGAAGGGAAGGATCAGCGCCGGCGGAATCTCCACGCCGGTCAGAGACGCGAACACGAGAGAGGCGAGCATGGCGGCCCGACGCAACCAGTCCAGACGCCCTGCGGCAAATCAAAGGTCGTCAGCGGTCCCCGTTTGAATCGCCTCTGCTCCGGCCATTAACCCGCTTCATTTCGCGGCGACGTTACAGCTGGGTGCCGTGCGCGACCGCGCGAGCCGTGGTTCGCCGCGCGGCCGTGCGTCCCTAGCGTCACAACAACATAAACGCCGCCCCCATGATAGCGGTCGGCAACACCGCGCCGGCCAGCAAGCCGAGCGGCGAAACGCCTTCTGGAAAGTAGCGCTGGAGGATCGCCTGGCCCGCGGGATTCGGAGCGTTGGCGATCACCGTGAGACCGCCACCCGTCACCGCGCCGGCCACGACGGCGTATTTCAGCTCCTCGGTGAAGCCGGGGACCAGCGTCGCCAGATAAGTGATCGCCGCGTTGTCGTTCACCGCCGTCAACGCCGTCGCGCCAAGAAACAACGGCACCTCGCCGAGGCTTTTCAGCACCGGCTCGATCCACCAGCCCTGCAAGCCGCCGTGCACCACGAGGCCCGCCAGAAAGAAGCCAACCAGCAGCGGCGACTTGAGCTCGACTTGATTCTGGTGGTGCGCCGTCGCCTGCGCGAACGCCAGGAAGAACAGGAACCCGCCGATGAACAGCGCCGGATAGTGCGCCACCATCACGGTGAACGCCATGAACCCGATTTGCACGAGCGTGATCCACGCCGGGATCGGCCCACGCTCGGAGCGGCCCGCCCCACCCGCCGCGGCGGCTTCGCGGGCGCGAGTCTCATCGAGCCGGGCAAACTCCTTCCGGAAGACAAAGAAATAAAATGCCGTGGCCGCCACGATCCCGACCAGGGCTTTCCAGCCAAAATGCGTGAACATGTAGGGCATGTCCCAACCCCACGGCGCCGCGACCATCAGCACCGGCGGCGCCGCGAAATGCGTGAACGTGCCGCCGACCGACACGTTGACGAACAGCAGCCCGATCGTGGCGTAACAGAATTTTGGCGACGGCTTCAGCGCATAGAACTGCCGCGCGAGCAGCAGCGCCGCGATCGTCATCGCCGCCGGCTCCGTGATGAAAGATCCCAGCACCGGGGCGATGATCAGAATCGAGAGCCACCACGCCGCCGTCGAACCGCGGCCGATCGACGCGACCGCGCGCAGGCATTGTTCGGCAAACACGAGGACCGGTCGCGTCGACGCCAGCGCCATGATCACGACGACGAACATGGGCTCGGTGAAGTTCACGCGGTGGCCGATGTAGTCGATCACCGTCGGCCAGCCTTTGAACCACACGATCGCGCCGATCAGCACGAGCACCCACGTGCCGAAAACCGCCTCCACTTCGCCGAGGAAATGAAGGATCTGGCCCTTGAAACTCACCTCGTCCGGGACGTTGTCGCCATCGCGATCGCTCGGCGGCGGCGCCCGATCCTTCAACCGCGCGCGGTGCGCCTCCTCGACTTCATGCGCCCAGTGCCGGAACTTCGCGGTCAGGAAGGTGTGGATGATCGCGAGCAGGAAAATGACGCTCGCCACGACGTTGAAAGGCTCGGCCGCCGCGCGCGTGCGCAGATTTTCCCACACTCCGCCCGCGACTTCGCCATAGCTTTCCAGCGGCAGCGGAAAGGGTTCGCCGCCCGCGTTCGAAGCCGCGCTGGCAACCGCGGCAAATCCCGCCATGAATCCGATGGAGCCGAAAGTCCGCAGTAACTTGGTTCGGTGGAAGCGCATGCGGCTAGGCAACGCCCGCCGAATCCGTTGGCAAGCCTGCCCGTCCCGAAGCCGGACGATTGTGCTCCGCTCTCATCCCGCCACCCGCGGACCGGTGGCGATCGAACCACGCCGCCGGCCGCCGGTCGCTGTAGATCAGAACGTGTGGACGAACAAACCCGAGCGGAGCTTCGGCTCGAACCACGTGCTCTTTGGCGGCATGATCTGGCCGGCGTCCGCGATATCCATCAGCTGCGCGATCGTGACCGGATACATTGAAAACGCCACGCCGCCGTCGGCGTCCACGCGCTTCACCAATTCGCCCGTGCCGCGAATGCCGCCCACGAAATCAATCCGCTTGCTCGTGCGCGGATCGTCGATGCCGAGCAGCGGCGCGAGCAGCTTGTCCTGCAACACGCTCACGTCGAGCCGCGCCACCGGGTCCGCCTTCGCGTCGGCCGTGCATCGCAGCCCATACCATTTTCCGCCGAGATACATGCTGACTTCGCCCACGGCCGCGGGCGTCGGCGACGCGTTTTCCGTCAGGCCGAAGCGCGCTTTCACTTCCGCGAGAAACTGTTCGGGCGTGCGGCCGTTCAGGTCGAACACGATCCGGTTATACGGCAGGATCTTCAGCTCGCTCGCGGGAAACAGCACGCACAGGAACCAGTTGTAGTCCTCGCCGCCCGTGTGCTGCGGATTGCGTTCGCGGCGGAGCCGCGCCACGCGGGCCGCGCTCGCCGCGCGGTGGTGACCGTCGGCGATGTAGGTGACCGGCACGCGCTCGAACGCCTTCACCCAGTCGGCTCCGCCCGCGACGCGCCACACCGTGTGGCGAATGCCGTCGGGCGCGGTGAAATCGTGCAACGGCGCCTCCTGCACCTTCGCGTTCACCAGCGCGGTCACGCCGGCTTCGTCGCGATATGTGAGAAACACGGGGCCGGTGTTGGCGCTGAGCGTGTCGATCAACCGCGTGCGGTCGTCTTCCTTATCCTTGCGGGTCTTCTCGTGCTTCTTGATCAGCTCCGCATCGTAGTCCTCGACGTTGCACACGGCCACGAGTCCGCGCTGGCGATGCTCGCCCATCTGCTGCTGGTAAACGTAGAGACACGGCCCCGACTCGCGCGTGAACACGCCGTCGCGTTGCAATTTTTTAAAGTTTTCCGCCGCCGTCGTGTAAACGACATCCGCGTGCGGATCGGTGCCGGCCGGCAGGTCGATCTCGGCGCGGTCGACATGCAGCAGGCTGCGGGGCTTGCCGGCGGCGAGCGCCGCGGCCTCGGCCGTGTTGACGACGTCGTAGGGCACGCACGCCACTTCGGGCGCGAGCGCGGGTTGAGGAACCAGACCTTGGAAAGCACGAATGCGCATGGGAAAGGAGAAACCACGAAATACACGAAACACACGAAATCAGGCACAATCCTTTCTTTTCGT
Source organism: Opitutus sp. sgz309028 (assembly GCF_059821195.1). Taxonomy (NCBI): domain Bacteria; kingdom Pseudomonadati; phylum Verrucomicrobiota; class Opitutia; order Opitutales; family Opitutaceae; genus Opitutus; species Opitutus sp. sgz309028. The sequence goes on along the minus strand of NZ_JCAMRR010000002.1, from coordinate 721,393 downwards.
GTCTTTCGTGGTGAAACAAAAAAGCCCTCCGGTTCGGAGGGCTTTGGGAAAGAAGTCGTTTCGCTCGGCGGGCCGGTTACTTCCGACCGCGCTTGAACTTCGTCGTGAACTTCTCGACGCGGCCCGCCGTGTCGACGAGGCGCTTCTCACCGGTGTAGGCCGGGTGCGAGTCCGAGGTCACGTCGCGCGCGACGATGAAATACTCGACGCCGTCGATGTTCTCCTTGCGGGCCGACTTCATCGTCGACTTGGTCAGGAAGCGACGCCCGGTTCCGATGTCGAGGAAGCAGACGTTGTTGAGAGTGGGATGGCCTTCGGCTTTCATGGCGCGGGAGTTAGGTTAAATCAGCCCTGGCGCGCTTTGTAACGCGGCTCGACTTTGTTGATGACGTAGATCTTGCCGCGGCGACGGACGACCTGGCAGGCCGGGTGACGCTTCTTGGCCGATTTGATGGAGGAAACAACTTTCATAAAAGAGACCAAAACAGAGAGCGCCTCCTCCCCTGTCAACCTCCGTTTTGGCGCGCGCAGCGGCGTCGCGCTCAATTCAAGCTCGTGTCCTCAGGCTCCTCCGCCAGCAGCCGCCATTCCTCGCCCATCGCGCCGAGAATCGTGCGCCAGAGTCCGTCGCCTGGCGGCTGACTCAGCAGTTCGGCCGGCACGTCGGTGACCAGCCAAGTATGCTGCTTCAACTCGCTCTCCAACTGCCCGCCGGACCAGCCGGAGTAGCCGAGAAACGCCCGCAACTGCGTGCCCTCCTCCGCGATCAGCTGCGCGGCGCGATCGGGCTCGATCCCAAAATGCAGCCGAAACCCGTCGGCCTGCGGCTGCCATGCCACCAGCAGCAACTGCTCCGTTTGCACCGGTCCGCCGCGAAACAACGGCACGCCCGCCAGCGCGCCGAGCGCGAAATCGCCGTTCAATTCACCCAAACGTTTTCCCAACGGCCGGTTCAACACCACGCCCATCGCGCCTTCGGTCGAGTGAGCCGACATCAGCACGACGGTGCGGCGAAAATTCGGATCCTTCAGCCCCGGATGCGCGAGGAGCAACGAGCCCGTGAGGCTTTCCTTTCCGGCGTGATGACGTTCGCGCATGAGCAGGAGGGGCGAGCGCGTTGACCCCAACGCGCTCGCGGGGTTTCACAATTGCAAGATCTTGATCCCCGCATCCGCCATCATCGGCGCGACGAGCGGGTCGTTGTTGTAGTCGTGCCGATAACGGATCTCCGCGATCCCCGCGGCCGCGAGGATTTTGACGCAGTTGATGCAGGGATAATGCGTCACGTAGGCGACACAGCCTTCGACCGAGCTCCCCCGGCGCGCAGCGTCGGCGATCGCGTTCTGCTCCGCGTGCACCGTCGCTTGTTCGCGGCCGTCGCGCAGCCGTGACACGTGCGGCGTGCCTGGGAGGAAACCGTTGTAGCCGGCGGCCACGATGCGGTTCTTCCGATCGCCGCCCGTCACGATCACGCAGCCGACGTGCAGCCGCTCGCAGTTCGAACGGGTCGAGAGCAGCACCGCGGTCGCCATGAAATATTCGTCCCACGAGGGACGGTGCGGAAACTTGGCCGCAGCTTCGGCGATCAGGTCGACGGGAGTCGGGAGCTCGTTCATGGAAAACGCCTGCCATTGTGGACAACACCCCGAAACGGGCAACCTTCGTCTCGTCATGCAGCGCACGATTCGCCCCGAGCTGCTCGATAGCCTGCCCCCGCAGCACCCCGACGCCCTTCACAACCGCCGCGACCTGCGCGTCACCAACGGCGTCATGGGTAATCATCGCTGGTTCGAACGCGCGCTGCCGCCCCTCCTGCGCTCCGGCGAACGCGCCCTCGAACTCGGCGCCGGTACCGGCGAACTCGGCGCGCGCCTCGCGCGTCGCGGCCTGCAGGTCGACGGGCTCGATCTCTGGCCACGCCCGACCGAGTGGCCCGCGGGTCGACGCTGGCACCAAGCCGACCTGCTCGCCTTCGATGCGTTCGACGACTACCATGCGATCGTCGGCAATCTGATTTTTCATCAATTCACCGCCCCGGAACTCGCCGATCTCGGCACGCGCCTGCGCTCCTCCGTCCGCGTCATTGTCGCCTGCGAACCCGTGCGCCGGCGATTCTCCCAGTTTCTCTACGGCGTCTTCGGCCCCGCACTCGGCGTCAATCGCGTCAGTCTCCACGACGCGCATGTCAGCATCGCCGCCGGCTTTCAGGACGACGAGCTCGCCGTCGAGCTCGGCTTGGATCCCCGGCAATGGAACGTGCGGGTCGACGTCACGCTGCTCGGCGCCTATCGCCTGATCGCAGTCCGGGAAAAATGAATACGGACCGCCCCATCGAGATCATCGGCGGCGGTCTCGCCGGCCTCGCGCTCGCCGTTAACCTCCGCCGCGCCGGCGTGCCGGTCACGTTGTTCGAGGCCGGTGCGTATCCGCGCCATCGCGTGTGCGGCGAGTTCATCACCGGCCTTTCGCCCGCCGCACGAAAGCGGCTCGGGCTCGACGCGTTTCTTGAAGGCGCGGCCACGAACCGCGAGGTCGCGTGGTTCGCCCGCGGCCGATTCCTGCGGTCGCAACGGCTGCCGGAGGACGTTCCCGGACTCAGCCGCCACGTGCTCGACGCGCGCCTCGCACAGGCGTTCGTCGAGGCCGGCGGCGACTTGCGCACGCACGCGCGAGTCAAGCACACGACTGACGCGGCTGGACGCGTTTTCGCGACCGGCCGGCGCCGTGCGGTGTCGCCATGGCTGGGATTGAAAATCCATGCGCTGCAGCTCCCGCTGCACGGCGATCTCGAGCTGCACCTCGGCGACGAGGCCTACCTCGGGCTCGCGCGGATCGAAGGCGGCCGCGTCAATATCTGCGGCCTGTTTCGCCGTCGCGCGCTCTGCGCCAAGGGTCCCGATCTGCTGCTCGGTTACCTTCAAGCGGCGGGCTTGGGACCGCTCGCCGCGCGCCTCGCGCAAGTCCCGCTCGACGTCGCGTCGTTCACCGGCGTTGCCGCGCTCGAATTCGACCGGCGCGCCGCGCGGGCCTTCGAAGTGCGGCTGGGCGATGCGTGCGCGACGATCCCGCCGTTCACCGGCCATGGCATGGCGATGGCCCTGGAAAGCGCCGCGTGCGCGATCGACCCGCTCATCGCCTACGCGCGCGGCCAACGCGAATGGCCGGAGACGCGCCGCCTCATCAAAGCCTGCCTCCGGCGGCGGTTTCGCGTCCGTCTGGCGTCGGCGCACCTGCTCCATCCGTTTCTCCTCGAGCCGCAGCGACAGCGCTGGTTTTCGCTGCTCTCCCGCGCGCGCCTGCTTCCCCTGCGCACGCTTTATCGCGCGTTGCACTAGTCCTCCGCGACGGGGCATCCGGCGATTTCGGCGAACCTTCCCGCCGCTCAACTGACTCTTTTGGCGATGTTTCTCCACGCCCTCGCCACCGCCGTCCCGCCGCGGAATTTCACGCCGCTACAATGCTGGGACCTCGCCCAAAAATCGTCGGTGCGCGAACGGTTGAGCCGGCGTTCGATGCTGACGTTGCATGCGATCCTGCGCAGCGATCATGGCATCGCGCAGCGGCACTTTGCGGTGCCGCAGATCGAGCGCGTGTTCGACCTCGGACCCGACGAGCTGAATCTCGCGTTTCGCGATCAAGCCCCAAGCCTCGCCGGACGCGCGCTGCGCCAGGCGCTCGCGCAGGCGCAGCTTGAACCGACGGACATCGACGCCCTGCTGATCTGCACCTGCACGGGCTATCTTTGCCCCGGCGTGACAAGCTACGTTGCCGAGCAACTCGGCTTGCGGACCGACGCCTATCTGCAGGATCTCGTCGGCCTCGGCTGCGGGGCGGCGATTCCCACGCTGCGCGCCGCGAGCCACATCGTGGCCGCGCAACCCGACGCCGTCGTCGCCTGCGTGGCCGTGGAGATTTGCTCCGCGGCCTTTTACCTCGACGACGATCCGGGCGTGCTGATCAGCGCGTGCCTGTTCAGCGACGGCGCCGCCGCCACGATCTGGCGGGGAAAAACCGGTGGGCTCGGCTTGCAGGCCTTCGCGTTCGACACGCTGCATCTCCCCGCGGAACGCGACAAACTGCGTTTCGAGCAACGCCAGGGAAAGCTCCGCAACCTTCTCGATCGCTCCGTCCCCGATCTCGCCGCGAACGCCGTGCGTCAACTCTGGGAAAAGCGCGGCGATCGCGCCGTCGCCCGCGTGATCACACATACCGGCGGCCGCGACGTGCTTGAGGCGCTCGCTCCCGTCGTGGCCCCCCACTCGCTTGCGGCGAGCATCGAGACGTTGCGCGATTACGGCAACATGAGCAGCCCCTCGGTGTTGTTCGCGCTGGAACGGGCGCTGCGCGACGGCCCGCCGAACGGCAGCGGCGATTTCTGGCTCGTGAGTTTCGGCGCCGGTTTCAGCGCGCATTCCTGCCGGCTCGGTCACGCCTGAGATCGTTCTCGATCCGCGTCGTTTTCGCTGCGAGAACGGGCGTCGAAACGACTTTCCCCATGGCCAAACTCAGCGATCTCGTCGCCTACTGCGACAAACGCACCCGACTCGCCGACTTCGAGGATGCTCCCGGCGCGCGCAACGGACTCCAGGTCGCCAATCGCGGCCTCGTGACCAAGATCGGCGCCGCGGTCGACGCCGGCGTGATTCCCTTTCAGCGCGCCGTCGCGGCGGACGTGGACTTTCTCATCGTGCACCACGGCATGTATTGGGACATGCCGCGCCCGCTCACGGGTCCGGTTTACGACCGCGTGGCGACGCTCATCAACGGCAACTGCGCGCTCTACTCGAATCACCTCCCGCTCGATTCGCATCCGCAGATCGGCAACAACGCCCTCCTCGCCCGCCAGCTCGGGCTGAAAGCCACGCGCGGATTTCTCCCGAATCGCGGCGGCGACATCGGTCGCATCGCCCGGAATCCGACGCTCACGCGCGCCGCGCTGCGCGCCAGGCTCGAGAAACTTTACCCGCGCGTGATCGCGATCGAATACGGCTCGCCGAAGCCGCGCGAGATCGCGTTCTGCAGCGGCAGCGGCAACAGCGCCGTGCCCGCGCTTGCGGCGGCGGGCGTCGACACGCTCGTGACCGGCGAGTTGCGCGAGGAATGGTTCAACCGCGCGCAGGAGGAAAAGTTGAACCTTTATCTCTGCGGCCACTACGCGACCGAGGTCCACGCGGTGCAGGCGCTCGCCGCCGAGCTCGCCGCACGCTTCCGCCTGCCGTGGGAATTCGTCGCCACCGACAACCCGTTGTAGAGACCGGGAAATGGCTTCGGCCCGCGAAAACAGTCTTCCCCCCCAACTGATTTTCGTGTGTTTCGTGTGATCGCTTTCCGATGAAACGCATCGCCATCCTCAACGGCCCCAATCTCGACCGGCTGGGCAAACGCGAGCCCGAGATCTATGGCCGCGCCACCCTCGCCGATCTCGAACAGGCGCTGCGCGCAGAGTTCGGCGCCGCGGCGCAGCTGGAGTTTTTCCAGTCGAATCACGAAGGCGCGCTGATCGACAAGATCGCCGCGCTCGCGGAAGCGAAGTTCGACGGGGTGGTCATCAACGGCGCGGCGTTCACGCACACGAGCGTCGCGTTGCGCGATGCGCTGGCCGGATCGGGCCTGCGCGCGGTGGAGGTTCACATTTCGAACATCTACAAGCGCGAGGAATTCCGGCACACGTCGCTCACCGCGCCCGTCTGCGTCGCCGTGATCACCGGCTTGGGCCTGGAGGGCTATCACGCCGCCGTGCGTTTCCTGCTGAAAGCCTGATGTCGGTCACCGCCACCGCCTTTGTATCCGCCGCGCCGTTTCAGTCGGCGGGCGCCGACGCCGCCTGGCTCGTTTGCCACACGCGTCCCCGCTGCGAAAAAAAATTCGAGGCGCTGATGAAGGCGGAGCATTTTGAGCATTATCTGCCGGTCGTGCCCAGCATCCGCAAATACCGGCAGCAGACCAAACGTTTCACAAAGCCACTTTTCCCGGGTTACGTGTTCGCGTGCGTGCCGGACGAGCGAAAGACCCGCATTTACCAGCAGGACCTCCTCGCGCGCGTGATCCCCGTCGACGACGAATCAAGATTCCTGCGACAGCTGGAAGACGTGCGTGCGATCGTCGCGTCGGGTTACGAACTGCTCGTGCGCCCGCTGCTCACCCGCGGACGCCGGGTGAAAATCGTCGGCGGCCCGCTCCACGGTCTCGAAGGTTTCGTCGACGATCCCTCGAACCCACGCGGGGTCGTGCTGTCGGTTGACGTGCTCCAGCAAGGCTTGCTGGTGAAACTCCCCGCAGAGAACCTGCAGGTGCTTCCTTAGCTCGATGTCCCCTTCTCTTCCATCTTCGCGGCAGCCGCTCCGGGCCGTCGTCGCCTTGTTGCTATGCGCGTGGCTTCCGGCGGAAACGCGGGCCGCCTCGGCGCTCGAGTCGATTCCCGCCAAGGCCGCCGAGGCGATGCAGGCGCCGCGCGCGGCGCTCTCGTCGTTTCTCGATCGCCTGCCGGAGTTGCCAGACCTCGGTTTGCCCACCTTCGATCCGTCCGGTTCGGTCCGCCTGTTTTTTCGCCCGCGTTTTGGCGATCTGCTGCACGAGGATTATTTCCGCCTGCCGGTCGGCGCGCGGCTGAAGCTCAACGACAATTTCGAATTCAACGCGGAGCTCGGCGCCTACATCACCCACGGGCTCAAGGACTCCGTTGGCAACGGCCTCTATCAGTTCCGCACGGGCATGAAATACGAGCAGGCGCTGTCGGCCGACGCGGGCTGGACGGTCGGCCTCGATTGGGTCACCCCGCTCAGCCGGCCGCCGTATGAGATTACCGACGGAGTCCGGCATACGCTGCCGTATGTGACGTTCACCCGCACCGTGATGCCACGTTACGGGCTTGTCGGTTTCGCGACGCTCGGTGCCGACTTCATCGACCACACGTCGCTGCGGGAAAACTACCGCGAGAACCAGCTCCACTCGAACAATCTGATTCTCACGCTGGGCGTCGCGCGGCAGTGGCGTGGCCTCAATCTGATTCTCAAGGTCTTCGACGCGAACACCGCGCCGCTGAGCGGCGGTTCCGACAATGTCTTCGGCATCCGCCCGAGCGTGGGCATTCCGCTGTTGCGCCGCCCCGACGGCACGCCGCGCGCCACCGCCACCTTCGAGGGTCGCACGATCTGGGGACCCGATGGTTTCGAGACGGGCGTCACGACGTCCGTGCGCGTCGATCTCCGTTACCGTCGCAATCGCGCCGACAAATAGGCAGCCGCTCGCCGGGAGCGGCCCGTCTCCAAAGTTTGGCTACCGCCAAACGAGCCACGCGTATTTCAACGCGTGCATCGTCGCGCAGGCGGCGAGCGCGGCGACCAGGTCGTCGACTACCACGCCCCAGCCCGCAGGCAGCGACTGAAGCCGGCGAATGCCGAACGGTTTCAGGATGTCGAACAGCCGGAAAAACCCGAGACCGACCAAAAACACCGCCCAGCCGGGCAACGGCCCGACAAGTTCTCGCCATCCGAGAAAGCACAGCGGCATGGCCACGAATTCGTCGAGGATCACCTCGCCCGGATCGCGACGCCCCAGCCGGAATTCCGCCTCACCACACAGTGCCACCGCCAGATAGGCGCCCGCAGCGGAGAAGACCAGCGTGCCGAAGATCCCGAGCGGAAAAAAGAACACCGTGAAATAAAGCAGCCCCGCCACGGAGCCCCACGTGCCCGGCGCCGGCAACCGCCGGCCAAGCGGACCGAGCGTCGCGCACGCCAGCACGAAACGGGAAGGCAGAAATCTCGGCCAGATAGGTTGCGACAGGCGCATCGCTCAACTCATCACCACGTGACCGTGACGGCGGAAATAGGTGTAGCCCGACGTGATCGTCAGCACGACCGAAAGCGCGAACAAACCGATGCCGACCCAGTTCACGCTCACCACCCACCAGCGTTCGCCGCCGCTGAAGAGCTCGCCGAAGTCCCGCGAAAACATGTGCGCGCCGAGCAGCCAGCCGATGGCGTTGAGCTGAATGAACGTCTTCACTTTTCCACCCGCGTCCGCCTCGACCACGACGCCCTTGGTCGCGGCCACCATGCGCAATCCCGAAATCATGAACTCGCGACAGAGGATGCAGAGCAGCGCGATCATCGCGGGAATGTGGTGGCCGAGAAAATAATCGCCATTCACCAGCGCGATCATCACGCCAATCACCATCACCTTGTCGATCACTGCGTCCATGAACCGGCCGAAGGTGGAGACTTGGCCGCTCTCCCGCGCGATCTTGCCGTCGAGCCAGTCCGTCAACGCTGCGAGGATGAACAACCAGAACGCCAGCGTCGCCGCCCACTGGAAATCCGAATACATCAGGGCCACGATCGCGAACATCGCCGGCAGTCGCGAGAACGTGAGAATATTGGGCAGGTTCATCTGAAGCGTGACCGGCAAACCCACACGGAGCCGCCTGCAAACGCAATAGCAGATCGGCGATCGCGCGTCGCTGCAGTGCCAAACCGTCCGGCGCCATCGACAAAAACCGCATCGCCTCGCGTCGACGAATCCCTTTCCCTGCCCCCGCATGCGTCACTGCATCTACCCTGGCACGTTCGATCCGATCACCTACGGGCACCTCGATGTGCTCGAACGGGCGGCGAAGCTCTTCGATCGCGTTACCGTGGCGATCGCCGAGAATCCCGGGAAAGGGCCGCTGTTCACCGCGACCGAGCGGATCGACATGATCCGGCCCAACATTGCACGTTTTCCCAACGTCAGCGTCACCTCCTTCAACAATCTCCTCGTCGAATTCGCCGTCGCCCACCAGGCCGTGGCCATCATTCGCGGACTGCGCGCGTTTTCGGATTTCGAGTTCGAATTCAACATGGCGCTGATGAACCGGCATCTCGAGCCGCGCATCGAAACGATCTTCGTGATGCCCAACGAACAGTTCAGCTACACGAGTTCCTCCCTCGTGAAACAGGTCGCCAAGTTCGGCGGCGACGTGAAGCACTTCGTGCCCGACAACGTCGCCGAGGCGTTGCGCACCGCATTCAACCGCTGACATCGCTCCTCCGCCCGGACGATCCGACCCGACGGTTCATGCCGCGTGCAAATCCGCGGTTACCTTTCCCCCGTTGCTGCGTCTTAGCGCGCACTCCCCAGCAATTCGCCTTCGTTCGCTTCATCTCACATGGCTAACTCTTCCCGCTCCGGCCGTTTGGTGCTGTTTCTCATCCTGATTCTCGCGGCCGGCGCCGCGACTTGGTATTTCGTCCGCGACCGCGAAGAGATGAAGGTCGAATACTCGACGGTGCCCGTCACCCGCGCCGACCTCACACAGGTGGTGACCGCCACCGGGACGCTCGAGCCGGTGACGACCGTCGATGTCGGCAGCCAGATTTCCGGCATCATCGACAAGGTCCTCGTCGACTATAACTCCATCGTGAAGGCAGGCGACGTCGTCGCTCACATCGATGCCGCGACCTACGAATCGCGCCTGCGCTCCGCCGAGGCCGATCTCTCCAACGCCAAAGCGAATCAGCGCCTCGCGCAGCTCAACTGCGATCGACTCACCCAGCTTCGAGAGAACGATCTCGTTCCCCAATCCGATCTGGACCAGGCGCTCGCGCAGCTCGCCCAAGCCGATGCCCAGGTGCAGACCCGCACCGCATCCGTCGAAAGCGCCAAGATCGATCTATCGCGTTGCACCATCTACTCGCCAATCGATGGCATCGTTCTCTCCCGCCAGGTCGATGTCGGCAAGACCGTCGCCGCCAGCTTCAACACGCCCGTCTTGTTCCAGATCGCCAACGACCTCACCAAAATGCAGATCGTCGGCGCGATCGCCGAAGCCGATATCGGCAACGTCGAGGTCGGCCAGCTGGTCAACTTCACCGTCGACGCCTTTCCCAACCGCCAGTTCCGCGGACGCGTTTCCCTCATCCGCAACTCGCCGATCACCGTTCAAAACGTCGTCACCTACGAAACCATCATCGAGGTGCGCAACGACGACCAGAAGCTGCGCCCTGGCATGACCGCCAACATCTCCGTCGTCATTGCCGCCCATCCGAACGTCCTCCGCGTCCCCAACAACGCGCTGCGCGTGCGCCTCCCCGACGTCCCCGCCCCCGCGACGAAATCCGCCGGCGGCGAAGCCGCCGCTGCGACGAGTGGCCTGAAGCCGATGCCGGACGATCTCCGCCGCAGCTACATGACGAAAGCCGGTTTCACTCCGGGCTCCGGCCGCCCCACGCCTGAGGTGATCGAACGCGCCCGCGAGCTGGCAAAAGTAGACGGCTACGAGTGGCCGGCGTTCTCCGGCCGTCGCGAGCGGGAAACGGCCTCGAACGCGCCGACGGTTCGCACCCTCTACCGTCTCGTCGGCCAGGGTCCCAACGCGCGCCCCGAGGCCGTCAACGTGAAGCTCGGCATTTCCGACGGCTCACAGACCGAGGTCCTCGAAGGTCTCAACGAAGGCGATCTCGTCATCACCGGCAGCTCCGCGCCGTCCGCCGCCGCCCCGTCGCAATCCAACAATCCCTTCGGCCCGCGGCGTCGCTTCTAAACGCTCGCCACCACGCGCCATGACTCCCGTCGTCCAGCTCCGGGACATCCAGAAGATCTACAACTCCGGCGAGGTGAAGGTCCACGCCGTGCGCGGCGTTTCGCTCGACCTCCACCGCGGCGAGTTCATGGCCATCATGGGCGCCAGCGGCTCCGGCAAATCGACGCTGATGAACACGCTCGGCTGCCTCGACCGTCCGACGAGCGGCACCTACCTGCTCGATGGCGTCGACATCTCGAAGCTCGACCGCAACCAGCTCGCCGACCTCCGCAACGAGAAGCTCGGTTTCGTCTTCCAAGGCTTCAACCTCCTCGCCCGCACCACCGCTCTCGAAAACGTGGAGTTGCCGATGCTCTACGGCCGCGGCCGCATCTCCGCTTCCGAGATGCGCAAGCGCGCCCTCCAGGCGCTCGACATCGTCGGTCTCTCGAACCGCGCCGACCATTTTCCCAGCCAGTTGTCCGGCGGACAACAGCAGCGCGTGGCGATCGCGCGCGCGCTCGTCAACCAACCGCAGGTCCTCCTCGCCGACGAACCGACGGGCAATCTCGACAGCAAGACCTCGGTCGAGGTCATGGGCGTGTTTCAAAAGCTCAACGACCAGGGCATCACCATCGTGATGGTCACGCACGAGTTCGACATCGCCCACTACTGCAAGCGCAACATCGCCATGCGCGATGGACGCATCGTGAGCGACAACGCCGTGGCGCACCGCAGCAACGCCGAGGTCGAAATGCAGAAACTCCTCGCCGCCGAAGCCGAGGCCAAACTCATCGGCGAATCGCAGTGAGCCACGAAGTCAATGTCCTCGCCTGTTCACATCGCGGCATCCGTGTTGGTCGTTTGCGCGGCTTCGCGTTTCTTCGCGGTTAACTGACTCTCCCGCCTCCCCGTGCGCTTCCGGTCCACCATCGTCATCGCGCTCCGCGCGCTCCGCCGCAACAAGCTCCGTTCGATCCTGACGGCGCTCGGCATCATCATCGGCGTCGGCGCCGTCATCGCCATGGTCAGCATCGGCAACGGCGCCAAATCCCAGGTCGAAGCCCAGGTCGCCAGCCTCGGCCAGAACGTCGTCACCGTTTTTTCCGGCAGCTTCACCAGCGGCGGCATGCGCGGCGGCTGGGGCAGCGCGCCCACCCTCAGCGTCGACGATGCCCTCGCCATCGCCGCCGACGTGCCGAACGTCGTCGGCGTCAGCCCCGAGGTGCGCGACCGCAATCAGATCCTCGCCAACGGCCTCAACTGGAACACTCAGGTGCTCGGCGAATCGCCCGACTACCCCGAAATCCGCAGCTGGAAGATCGCCGAGGGCAATGTGTTCTCCGAACAGGATGTCCGCAGCGTCGCGAAGGTCGCCGTCATCGGCAAAACCGTCGCCGACCAGCTCTTCCCCGACGGTTCCGCCGTCGGCCAAAGCATCCGCATCCGCAACATTCCCTTCAAGGTCGTCGGCCAGCTCGAGCCGAAGGGCTTCAATCTTTTCGGCCAGGATCAGGACGATATCGTGATCGTGCCCTACACGAGCCATATGAAGCGCCTCTCGCGCCGCACCAACGTCAACTCGATCCTCGTGCAGGCCGCGTCGCCCAACGCCATCGAGCGCGTGCAGCAGGACATCAACGATCTCCTCACGCAGCGCCGCAACGGCAAGGAACCCGACTTCACCGTCCGCAGCCAGGTCGAACTCGCGCAAACCGCGACCGCCACCACGCGCACGATGACGGTGTTCCTCGGCATCACCGCCGGCATCTCGCTCGTCGTCGGCGGTATCGGAATCATGAATATCATGCTCGTGTCCGTCACCGAGCGCACGCGCGAGATCGGCATCCGTCTCGCGGTCGGCGCGCACGGCCGCGACGTGCTGCTCCAGTTCCTCATCGAGGCCATCATTCTCAGTTCGCTCGGCGGCCTGATCGGCATTGCGCTCGGCATCGGCTCCTCGCAACTCGTGTCGAAGCTCAACGACTGGCCGGTTCTCGTCTCCACCACTTCGGTCGTGACCGCGTTCGCGGTCAGCGCCGCCATCGGCATGTTCTTCGGCTTCTATCCCGCGCGCAAAGCCGCCCATCTCGATCCGATCGACGCCCTCCGCTACGAATAGAAAAAGGAGGGAGGAGGTAGGGACGGCTCTCCGAGCCGTCCTGAGTTGGTTCAGCGCCGGTCCGCTTACCCGCAAGCCGCACCCGCCGCGTTCAGCCAGGCTTTCCGAATCGCCGCGTCCCGCTTGCGATCCGTGCGCACCTCGAGCACGCGCATCCCTGTCTCGGGCAGCGCCCGGATCGTATCCACAAAATGAATCCAGTCGCGGATCACCACGTGCTCGACGCCATGTGCCGCGCACAAGCGACCGAAGTCGACTTCCTGCGGCGTCGCGAAAAACTCCTCGAACGGCGGATCGAATTGCGCCACCGGCAGATGTTCGAAAATCCCGCCGCCGCGGTTGTTGATCAGCACGATCGTCAGCGAACCCGTCAGCTTCGGCCGCAGCAGAAAACCGTTCGCGTCGTGCAGCAGCGCCAGATCGCCGGTCAACAGCACGGTGGGTCGGTTGCCATGAGCGATGCCGAGCGCCGTCGACACCGTGCCGTCGATGCCGTTGGCCCCGCGGCTGAAAAACACTTCGATGCCGCGGCCCGTCGCCGGCCAGAAATACTCCACGTCGCGCACCGGCATGCTGCTCGCGACGAACATCGGCGTGCTTTCCGGCAAATGCCGCGCCAGCAGCCACGCCGCCTTGCCTTCGAAAAGGCCGTGCTCCGTCTCCATCGCGCGGTCGAGGGCGCCCCGCGCCGCCCGCTCGGCCGCCAACCAGCGCTCCGCCAGCCCACGCTCCGGCACGATGTCGCCGACAAGCTCCAACGCTTCCAGCGACCCCGCCACCTGACGCGTCCGTCCATGCAGCGCGTCGCGATTCGCCGCGGTTGAGGCGACGAGCAAAATTTCCGCGCCCGAACGTTCGAGCCAGGCGCGCAGCCCCTTGCTCGTGGGCCACCCGCCGAGGCAAAGCACGAAGTCCGGCGTGAGCTCCCGCGCGAGCGTCTCATTCCGCAAAATCGCCTCATACGCCGTCACCACCAGAACCCCGCTCTCCGAATCTTCGCTGCGCGCCGCCATCCGCACCGGTGACAACGCATCCGCCACCACCGCCCACCCCAACTTCCCCGCCAACTCCCGGCAGAGTGTCATATAATGTATGACACTTTCCCCTGCCGCCGGTCCGGCGACAATCAGGCCGCGCGCGGTGCGAGGAGGCGTCCAACGAACGATGGTTTTCGCTGTCGGTGCGGACGCGTCGAGGTGACGAAAGAAGGTTTCGCCGATCGCGTCTTCCAGACTTCTCGCGCTCTCGTCCGCCGTGGGCGGCAACGGATCGCGGAAAGGCGCGTTGAGATGCACCGGCCCGCGCTCCGGCCCCAGCGTGCGAACCAGCGCGTGCGCCACGGTTTGCCGCAGATAGGCGAGCATCCGCTCGGTCGGCTGCGGCACGGCGAGCTCGTGGAAAAAGTTAACGTGGTCGCCAAACAAACGCTGCTGGTTGATAGTTTGGCCCGACGCGCAATCGCGCATTTCCGGCGGGCGATCGGCCGTGATCACGAGCAACGGCACACCGCTTTCCTGCGCCTCAATCACCGCCGGAAAATAATTCGCGCCGGCGGTGCCGCTGGTGCACAGCAACGCCACCGGCCGCCGGGTCCGCTTCGCGAGCCCAAGCGCGAAAAACGCCGCAGAGCGTTCGTCGAGCACCGGCGTAGCCTCGATCTGCGGATGCCGCGCCAATGCGAAGGTCAACGGCGTGGAACGTGAACCCGGCGAAACCACCGCGTGCCGCAGTCCGCATCGCACCAGCGTCTCAACGAGCACGCTGCCCCACAGGGCGTTGGTGTTGCGAAAATCGAGCACAGGTTCGGCCATGACGCGGATGCTCCGCCAACCCATCATGTCCTTTCGGTCGCCGCCAGCCCGAATCGCCGAGCTCGGCGCCTCACTGGGTCACCGGCTGCGTCGGCAGATGCGTCATCACATACTCGACAAGCGACCGGATCTGCTCGTCGTCGAGCGGACCGCCCTGCGCTTTCGCAAACGCGGGCATCAGCGAACCTTCGACGCCGTGACGGATCCACTGCTCCCAAAACGCCGCGGTCCGCTCGATCTTCGGTTTCGCCAGATCCGGCACCATGGTCGCACGATGCACGTCATCGGTGTGGCAAATCACGCAGGCAGCCTCAAACAGCTCGCCGCCGCGTTTGCCGATCGTCGGCTCGACATGGCACTTCGCGCAATCGCCGCGAAAAACCGCCTGCCGGTCCGCCTGCGCGAGCATCAAGTTCATTTCGCGTTGAACCGCGGGCGGCGGCGGCACCTTCACGTGCACCAGCAGCAACTGCTCGCCCGCGGAGGTGTCGACGTAAACCGTCTTGTTCAAACCGCCGCGCCGGCTGCGCAGGTCGACGATCACGCGCACGGCGTCGGACTCGCCGGGCGCGACGATCCACGGTTGCCGCGGCATGATGGCGGCCGTGCAACCGCACGAGGTCGAGAGTTGCTTGATCTCGATTGGTTCGGCGGCGCGGTTCGTGAATTTGAACGCAAACTCCGTCTGCGCCTCGCCCGGCTGCGCGTCGTAGGAAAGCTCCAGGTCCTGCCACTCCAGCCCGCCGCTGGTTGGCTCGACCGCCGCCCAGCCAACGACGCTGCAGCACCACGCGGTCAGTCCAACAATCCAGGGCGCGATCCTCATAACTTCAAAGCGTCCGCCATTGCGCGAAATTTCAATTCCGTTTCCGAAAATTCCTGCTCCGGCGAGGAACCTGCGACGATGCCCGCACCGGCAAACAGCCGCGCGCTCGCACCGTCGATCAAGGCCGCGCGCAGCCCGACAAAAAACTCGCCACCGCCCCGCGCGTTCAGCCAGCCCAGCGCGCCGGCGTAAAGCCCGCGCGAGAATCCCTCCAACTCGCGAATCCGCGCCACCGCCGCCTCCCGCGGCGAGCCGCCAACCGCCGGCGTAGGATGCAATCGCGCCAGCACATCGAGCAGGCGCACCGTCTCGGGCAGCGCCGCGCGCACCGGCGTGTGCAGGTGCTGCACATTCGCGAGCTTTCGCAGCGTGGGCTCGACCGGCGTTTCCAGCTGCAATCCCAGCGGGGCGAGCCGGCGACGAATCGAATCCAAAACGAGATTGTGTTCGCGCCGGTCCTTCTCGCTGCGCAGCAGCGCGCCGCCGAGTCGCGCATCCTCGGTCGCGCTGGCGCCGCGTGGTGCCGAGCCGGCGAGCGCTTCCGTTTCCAGCACGCCGCGGCTCGCGCGCGCGAGCCGTTCCGGCGTGGCGCCGATGAAGCTTTGCCCGCGCCCGTTCGCCACCGAAAACGCATAACAATCCGGAAAACGCTGCCGCAGCTGGTTCAGCATCTGCAGCGGATGCAACGGCGCGCCGGCGCGCACGGTGCGGGTCCGCGCGAGCACGATCTTGTTGAACTCCCCGCGTCCGATCCGCTCGAGCGCCGAGTTCACCGCCGCGCAATACTCCGTCTTCGACGCCGCCTCATCGGACGGTGTTGCGTCGTCGCCTCGCGCCGCGGCCGCGCGCATCGCGGATTCGGATACGCGTCCGGCGCCGTAATCGAAGGCGCGAAACTTCCCGTGCGCGCGCCAGACTTTTTCCGTCAGCAGATCGAGCGGCGCGTCTGGCGTGACCACGAGATTCGCCACCGCCGTCGTGCGTTCGCCGGCGCGCGCGACCTGCCAGCGTGGCACGAAGACTCGCGCGGCGGGAAACGCGTCGCCCGGCTCGCTCGTGTCGCGAAACGCGAACGCCGCGAAAAAATGCGGTCCGCCAAACGGGGCGTTCACATCGCCGACCGCGATCGTATGCGCGAGCGTTTCGTCGACGAAGCGCTGCACGGTCGCGAAACGCTCCGGGCCTTCCGCCTCGATCGCGCACACCGCCTCGGCGCCGGCGATCGCGCTATCGAGCGCTGGCCGCTCGGCGTAGAAATGCTGTTCGGCCGGCTCGAAGATCGATTCGAGCACGGCGAGCGGATCGAGGGCGTCGACGGCGATGGAGATACTGACGAGTTTCGGATTCCCGTCGCGACGGGCTGCGTCTCGACATTGTTGCAAAAACACCCGCAACGCTTCCGGCGTCGCGTTGGCCGTCGGGTCGAGAGGCAGGATCGTCATGGTGCGAGCAAAAGACCGAGCCGGTGGTCCCCGCGTTTCCTGAGTTCGGCGATCGTCGAACTCAGGAAACGCGGGGACACGCGCGCCTACGCTTTTTTCTCGGGCGCGGGACGCGGGAACAGCACGAGCGCTTCCGCGACTTTTTTGCCGTCGAGCCGGTTGCCCCAGGCAAGTTCGTCGCGCCATACGGCACCGGGCGTGTAGCCGAGGACCGCGTTGATCTTTTCCGCCGCGCCGGGCACGACGTGCTGGATCGAGGCGACCGCAAGGCGCAGCGCCTCGGCCATCGTCGCGAGCGAGGTGCGCAGCAACGCCTGATCTTTCGCTTCGGCGGACTTGCCGAGTTTCCACGGCGCGCGCTTTTCGATGTAGGCATTGGTCGCCGTCACGAAGGCCATGGCGCGCTCCAGCGCGGTGTGAAACTGAAACTCTTCGTTGAGCGGGATCAGCTCGGCGCGGGTCTTTTCCCACAGCGCGCGCAACTCCTGCTCGGTTTCGTCGCTCGCCGCGGCATCGGCGGCCGGCAGCACGCCGCCGGCGAAACGCGTCGTCATGTTCAGCGTGCGGTTGACGAGATTGCCGAGATTGTTCGCGAGTTCGCTGTTGTAGCGCACGAGGAACTGCTCGCGCGTGAAGTCGCTGTCCTGACCGACGTTCATCTCGCGGATCAGGAAATAGCGAAAGGCATCGGCGCCGAACTCGTCGACGAGATCGAGCGGGTTGAGCGCGTTGCCCGTGCTCTTCGACATCTTCGCGCCGCGTTGCATCCACCAACCGTGGACGAGCAGGCCTTTCGGCGGCGGGAGTCCGGCGGCGTGCAGCATGATCGGCCAGTATACCGCGTGCGGCGGCACGAGGATGTCCTTGCCGATGACGTTGAAATCGGCGGGCCAGAGACCTTTGTCGGCGACGGCGGAGTAATAATTCAGCAGCGCGTCGAACCACACGTAGGTCACGTAATCCTCGTCGAACGGTAGCGAGATGCCCCACTCGAGGCGTTCCTTCGGGCGCGAGATGCAAAGGTCGTTGAGCGGTTCCTTGAGAAACTCGAGCACCTGCTTCTGGCGGTAGCGCGGGAAGATGAAGTCCGGGTGATCGTTGAGATACTGGATCAGCCAGTCCTGATACGAACGAAGCTTGAAGAAGTAGTTCGGCTCCACGATCTCGGTGACTTCGCCGAAGATTTCGGGCCAGGTGCCGTCGGGATTGCGGTCCTTTTCCTGGAGAAACTGTTCCTGGCGCGTGGAGTAGAAGCCGCGGTATTCGGCGCGGTAAATTTCGCCCTTGTCGAACAGCTGCTGCAGGATGGCGCGCACGACCTGCTTGTGCCGCGGCTCGGTGGTGCGGATGAAGTCGTCGTTCGAGATATTCAGACGCGTGAGCATCGCGCGAAATTCGGCGCTGACGTTGTCGGCGAACGTCTGCGGCTCGATGCCGAGTTTGCGCGCGCTGGCCTGGACTTTCTGCCCGTGCTCGTCGGTGCCGGTGAGGAAATGGACCTTGTCACCCATCTGCCGCCGGAATCGGGCAACGACGTCCGTCAGCACCTTTTCATAAGCATGGCCGAGGTGCGGCGAACCGTTCACGTAGTCGATGGCGGTCGTGATGTAGAATGACTTCATGCGGAAGTCGGTTAACCAAAGCCGGCGTCGCGGAAATGTCGAGAGCCGCGCAGGGCGGCATCAAAGCCTTTGACGCTCCTGCGCACGACCCGCACGATCCGCGCGTCGCATGAACCTGCTGCCGCGCGCCCTCGCCTTGGCCCTGCTGATCGTGCTCGTCGCGCTGGCGGCCTTGCTCGCGGTGCAGCGTCCGGGCAGTGCCTCCGCTGCGTCGAAAGACAACGCCATCGCGCCGGCCCGCGCCGCCGTTTCCACCGCGCGCGTGGCGGAGGCGACGCGGCGGATCGCGCTCGGACTCGCGTTGACGGGCGCCGCGCTGACGCTCGCGCTGGTCGCGAGTCTCGCCGTGCGCCGACCGCGATTGGGCGAATCGCGTCCGCCGTTCCAAACCGCGCGCTCGGAAATCGGCACGCTCGCGAAGCTCGCGGAGACCTCAAACGCCCAATCGGTCGCGCTCGCGCACGAGCGCGACGTCCGCCAGCGCGCGGAAGCGGATGCGCTGTTGAAGGAACAACTGCTCAACCGCTCGCTCGAGGAAAAGATCCGGCTCGGTCGCGATCTGCATGACGGCATCATCCAGTCGCTTTACGCCGCGGGGCTGACGATCGAATCGGCGCGCGCTGTGGCCAAAGCGGATCCGGGCGAGGCCGACCGGCGGCTCGCACGCTGCCTCGAAAGTCTGAACCGCTGTATCCGCGACATCCGCGCGCACATCACCGAACTCGCGGCGCCGTCGGCGGCTGAGGCCAGTTTCACGCAGTCGCTGGACATCCTGATCGCCGAATTCGAAGCCGCCGGCGACACGCAGTTCGAGTTGCGGATCGACGACGAGGCCGCCGCCCGGCTCGCTCCACCGCAGAGCCGCGAACTGGTGCAAGTCACGCGCGAAGCGATCAGCAACGCGGTTCGTCATGGCGGAGCGACGCACGTGGCGATCCATCTTCAAAACGTCTCGAACGCGAGCGCCGTCGAATTCATTGTGCAGGATAACGGCCGGGGGTTCGCTCCCGCCCAGACCGCCACCGGCGGCCATGGCCTGAACAACATGCGTGCGCGCGCGCGGCAGTTGGGGGGAGAACTGCATCTTTCCAGCGCTCCGGGCACCGGCACGCGCGTCGCGTTGTCGCTCCCCGCCGCGGTCGCAAGCGCCTGACCGGTCGGCGATTGATTCGCCGTCGGCGACCGTATCCACGGCGGCCCGCGTCCAGATTTGACGCGCTTGGGTGCGGCCCCATTGTGCAGGATCATGAAAGTGCTTCGCGCGAAGAGCGCCGGTTTTTGCTGGGGAGTGGAACGAGCGATCGACATCGCCCGCGATTACGCCCGCAATGGCCGAAATCCCGTCTACACGGACGGTCCGCTGATTCACAACCGGCAGATGATGGAGCGGCTTTCGGAGGAGGGAATCCGCGAAGTCGGCGATTATCAGAGCCGCGCGAACATCGATGTGGAAACCTCCGCGCCGGGCGAAAACCCCGTGATGGTCGTGCGCGCGCACGGCATTTCGCCCGACCGGCGCACGTATCTGAAGAACCTCGGCATGGAGTTCAAGGACGCGACCTGTCCGGACGTCGGCATCATCGCCGGCAAGATCCGGCTGCACGCGAAGAAGGGCTACGCGACGATCATTTTCGGCGACAAGAACCATCCCGAGGCAATCGGGCTGATGGGTTACACCGAAGGCCGCGGCTACTGCATCACGAGCAAGGCGGAAATCGACGCGCTCCCCGCGCTCGACCGCGTCTGCATGGTTTCGCAATCGACGATGTTCATGCATGAGTTCGCCGAACTTTCGGCCTACGCGAAGCAGCGTTTCGGCGAGGTGCTCGTGTTTGATACGATTTGCCAGGCGACCAAGGACCGCCAGACGGATGTCGTCGCGCTGTCGCGGCAGGGCGCCGAGGCGATCGTCGTGATCGGCGGTCACCACTCCGCGAATACGGTGAAACTCGCCTCGCTCGCCCGCCTGCAGAATCTCCCCACCTATCACATCGAGACCGCTGCCGAACTTTCTCCCGAGGAAATGAAAAAGTATCAGGTCGTCGGCGTGACCGCTGGCGCCTCGACGCCCGAGTTCCTCATCAGCGAGGTCTGCGCGAAACTCGAGCAGTGGTGAGCCGCGGCGATTTGTAGGGCGGGATCTCCCGACCCCGCGTGAAGATCGATCGACTCGCAGCAACGGCGGAGTCAGGAGACCCCGCCCTACATGGTTTCGCGATCAGGCGAGACTTTCCCTCGCCCAAGCGGCGAATTTCGCCCAGGCCTGCGCACGGTGGCTGATCCGATTTTTCACTTCGTCGCCCAGCTCGGCGTAGCTGGCGCTGTGGCCGTCCGGCACGAAAATCGGATCGTAGCCGAATCCCCAGCGGCCGCGCGGCTCGCGAAGCAATCGCCCGCCGCAGACGCCTTCGAACACTTCCTCGCCGGTTTCCGTGAGCAGGAGCAGCACGCAAAGAAAATGCGCACCGCGACTCTCTTCCGGCACGTCGCGCATGACGTCGATCAGCTTGCGTAGATTGGCGTCGGGATCGGCTTGCGGACCCGCGTAGTAGGCGGAATCGACGCCCGGCCCGCCGTCGAGCGCGTCGACGCACACGCCGCTATCGTCGGCCAGCACCCAAGCTCCCGCCGGCACTCTGGTCCGGAGCGCCTCCGCCTTCTTCCGCGCATTGCCGATGAACGTGCCCGTGTCCTCCGTCACGTGCGGCATGCCACCGATCTCGCGGGCGGAGATGACCTGCAGGGGCAGATTCGCGGCGGACGCGAGGTGCTGCAACTCGGCCGCCTTGTGCGCGTTGCCCGAGGCCAGATACACATGCTTCATCCGTGAACCAATCCTCCCGATTCAACCGAGGCTGAACGTCGTCTCGTCGGTGAACAATTTTTCCGGATACACGATCCGGCCGCGCGTCAGCACGTCCTCGCCATAAGTCTCGTTGCGGACGTCGCTGAGGCGGATGGCATTTGCGATCCGCTCGGTGCGCAGTCCCTGGAACATCGGCTTGGCGCGATCGTCGGCGAAGATCAACGGCGCGCGATAGACGAAAAGGTAGTCGAGTTGCCGGTCCTGCAGGAGATGGCTCACCAGCCGCGGACCGCCTTCGAACAGCACGCCCGAGATCCGCTCCTCGAAACATTTTTTCCGAAACTCCGCCAGCGGCACGCGCTGCGTCGGCGAGGGCAGCACCCACACGCGCACGCCCATGCTCTGCAGCTTGCGAACGTAGCCCATGCCGCCGTGTGGGGTCGTCACGACGATGGTGCGTTCGTGATGCCGGTCGGTGTAGACTCCCGGCAGGAAGCGATCGACCACGGTTCGCAGCAAGCCGTCGAAAACGAACCGGATCGGGCACCAGTCTTCCGCCCCGGGAATCCGCGCGGTGAGCTGCGGATTGTCCTTCAGCACCGTCCCGGCTCCGACGGCGATGGCGGGAAACAACCGCCGCCAGCGATGCGTGTCGGCGCGCGCGGCCTCGCCCGTGATCCATTTCGATTCGCCCGTGCGGCAAGCCATCCGACCGTCGAGCGTGACGGCGAGTTTCGAGGCAATCAGCGGGGTGTTGCGGATGATCCAGTGGTTGAAGATCAGATTGAGGTCCGTGCACTCGCGCTCGAGCACGCCGGTGACGACTTCGATGCCGGCGGCGCGCAACACCTCGAACCCTTTGCCCGCGTGCTCCGGGTTCGGATCCGTCGCGCCCACGACCACGTGCTTGATGCCCGACGCGATGATCGCGTCCGTGCACGCGCCCGTGCGGCCATGCGTCGAGCACGGTTCGAGCGTCACGTAGAGCACCGCGCCCGGTCGCGGCGGTTTGCCGCGGGCCAGCAACGCCAGCCGTTCCGCGTGCGGACCGCCGTCCGGCGCCGTCGCGCCTTCGGCGACGATGTGACCGTCCTCGACGATCACGGCCCCGACCATGGGGTTGGGATGCGTCGTGCCCCAGACCCCGCGCGCGAGCTCGAGGGCCCGGCGCATAAACACTTCGTGCTGACCGGAGTTCGTCATGCTGGTGCGTCGAATTCAGCGCGAATGAGCCGCTGAGTCCAACTGCATTCTGCTGGTCGACCGGAATGACGAAAACTTAACCGCTCACATAAGGATTCGTCGATTTTTCCGCACCGACCGTCGTGTCGGCTCCATGTCCTGGATACACGACCGTCTCCTCGGGCAGCGTGTAGATCCGGGTGCGAATCGACTTTTCCAGGACGTCGAAGTCGCCGCCGGGCAGATCGGTGCGGCCGATGCTGCTGGCAAACAGCGCGTCACCGACAAACGCGGCGTGCGCCGCCGGGAAATAAAAGAGCACGTTGCCCGGGCAGTGTCCCGGCACGTGCCGCACCTCGACCTCCGCGCCCAGCGCGTGGAGGCGATCGCCCTCCCCGATCCAGCGATCCACCTTCACAGGCTCCAGTCCCAGCCGCTCGCCCATGAAGCGCTCCATCACCTCGGGCGTCTCGATCAATGCCCGATCGTCCCGATGCGCGAGCACGCTCGCACCCGTGGCCCGCACGACCTCCGCGGCGCCCTGCATGTGATCCCAATGTCCGTGGGTGAGCCAGAGCTCCGTCAGACGGCAACCTTCCGCGCGCAGGATCGGTTCGACCTCCGCCCACACGCCGCCGGGTGCGTCGATCAACACGGCCTCACCCCGCGCGGCGGCGGTGAGCAGGTAGGCGTTGGTCTGGATCGGGCCGGCCGGCAGCACATGAAGTTTCACGCTTCCCACAGGAGGGCGTTCCTTCCGCCGGGCAACGCGAAACTGCGCCGGTCAACGCCCCGTGGTCAGCAGTGGCCAATCGCCCTCGATGAAATCCAACCCGGCGGCGATCGCGATCTGGCGGACATGCGAGCGGCACGGAGTGTCCGCCGCGTCATCGCCTTCGCCCAGTGCCACCACCGCGGTCGATTGGCCGCGACGGAGCGCGAGCGCTTCAGCGATCCAGCGGCGCGTGTCTTCCGACAGCGGTCCCGTCGCGCTGGCTGCCACGATCACGATTTGGGCGCGCTCCGCATCCGCGAGGGCGCGCCGCCCCCAGGACTCGGACGTCAGCTCGTCAAACCGCCACGGCAGCGGCCGGAGCGTCGCAGCTTCTGGCTGTCCGTAAAACGTGTTCGCCAACATCCGGAGGGCGCGAATGTAGCTTTCGCGATCCTCGTGAAGGATCAGCACCGGCAACGAGTCCGAGCCGGCGGTTTCTGGAGGAAAAGGGAATCGTTCGCTCAGGTCGGTCACGGCCGAAACCTATCGTGTTACGAACCGAGCGACTATTGGGAATGTCACCGGAACTGCCTACGAGGAATTCCACTCCGGGCAGGGTGACGAACCACCGCCGCCTAAACGCCGCCCCGCAACTCCTCCCTTGCCAGCGATGCGGCCCGCCCGCTACTCATTGCCGCTTATGCAGTCGCTCAAGTTCGCCGTCCTCGCCGGAGACTACATCGGCCCCGAAGTCATGTCCGAAGCGCTTCGCGTGCTTCAGGTCGTCGCCCAGCGCGAAAACCTTCGCCTCGATTATGCCGAGGCCGACGTCGGCGGCGCCGCGATCGACCGGCACGGCAGCGCGCTCCCGCAGTCGACGCTCGACGTCTGCTCCACGCGCGACGCGATCCTCTTCGGCTCCGTCGGCGGCCCGAAATGGGAAAAGCTCCCGCCCGCGCAACAGCCCGAGCGCGCCTCGCTCCTCCCGCTGCGCAAGCATTTCACGCTCTTCGCGAACATCCGGCCGGGCCTCCTGTATCCGGAACTCACCGACGCCTCGCCGCTCAAGACGGAGCGCATCCCCGAAGGCATCGACATCGTCTGCATCCGCGAGCTCACCGGCGGCCTCTATTTCGGGAAACCGAAGGAAACCACCACGCTGCCCGATGGCGACGTGCAGGCGGTCGACACGATGGTTTACCGGAAGAGCGAGATCGAACGCATCCTCCAGACGGCGATCACGACGGCCCGCGCCCGCAAGCGCCGCCTTTGCTCCGTCGACAAGGCCAACGTCCTCGAGACTTCCGTGCTGTGGCGCAAAACCGTCACCGAGTATTGCGCGAAGCACGCGCCCGACATCGAGCTTTCCCACATGTATGTCGACAACGCCGCGATGCAGCTCGCGCGCAACCCGAACCAGTTCGACGTGTTCGTGACGGAAAACATGTTCGGCGACATCCTTTCCGACGAGATGGCCGTGATCTGCGGTTCGCTCGGCATGCTGTCATCCGCCTCGCTCGGCACCGGCAAGAACTCCCTCGGCCTGCCCTTCGGTCTCTACGAGCCCGCGGGCGGCACCGCTCCGGATATCGCGGGCAAGGGCATCGCCAATCCGTGCGCGCAGATCCTCTCCGCCGCGCTCATGCTGCGCCACAGCTTCGGCCTCAACGACGTCGCCAATCGCCTCGAGGCGGCGGTGCGCAAGACCGTCACCTCCGGTGTCCGCACCGGCGACATCGCCTTCGGCCGCCCGTCCGTCGGCACGCGCGCGATGGCCGACGCCATCATCGCGAACCTGTAAGCGAAAACGCTTTCGCTCTTTGGCGGGCCCTCTCCCGGGCCCGCCTTTTTCATGCCGTCAAGGCGCGCCCGATCGCATCGATCAGATCCTTCGGTCCGCACGGCTTCGACAGTACTTCCGTGACGCCCAGCACCGCGAGTTCGTCGCGATTTCCATCGGGGTCGAGCCCGCTGGTCGCGACGATCCGGACATTTGGATCGATCAGACGCAGCGCCCGCACCAGCGCGGCGCCGCCCATTTCCGGCATCATCATGTCGGTGAGCACAACTTTGATCTCCTTTCGATCCTTGAGAAAACGAGTAACGGCTTCGCGGCCGTCGCTTGCGGTCAGCACGCGGTAACCTTGTTTTTCCAGGACCTGACGGCAGGCGTCGCGAATGCTCGCCTCGTCATCGACCACGAGGATCGTTTCGCCATTGCCCGGTGTTGAGATCGCGCTCAGGCCGACGTGTCCGGTTGGCTTTTGCGCGCCCGACGCCGGCAGATAGACGTGAAACGAACTCCCTTTCCCGGGCGTGCTCTCGACGCGCAGAAAGCCGCCATGGCTCCGCACGATGCCGAGCGTCGTGGACAAACCAAGGCCAGTGCCCTTGCCCACTTCCTTGGTCGTGAAAAACGGATCGAAGATCCGCTCCATCACGGCAGGCGACATCCCGCTGCCGGTGTCCGCGACCGTCACGATCACATACGGTCCGTTTTGCGCCGACGGATGGATCTGCTCCGTGACTTCGATCTGCCGGGCCGAGAGCGTGAGCACGCCGCCCGCCGGCATCGCATCGCGGGCATTGACACACAAATTGACGAAGACCTGGTGGAGCTGGGTCGCATCCCCGACAACGGGCAACGGCTCCGCCAAGCGATCGACGAGCTGGATCTCGCGCGGAAACGTCTCCCGGATCATCGCCCCCATCTCTTTCAGGACATGGCGCAGGTCGATCGGACCGCGCTCGCCTCCAAGTCCGCGACTGAAGGTCAGCAATTGGCGGATGATCTCGGCCCCGCGCCGCGCGCTCGCTTCCATCATCCCCAGCATCTCGCGGTCGCGCGCGGCCGTGACGTTTTCCTTCAACAGGCCCGCGGCCATCAACATCGGCGCGAGGATGTTGTTCAGGTCGTGGGCGATCCCGCCCGCGAGCGTGCCGATCGCCTCCATCCGCTGCGCGCGCAGAAACTGCGCCTCGAGCGATTTTCTGTCCGTGATGTCCTCCGCCACACCGACGATGCGCGCGGGAGCGTCACTGCCGCCCTGAACCAGAAAGCTCTGTTCGCGGATCCAGCGGATGGAGCCGTCGCCATGGACGATGCGATACTCCTCATCATACCCGCCGCGGCCCTGCTTTTCCCGCACTGCAGCTTCGACGCGGTCCCGATCTTCCGCGTGCACGGCGCCGAGCCAGTGCATCGGATCCCGCTCCAGTTCGCTCCGCGGCTGGCCCCAGATGGAATCGTAGTTGGGACTCACATACAGCAATCGGCGCGGCGGTCCGACCTCGACCATCCAGAAGATCTCGCGGATCGACTCGACCAGCGCCCGGAACCGTTCCTCGCTTTCGCGCAGCGCCGCCTGCGCCGCGGCGCGATCGGCGATGTCCTGAATCGTGGCGACGCTGTAGAGCGCCGCCCCCGCGGCATCGCGCACGGTGACGACGTCGATCTCGGCCGGGAAACTCGTGCCGTCCTTGCGACAACGTCGTGCTTCGTAGCGCAGGCGCGGGGCGCGGCGACGCTTCGCGGCCGCGAGCAGCTCCGCCACGCGCGGTCGCTCCTCCTCGGCGTAGAACGTCATCACCGCGCGCCCCGTCACCTCCTCCGCGGCGTAGCCATGCATGCGCGCGTAGGCAGGATTGCACACGACGATGTGCTGGTCGCCGGGCGAACCGAGCGCGATGCCATGAGTGCAATGTTCGAACGCGTCCGCCCACCGCTTCCGCTCCGCCGCCTCCCGCTCCGCCCGCCGCCCGGCGCGCCGGAGCATCGCGTAGAGCACGACGCCGGTCACGGCGACGAAGCCCCACCCTTTCGCCACCGAGCACCACTCCCGCCACACCGGGTCCTTCACCGCGATCGCCAGCAGCCCGTCGGACAGGGCGACCCACGCCCCCGCAACCACCACATACACCGACGCCATGCGCCAGGCGGAACGGTTGACCGAGCCTTCGCGCATGATGCTTCCGCCCGTCCTCAGGCCCGCATGCGCGGCCGGCCCGGCTGGGCCGGACGTTGCGGATCGATACGCGAGAATGAGAACGAGGGTTCCATCTGAAAAAAGATGCCCTGAACCGTAATCTGCCGCCCGCCGGCGCAGCTAACCATTGCTGGTCCTCTTCTGCGCATTTTTTGACCTTTAGCTGCAGCCGCCTCGCAACAAGGAATGCGCGCTCCCCTCCGCCAGAATCCGCCGCCGACCCGCCAATAAAAACCTTTCCGGCGCACCTCGCGTCGCTTTTGCTGACCGCTCGCATCTGTTTCCATGACCTCCGCCGAGATCCGCCAGAGCTTCCTCGATTTCTTCGCCCGGCAGGGCCACACGATCGTCCCGTCATCGTCGCTCCTGCCCGATTCTCCCGGGCTGCTCTTCACCAACGCCGGCATGAACCAGTTCGTGCCGATCTTCCTCGGCGACCGCGCGCCCGACGTTTCGAAATGGGCCGGAGTCCGGCCGGCGAAGGACACCCGCGCCGCGGACACGCAGAAATGCATCCGCGCCGGCGGCAAGCACAACGACCTCGAGGACGTGGGTTTCGATACCTACCACCACACGATGTTCGAGATGCTGGGCAACTGGTCCTTCGGCGACTACTTCAAGAAGGAGTCGATCACCTGGGGCTGGGAGTTGATCACCAAGATCTGGGGCATCCCGCCGAAGCGCCTGTTCGCGACCGTCTATTCGCCCGACAAGTCCAAGGGCGACCCGTCCGACTTCGATCAGGAAGCTTACGACATCTGGGCCGGCATCTTTAAGAAGGAAGGCCTCGATCCCGCCGTCCACATCGTCAACGGCAACAAGAAGGACAATTTTTGGATGATGGGCGACACCGGCCCCTGCGGCCCGTGCTCGGAAATCCATTTCAACCTGCTCCCGTCCGACGACGAGTCCGAGGGCCGCAAACTCGTCAACGCGTCCAGCCCGCGCTGCATCGAGATCTGGAATCACGTCTTCATCCAGTTCAACGCCAACGCCGACGGCACCTTCTCGCCGCTCGCTGCCAAGCACGTCGACACTGGCATGGGCTTCGAACGCGTCGCCGGCATTTACGCGACATCGAAAGGGTTCACCGACTTCAGCCGTGAGCCGTCGAACTACAACGCCGACGTCTTCGCGCCGCTCTTCACGAAGATCGCGGAGCTCTCGAAGAAAACCTACAACGGCACCGTCCCGCGCAGCCGCGAAAACCTCGGCGAACAGGAGCAGATCGACATCGCGTTCCGCGTGCTCGCCGACCACGCGCGCTGCGTCTCGACCGCGATCGCAGACAACATTCTCCCCGGCAACGAAGGCCGCAATTACGTCATCCGCCGCATCCTCCGCCGCGGCATCCTCTACGGAAAAAAACTCAGCCTCGGCACAGGTTTCTTCGAGCAGCTCGTCGCGCCCGTGGTCGAATCGCTCGGCGCCGTCTTCCCCGAGTTGAAGGAACGTCAGGACATCATCCGCCGCGTGATCCGCAGCGAGGAGGAGTCCTTCGGCCGCACGCTCGAAAAGGGCCTGCAGATCTTCAACAAAGCCGCCGCCGCCAACCAGGTCAGCGGCGCCACCGCGTTCGAGCTCTACGACACCTACGGTTTCCCGCTCGACATGACGCAGCTGCTCGCGACCGAGCGCGGCCTCAGCGTCGACACAGCGGAGTTCGAAAAGCTGATGGACCAGCAGCGCGAGCGCGCCCGCGCCGCCCAGAAGAAGGAGATCGTCGTGGCCGCCACCGAGGGCGAAACCGGCGCCGACCTGAAGCCGACGACATTCCTCGGCTACACGCTGACGCGCACGACCACCGCCGGCCCGGCGACGCTCCTCGAGGTCGTGACCGCGGACAAGGACACGTTCCTCGTTTTCGACCAGACGCCGTTCTACGCCGAAATGGGCGGACAGGCCGGCGACACCGGCACCGCGCTGATCGGCGGCCACCTCATCCAGATTGTGGATACGGTGAAGGACAAGGCCGGCCGCCACCTGCATCGCGTCGCGAGCGACGCGGATCTCAAATCTCAAATTTCAAATCTTAAATCCGCCGTCGGCACGAACGCCGAGCTCGCGGTCGACGCCCTGCGCCGGCGCGCGATTTCGCGCCACCACTCCGCCGCGCACTTGATCCACTGGGCGCTGCGCAAGGTCCTCGGCACGCACGTCCGGCAGGCCGGCACATCGAAGACGCCGGAGCGGATGCGCTTCGACTTCTCCCATTTCGAGGCGATGACCGCCGCGCAACTCCACGAGGTCGAGCGGCTGGTCAACGAGAAGGTCCTCGATAACGCGCCGGTCTCCGCCTACGAGACCGAGTTCGACAAGAAACCGGAAGGCACGCTCGCATTCTTCGGCGACAAATATGGGCGCATCGTCCGTGTCGTCGACATCGGCGGCTACAGCCGCGAGCTCTGCGGCGGCACGCACGTTGCCACCACCGGCGAAATCGGCGTCGTGAAGATCGTCGCGGAAATGGCGATTGCCGCCGGCACGCGCCGCATCGAAGCCGTCGCCGGCCAGGCCGCGCTCGATTTCATCGAAGCGCGCGAAGCCGCGCTTCGCGCTGTCAGCGCTCACCTCAACGCCGGCGCGCAGGACGTCGTTTCCAAACTCGAATCCCTGCTCGCCCACCAAAAGGAAACAGAGAAGAAGCTGAAAGCCCACGAGCAGCGCGCCGCCGCACATCTCGCGGCCGAACTCGCCGACAAGGCCACCCCGCGCGACAACCTCAAGTTCGTCACCGCGGTCGTCGAGGTTTCCGACCAGGAATCGCTCCGTTCGCTCGGTTCGCAGGTGCTGCACAAGCTCGGCGAGGGCGTCGTGACGCTCGGTGCTGCGCTCGGCGATCGCGCAAGTCTCGTCGTCTACTGCTCCCCCGCCGCGATCAAGGCCGGTCATCAGGCCGGCAAGATCGTGGGCGAACTTTCGGCGAAGGTCGGCGGCAAGGGCGGCGGCAAACCCGACTTCGCGATGGGCGGCGGCAAGGAGCCGGCGAAACTCGCCGAGGTGCTGAAACCGTGAGGGTCGGGCCGGCGCCGTTCGACCGCGCCGGCTTCGTCAACCGAGCCACCGCTCGATCACGCGCACGACATCGGTCAGGCGCAGCGGTTTGCTGAGGTAGTCGTTCATTCCGACCTTCAGGCAACGGCTGCGATCTTCGTTCGTCGCATTTGCAGTCGTGGCGATGATGGGCGTGCGCGCGTCGATCCGGCGGATTTCGAGCGTCGCCGTCCACCCGTCCATCTCCGGCATGAGGCAATCCATGAAGATGAGATCGAACCGGCCGAGTCGCATCTTCGCGACCGCTTCGGCGCCGTTTTCCGCAAACTCCACCGTGCAGCCCAGTTTCCGCAGCATCGAGCCGATGACCGCGCGATTCACGGGGTTGTCCTCGGCCACGAGCATCTGCAGTCCCGCGCGGCTGAGGCGCACGCCGGCGTCGGACCTGGTTTCGGCGCCCGCGTGATCCGGACGGTTCGTGTGCAGCACCTCGAGCAGCTGGTCGAGGTGCACGACCGGCTTGTTGAGCGAGATAGCAAACGTCGCGGTCTCCTCCGCGGGGCGCGGCCTGGAACCGGCCAGCAAAACCAGCGGCACGCCCTGCAAATCGGGCAATGCCTGCAATTCGCGCGCGAGCCGACCGCCCTGCGCCCGCGCGAGCGATTCGTCCACCAGCACCGCCTCGAACGGATGCTCCTGCGCGACCGCGTCGTGAATCTTGGCGAGTGTCTCATCCGCCGAGGCGGCGATCGCACAGGTCATGCCGACACCGCGCAACATTCCCGCGATCGCTTCCGCTGCCGCGGGGAGATCGTCGGCGACCAAGACGCGCTGCACCGGCGCCGTTGGCTGAGGCGGCTGCAATTCGTCGATCTGCAACGGCAGCGAGAACCAGAAGAGCGACCCGTGACCGGGATCGCTTTCCAGCCCGATCTCGCCGCCCATCAGCCCGACGAGCCGCTTGCTGATCGCCAAACCCAGACCGGTGCCGCCGAAACGCCGCGTGGTGGACGCATCCGCCTGCGTGAATTTCTCAAACAGTCGCACGCGCGTCTCCGCCGGAATGCCGATGCCGGTGTCGACCACGGAAAACCGGATCCACGCCTGCCCGGCCCCGGACTTCTCCGGCACGCGCGACACGCGCACGAGCACATGCCCCTTGGGCGTGAACTTGATGGCGTTGGAAACGAGATTGAGCAGCACCTGCCGGACGCGTGGCGCGTCGCCATAGACCCGCGCCGGCACGTCCGCCGCCACATCGAGAACGAGTTCCAAGTCGCGTTCCTCGATGCGCGCCGTCGCGATCTTCACCACGTCGGCGACCGGCTGCCGCAGATCGAACACTGCCTGTTCGATCGTGAGCCTGCCCTCCTCGATCTTCGAGAAATCGAGGATGTCGTTGACGATGGCCAGCAAGGCTTCCGCCGAGGTCCGCACCGTGGCCATGTATTCACGTTGTTGTGCCGTGAGCGGCGTCTCCAGCATCAGCTCGGCCGAGCCGATGACGCCGTTGAGCGGCGTCCGAATCTCGTGGCTCATTGTGGCGAGAAATTCGCCCTTCGCGCGATTCGCCGCATCGGCGGCCTCCTTCGCCTGCCGCGCCTGCTCGGCGGCGAGCCGCTGGCGTTCGAGTTCCTGCGCCTGATTCAGGCGGTCGCGTTCGCGGGCGAGCGTGCGACGCTGCCACCAGAGCAGCCAGAGGCTCGCGGCCGCCACGGCGCCGAGCGCCCCCACCCACCACCACACGTCCGCCTCGACCGTGCCGGACCACGACACCGGCCCAAGCTCACGCGATGCGCCGAAGCTGGCGACGGGCGCGACCGACGTCGCGCCGACCATCGCCGTCTGCTGAACCAGACGCCGCGGGGAATGAGGCTGCACAGCCCGGTCCTAATGGACGGAGCCTCAAACGCAAGGGATGTTCATTCCTCAGCGCATCGCGGCGCCGCCGCGCCGCTGGAACAGGACCAGCGAGAACCAGCAACCCGCGGCGAGCGCGAGCGCCCCCGGCAGGATCAACACCGCGGATTGCAGGCTGCCCCAACGATCGGAGAAGTGCCCGACCAGCCAGGGAGACCAGAGGTCGCCGAGCGCATGAATCAGAAAAATCGATCCCGCCATGGCCCGCGCGCGCAGGTGGGCCGGCACCGTTTCGAGAATGAGCGTGTTGATCGGCCCCGTGGGCAGAAACAAGAAAAACATCGCCGCCGCCAGCGCCATCCGTGCGATGGCCGGATCGGGCCACAGGAACGCCGTGAACGCGACCGGCACCGCGAGACTCGAGCTCAGCGCCATCATCGACGCATAACCGGCCTCGCTCCGCCGCCGCCAGGCAGTCGCGACCAATCCGCCGCCCAGCGTCGCCGCGAGCCCCGTCACCACCAGCGAAAGTCCAAAAAAGCGCCCCGCCTGCTCGAGGTTCATGCCATGCACGCGATACAGGAACGTCGGCGCCCATTGCGCGAATCCGCCCATCGCGAAGGTCTGCGCGATGTAGCCGGCGACGACCAGCACGTAGGCCCGCGAGCGGAACAGCTTCAGATAGGAGCGCCAGCCCTCGCCCTGGTCGCCCACAGCCTCCGCCGACTCCGATTTCTCGCGCGGCGGCTCCTTCAACCAGAACAGCACGAACGCGAGCAGCAGTCCGGGATAACCCGCCCACAAAAACGCCGCCCGCCAGCCGTAGCGCGCCGCGAGCGCGCTGCCGACGATATAACCGAGCGCGGAGCCGACCGGAATCGCGAGATAGAAGATCGAGATCGCAGTGTTGCGGCGCGGGCCGGAAAACAGATCCGCGATCCAGCCGGGACTGATCGTGCCGAAACTCGCCTCGCCCAGCCCCACGAGCACGCGAAAGAAAATCAGCGCCGCCAGCGCGCTCACGTGCCCGGTCATGAGGGTGCCGATGCTCCACACGAACACGCCCGCCGCGATCAGCCAGCGCCGCGGCACGCGATCGCCCAGGTAACCAAAAATTGGAGACGTCAGAAAATAGCCCCACATGAACGCACTGAGCAGCACCCCCAGTTCGCCGTCGCTCAGCTGCAATTCCTCCTTCACCGGCGTCAGCACCGACGCAAGCAGCTGCCGGTCGAGATAGTCGAGCAGGTTGAGCCCGGTCAGGATCAGGAGCGACGTGACGGGGCGATAAGGGTTCCGGTCGTTCACGCGGGGGCAGCAAAGCAACTGCGGCGGCCAAGAAAAGTCTCGAGCGCGTAATACACGCCCTTCATCGCCCGAGTGCCCAAAGAAAAAGCCGGCCCGTAGGAGGCCGGCTCATCAAGCGAAGCGCGATGCTGCTCAGAACTTGAACGTCATGCCGGCGCGGATGCCCTGCAGGCTGGCGAGATCGACGCGCGCCTTGTAATTGCTCAATTCGTCGCTGCTCGACACCTGATGGTCGTAGCTGCCGCTGCTTTGGTAAATCGCACCGAGATAGAGTCCGGCGTTGTCCGTGAAATCGTATTGGAGGTTCGCGTCGACGTAGTAACCGGGCAGCAACGCGTAGTCGTTGCTCGCGACGCTCTCGACGAGCGTATCGCCCGTTTCGGGAGTGAAACTTTGCTCCACTTCGAAGCTCGTGCCGGCATAAACCAGCACACCACCGACGCTCACCGACGCGCTGAACCGGGAGGTGATCGGCAGCAGCAGCGTCGGACCCGCGCGCAGCGTCAGGTAGGCGCCGCGAAGCTTCCAGCGGTTCTCGACCGCCACTTCACTGGCAGCAGTCGAACGCAGACGCTGCAGCAGCTGGCTTCTCAACAGCACCGAATTATCGACGCCGAGCGTCGCCGTGGGCGCCGTGTAGGGGGCGGTCGGCGCGGCCTGACCGTCCAGCGAGTAAAAATCCGTGATCGTCTCCACGTCCGCGGTGACGTTCGCCTTCATTTCCGACAGGATCTGATTGACGCTGACGCCGCCGACGAGGCCCCACTTCAGCCGGGAATTGAACAGGCTGCCCATCTCGCGCTCGGTGGAAACTTCGATGCCGAGCGCGGTGCCCGGATCCTTGTTGCGCAACGCCGTATCGGTGATCGTCGCCGTGTAAGCGTGCATCGCGATAAAGCCCGGCTCCGCCTCCGCCTGCGACTGCTCCGCAAAGGTCCAGTTGTTCGTGTAGCCGTCGGGAGTGATCGGCACCAGCACCCCGCTGGGATCGGCCACCTTGCGCTGATCGAGGCCCACGGCGCCATCGTGATAAATCCGCTCCTGCACGCCACTGTCGGAACCGAGCACGCTCTTCGACGAAATCACGCCCTGGCCGCTGAAGCCCGCGCTCGCGCCACTCAATGCCCGGAAACCCACCCGCACCGCGTTCTTCGGAACGTAAATGACGAGTTCGTCCTCCACGGTAGGCACATAATCGTCCAGATTCGGGTCCGAGATTCGCTGGGCTGACGCGGCGGACGCCGCGAGCAGAAACACGCACAAGGCGCGGGGCAGAAAATTCATAACGTGGTTGAGAGCGGAGTCTGGGACGGGCGCGGGGGGAAAATGTTTCCGGAAACATTCGCGAGCGCCATTCCCGCAGTCAACGCGAGATTCCGCCGCCGGCCGTGCGTTGACAACCGCGCCGTTCGCGCCGTGAACATGCCCGTTTTCGCCGCATGGTTCCGCCCTCTCCGCCCGATAAAAGCATCGTCCGTGAACAGATCCTCGCCGCGTTGCGCGCCGATCATGCGGTGCAGCTTCGCGCCGCGCAGGCCTCGCGCGACGAGGCCATCGACGAAGAGAGCCGTCCGGAAAACAAATACGACATGCACAGCCAGGAGGCCGCCTACCTCGCCGAAGGCCAGGCGCGGCTCGCCGCGGAGATCGCCGCCAGCATCGAACTCTATGCTTCGCTGCCGGTGACGGACTTCGCGCCGGGCAGCGCCGCCGCCGTGGGTGCGCTCGTCGCGGTCGAACACGGTCGCAAGCACGCCTGGTATTTTCTCGGACCGCGCGCCGGTGGACTGGAACTGCAAGTAGCCGGCCAAAACCTCCTCGTGCTCACGCCGCAATCGCCGCTCGGCCGCGAGTTGCTCGGCAAACGGCCGGGCGACGCCGTTCGCCTGCCCGGCGCCGGCGGCGGCTCGCGCGGCGTCGTCGCAGGGGTGTTCTAGATCGGAGTCGCGGCGCGACGACTCCGCTTCCGCGCCGTTCAGTCGGCCAAGCGAAAGGTCACTGGCACCTGCATCCGGAAACGCACCGGCCGGCCGTTCTTCTTGCCCGGTTCGAAGACCCACTTCGCCACTGCGCGGAGCGCCGGCTCCTCAAATTCGGGATGGCTCGATTCGACGACGCGCGGCGCGGACACGTGACCGGTTTCGTCGACGATGAAATCCACCAGGACATCGCCGCTCAGTCCCGCCGTGCGGGCGGACGCCGGATACGCCGGCGCCACGCGGGCACGGGCCCGCGGGATCGCGTCGAGCTGACGAACGCTCAACACCGCGGAACGCAGCGTCCCCTCCTCCACGCCTTCCGGAATCCCAAGCGGACCTGCCGGAATCCGATCGAGCACCGCCACGGTCGCGGGCCCGGGCTCGGCGAACTGTGGGAAAAGCGTCGGCACCGGTGGCCGCTCGGCGAGCGTCGGGCGCGGCACATCAGGATTCCCGCGGCGCGGCGTGTCAGTCTCTTCCGGATACGACTCCGCCGGCAATTCCTGCACGACCCAAACAAGCGGCACGGCGGGCAAAATCGGTTCCGGTGGCGGTTTCGGGCGAGCCGGAGGCGGAGCACCGGGTCCGCTGCCGAACAAAGCGAACAGGTGCAGCGCGGTCGCAAACGAAGCAGGGAGCACAAAACGCGTTTCCATGTTTCCTCCTGGTTTTCGGGGTTGGCTTCTCGCTGAGAACTACGTGCGAAACCGGCATTTCTTAGCGGTCCTTGGGCCGGATGAAAAAATGTCTCGCCGAACACGCCCACCGCCCGGCCTTCATCCTTCGTCCGTGCCTTCCGTGGTTTCCGTGGGCTCATGCTGCAGGGCGGAGTGATGGGCGTTGCGCCGCGCGGGCGGTTACGTTTTCTCCGGACGATGCGTCTGTTTTTGTTCGCCTGCTCGGTCGCGATCGCCCTCACGGCCGCCGCGGCGCCGTCGCTCGATCCCGAGTTCGATGCGGCGCTGCAGGCCTTTCGCGCCGACGGACCGAAGGGCTGGTCGTTCACGCAAACGACCGAAGGCGACGGCCACAGCCGCGTGGAACGCTACGACGCCTCGCAGCCGACGCCCGCGCGCTGGAGTCTGATTCAGCAGGACGGACGCGCGCCCACCGAAGCCGAGCGCCGCGAATACCGGCAGAAAGCCACGCAACGTTCCAGCAACGACACCGCGCCGCCGATCACGAAACAGCTCGATCTCGCGACGCTGCGGCGCGTCGCCGATTCCGCCGAGCGCAGCACTTTTGAAGCGCGCCTCCTGCCCGGCGAACAGGGCGACGCCACCGCGGCTCATCTCGTGGCCTCGCTCGTGTTTCACAAATCCACGAAAACGATCGAGTCGTTCGAGATCGCCTCGCGCGAAGCGTTCTCGCCGGTGACGGGCGTGAAGATCGCCGAGATGCGCACGGTGATGCGCTACAGTTTGCCGGCCGGCGAGCGTCCCAGCCTGTTGCAGCAGATCACGACGCGCGTGCGCGGCCGGGCATTTTTGTTCAAGTCGCTCGATGCCGACCTGACCGTGACGTTCAGCGATTACGAGAACGCATGGCGCCGGTCCGACGCCGTGGCTACTCCGCCGTCCACTTGAAAAAGAACGTCGTGTGCGGCGGCAGCTTGAGTGAGATCGACTGGCTGTAGCCGTCGTGCGGCACGTCCTCGGTGTGCCGCGCGCCGTCGTTGCCGAGGCCGGTGCCGCCGTAGAATTCGCTGTTGGTGTTGAGCATCTCGCGCCACAAACCCTGGCGTGGCACGCCGATCCGGTAGTCGCGTGTCGCGCCCGAGAAATGGCCGACGACGATGAAGAGGGTTTTCTCGTTCGCGTCGGTGCGCAGATACGCGATCACGCTGGCGTCCGCGTCCTGACAGGAAACCCAGCGGAAGCCGTGTGGATTGAGGTCGTTCTCACCGAGCACGGGCTCGTGCGTGTAGAGTTTGTTCAAGTCGCGCACGAGCAGGCGCACGCCCTCGTGATCCATGTATTGGCAAAGGTGCCAGTCGAGCTGCGCGTCGTAGTTCCATTCGTGCGACTGCGCAAAATCGCTGCCCATGAACAGCAGCTTCTTGCCGGGGTAACCCCACATGTGCGCGTAGAGCGCCCGCAGTTGCCGGGCCTTTTCCGGGATGTGCCACGCGCCCATCTTGAAGAGCATCGAGCCTTTTCCATGCACGACCTCGTCGTGGGAAAACACCGTCACGAAGTTCTCCGCATATTGGTAAAGCATGCCGAACGTGAGGTCGTTCTGGTGCCATTTGCGGTGGATCGGATCCTTCGAAAAATAGCGGAGCGTGTCGTGCATCCACCCCATGTTCCACTTGAAGTCGAAACCGAGTCCGCCCTGCGCGGTCGGCTTCGACACGCCGCCAAACGACGTGCTCTCCTCGGCGATCATCAACGCACCCGGATAATAATGGTGCACGAGATCGTTCACCCGCTTCAGGAAATCGATCGCCTCCAGATTTTCACGACCGCCGTATTTGTTGGGAATCCACTGCCCTTCCTGACGCGAGTAATCGAGATACAACATCGACGCCACCGCGTCCACCCGCAGCCCGTCGATGTGATAACGGTCCATCCACGCAAGCGCGTTGGCGATGAGGAAGCAGCGCACTTCGTTGCGGCCGTAGTTGAAGATCAACGTCCCCCAATCCATGTGCGCACCGAGCCGCGGATCCGCGTGCTCGTAAAGATGCGAGCCGTCGAACTCCGCGAGTGCAAACGCATCGCGCGGAAAATGCGCCGGCACCCAGTCGAGGATCACGCCGATCCCGCGCTGGTGCAGATAATCGACCATCCACGCGAAATCGTCCGGCGTGCCATGGCGATGGGTCGGTGCGAAAAAACCCGTGACCTGATAACCCCACGAGCCGGTGAACGGATGCTCCGCCAGCGGCATGAACTCCACGTGCGTGTAGCCCATCTCCGTGACGTAGTCCGCGAGCTGGCGCGCGGCCTCGCGGTAATCGAGCGGCAGGCCGGGATCGTCGGATTTGCGCCGCCAGGAACCGAGGTGCACCTCGTAAATCGAAATCGGCCGGTCGAGTCGGTCCGCTTCGGAGCGACGCCGGTCCATCCAGGCCGCATCGCTCCACTGGAAACGCCGCGTGTTGTAGACGATCGAGGCATTGCCCGGCGGACCTTCAAAATACGTGCCGTAAGGATCGGTCTTCAGGCGGACATTGTCCCGCTGATCGCGCACCGCATATTTATATAGTTCGCCTTCCTCGAGCCCGGGCACGAACAACTCCCACACGCCCGACGACCCAAGCGGCCGCATCTGGTGGAAGCGGTTGTCCCAGTGGTTGAAGTTGCCCACGACCGAAACCTGCTTCGCGGCCGGCGCCCACACCGCAAACGTCACGCCGTGGACGTTGTCGATCGTCCGCACGTGCGCGCCGAGCTTCGTGTAGATGCGGTGCTCGTTCCCTTCGTTGAACAGATATAAATCCTGGTCGCCGAGCGTCGGCAGAAACGCATACGGATCGAAAAACTGCCGCATCTCGCCTCGCGGCGTGGTCACTTTCAACTGGTAACGAAACACCTCCGACCGCTTCGGGATGAACACCTCGTAAACGAGATTCTCCGCGATCGACGTCATCGGCCATTCTTCTCCCGACGCGACGTCAACGACCGCGCAGGTGACGGCGTTGCGCAGCAGCGCGCGAACCACCACGCCTTTGCCGCGCCCACGCACGTGAGGGTGCATGCCCAGCACCGAATGCGGCG
The DNA here is from genome assembly GCF_059821195.1 of Opitutus sp. sgz309028. NCBI lineage: Bacteria > Pseudomonadati > Verrucomicrobiota > Opitutia > Opitutales > Opitutaceae > Opitutus > Opitutus sp. sgz309028. The sequence continues at coordinate 682,517 of NZ_JCAMRR010000002.1, read as the reverse complement.
ACGTATGGCTGGCGTGAAGCAGGGCAGTGAGATCCGGTTTGGAAATGATCACGCGGGGAATGAGTTCTTTGCAAAACCTGTCCCAAGCTTTCCGCTCCGTCTAGTCGGAATACGAGAAGGCGGCGCGCACCGCCACCTCCGGCAAACTCCCGATCGTGCACCCGCCGCCGCGCCCGCGCCCAAGAGCTTGCTTGCGGGAGCGGCGACGCCTTTGCTCCGCGGCTGTGACCCGCCGCCTGTTCGCCTCTCTCCTGCTCACCGGTGCCGCCTTCGCGGCGTCGGACGATCCTGCCGCACCGACCTCGGTCTACGCCGAGCATCTCGAAACCTCCACGCGCACGGGCGAATCGATCCTCACCGGCCATCCCTACGCGGATTACGGGGATATCCGGCTCACGGCCGACGAGATTCGGATCAATCCGCAAACGCACACCGCCGTCGCCACGGGTCACGCCACCCTCACGCGCGGACCGCGCCGCCTCGTCGCCGACCAAATCAGCTTCAACGCCGAGACCCGCACGATCGAGGTCGGCGAACTTCGCATCGGTCAGTTTCCTGTTTACGCATCCGGCTCCAGCGCCACCGGCACCCCCGACTCGCTCGTGGTCAACAACGCCATCGTCACGCTGCCCGAACCCGGCGCGCTCGTCCCGACCTTGGAAGCCGCCCGCGTTTTCTTCACCGAAAACCGTCAGGTTCGCGCCGAGGATGCCGCGCTCGGACTCGGCCGCGTTCACCCGATCGCGCTCCCCGGCCTCTCGCACAACGTCCGCAACGCCCTGCTTCCGTCCGTCGCCGTCAGCGGCGGTTACCGACGCACGCTCGGCGTTTATATCGAGGGCAGTCTCCAGATTCCGGTGACGCCCGCGCTGCGGCTCGGCGGCGATCTCGGCCTCTACACGAATCGCGGCATCATGGCCGGGCCGTCCGGAACTTACGGCGCGACGCACGGTGACAACACCTTCTTCGGACAATTCCGCTCCGGTTTCATCAGCGACTACGGCACGCGCTACACCGACCTGATCGGCCGGCGCGTTCCCCGCGAACGCGGTTTCGTCGAATGGGAGCACCTCCAGACCATCGGCGAACGTCTCAGCATTGCAGGCGAACTCAACTACTGGAGCGATTCGGAAGTCGTGCGCGATTTCCGCCCGTCGGATTTCTACAACGTCCAGCAACCCGACACGTTTCTCGAGTCCGTCTACGCCGGCGATAATTTTCACGTCTCGCTCTTCACGCGTTTCCAGCCGAACTCGTTTCAAGTCGTCCAACAACGTCTGCCCGAGCTGCGTTTCGACCTGCTGCCCACGCCGCTGGGCGCCGGCATCAACCAGCGCTTCAACGCCAGCATCGCCGTCCTGAAACAGGATTCGCTGCCCGTCGGTCCGCTCCATCCCATCGCCGATCCGCAGCTCCGCAGCGATCGCTTCGATGCCTATTACGGACTCTCGCGTCCGATCGCGCCGACGAACTGGTTTGCGTTCACGCCCGTGGCCGGCGGTCGCGTGACGCACTACGCCAAAGCGACTGGCGGCCGGGGCGACTACACGCGCGTGCTCGGCGAAGTCGGGTTCGACTCCGAACTGCGCGCCAGCGGCAAATGGGACTACAAAAACGAGCGCTGGAAAATCGACGGCCTCCGCCACCTCGTGACGCCGCGGCTTTCGTATCGTTATATTCCCGAGGCCGAAAAAGGCGCGCGCTACATTCCTTCGATCGACGACCGCAGTTTCTCCACCTACCTGCAGCCGCTCGGGCTCGGCGACATCCGCAACCTCGACGAACTGCGAGGCACAAATACGCTCCGCCTCGGCCTCGATCAAACGCTCCAAACCCGCGATCCCGTTTATGGCTCGCGCGATCTCGTCGTGCTCAACGTCGCCAACGATTTCCTCTTCGATCGCCGGCCGGGCGAGCGTAAGGTGTCCGCGATTCACAGCGAACTCGCGATCATGCCCGCCCGCTGGCTTGAGCTCGGCGTTTACCAGAGCTTCACGCCGCAGGATTTCACGCTGCAGGAATTCAACACCGGCATCACCCTGCGCGACCGCGACGATTGGGCCGTGCGCTTCGCGAGCAATTTTCTCCGCGGCGAGTTGAACGATTACCTGTTCCGCGGCACGAAGCAGATCAACGAAGCCCTCGAAGCGATCGTCCATCTCCGCTACGACGCGCGCCGCCAGCGCTTCAACGAGCAGGCCTACGGCGTCCGCCAAAACATCGGCAACACCTGGAGCGTCGAATATCTCATCACGCTCTACGACGGCCGCCGCCGCGAGAGCAACTTCGGCTTCAACATCCGCGTCGACGTCGTCCGCTACTGAGCGCGACCTGGTCCGCGAGCAAACGCCGGTCCCGTCCGCGCGCCTCCGCCCGATGAACGTCGCCGGCAGCCAGCAACGCACCTTTCTCGAACTCGCCGCGCAGCTGCGGCCGCACTGGCGGCGCGATCGCAATCTGCCGGCGCGCCTGCAGTCGCTGCTCGCGTCGCGGCGGGCGTTCGGCTCGCGGGACCGGCGGCTGTATCGAGAACTTCTTTACACGACGCTGCGTTATCTCCCCTGGATCGAGCCGTGGCTCGATCGCGATCCGGACCAAGCCGCGCGGCGGGTCGCGTGGCTCGCCGCCGATTCGCCCGCGACCGAACGTTTTCGCGCCGCACTCGTCGGCGATTGGCCCCCCACCCCACCGCGCCTCGCGGACAAAGCTGCGCAGCTCGGCGAAACTGCGTTGCCGCTACCGGAGTGGTTTCGCGACGAGTGCCCCGGCGCCTTCGAGCCGGAACAAGCCGACGCCCTCCTCGCCCGCGCTCCGCTCTGGCTGCGGCTGCAAACCAATGCGCCGGCGGACGTCACCGCCGAATTCGACCAACTCGGCTGGCGCTGGGAAACATCGTCCATTCTTCCGACAGCGCTGCGCCTCGCGGGCGACGTCGACGTGACGAAAACCTCCGCCTATCTCGGCGGCCGCGTCGAAATCCAGGATCTCGGATCGCAGCTGCTGCTTGAAGCGGCCGGCATCGCGGCGGGGGAACGCTGGCTCGACGCCTGCGCGGGAGCGGGTGGCAAGACGCTGCAACTCGCACGTCTCCTCGGCGCACCCGGCCGCGTCGACGCTCACGACATTCGTCCCGCCGCACTCGACGAACTCGCCGCGCGCGCGCGACGCGGGCAGCTGGACAGCATTCGCATTCTCCGCCCGCCAGTCGCCGACACCTACGATGGCGTGCTCGTCGACGCGCCGTGCAGCGGCTCAGGCACCTGGCGACGCGCGCCTCACCTCAAATGGACCACGACGCCCGAGCATATCGAAGCCGCAGCGGCGACGCAGCGTGAATTGTTGGCGCGTTTTGCCGTCCACGTCCGACCTGGCGGGCGATTGATTTACGCAACCTGTTCGCTGAGCCACCGCGAAAATGAGGACGTGATCCGGGCGTTTCTCGCGACGCACCCGGATTTTCGTGCGGAGCCGCCGCGCCGGAATATCGGCTTCGCCGGCGGCGAGTTGGGCCTGACGATTCTGCCGGCACGCCACGACACCGATGGGTTTTTCGTGGCGGCGCTTCGCCGCGACTGAGGCCGGCGATTTTTCCATTGCCGCGTCCCGGTCGCCCACAACCATCCCGCCGTGGTTCCTGATTCCGAGTATCGCATCAAGCTCCGGGTTTTCGAAGGCCCGCTGGATTTGCTGCTCTTCCTTATCCGCAAGAACGAGCTGGATATCTACGACATCCCGATCGAGTCGGTCACGAAGCAGTATGTCGAGGTGCTCAAGACGATGCAGGAGTTGGACCTCGACGTCGCCGGCGAGTTTTTCGTGATGGCGGCGACGCTGATGGAAATCAAAAGCCGCATGCTCCTGCCGAAGGGCCAGAGCGCGGTCGATCCCAACGCCGACGACGAGGAAATCGATCCGCGCTGGGACCTCGTTCACCAACTGCTCCAATACAAGAAGTTCAAGGAAGCCGCGGCCAAGCTCAACGAACTCGCTTCGCTCCAGCAGGATTTGATGGAGCGCTACGTCTCGGAGCTCGCGTTGACCGAGTCGGACCGGCCGTTGAAGAACGTCGACCGCATCGAATTGTGGAACGCGTTCAACATCGTGCTCCGCCGCCTCGCCGAGAAACTCGTCGTCGGCGAAATCCACGACGAGCAGGTGACCGTGTCGGACCGGATGGAATTTCTGCTGGAGAAGATCAAAACGGAGAAAAGCTTCATCTTCACCTCGCTGTTCGACGGCCCGATCACCGTGAAGCAGCTGGTGGCGACCTTTCTGGCGGTGCTCGAGCTCACCCGTCTCAAGCGTTTGCGGGTCAGGCAGGAAGAGGCGTTTGCCGACATCGTCTGTTCCGCCGTGGAGGAGGAAATCCCGCTTGAAAGCCCGGAGAACCCCAGCACGGTGACCGTGTGAGCAAAAAGAAAAAGGCGACCAAGCCCGCCGCCGGACTCCTCGGCATCGGGTTCGACAACGAGGACGGCCACAAGCGCATCACCACGGGTGAACAGTTCGCGATTGTCGGCGGCTCGGAAGAGACTCACAGCCGCATGACCGAGACGGTGGTGAAGACCTTCGAGGAGCTGAAGCAGCGCGGCAAACAGTTGCAGCAGGTCGAGCCGAAGGAGCTGGCGGAGATCCTGCATCGCGCGACGCCGCGCTGAGTTCGGCGGTCGCCCCCGCCGGCGCACACCCGCCCGATTTGCGCATTCGCGCGAACTGCATCCCTTTCGTTCATCATTCGTTTCTAATCCGCTGACCAACATGTCCGACCAAATCGCTCAACTCACCACCGAGAGTTTCAAGACGACCGTCAATTCCGCGAGCACGCCCGTGCTCGTCGACTTCTGGGCCCCTTGGTGCGGCCCCTGCAAGGCGATCGCCCCGATCCTCGAGGAGCTCGCCACCGAGCTGAACGGCAAACTCCAGATCGCCAAGGTCAACATCGACGACCACGGCGAAATCGCCACGGAGTATGGCATCCGCGCCATCCCGACGATGCTGCTGTTCAAAAACGGCCAGGTCGCCGAACAGCTCGTCGGCATGATGCCGAAGGCCGCGCTGAAGGCAAAGCTCGCCGCGCACGTCGCCTGACGCACCGCTCGCTTTTCCCGCCGCGCCTCTCAAGGGGCGCGGCTTTTTTTTGCCGTTACAACACCAGTCCGGCGCTCGCGAGCACCGCGTAAAACGCGAGCAGCTTGCCCGTATCGCCGAGCAGCGCTATGAGCTCCCCGGGATTTTGCGCGTCACGCAAACGCCGGACGTGCCGCACCGCGAGCGGCACCAGCAGCAGCGGCAACACCCGCCAGCCCGCCTGATCTCGCCACAGCAACCACACCGGCACGGCGAACGCGACTGCGAGCGACGCCGCATGCTGGACGCGCGCCGCGCGGCGGCCGAGCCGCACGACGAGCGTGCGCTTGCCCGCGGCCGCGTCGGTCTCGACGTCGCGATAGTTGTTCACGACGAGAATATTGGTCGCCAGCAGTCCGATCGGGACCGCCACGAGAAGCGCATCGGCGGTCAAATAGCCCGCCTGCACGAAAAAGGTCGCACCGACGGCGACCAGTCCGAAGAAAACGAACACGAAGACGTCGCCCAATCCGTGATAAGCCAGCGGCCACGGCCCGCCGGTGTAGGCGATGCCGCTGAGGATGCTCGCCACCCCGATCGCGATCAGCCACGGCCCGCCCCACGCGATCAACCCGAGCCCGCACGCGAACGCCGCGCCGAAGGTCAGCCACATGACGCGTTTCATCGTCGCCGGAGCGATCAGGCCCGCCGCCACCGCGCGCCGCGGACCGACCCGCGCCGCCGTGTCGGCCCCGTGCACGAAATCGTAATAGTCGTTGGCGAAATTCGTGCCGATCTGCACGAGCAACGCGAAACCGAGGCATAGCGCGGCGGCTGGCGCGTCGAAGACACCGTCACGCCACGCCAGCGCCGACCCGACCATCACGGGCGCGATCGCGGCGGGCAACGTTCGCGGCCGGGCCGCCCCCCACCAGATGCTCGCCGCGGCTTCCTTCATGCCGCCGAACCCGGCACCTTGAGGCGCTTCGAAAACTGAGCCAGCCGCCGGCGCAGGAGCAGGCTGAAAAACACCGGCAGGATCAGAAGCCCCGTCGCGATCAGCGGCAGCGGGTTTGCCAGTCCGTCAAACATCAGGCCAAACGTTCCGACCAGCAGCGCATACACGCTCAAGAACGCGGCCGCGTTCGGCAGTCCGAGGTTGATCGTCCACACCAGCACGAGCGCGAACAGCGCCGGATAAAAGCCGCACATGCCAAACGTCAGCCCGGACAAATAAAAGATCGGCGCAAAGAGGGTCAGCCGGCCCTCGTAACGGAAAGTCTGGATCAGCACGCCGGCCAGCAGCACCGCAATCTGGAGAAAAAACACGCGTTGCAACTCCGCCGCATCCGCACCGGGTCCCGCTCGCAACGCCGGCTCGATCCCTTCGAAGGTCCCGAGGACCACGACGCTGCCGAGCGTGGCGCGCAAAAGATCGATCGTGTTTCGCGGCTTGGCGATCTCCTCGCGCAAGCTCACCGCCGGATCCCCGTGCTCGCGCACATGGGCCGGATTCGTATCGCGGATTTTTCGGCGACGCCCGCCGAAACGCAGCACCTTGCCGCCCAACCGCAACACCTGTCGCGGCAGCCAAAGCAGAAGCACCGCAATGAGAAATGGAAGCCAGTCAATCGTCACGGAAGGAACGCATCGAAGGTGGAAGCGCCGTCGGTGTCAAAGTCGCATCCGGTCCGCCGCGCGATTCGAGTTCGCTCCGCCAGCGTCGGATGCGTTCCACCACCACGTCGCGCGCCGCCGCGGCGTCGTCCGCCGGCAGCGTCGGGAGGATGCGCTCGAGCCACGCAAGCGCCTCCGCGTTCCGTCCCAGCCGATGCAACATCTCCGCGTGCAACCGCGCCGCGACCTGAGGTGCGTCGGGTTCCAGCGCCGCGCGGCGATAACTCTCCGCCGCGGCCGCGAGATCGCCAAGCCGATGCAGCTCAATGTTGCCGCGCTCCAGCCAGATGTCCGCTGCCGGCATTTCCGGCGGCAGGCCGCTCATCAGCAGCATAATCGCCCGCTGCGCCTGCCGACGGACGATCCGCCTCTCAGGATTCGCGTCGTATCCATTTTTCAGCGACCAATGAGGGAGGTCATACGCCAGGATGCGAGCGGCGTTCAGGCGAAGCGTCTTCGCCGCCGGGTTCACGGTCACGGTCCAGTGCACCAGACGCTCCGTGGCCTCCGCATCCCGACGCTCCCACGCCAGATAGCCCTGCAGCCAGAGAACATTCGCGATCAGCGGCCGCCAGTTGCCCCAACTCGCCGCTGCGGCGGACTCCGGGCGAGAAGATCCGTCGTCGATCCGACGCGTCGCACCGCCGGCGAGGGCGAGCCCGGCGAGTGCGATCGGCACCAGGACCGTCCGCGAACTAAAGATCACGACGCCGGAAACTGAGGACCGCCAGGCCATGGATCACCGCGACATAAACGAGCGCATACAATCCGAGCAGCGGCAGCCGGGAAGCCGCCGCGTTCTCGAGCGAAAATCCGAAGCGCCGGAAGTCTGGCAGCAAGAGGCTCACCGCTTCGCAGGTGGCGCGGACCCAGGATGAACCTCCCCGCGCCGCCACCTCCGCCGCAAATCCCTGCAGTTCGCAACCGACCAACACGAGCGCCGCGACCAGCACCGTGAAAATCTGCGATTCAGCGAAACTCGCGATCAGCAGCACGAGTGCCGCCAGCACCCACAACTTCAATCCCTGCGCCGCTCCCGCGATGAGAATGGCCGCCACCCATCCGTTGTCGGTCGAAACGCTCGCCGGCCCGCGCACGAGCAGCACGAGCAGCGTCGTCATGACCGCGCCATAGATCGCGATCACCGTTGCGATTCCCAGCCATTGTCCGAGCAGATATTCGCCCCGCCCCAACGGTCGCGCCAGCAAAGGCAGAATCGTCCGCCGCTCGATTTCCGCGAAAAAGAGCTGGCTCGTTAACACGATGGTCAACGCCGCGCCGAACAGCGCGAGCGCGCCTAGCCCGAGTTCCGCGAGAAACCTCGCATCGTTGCCGGCAAAATTCAGTTCGCGCAGACCCTGCGCGCCGACGACCCAGACCGCCGCGAGCAGCAGGATCGCGTGAAACGTTTTCCGCCTCACCGCCGCGCGAACGGTGTTCGCGGCCACGAGCCGCACGCGTGTCGCACGCTGCCGCAGCCCGTTTACGTTCATGGTGCCGCCGACGTGGCGCATTCCCGAAACACTTCTTCGAGCGAGCGAGGGCCTCCGTCGCGTTCGTCCAGCAGCGCGTCCACGCGCCCCTCCCGCAGCATCCGGCCGCGATGCAGCAGGCCCACGCGATCGCAGATCCGCGTCACCCCCGCGAGCAGGTGGGACGTGAGCAGCACCGTTTTCCCCGCCGCCTTGAGCCGCAGCAAAAGAGCCTCCCATTCGGCCGCAGCGAGCGGATCGAGGCCGGCCATCGGTTCGTCGAGGACCAGCAGCTCCGGATCGTGCACCAGCGCCTGCGCGAGACCGAGGCGTTGCTTCATCCCGCGGGAGTAGTGCCGGACGCGCCGGTCGGCGGCGGCCGCCATTCCCGCTTCGTGCAACACTGCCGCCGTCCGCGGGACCCTTTCGCGCCGATCGACGCCGGCGAGCGCGGCATGAAACTGCACCAGCTCACGGCCGGTCAGATAATCGGGAAACTCCACCGCATCGGGCAAGTAGCCAAGCGACGCGCGCGCGGCCGTTGCGCCCGACGGGCGGCCGAACAGGCGGCACTCGCCCGCCGTCGGAGTTTGCAAACCGACGATGAGCTTCAACGCCGTGCTTTTGCCGGAGCCGTTGGCGCCGAGGAGTCCGTAGATCTCGCCCGCCTCGACCCTGAGATCGAGCCGGTCGAGTGCCCGCACGCGCACACCGCGCAATCCGACCGAAAAATCCTTCACCAAGCCGCGACAATCGATTGCCGGGCCGCCGGTCATCGAATCGAGAAACCGCTGAACTGTGCCGGACGCATGCCGCCGCTGCGCTCGGTTTTGCGGATGTAGCCGTGCATCCGCTCCTCGATGGCTGAGACAAAGGCATCGATTTCGGCCAGCCGCCCCTCCACTTCGACCTGCACGCGTCCATCGACCAGATTTCGCACATAGCCCGCGACTTCGAACTCCTTGGCGACCTGCAGCGTCGTGAAACGAAAGCCGACGCCTTGCACGCGACCGGAGAAAAAAACCGTTTCGTGACGCACGTCTGGCATGGGGCGAAGGGAAGTGAAGAACTGTCGTTGGTTCGCATCAACACGCAAAGTTGAAACGCCCGGGCTTTTAGCTTTCTGCGCGCCGCGGCCCCCGCCAGCCGCAGGGGAATTTCTATTTGCGTTTCCGTCTGCCGCGGGCTCAGTTTCCGCACAACCGAATGAGCAATTTCGATTCTGACGGGGGCCAGGAAAACGAATGGGAAGATCGCGGTGACCTGGCTTGGAACGAGTTCGATTGGGAGCGCTATCTCCGCGAACAGGACGACGCCGTTCACCGATATCTTGGATTTTACGAAGCGTGCAAAGACAGCGCCGATCGCATCGACGATGTGGCGGAGCTGATGAATTGGGGCACCAAAAACTCCGACGGCGCTGACGATGACGATGATGACGACGATGATGACGACGACGACTCCGACGAGTTCGCCGGAGGGGACGACGTCTACACGCTGCACAAGAACCCGATCTACATTTCCACCAAGGCGCTTTATCTCGGTCTGCGCCGCCAGTGGGAACTGACTGCGTCCGACAACAGCCGCGTGCCGCAACCGCTGGCGCTGGCGATGCTGTCATCGCTGCATCGCGGCGAGGAGCAGGCGACGCAGGCGATTCACGCGCTCGATTTTGGCGATTACGCGATGGCGGTGAGCCTGTTCAAACGTGCGCTGAGCGCGTTGAACGGCACGCTTGCGCTGCTCAACGACCATGCGGCGATCGCGCGCAAAACCGTGGCTACTTACCGCGAGATGGCGCTGCCGAGGCTCTTCGATCTTCGCGAAATCTGGCTGCGCGTCGTCAACGAGTGCCGTGAGGAACTCGAGCGGCCGAGCGACGGCGAAAGCTGAGCGGGCGGCCGATGCGCCCGCGCCGGGCGGAAATTAGAAATCCGCCTTGCACTTTCGGGCAGCAGCGTTTGCCTCGCCCTCCTGACTCCGGAGAGGTGGCTGAGTGGCCGAAAGCGGCGCTTTGCTAAAGCGTTGATGGTGTAAAAGCCATCCGGGGGTTCGAATCCCCCCCTCTCCGCCAGTCTTTCTTCGCCGCGCCGGGAGCGTCTGGCGGGCTCGAATTCGGAAGCTGAAAAACAAAGACGCGCTCCGTTGGTGCAACGGAAGCGCGTCTGAAAGTCGCGAAGCGATTCGCCTCAGTAACGGTAGTGGTCGGGCTTGTAGGGACCTTCCACCGGCACGCCGAGATACGCCGCCTGCTCGGGCGAAAGCGTGGTGAGCTTCGCGCCGATTTTCTCCAGATGCAGCCGGGCGACTTCCTCGTCGAGGTGCTTGGGCAGGCGATACACGCCCACCTTGTAGTGGTCGCGGTTCTTCCAGAGATCGAGCTGGGCGAGCGTCTGATTCGTGAAGCTGTTCGACATCACGAACGACGGATGGCCGGTGGCGCAGCCGAGGTTCACGAGCCGGCCTTCCGCGAGCAGATAAATGCTCGGACCGCCGGGGAACGTGTATTGGTCGTATTGCGGCTTCACGTTGACGCGTTTCGCGTCGGATTGGTTGAGGCGCTCGACCTGGATCTCGTTGTCGAAGTGGCCGATGTTACAAACAATCGCCTGATCCTTCATCTTTCGCATGTGCTCGAGCGTGATGATGTCGCGATTGCCGGTCGTCGTCACATAAATGTCCGCCACGCCGAGCGTGCTCTCGACCGTGTTCACCTCGAAACCTTCCATCGCGGCCTGCAGCGCGTTGATCGGATCGACCTCGGTCACGATGACGCGCGCGCCGAAGCCTTTCAGCGAGTGCGCGGAGCCCTTGCCGACGTCGCCGTAGCCGCACACGCACGCGACTTTGCCGGCGATCATCACGTCGGTGGCGCGCTTGAGGCCGTCGGCGAGCGATTCGCGGCAGCCATAGAGATTGTCGAATTTCGATTTCGTGACGGAGTCGTTCACGTTGATCGCGGGCACGCGCAGCTTGCCCTTCTCGAGCATCTGGTAGAGGCGGTGCACACCGGTGGTCGTCTCCTCGGAAACGCCACGCCACTCCTTGACCAGCGTGGTCCAGCGGAGCGGATCCTGGGCATGGACGCGCTTGAGGAGATTCTTGATCACCTGCTCCTCGTGCGAAGCGGACGGCGTATTCACCCAATCGCTACCCTCCTCGAGCTCGCAGCCCTTGTGAATGAGCAACGTCACGTCGCCGCCGTCGTCGACGACGAGTTGCGGACCCTTGCCGCCGGGAAACGAAATCGCGTGCAGCGTCATGTCCCAGTATTCCTCGAGCGTCTCGCCTTTCCAGGCGAAGACCGGCACGCCGGCCTGCGCGATCGCGGCCGCGGCGTGGTCCTGGGTCGAGAAGATGTTGCACGACGCCCAGCGGACGTCGGCGCCCAGCTCGCGCAGCGTTTCGATCAGGACCGCGGTCTGAATCGTCATGTGCAACGAACCGGTGATGCGCACGCCGGCGAGCGGCTTGGCGGGACCGAACTTTTTGCGCACGGCCATCAGGCCGGGCATCTCGTGTTCGGCGATCGATATTTCCTTACGACCCCAATCGGCGAGCGAGAGGTCTTTGACAAGATGAGGGAGAGTTTTGGCGTCGGCGGCAGCGGCCATGAGAATTGGAGACTTGAGGGCTGGGTTGGGTTCGCGCGGCGTTATTTCACGGCGGCGCGAAGTTCGTTGATCTTGTTCGTCTGCTCCCACGGCAGATCGGGTTTGCCGAAATGGCCGTAGTTGGTCGTCTGCCGGTAAATGGGACGAAGCAGGTCGAGTTGCGCCACGATGGCCGCAGGTTTGAAACTGAACACCTCGCGCACGGCGGCGGCGATCTTCGCCTCCGGGACTTTCGCGGTGCCCATCGCGTCGACCCAGATGGAAACCGGTTCGGGATGGCCGATCGCGTAGGCGACCTGGAGTTCACAGATGTCGGCGAGGCCGGAGGCGACGATGTTCTTCGCGACCCAGCGGCACATGTAGGCGGCGGAGCGATCGACCTTCGACGGGTCCTTGCCCGAGAAGGCACCGCCACCGTGCCGGCCCCAACCGCCATACGTATCCACAATGATCTTACGACCGGTGAGGCCGGAATCGCCTTCGGGGCCGCCCACCACGAAGCGGCCGGTCGGGTTGATGTAAAACTTCGTCGCGGCGTCCATCAGCTCCGCGGGGATCACCCGCTTGATGACGTTCTCGACGAGAAACTCGCGGATCGCGCCGTGCTTCACATTCGAGGTGTGCTGCGTGGAGATGACGACGTTCTCCACCTTCACGGGGCGATCGTTCTCGTAACGGATCGAAACCTGCGATTTCGCGTCGGGGCGCAGCCAGGACACGACGCCGGACTTGCGAAGCTTCGTGAGCTCGCGGCCCAGGCGATGCGCGAACATGATGGCGGTCGGCATCATCTCGGGCGTCTCGTTGCACGCGTAGCCGAACATCAGGCCCTGGTCGCCCGCGCCCTGTTCGGCCGTGTCCTTGCCGTCGGCGGCCGCGGCGTCCACGCCCTGCGCGATGTCGGGCGACTGCCGCGTGATCAGGTTGGTGATGAAGACGCGCTCGGCGTGAAACACATCGTCGTCGTTGACATAGCCGATCTCGCGCACCGCATCGCGCACCACGCAATCGTAGTTGAGCTTCGCCTTCGTCGTGATCTCGCCGGCGATCACCACGTGATTGCTTTTCACGAGCGTCTCGCATGCCACGCGGCTGCCCGGATCCTGCGCCAGGCAGGCGTCGAGCACGCTGTCGGAGATGAAGTCCGCGACTTTGTCCGGATGCCCCTCGCCCACCGACTCCGATGAAAACACGAAAGATTTGGCCATAGAGTGGGTTTCAGGAAATCACGCGATCACCCCCAGGCAAGTTGAATATCAACACATCGCGATCTTGTGATGTAAAACTCTCGCCAGCCGCATCCCGCCGGGCGCGGCCGCCACGGAACGGCGGCTTGCATGCCGGCGGCCGCCCTCGCCATTGTCATTTTACTTGCAAGCAGCGGCTCGCTCGATGGCGCCCATCACCCAGACCCCGACCCCGGACCTTACCGGAAGGAAAATCTTAATCGTCGACGACGACCGGATGAACATCCGGATCCTGAGCGGCATTCTGAAGAAACAGGGCTATGCGCTCGCCGAGGCCGACTCCGGCGAAGGGGCGCTCGAGGTCTATCCCGCGTTCCGGCCCAACCTCGTCCTGCTCGACGTGATGATGCCGGGTATCAACGGCTTTGATACGTGCCGCGCGCTGAAGCAGCGTTACGGCGCCGATTGCGCGCCGATCGTGTTCATCACCGCGAAAAACGAAGCGGAGGCCGTCGTCGAGGGCCTGTCCGCCGGCGGCGTCGATTATCTGCCGAAACCGTTTCAGCCGCGCGAGGTCGTCGCGCGGATCCGCACGCACCTCGTCGGCCAGCTGCTGGCCGAGCAGCAGAAATCGCTGGTGGAACAGCTCAGCAGCGCCAACGCCGCCAAGAACCGTTTTCTCGGCATGGCGGCCCACGACCTGCGCAACCCTCTCGCGTCGATCCGCGGCCTGGCCGAGTTCCTGCGCGATGGCGTCGTCGGCGAGCTCACGCCCGATCAACTCGACCTCGTGAACACGATTCATGCCGCCAGCCAGTCGATGCTTTCGCTCGTGAACGAGTTGCTCGACGTCGCCACGATCGAGGCGGGCGAGTTGAAGCTTCAGCCCGAGCCCCACGACCTGGCCGAGCTCATCGCGAAGGCGGTTTACCTCGCGAATATCGACGCCGCGAAAAAACAGACCTCGCTCGCGATCGCCCCGCACGCTACGCCGATTCGCATCGCGATCGACGGCCCGAAGATTCAGCAGGTCGTCAACAATCTTCTCAGCAATGCCGTGAAGTATTCGCCGCCGGGCTCGACGATCACCGTCACGCTCGAGAGTCGCGACGGCCACTGCAGTTTCGCGGTGCTGGACCAGGGCCCGGGCATTCCCGAAAACGAGCGCGATCAGCTGTTCAAGGATTTCGGTCGCCTTTCCGTGCAACCCACCGGAGGCGAGAAGAGCACGGGCTTGGGCCTCGCCATCTGTCGCAACATCGTCGAGGCTCACCACGGGTCCATCGCCGCGCAAAACCTCCCCGCCGGCGGCTGCGAGTTTCGCGTCACCCTTCCCCACCGTTCATGAATTTTTCCGGCACGCTCCTGCTCGTCGACGACGAACCCCATATCCGCAAATTCGTCGGCTTGATCCTCAAGCAACTCGGCGCTCCGGCCATCCTCGAAGCCGCCAACGGCCAGGAAGCACTCGCCACTTACGAGCGCGAGCAACCCGATCTCGTGCTGCTCGACATCAGCATGCCCGTCATGGACGGCCTCACCACGCTCCGAGCGCTCAAGGCCATCGATCCGGATTGCCTCGTGATCATGCTCACTTCGATCGTCAACCGCCAGAGCATCGATGAAGCCCTCGCGTTGGGCGCGGTAAACTACATCCGGAAAGACACGCCCAAGGAGGACATCGCCCGCGCCCTTTCCGAAACGATCGAGCGCTGCTTCGAAACCGAGTAATCCTTCATGAGCCGCCCCCTCACCCCGACGCCGCCGATCATGATCGGCGAAGTGCGTTATTCGCTCCCGCAGATCCTGCAGGAGATCGAACTCGAGCGCGCCGCCGCCTCGTTCGCGATGGAGAAGCTCGACCAGAACGAGATCGGCAAACTCTTCAAAACCCGCACGCCACCCCGCCGTGTTAAACCCAAGAAGTAGCCAGTTCCTGCAGAGCGTCCGCCGTCGGCCCAATTTCGACTACATCCAGGAGCTCGCCGTCCTCGCCGAGCGCCACGGCGGCAGCGTCGATCTGCTGCAGGCCATCATCCAGCAGAAGATCCTGCCCAAGGAGGACGCCTGCAAACTCTGGGCCGATTCGCTCGGCGTCGCCTACGTCGATCCGTTCGCCTCCGTGATCACCGACGAAGCGATCGAAAAAATCCCGCTCGAGATCGCACGAAAAACGAAAGCCATCGGTCTCTACTTGCTGAACGGCGTGCTCACCGTCGCGATGGCCTCGCCCGACGATGCCGATCTCGTGAAGCGTCTCAGCCAGATCGCGCAGGTTCCCATCAGTCCCGTCTTCGGTCTGCCCCGCGAAGTCGAGGACGCGATCGCGATCCACTACAGCACCGAGAAAAACCTCGAGGAGAGCCTCGGCGAGCTCGAGCGCTCCACGTTGTTCGACAATCCCGATCAGGCCGGCGACAAACTCGCCTCGCTCGCCGATCACAATTCGTTGAGCGAGATCCTCGACGAGATCATCTACTTCGCGCTCCGCGAGCGCGCGACCGACCTGCACATCGAAGCGCTCGAGACGCAGTCGCGCATCCGCTTCCGCATCGACGGAAATCTCCGCGAGGTCCTCACCTACTCGCGCAAGCTTCACCGCGCGATGATCTCGCGGCTCAAGATTCTCTGCAGTCTCAACATCGCCGAATCGCGTTTCCCCCAGGACGGCCGGTTCTCGATGCCGATCGGCAGCCAGACCGCCAACTTCCGCGTCTCCACGATCCCGTCCGCCTACGGCGAAAAAGCTGTCATCCGCATCCTCGCGATGACCGGCAAGAAATCGATGCTGACGCTGGATAAGATGATGATCTCGCAGACGATCCTGCAGCCGTTCAAGCGGCTCATCCAGAATCCGAGCGGCATCATCTTCGTCACCGGCCCGACCGGTTCCGGTAAAACCACGACGCTTTACGCCGCGCTCCACGAGATCAACACGCCCGCGGTGAACATCTCCACCATCGAGGATCCGATCGAAATCCAGCTCGCCGGCATCAACCAGAGCCAGGTCAACAGCCACATCGACCTGAAGTTTTCCACCATCCTCCGCGCGCTGATGCGGCAGGATCCCGACGTCATCCTCATCGGCGAAATCCGCGATCTCGAAACCGCCAAGATCGCCACCGAGGCCGCGCTCACGGGCCACATCGTTTTCGCCACGCTGCACACCAACACCGCCGCGCAAGCCATCGTGCGCCTGATCGAGATCGGGGTTGAACCTTACATGGTCGCCCCGTCCGTCATCGGCGTGCTGGCGCAGCGACTCGCCGCGCGGATCTGCGACCACTGCAAGGAGCCGTATCACCCGACGCGCGAGGTGCTCCAGCGCTACTTTGTCGACGAAGGCCTGCGCGACGTGCCGTTCTACCGCGGACGCGGTTGCGCCGCCTGCCGGGGCACCGGCTACAAGGGGCGCATCGCGTTTCACGAGCTGATCCTGATCACCGAGGAGATCCGCACGTTGATCTCCGAAGGCCGCAGCGCGCAGGAGATCACACGCGCCGCCACCAAGGTCGGCTACCGGCCGCTGCGTTACGACGGCCTGAAAAAAGTGCTGCTCGGACTCACGACGATCGAGGAGATCGAAAGCAACAGCTCGTTCGAATGGTCGGTGTGAACCGCGATCGCCCAACCGCCGGCCCACAATCTGTTTGCCGACCCGGGCCGTGGCCCGAAACACTGCCCCCATGCCCGAACCCACCATCATCGATTCCCAATCCATCGAAAATCTGCGGGCGCTGAATCCAGGCGACAACGACGAGTTTCTGCGCGAAATCGTAACCATCTATCTGGAAGACACGCCGCAACGTATCGCGGAGCTCGACCAGAGTCTCGCCAACGGCGACATCCCGCGCTTCACGCGCGCTGCCCACAGCGTCAAGGGCAGCTCCGCCAACCTCGGCGCCTCCGTCGTCCGCAGCGTCGCCGAAAAGCTCGAGCACCAATCGGCTCGCGAGGGTTTGGATAACGTCGCCGCGCTGCTCGCCGAGCTCAAAACCGAGTTCGCGCGCGCGCAGGCCGAGTTGTCCAAGCTGCTGTCCGCTTCGTAAGCCCCGTCCGCGCCGCCCGCGCGGCGATCGCCACGGACGCGTAACCATTTTAACGATACAGCGCCGTCGTTGGCGCCGTCGTGAGCACGTTGTATTGGCGCATCGCGAGTCGCCACCATTCCGCGAGCGACGATGCCGGCCGGCTCCACAATTCGCGGTGCAGCCAGATCATCGATTCCGCATCGAGCAGCAGCGCCATTTTTTCCTTGGTCGAAAACCCTTCCGGCCCGTCGTGCAGCAGCCGCTGCCGCAGTTGCGCGAACCACTCCCGCGCTTCCTCGGTCGAGCGGCGTTGCCGCAGCAACGCCACGTGCATCGCGTTCACGTAGGGATCGAGCACCGCCTGCATCAAACCGTAGTCGGCGCGCAGCGGCTCGAGCGGCGGCAGATGCCGGTAACACTCCGCCAGATTCTGCCGCAGCCGGCGCAGTTCGTAGGACGGCTGCGATTCCTCTGGCGTGAGGAATAGCCCCAACTCCCGCGCGCGCCGGCCGAAGCTCGCCTTGCTGAGCAGAATCGAAACCGGGATCGCGACCAGCAATCCGAGCAGCACCGGACTCAACCACCAGAAAAACGTGGGCAACAAGATCAGCGCCGAGAGCCCCCAGACCAAACCGAACAGCGATTGCCCGCCATGCGTGATGATCGCCTCGCGCCAGTCCGTGCCGTCGTCGTCGGAGCCGCGCTTCTGCGGCACCCAGGAAACGCCCTGCCCGAGCAGCGTGAACAACACGAACTTCGAATTGAACATCATGTTCACCGGCGCGAGCAGCGCGGAGATCACGATTTCGCCGAGCGCGCTCAGCACGAAACGCACGCGTCCGCCATAGCGCTCCACCTCCTCCCGTTGCCCGAGCATCGCGACGATGCTCACGATCTTCGGGAGGAACAGCAGCAGCATCGTCAGCACGAACAGCGTCAGCGCCTCCGGCACTTCAATCGTGTAACCAAACAGCGACGTATAATCCTCCGGCCGCGTCGCTCCCGTCGGCGGCGACCGCAGCGTGGCAAACACGTAGATCGTGCTGATCAGCATGAACAGCAGCCAGAGCGGCGACGACAGATACGCCATCACGCCCATGAAGAGATGAAACCGGTTCGCCGGCCGGAAGCCGCGCGCGGTCAACAGCCACGCGTGCTGCATGTTGCCCTGCGACCAGCGGCGGTCGCGTTTCGCGCTGTCGATCAGTGTCGGCGGGCCTTCCTCGTAACTGCCATCGATCTCGTGCGCCAGCCACACTGCCCAGCCCGCGCGCCGCATCAGCGCGGCCTCGACAAAATCGTGCGAGAGGATGCGTCCGCCGAACGGCTCGCTGCCCGGCAGATCCGGCAGCGAACAATGTTCCATGAACGGCTGCACGCGGATGATCGCGTTGTGGCCCCAGTAATTCCCTTCGTGCTGCTGCCAGTAGTTCAACCCGGCAAGAAACAGGGGGCTGTAAACACGATTCCCGAACGACTGGATCCGCGCGTAGAGCGTCTCGCCGTTTACGATGCGCGGCGCGGTCTGGATGATGCCCGCGCCGGGATTCTTTTCCATCAACGCCACCAGTTGCACGAGCGCCTGGCCGGTCATGATCGAGTCGGCGTCGAGCACGACCATGTAGCGGTAGTTGCGTCCCCAGCGGCGCAGGAAGTCGGCGACGTTGCCGGCTTTCTTGTTAATCTGATTCAGCCGCTTCCGATAAAAGATTTTCCCGAAGCCGTTGACCTGTTTGCAGAGCTCGGCCCACGCGGTCTCCTCCGCGATCCACTGCGAGGGCTGATTCGAATCGCTGAGGATGAAGAAATCGAAGTAGTCGAGTTTCTTCGTTTCCTCGACCGAGCGAAACACCACGCGCAAACCTTCGAAGACGCGACTGACGTCCTCGTTGAAGATCGGCATGATGATCGCCGTCGAAGCGAGCGGCACGTCCTCGCCGCGCGCGACCGTCATCGTGATCCGCCGGCTGTCGCCGCCGCGATTGATCACGTAAAACCCCGCGAGCGCCGTGCAGAATCCCACCGCGACCTGGAAAAACAAAACGACGAACAACAGCAGCAGCACGAGCTCCATGCCCGTGAGTCCGCCGCGCCACAACAGGTCGGCCATGAACCACGTGGCGACGCTGGTCAGTCCGAAGATCGACGAGAAAAAGGAAAACCGCCGGCGGTTGAGCCGCGCAATGGTCATTCGGTCGTGAACGGAAATCGCCATGACGTAATCAGCGCGTCGCGTAGAAAATCGCCGCGAGCACGCCGGCGAAGATCAGCCAGAGAAACAGCGTGCGCAGAATTGGCAGGCGCTCGAAGGTCTCGAGCGTTTCGCCGGCCGCTTCCGGAATCGGTCCCAGATCGATCGGTCGCGGCACCATGCTCGACACCGCCATGTCCGGACCGGCGGTCAACGCCCCCGCGCGCATCGCCTGCACAAAATCGGTGGGCACGCTTTCCGTTTCCAGAAACGCATACGGCCATTTCTGCGGGCCGTCGCACAGCAGCAGCGCGACGCGTCCGTCGACCGCGATGCGTTCGTGCGGCTGATCGCGTTCGTCGAGCACATCGGCGAACCACCGGTCCATCATCGCTTCCGCCTCTTCCGCCGCGAGCACAGTCGGATCCTGCGACGGATCCGCTTCGTGGCGCCGCGCGGCGCGCTCGAGAATCCGCAGGATCAGCCGGCTCGAGTGCAGGCGATTGTGAATACGGTGCGCGCGCAGATAATCCTCCACCCGCACGTAAGCGGCGTTCCACGCCTCCATCGTGCCAGTCGTGGGGCGAAACGTGATCAGCGGGGGAATGGCGGACGTGTCGCTCATGCGCGCCGCGGCATCACGGTTGCCACAGGTAGCTCCACGTTTCCGTCAGCACATGATCCGGGCGGCGCAAGAAACACCTTAACTCGATCGGCTGACCGGAGCCGTCCGGACGAATCGCGAACGCTGCGCGCCAGGTCTGGTTGTAAGGGTTTTTCTGCACGGTGGTGTGAACGAGTTTCGCGCCGGGGCCGACAGTAACGACCGCTTCGACCTTCGACTCGGCGGACTCTTTCGTAAGTGCCGGCCCGCCAAAATCCACGAAGAAACGTTCGAGATCGGATTCGTGCGTCACCGTGCGGCCATGACGCGTCGCGACGACGACGCCGGCCGGCGGGCGGATCTGATCCGTCGCCCAGTGCAAACGATACTCCAGCTCGAGCGCTTCGCCGGGCTTCGGGTTCTTCTCGGGCACCCAAAAGGCGACGATGTTGTCGTTCGTTTCATCCGGAGTCGGCAGCTCTACCAGCCGCACCGTGCCGCGACCCCATTTCCCGATCGGCTCGACCCACACGCTCGGCCGCAGGTGATACGCCGCTTCGAGGTCCTGATAGTTTTCAAAATTCCGGTCGCGCTGCATCAGCCCGAAGCCGCGCGGATTCTCGTCACCAAACGCCGCGACGCGCACGGCGCCCGGATTCGTGAGCGGACGCCAAAGCCATTCGCCCGCGCCGGTGAACAATTGCAGGCCATCGGAATCGTGCACCTCCGGCCGAAAATCGTTGGTCACGTTGTTCGTGTTTTCGCCGTGCCAGAACATACTCGTGAGCGGCGCGATGCCGACCACCTTCGCGGATTTCCGGAAGAAGAGCGCCGCCTTCACTTCGGAAAGCGTCTGGTCGCCCGGCGTAATGATAAACCGATACGCGCCCGCGACGCTGGGGCTGTCCATCAATGCGTAGATCGTGATGCGTTTCGCGTTCTTCGCCGGCTGCTCGATCCAGAAATCGGTAAACACCGGAAACTCCTCGCCGCCCGGCTCGGCGGTATTGAGCGCGAGACCGCGCGCCGAGAGTCCGTAGATCGTGTTGCGCGCGAGCAGCCGAAAATAGCTCGCGCCCTGAAACGCGCCGAGTTCGTCGCCGGCTTTGTTCAACGGATACAAGATCCGAAAACCCGCGAAGCCCATCGTCGGCGGCAGTTCGCCGATCTTCAGTCGGTCGTAATCGAACAACTGCCGGTCGAACGGGATCAGCTCCGGTTTGCCGTCGACGAGTTGCGCGATCTGCACCGTCTGTTTCTGCACGAAACCGGGATGGAAAAACTGCAGCTCGAACGGCCGCTTCTCGTCACGCCACCACGTGTGGCCGGGATCGAAACGGATCAGGCGATGCTCGTCATAGCTGAGCTTCGTCAGCCACTCCGGCACGCGGCTCGCCGGCGCGACATACGGCCGCTCCGCGAGCACCTTCGCGCGGAAACGCACCGTGTCGAAATTGAAGGTCGGCTCCGCCGCGCGCGCGGCGCCCAACAGCAAACCCACGATCGCGAAACCGAATCCCAGATTTCGCCCCAGCGCTCCGGCGCGACCGGCGCAGTCGTTCGAAGTTTTCATTTATCGAGAAAATATCCGCGTTGTTTTTCCGAAATCGGGAGTTCCGCCTTTTCCATCACCTTCAGCAGGTCCTCCCAAATCATCCGCTTCGACCGGTTCGACTGATTTCGCAAGATGTAGCTCGGATGATACGTTATCATCAGGGGTTTCCCGGCGAACTCCTTCCACTTTCCCCGAACTTCGCCGAGCGCCTTGAACGAACCCGGGCCGAGCAGGCCCTGCGCCGCCGTCGAGCCGAGCGCGACGAGCAGATCGGGATTCACGATCTCAATCTGCGCGCGGAGATACGGCAGGCAGTAAGCCATTTCGTCCGCGGTCGGCGGACGATTTCCATACTGCACGCCGCTCGCGTTCACCGGCATCTGCGGACGCCAGTTCATGATGTTCCCGATGTAGACCTCCTCGCGCTTCAGACCCATGGCTCCGATCATTTTCGTGAGCAATTGTCCCGCGGGTCCCACAAACGGTTCCCCCTGCACTTCCTCTTCCGCGCCCGGCGCCTCGCCGACAAACATGATCCGCGCGTCGAGCGTGCCGACGCCGAGCACAACCTGCTTGCCCGGCCGCACATTCGCGCAGCACACCGCGTCGCCCAACACATGCGCTTTCAGCGCCGCCATGCGCGCCGCCTTGTCGCCGTCGGGCAACGTGAACGGCTGCGGCGGTGGAATCGCGGGCGTCTCCGCCACTTTCTCTTCCGCCGCTTTCGCTTTCGGCACATACGCCGGCAGATCGGCAGCAAGTGCCGGCGCCGCGGTGGGAGCCGCCGGCGTTGATGCCGATTCGTTCGCGGGCGTCTTCTCTGACGCACTTGCCGCCGACGTCGCGGCGGATTCGGCCGGGCGATCCGCCGCGCGTTTTCCGACGGCGCGACGCAGGGCCGCGAGGCTCTCCTCGCTCACCGACACGTTTTTCACGCCGGCGGATTTCAGCCGGCGCAGTTCCTCCGTCAGGGCCGCAAGCGCAAGGTTCATGGCAAAAGCTAAACGCGGGTGAGCATCAGTTTCTCGACGTGTTTGCCGAGAAGATCGAATTCGAGATTGATCGGATCGCCGACGTGTTTCTCCGCGAGATTCGTCACCGCCATCGTCGTGGGAATCAGCCACACCGCGAACGCGTCGTCCGCGGTCTCCGCAATCGTCAGCGAGATTCCGTCGATCGCGATGCTGCCTTTGTGCACGATGTAGCGCGCATACTCCGCCGGGATCCGCACGCGCAGATAGTGATCCTTCCCGCGCAGCTCGAACACGTCCACCGTGCCGACCGCATCGATGTGGCCGGTGACGAAATGCCCGCCGACCTTCCCGCCGAAACGCAGGCTGCGTTCGAGATTCACGAGCGCGCCGGTTTTCAACGCCGCGAAATTCGTCAGGCGCCGCGTCTCCTCCAGCACGTCGAAGCGCACCGTTTTTCCCTCGAGCTGCGCGACGGTGAGACAGCAGCCGTTGACCGCGATGCTGTCGCCCAGCGCCGCGTCGGCGAGCACGACGTCCGCCGCGATCGTGAGCGACCACGCTTCTGCTTCCGGGCGAAACGCCACCACCCGCCCCGTTTCTTCGACAATGCCAGTGAACATAGAAAATCGGTTAACAATGCTTCCGTTCGCGTCGCCTCACAACTTCAGCCGCAGCACCGCGGTCTCGCCGCCGCGGTTCACGAGCAGCACCGCTTCCGTGCGCGTCTTGTCCGCCTCGATCGCCGAGAGTTGAAACACCGCCGCGGCGAAGGACTTCACCTCGACGCGATCGATCTCCTTGATCCAGTCGTCCGGTCGCAAGCCCGCGACCGCCGCCGGGCTGTTGGGTTTCACGAAATGCGCGACCACGCCGCCGAGCTCCGACGACTTCGCGCGCCGGTCGACCGCGTCGTCGTAAACAAATTCGCGCACCGTGAATCCGAGATTTTCGAAATACTTCCGCTCCGCTTCGCCGACCAGTTTCGGCTGTTCGCCCAGCGTGACGGTCGTCTCCACCCGCGCGCCGTCGCGCAGCACGGTGAACGCCAGCGGCTCGCCCGGCCGGCGTTTCAACACTTCGCGTCGCAGATAACCGATGACCGCGCGATCCGGACGAAAACGCGGCAGCGGCTGGCCCGCGACGCCGACGACGATGTCGCGATCCTTCAACCCGCCCGCCTCCGCCGGACTGCCTTCCAGCACCTCGCTGATCACCGCGGCGGACTGACCTTCGAGTTTCAAAAACTTCGCCGCTTCCGGATCGACCGGCTCGAGACCATAAGCGCCGAGCCACGCCAGCGGACGCCCGAAAACATTCTGCGGCACGCGTCCGAGATACGGCAGCACTTCGCTCGCCACCAGCACCGCCCCGCTCTCCTCCACGTTGACCTGAATCACCGGCGCGCCGCCCGGCGCGCTGCGCGAGAATTGCACGAAGCTTTGTCCGAACGAACTCAGCGCGAGCCCGACGAATTCGCCCGCGCCATTGAAGACCGGCAGCCCCGGTCCCGCGACTTCCTGCTGCGCGATCGCCGTGCGCTGCGGCAGCGACTGGATCAACGCGATCCGGCTCGTGAGCAGATACGGCAGAAAATCCTCGTCCTTGTTGCGCAGTCCGATGCCCCACACGTCGTCCGCCAGCTGCAGTTCCGCGGATTTCGCCGCAGCGAATTTCGTGATCGGCACGAGGTCGCCGCGCAGCGGCTCCGCGGCGCGCACGAAATGCCAGCCCGTCAACGCATCCTGTCCAAGATACTCGCCGGCCACGCTCTCGGCCTCGCCCGCGCGGTGCACTTTGAACTCCTTCAACTGCGACGGCGTTGTGCGCGGACTCACCGCAACCGGCGGCAGGATGATTGTGCCCTGCGTATCGATGACCATCCCGTAAGCGATGTTCGGACGCCGCTCGGTTTCGGTTTCGATATAAAATTCCACCGCCACCACGGCCTTCAACCGCTCAGCCCACAGCGTCGGCAAATCCGCCGCGCGCGCGGACAACGCCAGCAGCGTCGCGACCCAAATCACGCCGACGTTGCGCGCGCGAAAGCGCTTCATTTCCGCTCCGCCCGCGGGCCCGTTTTTCCAAAACAAAGTCATCATGGCTTTAAAACATACAGCGACACCTGCCGGTCGCGCAGAACCTCGACGAGCACCGGTTCGGGTTTCTCCGCGTAAGCCGTGTGCGCACGCCGCACGACATCGAGCGAATCTACCGGTTGCTGGCCAATCTTGGTGATCACGTCGCCGCGATTCACGCCCGCGACCGCCGCGGGAAAACCCGGTTGCACGCCGATGACGATCACGCCGCGCGCATCGGCGAGCTGGTTTTCGCGGGCGTAGGTGCGCGAAACTTTGCGGACGCTGATCCCCCACTGATCGAACGCCCCCTCCTCGCCAACGCGGCTTTCGAGTTTCTCGGTGACGACATCGTAAACGTGCGTTTCCGCGCCACGCTTGATGGTGAGCTTCAACGTCGAGCCGACCGGAAAACTCGCGATCGTGTTCTGGATTGGCGGCAGCTGCTCCGGGAAACGTCCGTCGACCTGCACGCCGTTGATCGCGAGCAAAATGTCGCCGCCGCGAATGCCCGCGCGCGCCGCCGGCGAATCGCGATCGACCGTGTTGATCAACATGCCGGTGTTGAGCGACAGCGCATAAAAACTTTCGAAATCCTGCAGATCGCGCGGCACGAGGCCGACGTAGCTGCGCGTCACGGCGCCGTCGCGGACGAGCGCGGCGACGACCTTCTTCGCGATGTTCGCGGGAATCGCGAAACCGAGATTGTCCGCGCCGGAATAGCCGCGCGAGTTGATGCCGACGACGCGGCCGTTTTCCGCCACGAGCGGACCGCCGGAATTGCCGGGATTGATCGCGGCGTCGGTTTGCAGCCAGGTGTTGAACGAACCCGTCTCGTAGCCGTTCACGCCGCGCGAATCTTCGAAGTAGCGGTTGGTGTTGGACACGATGCCGCGCGTCGCCGTGCGCGTGAGGCCGAACGGCGTGCCGACCGCGAACACCGTGTCGCCGACCGAGAGTTTGCTGCTGTCACCAAACTCCGCGGGTTTGAAACGCAGCCCGCGGCGCTTCGCCTCCGTCATATCCAACCGCAGCAGCGCGAGATCGGTCCAGTGATCCCAGCCGACAAGCTTTGCGCCGACGCGCTCGAGACTCGCGAGCGTTACGGAGATCTCGACCGCGCGCGGGCTGACGACGTGGGCGTTGGTGAGCACGAGGCCGTCTTTGGAAAGGATCACGCCCGAACCGATGCTGGACGACAGGCGCTTCGTGCCCGCTTCGAACGCCTGCTCGCGCACGTCGATGCGCACGACTGCGTCGAGCAACTCCGTAAATCCGCGGCTGACCGCCGCCGGCGCACGCGAAACCGCTGTGAAAACTACGAGGACAAGGGCGAAGATTGACCGGAGATGGAAAGGTTTCACAGTGGCGGGTTCACGCGAATGGCTACCTGCAGCAAAGACTACAACTTCCAAGAGATTGAGCCGCACTGGCAAACTTTCTGGGAGCAAAACCACACCGCCCGCGCGGACAACGTCTCGTCGAAGCCGAAATACTACGTGCTCGACATGTTTCCCTACCCGTCGGGCGCAGGGCTGCACATCGGTCATCCCGAAGGTTACACGGCCAGCGACATCGTTTCGCGTTTCATGCGCGCGAAGGGCTACAACGTCCTGCACCCCATCGGCTGGGATGCCTTCGGCCTGCCCGCCGAACAGCACGCGGTGAAAACCGGCACGCATCCGGCCACCAACACGCAAAACAACATCACCAATTTCCGCCGGCAGATCAAAGCGCTGGGTTTCTCCTACGACTGGGATCGCGAGATCGACACGACGGACCCGAAATACTTCCGGTGGACGCAGTGGATTTTCCTGCAGCTCTTCAAGCGCGGCCTCGCCTACGTCGACGAGCGGCCCGTCTGGTGGTGTCCCGAGCTGCGCACGGTTCTCGCCAACGAGGAAGTCGTTGACGGCAAGAGCGAGGTCGGCGGTTTCCCCGTCGAGCGCCGCAACCTGCGCCAATGGGTCCTGCGTATCACCGCTTACGCGGAGCGCCTGCTCTCCGACCTGAAGGACGTCGACTGGCCTGAATCCACGAAACGGATGCAGGAAGCGTGGATCGGCCGCAGCGAAGGCGCCGAACTCCTGTTCGACCTCGAAAATAAAACGCTCGGCCAGCTGAAGATTTTCACCACGCGGCCCGACACGCTGTTCGGCTGCACTTACATGGTCGTTGCGCCCGAGCACCCGCTCGTCGCAGCGCTCACCACGCCCGAGCACCGCGACGCCGTCGAAAACTACAAGAAAAAGGCCGCCGCTAAGAGCGATCTGGAGCGCACCGATCTCGCCAAGGACAAGTCCGGCGTTTTCAGCGGCAGTTACGCGATCAATCCGGTCAACGGCGCGCGCGTGCCCATCTGGATCGCCGACTACGTGCTCATGGGCTACGGCACCGGCGCGATCATGGCCGTGCCGGCGCATGACGAGCGCGACTACGAGTTCGCGCAGCAGTATAATCTGCCGATCGTTCAGGTCATCGCCAACGACGATGGCGAGCAAAAGCTGCCCTACACCGGCGAAGGCCGGCTGATCAACTCACCCGGCTACGACGGCCTGCCGTGGGCCGAGGCGAAGAAGAAAATCACGACCGATCTCGCCGCCCGCGGTGTCGGGCAGGCGACCGTCAACTACAAGCTCCGCGACTGGCTGTTCTCGCGTCAGCGCTACTGGGGCGAGCCGTTCCCGATCGTGTGGGTCGGCGAGGCCGATTACCGCCGCGCCGCGGCGGCCCGCGACGGCGATGTGCCGGCCGAGCCGGTGACGTTTTTGAACGGCGGCGTCACGCATTACGCGCTGCCGCTTCCGCCCGCCGCGCTGCCGCTGGAGCTGCCCGACGTGCAGTCGTATCTGCCGAGCGGCAACGGCGAAAGCCCCCTGGCCAACGTCACCGAATGGCTCGAGATCTGGTTCAATTACGAGACCGGCGCCAGCGTCCCCGCGTCGCAGCCGCGGCCCGACGGGGAAAAATGGATACGCGCGCATCGCGAGACCAACACCATGCCGCAGTGGGCGGGCTCGTGCTGGTATTACCTGCGCTTCCTGGATCCGCGCAACGCCGACGCGTTCGCCTCGCCCGAAGCGCTGCGCTACTGGGGCGTGCCCGATCTCTACATCGGCGGCGCCGAACACGCGGTGCTGCACCTGCTCTACGCGCGTTTCTGGCACAAGGTCCTCTTCGATCTCGGCGCCGTGCCGCAACGCGAGCCGTTCACGAAACTGTTTCACCAAGGCATCATCCTCGGTGAGGACGGCGAAAAGATGTCGAAGAGCCGCGGCAACGTCGTCAGCCCCGACACCGTGATCGCGTCGCACGGTGCCGACACGCTGCGCCTGTATCTGATGTTCCTCGGGCCGCTCGAGGCCATGAAGCCGTGGAATCCGCGCGGCATCGAGGGCGTGCACCGTTTCCTGCAAAAAGTCTGGCGCGAATACATCGGAGCGGAGGGTGAGATTAATGCAAAAATTTCGGCCGACGCCGCCGAGCCCGCGGAGCTCACGAAGCTGCTGCATGAAACGATCAAGAAAGTCGGCGAGGACATCGCCGGCCTGCGCTTCAACACCGCGATCTCGCAAATGATGATCTTTGCGAACGCGCTGCAGAAAGCGCCCGCCGTTCGCCGCGACAGCGCGCTCGCGTTTGTCCAAATTTTGGCACCTTTCGCGCCGCACCTCGCCGAAGAGCTGTGGGAGCGGCTGGGCCAAAAGCCGTCCGTCCAACACGCGACCTGGCCGGCTTTCGATCCCGCCAAGCTCGTCGCGAGCGAGGTCAAGCTGGTGTTTCAAGTAAACGGCAAACACCGCGGCGATGCCTTGGTCCCGGTGGGACTGGCCGAATCCGACGCCGTCGCCCTGGCCTTGGCCCACGAACGCGTGGCGCCATTTGCCGCCGGAAAAAAGCTCAAGCGCACGATCTATGTCCCAGGTAAAATCCTGAATTTGGTCGTCGAGAATTAGTTTGCTTTCACCCCCAGGAAATCTAGGTAATTTCCCCTAGAATTCTCACCGCTGTCCCGGGGCCCGCCATGAAAGCATCTCTGCGCATTGTTCTGCTCGTCGTCCTCACGCTCGGCGCCTCGTCCTGGCTGGAGGCGGCACTCAGCCGACAGAACAACGTGCTCGGCCGCTTCACGGTCGTGAGCGTCACCGGCACGGCGACATGCGTCAGCGACGGCCGGATTCTCGAACTGAAAAAAGGCGACACGATCCGCGCGCGCGGCGCCACGCTCGAGACGGCGCCCGGGTCGAAGGTTTCGATCCTGTTTTCCAACCAGACGAGCACGGTGCTCGACGAAAAAACCCGGTTCGAAATCGTGAAGTTCGACCAGGAGTTTTTCGCCCCGAACAACAATCTCCGCGTCGAGCCGTCCAACTCCTCGACCATCATCAAGCTGGCGACCGGGCGCGTGGTGCTGAGCACGCCGCGGCTGTTGAGCGGCACGACGATGGTTTACGAAACGGCGCATGCGATGGTCGGCATCCGCGGCGAACGCGTCCTGATCGAAGCCGAGGAGAAACAGACGCACGTCGCGATGATCAACGGCACCGCCACCGTTAATCCGCGCGCGCCCGACGGCTCGTTCGTTTCGATCGGCAAGCGGCTCACCACCGGACAGGAGGCCTTCGTCAAATACACGATCGGCGGCGCCGCGATCACGGAGGAGGAATTTGTGGCCTCGAAGGAAAACGCCGCCGCGAAATCCGCCGCCGACGTCCCGGCCACGGCATCCATTGCGCCGGGCGCGGCACTGCCGATTCCAACTGCCGTCGCGACGGGCGAGCTTACCCGTGAAACCGAAGCGATCGTGCTGCGGCTGACCGGTCCCGCCACCGTCAAGCTTCCAAACAACAACGTCTCGCGCGCGATCGCCGAGGGAGAATCGGTCCCCGCCGGCGCGGTGCTCTCCACCAACGACAGTGCGGAACTTTACCTGCAAACCTTCGAGGGCACGATCGCGACCCTCCGCCCGAAAACCACCGTCCGGATCGAGAAATTGTCCGTCGTCACCGAGGGCGGCGTGGTTAAAAAGCAGTCCACCCTGCTCGGGCTGCAAGCCGGCACCCTCGTTTCGACGATCGATCCCGCCAAATCGGGCATCAACGACTACGGCGTGCGCACTCCGAAAGGCATCGCCAGCGCGAAGGGCACCTCGTTTTCCGTCTCGGTGGAGGAGGATGGCTTTCTCGTCGCGACGACGGCCGACACGGTGGTCTTCACCACGCCCAACGGCACCAACTACTCCATCGCCGCCGGCAACGTCACCATCACGCCGCCCGGCGGAGAGCCGCAGCCGCCGATCTCGCTCGCCAGCGCCGTGGCCAGCTCCAGCAGTTTCGCGGGAGTCGTGCAGACGGCCTTGGACGCCGTCACCCACGTCGTGCAGAACAATCTCGGCGGGCTGCCGCCTTCGTCCGCGGCCGATTTGATCACGAAAGTGGCCCAAACCGCCGCCGCCGCGCTCCCCGCTGAAGCCGGCGCGATTGCCAGCAAGGCCGTGGTCGCCCTCACGTCGCCACTCGCCGCCACTTCGACGATCGCGGGCCCGACGGTCTCCTCGCTGCTGAACGCCGTGGTCAGCACCGCGCCCGATCAAGCCTCGCAGATCGCGACCTCCGCCGCCATCTCGGCGCCGGCGCACGCGATCGCGATCGCCGCGGGCGCCGCCAAAGCCGCTCCCGCTCAATCCGCCCAGATTGCCTCGGCCGTGACCCAGACGTTTGTGCAAACGACGCCGCAGGGCACGCCCACTCCGGGCACTGTCCAAACCGCCGCCGCGCTCGCCTCCGCGGTGGCCGCTTCCGTGCCGGCCCAAGCGGCGCCGGTCGCCGCCGCCGTGATGCAAGCACTGGCCCAAGCCTCGCCGCAGTCGCCTCCGACCGCGAATTCGCAGATTGCCGCCACGATCGCCTCCGCGGTCACGACCGCCGCGCCGACTCAGGCCGTGCCGATCGCCGCGACGATGATGAAGGTGCTCACCTTGACGCCCACGATGGCCGACGCGTCGCCCCAGGTCGTGGCGCAAACCGCCGCGACCCTTGCCGCCGCGGTGACGGTCGTCGTGCCGCCTCAGGCTCAGGAAGTCGCCACGGCGGTCATGCAACTTCTCGTCCAGAGCTATCCGAACGCCTCGCCCGCCGTCACGACCCAGACCGCAGGCGTGCTCGCCGCCGCCGTGGCGCAAGCCGCTCCGGCGTCCGCGGCCGCCATCACCCAGAGCGTCGCGCTTGCGGCCAACCAACCGCTGGTCTCGGTGCAAGCCGCCGCAGCGCAAGCCGGTCCGGTCGTAGCCCAGATTTCCCAACAGGTTGCCCAAGCCACGCAAAACGCAGCCAGCGCTGGACAACTCGCCAATGCCGCGACCAATCCCGGGCCGGCGTCGCCACCGCCCTCGTCCTTTGCCGGCGGCTCGCCAGGCGCCACCGGCGCGAATCCGGCCGCGCCCGCGGGTGGCGGTTCCGGCGGCGCTGCCACCGGCGATCCCGAGCAGAACACCTCCACTTCTATTATCGTCACCCAGTTCGACCCCGCCGACCTCGGCGAACTGGAAGCGGATCTCGACGCCGCACAGGCCGCCCAAACGTCCGTCCAGTTCAGCTCCGGCACGACCGGAGGGGGCCCGGGTGGCACCGGAACTCCGATCGGCGGCGGCATCGGCAATCCCGGCAACAACGGCGATCCCGGCCCGCAACCGCGGCCGACGGTGCCCGACATCCCGCCCGTCGAATATACCGGCAGCCAGGCCAACCTTGTCCGCTAGGCCGACGCTCCCTCGCTCCGCCGTCTCGATGACCCTTCGCCTGCGCATCGGCTTCAGCCTCCTTGCAAGCATGATCCTGATCTCGCCGGCCCGGGCATTGTTCAACCTGAACGAGGGCAAGGAGCTGATCTTCGTGAGCGGCACCTACAGCATCGGTTTGGACACGAACGTCTTCACTCGCAAGGTGGCGCAGCAGTCCTACACGCAGACGCTCACCCTTGGCGTCGACTATTCGCGACAGGCTGGCCTCATCAGCGTCACCGCCAACGCCACGACGGTCGCCGGCGGTTTCAAGGATATCCGCGGCCAGGATTTTACCGATCCGAGTTTCGCGCTCGCGTTCCGCAAACGCTACGGGCGCACCACCGGCGTGCTCGCCTTCACCACGCGCCGCGAGAGCCAGGCCGATCCCGACGCCGGCGAACGCACCCGCGCCTGGAACAACAGCGCCGGACTCGACCTGCGTTATCCGGTGAACGATCGCTACTATTTCACCAACAATTTCCGCACCACGACCAAACTGTATACCAACAAAAGCGCGTTCAGCGACTTATATACATTCTCGGACTCCATCAACGTTAACTATATCTACACCTCAAAGCTCGACCTCAACGGCGGCTATACCATCGGCATCAGCGACACGTCGAAGAACACCACCGCCGTCGATCACAGCTTCACCGTCGGCGCCAGCGGCGGCATCCTGCCGAAGCTCAGCGGCACGGTCCGCGTCGGGGTGCAGCGCCGCAACAACGAGCTCCCGGACGGCACCGACGAAACCTTCGATTCGTTCACGTCCGGCACCTCGTTGAAATGGCTTTTCTCGCGCCGGCTCTCGTTTTCCGCCGACCTGAATCAGGATTTTTCCATCACCTCGACCGACATTTCCGTCAACCGCGCCAGCGCCGGCTTGCACGGCACCGCATCACTCAGTAGCAAATATATCGCCAATGCGGGGGTGACCTATTCAAGAAGCGATTTTCTGGGCCGGGCCGGTGACGGCCGCCGCGACGAGATGCTCCAGTTCGACGCCAGCATCGGCCTCGCCATCACCACGCATATCCGCACCAGCCTCGCCTATGTCTACATGCTCAATCGCTCCAATCTCGCGGGAGCTGATTTCGAGCGACAGATGCTCACCTTCACCGTGATCGCCACTTACTGAGCCATCCCGCGCCATGCCGCTCTCGATTCTTCGTTTCCTTCACGCCAGCCTCACGGTCCTTGCCTTCGCGGCCTCGCTCGTCGTCCCCGCTTCCGCTCAGGACGAAAAAGCCGCCACTGCTCCGACGGAAAAGCCCAATTACGTTTACCGTCTCACGATCACCGACCGCATCCGCGTCTCGATCTTCCAAGAGGAGGAGCTCTCCTCCATCATGCGCATCGACGCCCGCGGCATGATCAATCTCAAGCTCGTCGGCGACCTTCACGTCGCCGGCATGACCGTGGCCGCCGCGCAGCGCGCCATCGAGCAGGCTTACCGCGACGGACGTTACCTGCGCAATCCGCAGGCGACGATCGCGATCGAAGACTACGCCCCGCGCGAGGTTTCCATTTCCGGCCAGGTAAAGGCCCCCGGCCGCTACCTGCTGCCGATCGAATCCACCTTTTCCATCCTCGAGCTGGTGACCAAGGCCGGCGGCCTCACGGACATTGCCAAGGGCACCGCTGTCGTCATCACACGCACCGGAACCGATGGCAAGGTCACCACCTTCGTCGTGGACGTCGACAGCCTTCTGCGCGGCCGTAAGTCGAACATCCCCGACAACAGCGCCATTCTGCTCGAGCCGGGCGACAACGTTTACGTGCCCGAGCGCATCATTTGATCCCATGCAGATCGCCGAACCCACTCCGAAACCGCCCGCCCACGTCCGGGGCGTGCGGGACGAAGAAATTGCCGTCGAGCGCCGGACGCTGCGGGATTACTACATCATGCTGCGGGAGCGGCTCTGGATCGCGCTGCCGCTCGCCCTTCTCGTCGCCGTGCCCATGGGCTATTTCAAAGCCCGCGAGACGCCGATGTATATGAGCACGGCGACGATGCAGTTCGAGAAACCGGAAACCGTCGTCACCTCGCAAGTCGTCGTCGATGCCGCCGTCCGCAGCGACATCGAGCTCAATACCAACATCCAGATCCTCAACAGCGGCCGCCTCCGCAGCCGCGTCGTAGAATCGTTCACGCCCGAGGAGGTGAAGATCCTCCAGCGTCCCTTTCTGAAGGCGCTCCCGCCCGGCACCCCGCCGCCGCCCGCCGGCGCCGCCCTCGGCTCCGTCTCCATCGAGCCGGCCCGCAACTCGCTGCTGATCG
The DNA here is from genome assembly GCF_059821195.1 of Opitutus sp. sgz309028. Taxonomy (NCBI): domain Bacteria; kingdom Pseudomonadati; phylum Verrucomicrobiota; class Opitutia; order Opitutales; family Opitutaceae; genus Opitutus; species Opitutus sp. sgz309028. The sequence continues at coordinate 649,008 of NZ_JCAMRR010000002.1, read as the reverse complement.
CCATCACCGTCCGCCACCCCGACCCGGAAGCGGCCGCGCTCGTCGCCAACCGCTACGTCAGCGAATTCATGAATTATCTCATCGATCGCGTCAGCGGCATCAATGAGACCGCCGTCGAGTTCCTGCGGACCCGCGCCGAGGATCTGCGCAAGGAGTCCGAAATCGCCGAGCAAAAGCTCCAGGCCTACATGAAGGCCCACAACCTCATCTCCCTCGACAAGAGCCGCGACATCGTCGGCGACCGCCTCAAAACCATCAGCAGCACGCTCACGAACGCGCAACTCGTCCGTCTCAATTTCGAGAACCAGTTCAATCTCGTCGAAACCTACCGCAAGGAAGGCCGCAATCTCATCGAGATCCAATACATCGCCAACCACGGCACCGTCCCGTCGCTGGCCAGCCAGCTCGCCAGTCTCCGCCAAAGCCAGACCGTCCTCGGCGAGCGCTACCTCGAACGTCATCCCAAGATGGTCGACATCGAGAACAGCATCGGCGTCGTCCAAAAGCAGCTCGACAAGGCCATCGACCTCGCGATCGCCGACCTGCGCACCCGCCTCGACGAGGCCCGCGAATCGGAGAAAAGCCTCGAGGCCGAATTCGCCAGGGCGGAAAAGGATTCGCTCCAGCTTGGCGACATCGCCGTCCAATATCGCTCGCTCGAAAACCAGGCGCAGATCACGAAGCAAAACTATCTGCAGATCCTCGATCGCCTGAGCCAGACGACGACGACGAAGAACCTGGAAAAGATTCCGCTCCACCCGCTCGACCGCGCGGTGCCCTCCGGCGCCCCGTATTCACCCAATCTCCACGCGATCACCCGCAGCTGCATCGGCGTCGGCGTCCTCGTGTTTCTCGGCGTCGCCATCGGGCTGAGCTTCATCGACGACCGCATCAAGAGCGCCTGGGACGTCGAGTCCTTCATAGGCGCCAACCTCCTCGGCATCATCCCCGATCTCTCGTCGATGAAAGACGACGAGAAATACTCGCTGCTGCTGAACGACAAACAGGCACCCGGCATCGAAGCGTTCCTCAGCGTTTACAGCTCGGTGAAAATCCACTCGAAGCTCGATTTTCCGAAATCGATCCTCGTCACCAGCACGATCCCCGGCGAGGGCAAGACGCTCATTTCGTGCAATCTTGCGGGCAGCTTCGCCCGCCACGCCAAGCGCACGCTGCTCGTCGATTGCGATCTGCGCCGGCCGATGCTCCACCGCCATTTCCGGCAGCAAAACAGCGCCGGCCTCATCACCTGGTTCGAAGCCGGCGCCGCTCTCGATACCGAGCTCGCGACCAGCCCCAGCCTCGGCATCATCAAGATCAGCGAGAACCTCTCGCTGCTCTGCTCCGGCGGACGTTCGAAGAGTCCGACCGAGATCCTCGAAAATCCGCTCTTCGCACAGCTGCTCGAAAAGCTGAAACGGGAATACGACCTCGTCATCATCGACTCGCCCCCGCTCGGCGCCGTCACCGACAGTCTCCTGATCGCGGAGCGCGCCGACGAGGTCATTTACGTCTGCCGCTTTAATCGCGCTTTCCGAAAACACATTCGCCTTTACATGAAGGCGCTCCGCAACGGCAAAAACGAGGTGCTCGGCGTCGTGCTCAACGGTCTCTCGCCGCGCCGCATCGAGTATTATTCGAATTACCGCTACTACCGGAGCTACAAAAAATATTACGGCTCCCAGTCCTAGAAAGCTGAAACGCTGAAAAACCCAGAAGCTGAAACCAAGCGGGTGTTCCGCTCTTCCGCGAACGCGGCTCGCCAATTTCAGCTTTTCAGTCTTTCAGCTTTTCAACTTTTTCCGCCGTGCTCTCCGCGTTTCTCCCTCCTGACTTCGATCCGCAGCGTCCGGTCGCGCTTATCGCCGGCCAGGGAATTTACCCGCAGCTTGTCGCCGCCGCCGTTCGCCGCGCCGGCGTGCCGCTGAAGCTGATCGCTTTCGACGAGGAAACGCGGCCCGACCTCGTCGCTTCCTTTCCCGAATCGGATCGCTGCACGCTGCTCGTCGGCCAGCTCGGCCGGATGCTGAAAACGCTGCGCGAGTTCGGCGCCGGTTACGTCATCATGGCCGGACAGATTGCGCCGCGGCGCTTGTTCAGAGGCCTTCATCCCGACCTGAAGGCGATCCGCATCCTCGCGTCGCTGAAACGCCGCAATGCCGAAACCATCTTCGGCGCCATCGCCGCCGAGATCGAAGCCCTCGGCATCAAGCTGCTCGACGCCCGCTCCTTCATCGACGACCAGCTCGCCATCGCCGGCTGCATGACCGGGCGCTCCTTCCCCATCGACCAGGACTACCTCGATCACGGGATCCACATCGCCCGCGAATGCGCCCGACTCGACATCGGCCAGGGCTGCGTCGTCCGCAAGGGCACCGTGCTCGCCGTCGAGGCCTACGAGGGCACCGACGAAATGCTCCGCCGCGCGGGCACGTTCAAGACCGACGCGACCCTCTTCGTGAAAACGGTGAAGTCCGGGCAGGATTACCGGTTCGACGTCCCCTGTTTCGGTCAGCGCACGCTCGAAACGATGCGCGAAGCGGGCATCAAAGCCGCCGCGCTCGAAGCGAATCGCGTGATCATCCTCGATCGTCCCGCCGTGCTCGCGCAGGCCAGGAGCTGGAGCATTCCGCTCTACGGTTTCGAATAGGCGCGAACTTCTCGCGCGCCAGTTCCGCACCGCGCGACGCGGCCCGCCGACTTGCGCTTTCCGCCCGCTGCGACCATTTCTTAACCATGCAGAACGACGTCGTCCCCGTCTCCGTGAAAGGCGTGATGCCCACCGCCAACGGTTGTGCCGTGTTCCTCGGCAACGACGAGAAGACCTTCGTGATTTACGTCGACCACTCCGTCGGCAACGCGATCCAGATGACACTGAACGGCGTCAAAAAAGACCGCCCTCTCACGCACGACCTCATCGGCAGCATCCTCCTCGGACTCGGCGCGCAACTCGATCACATCCTCGTCAACGATGCCCGCGAGGGCACGTTTTTCGCGCGCGTCCTCCTGCGCATGGAAAACGAACTGGGCAAAAAAATCGTCGAGATCGACGCCCGCCCGAGCGACTCGATCGTCCTGGCACTGCAACAAAAGCGTCCGATCTTCGTCGCGCGCGCCGTCATCGACGCGACTGAGGACATGACCGAAATCCTGGAACGCGTGCGCCAGCAGCAGCAGTCGGAGGAATCCGACGAGGACGAATAGCCGCTGGTCCCGCATGCCGTCCGCTCCCGTTTCCCTCCCGCCCCCGCTTCACCCGGGACTTCCGCTCACGGCGCTCGCGCCGATGCAGGATGTCACCGATCTCGCCTTCATGGGCGTGATCGCGCACTACGGTGCGCCGGATTACTTCTTCACCGAATTCTTCCGCGTCCACGCCCAGTCGCATCCGGAGAAACACATTCTCCGCTCCATCGACGAAAACGCCACCGGACGTCCGGTCTTCGCCCAGCTCATTGGCGAGGACCTCACGCATCTCACGCGCACCGCCGAGGCGCTGCTGCGCCACCCCGTCGCCGGCATCGATCTCAATCTCGGCTGCCCCGCGCCCAAGGTTTACAAGAAGAACGTCGGCGGCGGTCTGCTGCGCGACTTGCAGCGCGTCGACGAAATCCTCGCCACCCTCCGCGCCGCCGTGCCCGGCCTCTTCACGGTGAAGATGCGTATCGGTTTCGACGATACGACGCCGTTCGAGCCGCTGCTCGAGCTCGTCAACCGGCATCGCGTGGACCTGCTTAGCATTCACGGGCGGACCGTGAAGGAAATGTATCGCAGCGAGGTGCACTACGACTACATCGCGCGCGCCGTCGCCCGCGTGCGCTGTCCGGTCCTCGCCAACGGCAACGTGTTCTCCGCCACCCGGGCGCTCGGCGTCCTCGCGGAGACGCGCGCGGCCGGCGTGATGATTGGCCGGCACGCGATCCGCAATCCGTGGATCTTCCGGCAGTGTCGCGAGGCCTCGCAGCACGGCTCGGCGTCCGCGATTTTCCGCCCGACCCTCGCCGATGTGCGCGACTACATCGAGCGGCTGTATCGCGCCACGCAGGTGCCCGGTCTGCCGGAGCGGCTTCACGTCAACAAGATGAAGAAATATCTCAACTTCGTCGGTCAGAGCGTGGACCCGCAGGGCGCGTTTCTGCACGACATGCGGCGCACCGAAAGCGAGGCCGCGCTTTTCGCCGTCTGCGACCGCCACCTGCTCGCCGATCCGAACCGCGCCTTCGCGCTCGAGCCGTTTCCCGGGATCGTCGCCCGCCCGAACTGCGAGACGCCCCACGCCGCATCCGCCGACGGGTGCTCGCTCGAGAGCATCACCGCCTGAGCGACGTTCGCGGCGCCAGCGGTCGCAACCAGCCGCCCGACGACCAGCGTAGCCGTCGCGGTGAGGACTCCGTCGTCCACCGCCGTCAGTTCACTTCCGTGCCTTCCGTGTAGTCCGTGGGCAGACTCGTCCGGTCGTTGTCGCCGCGATTCACCGCCGCGACGTCACTCCAGCCCGAGCGTCTTTCGCCCCTCGGGCGAAATCATCTGCGGCGACCACACCGGGTCCCACACGATGTGAACCTTCGCCGATTCGACCTGCGGCAGCTGCGCGATTTTTTCGCGCGCATCCTCCGCAATCACCGGACCCATGCCGCACCCCGGCGCCGTCAGCGTCATCTTGACCTCGACGGCATGACCGCCGGTGGGCGTTTTTTCCGCCACGAGATCGTAAACCAGTCCCAGATCGACGATGTTGACCGGGATTTCCGGATCGAAGCAGGTCTTCAACGCCTCCCACACCGCCTGTTCGCTGAACTCGGCGTTTCCTCCGGCGGTCGGCGCCGCGTCGGCCGGCCGGGCCTCGTAACCCTCGATCGCGCCCGCATCCGCGGCGGCGATACGAAAGAGACCCTGGTCCGTGCGCACGGTCACATTGCCACCGAGCGTCTGGGTGATGAAGACGGGCGCGCCTGCCGGCAGCGTCACGACCTCGCCCGCCGGGATCATCGTGGCGGAAACTTCTCTGGAAAGCGTGTGATTCGACATATTACTCGATCATCAAATCGACAGGCAGCCGCGCGTAAAGCCCGCGAGGATCGTTGAAGCGCTGCAACGTCTTCAAATCCTGCTCGAAACGCGCAGCGACGCGGGCCGCAAAGCCCGACGCCCGCGCCGTTTGCGGCGCCATTTTCTCGATCATTTCCTGCAGCGCTTCCGCGAACTCCTTTTTCCGCGGATATTCCACCAGGCGATAATCCGTCCCGAGGCCCGCCTGCTCCGCCGCGAAATGAATCGCTTCGTCGAGTCCGCCGATTTCGTCGACCAGACCCAGCTTCTTCGCCTCGACACCCGACCACACGCGGCCCTGCGCGATCTCCTCCACGAAGGCCGGCTTGAGCTTCCGCCCTTCCGCCACTTTCGCGATGAATTCGCCGTAAACCCAGTCCACGAGTCGCTGAAACACCGCCATCTCCTCGGCGGTCTTCGGACGCGCGATCGTCAACATATCGCCGAAACGCGCGGTCTTCACGCTGTCGAAGGTCACGCCGAAATCGGCCGCGAGTTTCTGGATGTCGAACTGGATGCCGAAAATGCCGATCGAGCCGGTCACCGTCGTCGGCTCCGCATAGATGCGATCGCTGTAGGCGGAAATCCAGTAGCCGCCCGACGCCGCATAGGAGCCCATTGACACCACGACCGGCTTCACCTCCATCGCGAGCCGCATCTCGCGCTGGATCGCCTCCGAGCCGGACGCCGTGCCGCCGGGGCTGTTCACCCGCAGCACGATCGCCTTTACGCTGTCGTCCTGGCGCAGCCGGCGCAGCTCGCGCGCAAAACGCGTGCCGCCGATCTCGCCCGGCTCCTCGCCCTCGCCGTCCACGATGTCGCCTTCCGCATAAACGACCGCCACCCGCCCGGTCCGCGAGCTCAGGACCGGCTTCTTTTCCTCGCCGTTTTTCACCTTCTCCGCGTCCGGCTCCTTTTTCACGATCCGGGTGTCCTTCGCGACTTTCGCGTAATCGACGATCGTGATCTGCTTGAACGTATCCTTTAGCCCATTACGCCCGGTGAGCTTTTTCATCTCGTCGATGATTTCGTCGCGATACGCGATCCGGTCGACGAGCCGCGCCTGTTTCGCCGCCTCCGCGCGAATCACACCCTCGGCGTCGACCGTGCTCTGGATCGTGGCGACGCTCACGTTGCGACCGGCGCTGATGTCGCCGAGCAGCCCGCCCCAGATGTCGTCGAGCAGCTTTTGCATCTGTTCGCGGCTCTCCGGGCTCATGTTCCGGCGCGTGAACGGCTCGACGAAGGATTTGTATTTGCCGACGCGCGTGACCTGCACGCCGACGCCGTATTTCTCGAATGCGCCCGCCAGAAACATCGGCTGGCTGGAAAGTCCCGGCATGAAAATCAGCCCGTAAGGATCGAGCACGAGTTCGTCCGCCGCCGAGGCCAGGTAATAGTTTTTCGTCGTCGCGTAGGTGAGAAACGCCTTCACCGGCTTGCCAGAGGCCTTGAATTCCTCAAGGGCGTCGCGGATCTCCTTCAACGCCGCATAGCCCGGGCCGTAGCCGCCCGCGGGCACATCGCCCTTGATGAACACGCCCGCGATCCGCTCGTCCTGCGCCGCCGCCTTGAGCGTCCGCGTCACGGTCCGCAACTGCAGTGTGGGCGTGCTCGGCCCGCCCAAAAAACGGAAATCGATGTTCGGCGGCGCGTCGGTCACCGCCGCCGCCAGATCGAGCACCAGATACGAGCCGCGATCGACGCTGACCGTTTTTTCGCCACTCAGCGCGGCGAGCGCGCCGACGAATCCGACGAACAATAACGCGCCGCCGACCGTGAAGATGACCAGGGCCGCCAGCGCCCCCAGCATCGACGTGAAGAAGTTTTTCATACGAAGGAAGCGCGACCCTACCCCGAATCGCCGTTTCCTCCAGTAGAAATCAGGACCGGCGGTCCGCCCGCGCCATCGACGGCGACACCACTGACGCGATCACGCCGGCTGACCCACGAACCAGTTGCTTCACCGTCGGCCCGACCCATAGTCCTTCCTCATGTCGAGCGAGCAGAAGACCCTCCTCACCACCAACCGCAAGGCGCTCACGATCAATCTCGATGAGCAGAAATACGGCACGTTCGCCGAGATCGGCGCGGGCCAGGAAGTCGCGCGCATCTTTTTCCAGGCGGGCGGCGCCTCCGGCACGGTGGCGAAAACGATCTCCGCCTACGACATGACGTTCAGCGACGCGATCTACGGGAAAGCGCCGCGCTACGTCTCCCGCGAACGGCTGAACCTGATGCTCGACCACGAGTATCAACTGCTCCTCGAGCGGCTCGCGGACTCGCGCGGGCATCGCACGAGCTTCTTCGTGTTCGCCGACACCGTCGCCACCCGCAATTACAAGGGCACCAACGAAGCCCACGGCTGGATGGGCATCCGCTTCCAGACCGAGCCGGGCGGCGCTCCGAACGAAATCGTCATCCACGTCCGGATGTGGGACAAGGAGAACGTCCTGCAGCAGGAGGCGCTCGGCATCGTCGGCACCAATCTTATCTACGGCGCGTTCTTCCTGCGCGACGACCCGAAGAAATTCGCCCAGTCGCTCCTCGACAACCTCACCGCCGACCGCATCGAGGTCGACATGTTGAGGTTCAGCGGGCCGGCCTTCGGCCACGTCGACAACCGGTTGATGTCGCTTTACCTCGTCCAGTTCGGCCTGACCAACGCCGTGATGTTCGGCGCCGACGGCGAGGTGATGCAGCCGTCCGAAGTCCTCTACAAGAAGGCGATTCTCGTCGAGCGCGGCAGCTTCCGCCCCGTCACGCACGTCAACGTCGACATGCTCAACTGCGCCACCGCGCAGTTCGTCCAGGAGCCGCTCGTCAAGGGCAAGGAGGTCGTCGTGCTGATGGAGATCACGATGAACAACCTGCTCGCCGCCGGTGCGCTCGACGCCGAGGACTTCCTGTCGCGCGTCGACCTGCTGAGCGACATCGGCTTCACCGTTCTCATCTCGAACTACTCCGAGTATTTCCGACTCACGTCCTATTTTCGTCGCTACACGAAGGAGATGATCGGCGTCGCGATGGGCATCAACAACCTCCTCGAGATCTTCAACGAAAAATACTACGAGAATCTCGAGGGCGGCATCCTCGAGTCCTTCGGCCGTCTCTTCCGCCACTCGGTGAAGCTCTACATCTATCCGATGCGGCAGGACGCCTACTCGCATTATCTTTCCGAAGGCGAACCCACGGTATCGCCCAGCAGCCCCGCCGCCGCCTCGTTCGCCTCGCAGGTGCTGATCACCGCCAAGAACGTCCAGGTCGTCGATCACCTCCGTAATCTCTACAATCACCTTCTCGAGAACCATTACATCGAGTGCATCGTGGGCTTCGATCCGAACATCCTGCATATTTTCTCCCGCGACGTCCTGCGGCGGATCAAGGAGGGCGACGATTCCTGGGAGCAGATGGCCCCGCCCGGCGTCGTCGCGGCGATCAAGAAACGCCAGCTTTTCGGCTACAGCGACGCGCCGTCATCCCCCGCCAAGCTCTGACCCCGCGCGGCGCCCTACGTCCGCGCACAGGTCCTCGCCCGCGCGCCGCGTGCGACTTTTTTCGTGAACTCGCCGGCTCGCACGGGCAATGCTCTCTCTTCCTCCATGCGTTTCCACAAGTATCACGCCCTCGGTAACGACTACATCGTCTGCGATCCGCGCGACTTCCCGCAGTGGAAGTCCGCTCCTTCCGTCGAGCAGATCCGCGTCGTCTGCCATCGCAATTTCGGCGTCGGCTCCGACGGCATCCTCTGGGGTCCGCTCCCGTCCACCGCGAGCGAGTTCGGCCTGCGCATCTTCAACCCCGACGGTTCCGAGGCCGAGAAATCGGGCAATGGCCTCCGCATCTTTTCGCGTTATCTGTGGGATCAAAAGCTCGTGACGAATCCGTCGTTCACCGTCGAAACGCCCGGCGGCACGGTCCAGTCCGTCATCAAGGACAACGGGCGCCTCATCACGGTGGCCATGGGCAAGGTCAGCTTCGACAGCGCGACGATTCCCGTGAACCTCACCGGCGCGCCGCGCGAGGTCATCAACGAGAAAATCACCGTGCTCGACCGCGAGTTCACCTACTGCGCCGCCACGATCGGCAATCCGCATTGCGTGCTTCCCCTCGCGGAAATCTCGTCCGAGCTCGCGCACCGCTACGGCCCGCACTTCGAGACGCACCCGAATTTCCCGCGCAAGACGAACGTCCAGTTTCTCCGCGTGCTCGATCGCGCCAACATTCAGATCGAAATTTGGGAACGCGGTGCAGGCTACACCCTGGCGTCCGGCAGCAGTTCCAGCGCCGCCGCCGCCGTCGCGCACAAGCTCGGGCTCGTCGATCGCGCGGTCACTGTGCACATGCCCGGCGGCCAGATCGGCATCGAAATCGGCGCCGACTTTTCGATCATGATGACGGGCACCGTTAACAAGGTCGCCGAGGGCACGATGCACCCCGAGCTTTTCGCGGTGACGGTCTGAGCGGAGCAGGTCCGCCGCCTCGCGAACATCACCAGAAACCGTCGTCGCGGAACGGAAAACGTCGCGCTCCGATTCAGCGTTGCCGCGCGGCGGCCGCGGCCGGGCCGACGGCATCCGGGCCGCGATCGGTATCCGTGATCGGCAGTTTGTCGGGATCGATCGCCTCGACGACCTTCAGTTCGCCCAGGTCCACTCTGACCGGATGCTCGGGCGCACGAGTCCAAACCGGCCGCGCCGTCTCGCGCCCGAAAAATGGCGCCGCTTCGCGCGCCATCTGCTTGAGCGCGAGGGTGAGATCGAGGCCGTCCGCCGGCGCGCTCACCTTCGTGTGCCACAACAACTCCGTCCGCCCTTCGATCGCCGCGTCACGATCAAAGGCCTGCACCGAAATCACGTAGAGCCGTCCGCTGCTCGCCTCTGAAATGAAATCGCCCAGCGAGCCGTGACGAAACCGCGTCATGTGATTCACCGTGTTGTGAATCGACAGCGGCTCGAGTTGCCACAGCAGATCCATTTTGTCGCCGCCCATGAACAGCAGCGACATGCCCACGCGGTTGTTCATCGTGCCCCACGAAAACGCGAGCAGCACTTCCGGCATGTGCTGCGGCGAGCCGGGGTAATAGCCGCGGTCCGCGAGCAGCTTCATGATCAGCTTCAGCATCGCCCTTTTGTCCGGCGGCTCGAGACCCGCGATCGAGCGACCATAATCTTGGTAACCGAGCACGAGCGCCTCGTAATAAATCGGATTCGCCCGTGACGCTTCGCGCAGTTGTTTCCCTTTCTTCGTCACGTCCGTGACGGTGATCACGTGCACCTCGCGCTCGCCGAGCAGGGTGTTGAAAAACCCGCCTGCCGCTCGCGCGCCCGCCGCGCCGGCGAAAAACGCGACCGCTAAGCAGACCGGCAGCCGCAGCGTCGTCATCGATTGCCGCAGTCGTTTCACGCGGGGAGCCTGCGTCGCGAGCCGCCGCCACTCAAGCCAGAGAGTGGCAGCAGCGTAAACCGCCAGCGCCGGCGGCGTCCTGGCGGCTCAGGTTTTTCAGGTTCAATACTTCACCGCGCAGCCATACGGCTGGGTGGCGGATTTGGCGACCGGCTGCCCGGCTTTCAGCGCCGCCAGGGCCGACGTCACGTAATTCTCAGCCTTGGCGATGTCGGCCTTGTCCGCCGAACGAATGCTGTCGATCGCCCCGTTGTAAACCAGCACGCCCGAGGCATCGATGATGAACAGGTGCGGCGTCGCCTTCGCGCCATACAATCGCGCCACGCTCATATCCGCGTCGCGCAGATAAGCGGTCGGCGCCGCCTTTTGTTCCTTCAACCAGGCGGCTGCTTTCGCGTCCTCGGCCTGACCCGATTTGCCACGAGCGGACTCGATCGCGAACCAAACGATGCCGTCGCCCGTTGCCGTTTTTTGCAGTTGGGGAATGTTTCCACTTTCGTAGTGCTTCTGCACGAACGGGCACTGCGGATTCGTCCACTCCAACACCACAATTTTCCCTTTGTGGTCCGCCAGGCGGTGGGTTTTGCCCTGGATGTCCGTCACACTGAAATCGGGCGCGGGAGCGCCGATGCTGACAACCGCACGCGCGGCCGTCGACCAGGCGGCGCTCAGCACCGCCGCGACGAAGAGGATTTTTTTGGTCGTGTTCATGGGTGTGCCAAGGCCTAGACGAATCCCACCGCGGGAAGATTCGGCGACTTCTCCGAGGATTTCCCGCTCGCGCCGACCGGAAACGATTTCGGTTGGCCCGGTAATTTCCCCTATCTACTGTGACTCCTGCATTTGTGACCGGCCGCCTCGCTGATCTTTTCCGCCTCGCTTGGGGCCTGCTCTACTGGAACGCCCGCAAATCGTGGTTCCGTCTCCGGCGCGGCGGCGTTCCCTGTCCATGCCAGTCGCCCAGCGACTCGGGGCGCGCGTTCGAAACCGCCTGCGACGCCTGCCTGTCCTGGCACCAACCGGCGAACTTCCGCCGCGTTTGTCCGCTCCTGGTCGCCACGCCCGCGGGTCTGCGTTGTTCCGTCGACACGGCCGATGTCCGTCCCTTCTGGGGCCGCGCCGCGCTGGCCTACGGCGGCTCGTTCGGCGCCGTTTACCTCGCCGGCGCGCTCGCGATTTTCGTTTTTCTCCGCTCCGTCGGCTACCCGATCAGCATCGTCCATCTCGTCTGGCCGGGTTCGTGGCATCGCGTGACCGAGGTGCGCGGCTGGTTTTTCATGGAGCGCGCCAATCGCGCGTTTCTCCAAGGCCGGCACGCCGAGGGCATGCTCTACCTGACCAACGCCCATCAGTTCGATCCCGACAGCTACCGGATCGGCTTCGCGCTCGCGCAACGACTTCAACTCGGCCAGCCCGCGCGCGCCGACGAGATCTACCGCCAGCTGATTGAGCGGCATCCGGCGCAAGCGGCGGCGACCAAACAACTCTGGTTCCGTTCGCTCCTCGCGCGGGGCGAGTTCGAGACGATCGAAATCCTCGCCACGGCGGAAATCCTCGCCGGCGCATCCGAGGCTCCGGTGTGGATGCGGGCGCTGTTGTTTGCCGCGCGGCAAACCGGCCACATCGAGCCACTGCAAAAAATCCTCGATTCGACCGCCCCCGCCGTCCGCAACTGGGACAGGCTGCTCGAAACCGAACTGCTCGTCCGCACCAACAATCGCCCGGCCGCGCTCGCCCGCTTGTCGGAGTCGTGGGACCGCGAGCCGGCGTTCAGCCAGTTCTACCAGATCGCTGAACTCACGGAGCTCGGCCGCGGCCTCGAAGCGGTGGACCTGCTGGGCCGCTACGGCGCGCAACTCGACGACGCCGCACGAGCGACGTTGCTGCTCGACGCGTATGCGACGCTGGGCGCCGACAGCGCCCGCGACCGCCTCGTTGCAACGTTGCTGGCGCGGCCGTTCAACGTTCCCACCGGGCGCCTGCTCGCGGCGCATCTGATCCGGCATCCGAGCCCGGTCGTGCTCCACGCGCTTTTCCGCCAGATCGACCAGGAGCGACCGCCGCTGAGCGATTCCACGCTCGAGGCGTATCTGGCCTTGGGTTGCGCCGCCGGCGTGGCGCGCGACTGGCCGAAATTGGAGACGGTGTCCCGCTTCATCAGCGGACACGGCGAGGGCAGCGCGTTCACGCTGCATCTGGTCGAAGCCTTTTTCCGCGGCAATACCCGGCAGACGCGCATCGCTGCGCTGCTGCCAGCGCTGCCGATGGCGTTGGAGGTTTATTACGCGCTGCTGGAGCGGTATCCCGGCGAGCCGCCGCCGCCCGCGCCGGAATCATGAGCACCGCGACTCCGCAGCCATCGCGCGTCGAGGTCGCGCGTCCCGCGCTCACCGTGCTGGACCGCGTGAACCTGCTGCTGCTCGGCGTCCTCGTGCTCGGCTTGTGCATCGCGCTGTGGCCGCACTGGTCGGAAAATCCGGATCTTTCGCACGGCTACCTGATGCCGCTCGTTTTTCTGCTGCTTGCCCGCGAAGCCCGGCACGGGACGCGGCGTTATCTGGCCGCGCGGCCGCTCACGTTCGCCGCGTCGTCGGTTCTGCTCGCCGCCGGCGTGCTGATGGTCTGTGTGAGCGGCGTCTACGCCGCCGCGGTCGACTGGAGCAGCAATCTCGTGGGCTTCACCTTGACGCTGTCCGGCGCGCTGCTGCTCGGCGGGTGCTGGGTCTCGGCGGCAGATCGCGAGTTGCGGCTAATTCCTTTCAACTGGCCGGCGTTCGCCGCGATCGTGCTGTGGTTGTTGAGCGCGCCGATCCCGCCCGGAACGTATGCGCGCCTGACGATTCAGTTGCAGCTGACGATCACGGACGGTGTCCTCCACGCGCTGCACCTGCTCGGCATCGCCGCGGCGCGACACGGCAACGTCATCCAATTGGCCAACACGAGCGTCGGCGTCGAGGACGCCTGCAGCGGCGTGCGCAGCCTGATCTCGTGCTTGTTCGCCGGGCTGTTTTTCTCCGCCACCTTGGTGCGCGGATTCTGGCCGCGCGCCGCGATCATTCTGCTGGCCGGTCCGATCGCGCTCGCGATGAATTTCGCGCGCTCCCTTGTTCTTACGCTCCTCGCGAATGCCGGCGTCGACATCACCGGGACGTGGCACGATGCCACGGGTTTTGCGGTGCTCGGTATCACTGCCGTCATCCTGGCCGGACTCGCGGTCTTGCTCGATCGGCTCTCCGCGACGCGCAAAGCTCCCGACGCATCCGCGAAGGAGTTTCCCGAAGCCCGCACGTCCTTCCGGTGGCGGCTGCGCTGGCCGGTCACGGTTGCACTGTCGGGCACGCTCGCCCTCGCCGCATTCTTCGTCGCCAACACCCGCCCGTCAGGACGCGGCGGTTTTCCGGCACCGAACTTGGGAGCGATTTTGCCCGCGGAATCGCCCGGCTGGCATGTCGACACGTCGCGAAGCTTATACCAATTCTCCGACACGCTGCGGACCACGCATCTGGCGCAGCGAACGTATCTGCGTCGGAGCGCCAGCGGCGTCGACCAGATCACGGTTTACCTCGCCTACTGGCCCGCGGGCCAGGCGCCGGTCAGTCTGGTGGCGTCGCACACGCCCGACGCGTGCTGGCCGGGTGCCGGTTGGTCGCTGCAATCGCGCGCACAGCCCGACGATCTAGTCGCGATCGACGGACGCGGGCTGCCCGGAGTCGAAAGCCGTGTGTTCACCAACGGCGTCGTGCCGCAGCACGTGTGGTTTTGGCATCTCTACGACGGCCATCCCATCGCCTATCTCGGTCCTTATTCGGCGTCGGCGCTGCTGAAAAGCGCGCTGCGTTACGGTTTCCGCCACGGCGGCGATCAACTGTTTGTGCGAGTTTCGAGCAATCGCAGCTGGACGGAGATCGCCAACGAGCCGGTGTTGAAGGAGATTTTCGCCCGCCTGCAGCCGCTGGGCCTTTGATCGCGCGCCCTCGCTTTTTCACCATGCCCCTTCACCTCACCCGCCTCGAAATGAAAATCCTCGCGGTGCTCGGCGCCGTGATCGTGCTCGGCCTCATCGGGCTGGCGGTCCTGTAAGGTTCGCCTCATTTACGTTTTTTCCGATGCCTGAAGTCCCCGATCGCGTCCCGCCTTTCCGGATCTGGAAACACCTGCCTTGGGCCACTGTCGTCCTGCTTGCCCTCGCTTGCGGCGGCCTGCTCCAGCTCGTCGCCACGCTCCGCGCCCAAAACGCCCTCCTGCGCGACCAGCAGGCGCTGCTCGAGATCGAGTTGCGCAGCACCCGGCAACAACTGGAAGCCGAGCGCATCCTTTCGCGTCACGAAACCGACGCGCTGCGCGCGGCGCGGCCGTCGAATTGACACTTGTCAGCCCGCGGACGCACCGAAAACCTTCCCCTCCTCATGATCATCAAACCTCGGGTTCGCGGATTCGTCTGTGTCACTTCTCATCCCACCGGCTGTGAAGCGCACGTGCAGGAATGGATCGACTACGTGAAGTCGAAAGGCCCCATCAAGGACGGTCCCAAGAAAGTGCTCGTCCTCGGTTCGTCGACCGGCTTCGGCCTCGCCTCGCGCATCACCGCCGCCTTCGGCACGGGCGCTGCGACCGTCGGCGTGTTTTTCGAACGCCCCTCTGAGGAAGGCCGCCCCGCGACCCCGGGCTGGTATAACACCATCGGCTTCACCAAAGCCGCCCACGCCGCCGGTCTCTACGCGAAGAATATCAACGGCGACGCCTTTTCCGACGAAATCAAGAAGCAGACCATCGATCTCATCAAAGCCGACCTCGGCCAGATCGATCTCGTCGTCTATTCGCTCGCCTCGCCGCGCCGGACCCATCCGCGCACCGGCGCCGTGCACAGGTCCGTCCTCAAACCCGTCGGCGCGTCCTACACCAACAAGACCGTCGACACCGACAAGGGCATCGTCACCGACATCACGATCGAGCCCGCCACCGAGGCCGAGATCGCCGACACGATCGCCGTCATGGGCGGCGAAGATTGGGAGTTCTGGATCCGCGCCTTGATGGACGCAAACGTCCTCGCGCCCGGCGCGCAAACCGTCGCCTATTCCTATATCGGGCCGGAGGTCACCTGGCCGATCTACAAGAACGGCACCATCGGTCTCGCGAAAAACGATCTCGAACGCGCCGCGAAATCCCTCGACGCGCTGCTGAAAGCCCACGGCAACGGCCGCGCCTTCATTTCCGTCAACAAGGCCCTCGTCACGCAGGCCAGCTCCGCGATCCCCGTCGTCCCGCTCTACATTTCGATCCTCTACAAGATCATGAAGGCGAACGGCACGCACGAGCGCTGCATCGAGCAGATCCAGCGACTCTTCGCCACGCACATGTATAACGGCCACACGCCGCGCTTCGACGACGATGGTCGCGTGCGCATCGACGATCTCGAGATGCAGGACAACGTCCAGGCCGCCGTCCGCGAGATCTGGCCGACCGTCACCACCGCCAATCTCGTCGAAAAAACCGACATCGCCGGCTACCGGAGCGAGTTCCTCCGGCTCTTCGGTTTCGGTCTGCCGGGCGTCAACTACGACGCCGACGTCGAACCGCACGTCCCGATGATCTGACGCGCGGCCAACGCCCGCTCCTCTCGTTTACGGCGGTCGCTTCGGCCGCCGTTTTTGTTTCAACACTTCCTTCGCCATGCGCGCCGTCGTCCAACGCGTCTCCTCCGCCAGCGTCACCGTCGAAGGTGCCATCGTCGGCGAAATCGGTCCTGGATTGCTGGTCCTGCTCGGCATGGAAACCGGCGATACTGCGGAAGATCTCACGTGGCTCGCGACGAAGATCGCGAATCTCCGCATCTTCGAAGACGCCGACGGAAAGATGAACCTCTCCGTGCGCGAGATCCGTTCCGACGCAAACGCGCGCGTCCTCGTCGTCAGCCAGTTCACGCTCCTCGCGTCCACGCGCAAAGGCACGCGTCCGTCCTTCAACGACGCCGCCAAGCCCGACGAGGCGATTCCGCTCTACGAAGCGTTCGTCCGCGAAATGGAAACGCTCGCCGGCCCGCCGGTCGCCACCGGGCGTTTCGGCGCGATGATGCAGGTGGCGCTCGTCAACGACGGACCCGTGACGATCGTCCTCGATTCCCGCCGGCGCGAGTGACGCAGGCCCGCGCGGCGCGCTACTTTCGCCGAAAGCCGAGGCTTTCGAGCTCCCACAAATAAAACGGCGCGCTCGCGAGCACCTCGTCGAGCTTCTCCGCCGCCGCCCGCAGATCCGGCGCATCAAACAACACCACGTTGTCCTCGGCATCGTGCAGATCGATCGCCCACGCGCCGTTCCTCAGCTCCGCACCCAGCTGCACCAGCGCCCCGCTCAAATAGTTGCCCGGCAAGCCGCGCCCCGGACCCGAGCCCGGCACGAGAAACAAACTGTGCACCGGATCGTGAAACTCCGCGTGTCCCGGACGCACGCGGTGCAGCACCGGCTTGCCCGCGATCTTCACGCGCAACGTTTCCGCGCGTCCCCGGTTCTCCGCCGCCAGCGAGGCCACGTAGCGATTGAAAACGCTCGCGTTCGGTTCGAGCAGTTCGCCACCGATCCGGCTCCCGACAAATTCCTCCCAGTTCGCCGCGTGAAACGCCGGCAACCGCGCCAGCGCTCGCACGCTCACATAGCCGTCGTGGTGATCGGCGTTCGCATAGATCTGCTGCGCCGTGAGCAGGCGCTTGATCGCATCGTCATGCGCCGGAGTGCGCGGTACCACGCCGGTCGGACTTTGCTCGATCCGCTCCAACACCGTCCGGTCAAACGAGGCATTGGGGTCCTGCGACATGCGCCGAAGCTAGGCCCGCGACCGCCCGCGCACGAGTCCGCAGCGGCGCCAACTGCAAAGCAGCTGACAATCTTTCAACCTCCGTGAGCCGCCCTTATCGGGCTGCTTCGGCCCTGCGTCCGATCTCCGTTTCCGAATCCACCCCATGGCAGCCCTGCGCGCCCGCCGTTATGGTCCGCAAAATGATCCAAGCCCGCGGCCCCGCCCGGTCTTCGATCGCAACCCATTCCCTACCATGAAACTCAAACCTCTCCGCGAACAGGTCATCGTCATCACCGGCGCCTCCAGCGGCATCGGTCTCGCCACCGCGCGCGCCGCCGCCCGCGAGGGCGCGCGCCTCGTGCTTTTCTCCCGCAACGAGGACGCCCTCAAAACGATCGTCGACGAGATCAACGCCCGCGAGGGCCAAGCCATTCACGTCACCGGCGACGTTGCCCGCCGCGAGGATCTCGAACGCGCGGCCGACGCCGCCGTCGCCCGCTTCGGCGGTTTCGACACGTGGATCAACAACGCCGGCGTCTCGCTCTACGGGCGGCTCGAGGAAGCGAGCGAGGAGGATCACCGGCGGCTTTTCGAAACCAACTTCTGGGGCGTCGTGCACGGCTCGCTCGTTGCCCTCCGCCACCTCAAGCAGCGCGGCGGCGCTCTGATCAATCTCGGCAGCGTGCTCTCCGACCAGGCGATCCCGATCCAGGGCATGTATTCAGCCAGCAAGCACGCGGTGAAGGGTTTCACGGACGCGCTCCGCATGGAGCTCGAAGCCGAGTCGGCCCCGGTCTCCGTCACCCTCGTCAAACCCGCAGCGATCAACACGCCGTATCCACAACACGCTAAAAACTACCTCGACGAGGAGCCGAGTCTGCCGCCGCCCGTTTATCAGCCGGAGGAAGTCGCCCGCGCGATTCTCTTCGCCGCCGCGCATCCCAAACGCGACCTCTACATCGGCAGCGCGTCGAAGACGATGAGCGTCGCCAACCGCGCGATGCCGCGCCTGATGGATCGCGTGAGCGAGAAGTTCATGATCCCCGCGCAAAGCCGCGGTCCGGCCCGGCGCGATCGCGAGGGCGCGCTCCATCGCCCGGGCGAAGGCGGGCAGGTGCGCGGCAACGCTCCCGGACACGTAATGCGCTCGAGCTACTACACGCGCGCGACGATGCACCCCGTGCTCACCGGCACCTTGCTCGCCGCCGCCGGCCTGACCGCCGCGACGCTCCTCACGCGCAATCGTCGCAACGGACGATGACGCGGCCGCGCTACGGTAGCCGTTCGACGGATACGTGGCGCACTTCGTAAGGCGCGCCTTCGAACTGAAAGCCCACGCGTCCGCTCGACGGCCGGCAGTCGGTCACGCGGTTTTGTTTCACGCCGTTGATCGTCACCTCGATCACGCCATTGCGACACACGATATCGGCCACGTTCCACTCGCCCGCCGGTTTCTCGCTGTCATCGCCCAGTCGCGCGCGCAGCGGCGGCTTCACGCCCGGTGGAGAAGTGAGCGGCTCGCGAAACATCGCGCCCGCCATCGGCAGGAGATCGCCCGCGCGCGCATGTTTCATCTGAACCTGCAGGCAGCGCGGCCAGAGATGGTCGTCGATCGGACCGGAATCGATGTTCACCAGAATTCCGGAATTGCCGGGTTTCGCCGTCCAACGCCACTCGACGTGCAACGCACAATTTTCGAAGGTCTCGCGCGAAACCACATAGCCCATCGGTTTGCCCGCGAGCTTCACCACGCTGTCCGGGTCAAACGTCGCGACGGACTCCAGCGCGACCTTTTCCGGACTCAGAAACTCCCATTGCGCCACGCTCGGACGCGTCAATGTCAACGCTTCCTTCGCCTGCGCACCGACGCCCGTCGCCAGGCAGAGAATCGAACACCAAACCGACAGCAGTCGTGGGGTAGTCATCGCGCCGAGCATGGAACCCGCCTGCTCGCGCGCAACTCTGCCGTGGCGCAATCGAATCCCATCGGGTCACAGTCAGCCGACGCCACATCGTCCCTCTCCTAACAGGTGGAGCCCGGCGTCCCCGCCGGGCTGTTGACCAGTTTTCACGTTGGGCGCCCGCCCAACTCAGGATACGTCGGACACCGTTGCCACCTCACCACGGCGATCGGGACGATCGCCGCTACCTCCTGATCTAGACCACGGAGCGCACAAAACGCCCGGAGCGGCCGCGGACTCAGGTCGGCAGACGAAAGTCAGCATTCCGTGCTTTCCGTGCCTTCCGTGGTTCAAAACCAAAAAAGAATCCCCGCCGTCGGCGCACCGCTACGCCTGCAAAACAAAAAGGTCCGTCCCCAAGAGGAACGGACCCGTTGCCAAATTCCTCAGCGCGCAGCCGGCGCGCCAGGTTCATGGCGTCGCCGCTTACGCGAGGGCCGCGCGATAGTTTTCGGCGACCTGTTCCCAGTTCACGACATTCCAGAACGCCGACACGTAATCGCCGCGTCGATTCTGGTAATGCAGATAATACGCGTGCTCCCACACGTCGAGGCCGAGCAGCGGAATGGCTCCTTCGCTCAAGGGCGAATCCTGGTTCGCGGTCGAGTGCACCTGCAGCGCGCCATTCTTCACGCTCAACCAGGCCCAGCCGCTGCCAAATCGCTTCATCGCCGCGTCGGCGAACTGCTTCTTGAAATCGTCGACCGAACCAAACGCCTTCCCGATCGCGCCCGCCACCGCGGCATCCGGCGCGCCGCCGCCATTCGGCCCGATCACTTTCCAAAAAAACGTGTGGTTCACGTGGCCGCCGACATTGTTGCGCAAGGTCGTGCGGATCGATTCCGGCACCGCGTTGAGATCTCCCAAGATGTCCTCGGCCGAGAGCGACTGCAGCTTGGGATGATCCTTCAAGGCCTTGTTCGCGTTGTCGATGTAGGCCTGATGATGCTTCGTGTAGTGGATTTCCATCGTGCGTGCATCGATGTGCGGCTCCAGCGCATCGTAGCTGTAACCGAGTTTCGGCAGCTGAAACGGCTGCGACGTTTTCCCTGCGGCCGCCCGGCCCATCGCCGTTCCACCCGAAGATTCCGCCGCCACGCCGCGGAACGGCAGTCCACCCAAGCCCAGCAGCGCCGCACCGGCACCGAGCGTTTTCAATGCATCCCGACGGGATATTCCAGCAGTCAGTTTTGAGGTCGCCATGCGCGAGGCTACCGCAGCGGCCGAAACTTGCAAGTGGGTCCTTGCCAGAAGCGTAAAAGCGTTTTGCTCTTCCGCGTAGCCCCGGCGCGATCCACGTCACCCGTTTTACTCCCCCATGAAACCAACCTTCACCCGCCGCGAAGCGATCACGTCGCTCGCCACCGTCGCCGCCGTCGCGGCCCTTCCCCGTCTCCGCGCCGCCGATACACCCGTGGCGAGCGCCCGGCCCGCCGCGGCCACCGGCTCGATCAACCATTCCGCGTGCAAATGGTGCTACAAGGACATCCCGCTGGAAACGATGGCGCGCGCCGGCAAGGAGCTGGGCCTGCAATCGATCGAGTTGCTCGATCCCGCCGACTGGCCCGTCGTCCAGCGCCACGGCCTCACCTGCGCGATGGCCAACGGCACGACGAACATCCCGAAGGGGTTCAATCGCCTCGAACATCACGCCAAATACGTGTCGTCGATGATCGAGCGCATCCGCGAAGTCGCCAACGCCGGCCTCCCGAGTGTGATCGTGTTCTCCGGGAATCGCGATGGCATGCCCGACGAACAGGGTCTCGAAAACTGCGCCGTCGGCCTGAAGCAGATCGTCGGCGAAGCCGAGAAGCGCGGCGTCACCGTTTGCATGGAGCTCCTCAACTCCAAGGTGAACCACAAGGACTACATGTGCGACCGCACCGCTTGGGGCGTCGAGCTCGTGAAGCGTGTCGGCTCCGAACGCTTCAAGCTCCTCTACGACATCTACCACATGCAGATCATGGAAGGTGACGTGATCCGCACGATCCAGGAAAACCATGCCTACATCGGCCACTACCACACCGGCGGAAATCCCGGCCGGCACGAGTTCGAGTCGCAGGATCGCCAGGAGCTGAACTACCCCGCGATCATGCAGGCGATCCGGGATACCGGTTACAAAGGCTTCGTCGGCCAGGAATTCATTCCGACGCGCGACCCGCTCACCTCGCTGCGCAACGCCATCGCGTTGTGCACGGTGTGACCGCTTCGCCCGCGATTCCCGTGCGCGCCGAGCCGAACCGCGCCTGAGCCGCGCGGTCATTGGCTGGCGTGCAGCGCGTTTTCCTTCTTTCGCCCGCAAAGGTCGGCGGCGTGCGCGCCGGCCTCCTGCTCAACCCCAACGCGCCGTTTGCGCTCGCGCGTCAGTTTCACCGCGAAGGTCTGTCGCTCGCCGAGATCTTCACGTTCGCGAGCGGGCTCTATTTCCGCGGCAAGATCACCTACGCTCGGCGCTTCGCGCGGGAGGATCGCGGCGAACGCATCCGCGTGATCACCACGAATGCCGGGCTGCTCGATCCGCTGACGCATGTCACTCCTGCCGCGCTGCGCGCGTTTGGCGACGTCGATATCCACGAGGACGATCCGCGCTACCACCAACCGCTCCGCCGCGACGCCAAAGCGCTCGCCCGCCTGCTGGCTGCGGATGGCCACGTCATTCTCCTCGGCAGCATCGCGACCGCGAAATACCGCGACGTCCTGCTGGAGGTCTTCGGCGAACGTCTGATGTTTCCCGCCGATTTCGTCGGTCGCGGCGACATGAGTCGCGGCGGTCTCCTGCTGCGCGCGGCGCGCGAAGGCGTCGAGCTGCCCTACATCAGCGTCCGCGGCGCCGTCCTGAAAGGAAAACGCGCCCCGCGGATTGGCGATATGTAGTTTCCGGATACGCGATCGGAGTTCTCCTCAAAACGTTGCGCGCAACGACAACGAATAGGTTTGCCGCCGCCAGTCTCCGTAAACCTGCACGCCCGCGCCCGAAGGCGCGTTCGCATAGAACGACGGCGCGGCATTGAAAAGATTGTCGACGCGCAGCTGGCCAACGAGCCGATCCCGTCGCCCGCGCCAGCCGAGCCAGCTGCTGAGATTCTTCTGCACGGTCGCGTCGAACTGCAGATACGGATCGATCTCCGACGCGCCCTGACTCGCCCACTCGATCATCGGCAATTTCCGTGCATCGTAAAACTGCGCATCGAGCCGCAGCCCGTAACCGCGCCCCGTCCAGCCTGCGCCGACATTCGCCCGATGGCGCAAGAGTCCGCCGCTCGTCCCATCCGGCGCGCGCAACTGATCCACCATCGGCGACGACGGCAGCAGTTGCCGCTCGTAGCGCTGAAACTCGATCCAGCGCGCATAGACGTCGAGGACGCCGCCAAAACACTCCGTCCACGCGTAATCGACGGTCGTGTTCACATTCTGCGAATGCCGCCACGCGAGGTTAAAATTTCCCGTCAGCACCGAGGTCACATAACCCGCCGCCGCCGAGTCGCCCGGTGCCAGCGGCGCTCGCGCGACGCGATTGGCAAACAGATTCTCCAGATTCACCGCCGTTTGCGGATCGAGGTAAATCAACTCCCCGGATTTCTGCGTATCCACAAAATCGATCGCCACCCGCCAGCGGTGCGTGCCGCCGCGTTCCCAGAGCACGCCCACGCTTTTTGTCACCGCCGACTCCGGCCGCAGATCGGGATTAAGCGCATCGCCCGCGCGCACGCCGTAGGTTTCGCCGCGCACCGGATCGAAGATGGAAACATAATTCACGCCGCCCGCGCTCAACGCCCGCACTGGCGGCGCGAGCGAACGCTTCTGATTCATGATCGGCGTCGGCAAGCGGTTCGACGTCGCCACCGATCCGCGCAGCGCAAATCCGCCTGGCAGCCCAAGCTTAAGACCGCCCGTCGGCGCGACGTTCGCCTCCTGCGTCGTATCCGCAATTGTATAACGCGCCGCCACGTCCGCCTCGACGCTGCGCAGCCAGAACGGCAGCCACGACATGGGAACCAGCGGCGCCTGCACCTCGCCGAACACGCTCAACCGCTGCAACGTGCGACCGGTCCAGTGCACCGGCACGGCCGCGAGCGAACCGTCCCCGAAACGTTGCTCATCGGTGTAGGACTTCAGCTGCGTCAGCCGGAAATCGCCGCCGCCATTCACCGCCGCGGTGCCCGTCGGCAGCCGCAGCGACGTGTTCTTGATCCGCAGCGCCGAGTCCCACGTTTCGTAATCGCCCACGGTCACGGTCTGGTCGCGTCCGCCCGCGTAAATGAGCACGCGGTCGTAAAACTCCGGCGGCGGCGCAAACACCTGGGTGTCCCGCAGCGGCTGATAAATGCCGCGATCGACCAGCTGTTGCCAGCGTGCCGGGCTCGCGCCGGCGAGTCCGCGATACTTCGTCAGCTGACGCCCGCGTTGCGTGTCGAACGTGACGCGCCAGTCCGCGGGCAGCTTGATGACGGCGCTCGCCACGAGCGACGAAAACTCCCGCTGCGCGCGGCTGTAATCCTCGCCGAGCAGAGGCGCGAGGTCGTTCACGTTCACTCGCACCGCCTGGCCGAACGGATTCAACGGCGAATCGGCCGCGAGTTGCAGTTCCGCCGCGAGCACATCGTAGCCGCGCGTCACATTCATGCGCGACATCATGCCGTCGACCGCCAATTGAAGGAACGAGCAGAGATCGTAGTTCGCTGAGGCAAAAAAACTCTCGCCGCGTTGGCGCTGGCCATAGGGAAAGTTCTCGCTCGCCGGCGTGTTCGCCAAACCGCGCGGCGCGCTCAGCAGGTCGCGATTCGCCACGCCCGCGCGCGTCGCATACTCCGCGGCGGTCTGCGTCCCGTTCCAACCCGGTGCGACCGACGTGAAGCTCTCCGAACCCGCACCGAAAAGCGGCGCGCCGCTCGCACTGCGGACGTTGGGCGTGGCGCCGTAAACTCGCGCGACAGCGATCGGCGCCCCACGCAGCCGCGCACGAATATAGCCCAGTTCCGCTTCGGTGGGCGGGTCGATCGTCGTAATCGTGGCGTTGAGCCGCAGGCGCAGCTTGCCGTCCAACAGCGACCGGCTGTGCAACAGCGACGCCGTCCGTTGCGAGGCGTCGAAGCCGCCGAGCGTATTGGAATAATTCGCGCTGACTTCGGTGATGTCCGCATCAGGCCGCAGCACGATGTTGATCACGCCGCCGACGGGATTACCGCTGTAGAGCGCGGAGGCGGAGATCGGCAGGACCTCCACGCGCTCCACGAGACTGAGCGGGATGAAGTTCACATCCGGCGATTGCGGCTGGGCGTTCGGACCGCTCGTCAACGATTCCGGCAAGCGGCGCCCGTTGATCAACACGACGGTTTCGTCCGCCGCATAACCGCGCAGTTGCAACCCGGAGCCGGACGTGAGCGCCGCGAAGCCGCCGCCCGCCTGATCTGCGCCGGTGCGGCCGGTCGCATCCAAAAGTTCACGACGCAGAAAGTCTTCGAGCGTCACCGCTCCGCTCCGCGCCATCTGTTCGCGCCCATAAACCGCAAACGGCAGCGCGTCATCGGGTGAGCGCGCCAGATCCAGCGCACCGGCAAACTCCATCGGCCGATAGTCGTCCAGCCGGTCCGCCATCAGGCCACGCCCGCTTTTCTCCCGCACCACGAACGGGGTCAGCACGATCGGAGCAGGTTGGTCCCCGGGGCCTTCGCCGTTCGCCGGTGAAACCGGCAGGGCGGGCTGCTGCGCGAGCACGGCCACCGAGCTCGCGCCGGCCACCGCCAAACAAAAGCGGCCGATTTGCACCAGGAGCAGCAGCGAACGGTTCACGGGATGGGGCGATTACCGGATGCTGCTTACGGCACATTTTACCAAGGACAGAAGCGACAAATGAGAGCGCCGCGTAGGTGCACTGCTGGCGGCATCGACTTACGCGAGAGATTCGAAATCCGTCGCGACGGCGCTCGTCGGCGAATCCGCTTCCTGCATCCATGTTTCTGGGACATCGCGACGGCTGGAAGCCGTCGGCGCGCACTGCGCAAGTCGATCCGCCGGTGAGATAAAAAAAATGCACTCTCACGCCGAAGAATCCGCGACGATCACAACTTGAAACTGCCATCGATCCGCCAAGCGCGAAACGGATCGGCGGCGTTCGTTGCAGCTACATCGCAGCCAGAATTTTCCGCAGCGTCTCGTCCACCAGCTTGGGATTCGCCTTGCCTTTGGCGGCCTTCATGATCGGGCCCTTGAACGCGTTGATCGCGCTGTCCTTGCCGGCCTTGAACTCCGCGAGGGCCTTGGGGTTAGCCGCGATCGAGTCACGACACCACTGCTCGAGTTCGCCGGCGTCGGTCGGCGCCGCCTTCAGTCCGCGGCGATCCGCGATCGCACTGGGCGTTTCGCCGGTGGCAAACATCTCGACAAAGATTTCCTTCGCCGCGTTGGTCAGCACCGTGCCGGCATCGACGAGCTTCACCAGCTCCGCGATATGCGCCGGACGCACCTTGGCGTCGGCGAGCGAGACCTTCGCGTTGCCCGTTTCGCGGAGCAGATCGTTGACGATCCAGTTTCCCACCGCCTGCGGTTTGCCGCTGAGTTTGGCCGCTTCCTCAAAGTAGTCCGCGAGGTCTTTGTCCCAGACGAGCACCGAGGTGAGCGTGTAAGGAAGCTGATACGCGTCGAAGAACCGGCGCTGCTTGGCGAACGGGAGCTCGGGGCACTCCGCGGCGATCCGGTTCTTCCAGGCATCGTCGACGACGACCGGCATCAGGTCCGGGTCCGGGAAATAGCGGTAGTCGTGCGCCATCTCCTTCGAGCGGAGCGATTGCGAGGTGCCGGTCTGGCCGTCGTAGTCGCGCGTTTCCTGAACGATCGTGCCGCCACGTTCGAGCACCGCGATCTGGCGTTTGATCTCGTGCGCGATGCCGTCGCGGACGAACGAGATGGAGTTGAGATTCTTGAGCTCGACCTTCGTGCCGAGCTTCGTCTCGCCGACCGGGCGGATCGAAATGTTGGCATCACAGCGCAGCTGCCCCTTCTCCATGTCGCAGTCGGAAATGCCGCCGTAGATCATGGTCGCGCGCAGCGAGGTGAGATACGCGAAGGCCTCCTCGGCCGAGTGTAGTGCAGGCTCCGATACGATCTCCATCAACGGCGTGCCGGCGCGGTTGTAGTCGACGAGCGAATCGGCCGAACCGTGGTTCAGCTTGCCGACGTCCTCCTCGAGGTGGATGCGCGTGAGCGGGATCCGCATGTGCTCGCCCATGACATTGCGCGCCGGGCCGGGCAGCTCGATCTCGACCTCGCCGCCGAGGCAGATCGGTTGGTCGTATTGCGAGATCTGGTAATTCTTGGGCGAGTCGGGATAGAAATAGTTTTTCCGATCCCACTTGCAGACGGGCGCGATTTTGCAGCCGAGCAGCAGGCCCGCCTTGATGATGGCGTCGAGCGCGGCCTTGTTCATCACCGGCAGCGTGCCGGGGAGCGCGAGCACGACGGGGTCGGTCAACGTATTCGGCTCGTAGCCGTAGCCAGCGCCGACGCGGGTGAAAATCTTCGAGGCCGTTTTGACCTGCACGTGGACTTCAAGGCCGATGACTGCTTCGTAGGACATGAGAAATTACACAGAGGGCACGAGAGGAGGCACAGAGATCACAGAGCTAGGCGGCGAAGACCTTTGACCAAAGTGGTTGAGCTAAAATTGAGAAGCAGACCGAGATGGCAGCCCGTGAACTTCAAGTAGGTGAGCACTTGGGCCTCGTGCACATCAGTGAGGGCATCGACCGTTTTCAGCTCAACCACGACGAGCCCGTTCACCAAAAAATCGACGCGATAAGCGTCCTCAATCAGGAGCTGCTTGTAGCGGACGGGGCAAAGCTTCTGTTCCTCAAACACGAGGTTACGCAACGCGAGCTCGTGCGCCAACGCCTTCTGATAGGCGGACTCCAGCAATCCCGGCCCCAACTCGCGATGCACCTCGATCGCCGCGCCAATGATCTGCTCGGTGAGCTGGTTTGTCTCCGAATTCATCTCCGTGTTCTCTGTGCCACCTCTCGTGCCCTCTGTGTCACTCCTCAGAGGTTCGGTGTGGTGGCGCGCCACTCATGCGCGCGGTCGTAGGCGTGGGCGATGGCGAGGAGGCCGGCTTCCTGGAAGGGCTGCCCGATCAGCTGCATGCCGATCGGCAATCCGCTCTTCGTAAAGCCACACGGCACGCTGATGCCCGGCAGTCCCGCCAGATTCACGCCGATCGTGTAGATGTCGCACAAATACATCGCGAGCGGATCGCTCTTCTCCCCGATCTTGAACGCCGGCACCGGCGAGGTCGGCGTGATCAGCGCGTCGACTTCCTGATACGCGTTCAGGAAATCCTGGCGGATCAACGTGCGGACTTTCTGCGCTCGCAGGTAATAGGCGTCGTAGTAACCGCTCGAGAGCACATACGTGCCCAGGATGATGCGGCGCTTCACTTCGGCGCCAAATCCTTCGGCGCGAGACTTGAAATACAAATCGACGATGTCGGTCGCGTCCTTCGAACGGTGGCCGTAACGAATGCCATCGTAACGCGCGAGATTCGACGACGCTTCCGCGGTCGCGATGATGTAGTAGGTGTCGAGACAGTAGCGCGTGTGCGGCAGCGAGACTTCTTTGATTTCGCAACCCTGCGAGCGGTAAAACGCGATCGCTTGCTCTACCGCCGCGCCGACTTCGGGATCGAGTCCGTCGGCGAAATATTCTTTCGGGATGCCGAGTTTCCACGGCCCTTTGCGCGCTGCGAGTTCGGCGCGGTAGTTCGGAATGTCGGTCTTGAACGAAGTCGAGTCGCGCTCGTCGTGCCCTGCGATCGCGCCGAGCACCAGCGCCGCGTCCTCGACCGTGCGCGTGAACGGCCCGATCTGGTCGAGCGACGACGCAAACGCGATCAGTCCGTAACGCGAAACGAGACCGTAGGTCGGCTTCATTCCGACCACGCCGCACAACGCCGCCGGCTGGCGGATCGAACCGCCGGTATCGGAGCCGAGCGTCGCGATCGCCTCGCCCGCCGCGAGCGCGGCCGCGCTGCCGCCGGACGAACCGCCCGGCACGCGCGTGAGATCCCAGGGATTGCTCGTCGGACCAAACGCGGAATTTTCCGTCGACGAACCCATCGCGAATTCGTCGAGGTTGAGCCGTCCCCACAGCACCACGCCGGCATTTTTCAACTTTTGCGTGACGGTCGCATCGTAGGGCGAAACGAAGTTCGCGAGCATCTTGCTCGACGCGGTGAGCGGCTGGTTCTCGACCGCGATCACGTCTTTCAACGCGATCGGAATGCCATCGAGCGGTCCGCGCGATTCGCCCTTGGCACGACGCGCATCGGCGGCCGCGGCCTGCGCGAGCGCGTCGGCTTCGTCGAACGAGTTGAACGCCCGCACCCGCGCATCGACCGCCTTCGTGCGCTCGA
This sequence comes from Opitutus sp. sgz309028, assembly GCF_059821195.1. Taxonomy (NCBI): domain Bacteria; kingdom Pseudomonadati; phylum Verrucomicrobiota; class Opitutia; order Opitutales; family Opitutaceae; genus Opitutus; species Opitutus sp. sgz309028. The sequence goes on along the minus strand of NZ_JCAMRR010000002.1, from coordinate 620,399 downwards.
TGACGGCGCGCGTGAGTTCGACCGACGACAGCGTCTTCGCGTCAAGTTGGGCGGAAAGTTCGGAAACGGTTTGGTAGAAAAGCTCGGAAGCCATGACGGATTAGGTGCGGACGCGAACGAGCGCGCCTTACTCGACGACCTTCGGGACGACGACCATGTGGCCGCGTCGCGCCGGCGCGTTTTGCAGCGCCTTCTCGACCGGGAGCCCCGGCCGCGCGACGTCCTCCTGCCAGACGTTGTGCACCGCAAACGCATGCGCCGTCGGTTCGACGCCGGCGACGGCCACCTTCGAGAGCTGCTCGATGTGGTGGAGCACGTCGCCGAGTTGATGGGCGAACGTGGCCTTTTCTTCCGGCGTCAGCGCGAGACGCGCGAGCTGCGCGACATGGTCGATGTTGAGATCGGTAGGAGCGGACATGAGGTGCGGATCGGCGAAGGTTATTTCCGAATCTGATACGAGGTCGTTTTCACGAGCTCGTCCTGGATCTTGTTGAACGCCGCATTCACCTCGTCGTCGGTCAACGTGCGATCCGCGGCGCGGAACGTGAGCGCAAACGCGAGGCTCTTCTTTCCTTCCGGCAGTCCGGCACCCTGGTAGACGTCGAACACGGCCACGCTCTCCACGGCGAACGCATTACCGACCGCGGCACGCGCGAGCTTCGTGAGTTGCTTGCGGACTTCGTCGGACGGCGTCGCAGTCTCGACCACGACCGCGAGATCGCGGAGCGCCGCGGGGAACAGGCTGAAGTCGCTGTAGCGCCGGCGCGCGGTTTCGGCCGAGAGCTGTTCCGGCAGCACCGCGAGGATGCCGGCGTAAACTTTGCCCTCGATGCCGAGGTTCTTCACCATCGCAAGGTTCATCAGGCCGAATCGCGCGGTCCAGCCGTTCGCCATGTCGCCGGCCGACGCGGAGTGGCCCTCCTGCCAGCCGTGATACGGCGCGATGGTGGGCGTCAGCGGTTGACGGGAAAGATCGATGCCCGCGTGCGCGGCGAGCGCCTCGACGTGATGTTTGACCGAATAGAAATCGGCCGGCTCGCGCTGCTTCCAGCGACGCTCCGTGTCCTCCGCGAGCACGAACGCAACCGCGGCGCATTCGAAATTCTGACCGTTGCGCTCGACAAAAATCCGACCGGTCTCACACAGGCGCGAAACCGGCACGCCGCGAGCCTGGTTGAGTTTCAACGTCTCGAGCAGGCCGGTGATCAGCGTCGGGCGCAGATGCGACTGGTCCTCGACGAACGGATTCGCGAGCGCGAGCTCGGCGGCGGCGGTCTGCGTCACCCACGTCGCGATCTCTTTCGCGGGGCGCAGCGTGTAGTTCACGCACTCGTGGAAATCGTGGCCGACGAGGTAGTCGGTGACGCGACGGTTGAACACCACGATCGCATCATCGTCGCGCATGAGACCGGGCGAGCTCACCACGGCGGCGGGGATTTTTTCGGTGCCGTAGAGACGCAGCACCTCCTCGACGAGGTCGATCGGCCGGTCGAGGTCGTCGCGCCAGCTCGGCACGCTGACGGTCCACGCCGGACCGCGGCGCTCGGTGGGTTCCTCGCGCGTAACCGTGAGTTCGAGCGACTCGAACGCGGCACGCATATCGGCGGCAGGAATGTCGAAGCCGAGCCGTTCCGTGATGAAATCGTGAGTGACGACGATCTCGCGCTGCCACGGCACATCGCCGCCGATCTTGAACATCGGGCCGACGACCTGGCCGCCAGCGGTTTCGAGAATGAGATCGATCGCCCGCCAGGCGGCTTCCAGAGCCAGATGCGGGTCGACACCGCGTTCGTAGCGGTAAGAAGAATCGGACGACAGGCCGAGCTTGCGCGACGTCGCGCGCACCGACTGGCGTTTGAAGATCGCGCACTCGAGCACGAGATCCGTGGTGTCTTCACTGACGCCGGAATCCTCGCCGCCCATGATGCCGGCGATGACCACCGGTTTTTGTGCGTCGGCGATCACGAGCATGCGATGCGTGAGCGTGCGCTCCTTGCCGTCGAGCGTGACGATCTTTTCGCCGTCGGTCGCGGGCCGGACGACAATCTCGCGGCCGCCGAGCTTTTTCGCGTCGAACGCGTGCAGCGGTTGTCCCGTCTCGAGCATCACGTAGTTGCCAACGTCGACGACGTTGTTGATCGGCCGCACGCCGACGGCGGCGAGGCGACGCTGCATCCAGTCGGGACTGGGGCCGATCTTCACGCCGGAAATGACGTGCGCGGTGTAGAGCGGGCAGATTTCCGGCGCGAGGACGGAGACGTTGAGCAGCAGATCGCTGCGGACCGGCGCGCCGTTGAGGCTACCCTGGAATTTCTCGTGCGGATACAGCAGCGGGAGTTTGAACCACGCGGCGAGCTCGCGCGCGATGCCGAGGTGCGAAAGGCAATCGGGCCGGTTCGGCGTGATCTCGATGTCAAACACGGTGTCTCCGGGCGGCAGCACGTCGTTGATCGGCGCACCGATCGCCGGCTGGCCGTCGAGGAGCAACAGGCCCGCGTGGTCGCTCCCGAGACCGAGTTCGTCGGCGGCGCACATCATGCCGTCGGACGACTGGCCGCGGATCTTCGATTGCTTGATGACGAAGTTGCCCGGAAGCACGGCGCCCGGCAGCGCAACGGGCACGCGGCGGCCGGCGTCGCAGTTCGGCGCGCCGCAGACGATGGTCTTCACGCCGCCCGCAGGACCGACGTCGACGGTGCAGACGGAAAGCTTGTCGGCATTCGGGTGCCGGTCGCGCGTGAGGATCTCGCCGACGACCACGTGTTCGAGCTGCGGCGCGCCGGTGGAGAGGACGTTCTCGACTTCGAAGCCGAGAAACGTGATCGCGCGGCAGATCTCGTCCGTCGAAGCGGTGAGCTCGACATAGTCGCGGAGCCAGTTGAGGGAAATTTTCATGCTCGAAGTAGCGAGTAGTGAGTAGCGGGTAGCGAGTAGGTCCGGGCGGTGAGCAATGCTCGCTACTCACTACCCGCTACTCACTACTGGCATCAGGCGAATTGTTTCAGGAAGCGGAGGTCGTTCTGGTAGAAATAACGGATGTCATCGATGCCGTAGAGCAGCATCGCGAGGCGCTCGAGGCCCATGCCGAACGCGTAGCCGGTCCAGACTTCGGGGTCATAGCCGACGGCTTCGAACACGGTCGGATCGACCATCCCGCAACCGCCGATCTCGATCCATTCCTTCTTCACCTTCGGGAGGTGTTTTGCACTCAGGTCCACTTCGAAGCTCGGCTCGGTGTAGCCGAAATAGTGCGGACGAAAACGCGTCTTCGTGTCCTTGCCGAGCAGCGAGGCGAAGATGTAGTCGAGCAGCGCCTTCAGGTCGCGAACGGTGACGTTCTTGTCGACGTAGAGGCACTCGAGTTGGTGGAAGTTCGCCGAGTGCGTGGCGTCGGTGGTGTCGCGACGATAAACGCGTCCCGGCGAAACGATGCGGATCGGCGGCTCGCCTTTCAGCATCGTGCGGATCTGCACGGACGAGGTGTGCGTGCGGAGGAGATACTTTTCGTCGGGGTTCTTCTTGGAGACGTTGCCGAAGCGGGCGCCGGCCGGGAAATAGAACGTGTCCTGGGCGTCGCGCGCGGGATGATCCGCGGGGGTGTTGAGCGCGTCGAAACAGTAATATTCCGTTTCGACTTCGGGGCCGTCGGCGACGGTGAAACCGACTTTCCGCAGGATGCGGCACATCTCCTCGCGCACGAGCGTGAGCGGATGATACGTGCCGGGGCCGGCGTCGGGCGACGGCAGCGTGGGATCGATCGCGGGGCCGAGCTGCGCCTGAAGTTCGAGCGCCTCGATGCTGCGGAGGGCATCATCGAGCAGCGCCTGGACGCGACCCTTGGTCTCGTTGATGAGCTTGCCGAGCGCGGGGCGTTGTTCCTTCGGCACGGCGCCCATTTGCTTCATGAGCGCGGTGAGTTCGCCGTTGGGGCCGACGTAGCGGGCCTTGGCGGCTTCGAACTCGGGTCGCGTTTTCAGCGCGGCGAGTTCGGGCTGCGCCTTGGCGACGAGGGCGGAAAGTTGGTCTTGCATGGAGAGGAACGAGTTTGGCGGACCGGACGCCGGGAAGACACGGAAAAACCGAGGCGATGACGAACTGGAGTTTCCGGGAGGCGAGTTCTCCGGGGACAAAAAAACGAAGGACGGCGCCTCGGGTGAGGCCCGTCCTCCGGGAGAGACAGGGAGGCGAGCCTTTGCCGGGCTCGCGTTGGGATGAGTTTAGGCCTTCTTCGCGGAAGCGGCCTTGGTCTTCAACGCGTCCTGGGCTTGTTTCACCAGGGCGTTAAAGGCGACCTCATCGCGGATCGCGAGGTCGCTGAGGACCTTGCGGTCGAGGCCGATGTTGGCGGCCTTCAGACCTTCGATGAAGCGGCTGTAGCTGATGCCGGCATTGCGGCAGGCGGCGTTGAGACGCACGATCCAGAGACCGCGGAAATCGCCCTTCTTCTTGCGGCGATCGCGGTAGGCATATTGCCAGGCGTGCTGGACCGCGTCTTTCGCGTAGCGGAACAGCTTCGATTTGTTGCCGAAATAGCCCTTGGCGTATTTCAGCACTTTCTTGCGACGCTTACGCGACGCGGGGGAGTTCGTTGCACGAGCCATGTTGGTTTATTCCTTTTATAGGTTAGTCGCCGGCGGGTCGGCTTAAGGATCACCCGCCAGGCGAAATTACAGTTGGGATGCCCGGGCTTTAGAGGCCGAACGGCAGCGCACGCTTGAGCGGCGCGGCGTGGCCTTCAGCCACCAGCTTGTCACGCGAGGCTCGACGCTTTTGCTTCGAGCTCTTCGTGGCCAGCAAGTGACGGAAGCCGGGCGTGCGGCGCACAAGCTTGCCCTTGGCGGTCAGCTTGAAGCGCTTGGCGATGGACTTCTTGGTCTTTTGCATGGAGAGAGCGGTCGAAAACAGAGAACGGCCCCGCTGGTGTAAAGGGTAAACTTCACCGCGGCGCGCCGTTCCTCTCCACCTTACGGCTTCCGGCCTTCGTCCACTTCCATGTATTCGAAGATCGTCGTGATATCGGCACGATCGGACAGACCCGAACCGGCCTTGAACTTTTCCAACACCGGCGTCGCCGAGTCGTTCTGGCCGCGTTTGCAGGCGAAATCGTTCCAGATCACGAGCACATTGTCGGTCAGGGGACGTCCATTCGCGATGCAATAAGCCACGCACTCGTCGTCGCTCGCACCGGCGCGCACAACTTCGACGAACTTCGCATAATCCAGCCCGAGGAAATCCATCAGCCGGGCGTCGAAGCCCTTGCCCATCATCTCGTGGAAATCGGGGCGAAGCTCGCCTGAGCGCTTCAACCGAATCTTGTCGATGGTGCGGCCGAGAAAAACCAGGCCGCCCAGCTTCTCGTAGGGACTGCGGGGAGTCTTTTGCTGCATAGGCGCGGAGTTAACGAGGAAGTCGCCAACAAGGTCAAAAGCGCTCAGCCGCTTATAACCACACAGTGGGCCCGATAAGCCTCGGCACGCTGTCCTCCCCACCCTTCTGCCCGCGCTCAAAAATCCTGCAAACGCGCCTCGTTGGGTCCACGCGTCGGCTCGATCCGCGCCAGCACCTCGCCGGCGAGATAGACCGAGCCCGCCACCACGACGGTGTCGCCCGGCGAGCCGAGATTGCAAACATCCGGCGCAGGAAACAGCTGATCCACCGAACTCCGGCAGACGCGTCCGCCAAACGACGGTTCGACCAGCGCCTGCAATTCCTCGAACCGGCACGCCCGGCTTTGCGCGGGCACCACGAAATGAATTTCCCGCGCGTGACGGCAAAACACGGGCACCAGCGCCTTCGCGCGAGAGAGCCCGAGAATTCCGCCGACCACGATCGGCGCGCGACCCGCCGCCCGCAACCGGGCGAGATTGGCATCGAGCACCTCGGCGCCTTCGGAGTTGTGAGACGTATCCAAAATGACGCGACGCCGGCCGACGACGAACTCCTGCCAGCGCGCCGGCCAGTCGACCTGGCGCAACGCCTGCGCGATTCCGTCTGCATTCAATCGCCAGCGCGACGACAGCGCCCGCGCGGCGATCGTGGCCGTCGCCGCATTCCAGCGCTGATAATCGCCGGCGAGATTCGTTTCGGGATAGGGCGAAAGTTCCGTCCCGAATTCCTGGCAAACGGACAGGATCGGCGCGTCCCGCGACCCGGCGATTTCGCGAACCTGCGCCTCGGCCTCCGCAGGCAGGCGGCCGATCGCCACCGGCCGGCCCGCCTTGATGATCCCCGCCTTCTCGGTCGCGATGTCCGTCAGGGTCGCCCCGAGGATGTCGCAGTGATCGTAGCCGATCGAGGTGATCACGCTCACCTCCGGGGTCACAATGTTCGTGGCGTCAAGCCGTCCGCCGAGTCCGACCTCGAGCACCGCGATGTCGCATCGCTGTCGCGCAAAGTGCAGGAAGGCCATCGCGGTCATGAACTCGAAATAGCTCGGGTGCTCGTCCGCCCCGAGCGCCTGCTCGCGCACGTCCGCCACCGCGCGCATTTCCCCGACGTAGCCGGCGATCTCGGCATCGCTGAGCGGATGGCGGTTGACCTGGATGCGCTCGCCGAGACGCACGAGATGCGGCGAGGTATAGAGGCCGGTCTTCCAGCCAGCGTGCCGGAGGATAGACTCGAGCATCGCCGCAACCGAGCCCTTGCCATTCGTGCCCGCAATATGGATACACGGCACCTGCGTCTGCGGATCGCCCAGCGCTTCTGCGAACCGCTGCATCCGGCCAAGGCCCAGCGTCACGCCGCGCTTTTTCAACCCGAGCAGATACTCGCGGGCGGCGGCATAAGAGGGCGACACGGCGGAGCTCGACATGACGCGAAACCAATCAGCTTCGGGTCGTGGCGGCGAGCGCTTCGATCCATTGCCGCCGCAGCGAAACCACCAGCGGATGCAATGAGGACGCCAGCGGGCCCGCGGCCAGCCGATCGGCGGTGTCCCAGATCGTCCGCACCGGCGTGATGCCGCGAACGGAATTCAACACCAACACGGCCTCTGCCTTGATCAACTGCTCGAAGGTGGCCCGCGCCGACGCCGCCGGAATCCCGAGCTGGCGCACCCAGGCGAGGCAGGTGCCGTCGAGCGCGCCGAGCGCGAATTCGGGGAAACGAAGTTGTCCGTCTTCGATCCACGCCACGTTCTGACGGGGCGTCTCGACCACGAATCGCGTCGGCTGGGTATCCGCGAATGACCAAGGTTCGCGCGACAAAAACAAACCTTCGTCGCTCGGATCCACCGCGCGCTTCTGCAATTCGCGCGCGCCGAGCAGCGCGTTGAAATAGCTGCAGCTTTTCGGCCGGGGAATCCACTCGCCGCTGTCGCGCGGCAGGTTCAGCACGCGCAACGCGATCCCGTCGCTCGGCGCAGGCGGCGGCAGCGGGCGAAACGACAGCAGCTCCGCTGGCGCGCCCGTAACCGTGTAACGAAACACACCGTCCGTCGCGCCGTGCAGCGCCAGCAGCTGGCTCACCACCTCGCGCAGCCGCGACGGATCGTGCGCGAGAAAGTGCAGCGGCAAGGCGATCTGAGCGATTTCGCAACTCCGCGCCAGTCGCGCGCTATTGAAATCCCAATGATGCGGTTTTCCACCGCTGGTCCGGAACGTTTCGAAAAAGCCAAATCCGTGCAGCGTCGCCGGATCGTCGACCGGCAGCGCCGCCTCGGCGGCGGGCACGATGCGGCCGTTCAGATAAACCGGTCGGGACGTTCGGGCGGAAGTCGACATGTTTCAGGTACGGTAGGCGGCTTCCGCCGCGGCGAGTGCGACCCAGAGAGCCTGTGCTTTTCGCTCGGATTCGTCGAGTTCGCGGGCTGGTTGCGAATCGGCCACCACGCCCGCGCCAGCCTGCACGTGTGCCACGCCCGCCTGCACGAGCATCGAGCGAATCACAATGTTGAGTTCCATCTCGCCGGCATAGCTGATCCAGCCGAGCGAACCGGTGTAGAAGCCCCGCCCCACCGGTTCGAGCTCCTCGATGATTTCCATCGTGCGGATCTTCGGGCAGCCCGTGATCGTGCCGCCGGGAAACATCGCTTGAAACACATCGCGCCACGTGCGCCCCGCCGCCAGTCGCCCTTCGACTTGCGAGACGATGTGCATGACATGCGAGTAATGCTCGAGCACCATGAACTCCGGCACGTGCACGCTGCCGTATTCCGCGACCCGCCCGATATCGTTGCGGATGAGATCAACGAGCATCAGATGCTCCGCGCGTTCCTTCTCGCTCGCGAGGAGTTCGGCGGAGAAATGCGCGTCGCTCGCGCCGGCGGCATGACCGCGTGGACGCGTGCCTGCGATCGGGCGCGAGCTCACGATGCCGTTTTCCAATTTCACCAACAACTCGGGCGAGCCACAGACGAGCGAAAACTCCGGCAGCTGCAGCAATCCCATGTAGGGCGACGGATTCACGCGACGCAGCGCTTCATAGATCCGCAACGGCGGCAGTGCCACCGCGCGGCTCGTCCGTCGCGAGAGATTGACCTGATACGTGTGCCCCGCGGCGATGTAGTCGTGCACCCGCCGCGCGGCGGACTCGAATTCCGCCGCCGTCATCGAGGGTGGCAAACTCGCGCGGTTTTCGGCCGCAGCCGGTGGTTGCGGAGATCGGGAAGAAGCGGGGTTCATCGCACGCGCCGTCGTCCAGCGCGCGAGTGCGTGCCGCGCGTGTGCCTCGGCCCGCGCAAACTCGTCCGCCAGCCGGTGCGCGGTCACGACGTCACGCCACACCACGACGTGCAGCACACGGTCACGGTGATCGAAAACGAACAACTCCCGCGCTTCGATCAGTGCATAAAGCGGCACGGACGAATCGCGCCGCGCCATTTCCGGCAGCCGCTCCCAGGTGCGAACCAGGTCGTAGCCGAACGCCCCGATCAAGCCGCCCGCCATTGTGGGCAACTGCGGCGTCGCCGGCACGCGGCACGCGGAGAGCAGCGTTTGCAGGATTTCGAGCGGCGCGCCGCGGCGCCGCTCGCGCCACTCGACGCCGTCGCCCGAGCGGATCTCCGCGCCTTCGGCGTCGCCCACAATCAGCCGATGGGGGCGATCGCACAGATAAGAAAAGCGTCCCGCCTGTGCACTTTCCAAGAGGACGAACGGCGCCGCCTCGTTCGATGGCAAATTTTCCGGCAGCGATTCGTTCGGGAGTGTAAGCGCGAACGGCAACAGCGTGCAGCCCTCGCGCTGCCAAGCCTGCCAGTGTTCGAAGCCGATCGACGCCATCCGGCGAACCTTTCCCGCGCCCCGCCCGGCGTCACGACGATTCCGTGACATCGCACGGTTTCGGATGGAAAGCCGACGCGGTTCGCGCTGAGTTCGGCATTATGGATTACTGGCAAAGTCCGCACGGCCGCGCCCTGCCCCCGATCGGGCGGCGCACCTTGATCATGGGCGTGCTGAATGTGACACCGGACTCGTTTTCCGATGGCGGCGCCCTCGCCGAGCCCTCTGCGGTGGTGGAGCGCGCCGGCCGGATGATCGCCGACGGCGCCGATATCCTCGACCTCGGTGGAGAATCCACCCGCCCGGGCGCACAACCGGTCGGCGTGGTGCAGGAATTGGCGCGCGTGCTACCGGCGTTGGCTGCGCTGCGGGATGCGTTTCCAGAGATTCCCATTTCAATCGACACCTACAAGGCGGAGGTGGCTCAGGCCGCCATCCGCGCCGGCGCCGATATCGTCAATGACATTTGGGGCCTGCTGCACGGTGTGAGCAGCGAGCAACGCGCAGCGTGGCGGGCGGCTGGCGCGAGGCCGACCCGCATGGCTGAGGTGGCCGCGACGGCGAAATGCCCGGTGATCCTGATGCACAATCGACCGAACCGGAACTACGGCGACTTCATGGCCGACGTGCTGGACGATTTGAAGCTGAGCCTTGCGGTCGCGCAGGCGGCCGGCATCGCATCGGCCCAACTCTGGCTGGATCCGGGCTTCGGCTTTGCGAAAAACGCTTCGCAAAACCTCGCCGTGCTCCGCGATCTCCACCGCTTGGTGGCGCTGGGCCGGCCGGTGCTCGTCGGCACTTCGCGAAAATCCACGCTTGGCACAGTGCTCGGCACCACGGTCGGCGATCGGCTCGAAGGCGGTGGTGCGACCGTCGTGTGGGCCATCCAGCAAGGCTGCCACATGGTGCGCGTTCACGATGTCCGGGAAATGGCTCGCTTTGCGCGCATGGCGGACGCGATTAAAGCGGGGCTGGATTTTCCCTCCGCGTGATTCATGGACAAACTCATCCTTCGCGAACTGCACTTTGTGGCCCGCCACGGCATTCTGCCGGTCGAGCGGGAAACGAGCCAGCACTTCTCCACGACGCTGGAACTGGAGCTCCCGCTGGCGCCGGCAGGCCAGTCGGACCGGCTGGACCAGACGATCGATTATTGCGCGGTGCAGGAAGTGGTCCGTTCCATTATTGAAGGCTCGCACCGGAAACTGATCGAGACCCTGGCCGAAACTGTCGCGGACGAACTGTTGCGACGCTTCCCGCTGCTGGTCGCCGTGACGGTGGAAATCCTGAAACCGCGTCCGCCGGTTGACTTTCAATTCGCCGGCGTGGCCGTGCGGATCCGCCGCGAACGCCGACCGACCGACTGCTAGGCTTCTCCGAATAGAAATGGAAGCGATGCGACAGGCGTTCGTCGGCGCCGGTGCCAACCTGGGCGACCGTGAAGCGACGCTGCGCGAGACGATCGCCCGCTTGGAAAAAACGTCCGGCGTGCGGCGCGTGGTCTGTTCGTCGTTTTACGAGACCGCGCCAATCGGTTTCACGGAGCAGCCGCCGTTCTTGAATTTGGTGGCGGGCCTCGAGACCTCGCTCGAGCCCGACGCGTTGCTGACGGTCCTGCAACAGCTCGAGCGGGAGTTTGGTCGCGAACGGTTTCAACGCTGGGGTCCGCGCACGCTCGACTTGGACCTGCTCGCCTTCGAGGGCGTGACGCGCTCCGATGCAACGCTCTGTTTGCCGCACCCGCGCATGTTCGAGCGGGCCTTTGTGCTAGTGCCGCTGGCCGAAGTGCTGGCGCAGCCGGTTTTCCGCACCCCTCGCTGGGACGAGCTGCGCGAACGGGTCAGAAGCGCGCGGGGCGTGGGCGACGTGCGTCGCTGGCCTTGAGGTCGCACCTTTTCAGGTATAAAATTGTGTCGTTGAAGGGATCGCGTCGCGCGCGGTGTTGACCTGAATTTTTGACGAACGAAAGGAGGAGCGATCGATCACGTAATTTTGCCCAGATCGCAGTTGACAACGGGGTCCGCTGTGTGAGTTTTTTCGCCCCTTTCGGCTTCCTAGCTCAATGGTAGAGCAGCTGACTCTTAATCAGTAGGTTCGGGGTTCGAGTCCCCGGGGAGCCACCAGCTTTTCCCTTCTTCGCGGAGGTGAAGGGCCGGCCGCGGCGGTTGTTTCTCAGTCAATCTTGGCAAGCGCTGCGAAATTTTTCGCGCCGGCGTAGCTCAACGGTAGAGCACCTGTTTTGTAAACAGGCGGTTGCGGGTTCGAATCCCATCGCCGGCTCCACCTTTGGGTTGATTAGCAACAGCGCTCGTCGTTTTCCACTGCCTGGTGGTGTAATGGTAGCACAGCAGATTCTGACTCTGCTTGTCTAGGTTCGAGTCCTAGCCGGGCAGCCAAACGAGACAGCCAAGATTGCGGAGATTCCTTCCCGGCGGAACCGATGCCCCGCAGATCGCACTAGAGGAGGAGCGAGGAGAGAGCCCCCATCACGCGACCCGCGTTCTGCACAACGCTAGCGATCATGTTCTGGTGCCCATATTTTGGCGTTTCTTGCGCATGAAATAATTTCGCCACGAAGGAAGTTGACACCCCATATTCGTTGACGCCTAGTTCGCGTCCCCGACCCTTTATCCCGGAGTTTTTCGTTCAGCGATCATGCTGATTTTTCCCTCACCCCTCCCGCACTGCGGCTGTTCCGAACCCGACAAAAATTCGGCAGGCATTTTGCTACTTTCGGCGCACGAAATTGAATGTTTTCGGCCGCAGCTCGTCTATGTATGACCCGGCCTAGCCGGAGTCCCGAAAGTTACCTCTGTAATTTTATCCTTATCAACTCTCCCATCCTATGATCATGCAAAGCCTCCCCCTCGCGTTCCTGCTCGGTGACATGACCTTGTTGGAACTCTTCCATGCCGGCGGTCCCATCATGTGGCCGATTCTCCTGGTGTCGTTCCTCGGCGTCACCGTCGTCGTCGAGCGCATGCTGTTCATCCTGCGCGAGAACAGCCACCGCGAGCCGGAAGTGGTCGAGAAGATGCTCGAGAGCGTCGAGAAGCGCGACATCGAAGGCGCGCTTGCGATCGGCCGCCAGAGCAAGGACTTCGTGGCCCGCATCCTGGTCTACAGTCTCACGAACAAGGAATACTCGATGCACAACGCGTTCATCCGCGCCTCGAGTCAGGAGCTCGCCCGCTTCCAGCAAGGTATGGCTACGCTGGATACGGTCATCACGGCCGCTCCTCTCCTCGGTCTGCTCGGCACCGTCACGGGCATGATGCGCACGTTCGGTAACATGACCGGCGACATCAGCACGGCGGCCGGCCAGATCACGGGCGGTGTCGCCGAGGCGCTCATCGCGACCGCCTGCGGTCTCGCGATCGCCATCTGCGCCCTCCTCCCCTACAACTATCTCAACGCTCGCACCGAAGAGGCCAAGCACGAGGTCGCCGACGCGTCGAATGCGCTCGAGATCCTCGTCAAGAAGTCGGAAAGCTTCACCAGCTAAGAAAACGCTGGCTGCTTCGTTTAAAGAACAGAGCCCCTTTATCACATGGCCGGATCATCTGGTGGCACAGGCCCAGGCGGCGCCAAAAAGGCGCGCATCGAAATCATTCCACTGATCGATGTTATCTTCTTTCTGCTCGCGACCTTCGTCTTGTTCACGCTCTCGCTGAACAAGTCGGAGGGCCTGGCCGGCGTCACCCTGCCGCAGTCCGACACCGGCGAGACGCGGGATCCGAGCAACTCCGTCACGATCAGCGTGACGCAGGAAGGCGCGATCGGCTGGAACAAGGAACCGGTGACGCTCGACGATTTTCTCGCGCGTCTCCGGACCTACTATAACAGCAATCCGGAAGGCCGGATTCTGATCAATGGCGACAGCGACGCTCTGTTCAGCCAGGCGATCTACGTCTTCGACGAAGTGCGCAAAGCCGGCTTCCAAAAGGTGCTGATTGAAACGCGACTGAAGGCCCCCGGCTCGAGCTGAGCCGATCCCAGGCCTTTCACGTCCTCACCCATCCTTTAGTTTCTCGAATCAAAATGGCCGGCGCCGTTCCCAAAATCACTGACGAAGTCAAAAAGAAGGCACGTATCGAGATCATCCCGCTGATCGACGTTATCTTCTTCCTTCTGGCGACGTTCGTTTTGTTCACTCTCTCGCTCAACAAGATCGAGTCCGTTCCCGTCAATCTGCCGGTCGCATCGAACCAACCCGCTTCCAAGGCGGACCTCGATGAGACGGTGACATTGCAGGTTTCCGACCAGGGCACTTGTTACTGGAACAAGGAACTGATCAACCTGAGTGAGATTGCGCCGCGTCTGCAGCAGTACAAGACGCAAGTCCCCAATCCTCGCGTGCTGATCGCCGGCGACGACAAGGCCAAGTTCGGCATCACGGTGCAGGCCTTGGACGAAGTGCGGAAGGCCGGTATCGACCAGGTCTCCGTGGAAACTCGGGTGCGCGCCACCGGCCGCTAACCCCTCACGCTTTTACAAAACATGCGTCGCGATCTTATCATCGGCATTCTCGTCTCCATTGCTCTACACGGCGGTGCCGTGTGGCTGGGAGAGCTCGGCAAGTCCGGTCCCAAACAACACGTCGTCGAGGAGCCCGAGCCGACCATTCAATTGATGGAGATGCCCAAACTCGAGCCGGAAGAGCCCGAGGTGGTGGAGTCTTCGGATGAGCCCGCACCGGCCGTGGACTTTGCTCCTCCGATGCAGACGGACGTCCCCCAGGTGGTTCAGCTCGACTCCTTCGTGCAGCCCGTGCAGCCGCCGCCGCCGGAAGGCCTGAAGCCGAACGTCGGCTTGATCAGCATCCCCCAAGGCTCGCGCACCGGCGGTTTGGGCAAGGGCATCGAGATTTTTGACCCGTCCAAGCTGGATCAACAGCCGCAGGTTCGGGCCCGCGTCCCTCCCCAATATCCTTTCGAAATGCGCCGCGCCGGCATCACCGGCGAGGTCTTGGTCGAGTTCATCGTGGACGCCAACGGCGATGTGCGAAACGCCTTCGCGGTGCGCTCTTCCCAGCGTGAATTCGAAGCCGCGGCCATCCAAGCCGTGAGCAAGTGGAAGTTCCGCCCCGGTCGTAAAGGCGGCCGCGCGGTCAACACCCGCATGCAGCAGCCCATCTCGTTCAGCCTGGCTGAAGATTAATTCCCAACGTGACTTTGTCCTCCCTCCCCTCCTTCCCCCGCCTCAGCCGCGCGCTCGTAGCGCGCCTGGCTCTGGCCTGCGCCTTGGCATTTCCCCTCGCGGGCCGCGCTGCCGAAGAACGTCAGCACGAACTCGAGGAACGGACCTCCACGGAACTGCAGAAACTCACGCCGCTGACGGACGCCAAAAATTGGGACGGCGCACTCGCCCTCATTCAAGGACTCAAGGCCAAGGTCGGAGCCGATAGCTACGACATGGCCATCCTGACCGATATCGAGGCGAAGATTTATCTGCAGAAAAGCGATTACGCAAAGGCCATTGGACCTTGGGAAGCCGCCCTGCGTCTCAGCGACGCGCGCAATTATTTCAACAAGAACACCACCCAGGAGATCGTCTACTTCCTCTCACAGATTTATTATCAGGAAGCGACCACCACCAAGGACAAGGCCGCCCAGCGGCAGGCGTTCGACAAGGCGATCGGCTACCTCGACCGCTGGATGAAGAACACCGACAAGCCCGACCGCGATCAGTCGCGTCAGGAAGCGCAGCTCTTCTACGCCAACGTCCTCTACAATCTCGCGGTTCTCGATCCGGATCACGTCAATCAGGACCTCCTGAAACGGGCCGAGACCGAAGCGGAGAAAGGTCTCCGGATGGCGCCGAAGCCTCGCGACACCCTGTATCTCATCCTTCTCGCCATCGCCCAGCAGCAGAACGATTACGTGCGCCTTGCGGAACTGCTGGAGCTGCTTGTCGAACAGACTCCCGCCAAGAAGGATTACTGGTCCCAGCTCGGCGGCGTTTACCTGACCCTGGCTGGTCAGGAAAAAGACGAACGTAAGGCTCGTGAGTATAATATCCGCGCCATCATTGCGATCGAGCGCGCCCAGGCGCTCGGCTACATGAAGACCCCGAAGGAGAATTACACCCTCGTGGGCATTTACTTCAATGTCGGCCAATTCGGTCGTGCGACCGAAATCCTTCACGCCGGCCTGCGCGACGGATCGATCGAGAACGACATCAAGAACTGGGAACTCCTCGCCTACTCCTATCAGCAAGTCGACCGGCCCTTCCAAGCCATCGATGCTTTGAAAGAAGGCTCGGCGAAGTTCCCCGAGTCAGGCCAGCTCGATTATCAGGCCGCCCAAATCTACTACTCGCTCAACAAACCGGAGGAATCTTACAAGGCGCTCGAGCGTGCGACCCAGAAAGGCCACCTCGACAAGCCCGGTTCGGTTAATGGCTTCAAGGCCTACGTCGCGTGGGAACTCGGTAAGCTCGAAGAAGCCCTCGACGCCATCAACAAGGCCCTCGCCAGTCCCGATGCGAAAAACGACACCCAGTTGCCGACGCTCAAACAAGCGATCGAGGAAAAACTCCGCGAGCGCGAGCACGCGGTGAATGGAGCCACCGCCAGCCTCTGACCCCTTTCACTCACCCATGAAGAAGACCTACATTTACTTCCTTGTCCCCGTACTCGGGTTGATCGCCTTCGGCGCCGTGTATTGGAATTTCAGCGCCCAGTTCGCGGAAAAGGAAGCGGCTGCGAAGGCTGCCGTCCGCAAGGCCAAGGAGGAGAAACTCGCCAAGGAAGCCAAGGATCGCGAGCAGGCCATCAAGGACGCCCTCGCCGCGCAAGAGCGCCGCAAGGCCGAAAGAGCCGCCAAGGAAGCGAAAGACAAAGCCGATCAGGAAGCTCGTCAGCTCGCCGTCGAAGCGCGTGAACGTGCCTATCGCGAGAAGCAGAAACTTGCCCAGCAGCTCGAGCGCTTGGAGAAAGACGTCAAGACGGAGAAGGATGCGATCGCCAAGTTGCAGGAGGAGCGGAAACGGGCCGCGGAAGAAGAAGAGTTCCTCAAAACTTACGTGCGCCAAGCCCAGGCCAATACGAAAAGCCTGCAGGATGTGCTGCAGAAGATCGTCGCCGCCGATGCCGCCCGGGCCGCTGCCGAAGCCGCCGCTGCCAAGTCCAAGAACTCCTAAGACCTACCCAGCATGAAAAAATGGATGTATTTGATTTCTGTCGGCAGCATGCTGGCAGTGTTCATGTTCTTCTACTTCGCGTTTCTTGAAGAAACCGAGGTGAAGGAGAAGCAGCGCGCCGAACAAGTGGCCCGCGAGCGCAAGGCTGAGGACGAACGCAAAGCGGCGATCGAAGCCAAAGCCCGCGAAGACGCCGAGCGCCGGGCGGCTGAACGCGCCGCCGCAGAGGCCAAAAAGGAAGCCGACCGGATCGCCAAGTGGGAGTCGGAAAGTCGCAAGATTCAGGAAGCGACCGACGAGTACAACAGCGATGCCGACAAGCTCTCGAAGCGCATCTCGCAATTGGACATCGATCTCAACGCCCTTCGCGCTGAGAAGGAGAAACTCAATCGTGAAGCCTTTGACTTTGCGAAGCAGGTCGAGCAGGCCCGGATCGAAAAGCGGAATGCCGAACTCGAGATTCAGCGGATGACCGACATGATCGCCAAGAAGGCCGCGGACAGTTCCATGACGCGCGCTCCCGCGGTCCCCGCTCCCCGTTCCTGATTTCTCTCCGAGACTTCATTTGACCAAGCCCGAGGCCATTGCCTCGGGCTTTTTTATTCCGTTCCGGTCAGCGCGTTCGACCGCTCCGTCCCGCCACCCGGTTTCCGAACCGCTGCACCGACCGAATTCGTCAAGCGCTCGCGGCGTGCACGTGCGCGCCGACACCCGCGCCTCACGAGAGGCTGAGCCAAGATGGACACGAAATGAGGAGAGATTTTGTTTGCTCACGCCCCTGCGCTGGCTTTTCCTCCGCCTTCCTTCGCGTCTTTGTGCGCGAAGCAGAGGTATCGGGGCGTAGCTTAGCCTGGTAGAGCGCTACGTTCGGGACGTAGAGGTCGTGAGTTCGAATCTCACCGCCCCGACCACCTTGAAACGATCCCGGCGGGGATCAAACGACGAACGGATCCGACCACCTTGAAACGATCCCGGCGGGGATCAAACGACGAACGGATTATACCTCAGCTCGTTTTCCGCCGTCGTCATTGGACCATGGCCAGGAGCGATCACCGTGTTGCGCGGAACCGCCTCCAGCATACGCCGCAAATTCGTCACCAGCTGTCTCGGACAGTAGTGAGCGCAGCCGACGGACCCGGCAAAAAACAAATCCCCGGAAATCAAGAGCGCCGGCCCTCCCGTCCTTTTCGCGACCTCGACCAAATAACAATTATGCGCGGACGCATGTCCGGGCGTACTGAAAGCGGTCACGGAAAACGCCGGAAAGTCTTTCCGTTCCCCCTCGCCGATGGGCGCACTGCAGGGAGCCTCCGCGCCCGCCGGGCAATACGCGGCGCGCACGCCAAAACGTTCCACCACGTCGCACAATCCGCCCGCGTGCTCCGTTTCGACATGCGTCAGGAAAACAGCATCGACGGAGCGGATCGACAGCGGCCACACGGCCTCCAGCGCGCAAATGCCCGGGCCGGTGTCAAACAGGACCCCGCGCGACGCCCCCGCTGCCGCCACCAGATACGCGTTGGCCACACCGATCCCGTGTCGCATCCGCAACGGATAAACCACGAACGGCAGCGCCTTCAGGGAAGGCAGCGGATAACGTCCGCACCCGAGAGCGGACAACCCGATTTCGTTGAGTCCAAGCGCCGCCGCCAAACGACACAGTTCCAACCCGGAGAAGTCCGGCCGGTAATTGATCGCATCGAGAATCCGGTTTGTCGATACACCGGCACGCGCCGCCAGCGCCTCTTCGCTAAGGCCCGCGCGACGCATGGCTTTCTCCAGCACATCGCCGAGTTCGTCTTCAAGTGGAACCGGTTCGGACACGGTCCGCGGAGCGTAGAGCGACCGCCGGGCTCAGGCAAAATGTTTTTGTTTTTTCGCCCCGCTCCCCCAGCGTCCCACGCATGGATTCCGTCCAGAAGGAAGTTCTCGAAATCTTCACCCGCACCCGTGCCTTGCAGGAAGGACACTTTGTGCTCCGCTCCGGATTGCACAGCGGGCACTACTTCCAATGCGCCCAGGTTTGCCAGCACCTCGATGCCGTGGAGCGGCTGACCGAGCTGCTGCTGCCCAAGCTGAAGTCGCTTAACTTCACCACCGTGCTCGCGCCGGCGATGGGCGGTCTGGTGATCGGTCAGGAACTCGCCCGCCAGGCGCGGGCTCGCTTCATCTTCGCCGAGAAGGAAAATAACGTCCTCGTGATGCGCCGCGGCTTCGTGCTCGCTCCGGGCGAACGCGTGCTCATCGCGGAGGACGTGGTCACGCGGGGCGGCCGCGTCGTGGAATGCATCGAAATCGTCCGCAAAGCCGGCGGCGTGCCCGTGGGCGTCGCGATGCTCGTCGATCGCAGCGCCGGGTCGGCTCGCTTCGATGTGCCGGCGATCTCACTGCTCGAACTCAGCTTTCCCACCTACCCCGCGGACGCCGTGCCGGAAGCGCTGGCCAGGATCCCTGTGCAAAAGCCAGGGAGCTGAATTTTGAGGCGCGCCTTACCGGCGCGCCTTTTTTTTGGCCGCGCACTACTGAACGTTCACGGTCACGATACGTCCCACGCCACGGTAATAGACAAAGAGCATGTGACGGCCGCGCGTGAGCAACTGGCGCGCTTCGGCGACGGTCTTCACATCCTCGCGATCGATCTGCAGAATCAACAGATCCGGAACCAGCCGGCCCGCGTAGGGCGAACGGTCGTCCACCTTCGTGATTATCAAGCCATCATAACGCGCCGGGATGCCGAGCCGCCGGCGCGATTCGGGCGACAACGGCGCCGCATCGACGCCGTCCAGCAACTCGTTCGGACGCTCGTCCAGTTTGCCGAGCGTCACGTCCAGCACGCGCTCCTTGCCGTCCCGTGAAATCGCCAGCGTCACCTTCGACCCTGGCGCCATCTGCGCGATGTAGACGCGGAGGTCCTGCAAGCCGCCCACGGCCTTGTCGTTGACTCGCAAAATCACATCGCCCAGCTGCAAGCCCGCCTTGTCGGCCGGCGTGTCCGGCGTGACGTCGGTGACCGTAACGCCCTTCGTTTCCCGGGGCAGGCCGAGTGCTTCGGCGTCATCCGGCGTCAATGTCTGCGATTGGACCCCCAGATAACCCCGCGCCACCGAGCCCGTCTCGATCAGGCTGTGCATCACCGCGGCCGCCAAGTTGACGGGCACGGCAAAGCCGATGCCGATGTTGCCTCGCGAGGGAGACAGAATCGCGCTGTTGATTCCGATCAGCCGGCCTTGAGCGTCGATGAGGGCGCCGCCGGAGTTGCCCATGTTGATCGCCGCGTCGGTCTGGATGAACGACTCATACCCGGACACGTCCTCGAGAATGCCGACGCTGCGTCCTTTCGCGGAGACGATGCCCATCGTGACGGTTTGTCCGACGCCGAGGGGATTGCCCACGGCAAAGACCACGTCGCCGACGCGGATCGTGTCACTGTCCGCCAGCGTGAGGACGGGAAGTTTGTCCGCTTCAATCTTGATCACGGCGATGTCCGTTTTCGGATCCGCCCCGATCACCTTCGCCACCAGTTCCCGATCGTCGGTCAACGAAACCTTCAACTCGTCGGCGCCTTCGACGACATGATTATTGGTCAGGATGTAGCCATCCGGCGAAACGATCACGCCGGACCCGAGGCCTTCCTGCTCCTCGCGGCGCTCGCGGTCCGGAATATTCCCGAAAAACTGCCGCAGAAACGGATCGAGCGCGATGCGCTCGCGCACGATCTTCTTGGAATAAACCGAGACGACCGCTTTCTGCGCGCCTTCGATGACATCGGCGTAACTCGCGACCGCCGGCGTTTTCCCGTCGGTCACCCGCGTCGTATCCACCTGCAGCACGGGCCGCTTCGCCTCCGGCGGCGGGGCTTTTGTGCGGGTCGCGGCGTCAACCGCCACGCTGCCGACGAGGAAAGCAAGGACGCAGGAAAAAGCGTGGATCTTCATAAGTGTGCGCGGACAGAGCCATAAACGCGAAAGTTCCCCGGCGCAAACGCCGCGCCGGCTCAGCCCAAACGGAGAGAAACGATCGCCGTATTGCCGACCTAGAAGCCCTTGATCCGAAATAGCCCCGTCACGCTCTCGTTGCTGTTTATACGGATGATCGCCTGGCCCAGCAGCTTGGCGATGCTGAGCACGGTGATCGGCAATCCGCGGGGCTCGATCGGCGTCGAATTCGTAGTGATCAGTTCGTCAATCAAGCCGGATTTCAGCCGCTCGATCGCCACCTCGTTCAAGATGCAGTGACTCACCGCGGCGGTGATGTTCACCGCTCCGTGATCGCGGAGGATCCTGGCGGCGGCCGTCAGGGTTCCCGCCGTCTCCGTGATGTCGTCGACGAGCAGCACGTCACAGCCGGCCACCTCGCCCACCACGCTCATTGCTTCGACCGTAGTCGCGCTCTTTCGTTTCTTGGCGACCAGCCCCAGCGCCGCTCCCAACACATCCGCATACGCGGCCGCCATTTTCATGCCACCGACATCGGGCGAGCAAACGACGAGGGTGCGCTCGGCCTTGCGCTTCGCGAAGTGCTCGAAAAACACCGGCGAGGCGTAGAGATGATCGACCGGAATGTCGAAGAAGCCCTGGATCTGCTGGCTGTGCAGGTCCATCGTGAGGATCCGCGTCGCGCCCGCGGCGACCAGCAGGTTGGCCACGAGCTTGGCGGTGATCGGCACGCGGGGCTGGTCCTTGCGATCCTGCCTGGCGTATCCATAAAATGGTAACACCGCCGTGATCCGCGCGGCCGATGCGCGGCGCGCCGCATCGATCATGATCAGCAGCTCCATCAGGTGATGGTTCGTCGGCGGGCAGGTCGACTGGATGATGAAGACGTCGTGGCCGCGGATGTTCTCGTTGATCTTCACGAACGATTCGCCGTCCGGGAAGCTCGTGACCGTCGCCTCGCCCAGCGGCATGCCGATGGTGCGGCAAATTTCTTCCGCCAGAGCGCGGTTCGAGTTGCCAGAGAAGATTTTCAGCCGCGATTCGCTCATGGGCCGGCCATCTTGCCGGCCGCCGCTTCAGGAGGAAGACTTTTTTAGCTGAGTCTCCAGCGCGTCCACCCTTTTGAAAAGGTCTGGCAGGCGCTGGTGCAGCACGGCCAGCCGGCGTTCCAACGAATAGGGCACCGCGGGCGTGCCGTTTACCGTCAGGCCAGGCGCGATATTCGAGGACAGGCCCGCCTGCCCGCCGGCCTTGACGCCCTTGCCGATCGTGATGTGGCCGGCAACTCCGACCTGCCCGCCGAGGACGACATAGTCCTCCACCGTCGTGCTGCCGGAAATACCGACCTGCGCACAGAGGAGGCAGTGCCGGCCGACGATCACGTTGTGGCCAACCTGGACGAGATTGTCGATTTTCGTGCCCTCGCCGATCATGGTGCGGCTGAAACGGGCGCGATCGATGGCCGAGTTCGCGCCCACTTCGACGTCGTCGCCAAGGACGACAAGCCCCACCTGCGGCACCTTCTCGTGCCGACCGGCAACGAATTCGTAGCCGAAACCGTCGGCCCCGATCACCACCCCCGGATGCAACCGGACGCGCTCACCGAGCACACAGTAGGACTGCACCACCACACCGGGCATGAGCCAGCAGTCCGCGCCGATGCGCACGTCGTGACCGACGAATACATGCGCCTGCAAGTGGCAGCGTTCGCCGATCTCCACTCCTGCTTCGATCACACAGAGCGGACCGACCGTCGCCGTATCCGGAATCCGCACGCCGGGAGCGATGACCGCGGTCGGATGGATGCCCGGAGTCGGGCGCGGCCAGAGCATCTGCTCAATCCGGCTGCACAAGCGGGCAAGCGCGACCGAGGGATTCTCGACGAGCAGGAACAGCTGGCCCGCTTGCGGTTCGCCCTCGTAATCGAGCGGAAGGAGAACAACCGACGCGTGCGTCGTCGCGACTTCGCTCTTGTATTTGGCATTGCCCAAGAACGAGAGATCGCCGGGGCCGGCCGCGCTCAACGCGGCGATGCCGCGGATCGCCACGGCGGTGTCACCTCGCTTCTGCCGAGGTTGGACAATCGCCTCCAGTTCCGTCGCCGTGAGGGAAAGCTGCATGGCGCGAAGCGTGGGAATTTCGATGGCCGGCGCAATGCAGCAGAACGGGCGCGCCGGGTTCGATCGGGGAAGACAAAAAAAGCCCTGCCGGAGAGGCAGGGCTTTCGAAATGGGAAAAGCGGGACCGCTTATTTCTTCGGGGTAACGCCCGGAACGGTAATCTTCGGCGAGTCCGAGCTCTCGTTCGCTTTCGGCGCCGCCGCGGGAGCGGACGAAGACGACGAGGAGGAGGCCGCCGGGCGGTCCTTGTTGATCTCCTTGGCGACGTCGTCGGTGATGTCGTAGGCGGGGTCGGTGTAGAGGAAATTGGAAACGCCGATGAGCGACGGGCCGGACTTGTCGATCAGGATGGTGGCGCCCTTGCGCTTGGCGAGGTCGACCGCGATTTTGCTGATCTCCTCGATCATCAGGCTGCGGAAGGTCTGCATGCGCTGCTGGAGGGAGTTGCGGGTGTTGACTTGGAAGCTTTGCACTTCCTGCTGCTTGTGCTGGATCTGCTCGAGCATCCGCTGCGCTTCGGTCTGCGCCTTCGACTTGGCCTCAGCGGTCGCCGCGGGGTTGTTCGACTGATCGGCGAGCTCCTTGTATTTTTCGACGAGGCTGTTGCCCTCCTTGTTGAGCTTATCGAGCTCTTCCTGCGCCTTCTGCTCGTCCGTGCGCAATTTGGCCTGCTGCTCTTCGGTCTTGTAGTGGTTGTCGAAGAGCTTGGCCATATCGACAACAAAGATCTTGGGCGCCGGCTGGGCTTGCGCGAACAGTGCCGTTGCGCTGAAGGCCGCCAGGGCGATCAAGGAGTGGATGGTTTTTTTCATGGATAGGTTGATTGGGGAAGAACGGTCAGGAAAAAGGAATCAGTAGCGCGTGCCAAAGGAAAAGTTGAATTGATTTCCCTGGCGCGCGGCCTTGTCGCTGGTGAGCGGAATGCCGAAATCGAGGCTCAACGGCGAGCCGGCCACGAAGAGGCGCAGGCCGAAGCCGAAGTTGTCGGTGAACTGCGTCGGCGCGAAATCGTAGGCGCCCGTGTTCACGAAGCCGGCGTCGTAGAAGATCGCGAAACGAATCGGGCTGACGATATCCAGCGAGTATTCGGCGCTGAAGAACGCGTAGCTCTTGCCGCCGATCACCTCGCCAAACTGGTCGCGCGGCGCCACCTCGCGGTATTCGTAGCCGCGCAACGTGGTGGGGCCGCCGAGATAAAAGCGCTTGTAGGGCGCCACCGTTTTGCTGTCGCCGTAGTTGTCGATGACGCCCACGCGACCGAGCAGGCTCAGCACCTGCGCCTGGGTCTCGAACACCGGAAAATACTGCGCGCCGCGGACTTCCCACAGGTAGAAACTATCCTGGCCGCCGAGCGGACCGCCGGCCACCGCGGTGTTCAGCTCGATACGGTTGCCGCGGGTGGTGTTGATGATCTTGTCGCGGGTGTCGCGCAGGAGCGAAAACCCGACTTGGGAAACAGGATTGTCGCCCTCGAGTCCGCGCAGGATGGGCGAGGCACTCGGCGACACGTTTTCGATCGAGATCACCGTGTAGCTGTAAGACAGGCGGCCTTCAAACAAACCGAAGAGGCGCTTGCGGAGGTACACCTCACCGCCGGTGTCGATTTCCGTATAGAACGTGCTGTTGTATTCGGAACTGGTGCGGAACAGGTTGAAGCCCAGCGCGAGCTGCTGTTCGAAGAGCCAGGGCTCTTCAAAGGACATCGAGACTTCGCTCGAGAGGGAGCCGAGCGAAAGTTTGAGGCGGAACTTCTGGCCGTCGCCTTGGAACAACGAGCGGCGGTTGAACAGGTCGAAATTGCCCTGCGAAATCTCCGCGAACACCGTCGCGCGCTCGAGCGAACTGAAACCCGCGCCGAACGATAGATTGCCCGTGCGGCCTTCCTGGACGGCGATGCGCAGATTGCGACGGCCGGGAATGTTCGTCTCCTGCGGGGTCACGCTCACATCCTCGAAGAAGCGTGTATTCTCGAGGCGCAGCTTGCTGATCTTCATCCGGACCGTGTCGAAGACATCGCCCGGGCCCATCACAAGTTCGCGCACGATGACGGTGCTCTTGGTCTTGGTGTTGCCCTCGATCACGAGCGACTCGACGTGGAACTTCTCGCTCTCCTCGACATTGTATTCGATGTCGATGTCGCCGGTGGCGATGTTCGGTTTGCGGATCAGCCGCACGCGCGTGTCGAGATAGCCGTCGTGACCGTAGAAGTCCTCGAGGCGCTCGATATCCTTGTCCAGCTTCGAGGGCGTGAAGACCATGCCCGTGCGCTGGAGGATGACGCGGCGGAGAATCGAGGTCGGATGGAGCTTGTTCCCGGTGAACGTGATCTCGCCGATCTTGTAGCGACGGCCTTCCTGAATGCCGATGGTGATGACGAGGCGGTTCGGTTTCGGATAATCGAATACGACGCGCTCCGGTGGAATCTCGACGTCCAGGTAACCCTGTTCGCGATAATATTCCCGCAGCTTTTCGAGATCGTCCTCGAACTCGTCGTCCTTCAGGCGACCGCTGCCGAGCAGCCAGGAAAACATCCACCATTTCTTCGTTTCCATCTCCTTGCGGAGCCGGCGCGGTTTGACGTGGTCGTTGCCCGTGAAACGCACTTCGGCGATCTTCACCCGCTCGCCTTCCTTGATCTTGAAAATGACCGTGCCGAAGCTCGTCGCGCGATCGCGTTCGATCGAATAGCTGACGGCAACCTGGTTGTAGCCGGCCTTCTGGTAATACTCGCGAATCTTTTCCGCGTCCTCCTTCACCTGGCGCTCGTCGAGCGCGATGTTGGGCCGGGTCTTCACCTCTTTTTCCAGCCGGCGCGACTTCACCTTCTGATTGCCCTCGAACCGGATCGAGAGCACCCGGTATTTCGGCGTCACTTCGACCACGAGGTTGAACACCCGGTCGCTCACCTGCTCGCGCTTGATCTCGATGAACTCGAAGAGACCCGTGCGATACAGCGAGCGGATGTCGCGATCGAGCATCGCATCATCGAGCTCGCCGCCCTCGCGCACCTGCATGTTCGCGCGAACGACCTGTTCGTTGACGATCGCCGTGCCGACGAATTTCACCGTGATCGTGCCGACCCGGTAACCCGGATCCTGCCCCCGCGAGCCAGCCTGAGCCCGCACTGAGACCCCGCTTACGACCAGCAACGAAAAAAGAACAAAAAGGAGGCCTGCGACCCGGCTAAGCGGGTTACTGTGTGAAGTTTTCAAAGCGGGTAATGTCTCGAAGAAACGTAAGCTTCAAATCTCCTACCGGGCCGTTTCGTTGCTTGGCAACGATTAACTCGGCTGAGTCCGCGGCGACTTGGAACTTCTCGTCGGCATCTTTCGGTCGGGCCAGCATCAGAACCACGTCAGCGTCTTGCTCGATGGATCCGGATTCACGCAGGTCGGCAAGTTTCGGAGTACGGTTTTCCTTTTCGGAGGAGCGGTTGAGCTGGGATAATACAAGCACCGGCACGTTCAGTTCCTTCGCGAGGGCCTTTAATCCGCGCGACGCTTCCGCGACCTGCTGTTCGCGGGGGATCTTCGCATCCGTCGGGCTCATCAATTGCAGGTAATCGACCATTACGAAGCCGAGCGGCGTGCGGGCATGAATGCGGCGCGCCTTCGCACGCAGCTGCATGATCGAGATCGCGCTGGAGTCGTCGATGAAGATGGGCGCCTTCGAAAACTCGTCCGCCGCCGCGACCAGGCGGTTCTGCTCCTCGCCGTTCTTCGACAGCAAGCCGTCGCGCAGCAGCTTCATATTCACCCGCGCCCGCGAGCAAAGCATGCGCAGCGCGAGCTGCGACGCGCTCATTTCGAGCGAGAAGATCAACACGGCCGCCGGGTCCCCGCGCTTCGGCATCGCCGCGGCCTCCGCGAAGTTCAGCGCCAGCGAGGTCTTTCCCATCGAAGGACGCGCCGCGAGGATGATCATTTCCTGACGCTGAAAGCCCCACAGCAGCGCATCGAGGTCCTTGAAGCCCGACGTCACACCCGTCATCTCGCCGCGCTTCATCATCATCTTCGTGATGACGTTCATCGCCTCGCGCGTCGGCTCGCGCATCTGCTTCGCGCTCTCGCTCACGCGATTCTGCGTGACCGAGAACAGCTTCACCTCCACCTGGTCGACGAATTCGTCGATCCCGCCGGAAAAATTATAACAATCCTCCACCGCGCTCGTGCCCGCACGGATGATCTCGCGCAACAGCGCCAGCTCGCGGACCTTCTCGATGAAATAGCCCGCCTGCGCCGTCGTCGGGATCCGGCTGCTCACCTGCATCAGGAACGCGTATCCGCCGACCTGATCCAGCAGCTTCGCCGTCTTCAACTCCTCCGCGACCACCGACACGTCGATCGGCGTCTGGCGGTTGTAGAGATCGAGCAATCGCTCGTAGATGATTCCGTGCGCCGGGAGATAAAACGACTCCGGCTTGATCCGGGCCTCGAGACAGCGCGAGACGACGTCGGCTCCGTCGAGCAGGCAGCAGGACAACAGATACTCTTCCGCTTCGATGCTGTGCGGCAGAGCCCGGCCTCCGGACGCCATCGGCGTCGAGCCGTCACCCCGGCGAAAAGGAATGGTCGCTTCTTCAGACATGGAGAGCAGGCCAGTGAGAGGCCCCGCCGCGCGCCCCGCAACACGAGGTTGTCAACAATCGCTTCACGAGAACAAAAAGGCCGCGCCCTGAGACGCGGCCTCGATGCAAAATATCGGTGGCGGCTTACTTCCTCTTCTCGTCTTTCTTCTCCGCCTTCTCGTCGGCCACGACCGGCTCGATCGGATTCTCCGACACGACGTCGAAGTTCAGGTCGACCGACACGTCCGCGTGCAGCTTGATCTTCACCGAGTGCTGACCCAGCGTCTTGACCGGCGTGTGCAGGTGGATGCGGCGCTTCTCGATCTCGAGGCCGTCCGCCACGAGCTTGTCGTGGATGTCGCTGGCCGTGATCGCGCCGAACATCTTGCCGCCCTCGCCCGTCTTCACGGCGAACGCGAGGCTCTTCTTCTCGAGCTTCTTCGCGATTTCCTGTGCGCCGTTCAGCTCCTTTGCCTCGCGCTCCGCGCGACGCTTCTTCAGCGACTCGACCTGCTTGCGGTTGGCTCCGGTCAACGGCATCGCGATGCCGCGCGGGAGGAGGTAGTTGCGCGCGTAGCCCGCGCGGACTTTGACTTGGTCGCCTTCGCCGCCGAGGTTTTCAACGGGTTGGACGAGGAGGATTTCGCTGTAGGCCATGGGACGAGTTGGTTGAAAGGGATGCTGTGAGCGGCGGATTCGACCGCCCGGATTCGGATGAAAGGGAGCAGAATTCGCCGGAGAAACCGGCACCTGTCAACATCTCAAATCGCCCGAGCTCATCGCGTCTCCGTCGGATTCGCGCGCCGCAACCACACCGCTGCGTGCCGCGTGATCGCAGACGTCCTCAATCGCAGCGTTCCGCCACTGTGCTGCATCACACCAGTCTCGAGCATCTGATCCTTTGTCGGATCGCACCACGTCACCTTCCACGCGCCCGCCGGCACCTCCTCGATCAGCAGTTCGCCTTGCAACGGCGCCACCGTCTCCGCTGCCAGCACGCCGTTCCGCTGCCACAGCCAGACTCCGATCAAATCAGCGCTGCGTTTCCCGATCGCCGCCAGCGCCGGCACCTCGACGCCCCAATCGATCCGTTCAAGCCGAAGCCAGTCTGCGCCCCCGGTGTTCGCCACGACGACTTCGTGCTGACCCGCCGCCAATGCAAACCCGAGCGTTGCCGACACGGAACCCTCGCCCGCCGCCCACGTGTGCTCCGCTACCGCTCGGCCATCGACACTCGCCTGCGCCGCCGCGCCTTTGACTCCCGCCTCCGCGACCCGCACGGTCACTTCCGCCGCCTGTGGCATCTCCACCCGCAGCGTCAACCGATCCGCATAGCCATCCGCCAAACTCTCCGGCGACCCCACAAGAATCGAGGGCAACGTGCCCCACTCCAGCGGCTCCGTTCCGTCCAGTGGCACGCGCACCGCTTGCGGACCGCGTCGATGCCAGTATTCCGCCGGCAAGGTGACACCCGGCACTTTCGCCGCGCTCTCCACTTTCGGCGAAAACGGCTGCAGGTCGCGCCGCGTCGCCCAATTCGTCTCCGCCAAAAACCTCGCGAGCGCACGCAGCTCCGGCAGCCGCTTCTTCTCCAGCAATTCCGCGCCTTCCCAAAGCTGCGCCGGCAAACGGCCCTCGCCCATCACCCCAGCCCATGCGATCGGCCCCAGCTCGATGCCGGAACGTTTCTCCTCCGCCGTCAGCCGCATGTGGTCGTCGCCCACTTCGCCAAAAAAGATCGGCCGGCCGAGCGTCGCCGGGTTCAGGTCGAAGCGCCGGATCGCCGCGAACATGTTGATCGCATACAGATGCGGCTGCAGGTAGTCCATCGATGAATACACCGGGCTGCGAACGTCGTCCGTGCTGGTCGTCACCAGGTGCCGATACGGGTCGATCGATCGCAAATACGCCGCCATGTCATCGTGCCACTTCGCGACCGCAGCTTCGTTCCGATCGCCGCGCATCGCATCCGTCCAGTGCACTTCATTGAACAACTCCCATGCGAGCACCGCCGGCGAAAAGGCCCATCGGGCGACAATGTAACGGTATTTCCTCCGGGTCAGCCGGATCGCGCGATCCGACGTGAAAAACTCGCCCGGTCGCGCGAGAAACCCGCCGGGATTGGCCGCATTCCACGGGTTTTCCGCCCAGTTCGAATTCACCGTCGAGCTCCACTGGCCGTGGTGCTGCAACACCAGCTGCACATAAACGCCGCTCCGCTCCGCCTCCGCTAAAATAAAATCCCAGTCGCGCGCCGTGCGTGCGTCGAACTCGCCGATCCTGGGCGAACGCCACCGCTCTTTCGAGCGCCACTCCAGATTCAGTCCCGACCAGTGCGCCATCCACACGCGCGTCCAGTTCAGCCCCGCCTCTTCAAACTGCCGGAACGCCTTTCCATACCAGTGCGCGTCCCCCGCCGGCGGCCACGCGAGATTCGCGCCGAGCGGCACATAGGGCTGTCCATTCACCAATTCAAATTCGTCCGGCCGCGCCGGCGAGCGTCTCACCGCCGGTCGCGCGCTCGCCACTTTCACGCGCTGCACCGGATCACCGACAAATTTCACCCGCAACTCCGCCGCTCCGTCCGCCCCCTCGTCCGAAACCTTCACGACGCGATATTCACCCGCCCCCGACGCGCGCGCCCGCACCGCGAAAATGCCGTCGCCCGCATAAAACGCCGCCAGCACGAGCGTCTCGCCCGAGGGCGTCGCGACTTTCGCCGAGATCTCCCGCGCGAACGGCTCCGGGCCCGCGCCCGCCTCGAGCGTGAAACGAAACTCCACCGGCGCCGCGGCCACCGATGCGATCCACGCGCTCACCAGCAACAGCCCAAGCCCCACGAGATGACTCCACCGACGCGCGATCGATTTCATCCGCGCAGACAAGCCGACCGGCCGACGGAGTAAAACAAAACGCGCGCGACGCTCGCCGTGCGTTCACCGTTCCTCGATCCGAATCCGCCGGTTCAACGTCTGCGGCCGCACTTCCTGCCGGCCGCCGCCCGGCCAATGCACCACGATGCGCTGCACGCGCGCATCCTCGCTCAACCCGAAATCCAGGAACGACTCCGACTGCGCCAGGTAGCTCGTTTGCGGCATCATCGTTTGCACGAGAATCTTTCGCGGCGTATGCACCTCCACGCGCGCGCCCGTGCCGTCGCGAGGTCCGTGTTTCGCCACCAGCTCGATTCGCAGCCAGGGCAAACCCGCGCGCCGATCGTTGCGCCACAACCGCGGCGAACCGCGATGCTGCGCCACCACGACGTCGCGATCGCCATCGCCGTCGAAATCCAAGGTCGCCACGCCGCGCGCCATCACCGGCGGCAGCGTTTCCTCGCGACCGCCCAGCGTCAGCGACTCCCAACGCTCGCCGCCATTCCACCACCACTGCGCCACGCCGCCCATCGGCGCCGCATCCGAAACCTGGTTCGTGTCCGCCTCGATCGCATCGCCGCCCGCCACCGCATCGAGTCGTCCGTCCTGATCCACGTCGAGTAGCGCCGCGCCGAGCTTCGACGCCAGGAACACGTCGCGCCCGCCGCCCAGCCGTCGCGCCAGGCCCTGCCACACGGGATAACGCTCGCCGTCGTCCGCGGCGACGAGCGGAAGCGACGACGCCAGCGCGTAATTCGCCGACGCCCCTTCCCGCCGCCGATCGAGCGAACCGGTCCAGCGCCGGAAGACGCCGTCACCGTTGTTCAAATACAACGTCGTCTCCGCCGTGTGGTAGGAAAACATCAGGTCGATCCGCCCGTCGCCGTTCGGATCCACCGGCACCACCGCCAGGGCCTTCGCCTGCGGAAACCCCGTTTGCGGATCCACGTCGCGCAAGCCGGCGCCGCCCGGCAGCGCCTCGAACTTCCCGTCGCCAAGATTCCGATACACCGTCGGAAACGCGCCGAGAAAGCCCGCCGGCGCGCCGTAGGAACGGCCGACCCGCGCCACCATGAACGCCGTCGCGAGCTCCACCTCGCGCGGCCAGCGCGCGTAATGCGTCACGATCAGATCGAGTTTTCCGTCGTTGTCGTAGTCCAGCCACAGCGCGCCCGTGCTCCAGGTGTTTTCCGCGTCGCTCAGCCCGGCGCGCTCCGTCACGTCCTCGAAGCGTCCGCGGCCCAGATTGCGGAAGAGCCGGTCCTGGCCGACGCAGGTCACGTAAAGATCCGGCCAGCCGTCGCCGTCGAAATCGCCCGCCGCCGCGCCCATGCCCTGCAACTCGACGTTCAATCCCGCCGCCAGGGTGATGTCCGCGAACCGCCCGTTGCCGAGGTTGTGGAACAGCGCCATGCTCCCGCGGCTGATGCGTTTCGCCAGCGGCTCCTCCCACGGCCACGGTCCGCCGCCGACGAAAAACAAATCCGTCAGCCCGTCCTGGTCGTAATCGAAACACACCACGCCGCCGCCGAGCGTTGTCGGCGACAGCTCCGTCACCGGCGGTTCCCACTCCGCCAATCCCGCCTCCGCCGTCACGTCCGTGAAACGCACCGCCGGCGGCGTGGTTCCCGCCGGCGGCGGCGGAAACCACCACGCGAACAACACGCCGCTCGCGATCGCCGCCACCACGATCGGCAGCAGAATCGGCAGCAGCGGTGGGATGCTCGGACCATGATCGCCACCGCGCTCCGATCGTCCGCGACGCTGCGGCGATTCGGTCCCGCCCGCAGCGGTGACGCGATTCGCTTCAACTCGGCTGGACGGCGCGGCGCTCATCTGGAAGACATTGCGGACTTCACCACGAAGCGATTGAACCAGCCCGTCGCGCTCCGTGTAAAACCTTCTCTCGATGCCCCGCTCTCCCTCCGTCCGCCGCCTGCTCGGAGTCCTCGGTTTCCTGCTCTTGTGGTCGTTGATCGGCTTCGCTTTCGCGGGTCAGTTTTATCTTTCGAGCAGTATGTTGGGACGCGGCATCAGCTGGTCCCAAGCCATCAGCTACTCGCTCGCCGACTGGTATGTGTGGGCCCTGCTCTCGATCCCGATCGCGCACCTCGCCCGGCGTTTTCCGCCGGAGACCGACGTGCCGTGGCGCACAGCCGGCGTGCACCTCGCGGCCGCAATCGGGTTCGCGTTTACTTACGTCGTCCTGCGCGCGCTCGTCGGGCTCGTCCATAGCTGGGTCATCGAGGAGGACGTGACGTTCCTCGAGGTGTTCCGGCCGCTCTTCATCAAGACGTTTCCGTTCAATCTCCTCATCTACGGCGTGATCGTTTCCGTCAGCCACGCGATCGATTACTATCGGAAATATCACGCGCGCACCGTCCAGACGCTCGAGCTCGAGAAGCATCTCACCGAGGCGCGGCTGCAATCGCTGCTGCGCCAGCTCAAGCCTCACTTTCTCTTTAATGCGCTGAATGGCATTTCATCGCTCATGTATTCCGACGTCGCCGCCGCCGACCGGATGCTGGTGCGTTTGTCGGAATTGCTGCGCCTCACCATGGCGCAGTCCGGCGCGCCGCTCACGCCGTTGCGCACCGAGCTCGGCTTTCTCGACGCCTATCTCAGCATCGAACAAATCCGCTTCCGCGATCGTCTCACCGTGCGGATGGAGATCGATCCCGCCACGCGCGAAGCGCAGGTGCCGAGCCTCATCCTGCAACCGCTGGTAGAAAACGCCATCCGCCACGGCATCGAGCCGCTCACGCGACCAGGCGAAATCGTCGTCCGCGCCGCGCGCGAAAACGACGATCTCGTGCTCAGCGTCTGCGACAACGGCCACGGCCTGCCCGCCGGCGGTTTTTCCCGCGAGGGCATCGGGCTCGCCAACAGTCGCGCTCGCTTGCGCGAACTTTACGGCCCCCGGCAACGTTTCGAGCTGAGCAACCGATCCGAGGGTGGACTTTGTGTCCGGCTCTCTTTTCCCTTTGCCACGTAGCATGAACAAGCTGCGCCTCCTGATCGTCGACGACGAACCCCTCGCCCGCGAACGGATCCGTGCGCTGCTGCGCCAATATCCCGACGTCGAGATCGTCGGCGAATGCACCAACGGCACCGACGCCCTCGCCTCCATCGCCGAGCAGCGACCGGACGTCGTGCTCCTCGACATGCAGATGCCCGGCGCCGACGGCTTGAAAGTCGCCCGCGAGCTGCCCGCCGAGGACCGACCGGCGATCATCTTTGTCACCGCGCACGATCGCTTCGCCGTCGATGCGTTCGGCGTCAACGCCATCGATTACCTCCTCAAGCCTTTCGACACCGAGCGTTTCAAAGCCGCCCTCGACCGCGCCGCGGAATACTTGCGCGCCCGCCGCGCCGGCGACCTCAACCGCAAGCTGGAAACCCTCCTCGCCGACGCCACTCCCGCCACCCGGAAGCCGACCCGTCTCGCCTTCAAATCAGACGGACGCGTCGTTTTCCTCCGTCCGGACGAAATTGTCTGGGCCGAAGCCGCCGACAACTACGTCCTGCTTCATCTGGCCGAGGGCTCGCGATTGATGCTACGCGACACGATGACGTCTCTGGAGGAACGCCTCGGCCCCGAGTTTGCCCGCGTGAATCGCTCGGCGATCGTCCGCCTCGAACAGGTGAAAGAACTGCAGCCCACCGCTCACGGCGACTACACGGTCGTGCTCCGCAATGGCACCCGCCTGCCGCTGAGCCGCGGCCAACGGGGCCAGCTGGAAAAGTTCATCGCGAGCGGCTCCTGAGTGTCAGAGCCCGCGCGACGACGGCAATTGGCCCCGCTCTGCGGGCGCTTCACCCCAAAACGATTTCGCTCCGCCGCGCGAATGCCCAATCTTCGCCGGCTTTTCCCCCACGCGGCCCCACCCCTGCCGCGCCCCTTTCCTCCCATGCGCCTCCCACGCTTCATTGTCAGCATCCTCCTGGCCGCCCTCGTCGCCTGCGCCCTGCGCGCCACGGATAATCCGGTCCTCTACTGGAACGAGCAGGTCATCAACACCACCCGATTGTCGCGCAATCCCCCGCCGATCGCCGCGCTCCATTTCGCCACGTTTCACGTCGCGATTTTCGACGCGCTCAACGGCTTCTCGCAGACCTATCGCGGCTGGAGCGTCAACGAACGCGCGCCCGCCGGCGCCGACGAGAATGCGGCGATCGCCGGTGCGGCTTACACGGTCCTCGACGAGCTCTGGGGCAAGGGCGCCAACCCCTACAATATTCAAACCGCCTACCAGAAAGCGCTAGCTGCGATTCCGGACGGCGCCGCCAAGGAGGCCGGTCTCGCCTGGGGCAAACACGTCGCGCAGCTCGTCCTCGCCGAGCGCGCCAAGGCCGCCCTGCCGGCCGGCGATCGCAACTACAACAGCACCGAGCCCGGCAAGTGGCGCGAAACGCCTCCCGGTTTCCGGCCGGCGGTCACGCCTCGCCTCGGCGAAGTGAAACCGTTTGTCCTCGAGTCGTCGTCACAGTTTCGCGCTCCGCCGCCGCACCCGGTCGACTCCGCGGAATACGCCGAGGAGATCGCCTACGTGAACCGCGTCGGTCCGCGCGACAATGCCGAGCGCACCGAATACCAGACGCTCGCCACGCCGTTCTGGTCCGACGACCTCGGCTCCGCCACGCCGCCCGGCCACTGGAACGTCATCGCCACCGACATCGTTCGCAGTCGCCCGCTTTCCACGCTCGAGACCGCGCGCTTGTTCGCGTTGCTCAACATCGCCGGCGCCGACTCCGGCATCGCGTGCTGGGAAACGAAGTTTTTCTACAGCACCTGGCGCCCGGAAACTGCGATCCGCGAAGTCGCCGCCAACATCAATCCGCACGCGAAGGCCAACCCCGAATTCATCCCCAACATGGCCTCGCCCGCGTTTCCGTCCTACACCTCCGGCCACAGCACCTACACGGCCGCGATGTCGCGGATCCTCGAGCTGTATTTCGGCACCGACGACATGGAGCTCACGGTGACGTCCGACGGTTTGCCCGGTGCCGTGCGCAAATTCAGCAAGCTTTCCGATGTCCGCCGAGAAGTCGGCATGAGTCGCGTCTGGGGCGGCATCCACGTGATGTCCGACAATCTCGAAGGTCAGAAAGCCGGCCTGAAGGTCGCCGACTGGATCTTCGCCCACGCCTTGCTGCCGCGCTGAGCGCGGTCGCCGTCCGTTGCCCGCTTCGCGATGAGCTCGCGTGAGATCCCTTCGGCCGCTCCGGCGATGGCGCGAGAGCGTGTGTCGCTCGCGGCGTGGATCCTGCGCGTCGGCGTCGCCGGTTGTTTCATCGGCCACGGCGCATTCGGCGTGATCACCAAATCCGCCTGGCTGCCGTATTTCGCCGTCGGCGGGATCGGCGAACCGCTCGCGTGGGCGCTGATGCCGTGGATCGGCGCGATGGACATCGCCATCGGCGTCATCGCGCTGATTCGGCCGAGCCGCCCGCTGCTCGCCTGGGCGGTGTTGTGGGCCACGTGGACTGCCCTCTGCCGTCCGCTTGCCGGCGAGCCATTCTGGGAAACGCTCGAACGCGCCGGCAACTACGGCGTGCCGCTGGCGTTCCTGATGATGTTGGGCCGCGAGCGGATTTCGTTTTCACGTCTCGCCGAAACGCTCGACCCCGCAACGCTCACGCGACTCGCGTGGACGCTCCGGCTGACGACCGCCACGCTGCTCGTCGGTCACGCGGGGCTTGGGCTTTTCACGAGCAAGCCGGGCCTCACCGAACACTATCGGGCGCTATGGGCCGACA
The DNA here is from genome assembly GCF_059821195.1 of Opitutus sp. sgz309028. NCBI lineage: Bacteria > Pseudomonadati > Verrucomicrobiota > Opitutia > Opitutales > Opitutaceae > Opitutus > Opitutus sp. sgz309028. Next base: position 584,783 of record NZ_JCAMRR010000002.1, on the reverse strand, counting down.
GCCCCGCCGGCACCGTCGCCTTCGTCGGCGCTTTCGAGTTCGCGCTCGCCGCCGCGGTCGTGGTTTTCCCACGACCCGCCTTGCTCGTGGGTATCGCGCTTTGGAAGCTTGCCAGCGAATCGCTTTTCCTCGCCGCCGGCGCCCCGATCTGGGAGGTCGTTGAACGCGCCGGCAGTTACGCCGCTCCGCTCGCGCTCGCCGTTCTCCTCTTCCGTCGACGTCGCGCTACCCTCGCCCCGCACTTGGCGCCGCCGGCGGTCGCCTGATTTTCGCCCTTCCCCCTCATGTTGAAGTCCCTCGCCCCCGTCACGTTCGCCCTGTTCGGTCCCGCCCTCTTCGCCGCCTCGGCTGGCTACACGGCCCTGCCGCTGCGGCCGCGCACCGCGCCCGAAGGCGCGAAGGCGTTCACCTGCCTCACACCCGAGGAAACGAACGTTACCGTGCCCAACGTCTTCGACGACCCGCGCATGTGGGGCGACCGTTTCCGCGAGCTCACGCTCGGCGCCGTCGAGACCGGCATCGTCGCCGCGGACTTCGATCTCGACGGACAACCGGACATCTTCGCCGTTTCGAAAAACGGCCCGTGCGCGCTCTACCGCCAAGTCGCGCCATTCAAGTTCCTCGATGTCGCCGTCCCCGCCGGCGTCGCCTGCGCGGAACCGGGGAACAAGACCGGCGCCACCGCGGCCGACATCAACGGCGACGGCCTGCCCGACCTCTACGTCTGCCGCTACGACGCGCCGAATCTCCTCTTCATCAACAACGGCGACGGCACATTCACCGAATCCGCGCACGCCTGGGGCCTCGATATCCGCGACGCGTCCGTCCACGCCGTGTTCGCCGACTACGATCGCGACGGCTTCCTGGATTGTTACCTCGTCACCAACATCCTCGATTTCTCGAAATCTCCGCAGGGCCGACGCGATTACCTCTTTCGCAACGACGGACACGGCCGCTTCGTCGACGTCACCGCCGCCGCCGGCATCTGGGGCCTCACGCAAGGCCACACCGCAATGTGGTTCGACGCCAATCAGGATGGCTGGCCCGATCTCTACGTCGCCAACGACTTCGAAACGCCCGACCGCTTCTACCTGAACAAGGGCGACGGCACCTTCGTCGACGTCGTCGATGCGCGCCTGCCGCACGTCACGTATTTCTCCATGGGCGCCGACGCGAGCGACGTGAACAACGACGGCCTCGTCGACTTTCTCATCACCGACATGCGCGATCGCAATCACGCCGAGTTCATGACCGGCATGGAAGAGATCGGCCGCGGGCTCTGGGAAATGGAGCGCGTCTCCGAGCTCATCCCGCAATACATGTGGAACGCGCTCTACCTGAACACCGGCACGGATCGCTACTCCGAGATCGCGCATCTCACCGGCATGGAGGCGACCGGCTGGACGTTCAGCACGCGACTGGGCGACCTCGACAACGACGGCCGTGTCGACGCGTTTTTCACCACCGGCATGATCCGCAACTTCATCGACGCCGACCTCGTCGATCGCCAGAACGTCGCCCCCACGCTCGCCGCGCGCGCCGCCGTCTGGAAAAACGCGCCGCCGCGCGTGGAAACGCCGCTTGCCTATCGCAACCTCGGCCAGCTCGCGTTCGCCGACGTCTCCGCCGAGTGGGGTTTCACGCAACCGCGCGCCAGCTTCGGCTGCGCGCTCGTCGACCTCGATAACGACGGCGATCTCGATCTCGTGTTCTCCAACTACAACGAGCCGCCCACCATCGTTCGCAACAACACCACGGACGGCCATCGCGTGATGATCCGCCTCGCCGGCCGCGGCGCGAATCCCGAAGGCATAGGCGCGGAGATCGCGATCGAATCCGCGTCCGGCCGACAGATCCGCCAGCTCTATCCTCAGCGCGGCATCACCTCCAGCGAACCCTCGCTCATCCATTTCGGACTCGGCTCCGACCAACGCATCGACCGGCTCACCGTCCGCTGGCCCTCCGGGCAAACGCAGGTGCTCGAACAGCTTCCCGCCGATCGCCTCCTCACCATCCGCGAACCCGATCCCGCCGCCGACGCGCCGAAACCGCCGCCCGCACAGCTCGCCGCGCCCGCGCGCGCCGACGCTCTCTTCACCGAAGCCGCCGCCAAGCACGGATTGAATCGCACCGCCACCCTGCGCCGTTTCGACGAGTTCGGCCGTCAACGCCTGCTCCCGCGCCGCTTCAACGGGCTCGCCCCCGCCCTCGCCTCAGCCGACGTCAACGGCGACGGCCGTGCCGATCTTTTTGTATCCGGTTCTTCCGGACAACCCGGCCAGCTCTGGCTGGCACAAACCGATGGCGCGTTCGCCCCCGCACCTTCGCAACCCTGGGCGTCGGCCGCGGAATGCGACGACACCGGCGCGCTCTTTTTCGACGCCAACAACGACGGCCATCCCGACCTCTTCATCTCCGCCGGCGGCGTCGAGGCCGAGCGCGGCGATGCGCGTCTCCAAAACCGGCTTTACCTCAACGACGGACGCGGCGCGTTCACGCTCGCCGGGGCCGACATCCTGCCGGCCGACGCCGAAAGCACCTGCGCCAGCGCCGCGGCCGATTTCGACGGCGACGGAAAAATCGATCTTTTCGTCGGCGGCCGCCTCGTTCCGGGCCGCTATCCGGAAACCCCGCGCAGCTTCCTCTACCGCAACGAAGGCGGCCGCTTCATCGACGCCACCGAGCAGCTCGCGCCGGGCTTGCGCGACGTCGGCATGGTCACCGGCGCCACGTGGTCCGATCTCGACGGCGATGGCCGGCCCGATCTCGTCCTCGCACTCGACTGGGGCGCGATCACGGTTTTCCGCAACACCGGGTCGGGCCTAGAGAACATCACGGCCCGGCTCGGGCTCGCCGCGCACACCGGTTGGTGGCGCACCGTCGCGGCGCTCGACGTCGACGGCGACGGCCGCACCGACCTCGTCGCCGGTAATGTTGGCCTGAATACGAAATATCGCGCCTCCCCGTCAGAACCCGCGGTGCTCTTCGCCGGCGATCTCGACGGCAGCGGCAAGTCGCAGATCGTGGAAGCACACCACGAAAACGGAAAACTTTATCCCGTGCGCGGCCGCAGCAAACTCGCGTATTCGTTCCCCTGGCTCACGAAAAAATTCCGCACGTTCAAGGCCTTCTCCCAGGCGACGATCGAGGACATCTTCGACGCCGAGCGTCTCGCCGGCGCGCAGAAGCTCGTCGCGACCGAACTTGCCAGCGGTATCTTCTTCCAGCAGCCGGACGGCACGTTTGCGTTTCGGCCATTCGAACGCGCCGCGCAGATCGCCCCCATCAACGCCATCGTCGCCCGCGATTTCGACCGTGACGGCCACCTCGATTTGTTCTGCGCCGAAAACGACTTCAGCGCCGAGCCCAACACCGGGCGTTTCGACGGCGGCCTCGGCCTGCTGCTGAAGGGCGACGGGCGCGGCCGTTTTCGCGCCGTTTCTCCGGCGGATTCCGGCATCGTGGTCACCGGCGAAGCGCGCGCCGCGCTCGCGCTGCCCCTCGCCGGCTCGCAGGCCGACGCGCTCGTCGTCGCGCGTTGCGAAGGCCCGCTGCTGCTTTTCACGTCGCAGCCGCGCTGATCCGCATCGCCGCCAGTTTTTTATTTATCGTGCGCCGAAGTTCGGCAGCCTGACCACATGCGTAAGCTGACCGCCCCTCTGCGTCGCATTCTCGCCCTCGCCGCCGTGTTGCCCGTCGTCGCGGCCGCGTCCGCCGCCGATCTCGCGCCCGCGCCCTCCCCCTTCCTGCGCGCCGGCGCCGCGACTCCAGTCCGGTGGATGAACTGGGACGCCGCCACGTTTTCCCGCGCGCAAGCGGAGGCCAAACCGATCTTCCTCGCGATCGGCCTGCAAACGAGCGAGCTGAGCCGCGCCACCCTCCGGCAGACGTTCGCGAACGCCGACACCGCTGCGTTTCTCAACGAGACGTTCGTGTGCGTGCTCGTCGACGCCAAGGAGCGGCCGGACCTCGCCGAGCTTTATCAGAGTTACACGCAGACGCGTCAGCTCAAAGGCCTCCCCCTCAACCTCTGGCTCACGCCGGAGCTGCAGCCGTTCGACGGGGCCAACTACCTCCCCCCCACCGACGAATGGGGCAAGGAAGGTTTCAGCACCGTCGCGCGTCGCGCCGCCGCGAGCTGGGTTACGGATCCCGCCGCCCAGCGCGCGAAAGCCGCCGAGGTCGTCGCCACGATTAAGAGCGAAACCGCCGCGCTGCCACCGCCGCCGAACGATCCGAAAATCAAGGAACTGATCGACGAAGCAATTCAATCGCTGAGCGCAACGTTCGATTCCGCGAACGGCGGATTCTCCGAGCCGCCCAAACATCCCGAGCCGGAGCTGTTGCGTTTCCTTTTGCGCGAACCGAACGGTCGAGAAATGGCCGTCACGACGTTGCGCGCGATCGTCAACAGCGCGGTCCGCGATCCGCTCGACGGCGGCTTTTTCCGCTACGCCGTCGACGCCGCCTGGCGCCAGCCGTATTTCCAGAAAACGCTCGTCGATCAGGCGCGGCTCGCGCTCGCCTGCCTCGACGCCGCGCAACTCACCGGCGACGCGACCTTCGCCGACGCCGCGCGCGACGCGCTCACGTTTGCGCTCGACCGCCTGCGACTCCCCGACGGCGATCTCGCCGCCGCGCTCGATCTCACGAACGAGAAGCAAATCGAGGCGCAGCTCTGGACCGCCGACGATATCAAGCGCCTCGCCCCCGATGACGCGGAGACGCTTTCGCGGCTTTACGGCGTGACGGCGAACGGGAACATCGACGCGGACGCCTTCCCCGGTTTCACGGTCGCCGGCAAAAACCTTCTCTATCGGGCCGTCGTCGACGCCAAAGCCGAAGCCGCCCTCGCCGGCGCGCGCGCGAAACTTGTCCAGGAACGCGACCGCCGCGCACCCGCCCTGCTCGACGACGCCGCGCCGAGCGGCGTCCACGGTTTATTCCTCGCGGCACTCGCGCGCGCCGGCGCCGAAATGCGCGACCACCGGCTCGCCGCCGCCGCGAAAGCCGAGTTCCAATTTCTGCGCGAGCGGCTGCTCGATAAGGATGGCGCGCTGCTTCGCCTGGCGGGTCGCAGCTTTGGCGCCAGTGCCGCGGACTACGCCGGCGTTGCCCTTGGCCTCGTGACCTACGCCACCGCGATGAACGATCGCACCGCCGAAGAACTCGCCACCAAGCTCCTGCTCCGCGGCAACGCCGCCTATCTGAATCGCGAAACCGGCCGCTATTACGCAGTCCCTGCCGAGGCCGGTCCCGACCTGTGGGGCCGCGTCTATGCCACCGCGCCGCGGGCCGGCGAATCCCCTCGGGCCGAAGCACTGGCGCTGCTCGCTTTGGCTTCGAGTTCGCCACTCGATCGCGCCACCGGCGACACGAGCAACCTGCTCGCGCGAGCCGCGGCTGCCGAATATCGGGCGGCCGCCGAAGGTTTCGCCGGCGATCTGCTGCTCGCGTTGCAGTCCCACGCGGCTCCAACGCGCTGAGCGCGGCAGTGCCCTTGACTCGGTCGCACGCGGTCCTCCAATCGCTGCCGATGGCCGCCCCTTCCCCCGCCCGCAGGCCAAGCCCCGGTTTGCGGTGTCTTCCCCTTTGGGGGTTCGCGATCGCGCTTCTCCAGCCTCACGCCGTGGCGGAAACCGGTGCCCCACTTCTGGTGCGCCAGCCGTTCGCTTCCCCGAGCGCTCCGCGCGGCGCCACGCTTTTTGCCGAGTTGTCGCCGGAGCAAACCGGCATCGTCACCGAAAATCGCTACGCCGATCCGCGGATGTGGGGCGACTTGTATCATGAATTTGAAGTCGGCCCGATCGGCACCGGCGTCGCGATCGGCGATTACGACGACGATGGACGGCCGGATCTCTTCGTGGTCAGCAAGACCGAGAGTTGCCGCCTGTTTCGCAATCTCGGCGACTGGAAATTCGAGGACGTGACCGCGCGCGCCGGCGTCGAGGATCGCGGCGATGCCGCCCGAATCTGGAAACAGGGCGCCACGTTTGCCGACGTCAACAACGACGGCCGGCTCGATCTTTACGTCTGCCGCTTCGCCGCGCCCAACCTCCTCTATCTCAACCAGGGCGACGGCACGTTCCGCGAGGCAGCGGCCGCCGCCGGTCTCGCCGTCGCCGATGCGTCGACGATGGCCGCGTTCTGCGATTACGACCGCGACGGCTGGCTGGATGTTTTCCTTCAAACCAACCTGCTCGACAACGCGAAGAGCCCGCTCGGGCAGCGCGACTATCTTTTCCACAACAACGGAAACGGCACGTTCTCCGACGTCACCGTCGCCGCCGGCCTGAGCACCGCGCCGACGCAGGGCAACTCGGCGACCTGGTGGGACTATAACGGCGACGGCTGGCCCGATCTCTACGTCGCCAACGATTTCGCGGTGCCCGATTTCCTGTATCGGAACAATGGCGACGGCACGTTTACGAACGTGATCGACGCCGCCGTGCCGCACCTGCCTTTCTCCGCGATGGGATCCGATCTCGGCGACGTGAACAACGACGGCCGGCTCGATCTGCTCGTCGCCGACATGGCGGCGAGCTCGCACGAAAAGGACCAGCGCACGATGGCCGACAGTCGCAGCCGCGCCCGCGAGCCGGGCGACGCCTCCTCGGCGGCGCCCAACTACCTCTGGAGCGCCCTCTATCTCAACACCGGTCTCGGCGTCTGCCAGGAAGCCGCGCGCCTGGCCGGACTCGAGGCGACGGACTGGACCTGGAGCCCGCGGTTCGAAGACCTCGACAACGACGGTCGGATCGACCTCCACGTCACCAACGGCATGCACCGCGAGATCCACAACACCGATCTCCTGCAGCGGCTCATGGGCACCGAAAGCGCGCTGGATCGCGTGCGCATCGCGCGCAACAGCCCGATTCTCGCGGAGCCGAATCTCGCTTTCCGCAATCTCGGCGACCTGCAGTTCGAAAACGTGAGCGCCGCCTGGGGCCTGAATCAAAAGGGCGTCAGCTTCGGTTCGGCGTTCGGCGATCTCGACGGCGACGGCGATCTCGACCTCGTGTTCTCCAATTTTCTGCAGGGCGCGACCGTGCTGCGCAACGACAGCGCCACGGGCCAGCGGCTCGTCGTCGCGCTGCGCGGCACGCGTTCGAATCGTTTCGGCGTCGGGGCGACGATCCGGATCGACACCGCCCGCGGTCCGCAGGTGCGCACCATCGGACTTGCCCGCGGCTACATGTCCAGCAGCGAGCCGATCGCGCATTTCGGTCTGGGCGACGATACCGTCGTGCAACGCCTGACCGTCACATGGCCTAACGGGACGGTGCAAACGTTCGAGAATCTCGCCGCCGGCGCGCGCTACGTCGTCACCGAACCGACCAACGCCGGGTTGACAGCATCAACGTCCGCGCCGGCTGCGGCCGAAACGCTGTTCGAGGAGATCAGCCAGCAGATCGGATTTTCGCTGACGGCGCGCGAGGACGCGATCGACGAACTCGCGATGCAACCGCTGCTGCCGTTTCGCCAGAATCGTCGCGGACCCGCGCTCGCCGTGGCGGATCTGAATGGCGACGATCGCGACGACCTTCTTCTCGGCGGCACGCCCCGCGATCCCGCGCGTTTGCTCATCGCCAGCGATTCCGATGCGTTCGCGCCAGTTGGCAATTTCGGGAGCGAGCACCCGAATGCCGTGAACGACGGACCGGTCGCGATGTTCGACGCGAATGCCGACGGCGCGCCGGACGTGTTGATCACGAAAGGCGGCAGTGCCTACCCGTCCGGCTCCCCGGAATACCAGCCGCAGCTGTTTCTTAGCGACGGCGCCGGCGGGCTTCGCGCCGCGATCGACGCGCTGCCGTCATTTCGGGAAAGCGCCGGTGCCGTCGCCATCGCCGATGTTGATCGCGATGGACGACTCGATGTTTTCATCGGCGGACGCGTTTCACCCGGCGAATACCCCTTCCCGCCGGCCAGTGCGCTCTGGCTTAATCGTGGCGGCCGTTTCGAAGATGTGACCGACGCGCTCGCCCCCAGGCTGCGCTCGATCGGTCTGGTGACGAGTGCGCTGTGGACCGACATCGATGAAGACGGCTGGCCCGACCTGCTGCTCACGCTCGAGTGGGGCCAGGTGACCTGTCTCCGCAATGCCGGCGGTCGCGGCTTCGAGGATTGGACGAGCCGCGCCGGTTTTGCCGAAGCCGGCACCGGCGCGTGGACCTCTCTCGCCTGCGCAGACTTCAACGGCGACGGCCACCTCGACTACGCGGTCGGCAATCTCGGACTCAACACGCCCTACCGCGCGGACGCCACGCATCCCGCGCTGCTCTTCGCGCTCACGCCAGCCGAGGGCGGCGCGCCGTCGTTGATCGAAGGCTATTACCAAGGCGAGAAACTCTTTCCGCGTCGCAGCCGGCGCGATCTGCGCTCCGCGCTCCCGGCGATCTTGAAACAGTTTCCGCGCAACGACGCCTATGCGCGCGCGTCGCTGGAGGAGATTGTCGGACGCGAGAAACTCGCGGCCGCGGATCGCTTCGCGATCACCGAATTGCGGAGCGGCGTATTCCTTAGCGAGGGACCGGGCCGCTTTCGCTTCGCGCCGCTGCCGCGCGTGGCGCAGATCGCGCCGCTGCAAGGTCTCGTGGCCGGGGACTTCGACGGCGATGGACGCGCCGATCTGTGCGCGGTGCAGAACAGCTACGCGCCCGCACCCGTGATCGGTCGCTTCGACGGCGGACTTGGGCAACTGCTCCGCGGCGATGGGCGCGGCGGCTTCGATGCGGTGCCGCCGGCGAACAGCGGCATCGTGGTCCGCGGCGATGCCAAAGCCCTCGTCGTCTCCGACCTCGATCGCGACGGCCGACCGGATCTTTTCGTCACCCGCAACCAGGCACCGACGCTCACGTTTCGGAATCGTGGCGTTCCCGGCGGCCGGATGTTTGGAGTTCGACTGCGCGGCCCCACTGGCAACCCGACCGCAATCGGCGCAGTGCTGACGCTCAGCCTCGCCGATGGCGCCCGCCAGGTCGCCCAAGTGAGCGCGGGTTCAGGCTACTACAGCCAGTCGAGCGCGGAGTTATTTTTCGGATACGAAGACACCAACCGGCCGCGTCAACTTCGCATCCGATGGCCGGACGGAACGGCGACCGAGCACGCCATCCCCGAAGACGCGAAGAATCTCGTCATCGCTGCTTCCACGCCTCCCTGACGGCGCGCCGCTCCACGGCTCACGGCGCCTCGCGTCCGAAACGATCGCGAAACTCCGCCAGCACGAGCGTCAGATCTTCCGGCCGCACACGCGCCGCGCCGCGCATTTTCCGGATCCAGCTTTCCGCCGCGGTGCGATCGCCCTGACGAACCGAATCGCGCGCGAGCACGACCAGCGCGAGCGGATGATCCGGTTGCACCCCCAGGGCTGCCTTCATTTCCGTGAGGCCCGCTTCGATTTCGCCCCGCCGAAAATACACCTGTGCAAGTTCCACGTAAGCGTTCGACTCGCCGGGGCCAAGACGTTTCGCCTCCTGCAGCTCGCCGATTGCCTGCGCAAAACGTCCATCCTCGTTGAGCATGCGCCCGTAGGCGAAATGCAGCGCGCGCGATTCCGGACAATGCGCGAGCGCTCGCGCGACGGTTTGGTAAGCTTGGGCGCGTTCACTCATCGCGAGCAGCAGGTTCACGAGCATCGCCCACGCGTCGCTGTCGGTCGGCGCGAGGCGCGTCGCCTCCTCGAAGCTCCGGCGGGCGGCGGGATAACTTTTGTCCGTGAAGTAAAGTTTGCCGAGCTGCCGGTGATACGGCGCCGGCGAATCCGATAGCGCGATCGCGCGCTGCAACCAGCGTTCGGCGACGGAGGCCTGACCGCGGAAAACCGCCACCGCAGCCGCCACACTGAGATAATACGGATCGTAGCAGTCATCGAGCAGCGCCTCCGCCCATGGATCCTCGAGATCGACGAATTCGCGATGATTGATCCGTTCGCGCAAAGCCGCCGCCTCGGCGTTTTCTCCGAGACGTTCATCCACGGTCACAAGCAGCGACAGGCCGCCGACAAACTCCGGATCCGCGGCGATCGAGCGCCGCAACCACGCGCGCGCTTCCGTCCAGTTCTGTCCGGCGATCGCGGCGCGCGCCAGACCCAGCAGCGCATACGGCTGCTCCGGCCAGCGCGCGAGCACATCGGTGTAAACCTGCGCCGCGTCCGTCGTCCGATTGCCTTTCAACAGCACGTCGCCGAGCCGCAGCCACGCCGGCAGATAATCGGGCGCGAGTTCGGTCGCGCGCCGATACATCGGCTCCGCCTCGTCGAGACGACCGGCGGACGCGAGCAAGGATCCGGCCAGATGCGCCCAACGGGCTTCGCGCGGTTCGATCTCGCGCAGCATCGCATAACACTGCAGCGCCTCCGCGAGAAACCCGTTGGCGTGATAAAGCCCGCTCAATTCCGCGAGCGCCGTGCGCGCGCCCGTAAAGTCGCGCGCTTCTGCATCCGATTCGTCGATACGTTCAACGAGGTCCGCGGGTTTACCGGTCAGTTCGGGCCGCGGCGGCAGACTGGCGGCGATCCGGGTGTGCTCGCGCCACTTCGCGCCCGCGACGACCAGCAACGCCGCGACCAGGACCGCTCCCAGACCAACGAGCACGGGTTTCGTTTTCATGCTCAGGGCTGCGGCCGCCACAACGTGATCCGGCTCATGCGATCGAACGGCGGATACGAATAGAATCCGCCTGTCACGATCGAGATGCGACCCGAACCATCGAGGTCGCCCGCGGCGCAGGCGATCAGTTGCGTCGGTTCGTAGGCGTAGAGGTGCGGCGTGAAATTCATCGCGCCATCGTTGATGAACCCGACGAGCGCGACGGCCTTCGGCTTGGTCCAGTCGTTGAAACCGCTGGTGCAGACGATATCCGTCGCACCGTCGCCGTTGAGATCGACGCCCACCGGGCTGTAGGCGCCCGGCACGTTGCCGATGCGGTGAAACTTGAACAGACCGTGGCCGCGATTCTCCAGCCATTGCAGGCCGTGCCACGGGCGCTGTCCCGGATCGGCGTAGGCGAAGCCGTCGCCGTTGGTGTAGAGCACGTCGGGGCGGCCGTCGCGATTCAGGTCGCAGAGCGAAATCCCGCTGCTGCCGTAGTCCTCATTGGTCGAGCCGAAGATGATCTTGTTGGTGAAGTTTCCCCGGCCGTCATTCTCGAACAAATACACCTCCTCCCACTGCTGCGACACGAGCGCGACGATGTCCGGCGCGCCATCGCCCGTGAAGTCTGTGACGAGCACATTGATCGTCCCGGAGAGGTTCAGCAGGTTGTGGCTCTTGAACTGCCAATCACCGAGATTTTCCATCCAGCGGATTTCGCCCTGGTCATAACCAAACTGCGCGACCGCGAGATCGAGTCGGCCGTCGCCGTTGAAATCTCCCGCGCGGACATCCGTCACGCGCGCGACTTGTTCGAGCAGGACATGCCGGGTGAAATCCTGCCGGCCGTCGTTTTCGAGGACCACCACTGAGCCGATCTTGTCGTTGTTGGGAAACACCTCGCCCATGCACGCGACGAGCAGGTCGAGGTCGCCGTCGCCGTCGAAATCCACGGCGTCGACATGCACCGGCGCGGGGAGGTTGTCGGCGAGCGTGCTCTCTTCGAACTTGCCGCGCGAAACCTGCCGCAGCCACGTGACCGCCCGCGCGCGATCGTCGCACGCGAGGACGTCGGGCAAGCCATCGCGATCCAGGTCGGCGATCGCAACGTGAGAGATCCACGGTTTCCCTTCGACGCCCGCGCCGATCGGCTGTGGCGTGAAACGTCCGAGGTCTTCGACCGGTGCGCTCGCGGCTGCGCGCGGCGAACTCGTCGCCGGTTGCGATCGCTCACAACCGCTGAATCCGACGAGAACCGCGAACGATGTCGCGATGAACGGAAACGAGAAGCGAAGGCGCAACGCGGAGGGGCCGGCGACGAAGCTCATGAACGCGATTTTTGTCGCGAGCCTCGCCGCAAATGGCAACTCCGGCGCAGTCGTGAACGAGGCTCGGGTGAGAGCCGAAGGACGCTTGCATCCGCCCGGCGCTACCGGTTGATTCCGCGCACCCCGCCCCGCCCGCTCATGCGCCTTCCCTTCCGGTTTCCGCGACATGTCTGGCTGCTGGCTCCGGCGCTCGCGATTGTTCTGTCGCTTTGGATCACCGTCAGCCGCGTCGAACGCATCGAGCAGCTCACACAGCTCCCTTTCTGGTCCGTCGATCCGCCGGCCAGGGACGCCAGTTCGCCGACCGGCTACGCAAACGGCCTTCGCACGCTGTTGATTCCCGAGCACGCCAACGAAAGTTATCAATGGATCCTGCAAACGCAGCAGCTGCTCGCGAACGGCGAATGGCGCGTGCGGCGCGTCGATTACGACAACGCGCCGTGGGGACGCGACGTGCGGCAGCCGTCCAACTACCGCGGGTGGCTGGCCGCGGTTGCCTGGGGCGATCACCTGCTCTCCGGACGCGCGCTTCCGCTCGCCGCGGAACGCGCCGCGCTTTGGTCCGATCCGCTGCTGCAACTGATCCTGCTGCTCGGCGCGACGGGATTAGCGGCGCTCGCTTTCGGGCGCGGGGCGGCAGCGTGCGTGGCGCTGGGCACGGTGGCGCTGTTTCCGCTGGGCGGCGCCTTTCTCGCGGGCGCCCCCGATCGTCAGGCGCTTGCTCTGCTCTGCGTCACGATGACCGTGCTGCCGCTGGTCGCGGTCGTGCACGCCGGAGCCCTGTGGTCGCCACGACGGAAACGGGTCTGGTTCCTATTGTCGGCGATCTCCGGCGCGATCGGTCTGTGGACCAATGCCGACCTTCAATGGCCGGTGCTGGCCGGTATCGTCGTGGGTGCAGGTAACGCGGCGTGGCTTTCCCGCGGTCGCGAGGGGCGCGCGTTGCCCTGGCGCTGGTGGGGACTCGTCGGCTGTGCAGCGACGCTGTTGACGTATTCGGCTGAAAACTACCCCGATCGCATCGGTTGGGACTTCGGGCCTCATCATCCGGTTTTTGCACTCGCGTGGTGGGGCGCGGGTGAACTGCTGGATGTGTTCGCCGTGGCGTTGTCTCCGGTCCGAGCTCCGCCGCGCGGCCGACTACTTGGACGCGGAGGCTTGGCGCTGTTGCTGGTCGCGCTCGCGCCCGTTGCGTTCGTGTGGTCGGGCGACCACCGCTGGCTCGCGGACGATCCGATTGCGACCCGGCTGACCTTGCTGCAGGGCGGCATTGCGGCGCCGAGTTTTGCGGCTTGGCTGACGCGATCGGGCAGCGATGGAGCATTTTGGGCGACGATTCTTCCCTGGCTCGTGCTCGTGCCGGTGGCGCTCTGGCGGGCAGTGCGTCGCCAGGAAGATCCATCGACTCGCGCGGCGTTGCTGATCGGGTCGGGGCCGCTGCTCGCCGTCACGACGATCGCCTGTTTCCAACTCCGAGCCTGGACGGTGGTGGATGCGCTTCTCCTCTGTCTCGTGCCGGTGCTGCTGGCACCGTCCGCTGCGTCGTCACGCCGACGGTGGCGACCGTTGTTGTTGGGGATGGCGTGGCTGGTCGCGCTGCTCTTCGGTTTCTGGCAGCAGCGGCCGGTGCGGGATTCCGGCGCGGAGCTCACGCTTTCCGACCTGGAGGTGCAGGGACTCGTGGAACGCGATCTGGCGCACTGGCTGGCACAGCGCGCCGCGGGGGACCGCAGCGTCGTGCTCGCGCCGCCGGACCTCACGATGTCGCTGATTTTTCACGGCGGCCTGCGCGGTGTGGTCACGCTGTTTCCGGAAAATCACGCCGGCGTCGCCGCGGCGGTGCGGATCGCGAGTGCGACGTCGCGCAACGAAACGCTCGAACTTTGCCGCAGCCGCGGGCTCGACGCGATCGTGGTGCCCTCGTGGGATCCGTTTCTGGACGAGTTTGCGCGGATGGGCACGGGCATGCCGGAAAATGCGTTCGTCGAAGTGCTGCACCGCTTCGCACTGCCGAACTGGCTGCGACCGTGGCCTTACGGCCTGCCGAAAATCTCCGGGCGCGAGGGGCTGTCGGTGTCGGTGTTTGCGGTGACGACGGAGCAACCGGAGCCGATTGCGGCGAGCCGGATGGCGGAATACTTTCTCGAAACGGGACGTGCCGCCGCCGCGGACGCGATGGCGGCGGAACTTCGTCGTTACCCGGCGAATCTGAGTGCGTTGACGGCGCTGGCGCAGATCGCAGCGATCGCGGGCGACCGGGAGGGCTTCGCGCGCGCGGCCGACGAACTTCTCTCGCGCGCGACGCCCGCCGCGCTCCGGCAGCTCCCATGGGATCGACGGATCAGCCTGGTGCTCGTGCTGGCGCAGGCGCGGCATCGGGAGCGCGCGGTGGAGGAAGCGAAACGCTGCCTCGCGCAGATCGATGCGGAACGTATCCGCACGTTGACGACGGGAACGCTGTGGCGCTTCCAGATTTTCTGCAAAAGCGCCGGCCTCGAGGTCGCCGATCCCACGCTGCGATCGCTCGCTCGCGAGCTGCTGCCGCCCGAGCTGCGGCAGCGGTTGTGACGTCTGGCGCGAGCGCCGCCGGCGCGGTTTCGCGGCACAAAAAAGTCCGGCGGCCGAAGCCGCCGGACGAAGAAACGAAGCGAGGAATCCCGGTTTAGAACTCGAACGTGTTCGAGATCGTGATCACCCGGGGTTCCGGTATTCGGTAAGTGCCGGGCGAGCCGTCGGGTTGGACGGTGATCGGGATGAGCGTCTTCGACGCGAAGAGGTCGCGCACATTGAGCTGGATGCGCCAGTTGATGCGCGTCGTGAGCTTCCGGCCGTAGCCGATCCAGAAGTCGAACGCGTCTTCGGTCGGGCCATACCAGCGCTTGTTCACGTCGTAACCGTCGAGGGTGTCGTTCAGCTGGAAGCCGACCACCTGGCGATCCTGCCAGCGATAGCTGCCGCCGACGTTGGCGCCCTTGAAGAGGCCGTCGCGGAAGGCGTAGTTGGCGGTGACGTTGAAGCGCCACGGACGCAGTTCGGGCACGGTGCTGTTGTTGAGCGCGAGGGCCAGCTTGTAGTTGCCGAGCACCTCGTTGTTGAACTTGTAGCGCGTGGTGCCGTCGGTCTTCGCGTCCTCGAACCAGTTGCCGCCACCCCAGATGCGCATGTCGCCCATCGGGCCGGCGTAGTCCTTGATGCGCTGGTCGAGATAGTCCGAATACGCCTTGCCGATGTTGAGGCGGCGGGCGTCGGTCTTCGAAGCGTTGAACGAGATGTCGAGGCCCGGCAGCGGGCTGGCGATCAACTCGTATTCAGTTCCCTTGGACAAGGTGTCGCCGGTGACGGCCACGGTGTTCTGGCTCCAGCTGCTGCCGGGATCAACGGTGGGGCTGGTGACCGTCGCGGCCTTGCCGTAGTCGCTCATGCCCCAGGCGCGCTGGAAGCCTTCGGAGACCTGGTGCTTGAACCAGTCGTCGACGGCGGCGAGCTCCTCCTGGTAGACGCGGATGAGACCGGCCTGCGTGTAAACGCTGCCGCTGGCGGGATCGACGACGCTGAAGTCGTTCGGGTTGACGTGTTCCGACGCGTGCGGTTCCCAGTGCACGACCTTGCCGGCGTAGGTGCCGGACTGGATCGTGCCGTAGACGGTGCCGGCCTGGCCGGTGCCCACGGTGTTGGCGTTGATCGCATTGCGGTAGTTGATCGCTGCCTGCTGGCCCCAAGCCTCACCGGCGCCGATCAGGTAGATGTTGCCGATGCCGCCGCCGTTGAGCGTGGCGTTGTTCACGCGCGTCTCGTAGCGGTTGACCTTGAGCATGATCTTGTCGTTGAGCGCGCTGATCGCGACGCCGTAGTCCTTCGTCTCGCCGGTCGGCGACGGGATGTGGCCGCCCTCGAGATCGAGGCGCGAGGCGTCGGGCTGGAAGTTCTGCGACTCGTTGTAGAACACGCGCGCACCCCAGCCGCCCGGGACATGGCGGAGCCAGCCCTGCGGGACGTGCGCCACGATCGACCAGGTGTGCGTCTGGCCCGAGACGATGTTATAGATGCGCTCGCCGTTGGCGCCGGTCGCGTTCTCGAGCTGGCCGGTAGGCAGGCGCCACTCGGGATCGTTGAGATTGGTCACGACGCCGCGGTCCTTCGCCGGGTTGCCGGCATCGAAGTTCTCGGCGATGTCACGCCGCCAGCCGATCATCGGGACGATGTTACCGCCGAAGAAGTAACCCTGCCAGACGAAGGTATCCGAATTGATGATATCGCGGAACTTCCTGGCCTGGGTGTAATCCCGCGACAGATCGTCGACCGAGATGTCGCCGGTGTTCTTGATGCCGACGGTGTAGTTGTCGATCGCACGCTTGGTCGTGTTCCACTGCTGGATGGTGCCGCCGGTGGGCGCCTGGATGGCGTTGATGCGGCCAAGGTGCAGGCCGGCGGGCGAACCGACGCTGCGAAGGTCGCCGGAGAGATAGGTGATGGTGGTGTCGTCGCGGCTCGCCTGGCTGACGGAATTGCCGTCGGTGGGCGCGAAGCCGGTCGTGTACCAATTGACCGTGCTCAGCTGGCGGGCATCGAGCTGCTGCTTGGCGCCGCTGTAGGTGAACACGTGACGGCCGAGGATTTCGGTGAGCGTGTCCTTGCGGTCGAGAACATCGCCGAAATTCAGCTCGGCGGTCGCCGTGCCACGCAACGACTCGCGACGGTTTTCCTGCATGCCCTGTCCCGCGGAGCCGCCACCGCCGACGATGTAGGCGCGGCCGACGTTCGGGTTGGGCGTGCCGTCGACATAGGTGTTCATGATGTCGACCGTGATCGCCGCGGCGTCGCCGGAAATGAAGTTCCGCCAGCCCCACTGCGACCACTGGTTGTCGTAGGCGAGTTCGAAGCCGATCTTGTTGTCGAGGAAGGTCTGCGACAGGTTGAGGTTGTAAGCCTTGAAGCGGTTGAAGTTCTTCTTGTTGTCGCCCTCGATGAGGTTGTTGTAGAAATCGAAGATCGAGGCATCGGTCAGCGACTTCGCCTTGAACGGCTGGATCGCATAGCCCGGCGTGCGCACGTTTTGCGCGTAGGAGTTGTACAACACGATGCCGCGCCATGAGCCGTTGATGGTGTTGTTGGCGGAGGAATCGGTGGTGGCGGGGACGTTTTTCACATCGGCGCCAATCATGCGGCTCTGTTCGCTCGCATCCTGATTGTCGAAGATGGAAATCACGCCGTCGTAAATGCGGTTGCCCGCGCTGCCGACCCACGGACTGAAGTCGGGCCGGGTGTTGTTCGTGATGTTGCTGATGTCCTGATAGGTGTGCGTCAGCTTGTTCATCGAGGTGAACCACGGTGTGATCGCGTCCATCGGCGGCGTGAGCCGCGGATAGTTCGCGTGCACGGTGCCCTGCTCGAAGTTCGCACGGAACGACGTGTGCGCGCTGCCCTTGTTGAAGATCTGCGGATCGAAACGCACCGCGCCATAGATACGGTGATCGTCGCGATAGGCCGGCTCCTGCTTGTACTTCGTATCGTCGCGCAGGGCGGCGAAACGAATCGCAAGCTGGTCCTTCAGGATGACCTTGTTGAGGTCCAGCGAACCGCGATACGAACCGAAGGACGAAACCTGAACGTCGACCTTGTTCGAATCCTTGAACGCCGCCGAGTTCGTACTGCTGTTGATGATACCGGCCGGCGAGCCGATGCCGAAGAGGATCGAGTTCGGGCCGCGCTGCAGGTCGACGCGACCGACGTTGTAGGAATCCCACGGGATGTCCGTGAGGAAGAAGTCGCGCACATTGTCGGCCTCGGCGAGACCGCGGACGCGGGTGTTGGCCACGGGCCTCGTATAGGCGGTCGTGTCCAGCACGGCGGCATCGCCGGCGCCGGTGAAGTTGCCGCCCTGGCCGGCCACTTCGGTGCCGGTGGTGTAGACCAGCAGGTCGGCGCTGTTTCTCGAGTTCGTGTCCTGGAGAAACTTCGGTGTGATCACCGAAATGGCCGAACCGACATCTTTCAGTTCCGTGCGCACACGGGTGCCGGCCAACGTGGCCTTGGCGGAGTAGCCTTCGGAGTCCTCGGACGCTTCGACGACGAAGGGAGACAGCAGCACCGCCTCCTGGTCGGTTTCGCTGCCAGCCGGCGCCGCTTGAGCAAGCATTCGGGGCGCTGCGATCAGACAAACCGTGGACGTAGCCATGACGGCACACGTCCACGCGGATACGCGTTTCATGGGGGATTTAGGGTGTTAGGGTGGGGACTTGACGCCTCTAGGAAGCGTCGCCTCAGGCCAGCGGGGGGCCGCCCAGAAGCGCGGCGACTATAGCTGGTGAGATAACTAATGGGAATGAGTTCAGTTACCCCGTGATTGAGTTACATTGCCGAACCGCTTCGCTCGGTTTTCGGCTCTTTTCAGAGGTAAAACCGGCATATTTGCCCCTATGCGCGCGAGGTTTTCGCGCGGCGCTTAAGGATGATTTCCCGGGCGACATGCCTGCATTTCCGCGCCGAGGATCGCGCGCGACCGCGCGGAAGTCGAATCCTAGACGGCGCCGCGGCGCGCTTCGAGCTGACGGCGGATCTCCGCCATCTTCTGCGGCGTCAACGGGAAGAAATAGATCATCAGCAAGCCGACGGAGATGCCGGCAATCGGGACCGCCGCGAGCAGGAAACGAATCATGAACAGCGTGCGCTCGCTCTGCGCCCCGCCGAGGTCCGCGTCGAATCCGGTCAGGCTCAGGATAATGCCCGAGGCTCCCGCGCCCACGGCCATGCCCACTTTGGATATCCACGAATCGCAGGCGGTGAACGCGCCTTCGCGGCGCTTGCCGGTCTGCAATTCGTCGTAGTCGATCACATCCGCGCGGATCGATCCGTCCATCATCCAGAAGCCCGCGCCGGTGAAGGCGATGAGTCCGGACGCGAAGATCTGCAGCCACGGCATGGAGGGATTGTACAACCACCACGTCGCCGCGAACACCGCGATCGCCGTGCTGAGGATGAACATCACGGCGTGCCGTTTGCCGAGCCGGCGGGCGATGAAGGCGAAGACGGGGATCCCCAGGAATCCGAACACCATCCCGGAGATGCCCATGCGGAAATTCCACACCGCGCCTTCGCCGAGGCTGCCGCGGCACACGTAGTAAACCGTGTCGTAGTAACCGAGGGCGCCCACCATGCTCGTGCCCATCGCATAGGGCAACTTCATCAGCAGCTGCATGCGAAACGGCCGGCATTTCAACGTCTGCCACAGGGTTTCGCGCAGCTTCACCTTCTCCTGCTTCGCCACTACCTTGGCGTAATAACGCTCGCGCACGGTGAAAAACATGACGACGGACGCGACCGCCATCAGCACGCCGAGCACGGTGCAGTAAACCTGCGCGCCGAGCAGGATGTTCGGCTTCGTGCCTTCCGGCGCGGCCAGCCAGGCCGATCCGGTTGTCAGCAACAAATGGATACGATTCCACACATCGTCGCTCGTCGCGCCGACCCACACCGCCATCGTCATGAACTGCGCGGCGAAGAACAACCCGAGCTCCGCGAATTTCTGCACGCCGTTGCGGTAGGACCAGACGCTGGTCCGCTCGTGATAGTCCGGCGTCAGCTCGGCGCCGAGGCAGTCGAAGGGAACCTTGAAGGCGCTCATGATCGGCAGGAACAGCGCCGACGAACCGATCATGAACCAGAAATAATTGGAGATTTCGTGACCGAAGATCGTGGTCGTGCCCCACCCCGGTCCGACCGCCACCAGCAGCGGAAAACACAATCCGCCGAGCACGCCCGCCACGAGGATGAAGGGCCGCCGGCGGCCCCAGCGGGTGCGGGTGTTGTCCGAGATCCAGCCGAACAGCGGATCCGCGATCGCGTCGAACACCCGGTTCGCGAACAGCGCCAGCCCGATCAGCCACGGCGCGACGCCGAGGAAGATGTTGAACACCTGGAACCCGATGTTCGGGTAGAGCCAGTGGCCCCACATGTCGTGAAACGTGCCGAGGCCGTAGGCGAGTTTCTGGCCGGTCGGGACCTTGTCAGCGCGGGCAGTCACCTCCGGAGAGGTCACGGGGGTCGGGGCGTCTTGCATGGAGGGGCTGAATTGGGGCGAGCAGAAGCCCGCGCGGAGTCACCGGTGGAGGCAATGGAAAAAATCCGGCGTGTTTTTTGTCTTTCCCATCGCAAATCTGGTGGCGACCGGCGGGTTCAATACGTGTCGATCAGCGAATGATACGTCAGCGCGCGCCGCAACCGGCGCAGGTCCGCCCGGCCTTCGTAGCGCACGCTCACGACGCGTCGCTCGCCCGGATACAGATCGAAGAAATTGTCGCTGCTGCGGAAATCGAGGCCGGCGAGATCGAAGGCGAACCGGTGCTGGAACGCCGTCGACTCGAACGTGAGCGTCGCGCGACCGGGCGCGTCGAGCTTCATCGTCACTTTCGTCTTCGCCCTCGGCAGGTCGATGAAGCGGGGCGCGGTCAGAAACACCGTCTCTTCGCTCACGCACGCGCCGTCGAGATCGAGCGCCAGGCGCAGGTAAACGCGATCCTGCGAATGACGCTTCAGCACGCGCGCGAGGTCCACCGTCGTCTGCCGCACACTTTCGCCGTAGCGCAGCGCCACCGCCTTCCGTCCGCGTTGCAGCACGCGACCATCGAGGTGAAACACGTCCCAACGCAGCACGCCGCGCCGCGCCTCCGGCGCATCGTAAACCGTGTAGACGTGCACCGCGCTCACCGTGTTGCGACGGTAGTTGCCGATGGTGGTGGTTTCCTCGCCGACGACCTGCGCCGACACGAGCGCGGGCGCGAAGAAGCGCCGCGCGAGATGATGCAGCGCGCGCCACCGGCCGGTGAATTCGATCGAGCTCCACGACGCGACCGGCCAGCAGTCGTTGAGTTGCCAATACAGCGCGCCCATGCAGCGGGGCATGTTGCGGCGCCAGTGCTCGACGCCGGTTTCCATGCAGTAGGCCTGGTTGATCTGCGACAGATAGATCAGCGCCTCCTGGTTTTTGGGGAAACGATACAGCCGCGAGACGTAATCGAGAATGAGCTGGTTGCCCGCGCGGTGCTTCTGATGCGTCTCCATCGAGCGGCCGAATACATTGGTGTCGTCCGACGGGCAGAAGGTCGCCTGCGTGGCCGGCGAACTGAAGCTCTGCATGCCGAATTCCGACACGAAGCGAAACGCATACTTCTCGTAATCGCTCACCGGATGCCGGCTGTGCCAGACATCCCAGAAATGCGTGTCGCCGCGCGCCTCGCCGGCCGCGTGATCGCGGTCGTAATTCCCGCGCCATGGCGAGCTCGGCCAGTAATCGGTGTCCGCGCCCGCCTCGCGCACCGCGGCCGGCAGCGTCTCGTGAAACAAAGCCTCGTAGCCCGCGTGCGCATCCTCGCTGGCCAGCGCCGGCGCATTGAGCGCGGCGATCTCGTTGTTGCCGCACCACAACGCCAGACAGGCGCGATGCCGCAGCCGCCGCACCTGATACTCCGCCTCGGCGCCCACGCTGGCAAGGAAGGTCTTGTCCGCCGGATACATCGTGCAGGCGAACATGAAGTCCTGCCACACGAGCAGGCCGAGTTCGTCGCACAGATCGTAAAACTCCTCGCTCTCATAGATCCCGCCGCCCCAGACGCGGATCATGTTCATGTTCGCCTCGGCGGCGCTCTGCAGATCGCGCTCATAATCGCGACGCGAGAGGCCCGCCACGAAGCTGTGCGCCGGGATCCAGTTCGCGCCTTTTGCAAACAGCGGCCGACCGTTCACCACGAATTGAAACGATTCCCCCCACTCGTCCGCGTGCCGGTCGAGCTTGATCGTGCGCAGCCCGATCCGCCGCGACCAGCGACCGATCGTCTGCCCGCGCGCGCCGAGCACCTCGACATCGAGCCGGTAAAGCGGCTGTGCGCCGTGGCCATGAGGCCACCAGAGTTGCGGCGTCTCGACGACGATCTCCGTGCCCTCGCCGCTCAGCGCGAGCGCGGCGACTTTTTGGGCGCCGGTGTTTCGTTTCGCCGGTTTTGAAACCGGTGCGGCCGCCGGGTTCTCCCATTGCAACGTCCAACGGCAACGCGCCGCCGGATCGTGCTGCGCCAGCTCGGGCTCGAGCAGGAGCGTCACGCGGCCGTCGCGATGCGTCTGCCGCACGCGCACGCTGTCGAGCCGGTTGCCCGTCCACGCTTCCAGCCGCAGATCGCGCCAGACGCCGGCCGTCACAAAACGCGGCCCCCAATCCCAGCCGAACTGACACTGCTGTTTGCGGATCACGGAACAGCGGCCCACGGGATCGTTGAACTCCCGCGGCTGGTGGTCGCGGCGTTCGCGGCGGATGTAGTCCATCGCCGGATCGAACCGCACGAGGATCTCGTTGCGACCGGGCTTTACGAGGTCCTTCATGTCCCAGCGATGGCCGACGAACATGTTGTCGGTCCGAGCGATTTCGCGGCCGTTCACCCATACCGTCGCCACCGTGTCGAGGCCGTCGGCGACGAGCTCCAGCTTTTCCTCCGCCAGTAATGCGGCCGACACGCGAAAACTCGCGCGATACTCCCAGATCCGTTCCTCGATCCACTGCAGCTGCAGCTCGTTCGTGCCCCAAAACGGGTCCGGGATCAGCCCGTGACGCCGCAGGTCGCGGTGGACGCAACCCGGGACGACGGCAGCCCGCCATCGCGAACGAACGGTGGCGTCGCGAAACTGCCACGACGCCGCGGAAAGGGAGTGGGAAAACATGAATCGATCGAAGATTGGTCAGTGGGGCGCCCGGCTTTCATTCCCGCGGGGAGGCCTGCCCGCGCGTGAATGCACCGGTCGGGAGAGAGAAAAAACGTCCGGCGAAGCGAAAGCCGCCCCGCCGGACGTCGAGAGAAAAAAGATCAAAGCGCGTTTTCCTTCACGAACGACACGATGTCGTTCGCGTTGCAGAAACAGAGCGCCGAAAACGTATCCGCCGCCCCGTAATAGATCGCGGTTCGCCCCGTCGCCGAATCGCAGAGGCAGCCGACCGGGAAGCATACGCCCGGCACGAAACCGCTGAGCTCATACGGCGCTTCCGGGCAGAGCAGCGCCTCCTTGCAGCGCGCGATCACCTTCCACGGTTGCTCGAGATCGAGCAGCGCCGCGCTCATCGAATAAACGAAGCCATTGCACGTCTGCGTGACCGCGTGATAAAACAACAGCCAGCCTTCGCTCGTCTCGATCGGCGACGGGCCGGCGCCGATCTTCGTGCCCTGAAACCACGGCCAGCCGCGGCCCATGATGTGACGGTGCTTGCCCCAATAAACCAGGTCGGGGCTTTCGCTCACGAAGATGTCGCCGAACGGCGTGTGCCCCGTATCCGATGGCCGGCTCATCATCAGGAACTTCCCGTTGAACTTGCGGGGAAACAGCACGCCGTTGCGGTTGTAAGGCAGGAAGGCGTTTTCCAGCTGTTCGAAATTCACGAAGTCGGTCGTGCGCGCGACGCCGATGGTCGGGCCGTGATACCCGTTGCACCAGGTGATGTAGTGAACGCCGTCGATCGGCGTCACCCGCGGATCATAGGCGAACTCGTGCCGGCGGACCTCCGGATCCTCGCATTTAAAATCGATCGGCTTCGGCTCGAACGTGAACCGAAACCCGTCCGCGCTGCGGCCGACGTGGAGGTGCGGCACGCGGTCCATGCCTTCGGTGCGAAACACCCCGGCGAAGCCGCCCTGCCACGGCACCACGGCGCTGTTGTAGATGCCGGTGACGCGCGGCAGCGGCCGGCGACCGATGACGGGATTGGCATCGTAACGCCAGACCAGGTCGGAGTTTCCCGACGGGCGGGGCTGCCACGGAAGGTTGGGAATCGCGGGACCCGCGATGGTGAGTTTCATGAGGTGAAGGGGATCGCCGATGGCCGCCGGCCCTACGGTTCAAAACAATGCTCTGTGCGCTCTCCCATTAGAGGGCGGCCGCGGAACCCCACCCTAGCCAATCCCGGCGTCAGCGGGAAGGAGACTGGTTGGATCGTCTTTGAGAGCGCTTCTCCGCACGTTGGCCGTCGCGAGCAGCGTTGCGGTCAGCTGTCCCCGAAATTGATACCTCCCGCACTTCGCCCCAACGGATTCGCCCCCCCGCGCCACCGTCATCGGCTGCGGCGGGACCTCATCACCCGTGCAACAGAACTCAACGGCGCACGATTGCCGGCCGGTCCGCCCGTCCTGAAGCTGCGCAGCGCCCCATGAACTACGGACATTTCGACGACGCAGCTCGCGAATACGTCATCACCCGGCCCGACACCCCGCGGGCCTGGTCCAACTACCTCGGCTCGCGCCGCTACGGCGGCATCGTCACGCACCAGGCCGGCGGCTACAGTTTCACCCGCTCGCCCGCCGACGGCCGCATCCTGCGGCATCGTTACAACTCCGTGCCCGCGGACCTGCCGGGCCGGCAGTTTTATCTGCGCGATCGCGACTCCGGCGATTTCTGGTCGGCCGCCTGGCAGCCCGTGGCCAAGCCCCTCGCCGAATTCGCCACCACCACGCGTTTTGGTCCCGGCTACGCCACGATCGAGAGCGCCTGGCGCGGGATCCGCACCGAGGCGACCTACTTCATCCCGCTGAATCAGGAGTTTGAATACTGGCGTCTCAAGCTCACCAACACCGGTGACACCCCGCGGCGCCTGAGCGTGTTTTCGTTCTGCGAGTTCACCACCGAGTGGAACCTGCTCAACGACACCCTCAATCTCCAATACGCGCAGTATATCTCCGAAGCCGTCTGGCGCGACGGCTTCATCCTCGCGTCCTCCTGCGGTCGTCTCCCGGTCGACGCCGCCAACTTCGCCAACCGCGACCAATCCCGCTGGTGGTGGATGACCCAGCTCGGCGGCCGGATCGCCGGCTTCGAGTGCGAACGCGACCGGTTCCTCGGCGCCTACCGCAGCTACGACCGGCCCGAAACCGTCGAGCGCGGCGCGTGCGGCAATCACGAGCATTCCTCCGACGACGGCTGCGGCTCGATCCAGAGCGATCTCGAACTCGTCCCCGGCGAGTCGACCGACGTCCTCGTTCTCCTCGGCATCGGCCAGCACGCCGCCGCGAAAAAGCTCCGCCAAAAATTCGGCAGCATCGGCGCCTGCGAACGCGAATTCGGCCGTCTGAAAAAGCACTGGCACGGGCTGCTCGATTCGATCCACGTCCAGACGCCCGATCCGGCGTTCGATCACATGACCAACGTCTGGGGGGCCTATAACGCGCTCGTGACGTTCGAATGGTCGCGCTCCTGCTCGCTCGTCTATACCGGCGATCAGCGCGATGGTTTCGGTTTCCGCGACACCGTGCAGGACTTCCTCGGGGTCTCCGCGATGATCCCGCAACTCGTCCGCGAACGGATGATCCTGATGCTCTCTGGCCAGGATTCCACCGGCGGCGCGCAACCCGAGATCCGGCCCTGGTCGCACACGCCCGGCCGCATGAAGCCGACGCCGCCGCAGCATTATCGCAGCGACGACTGCCTCTGGTTTTTCAACGCCGTCCCGGCCTACGTCGCCGAAACCGGCGACCTCGATTTCTATCGCGAGGTGGTTCCTTACGCGGATCGCGGCCGCGACACCGTCTTCGGGCACCTCCGTCGCGCCCTCGAGTTCAATCTCGCCCGCACCGGCCGTCACGGTCTGCCCTGCGGATTGCTCGCCGACTGGAACGATTGCCTGAAACTCGGCTACAAAGGCGAATCCGTGTTCGTCACGTTTCAGGTCCGCCTCGGTCTGAAAACCTACGCCGAGATCGCGGAAACCCTGCGCAAGCCGAAGGAGAAAGCCTGGGCGCTCGCCGAGCTCGCGAAACTCGACCGCAAAATTGCCAAGGTCTGCTGGGACGGTGACTGGTTTATCTGGGCGATTGGCGAGGACGGCACCGTCTTCGGCACCAAGGACGCCGCCGAGGGCCGGATCTATCTCAACACCCAGTGCTGGGCAATTCTCTCAGGCGCCGCCTCGCCCGACCAGACCGAGCGCGCTCTCGCCGCAGTTAAAAAGTATCTATCCTCCGAATACGGCGCGGCCCTGTGTCATCCGCCGTTCGCCCGCACGCCTGTGAAAGTCATGCGCGCGGTGCTGTTCAATCCCGGCACCAAGGAAAACGGCGGCATCTTCAGCCACACGCAAAGCTGGATCGTGCTCGCCGAGATTGCGCGGGGCGACGGCGACGCCGCCTACGCCTACTACCGCGCCTTCATGCCGGCGGCGCAAAACGACCGCGCCGAGCTCCGCGAGATCGAGCCGTTCGCGCACTGTCAGAGCACGCACGCGCCGACGTCGAAGAAGTTCGGCCGCTCCCGCGTGCCCTGGCTGTCGGGCACCGCGTCGTGGTCGCACTACACCGCCACGCATCACATTCTCGGGCTGCGCCCGGAAGTCGAAGGCCTGCGCATCGATCCGTGCATCCCGCGCGACTGGCCCGGCTTCACCGCACGGCGCGTGTTTCGCGGCAAGACGCTCCACATCGAGGTCAGGAATCCCGCCGGCGTTTGTCGCGGCATCCGATCGCTGACGGTCGACGGACGAGCGATCGAGGGGAATCTCATTCCGGCCGGCAAGCTTCGGAACCGCGCGAAGATTGTCGCGATTCTCGGCTGAACCGCCGCCCGCGTTTCCTGCATGGACCGCACCGCTCTCCTGACCTGCGCCGACCGGATCGAAGCCGACCTGCGCGGCAACATCCTGCCTTTCTGGATACGCCACGGCGTCGATCCGGCGACCGGCGCTTTCGTCGGTTCGCTGACCAACGACCTGCAGGTTGATCCCGCCGCCGAACGCGGCGCGCTCCTCGCGTGCCGGATCCTGTGGACGTTTTCCGCCGCCCACCACCACTACGGTCAGGCGGACTATCTGGCGATGGCGGACCGCGCCTACGCCGACCTGCTCGCGCATTTTCACGACCCGCAATACGGCGGATTCTACTGGTCGATCGCCGCCGACGGCCGCGTGCTGCGCGACCGCAAGCAGGTTTACGGGCAGGCGTTCGCGATTTACGCGCTTTCGGAATACCACCGCGCGTCCGGCCGTCGCGAACCGCTCGACCTGGCGATCGCCGTTTACCGGCTGCTCGAAGACCACGCGCGCGAGCCGGAGTTCGGCGGCTATGTCGAGGCCTTCTCGCGCACCTGGCAGCCGATCGCCGACCAGCGGCTCAGTCCCGTCGATCTCAACGAACCCAAGTCGCAGAACACGCACCTGCACGTGATGGAAGCTTACGCCAACCTGCTCCGCGTCTGGCCGGACGCCGAGCTGCGCTGCGCGCTCGGCGAGCTCGTCCAGGTGATGCTCGACCGGATCGTGGATCCGCGCACGGCCCACCTCGGGCTCTTCTTCGCCAACGACTGGTCGCTGCGTCACGACCGTGTTTCCTACGGCCACGACATCGAGGCCGCGTGGCTGCTGACCGATGCCGCCGAAGCCATCGGCGATCCGTCATTGCTGGCGCGCGTGCACGCCCTCGCGGTGCGCATCGCGGATGTCACGCTCGCCGAAGGCGTCGATGCCGACGGCGCGATTTTCAACGAAGGCGGCCCCCGCGGGTTGACCAACACCAACAAGGAATGGTGGCCGCAGGCCGAGGCGGTGGTCGGCTTCCTCAACGCGTATCAGCTTCGTGGCGACGAGCGCCATCTCCGCGCCGCGTTGCGCACCTGGGAGTTTATCGAATCCCGCCTGATCGATCGCACCCACGGCGAATGGCTGCGCGGCGTGACGCGCGACGGCCAGGTCCTCGCCGGGGAGCTGAAACTCGGTTTCTGGAAATGCCCGTATCACAACGGTCGCACCGGCCTCGAAGCGCCGGCCCGTTTGCGGGCGATCGCAGCCCGGATGTGAGCGCCCGTTTTTCAACTCCGCACCTTCTTCCAACATGAAAACCAGGTCTTCTCCCCAAAAGAAATCCGCCGCGCGCGGCTCGTCGAAAGCCGCCGCCATCCCCCGTATGTTCGCCGCGCGCGTGAAAAAAGTTCGCGCATCGCACGAGGCGTTTCTCAAGCGCCGCAACCCCGTCGATCCCGTCTGGGATAACGGCGTGTTCGAGCGTTTCCTCTATCCGGTCGTCACCGACCGCCATACGCCGCTCGAGTGGCGCTACGATTTCAACCCGCAGACGAACCCGTTTTTCATGGAGCGGCTTGGCATCAACGCGACGCTCAACCCCGGCGCGTTTTACTGGCGGGGCAAGGTTCACCTCGTCGTGCGCACCGAGGGTTACGATCGCAAAAGCTTCTTCGCGATCGCGGAATCGCCCAATGGCATCGACAACTTCCGCTTCTGGGACGAACCCGTCGACCTGCCCGAGGTCGCGCCCGAGACGAATGTCTACGACATGCGCGTGGTGTTTCACCAGGACGGCTGGATCTATGGCGTGTTCTGCGCGGAAGCGAAGGATCCCGACGCCGCGCCCGGCGACCTGTCGTCGGCGGTCGCGCAGGCCGGCATCGTCCGCACGAGGGATTTCAAGGAGTGGGAGCGCCTGCCGAATCTGAAGACGCCCGCGTCCCAGCAACGCAACGTCGTCCTCCACCCCGAATTCGTGGACGGAAAATATGCGTTCTACACGCGGCCGATGGACGGGTTCATCGACGTCGGCTCCGGCGGTGGCATTGGCTGGACTTTGTGCGAGGACATCACGACCGGCGTGACCGGTCCCGAGAAGATCATCGATGCGCGCGCCTATCACACGATCAAGGAGGTGAAGAACGGCCAGGGCCCGGTGCCGATCAAGACGCCGCAAGGCTGGCTGCACCTGGCGCATGGCGTGCGCGCCTGCGCGGCAGGCCTGCGTTACGTCCTGTATATGTTCATGACGTCGCTCGACGATCCGTCGAAGGTCATCGCGCGTCCGGGTGGGCATTTCCTCGCGCCGTATGAGAGCGAGCGGATCGGCGACGTCTCCAACGTCACCTTCTCCAACGGCTGGGTCGAGTTGCCCGACGGCACCGTGCTGATCTACTACGGCGCCTCCGACACGCGTTGCTACGTGGCGCGTTCCTCCGTCGCCAAGCTCGTCGACTGGTGCCTGCACACGCCGGAGGAAGCTTACACCACCCGGCTCGCGGTCGATCAGCGCCTCGCGCTGATCCGCGCCAACCGGGCGCTGCGGGGCTGAGCCGCTTCGAACGGCCGGGGGGTGCGGACTGCAAACCTCTCGCTTTGCTTCTCCGAAATTGAGATAGCTGCCAAGCGGGCGATCGCTCAGTGTGCCCGCCCCGATGAGCCGCTCCCTGGCCGCTTTCTTTTCCCGCCTCGACGAAATCTACGGCCAGATGCCGTATTTCGTCCGGCTGAAGGCGCGTCTGTTTGCCGTGCTGGTCGGCGCACTGACCGTCCTTGCGCCGCTCAACATTCTCAAACTGCTCTGGCTCCAGCCTCACGCCGTCGGCGTGCGGATCGGCTACAGCATTTTCCTCGCCGTCATTTCGGCTTGGGCGCTACGCGCGGTGTGGCGGGGACAGCTGCAGCGCGCCGCCAACGGCCTTTCGCTTGGGGTCATCCTGACGCTGCATCTCTCGGTCCTCTTCGCCGTCGAGATCCCGTATCCCGTCGCGCTGGGCTTTCAGCTGTTCGCCATGGACATGGTGTTCCTGCTGTTCGCCGTGACCTTCGCGACGCCGCGGGCGGCCGCGCTCCTGTTTGTTCTGGTCGTCGGCTTCCACCTGGACTTCCACCTGCGCGTGCTCCGCCTCATCGACGAGCGGAACCAGCTTTCCCTCGTGGCCGACAGCGTGCTCCGCGAAGGGCTGCTCGCCGTCACCATCGTTTTCGGCTTGGGACTCGCGTTGCTGCGCATGATCCAGGCCGTGCAGCAACGGAGCGAACAGGCGCTGACCGAGACGCGCGCGCACAACGCCAACCTCAACCGTCTCGTCGCCGAGCGCACCGTCGAGCTCGAGGAGGCGAGTCACCGCGCCGAAGCCGCGTCGCGCGCGAAAAGCGAATTCCTGGCCAACATGAGCCACGAGATCCGCACGCCGCTCAACGGTATCATCGGCTCCTCCGATCTGCTTTTGCGCCGCGCCGACCTGCCCGCCGACGCCGCCGAGCACGTGCGGATCATTTCCAAATCCGGCGATCTCCTGCTGCGTTTGTTGGGCGACATCCTCGACCTCTCGAAAATCGAAGCCGGCCAGCTCGTGCTCGACACGCATCCCTTCGACGTCGCCGCGACGGTGCGCGACACGCTTGCCCTCCTCGCGCCGCGGGCAGTGCTCGCGTCGGTCCGACTGGAGGGTGCCATCGCCTCGGAGCTTTCTGGCTACCGCGCCGGCGACGGCTATCGCCTGCGACAGGTGCTGCTCAATCTCCTTTCGAATGCGCTGAAGTTCACCCCGCCGGGCGGAGAGGTGCGCATCTCGGCGGAATTACTCGGCTCCGATCAAATCCGTTTCGCCGTGCGCGATACCGGCATCGGGATGGACTCCGCTACGCTCGCGCGGATCTTCGAGCGGTTCACCCAAGCCGATTCCTCCACCACCCGCCGCTACGGCGGCAGCGGACTCGGCCTCGCGATCAGCCGGCATCTCGTGGAAATGATGGGCGGACGGCTCGAAGTGGAGAGCCGACCCGCGGCCGGCTCGTGCTTTCACTTCACGATCGCCCTTCCCGCGATCGATCCGGTCACCCCGGCCGCGCTCGCCGCTCCGCCGATCGAGCAACCGTTGGCGTTGCGCGTGCTCGTCGCCGAGGACAACGAAATCAACCGCCGCATCCTCGCGTCCCAACTCGCCTACCTCGGCTGCGACTTCACCATGGTCACTGACGGCGCCGAAGCCCTCACCGCCCTCGAACGCGATCCGCTGCCCGCCGCCGTGCTGATGGATTGCCACATGCCGAATCTCGATGGTTGGGAAACCACCCGCCGGCTGCGCGCCTGGTCGGAAGATCCGCTCCCGCACCGCCGCGCCGCCGCGCGGATTCCCGTCCTCGCCCTCACCGCGGCGGCGCTGCCGGAAGAACGCCTGCGCTGCCTCGCCGCGGGCATGAACGATTTCGTCGCCAAACCGGTGAAGCTCGCCGAACTGCACGCGGCCCTCGCCCGCTTTGCGCCGACACCGGAGGCAAACTCCACTCCGCTCGCCGACCCCACGCCGTGATCGCCGGAGCAGCGCGCCTCACGCGCTCCGGAGCTCGCGGGCGGCCACTTCCGCGGCGCGCTGACCTGACACGACCGCGCCTTCCATCGTCGCGACAAACGGCTGGCGCGTGAAATCCCCCGCCAGCGACAGCCCGCGCACCGGCGTGTCCTGCGACGGCCGCAAGTGATCGTTGCCCGGCGCGAGCGAATAGAAATCGTCGCGGTGATTCACCAGGCGATAACGCGTGACGCGATTGCGCACGTTGAGCCCGAGCTTGTCCGCATCTTCCAACGCAATCGCGAGCACGCGATCCACCGGCAGATCGATCAACTCATCGGCCGGCGCTATGATGATTGAGAGCCGCCCCGGTAAACCGCGAAACGTCGTGCGCCGCTGTTCGCTGAAACACGCCAGCGCCGTGCCAACGCCGAACGTCGTGCGATCCACCGCCATCGACGGTTCCTCGAGTTCGAGTTGCAGCGTCACCGCCGGCATCGTGGGCAAACGCCGCAGCGGCTCCGTCCACGCCGCGTCCGCGAAGGGCGCCGCGACCAAGCGCTGCGTCGCCTGTAACGAGCTCGCGAGGACAACATGGCGTGCGCGATACGTCACGCCCGCGGCGACAACGCCCACCACGCGTTCGTTCTCGACCAGCAGCCGCTCCACGGGCGCGTTCGTCAGCACCGTGCCATGGCGCGCCCGAATCGCTTCCGCCAGCGGCTCGGTCATCACGTCCGTCATCCCGCCGGCGAACGCCCCGATGCGCATCGCGGCGGCGTTGTTGAGATAAGGCGCGATCAGCGCCATGAACACCAACGCCGACAACCGGCTCGCCGGCACGAAGTAGATCCCCGCCGTCAACGGCTCGAGGAGTTTCGAGATCACGTCCGGATGCACGTCGAGTTCCCGTGCGTATTCGAGCACCGACCGCCGATCCAGCATCGCCGGCTCGTTCGCGAAATCCAATACGCCGCGCGTCAGAAAGCGGGAAAACGAAAGTTTCGCGCCGGGCGAAAGGTAATCGTTGTGCCCGGCGATGTCCGCCAGCGTTTGCAGCGGATTCCGCAGCGGCGCCGCGGAAAATACCGCCGACGGCTGCGGGCCCGGCTGGCGAAACTCCACCTCGTCTTCCCAGATCACGATCTCGTTCCAATCCACACCCGCGCGTCGCAGCAGCTCTGGCAGCGCGCGATACGTGCCGATCACGCGGTGCAGCCCCGACTCCACGCGCATGCCGTCGGGATCGGTCCACGACGCCGTGCGACCGCCGGTCCAGGGTTTCGCTTCAAGCACGAGCACGCCAAAACCCTGTTCGGCCAATTCCAACGCAGCGCTCAAGCCCGCCAGCCCGGCGCCCACCACGATCGCGTCCACGTTCGGAATGAGGTCGTTTCCGTTCATCCGCGCAGCGACACCCGCGCCGCAACGCGGTTCGCTCCGCGCGCGGCGACGCTCCTTTTCCCCGATGCGCGATGGGGAAAATCCGGGAAACGCCAGAGACTTAACCGAGCGACTGCAAGAGTCGTTCGAGCTCCGTCCGTTTCGCCTGCTGCTCGGTGAGCTGCTTGCGCGCGCCTTCGATTACCGCTGGCGGCGCCTTGCTGACGAACGCCTCGTTCCCGAGCCGCGCTTCCGTGCCGGCGATGTGCTTCGTGATCTGATCGAGCTCTTTTTTCAGCCGCACTTTTTCCGCGGCCACGTCGACCGTGCTCGCGAGATCGAGATACAGTGTGCCGAGCGGCGTCACGACCGCCGGCGCGCCCTCGACTGACGTCCGCCGCGTGATCTCCGCGGCACCCGCCATGCGCAGCGCCTTCGCCAGATTGGTCTCGAGCGTGGCCCACTGCGCATCGGTCGCGGTGACGAAGAACTTCACGTCGCGACGGCTCGCGAGGTTGTGCTCGGCCTTCAAGGCGCGGGCTTGCGACATAAAAACCTTCAACGACTCGACCGCCTCGATCTGCGAGCGATCGAGCACGAGTCCGCGCGCATGCGAGCTCGTCGCGAGTTGCGACGCGTTGTCCAGACGGGCGTCCTGGATGAACGTTCCCGGCGCGCCGTAGCCGAGCAGGCTCCAGAGTTCTTCCGTGATGAACGGGATGAAGGGATGCAGCAGCAGCAGCGTCTGGCGCAGCACGAGGTCCTGGATCGCGAGGCAGTTGGCCTTCGTGTCGGCCGCCTGCATCTTCGCCTTCGAGACCTCCACATACCAGTCGCAGAAATCGTTCCAGAAAAATGAATACAAGGCCTGCACCGCCGCGCTGAACTCGAACGCCGCGAAACAGCGGTCGACCTCGCGCGTGGTCGCGAAGAGGCGGTCGAGGATCGCGTGGTCGTCGGCGTCGAATTTCGCCGGCTCGAGTCGCGCCATGATCGTCGCCAGGCTGGAGTTGTCGCCGGCCTCGCCGCTCATCTGGCGGAAGCGGCAGGCGTTCCAGAGCTTGTTGCAGAAATTCTTACCGCCTTCGATCCGGTCCTCGTTGAAACGGATGTCCTGGCCCTGCGGCGCGATCGAGATGATGCCGAAGCGCAGCCCGTCGGCGCCGTATTTCGCGATCAGGTCGAGCGGATCGGGCGAGTTGCCGAGCGACTTCGACATCTTGCGGCCCTGCTGGTCGCGGATGATGCCGGTGAAGTAAACGTCCTTGAACGGAATCCGCCGCTCGATCGGCTCGCCCGGTCGCACGAACTCGAGTCCGGCCATGATCATGCGCGCAACCCAGAAGAAGATGATGTCCGGTCCGGTCACGAGCGTGCTCGTCGGATAAAAATAATCGAATCCGGCCTGCTTCATCTCGGCTTCGTCCGGCCAGCCCATGGTCGCAAACGGCCAGAGCCAGGACGACGCCCACGTATCGAGCACGTCCTCCTCCTGCTCCCAATTTTGCGGATCCGCCGGACCGTCGACCGACACGTGCCAGTTTTGCGGATCGGAGCGGTCTCCACCTTTTCGATACCACACCGGAATGCGATGGCCCCACCACAGCTGGCGGCTGATGCACCAGTCCTGGATGTTTTCCAGCCAGTGCAGGTAAACCTTCGACCAGCGCTCGGGGTGGAAACGGATGTGTCCGTCGCGCACCGCCGCCTTCGCCTCTTCGATCTTCGGATAACGCAGCCACCATTGCTCGGTGAGGCGCGGCTCGATCGGCACGTCGGCGCGTTCGGAGAAACCCACGTTGTTGGAATAAGCTTCCTCGTCGACGAGCGCGCCGGCGGCTTTCAACAATTCCGCCGCCTGCTTGCGGCCGGCGAAACGCTCCACGCCGTCGAGCTCGGGTCCGGCGAGTTCGTTGAGCACGCCGTTGGGATTGAGGACGTCGATGACCGGCAGCTTGTGGCGCAGGCCGATCTCGTAGTCGACCTTGTCATGCGCGGGCGTGATCTTGAGCGCGCCGGAGCCGAATTCCTTGTCCACCGCGGTGTCGGCGATGATCGGAATTTCTGCGGCGGGTCCGATCGGCCGGCGCACCTTTTTACCGATCACATCGGCGTAACGCGGATCGTCGGGATGCACCGCAATCGCGACGTCGCCCGGAATCGTTTCCGGCCGCGTCGTCTTCACTTCGATGAAACGGCCCGGCTGGTCGACCAGCTCGTAACGCACGCGATAGAGCGTGCCGTTGACCGGCTTCATGATCACTTCCTCGTCGGAGAGCGCAGTGAGCGACACGGGGCACCAGTTCACCATCCGCTTGCCGCGGTAAATGTAGCCTCGTTTGAACAGCTCCACGAAGACGTGCAGCACGCGCTTCGAATACCCCGGATCCATCGTGAACGCGGTGCGATCCCAGTCGCACGACGCGCCGAGCCGGCGCAGCTGCTCGAGGATGATGCCGCCCTTTTCGTGGCGCCATTCCCAGACTTTCTCGACGAACTTTTCCCGCCCGAAATCGTGCCGCGTTTTCTTCTGCTTGCGCAGCTCGCGCTCGACCACCGTTTGCGTCGCGATGCCGGCGTGATCCGTGCCCGGCAGCCACATCGTCGAGCAGCCCTCCAGCCGCGCGCGGCGGATGAGGATGTCCTGGATCGTGTTGTTCAACACGTGCCCCATCGTCAGCACGCCGGTGACATTGGGCGGCGGGATCACGATGCTGTAGGGCGCGCGTGACGGATCCACTTCACCCCGAAAGGCTTTGGCCTCCAACCAGGCGGCATACCATTTCTGCTCAACGTCGCGGGCTTCGTAGCTCTTGGTGATCTCGGGCATGGTGCTTGCAGGTGCTGAAACGCGGGAGAAAACCCCCCGCCGACCCGAGAGGCAAGTGGTTAAAAGGAGCCGAGAGCCCAGAGCTAAGAGCTAAGAGCCCAGAGCTGAGCGCCTAGAGCCGGGAGGCGGGAAAACTCAAAACCCGAAACCCAAAACTCAAAACCGAAGTGGCGCGTCCGGCCGGACGCGCCACTTCCCCCTCGCGCCGCCGGCCGATTTCCGTTCTCTTCCGCGCTTTTCATGTCCGTCACTCACACTGACCTGCCGGTCGATCCGCTCGCCTTCCCGGAGAACGCCGCTCCGGCGGAACGGCTCGCAGCCTGCAAAGCGTATCTGCAGGCGCAAAGTGCGGCGTTGCGCGCCCGTCACGCCGCTGGCGCGTCCGGCTTGGAGATCGCCCACGAGCGGGCCGCCACGCTCGACCGGATGCTGATCCGGCTTTTCGATGGCGCCATCACAGGCTACACGCGCCTCCACGGCAAACCGCCGGTGCCGGTGGCGCTGGTCGCGCTCGGCGGCTATGGCCGCGGCGAGCTCAGTCCGTTGAGCGACATCGACGTGATGTTCCTGCTGCCGGCCAAGACCAAGCACGCGGCCATCACCGGCTTTCTCGAACACCTCACCAACGAGATCCTTTATCCGCTCTGGGATTGCGGCCTGAAGGTCGGCCACTCGACCCGCAACGTCGACGAGGTCTTTGCCGAGGCTCGCAACGACATCCAGACGCTGACCTCGCTGCTCGAGGCGCGGCTCGTCGCCGGCTCCGCCTCGCTCTACGAGACGTTCGCGCAGGCCTACTATGCGTTTTCCACTTCGGAGAACCCGAAAGGCTACATCGCCGCCCGGCTCGACGACCAGGCGCAGCGACGCGCGAAGTATGGCGACACGGTTTTTCTCCAGGAGCCGGATCTGAAAAACGGCGTCGGCGGCCTGCGCGATTTCCAGAACACCCTCTGGATGGCGCGCGTGAAACTCGGCATCTCGAAGATCGAGGAGCTCGGCACGCAAAACTACCTCCGCCCGGAAGAGCTCGCCGAGTTCACCCGCGCCTACGACTTCCTTTTCCGCGTCCGCAACGAGGTCCATTTCCTCAGCTCGCATCCGACCGACGTCCTCGACCTCGGCCTGCAACCCCGCGTGGCGGAGCACCTCGGCTATCGCGATGAAGACCTGCTCGTCCGCGTCGAGCACTTCATGCAGGACTACTATCGCGCGGCGCAGTCGATCTTCCGCATTTCGAAGCTCGTCGAGAGCCGGCTGGCGCTGTCGATCGGCCGCGATGCGCAAGGCGCCAAGGTCTCGCTCCGCGACAGCCTCCTCGCCTCGCGCCTGCGCCGCAGCAAGCGGCTCGATGGTTTCGTGCTCCGCGGCCGTGAGCTCGCCGCGGAGACCCCCGACGTCTTCCGCGAAGACCCGATCCGGCTGATCCGCGTTTTCCGCCATCGTCAGCAGCTGGATTGCTCCCTCGATTTCCATCTTGCGGCGCTCATCCGCGAGTCGCTCCCGCTCTTCACGCCGGCCTACCGCGATTCCCACGACGCCAACATCACGTTCCGCGCGATCCTGTCCGAAGCCGGCGCGGTGTTTCCCACGCTCAGCGCGATGCACGAACTCGGCATGCTCGCGCAACTCATCCCCGAATTCGAGGGGCTGACGTGCCTCGTGCAGCACGAGTTTTACCACCGCTACACCGCGGACGTGCACACGCTCGAGGCGATTCGGCAGCTCGACCTGATCTACACCGAGGCCGAGCCGATCACGTTGAAATATCGCGAGGCGCTGCACGAAACGTCCGAACCGACGCTGCTTTACCTCACGCTCCTGCTGCACGACATCGGCAAGGCCGACGGCATCAAGGGCCACGCCGATCGCGGCGTCGAGGTGGCGCTGCCGATCATGACGCGGCTCCGCGTGGCTCCCGAAGGCCAGGAGCTCGTCGCCTTCGTGATCAAAAATCACCTGGCGATGGCACGATTCTGGCAGAAGCGGGACGTCGATGATCCCAACACCGCCGCTGCCTTCGCCGAACTCGTCGGCGACGCCGAGAAACTCCGCCACCTTTACGTGCACACGTTCTGTGACGCGCGCGGCACCGCCGCGGGCCTGTGGAACAGCTACAAGGACACCCTTCACACGAGCCTTTTTCGTGCTACGCTAGAACACCTCAGTCTTGGCGCAGCCGTTCACGCCAGTTACGAAAAGAAGAAGCAAATGACCCAGCAGGAACTCATTTCCCGCCAGATCCCCGGCATCAGCTCCGACGAGATCGTCGCTCACTTCGGCCTGCTCCCGGAACGGTATTTCGTGCAGACGGACGGCGACGAGATCGCGCTGCACATCCAGATGGTCAACCGGCTGCTCAAATCGATCGCGAACGCCGAATCCGTCGGCTCGCTCAAACCGATCATCGACTGGCACGACGACCTCAACCGCTCGCTCACCGTGGTCGACGTCGTCACCTGGGATCGCGCCGGCCTCTTCTACAAACTCGCCGGCGCCTTCAGCGTCGCGGGTCTCAGTATCCTTGGCGCGAAGATCATTTCGCGCTCCGACCACATCGCGATCGACACCTTTTACGTCGTCGAGCCTGGCCGCGGCGTCGTCCAGAGCGCCAGCGCCCAGGAAACGTTTGCACGCACGATCGAGGCGGCGCTCGTCTCCAACAAGGACCTCTATCCCGAGATCGTCGCGCAGGCGAAGAAACACGCCGCCAGCCGCTACACCGGCGTCAACAACGGCGAGGCCCTGCACAACTCCTTTCCGCCCACCGTCGAGGTTTACCACGAACTGGCGATGCAGCGGACGATCGTGGAAATCCAGGCGCGCGACCAGATCGGCCTGCTCTACCGGCTCGCCAAGATCATTTCGGATCAGGGCTTCGACATCACCTTCGCCCGCATCGGCACGGAGCGCGGCGTCGCCATCGACACGTTTTATATCGAGAGCTCGGAGCCCAGCCAGCCGATCGACACGCCACGCCTGCAGGCGCTGCGCGACACGCTGACCGAAGTGATCCGTCCGTCGGCGCCCGCCCCCACCGCCGGCGCCAGCTGAGCGGGGACAAACGCCGCCTTTGTAGGGCGGGGTCTCCCGACCCTGCCGATCGCAAGACTCACGAAGGCAAACGGCGGGGCCAGGCGACCCCGCCCTACCTCCAGCTTCTCCGCGCGGTCTCGCCGTGGCGCACCGCGCGACTCCCCCACCTACTTCCGACTTTCCGCCCCGTCGCGCAGCGCTCACGCTCCCGCGCATGTCCTCGCCTGCCGATTCGCGCGCGCTTCCGATCCTCTACCGGCTCGCTTCCCTCGCCGGTCGCGCGCCGGATCCGCGCAGCGCACTTCGCAGCGCGCTCGACGAGTTGATCGCGACGTTCGGCGCGGATGCCGGCGCGATTTCCCTGCTCAATCCCGGCAGCGGCCGCCTCGAACAGGAAGTCCAGGTCGGGCTCCCCGACACCGCCGATACCGCCGGCCTCAAGCTCGGCCACGGCGTCACCGGCTGGTGCGTCCTCAACGCCCGCGCGCTGCTCGTGCCCGACGTTTCCGTCGAATCGCGCTACATCGCCGTTCGCCCCGGCGCCCGGTGCGAAATGGCGGCGCCGCTCGTCGATGGCGACCGCGTGATCGGCGTGATCGATCTCGAAAGCGATCGGACGGGCGGCTTCACCTCGGCGGACCTGGCATTGTTGGAACAGCTCGCCGCGGAAACCGCCGGCATGGTCCTCCAGCTCTGGCGCACGCGTCACCTGCAGGCCAAGGCCCGTCAGCTTGAAACCCTGCTCACCACCGGCCAGTCGGTCGTCGCCAAGCTCGAGGTGCAGGAGCTCTTCGCCACCTTGACGCGCGACACCTGCCGCATGATGCAGGCGAAGCTCTGCGCGATTTACCTCCACGATGCGCCGCGCCGGTCCGTCCGCTGCGCCGCCGCGCATCCGCCGCCGCCCAACGGCACGCCGGCACCCGACGAGGATCTGCCGCTCGAAAACTGCCTGCTCGCCGCCGCCCTCCACACGCAGCGGCCGGTCGAATTCGCGAACATCCAGACACCCGGTTTCCAGGCCCTCGCCGATCTGCCCGCCGATCTCGCGCTCCGCTCCGCCTTGTTCACGCCTTTGATGTATGAGGGCGAGGTGTTCGGCGTGCTCGCCGTTTATCTCGACCGGCTGCACCGCTTCGACGACGACGAGAAGCGTGCCTGCGCGACGCTCGCGAATCTCGGCGCCGTCGCGCTCCAAAACGCCCGCCTCTACGCGCGCGTGTTTCAAAGCGAGGAAACGCTTCGCAAGAACGAGCAGCTCACCACGCTCGGTCTCCTCGCCGCCGAAATCGCCCACGAGATCCGCAATCCGCTCACCGTGATCAAGCTCCTCCACGGCGGCCTCGGACTCGATTTCCCGCCCGACGATCCGCGTCGCACCGATCTCCGCGTCATCAACGAAAAACTCGACCAGCTCGAGGCCATCGTCCTGCGCGTGCTCAATTTCGCCAAAGCGCCGGCCGCGCTCCACTCGCGCTGGTCCATCGCCGATGTCGTCAGCGACACGCTCGTTCTCGTCCGTCCCAAACTCGCCCAACTGCAGATTCAACTGCGCTACGAACCGCCCGCCCGCCCGCTCG
Organism: Opitutus sp. sgz309028; assembly: GCF_059821195.1. Classification (NCBI taxonomy): domain Bacteria; kingdom Pseudomonadati; phylum Verrucomicrobiota; class Opitutia; order Opitutales; family Opitutaceae; genus Opitutus; species Opitutus sp. sgz309028. The sequence goes on along the minus strand of NZ_JCAMRR010000002.1, from coordinate 544,987 downwards.
TGATCGACGCGCACAAGGGCCAGATCCAGCAGGTGCTGCTCAACCTGATTTTCAACTCCACCGAGGCGATGAACGGCGGTGGCGAGCTCTCCCTCCTCATCGGCGAACAGCTGCGCGGGGCCACGCCATTCGTCACGCTCGACGTAACCGACACCGGCGGCGGCATCCCCGCCGAACTCGCGCCGCGGATCTTCGATTCGTTTCTCTCCGGCCGTCCCGGCGGCACCGGCCTCGGGCTCGCGATCGCGCGACGGATCCTCGAAAGCCATCACGGTGACATCGCGCTTGTATCAACCGGACCGCAGGGCACCACCATGCGCGTCAGTCTTCCCCTGGCCAAATGAACACGCCTCCCTCTCCACCTCCGTCGGGAAATTCCGCCCAGCTTGCGCGCCAGCGTCTGATCCTGCGCGTCGTCATCGTCGCCCTGATCGTGATGGCGGTGCTCGCCCTCACGGTCGTGCCCCGGCTCGCGCTCCCGCTGCGACTGCTGGTCGCGTTCACCGATCTGATCCTGGCCTCCGTTCTCTGGCTCGTCCTGCGCCAGAACTTTTCCGCGAAATGAAACGCGGTCAGACTTTCGGCTGCAGCCGCAGGTCGACCATGAGGTCGCCGGCGATTTTTTCCAGATCCGCGCGCACCGCGGCGAGCTTCACGTCCTCGGGCACCAGCACGAGCGCGCGTGCCTGAAACAGCGTGCCGCCGCCCATCGGGGCGCTCACGCGTTCGGACGCGAGTTCCTCGACGTTGACGCCGTGTGAGGCGAGCACGCCAGAAATGCTCCGCAGGATTCCGGGACGATCGTTGCCCACCAGTTCGAGCGTCGCGACCGATCCGCGACCCGCCCCGACCGCCACGGGCTCGGCGTGAATGATCACGTTGAGTCCCTTCGCCTCGAGCTCGCCGAGGGCGCGCGTCAATTCCGGCGCGCGTTCCTGCTCGACCTCAACGCGGAGAATACCGGCGAACTGCCCGCCGAGCCGGCACATCCGGCTCTCGAGCCAGTTGCCGCCGTGATCCGCGACGCACGCCGCGACGAGTTGCACCAGGCCGGGCCGGTCTGCACCGATCACCGTCATCACCAAAGTCGTGAGCATGCCACCCACGCTGCACGTCGCCCGGCGCGTCGCAATGCTGCAGTGGCCGCCAAAAGCCGCGCCGGCGATCGCTCGCCGGCGCGACTGCTAGACAATCAGGAGGCCCCGAAATCCCCGCAGGCGGGACTTCGTTTCATCGTCCGCCGGGATTCGGCAGACGAGCGCCGCGATCCGTTCACAACGAAACGCACCGGCGGCGCGCCTCTCTGATCGGCACGAATCGCGCGCGGCTGCGAAAACATCTGTCACAATCTCGTCAAAGCCCGCCCACCCGCTGACGCCTCACTCGTCGAGCTCGACGTTCCAGTAAGCGAGATCGAGGAAGTCCTTCCACATTTCGCGGTGCTGGTTGCCCAGCACGAGCGAGATCACCGGCCGCCATTTCGGGCGGACGGGCTTGCGAATCAGGCGCAGGTGCGCCTCGTGCGGGAGCCGGTTCGCCTTCTTCGTGTTACATTTGATGCAGGAGCAGACGATGTTTTCCCACGTCGTCTTCCCGCCGTAATCGCGCGGGATCACGTGATCGAGATTGAGCTGCTCGCGCGCGAAGATCCGGCCGCAATACTGGCAGGTGTTCTTGTCGCGTTCGAAGATGTTGTTGCGCGTGAGCTTCAGCTCCTTGCACGGGAGCTTGTCGAAAAACGTGAGCAGGATCACGCGCGGCAGGCGGATCGTGCGGCTCGGCGTGCGCACGGTTTCCAGTTCCTCGATCGGCGGGTTGTGAACCGAAAAATCGATCCAGTCCATCAACGCAAACGTGCGGAAATCGTCGTCGAGATGATGCACCACCTGCGCATGCCCCCGCGCGAGCAACCCGAAGGCCCGCTTCGCGCCGATGACATTCACTGCCTGCCACAGGCGATTCAAAACCAGCACCGGTTGATCGAGCGCCGCTTCCATACGGGGCCACGGCAATAATCTCCGGACCGCCGGAGTGTCAAGGGCGCCGCCCGCGCGTGACCGGAACGTTGCAGCCGCGACGGATCAGGAGGAGCCCACGGAACACACGGAAGGCACGGAATTAAAAACCACGAAATACACGAAACACACGAAATCGCTCACACGACTCCGTGTGTTCCGTGGGGCCAATCGCCTCAGGCTCCCGTCTTCTGATCCTCGCTCGCCAGTGCGGGCGCGAGCGCCACGCCCTTCATTTTGATGCCGGCCAGCTTCTTCACGATCAGGGGCGCGTCGGCTTCCGCGACATCGACGAGCGTGTGGCGTTGGTGAATGTCGATCGCGCCGACCACGCTGGCGTTGAGCCGCGTCACCCCGGCAATTTTTCCGACGATGTCCGCGGGCGTGACGAGCTGCTTGCGGCCGATATTGAGAAAGAGCGTGCTCATGCCCGTCTCGCGTCCCGTGCGCGCGGGGCGCTCGTATTTATTTTTGGTCGAACGCGACGCCTCGTCGTCGGCCGCATCGCCGGCGTCACCCTCCTCTGCCGCCGGTCGATGCGCAGCTTTTTTCTGCGCCCAGGCAGGCGCCGCGGGCGGCTCGAAGGATTTGGTCGCGGGGGCGGATTTCGTTTCCGGCGTCTTCTCCTTTTTTTCGCTGCCCTGCAGCAGATGGATCAGCGCCGAGCAGATGTCGGTGCTCGCGTAACCTTGATCGAGCAGCCGGTCGATCATGCGGTCGTGCGGCTTGAACTCCTTCGCCTCAAGCGTGGCGCGGATCTTTTCGAAAAACACATTCGTGCGCGCCTCCTCGACTTCGTCGAGCGACGGGATCTTGCCGCGGCGGATGTTCAGCTTCGCCCAGCGCACCATGCTCTGCAACTTGTAGATCTCCTGGCCCGAAACGAAGGTGAACGCCTTGCCCGATTTGCCGGCGCGTCCCGTGCGGCCGATGCGGTGCGTGTAGTCCTCGGCGTCGTTCGGCAGGTCGAAGTTGAACACCACCTCGAGATCGTCGACGTCGAGGCCGCGCGCCGCGACATCGGTCGCGACGAGAAACTCGAAACCGCGCCGGCGAAATTTCTCCATCACGCGATTGCGCTGCGCCTGGGTGATGTCGCCGTGCAACCGGTCCGTCAGGTAGCCGCGGGCGTGGAGGTGCTCCTCCAGGTCGTCGACCATGATCTTCGTGCTGCAAAAAATGATACCGTAGCGAAAATCGTGCACGTCGATGAGGCGGGTCAGCGCCTCGATCTTCGACCGTCGGTCGACTTCGAAATAGATCTGTTCGACCTGCGGCGCGTTCTGCGCGACGGCCTCGATCTTGATCCACGCCGGATCGCGCGAGTAGCGCTTGATCAACTCCTGGATCGCGCGCGGCATCGTCGCCGAGAAAAACAGCAGCTGCCGCTGCTCGGGCACCGAGGAGAGGATCTTTTCGATGTCCTCGCGGAAGCCCATGTCGAGCATCCGATCCGCCTCGTCGAGCACCACGAGCTTCAGCGTGTCGAGTTTCAGTGTGCCGCGCTCCATGTGATCCATCACGCGGCCGGGCGTGCCAATGACGACCTGCACGCCCGCCGCCAGGGCGCGAAACTGCCGCTCGTAGCTTTGCCCGCCGTAAATGGGCACGCCCGTGACGCCGCGTTTGAAGAGCGCCAGCTTGCCCGTCTCCTCCGCTACCTGCACCGCGAGTTCGCGCGTCGGACAAAGGATCAGCACCTGCACGGCCCGCTGTTTCGGGTCCACCTTCTCGATCGCCGGTATCGCAAACGCCGCCGTCTTGCCGGAGCCGGTTGACGACAGGCCCACGGCATCGCGTCCGGCCAGAATCGTCGGGATCACCGCAGTCTGGATCGGCGACGCCTCCTCAAAGCCCATTTTGTCCACGGCCTTCAACAGCTCCGGGGAGAGCCCAAGTTCGGCAAAGCGTCGTTTTTCCATGCGCCAACGTGCATCGCCGCTGCCGGTTATGCCAGCCCGGACACGGGGAAATTTCGCTTATCCCGCGCAGGCCCCGGAGGTTGGCCGGGCCGCCCGGATTCCGGATTTGAAGTCGGCGTCAGCGCCGTGCAGATTTCGTCCGTTCTTTCACCGCCAAAGGCAGCGCCGTTTCCTCGGCGTTGTCACGGGGGACCCAATTTCCGCCGTGTCCTGCTTCCTGCCGGACGCACGTGGACGGGGCGCACGGGCGCAGGTAACTGCGCCCAAGGTCACTTCCTGGGACCAAGCCCGTCAGCTAACCTCGTCGGCAAAAGGAAGGGTGATCTGAGGCTCCCGCTCGGGCGGGAAATCCTGTCGGTCGCTCCCACGCAACCTCGCTGGCGCAACCGTTGTCCGGTTCGCGCGCGCGATTCTGGAGTCCACCACATGTCCACATTGGCCCCGGCCTTTGTCTTCGCGGACGCACTCGATGCGTCGTCGCTGTTCCTGCGTTTTGCGTCCATCCTTCCCGATGTCCGCCGATGAAAGCGAAATCCCTTTTGTTCGGCCCCAAACGGCAGATCACGGATCGCAACGTGTTTCACCGGCTCTCGCTGGTTGCGGTTTTCGCGTGGGTTGGACTCGGCGCCGACGGCTTGTCCTCGTCGTGCTACGGGCCCGAGGAAGCGTTTCGCGCGCTCGGCGCGCACCCGTATCTCGCGGTCTTCGTCGCGCTGGCATCGATCGTCACGATTCTCGCGATCTGCGCGAGCTACTCGCAGATCATCGAGCAGTTTCCCGGCGGCGGTGGTGGCTACCTGGTCGCCAGCAAGCTCCTTTCCCCCGCCGCGGGCGTCGTTTCCGGCAGCGCGTTGCTGATCGATTACGTGCTGACGATCACGATCTCCGTCGCGAGCGGCGCCGATGCGTTGTTCAGCTTCCTGCCGTCCGGGTGGCTCGTCTGGAAACTGCCGTTCGCGCTCCTCGGCATCGCGTTGCTGACCCTGCTCAATCTCCGCGGCGTGCGGGAATCGGTGCTGCTGTGGGTGCCGGTCTTTTTCGTCTTCATTGGCACGCATGCCTTCGCGCTTCTCTACGCGCTCGCGAGTCACGCGTGGGCCCTGCCGGAGATCGCCACCTCCACCGCTCGCGACCTTCATGCCGCCGGCACGGAGCTCGGATGGCTGGGGCTCCTGTTCGTTCTGCTCCGCGCCTACAGCATGGGCGCCGGCACCTACACCGGCATTGAAGCGGTGAGCAACGGCCTGCCGATCCTCCGGGAGCCGCGGGTGCAAACCGGCCGGCGCACCATGCTCTACATGGGCGTCTCGCTGGCGGTCACGGTCAGCGGCCTGCTGATCGCATATCTACTCTATCGCGTCGAACCGCAGCCCGGCAAAACGCTCAATGCCGTGCTGTTCGAGCGGGTCACCGCCGGCTGGTCCGTTCCCGCCGCCGAGGGCTTCATCTGGACCATTCTGCTCTCCGAGGCGGCGCTGCTGTTCGTCGCAGCACAGGCCGGTTTTCTCGACGGCCCGCGGGTGCTCGCCAACATGGCGCTCGACCGCTGGTTTCCCTCGCGCTTCACGCTGCTCAGCGACCGGTTGGTGACGCAGAACGGCATCCTCCTGATGGGCGGCGCCGCGCTGCTGGTCATGGCGCTCACCCGCGGCTCCGTCGGCCTGCTGGTCGTGCTCTACTCGATCAACGTCTTCATCACCTTCTCGCTCTCCCAACTCGGCATGGTGCGACATTGGTGGCAGGTGAGGACCGCCGATCCGCGATGGCACCGCAAACTGGCCATCAACGGCGTGGGACTCGCGCTGACTTCCTTCATCCTCGTGTCGCTTACGTTGGTTAAATTTTCCGAGGGCGGCTGGGTGACGCTGCTCGTGACCGGGGCGCTGATCGCGGGAGCTTTCGGGATCCACCGGCACTATCAGGGAGTCGCCGGGCAACTGCGGCAGCTCGACGCGGTGCTGGAGCCGGCGGAGCGGCCCGCAGCCGCCCCACCGCCGGTCGCGGATCCGAACGCCCGCACCGCGATCCTTCTCGTCAACGGCTTCAACGGCCTCGGCCTGCACACCCTCCTTCAGATCCCGCGCCTGTTCGGCAACACGTTTCGCAACCTCGTCTTCATCCAGGTCGGCGTGGTCGACGCCGGCAACTTCAAGGGTGGCGATGAAATTGCCGCGCTGCGCGCGCACACGGAAAAAGGCGCGGATCGCTACGTGGCCTGGGCGCAACAACACGGCTACCCGAGCGCGCGTTTCACCGCAATCGGACAGGATCCCGTGGCGGAAATCATGACGCTCGCGCAAACCGCCGCGGAGCGGTTCCACAACCACGTCTTCTTCGCCGGGCAATTACTCTTCGAAAAGGAGACCCGCCTCACCCGTTGGCTCCACAACTCCACCGCGTTTGCACTGCAGCGACGATTCCTGTTCGCGAACCGCCCGCTCGTCATCCTGCCGATTCGCGTCGGTGAACCGGTGTAGCAGCCAGTCGCCGACCGCGCGCTCCTCGCGGACAATGTCCTATTTCCACGCGTGGACCGCGACGCGGCCACGCTGGAACTCACGCCACGAGAATCGGCCGCGCTTCAAGGCGCGGAAGAACCGGTCGGGGCCGCTCCGCGGCGGGCTCACCACCTGCACGCTGCGAAAACCGACCGCGCGCAGCATGTCGCGCAATCCCACCACGTTCGGCGCCCACCAGTTCGTCGGATCGTTGTTCAATTCGCGCCCGACATAAAACGCCATCGCCGGCGTTTTCCACGCGAGCAGGTCGACCTTCGTCTCCAAAATCAGCAACTGCTTCGTGAGCGCCGACACGGTTTCCAGCGCGAGCAGCGGGTGCCGCATGTGATACAGCACGCCGAGAAACAACACCACGTCGAACGTCCCGGGATCCTGCGGCGTAAGCTGCAGCACCTCGCGGTCGCGATCCTCGACCTTCGAGTTCAACACGCGCCGCGCCAGCTCGAAGCTCGCCTTCGACCCCCAGCCGTCACCGTTCCACGAATACGAGTCCACCGCCACCACGCGGCTCGCGCCGCGGCGCTCCGCCTCGAACGAGAAGAATCCATCCCACGCGCCGATATCGAGGACGCTCTTGCCCGCCAGCGATTCGGGCAGCTTCACGCGGCGGAGCTTCGCCGGCGTGTCGTCGAGTCCGGGCGTCACGACTCCGTCGCCGAGATCGATCCGGTGGAACCACCGGAGCGCCGCCACCTGATGCAGCAGTTCTTCGCGCGTCATGGCGTTTGCCCTGTCGGTAGGGATTTCGCGGGTAGGGACGGCTCTCCGAGCCGTCCGCTTAACCCCACGCCTTCTCCCACACCACGGACGCCTCGGAGAGGCGTCCCTACCTCGCTGCGCCTTTCCCGCCGCGCGCTCACCGCACCTGCAGCGTGTCGCCTTCGAACGTGATGCCGAGCGACGGCACCTCGACGGCTTTGCGCGCACCCTGCTTTTTCACGCGGCCGGCGAGCCACGCGTCGTAACCGGTCGCCTGCGCCGCCGCGAGCACCGCGTCCGCCGTGTCCGCGGAAACATACGCGGCGAAGCCGATGCCTTGGTTGAACGTCGCATACATCTCGCGCCGATCGATCGGTCCGGCCTGCTCGAGAAAACGAAACACCGCCAGCGGCTCGCGCACGTTCGTGATTTCGTAAACGAACGGTTCCTCGAGCCGCATCAGCTTGCGCCAGCCGTGACCGGTCACGTGCGCGACATAGTTGAGCTTCAGACCGCGCCGCTGACACTCGCGCACGAACGCGACGTAAATCACCGACGGCGCCAGCAGCGCTTCGCCAAACGTCCGCGGATCGCCGAAACCGACCGGCGTCTGATAACCCTGCGGCAGTTGCGCGGCGACCTTGCGGCAAAGCGAAAGTCCGTTCGTCTGCACGCCCGAGCTCGCGAGGAAAATGATCGCGTCGCCGTCCTTCACCTCGCCGGTGATCCGCAGGTGCTTCGGGGAAATCTTCCCGATCGCGGAGCCGGCGAGCACGATCGTCTTCGGCTCCACGACGCCTTGCAGCGTGGGCGTTTCGCCGCCGCCCCAGACCGCGCCGGCGGCGCGGCAGCCTTCGGCAAAACCGTCGACCAGCGCCATCGTGCGTTTCTCGTCGGCAAACCAGCCGGAATCACCGACGGCCGCGTGCATCGCGACGGATATCGGCAGCGCGCCGCAGGTGACGAGGTCGTTGACGATCGTCGCGACCGTATCGATCGCGATTTCGCGGTAGAAGCATTTGCCCGTCGCCGCATACACGGCGTCGGCCACGAGGTTCTTCGTGCCGAGCCCTTCCTCAACGTGTGCAAGGAAGTGATCGTCGGCCTCGATCAGATACGCGCTCTCGCCGCGCGTCGTCGCGGGCTCGGAGTAGCCGTGGTCGCGCAACAGACCGGCGGTCGTGCGCGCGGCCTTCTGACACGCGCGCTTGAACGCATCGAGTTGATCGTAACGAACACCGGAAGACTCGTAAGACAGGCTCATCCAATTAAAAAACCACGAAACACACGAAAAACACGAAAGGAAATCTCATCACACATCACCGCAGGTTTTCGTGTGTTTCGTGTAGTTCGTGGTGAATCATCAGTAGCTCCGGCCTTCGCTCTTTTCGTAGTAGTTCACGTAGGCCTGGTTCACGACACGGTAGCCGCCGGGCGTCGGGTATTTGCCGGTGAAATACCAGTCGCCGGTATGATTCGGCACCGCCTTGTGCAGGCCTTCGATCGTCTGGAAAATGATCTGAATCTCGCCTTTCCAGTCGATGTTCCGCGGACGCACGCGTTCGACGACCTGCGCGGAGATCTCCTCGGCCGTAAACGGCTCGTAGATTTTCCGCACATGGTTCGTCGTGCCGCGGTTCGCGATTTCCTCGCGGCAGAGCCGGTAAACCTCCTCGAGCAAATCGGCGCGTCCGCGTTGTTTCAGCAGCTCGACCGCCGCATCGAACGCGATGAATTTGCCGATCTCCGACATGTCGATGCCGTAACAATCCGGGTAACGGATCTGCGGCGCGGTCGACACGATCACGATCTTCTTCGGGTTCAGCCGCGCGAGCATCCGCAGGATCGATTTGCGCAGCGTCGTGCCGCGCACGATCGAATCGTCGACGCACACGAGATTGTCCGTCGACCGCACCGAGCCATACGTGATGTCATACACGTGGCTCGCGAGCTGGTTGCGCATGTTTTCCTGGCCGATAAAGGTGCGCAGCTTGATGTCCTTGCTGACGACTTTCTCGCCGCGCGGCCAGTTGCGGAGGATGAGATCGTCGAGCAGCGCCTCGGAGAGTTTGCCCTCCTGGCTCGCCTGCAGGATCGCGGCCTTCACCTCGTCGCGACGGCGTTCGCGCAGCGCGGACATCAGTCCGTAATACGCCACTTCGGCCGTGTTCGGAATGAAGTTGAAAACGGTGTTCGCCCAATCGTAGCCGACCGCTTCGAGCACCTGGTCCGCCAGGCTGGCGCCGAGCGCCTTCCGCTCCTGGTAAATGTCGAGGTCGTTGCCGCGGGAAAAATAAATCCGCTCGAACGTGCACGACGTCCGCGGCAGCGGGGGCGTGAACGCCGTCGACGTCACCGCGCCGCGTTTTTTCACCACGATCACGTGGCCCGGATCGACTTCCTTCACCTGCTCGACCGCGAGGTCGAACACGGTCATGAGCGGCGCGCGCTCCGACGCAAACGCCACCACTTCGTCGTTCTGGAAATAGAACGCGGGCCGGATGCCCGACGGATCGCGCGCGACAAACGCGTCGCCGTTGCCGATCAGACCCGCGATCGCATAGCCGCCGTCCCATTTCTGCGAGGCTCGCGTGACGACCCGCGCGAGGTCGAGGTCCTCGCTGATGCGCCGCGACATCTCGCTGCCCGCCAGCCCGCGCGTGCGCAGGTAGCGGTAGACGTCCTCGTGCTCCTCATCGAGGAAGAAGCCGATCTTCTCCAACACCGCCTGCGTGTCCGACGCGAAAATCGGATGCTGGCCGATCGCGATCAAGCTGTCGTTCAGCTCGCGCGTGTTGGTCATGTTGAAGTTTCCGCACAACGCCAGGTTGCGCGTCGGCCAGGAGCTGCGGCGGAAATACGGATGGCAGGCGCTGACGCCGTAGCCGCCCGAGGTGCCGTAACGCAAATGACCGAGATAAAGCTCCGCGCCGAAATCGAAGTGCTTCTTGACCGTGTCCGGAAACTCCGGATGCACCGTGCCCGCGCTCACGAGCTCGTGGTAGCGCCCGAGCACCGTGCCGAACACGCGATCGAGCGGGTTCGGCAGCGTGCTCCGCTCGCGGAACATATAGGGATCGCCCGGCGGCATATCCAGCTTCACGCACGCGACGCCTGCGCCGTCCTGCCCGCGGTTGTGCTGCTTCTCCATCAGGAGGAACAGCTTTTCGAAGCCCCAAAGCGGCGTGCCGTATTTCTCCTGATAATAGGAAAGCGGCTTCAACAGCCGCACCAAGGCGATACCGCACTCGTGGCCGATATGTTCGCTCATTGTCGTTTCGTAGCGAAGTGGCGCTCGCTACTCGCTCCCCGATACTCGGTGCTACGGTTGGTCATGCCGCGTAAAAAGGGGCTGATTTCGTGCAGGTGTCCAGTTTGGTCAACGGCTTTCTCCAAACGCCCCACGTGCACCGGCGGCGATTTCGCGGGCGCGCTCCCTTAAAACGCTTCGCCCCCTTGACCGGCCCGGCGATCTCCCGAAACATCCGCGCTTCACCATGCTGACGTTCCGGGGTTCGCCCGCCCTTTCCCAGTTCCGCCTGCAAAAGCTGCATCAGGACCTCGCCGCCGCCGGCGTGCCCATCCGCGAGCTCACCGCCGAGTTCGTCCATGTCGCCGAACTGGTCGAGGGCGCCCAACCGCTCACCGCGAGCGAGGAGCAAATCCTCGGCCGGCTCCTCACCTACGGTCCCGCCCGCGCCGGACAGCGCATCGTCGGCCTCACGCAGGTCGTCGCGCCGCGCCCCGGCACCATTTCCCCGTGGTCCTCCAAGGCCACCGACATCGCTCGTATCTGCGGCCTCACCCAGCTGAAGCGCATCGAGCGCGCGATCGTTTACACCGTCGCGTTCGACAACGCCGCGCTGCCCAAACCCCTCAGCGTCCTCTCCGCCGGCCAGCTCCGCATCCTGCAGGCGCGTTTGCATGATCGGATGACGCAAGCCGTTTTCAACGACGTCGACAGCTTGTCCGTGCTCTTCAGCCACGACACACCGCGAGAGATGGCCAGCGTGCCCGTGCTCGCGGAGGGCCGCGCCGCCCTCGTCGCCGCGAATCAGACGCTCGGCCTCGCACTCGCCGACGACGAGATCGATTACCTCGTCAAAAATTTCACCGCGCTCGGCCGCGACCCGAACGACATCGAGCTGATGATGTTCGCGCAGGCCAATTCCGAACACTGCCGGCACAAGATCTTCAACGCATCCTGGGACATCGACGGCGAAGCGCGCGACCGCTCGCTGTTCCAGATGATCAAGAACACCTACCAGCTGCACAGCGAGGGCATCCTGTCCGCCTACAAGGACAATGCCGCCGTCCTCGCCGGCACGCGCGGCCAGCGTTTCTTCGCCGATCCCACGACTCACGACTACGTCGCGTCCGAGGAAGACATCCACATCCTTTGCAAGGTCGAGACGCACAACCACCCGACCGCAATCTCGCCTTTCCCCGGCGCCGCCACCGGCTCCGGCGGCGAAATCCGCGACGAAGGTGCGACCGGCCGCGGTGCAAAACCGAAGGCCGGCCTGACGGGCTTCACCGTTTCCAACCTGAAACTTCCGGGCGCGATCCAGCCCTGGGAAAAGGAGAACGGAAAACCTAACCGCATCGTTTCCGCGCTCGATATCATGATCGAGGGCCCGCTCGGCGGAGCCGCGTTCAACAACGAGTTCGGCCGCCCCGCGATCAACGGCTATTTTCGCACGTATGAAGCGGAGGTGCCCTCCGCTTCAGCCGAGAGCTCAGAGCCCAGTGCCCAGAGCAAAGCCACCAATTCCGGCCCCATCTCCGATCTCCCATCTCCGATCTCCGCCGCGCAGGAACTGCGCGGCTATCATAAACCCATCATGCTCGCCGGCGGCCTCGGCAACATCCGCGCCGAGCACATCAAGAAGGGCGCCATCAATCCCGGCGACAAACTCGTCGTCCTCGGCGGACCCGCGATGCTCATCGGCCTCGGTGGCGGCGCCGCCAGCTCGGTCGCGAGCGGACACGGCAGCGAGGATCTCGATTTCGCCAGCGTGCAACGCGACAACGCCGAGATGGAGCGTCGCTGCCAGGAGGTCATCGACCGCTGCTGGGCGCTCGGCGCCGAAAACCCGATCGCGTTCATCCACGACGTCGGCGCCGGCGGTCTGTCGAATGCGCTGCCCGAACTCGTCAACGACGGCGGCCGCGGCGGCAAATTCAACCTCCGCAAGATTCCCAACGACGAGCCCGGCATGACGCCGCTCGAGATCTGGTGCAACGAATCGCAAGAGCGCTACGTCCTCGCGATTCCGGCCGACCGGATCGACACCTTCGCGCAACTCTGCGAGCGCGAGCGCTGCCCCTACGCCATCGTGGGCGAGGCCACCGAGGAAAAGCGGCTCGTCGTCGAAGACCCTCATTTCAACAACAAGCCCATCGATCTGCCACTCGAGGTCTTGCTGGGCAAACCGCCGCGGATGCACCGTTCCGATCGCACGGTGTCGCGCGCGCTCGCGCCGCTCGATCTTTCACCGCTGTCGTTGCGAGGAGCCGCCGGCGACGATGCAACCCAGCAAGATGCCTCGCGCGCAGCGATCGCCGAAGCCGTCCGCCGCGTCCTTTCCCACCCGACCGTCGCCGACAAGACGTTCCTGATCTCGATCGGCGATCGCACCGTCGGCGGCCTGATTTGCCGCGATCAGATGGTCGGTCCGTGGCAGGTGCCGGTTGCCGATTGCGGCGTCACCGCCGCCGCGTTCGACGTCTACACCGGCGAAGCGCTCGCGATGGGCGAACGCACGCCCGTCGCGCTCAACGACGCCGCCGCGTCCGCCCGCCTCGCCGTCGGCGAAGCGCTCACGAATCTCGCGGCCGCGCAGATCGGCGATCTCGGCAAGGTCAACCTCTCCGCCAACTGGATGGCCGCGCCCGCGATCGCCGGCGAAGGCGCCGCGCTCTACGCCGCCGTTCGCGCCGTCGGTCTCGAACTTTGCCCGGCGCTCGGGATCACGATTCCCGTCGGCAAGGACTCAATGAGCATGAGCACAGTCTGGAGCGAAAACGGTGCGCAGAAGCGCATGACCGCGCCCGTCTCGCTCATCGTCTCGGCCTTCGCCTCCGTCACCGACATCCGCCTCTCGCTCACGCCGCAGCTCCAGGTAGAGCGAGGCGGCACCGCCGAGCCGCACTCAAGCTCTCAACTCTCAGCTCTCAGCTCTCAGCTTTTGCTTATCGACCTCGGCCGCGGGAGAAACCGCCTCGGCGGCTCGATCCTCGCGCAGACCTTGTCGCAAACCGGCGCCGAACCGCCGGACGTGGACCGCGCCGACGACCTCAAGAATTTCTGGAACGCGATCCAGCAGCTCGGCCGCGAACAAAAGCTGCTGGCCTATCACGACCGCAGCGACGGCGGCCTGCTCGCGACCGTCGTCGAGATGGCCTTCGCCGGTCACACCGGCGTCGACCTGCAGCTCGATCCGACCGCCGACGTCTTCGCGCAGCTTTTCTCCGAGGAGCTCGGCGCCGTCATCCAGGTCCGCTCCGCGGATCTGGAATCCGTCATCGCCACGCTGCGCACTCACGGGCTCGACACCGCGACCTCACGTATCGGCACGCTCAATACCACCCACACCTTCCGCGTCCGCCGCGGCGGCGAGGTCGTGTTCGAGGAAAACCTCTTCGCCCTCCGCGCGCTCTGGTCCGACACCACCCGCCGCATCGCCGCGCTCCGCGACAATCCCGCGTGCGTCGAACAGGAATACCAGCTGAAACTCGACCCGAACAATCCCGGCATCACGCCCAAGCTGACGTTCGAGATTTCCAATCCAGGGAACACAGAGAGCACGAGAGGAGACACGAAGAGCACGGAGTCCGGAACCCCGGGTTCCTCCTCCGTGACCTCCGCGCAGCCTCGCGTGGCCTCTGGGACAAAACCGACCGGTTCCAGCGGCCGCCCCGCCGTCGCGATTCTCCGTGAACAAGGCGTCAACGGTCAGATCGAGATGGCCGCCGCGTTCACGCGCGCAGGCTTTCGCGCCGTCGATGTTCACATGACGGACATCATCTCGGGACGCGTTTCGCTGCGTGATTTCCGTGGCGTCGCCGCTTGCGGCGGTTTCAGTTACGGCGATGTCCTCGGTGCCGGTGAAGGCTGGGCCAAGAGCATCCTGTTCAACCCGCGCGCGCGCGCCGAGTTCGAGGCGTTCTTCAAACGCGAGGATGCTTTCGCCCTCGGCGTCTGCAACGGCTGCCAGATGATGAGCAATCTTCACGAAATCATCCCGGGCGCCGAGCTCTGGCCGCACTTCGTGCAGAACAAATCCGAGCGCTACGAGGCGCGGTTCGTGTCGTTGCAGATCGAAAAGAGCCCGAGTCTTTTCTTCGCCGGCATGGAAGGCTCCGTGATCCCGATCGCGGTCGCGCACGGCGAGGGTTACGCGGAGTTCAAGGACGCCGCGGCCGCGCAGCGCTGCAGCGACTCCGGTCTCGTATCGGCGCGCTACGTCGACAACCACCACGCGATCACTGAGCACTATCCGCTCAATCCGAACGGCTCGCCGCTCGGCATGACCGCGCTGACGACGACGACCGGCCGCGTCACGATCATGATGCCGCATCCGGAGCGCGTTTTCCGCACGCACGCGATGAGCTGGCACCCCGCCGAGTGGGGCGAGGACAGCCCGTGGATGCAGCTCTTCTACAACGCCCGCGCGTGGGTCGGCTGATCCGCGTTCGCGGGTCTGCAACTTTCCCCAACATCGCGCGTCAGCGCCTTTCCGACCGGCCTCGCCTCAGGCCGGTCGCTTTTTGCCATGCCCCTCCGCACCCGCTCTCTCCCCTCCTGGCTTGTCCTCGCCAGCTTCGCGGTTTCGTCCGCGTTCGCCACCCCCACCGCGATCGAACCCGTTACCCCTGACGCGCTGCCGGAAACGCGCGCGTTGCTGCAGTTGCTGCACGACCTGTCCGGAAAACACACGCTCACCGGCCAGCACAACTATCCGGCGATCAAGGATCGCAACACCCGCTTCGCCACCCACTACACCGGCCACAGGCCCGCGGTGTTTAGCACCGACTTCGGCTTTGCCGCGGAGGGCGACACCGATTCGTATCTTGCCCGCCCCGAGCTCGTGCAGGAATGCATTCGCCAGCACCGGCTCGGCGCGCTCGTCACGATCTGCTGGCACGCCGTGCCGCCGACCGCCGACGAACCGGTGACGTTTCAACCGCGTCCCGGCAGCGACCCGCACCGACTGGCCAGCGTGCAGGGCCAGTTGCTCGACGAGCAGTTTCGCGACGTCCTCACCCCCGGCACGGCGTTGCACGCGCAATGGATCAAACAGGTGGACGCGATCGCAGTGTTCCTCAAACAGCTCGAAACCGCGCGCGTCCCGGTGCTCTGGCGTCCGTATCACGAGATGAACGGCAGTTGGTTCTGGTGGGGCGGACGCACCGGCGAGTTCAGCACCGTGCGGCTCTACCGGCAGATCTTCGACCGGCTCGTGCATCATCACGGACTGAAAAATCTGGTCTGGGTCTGGAGCGTCGATCGCGTTTCCAAACCGGGGATGGAGCACGAGAAGTTCTTCCCCGGCCTCGACTACCTCGACGTGCTCGGGCTCGACGTCTACGGCAACGACTTCGCACAGTCTTACTACGAGAGCCTCGAAAAACTCTCCGGCGGCAAGCCGCTCGCGCTCGCCGAGGTCGGCAATCCGCCCGCGCTCGAGGTGCTCGCGCGCCAGCCGAAATGGACCTTTTACGCCGTGTGGGCCGGCATGGTGCGCAACACCACGCGCGCCGCTTACGCGCAACTCATGGCCGATCCACGGCTCGTGAATCTCGACGATCCCGCCTACGCGAAGATCGTCGCGCCTTACCGTGACGCGTGCGGTCTGCCGCCCGTGAAGGTCGAGAAAACGCGACCGAATTTCTCGGGGCATTGGGTGATCAACGAAGAGCTGAGCCATTTCGGTCGCGGCGGTGCGTCGTCCGCACCAGCGTCGCTCGACGTCGTGCACGAGGGCGACGCGTTGCACATTCGCTCCACGCGCGTGCTCGAGTTTGCCGACGATCAGGTGACCGAGGACCGGCTCACGCTCGACGGCGCCGAGGTGCGCTCCGAGTTCGTGCATTCGCCGCGCGCGACTCGCGCCCGCGTGACACCCGACGGCCAGGCGATTTCCGTCGCTTCCACGATCACGCCATCGTGGGGGCCCGCAGGCTCTCCGATGCAAATCGAAGAGACCTGGCACCTGATCGACGGGGGGCAGCGGCTCTCGATCGAGCGCACCGTGACCGGCGCCCACGGCACGCAAAGCACCACGTTGATCTTCGACCGGCGCTAAGCTTGAGCGGGCGCCCGCGCCGGCCTTCCCTCGGCGTCTCCCTACTTTTTGCACACCGTCGCGCGAATTTTGCGGCGCGGAAACGCCGCCATCGCTCTTGGGATTTTCGGGCAGTCGGTCATGCTCGTCCGGTGATCGGGCCGCTTCGGCGATTCGATCGCTCAACGATCGCTGTCATGTGCTCAACTGAACTTTTCTCTATCACGGCGCCGGCTTCCGCGCGCCGCACTCCCACTCACGTGCGCTGGCTGGCGCGCACCGACCGAACGTGGATCCCACGGCTCACCGACTTTTTTGTGAGCAATGTTTCCACCTGCTATATCTCGCACACCGAACTCTGGAGCGGCCGCGCGCGCGACTTCGCCCACTGGAGTCCGAAGCTGCACAAGGTCATCGCCCGCGAATTTCGCGAGACCTTCCGCGACCGGACCAAGCGCATCGCGGTCGCCGAACGCGACGGCGAGCTCGTCGGCTTGGCCGTGGTCGTCGACCTCGGCCGTTACGCGCTCTTGGAAGACATCGTGATCAAGCGTCAGCGCCGCGGCTGCGGTGTGGGACGCCGACTCGTGCGCTGGATCTTCGCGGAGATGCGGGCGGCAGAGAAAGCCTCCATCTTCCTGGAAAGCGGCGGCCGCAATGTCACGGCGCACCGCTTCTTCCGTCGTCAGGGTTTCCGCCGCATCTCGATCTCCATGTGCCGGCGCCTCGCGGCTTGAGCGGGGAACAATGAAAAAGGCGCGCTCCGAGCGGAGCGCGCCTCGTCTACTAGCAACACGAACGCTGCTTAGAAGTTAAAGCCCACTCCGACCGACCAGTTCAGCTGACCGTCGTCGAAGGTGTTGTCGATGCGATCGGAGTGTTCGAAGAGCCAGCCATACTCGACGGTGGCGACGATGAACGTGCGTTCCTGGACGTAGAACTTCGCGCCCGCCTCGAGTCCGGCCGCCCACGTATCGCGCACGCTGTCGCCGTAGATCCGGCCGAAGTTCGCGCCGATGAACGGACGCACAATGCCGTGCGCCGTCAGGTGCTGGTCGATCGCGATCTTGGTCGAGCCGTTGTACTCCGTGCCGCCCACGTCGGGGTTATTGTAGTTAAGCGACTGGCGCAGGCCGACCATCAACGTTTCGTTGATGTATTGGCCGAAACTGAACGCCACGCCGCCAAAGGAGTCGTCTAGATCCTTGTTGGTGGCGCCGCTCGCTCCGATCGTGAATTCGCGCGTGCCGGGGATGGTGGTGTAGGCGGCCGTCGTGCCCCAGAAGCCGGGACGGTCGGTTGCAGCCGGTTCCGCCGTCGGCGTCGCGCTCGTCTGGGCGAGAGCGGCGATGGGCAGCAGAGTCAGTGCTGCCAATGACTTCAGAGAAGTGGTGGTTTTCATATTTGTGTAGTTATCGAGGGTTAGGTCGCTGGCCGCACAACCTCCGGGCGACGTCGCCAAACGCAACGGCCTCTCGGCGCAATTCCCTCCCAGCCACGCTCCGGGCATCCAACCCCGTAACGGGTCCTTGAATTCGCAGCAGGAAGCCCGGGAGTTCACGCCCCAAGGCGGTCCGGGCGGCGTCCGGCCCCGCGATGGGAGTTTTCTCACGGAACCGCGCCCAACGCTCAGCGGCGTGATGCCTTCTTCAACACCGCGTGCGCCGCGTGATAGCCGCACATCCCGTGCACGCCCCCGCCCGGCGGCGTCGCACTGGAGCAAAGGAAGAGCCGCGGATTCGGCGTCGCATACGGATTCCAACGCGGCACCGGCCGAAAGAGAAAATTGCCCAGATCGTTGGCTCCACCGCCAATGTCGCCGCCGATCATCGCGGCGTTGTGCGCCTCCAGCCCGGGCGCATTCATCGTCCAACGCGCACGGATACGCTGCCGGAATCCCGGCGCGAATCGCTCGATCGCCGATTCGATCGGGATCGTCATGTCCACATCGCAGCCGTTCGGCACATGACAATACGCCCAGCCCGTCTGCACGCCCGCCGGGGCACGGCGGGAATCGAACAGCGATTGCTGCGCCACGAGCACGAACGGTTGCCCGGGCACCCGGCCGGCGGCGACGTCGTGTTCCGCGCGCAGCACCTCCTCGAAGCTGCCGCCGACATGCACCGTCATCGCGCGCCGGCATTCCTCGTTGCGCCAGGGAATCGGTCCGTCGAGCGCCCAGTCGATTTTGAAGATGCCCGGACCGTGACGGTAGCGGCGCAACCGCCGCGTATAACCCGCCGGCAAGGCGCTCCCGCACAGATCCGCCACCTGCCGCGGCGCGAGATCGAAGAGCACCGCCCGCGAGCTCGGCAACTCGTCGAGCGATCGGACGCGCCAGCCGGTGCGCAGCACACCGCCGTGCGTCTCCAGCGCGCGCACCAGCGCCCGCGTGATTTCCTGCGATCCGCCCACCGCGCATGGCCAGTCCGCAAGGTGACCGACCAGCGCCAGCACAAGGCCGAACGACGCCGTGCCCGCGCGATCGAGATCCGCACACGAATGTGCGCAGCATCCGGCGAACAACGCCCGCGCCGCCTCGCCTTGGAATCGCGACCGCGCCAGACCCGCGCAGGAACGCAGCGCCTGCAGCCCGAAGCGCAGCTTTGTCCCCAAAAAACCCGCACGCACATCCCAGACCGGATGCAACAGCGACTGCACGAAGTCCTCGCGCGCCAGCGGCGCCATCAACCGCCGCCAGGCTTCGCTGTCGTTCCCCAGCCCCGCCGTCATTTCCGCCACGCTCCGCCGCAGCACCGCCACTGCACCGTTCGGCAGCGGGTGCGCCAGCGGCAACTCCGCCGCTGCCCAGCGCACACCATGCTGCTCCAATCCGATTTCCCGCAGTGCCGGTGAAATCACGCCCATCGGATGCACCGCCGCACAGATGTCGTGCACGCAGCCCGGCAGCGTCAGCTCCGCCGACCGGCACCCTCCACCAGGCTCCGCCTCCGCCTCCACGACGAGGACCGACCATCCGGCTCGGGCCAGCACCACCCCCGCCACCAGCCCATTCGGGCCGGTCCCCACCACGATCGCATCGTAAGCCTCGCTGGGTCCCGTAATGCCCATGCGGAGACCGTTTGCGCCGCCACCGGATTTGCAACCTCCGACCCCGCACCGCCGGCCCGCGGAACAACGCAACGCCGCGCCGGACTGGAACGGACGATGAAACTGCTCGTCACCGGAGCGACCGGCGTGATCGGCGCCGCGGCCGTTCCCGCCCTGCTCGGGGCGGGCCACACCCTCCGGTTGCTTTCGCGCCGGATCGACGCAGAGGCCGCCCGGTTCCCGCCTGAGATCGAGCGCTTTGCCGCTGATTTGAGCGATCCGGCGCAGCTGACCGGCGCCGTCGACGATTGCGACACGGTCGTCCACATCGCCGGCATCGAAGAGGAGCGTCCGCCCACGGCGACGTTCGATAAGATCAACGTCGAAGGCACTCGCGCGTTGTGTTCGCTCGCCGCCGCTGCGCCCGCGCCGCCCTTTTTCGTTTACGTTTCCTCGCTCGGTGCGGATCGCGGCCAATCCGATTATCACCGGTCGAAACGCGAAGCGGAAACGATCGTGCGCGGCTACCGGGGGCCGTGGCTCATCCTTCGTCCGGGCAACATCTACGGACCGGGCGACGAAACCGTGTCCATGCTTCTGAAACTGAGCCGCAATCTCCCCGTCGTGCCGCTCGTCGATGGCGGCGACCAGCCTTTCCAGCCGCTGTGGTTCGAAGACTTCGGCGCCATCCTCGCCGCCGCAGTTGCGCGACGCGATCTCGCCGGCCGGACGCTCGAGCTTGCGGGCACGGAGACGACCACGACGCTCGATCTGCTCGATCGCTTTGGCTCGTTAACAGGACGAAATCCGCCGCGACTTCCCGTGCCCTCGAGCGTTGCGCGCGTCGGCACGGCAATCGCCGAATCGCTCGGTGGCCGGGAGGGCAATCTCCTTCGCACGGTCGGCCTCGAGCCGCCTCTCAATACTGGCAAACTCCAAATGCTTCTCGAGGGCAGCGTGATCGCCGATCCTGCCGGCAACGCGATCGTCTCGGTCTTTCACCTTACGCCCACTTCACTCCACGAAGGCCTCGAACGGCTCACCGACTTGACGCCCGAGCAACTTCCGGGCGAAGGCCTCGGCGCGACCGAACGTCGCGTCTACAGCGCGCACATCCAGGGCTCCCGCTTCACGCCGGAACGCTTGCTCGACGAAGTCTGCACCCACTTTCCCGAACTGTTGCCGATTGAGATGACAGCGGAGCCGGGTTCGGCAACCGCGCTCGCGCCCGGCGCCACGCTGACGGGCAATCTCCCCGGCCGCGGACACTTCCAGGTGCGCGTCCTCGAACGCGGTGCCGACCGGGTCACCTTGGTCACCCTTGCCGGACATCCGCTGGCCGGCGTCCTGATCTTTTCCGCCCATGCCTCGCCGGCTGGAATTCGTTTCGCCATCGAAACCGTGTCCCAAGCCTCAAACGTGTTCGACTGGCTTGCCCTGCACACCGTCGGCGGGACGATCCAGCAGCAGAATTGGCGAGCCGTCGTCCGCCGCGTGGTGGAGTTGAGCGGAGGCAGTGCCCCGGACGGCGTCGCGTGTCAACGCGAGCACCTTTCCGCCGACGACACCGACGCGCTGGCCGCGCATCTCACGCAGCGGATCGACGAGCTCCAGCGCGACGAACTGGAGCGCGCCGCCCGCCGACGAACGCCGGACGACGTCTGAGGACGACGCGACGGCAATTACTCCGCGCGGAAGCCGTTGCCGGTCGCCGCCCAGTAAATCCCGCCATACACGTGGTGCATGAAATTCGCGTCGCCGTAGGTGCCAGGCAGATGTCCGAGCGCGGTGTAGAACGCGCGACCGCCATCGTATTCGTGATACCACGCGACCGGGTGAAAATCGCCCATGCCCTTGCCCTTCTTCGCGCCCCAGTCCGCCGCGGGCTTGTAGGTTTTCTCGTCCACCGAGAGCAGGAACTTCAGGCCGTTGGAACGCGGCGCGCCAAACTCATACCACTCCTCCGTCGCGAGGAAACGTTTCGCGAAGCGGTCCATGCCGGGAAAATTGCGCTCCTCGACCTGCACCGTCGCCGTCTGCACCGCCGGGTGAATGTGGAACATGTAACCGACCATCTTCGTATACCATTCCCAGTCGTATTCCGTGTCCGACGCGCTGTGAATGCCCACGTAACCGCCGCCCGCGCGGATGTAGCGCTCGAACGCCGCCTGCTGTTCGTCGTTCAGCACATCGCCCGTCGTGCAAAGGAAAATCACCGCCTGATATTTCGGCAGCTCCTTGTCGTTGAACACACGGGACGCGTCCTCCGTCCAGAAGACCTCGAAATCGTGCAACGCCGCCAGCTCGCGAATCGCGGTGACGCCGGCGTTGATCGATTCGTGATGCCAGCCCGCCGTCTTGCTGAAAAGCGCCACGCGGAACTGCGCCGCCGACGCGGTGCCCGCAAACAGGCCGAGGCAAACCAGGAGAAGGGTCGAAACCAGTTTTGTATTCATAGGGGTGACGAAGTGTCCGCCTGACGCACGCCGGCCGGCAAGAGTTCCTCCGACGCGCACAATAGAGCAGCGGGCGCAGATGATCTCGGCCTGCGCCTCTCGCCGGCATTTCAAACCGGCAACGGATTCCGCTCGGCGAATCCCTGCTGATGCCAATACGGATACGCCTTCGGCCGTGCGCTCGCGGCATCGAGCCGCGCCACCTGCTCCGGCGTGAGATTCCAGCCGACCGCGCCGAGGTTTTGCCGCAGTTGCTCTTCGTTGCGCGCCCCCACGATGACGTTGGCGACCGTAGGCCGCTGCAGGAGCCAGTTGAGCGCCACCTGCGGCACGGTTTTTCCCGTTTCCGCCGCCACCGCGTCGAGCGCCTCCACGACGCGGAAAAGATACTCGTCGTCGACCTGCGGTCCGGCGCCGACCATGGCGGGCGAATTCAGCCGGCTGACCTCGGGCCGGGCCGCGTCACGTCGGATCTTGCCAGTCAACCGGCCCCAGCCGAGCGGACTCCACACCACCGCGCCGACGCCCTGATCGAGCCCAAGCGGCATCAACTCCCACTCATAATCGCGCCCCACCAGCGAATAGTACGCCTGATGCGCCACGTAGCGCGACCAGCCGTGCCGCTCCGACACCGCGAGCGACTTCATCAGGTGCCAGCCGGAAAAGTTTGAGACGCCGAGGTAGCGGATCTTTCCTGCGCGCACCAGATCGTCGAGCGTGCCGAGCGTCTCCTCCACCGGCGTGGTCGCATCGAATCCATGTAACTGATACAGATCGATGTAGTCCGTGCCGAGCCGGCGCAAGCTGCCCTCGACCGCCTTCAACAGGTGAAACCGCGACGAGCCGACGTCATTGGCTCCTTCTCCAGCGCGAAACGTTCCCTTGGTCGAAACGATCACCCGATCGCGCCGGCCTTTGATGGCCGCGCCCAAAATCTCCTCCGCGGCGCCGTCGGAATACACGTCCGCCGAGTCGAACATCGTCATACCCGCTTCGAGCGCGATATCGACCAGCCGTGTCGCTTCCTTCACATCGCTCTCACCCCAAGCGGAGAAGAAACTGCCTTTCCCGCCAAAGGTGCCCGTGCCGAGACTCAGCACCGGGACCTTGAAACCAGAACGTCCGAGTTGTCGAAATTCCATGGGACGCAAACACGAATCCGGAACTGCCCGGGGCGCAAGCGGCTCTGCCAACCACGGAGTCGGAGAATCGCCCACGGAATACACGGATCACACGGAAAACGGACCCGGACGAACGCGGAGTCAGAAACCACGAAAAACACGAAACACACGAAAAGATCGCTGAAATTGCCCCCCATCGGATCCCGTGGTTTCCGTGCGCCAAGTTTCAGCCTTTCGTGTCGTTCGTGGAGTTCGTGGTTCCCCTTAGTCGTCTCCGCCTTCGACGATGAGACGAATTGTATCGAGCCGCACTCGCGCCTGCTCGATCGCGGCGAGAACGCGCTCCAGCTGCTCCTGCGCCTGTTCGATTTCTTCCGGTCGGATGTGGTCGTTCACTTTCTTCAATGCCACCAGCCGCTGCATCTCGGCCCCCAGCGCCGTCACCGCCGCCTGTTTCGCGCTGGCCTTGATCGCATTGGTCCGCGCCTCCGCCTGCTCGCCCGCCGCCTCGAGCAGCGTCTTCAACATCGCGCCATCGAAACCCGGTCGCTCGAGAAACCGGTGGATGTCCGCATCCTCAAACTCGCGCGCGATCGACTTCGCGTCGCGCTCCTCCGTGAGATCCGCGCCCGCCGCGTCCACCACGACGCGGATCGGCGTCGGCGCCAGAAACTGATCCACGTGCCAGCGCGAATCGGCCATCGTCTCCAGCACGAACACCGCCTCGACGAGCAGATTCGGTGTATCCGAGATGATGGTGCCAAACGCCGTCGTGCCCGCCTTCGACTCGATCAGCAGGTCGATCGCATCCTGCACCAGCGGATGATCGGCCGTGAGGAGACGAATGTCTTCGCGCGTCGTCGCGCGCGAGCGATCGAACGTCGCCAGCATCCCGTCCGCCGGGATTGACGGAAAACTCTCGATATAGGCATGACTCGGATCGAGCAGCACGTCGCCTTCCTCGAACTCCTTTACGCGCACGCCGAAATGATCGAGCAGCGCGAGCAGGATGTCGCGGAGAAACCGGTCGGCATCCGCCGCCCGCACGCGCTCGATCACGCGTTGCGCCACGTCGGGATTGAACGAGTTCAACTCCAGCAACCGGTCGCGCCCCTTTTTCATCTTCAACGACAACTCGCGCCGAAACGCCGCCGTCTCCTCGATCAAGCGCTCGAGTTCCGCCTCGCCGGTTTTTCCACCGGCGCGAAACGCGGTCGCGACCTCAAGCAGGCGCGATTTGAAACGTGTCTGATATTCGTTGCCGCCGTGCAGCGACGTCTCGAAGGCGTCCAAGCCGCGGTGATACCACTCGACCACGCACTCGTCGCCGCTGCCCGCGACGTAGGGCACATGGATCCGGATCGTCTGCGTCTGGCCGATGCGGTCGAGCCGGCCGATGCGTTGCTCGACCAATCCCGGATTGAGCGGCAGATCGAAGAGCACGAGGTGATGCGCAAACTGGAAGTTGCGCCCTTCGCTGCCGATCTCCGAGCAGATCAACAGCTGCGCGCCGTCCGGCTCCGCAAACCACGCCGCGTTGCGATCGCGCTGCACGAGCGGCAGCCCTTCGTGAAAGAGCGCGCGGTTGATCGCCGTCTTCTCCTGCAACGCCGCTTCGAGCGCGAGCGCCTTGCGCGCGGATTTGCAGATCAGCAAAACCTTCGCCGGCCGGTGCTCCTTCAAAAACTGCACCAGCCAGTCGACGCGCGGATCGTCCTTGAACGAATACCGGATTTCCGCGTCGGCGCCTGTTTCCTCCGCCTCGAGTTCGCGCGCGATCCGTGCGAGGAGCGTGAGGTTGTTCGACTCGACCCGCGCGGGGCAAAACTTCCGCTGCGGAAATCCGCTCATCCGCGCGCGGGTGTTGCGAAACATCACGCGCCCGGTCCCGTGCTGATCCAGCAGCGTCCGCAACAAGGCCTCGCGCGCGCCGGGTGCGCCGCGCTGCATCGCGTCAAGGTGCTGCGCCAGCCGCGCCGGATCCTTGTCGAAGATCCGCGTCAGCGTCGCGCGATCTTTTGGCTTCAGCGGCTTTTGCTCGACGATCCGTTCCGCCACCTCCGCCACTTCGCCAAAGGTTTCTGCCTCCTCGCAGAAGCGCCCGAAATCGTCGTAACGATCCGGATCGAGCAGCCGCAGCCGCGCGAAATGTCCTTCCAAGCCCAGCTGCGTTGGCGTCGCCGTCAACAGCAGCAACCCTGGCGTGCGCCGCGCCAATTCCTCGACCATGCGATATTCGCCGCTCGGCACCTCCGGCGTCCACGCGAGGTGATGCGCCTCGTCCACCACGACGATGTCCCAGCCCGCCGCCACCGCCTGCTCCCGACGCCGCTCGCTCGCCGCGAGAAATCCGACGCTGCACAACACGAGCTGCGAGGAGAGAAACGGATTTTGCGCCGGATCGCTCTGCTCCGCCGCCGCGCAGCGCGCCTCGTCGAAGATGCCGAACCACAGATTGAAACGCCGCAGCAGTTCCACGAACCACTGATGCGTGAGCGTCTCCGGGACTAGAATCAGCACCCGTCGCGCCCGTCCGATCGCGAGCAGTCGCTGCACGATCAGGCATGCCTCGATCGTCTTGCCGAGTCCTACTTCATCGGCGAGCAGCACCCGCGGCACCTGCCGCGACGACACTTCGTTCAGGATATAAAATTGATGGGGCAACAACTCGACGCGTCCGCCGAGAAACCCGCGCACCTCCGATTGGCGAAACTTCCACTGCGCCTGCAGCGCCCGATAACGCAGCTCGAACACCTCGCCCTCGTCCACCTGGCCCGCCATCAAGCGCTCCTGCGGCAGCGCGACACTGGTCACATCCGAAATCTGATCCTCGCGCACGCGGCGGCCGCCGCCGAGATACGTCAGCAGTCCGCCGGATTCCTCGATCGCGTCCACGACCAGGCTGCCGCCGTCGCGCGCCGCGATCGTTTCGCCGACGCGAAACTGCACGCGTTTCAGCACGCTGGTGCCGAGCGCGTAGAGCCGTTTCTCCGCCGTCGCCGGGAACTCCACCGCGATCCGCTTCGCCGCGGCATCCACGCTCGCGACGATGCCGAGCCCGAGCTCCGGCTCGCGCTCACTCAGGCAACGTTGTCCAACCACCTCAAGACGCATGGCGCACATGAGGACCCACGTTCGCGGCATTTCAAACCAAACACGAATCCCCGCTGCCACTGGCGAAATCGTGGCGTTTGACGCAAAATTCCGCGCAACCCGTTCTTTCTTTCCGTGGTCCTCATGCTCGCCAACCTTCAGCTCGCACTCTCCTTATGAACGCATCTTTCCGCCTCTGCCTCGTCTTCCTCGGCCTCGCCGGCGCCGCCGCGAGCCTCCACGCCGCCGACGATGCCGCCACGCGTCGCGTCATCACCGTGACCGGCCAGGAAAATGTCCGCATCCCCGCCACCCGCGCGCGGCTCACTGCCATGGTCGAAGTCCAGGCCAAGACCTCCGCCGCCGCGCAGGACGCCGTGCGCCAGGGCTCGCAATCCGTCCTCGAATTTCTCCAGCGCCAAAAGGTCGAACGCCTGCAAGCTGGCACGATGGCGCTGCAGCCGATCTACAACAGTGACTCCGGCTCGTATTCGTCCGGCGCGCGACGCGCCCCCGAGGTCGTCGCCTATCGCGCGCAATGGTCCGCCAGCTTCGAGACGCCCGCCGAACGCGCGGGGGAAATCGCCGACGGTCTGGTGAAGGCCGGCGCAACCCGCATCGCGTCGTTCGAGTTCACCGCGACCGACGAGGCGCTGGCGCAGGCCCAACGCGACGCGCTTCGCGCCGCCGCCGTGCGCGCGCGCGAGGATGCCCGCTCCGTCCTCGACGCCCTCGGCTACCAGCCCGCGGACGTCGTGCGCATCAACGCCAACTCCAGCGGGCCGATCATGCCGTTTCGCCGCGCGGAGATGATGACGTATGCGAAGGCGCAGGACTCCGCCGCGACCGCCGTGGAACCCGGCCTGATCGAAGTCAACGGATCGGTGACGCTCGAAGTCGCTTATTGATTTCCCGCATGAAGCGCTCCGCTCCGCCCGCCCTTTCCACTTCCTCCACGCCGCGTGCCGCCCGCACCAATCCCTGGATCCGCGTCGCACGTTCCCGGATACACGGCAACGGCGTCTACGCCCGCACCGACATCCCGGCCGGCACGCGACTGATCGAATACATCGGCGAACGGATCACGAAGGCCGAATCCCGCCGCCGTGAAGACGCGCGACTGGAGCGGCTGCGCCGCGGTCAGGACGGCTGTGTGACGATCTTCGAGCTGAACCAGCGTCACGACATCGACGGCCGGAGCGCGAAGAATATCGCCCGGATGATCAATCACTCCTGCGCGCCGAACAGCCGCTCGGAGATCATTCGCGGCCGGATCTGGATTCTTGCCAACCGCGACATTCCCGCCGGCGAGGAGATCACGTTCGATTACGGTTTCTCGTTCAGCGAGTGGCGGCTGCATCCGTGCCGCTGCGGCGCGAAAAATTGTCCGGGCTTCATCGTGAATGCCCCGCAACGCTGGCGCGTGCGCAAGATCGTGCAGCGCGAAAAACGTCTGCGCGCCGCCTGAGCCGGCCCCGATCGCTTCGCGCCTCCGGTCACTCAGCCCGCCGCCGGTTTGCCCGCGTAAAACGGCAGCAGCTGTTTCAGATGTCCCTGCACGATCGAGCCCACGGTCTCTGGGGGCAGCGAGCCTTTGTGCAGTTCGAAAATCGCGACGAGCAGCGCGAGCTCGATGTCCACCTTCTTGGGCGTCACGGCTTTCATCGCCGCGAGAATCTCGAGCGCCTTCTTCTCCGCGCGTTTGTAGTCCTGGAAGTTTTCCTCGGTAGGCGTGGCCATGCGATAACACGCCCCGATTCCGTCGCACCGGTCAAGCGCCTCCTCGGATTGCCTTCGACCGCGGTCACGCCAACCTCGCGGCCATCCCCATGCACTATCTCGCGTTCCTTCGCGGCATCAATCTGGGTCGGCGGCGGCTCAAAATGGAGCAACTCCGCGCCCTCTTCGAAGCGCTGAAATTCCGCCAAGTCACCACGTTCATCGCCAGCGGCAACGTCGCCTTCGAGAGCGCCGCGCGCGACGAATCCAAGCTCACCGCGCAGATCGAGCGGCATCTGCAGAAGGAACTCGGCTATGAGGTCGACACGTTTCTCCGCACGCGCGAGGAGCTCGCCCGGATCGTGGACGATCAGCCCTTCGCGAAGGAAATCGATGGCCGGGACAGCTCCACCGTCCACGTCGGATTTTTCCGGGAAGCGCTGCCATCCGCGATCGCGCAAAAGCTGGAGGCGGTGCGCACCGAGACCGATGCGTTCCGCGTTCGCCGACGCGAGTATTACTGGCTTTGCCAAACCCGCATCAGCGACTCCGAAGTGTGGACGCTGCCAGCCATGCGCGAGTTTCGCCTGCCGGCCTCGTCGATGCGCAACCTGAAGACGTTGCGAAAAATGGCGGCGCTTTATCCGCCGAAGTCGACTTGAGTCTCTCGCGTTCGGTGTAACTTTTCCGCGCCGCCGCGTGTTATTCGAACGCCCGACATGAAAACGCTCGCCGTCTTTTTCCTCTGGTGCCTGTTGCTCGTCGTTTGCTGGCCGCTCGCGTTGCTGGCGCTCCTCGTCGCGCCGCTGGTCTGGCTCGTGGCGCTGCCGTTCCGGCTGCTGGGGGTTTGCGTGAGCGCGACGTTCGCCTTCATCAAAGCGCTGCTGTTTCTGCCCGCGCGGCTACTCGGCGGTCGTGCTCCCGCGTAACGAGCGGATCAGCCTGCGCGAGCCGCGCGCAATGTTTCCAGCGGCCACGTGGTCGCCAGCGAACGTGTTTTCAAATCGAGTTTCGGTTCGGCGACGAACCGGCCGATCAACGCTGCGGGCACGCCGTTCATATGCGACTCCGCCAGCACGGTGCCGACCAGGCGCGGCTCCGTGACGATGAGCGCGCGCTCCTGATTCTCGCCGAACAGCAGCACGTCGGCGCGGAGATTGCCCAACGACGTGAGGTCCACCTCGGCCCCGACCGGCGCGGAGCTCGCCAGCAACGCTTCCGCCAGCGCGACCAGCAGCCCTCCCGGCCCCACGTCCTTCACCGGCGCCGCCGCCCCCGCGCCCGCCAGCTTGGCCAGCAGATCCTGCAATTTTTTCTCCTGCGCGAAATCCGTCGCCGTCGGCCGCGCGGTGGTGAGCTGATGGACCGCTTGCAGGTAGACGCTGCCCGCCAGATCCGCGCCCGGATCGCCCAGCAGGACCAGCATCGCTCCCGGCTTCGTCTCCGGCCCCGCCGCAATCGGCTTCGGAAGACCGGCAAAACGGAATCCCAATTCGCCCCCTTCCTGGGCCGAGCTCGCGCGCCCGAGCTGCAACTGCAACCCCATGCGCACGGAATTCGCCAAGGCCCCTATTTCGCGCATGCTCGCGGCCAGCCCGTCCAACTCAGCCGTCGTGACGACGGCCGGCAGGTGCAACTCCATCATTCCGCGGTCAGCCTTCGCACCGCTGGCGGCGAGGGCCCGCAACGCTTTCGTAAGGTGATACACGGCCGCTCCTGCGGGTAGGCGCAGGGAAAATCGGGCCTGTGCGACCAGAAGGCCGTCGTCGCCGCTGGAGTTGGCCGACCGCTGGAGGTCGACGCGGGCCGTCGTGCGCCCTGCCCCCATCTCCACCAACATTTTCGGCAATGCGGCCTGCGCGCGGCTTCCGTTCAGGTCATGCAGGGTCGCGACATCGAAGACCGGCGTAGCGGAGGCATCTGTTTCACCGCGACCCGCTCCGGCGGGCGGCGCCGGTTCGTCCGCCAAGCCGACCGTCGCCGGAGGCGAGAACGGCGGAGCCGAAAACGCGGCCGCCAGCCCGGAGGCGATCCGTTTCAGATCGCTCGCGGGCTCCGTCACCGAAATTTCGATACGCAGCGTGTCCGTCGTTCCGGCATGGCCGGCCGGATCGGTTTGCCGCCACAGATTGGGACTCGTTTCGCGCCGGGCTTCCGGCGCCGCCGTCAACGTCAGGATTGGGGTCACAGGCTTGGGGAAAACTCCTTTCGATCGTTTGCAACTGCCTCGGGAGCGCAATCGCATTCGGCGATCGAATACGCCGGCATTTGACGCGCGGCCGCACGTTGCTTTGTTTCCGTCCGCCCCTGCCCTGCAGCCCCGCTTTCCCATGAGCCGTCACCGCCTTTGGGTCATCCCTGCGATCGCGATCTTGCTGCCGGGCTGCGGAACCGGGCCGCACGTCCGCCGCCCGGAGGGTCCGACGCTGGTGCACCGGGTCCCCAGCGAAAAGGAGTTCGACCGGCGCGTTGCCGAGCTGACGCGGGCAGGACACCCCTTGGAGCAGGCGCAGGACAAAGCCCGGCGGGAGTTCGAGCGCGAGGCGTGGAATTACGACCACACGGCGGAATGGGCGGCCGAAAAAGCGCGGGCGGAACGAAGCGCCGCGCGGGAACAGATCGAAAAAGAGCTCGCCCGGCTCGACGGGAAGTAGGAGCGCCGCGACGATCAAGCGCGGTTGCGCGGATGGTATTTGCCGTGTTGCTCGCGCAGGCGCCGGGATTCCACCGCGGTGTAAATCTGGGTGGTCGAGAGGCTCGAATGACCCAGCATCTCCTGAATCGCCCGCAGATCCGCACCGCCGGTGAGCAGATGCGTGGCGAACGAGTGCCGCAACCCGTGCGGCTTCACGTTCTTCGTGATGCCGGCGCGTTCGGCGTATTTCTTGACCAGTATCCAGAGCATGACGCGGGAGAGCGCGGCGCCGTTCTTGTTCAGGAAAAGCTGGCTGCCCGTGCGGGGTTTCACGAAATGCGGACGACCGGACGCCAGATAGGTCGCGAGGGCGGATAGCGCCTGACCGCCGACCGGCACGACGCGCTCCTTCGCGCCCTTGCCGAAGACGCGCACGAAGCCGTGCTCCAGGTCGACCTGCTGGATCGTCAGTCCTGCCAGTTCGGATACACGCAGGCCGCTCGAGTAAAACAGCTCCAGGAGCGCCCGGTCGCGCAGCGCGCGAGGATCGCCGCCCGCCGCCGCGGCCAGCAGCCGCCGCACCTCCTCTTCGGTGAGCGTGCCGGGAATGCGCCGGTCCCGCTTCGGCCCGACCAGCAGCGCGGTGAAATCGTCGTCGCGCACGCGTTCGCGCACGAGGTGATGCGCCAGGCTGCGCAGCGCGCTGAGTTTTCGGGCAAGGCTGGCGAGGCGGTAGGATTTCGCGCTCAGCGATTGCAGCCACGCCGAGGCGTGCGCGCCCGAAACCTGGCGCCAGTCCGACGCTCCGGCCTTGGAAAAATAGACGGCCGCCTGATCGAGGTCGCGCCGATAGCCGGCGATCGTGTTTTTCGAGAGCCCGCGCTCGAGTCCGACGAAGCCAAGAAACGATTCGATCGCCTCGGCAAAATCACCCGGGGCGCGGCTGGAATCTTCGGTTCGGGCGCGAGGCTTTTTCATGGCGGAGCGCACCGACCGGAAGCAATTGTGCGGCGTGGAATCCGTGACGCGCAGGGCCTAGGCCGCTTCGTCGCCGGTCGCCATGCCGCACGCTTCGAAACTCAATACTGCCGCCGGCGCGGCGGCGGCGTGTAGTTCGGATTGCTCTCCTTCATGCGGAACGTGATGCGCGCCTTCTCGAGATCGTAAGGGCTCATCTCCATTTTCACCATGTCGCCCGCGGCGATCTTGATGAAGTTCTTCCGCAGCTTGCCGGAGATGTGCGCGAGCACCACGTGCCCGTTGGAAAGCTGAACCTTGAACATCGTGCCCGGAAGCACCGCCACCACCCTTCCCTCGACTTCGATCGAATTGCCGTCAGCCATATTGGACGCGCGTGCGCGTGAGTTCGGAGGAGGGTTGGATCATGGGATCGATGCCGAAATAAAAGTCCCTTGTAAGGCGGAAAGCCGCACCCTAGGCAAGGCTTTACCTCGGGCAACGCGCCCACGTCTCCTCTGTCCTCTCATGTCCGACTCCGTTCCGTCGCTGCCCTGCCCGTTCGAAAAACGGTTCCCTTCCCAACTCATCCGCGACGACGTCTTTTTCATGAGTCTCGCCTACAATCAGGCGATCGACGCCTGGCGCCGCGACGAGGTGCCGATCGGCGCGATCATCGAGGTCGACGGCGAGGTCATCGGCTCCGCGCACAACACCGTCGAGGGTTCCGACGACCCCACCGCGCACGCCGAGATGCTGGCCATCACCCAGGCGGCCGCGAAGCTTGGCGACTGGCGGCTCGAGGGCGCGACGGTTTACGTGACGAAGGAGCCCTGCCCGATGTGCTCGGGCGCGATGCTCATGTCGCGCGTGAAGCGCGTCTGCTACGCCGTGCCGGATCCCAAGATGGGCTGCCTCGGCGGCGCGACCAATCTCAACGATCTGCCGCGCGTCAACCACCGCGTCGAGCTCACCGCCGGCGGCGTGCTCGAGCAGGAATGCCGTGAGCTGCTCCAGGCGTATTTCAAGCTCAAGCGCGCGGACGCCTGACCGGCTGCGCGCGGCCGGCGTAACTCCTGCGGCATAAACACGCTCCGGCAGTTGACGGATCGCGCGAGCGGGCCTTTGTTGGCCCTTCCCATCAACCAGTAACCAAAGACGAAAAATGGCTTACGAACTTCCCAAACTGCCCTACGCCTACGACGCCCTGGCTCCGCATATCGATGCGCGCACGATGGAAATCCATCACACCAAGCATCATCAGGCCTACATCACCAACGCCAACAACGCGCTGAAGGATCATCCCGATCTCGCGGCGCTGGACGTCAACCAGCTGATCGCCGACTTGAGCAAGGTGCCCGAAGCCATTCGCACCGCGGTGCGCAACAACGCCGGCGGCCACTCCAATCACTCGTTCTTCTGGAAAATCCTCGGACCCGGCAAGGGCGGCTCGCCGAAGGGCAAGCTCGCCGCGGCGATCGACGCCGAGCTCGGCGGGTTCGCCAAGTTCAAGGAGGATTTCGGCAAGGCCGCCGCCACGCGGTTCGGCTCCGGCTGGGCCTGGCTCGTGGTCGGCGCCGGCGGCAAGCTCGCGGTCGGCTCCACCGCCAACCAGGACAGCCCGCTCATGGGCAAGGCGGTCGCCGGTTTCGAGGGCAAACCCGTCCTCGGCCTCGACGTCTGGGAACACGCCTATTACCTCAATTACCAGAACCGCCGCCCGGACTACATCTCCGCCTGGTGGAACGTCGTCGACTGGGACGCCGCCGAAGCCAACTACACCGCCGCGAAGTAAGTCGCGTCCGGATTTCGATTCACAAAAAAGCCGCACCTTCCGGTGCGGCTTTTGTTTTGGGGAGATTCGTTTCGTCGCTCAGCGCGCCAGCACGCTCGCCTGCATCACCGAGCCGAACGATAGCGGGCTCACGCGCGTGCTCTTGCCGGTCGCTGTATCCAAAATACAGATAACGCTCGTGCTCCGATCGCGCGCGGTGTAGACGAGGTGACGGCCGTCGGCCAGCCAGCTCGGCTCGATCCCGTCGAACGGCGCACGCGAAACCTGCGAGCTGCTGCGCTTCGCCATGTCGTAGACCGCGATCTGGTAGCCGCGGCCGATCCGGATCGTGAACGCGATGAGGTTCGGATTGGCCGTGCTCCAGTCCGGCTCGGCGCAATACCCGCTGATGTTCGTCGGCAGCCGCTGCATCGAGCCGCCCGCCGTGGAGATGAGATACAATTGGGGCCCGCCCGCGGCGTCCGAGGTGAAAACGACGCGGGAACCGTCCGGAGAAAAGCAAGGCGACGCTTCCACCGCGTCGGTGCGCGTCAGGCGGCGAATCTGCCGCGCCTGCGCGTTGCCCACGTAGATCTCGGCATTGCCCTCGCCGCTCAACACCATCGCGACCTGCTGGCCGCTCGCGCTGTAGCGCGCGCCGCTGTTCGTGCCCTTGAAACTCACGAAGGTCGTCCGCTGATACGTGTTGAGGTCGATCTGGAAGATGTCCGGGAAGCCCGCCTTGTAGAAGCTCGTGTAGAGCAGCTTGCGGCCATCGGGCGACCACCGCGGCGTGAGCGCGTGGGCGTTGTCCTTGGTGATCTGTTTCGCCCCGCCGAAAAAGAGATCGGACGTATAAACCTCCTTTTTGCCCGTGCGCTCGCCGATGAAGGCAAGCTGCGAGGCGAAGAAGCCCCGCAGGCCCAGGCCGTTCGTCTTCGCCACCGCGATGTCCGCCGCGCGGAGCAGCGCGTCGCGCGCGCTCGAGCCGCTCGCGACTTCCGAGGCGAACGCCTCGCCGCCACGGCCCCGCGTGATGTCGACGCGGACCTGGTTCGATCCGGCGAGCGTGAACTTGATGTCGTAGGCGTAGCCGCTGGCGGCGAGGCGGTAGCGCCCGTGGGAGCCGAACGCCTGCAGCGCGAGCTGGTTGAGCTCGGCCGCGTTCGCCGCCACGCGCACCGGAATCGTATCCTTTTCCGCCTCCACCACGACCTCGCCGATGTTGCGCTGCGCCAGTGCAGGCGCGGCCAGCGCGGTGAAAAGCAGGGCAAGTCGGAGAATTTTTTGCATGGCTTGAAAGTATCGCTTAAAGGTGCCGAGGGTCTTCGGCATTTCTATTTACAGCCGGTTCCTCCATAACAACTTTATTTCCTCTTCGCGCCCGAACTTTTCTCCGCCGTGAGCCCCGACGAAATCAAAGAGCATCTCAAGCAAGTGAAATATCCCGGGTTCAGCCGGGACATCGTCTCCTTCGGACTCGTCCGTTCGGCCGCACTGATCGATGGCACCGCGAAGGTCGCGCTCGCGGTGACCTCGAGCGATCCGAAGGTGCCGCTGCATTTGAAGCGTGAAGTCGACGCCTGCCTGCGGGCGATCCCGGGCGTGCGCGAAACCATCGTCGACATCGCGGTCACGCCGGCGAAAGCCGCTCCCGCCGCCGGAGGCAATATGGGCGGCAACGGCCAGGCGCCCAAGACCATCAAGCACGCCGTCGCCATCGGCTCCGGCAAGGGCGGCGTCGGCAAAAGCACCTTCGCCGTGAACCTCGCTTGCGCGCTCGCGCAGTTGCTTGAGAAACACGGACGCCCGGGCCGCGTCGGCCTGATGGACTGCGACATCTACGGCCCGAGCGTGCCGCTGATGATGGGCCTCGACGGACGTCCGGAAATCGAAGGCGACGGACCGTCGGCGATGCTGATCCCGATGGAACGACACGGCGTGAAGGTCATGAGCATGGGTTTTCTCGTCGACGACAACACGCCGGTCGTCTGGCGCGGTCCGATGATCATGAAGACCGTGCAGCAATTCGTCCAAAACGTGAAATGGGGCGAACTCGACGTGCTGCTCGTCGATCTGCCGCCGGGCACCGGCGACGCGCAGCTTTCCCTCGTCCAGACGCTTCCACTCGATGGCGCGGTGATCGTGACCACGCCGCAGCCGGCCGCCACGAATGTGGCGCGGAAAGGCGGCCTCATGTTTCAAAAAGTGAACGTGCCGCTGCTCGGTGTGGCGGAAAACATGAGCTACTTCGTCGACCCGGCGGGCATCAGGCACGCGCTCTTCGGCAGCGGCGGCGGGATTGCCGCCGCGGAGAGACTCGGCACCGCGTTGCTCGGACAGGTGCCGCTCGTGCCGGAGATTCGCGAAGGCGGCGACGCCGGGCTGCCGATTGTGGTAAAATCGCCTGAAAGTTCGGCCGCGCGCGAATTCCAGACGATCGCAGACACGCTTCTGTCGCGACTTGCGCAACCCGCGGCACCGCGGGCGTGACAATTCGGAAAATTGCGGGCATTGACAGTCATGGCCGTGTCGCTCTCATTTCCGTCCGCGCAGATTTGTCGAATGAGTTCCTCCGCACCAGAGCCAGCGACGAGCCGAGATTTTGTGAAGCAATCCAGCCTCTACCAGGAATTCCTGGCGGAGCGGGAGGAAATCCTGAAGCACAAGTGGCTCGAGTCGGAACGGCTCGGCTACGACATCGGCTTTGAGCGCGCGTTGCTCGACTGGATCCGCAAGCATCGCGAAGGCTGGCGCGCCGCCCGCCGGCAGCAGCAACAGCAGCAAGGCGTCGCGGCTCCCGGAGCGAACCCCGCGCCTTCCGCCCCTCCCTTCCCGCCGTCCGACCGTTCGTGAGATTCACCTGCGCGCCGACCACTTCCAGGCGCGACCAAAGCAAAAAGCCGGGATCAAGCCCGGCTTTGCTGTTTCTGGCGGGCGATGAACGCCCGCATGCCCCCTGCGCTTACTTGATCTCTTTGTGGACCGTGTGGCGCTTGAGATGGGGATTATACTTCTTCTTCTCGATGCGCTCCGTCACCGTCTTCTTGTTGCGGTAGGTGAGATAACGGGAAGCGGGTTTGCCCTCTTTCCGGGCTTCGGTGCACTCCAGGGTGACGAGTTCTTGCATGTGATAAATGGATTGAAGGGTCAGAGCAAACGGCCCGCCCCGGGCGGCGCAATCCTAAAGTGGACCGCCCTGCTCAGCGGCGCTTCTCTGTCAGCGGCAGCATGACGCCCCGCCGGAACAGCGTCACCTGCCCCGTGCTCGACGACACGACGATCGAGATGCAATGCGCAGCCACACTGATGGCCGCGGCCGCGGCGTGCCGGCTCCCGAGTCCGCTCGGCAGCGTGAAATCGCTATCGCCGGCCTGGATCAGGCTGCCCGCGGACTCGACGACGCCGTCGCCGCGGATGACGAACGCGCCATCGATCGACGAGAACTCCTTCACGGTCTCGTCCATGAACGGATTCAGGATGTTGCGATCCTCTTCCTTGTAACCGTAAAATGGATTCAACACGAGCGGCTTGGTGAGGGTCGCCACGCGATCGTTGTCGCCGACCACGAACAGACAGCCGACCGGCCGACCCTCGCGGCCCTCGACCGCGAGCTCGGTCGCGACCGCGATCACCCGCTCCAGCACCTCGGGTTTCACGTCCTCGGGCAACAGGTCGTTCTGGCCCGTGAACAGGGTCTGGAACTCCCGCTCGATGTCGACGACGGTGAGCGTATCCAGCTGGTTGCTGCCGGTCATGCCACCGATGCAGCAGACGCGATCGGTGAACGCGATCACGCCGCGCGTCAGGGCCACGAGGATCGCGCTGCGGAGCTGCGCCATCCGCTGATTGGAAAACGACCGCACCTGGATCGTCTCGTTGAAATCCCTCTGGTCGTTGCTGGTCTCGACCGGATTGCGCGTGACCAGGATCGTCTTCAGCTTCGACGGCATCGCATTGGCCTCGATGCCGCCGATGAACGTGTCGCCAAATACCATCAGCGCGCGGCAGTTCGCGCCTTTCGCCACCCGCTCGGCCTCGCGAAACATCAGCCGGTTGATGCGATTCTGCTGGGCCTGCACCGGCCGGATCCCACCGAGGCCGCCGACGAGCTGCTCGTGCAGCGCATCGAGATCGGGTGCGTTGATGAGGCTTTCCACCACCGCCGGCTCCTTCACCTGCCGCGCGATCGAAGCGAGAACCTGGAGGTAATCGCGCGCGCGCTCGCCGGCGATGAGCATCACGATCAGGCGCACACGGTCGTCGGTCAGCGCGCCGTCGTGCTTGATGCCCGCGCGGCTCCGGCCGATGGCGAGGATGTAGCGGCGGCTCATCTTCACGCGCACGTGCGGCAGCGCGACGCCGAGCCCGAGATACGTGGTCATCGTGCTCTCGCGCGCGAGGAGCCCTTTCAACAACGCCTCGGGTTTGAGGTCGGGGAACTGCTTGACGCAAACCGCGAGGAGCTCCTGCAGCGCGCCCTCGAGATCGAGGCTGTGCAGATCGATGATCCGGCTGCGGGCGATGATCTTCTCGAGCCGCATTGATCTCAAAGTCCTGAGCCCGGAGCGGAGCGCCTGGAGTCGAAAGAGGCGGGCACCGATGGACGTTGTTTTGCGCTCAGCGTTACGGTCTCAGCGGCGGACTCTCGACGCGGAGCTTCAATCATCGCTCCCACTCGAGCGCGCCCTTCTTGATTTCGTAGAACAAGCCGAGCACGAGCACGCCGACGAAAAAGGCGATGGGCCCGAGGATCGCGATGTTGTTGGCCAGGAACTCGCGATAGATGAACGTCCACGGCACGAGGATCACGATCTCGAGATCGAAAAGCATGAAGAGCAGCGCGGTGACGTAGAACTTTACCGAAAACCGCGTGTGAATCACGCCCTCCGAGGGCACGCCGCATTCGTAGGCGGAATCCTTGATCTTGGAAGACTTCGACCGCTGCCCGAAGAAATGACTCGCACCGATCACCAGGCCGGTGATCCCGGCGGCGAGCAGGATCTGGATCAAGAACGGGAGATACGCGGCAGAGCCCATGGCAAACAATTGGGGGGAGGCGGGACCCGGAGACAAGAGGGAAGTTCGCGCCAGATCGGCCGAAAATCAGGAATCCACGTCGATGATCTTCGCCTTTTTGATCTGCGTGGAGCCGACGCCGAGCGTCTCCGCAAACTCCAGGGTGCGGATTTCCTCGGAGATCGGTTCGAAACCGTTGCGCTTCCGCAAGCGATCGATGCGCGCGCGCATGAGCGCGTCCATCATCACCGGATCCGTGCTCAACCAGACGATCGGCTCCGAAGCGGTGTAGAGCGAGTTGAAGAACGGACCGCCGATGAACTGGTAACGTTCGAGGCTCGCGATCGTGAACAGCCACGTTTGCCGCAGCTCGGGGATCGCGCTCATTTCCGCGACCGCCGCCGGAGCGTTCGCCGGCGAACGGAAAAAGCGCGCGGTGTTGGAGGCGTTCCACAAGGTCGCGTTCACGAGGGCGCCGTTGATGCCGAGCATCGAATGGTCGGTGTAAACGGGGAGGTTGATCCAGAAATCCGCATCCAAAAACAGCGGTGTAGCCAAAAAGCTCTTACGGTCCTCGTCGCGGGTGCTCGTGTTGTCGAAATCCTTCGTCTGCTGCTCGGCGAAGATCGGGTCGAAGCGCTGCGGGAGCGGCGAATCGTAGAACCAGACCGGATCGTAATAGCGGCCGGATTCCAAAACGTAGACCTGGTGGCCCTCGAACGGCGACCTGCCCGTGACGAGCGACGGCAGGTAGCCGGTCATGCGCAGCCGGAGCTGGTTCAGACCGACGAGGAAAATATCCTTCGCATCGAAGCCGCGACGCTCGAGCGCGGCGATCACCGCCTTCACCAGCGGCACCGGCGTCGCCATGCCCGGGCCGGAGTCGGTGTAGATTTTGAGCCCCACCTTTTTCTTCTCGCCGGGCGCCACTTTCCGACCGTTGGCGGCCTCGAAGCGCGAAATCAGCAACTCGACTTCGCGATTGTAGGTGGCTTCAGAAAAATCCGGCAGACGCGCCTGCCACACCGGCGCCTCGACCGGCGCGGCCGGAGCGGTCTGCGCTCGCGCCAGCAACGGCAATGAGAGGAGCCCGAGTGTGGCAACGAGCTGAAGGAGAGTGCGACGCATCATGGGTGAGTAGCCGGGCGGACGGGAAAGTTTCCTGCGCAGGGCGCGGAACTTGACAGTCCCGCCTCCGGGTTGAAAGTGGATTCTTCGTCCGCCGCCGACCCAGCGCGCTGAGCGCCTTCATGCCCGTCATCAAACCGTCCTGCGTCCGCGACCTGAAACTGCGCGTCAATCTTGCCGACGTCGTTTCGCGCGTGGTGACCCTGCGCAAAGCCGGCGGCGCGCGGCTGAAGGGCTTGTGCCCGTTTCACCAGGAGAAAACGCCGTCGTTCAACGTCGATCCCGACAAGGGCTTCTACAAATGCTTCGGCTGCGGCAAGGCCGGCGACGCGATCACGTTCGTCCGCGAAACCGAGCAGCTCAATTTCACCGAGGCCGTCGAGGCGCTCAGCAAGCGCTTCGGCATCGTCATCGAATACGAGGAGGGCTCCGGCGGGCCAACCCGGGAGGAACGCTCGCTGCGTCAGGAAATCTTCGATCTGCACGATGTCGCCGCGGAGCATTTTCACCAGGCGTTCAAGACGGGCGATGCCACCGGCGATTACATGCGGAAGTATTGGATCGAGCAGCGCCGGTTTCCGCTCGAGCTGGCCGACGAGTTCAAGATCGGCGCGGCCGATGCCGCCGGCAGCGGACTCGGAGCCGCCTTGCTGAAGCGCAAGTTTTCCGAGGAGGCGCTGCGCCGGTGCGGACTGTTTTTCGTGCACGAGGAGGCGGCGATCACGCTCGGTTCGCTGCGCCCGCGGTTTCGAGGACGGTTAATGATCCCGATTCGCGATCATCAGGGACGCGTCGTGGCGTTCACCGCGCGCCAGACGCAACTCACGCCCGCCGACGATCCGGCGCGCGAAGCCAAATACGTCAACTCTCCGGAAACGCCGATCTTCACGAAGGGCAACCTGCTCTTCAATCTCGACCGCGCCCGCACCGCCGTCGGCGAGGGCAAGCCCTTCATCCTCGTTGAAGGCCAGCTCGACGCGCTGCGCTGCTGGAGCGTCGGCTTGAAAACCGCGATCGCGCCGCAAGGCACATCGATCACCGACCCGCAGCTCGTGTTGCTGCGCCGCTACCACGCGCAAGTGGAATGCTTTTTCGACAGCGACAGCGCCGGCCAGAAAGCCGCGCTGCGCTTCCTTCCCATGGCGCTCAAGGCCGGGCTGGAAGTTCGTTTCCTCACGCTCGCGGGCCGCGAAAAACTCGATCCCGACCTGCTGTTTTTGGAAAAGGGACTGCCGGCCTACGACGACGTCCGGCAGCACGCGCAAAGCGCGATGGCGTTCGCCTGTCACGCGGTTCTACCCCAGCCCGCTGCCGCCAGTGCCGAGCAGAAAACCCGCGCCGCGCAGGAGATCTTTCCCATCATTCTCGCCGCGGAAAGCGAAGTCGCGCGGTCCGAATTTGCGTCTGAAGCCGCCGCCCACTTGCGGCTCTCGGTCGCCGCCTTCCAGAAGGACTTTCAAACTTTTACAAGCCGGCAGTCTCGCATGCACGACACCCGGCGCGCGTCGCAGCCTGAGGCTCCGCCCGCCAGTTCGGCGCCGCTCACCGATGTCGCCACTCCCGAACGCGACCTGCTGCTCCTTTGCCTCCATTTCGAGTTTCTGGGCAAACCACTCAGCGCCGCGCTGCCGCACGACTGGATCGACACCCGCCACTTGTCGGGGACGCTCCTGAATCGCTTTCTCGCCGAGTTCGAACACGATACCTGGCCGGGCCGCGATCATCTCGACGCCTTGCTTGAAACACCCGAGGAACGGACTTTGGTAGCCAGCCTGATTTTCGACAGCCCCAAACTCGACGACCCGGTCAAGGTGGCCAACGAGGGCCTGCGCCAGTTGCGCGCCCGGGCGCTCGAGCCCCGGCTGAAGGAAATAGAACTTGCGTTAGCCACTGCCCACACGGACAGTGATTCTGACCCAATTTCACTCTTCAAAGCACGCTCCGAAATCCATCGTCAGTTACGCCAACCGCTCGGCCTGTCCGTGGCGGTTTAGTTCGTTTATAGAGAACCATCACATGTCGCGCAAAGCCAAGTCCGGCTCGCCGGACACCCACTCCGAAGCTGTCGAAGCCGCTCTCGAGAAAAACGCCTCCGGTCTCGCCGGAGACGCAGCCGCCGGAGCAGATATTCCCGCGGGCAGCATCAACGAAAAGATCCGCCAGCTCATCCGCCTCTCCAAAGAGCAGGGCTACCTGACGTTCGACGACATCAACGAAGCGCTGCCCGAGTCCGTCGAGAACCAGGAGGAGATCGATAACGTCCTCTCGATTCTCCAGAACCTCGAGATCGAGATCCTCGAGCCCGATCAGGTCGACGACTACAAGCAGCGTATGGAGGAGGCCGAGGAGGAGGAGTCGCGCTCCTCGCAGCACGACATCCTCGACGACCCGGTCCGCATGTATCTGAAGCAGATGGGCCAGGTGCCGCTGCTCACTCGCGAACAGGAAGTCGAAATTTCGAAACGCATCGAGACCGCCGAGCTGAAGGCCCAGGAAGCCCTTTTCCAGGCGACCAACATCGGCAGCTACATCATCAACATCGGCCAGAAGCTCCTCGACCGTCAGGAGCGCTTCGATCGCGTCGTCATCGACAAGAAGATCGACAGCCGCGAATCGTATTTCAAAGGCCTCGAGAAACTCGTTCTCTCGACCCGCAAGGCCGAGGAAGCCGTCGCCGACTCGTGGCAGGAATACCTGAAGGCCAAGACCGATGCCGATCGCAAGAAGGTCCTCGCCAAGCACCAGAAGCGCGAAAAGTCGCTGCGCGAGTTTTTCCCGAAGTTCTTCTTCAAGCTGAAGGTTTACGAGGAGTATCTCGAACAGCTCCGCCCCGTGCTGGAGGAAGTCGAGTCGCTCAACGTCCAGCTCGATCGCGCCAAGCATCCGAAGTCCAAGAAAGACGCCGCGATCGACACGAAGGTCATTCAGCATCGCCTGAAACAGATCGAGGCCGTGCAACGCATCGACGCCCAAGAACTCCTGAAGGTCGTCGCGCAAACCCGCGTCCACGTCCGCGAAGCCCACCAAGCCAAGACCGAGATGGTCGAGGCCAACCTTCGCCTCGTGATTTCGATCGCGAAGAAATACACGAACCGCGGCCTCTCCTTCCTGGACCTGATTCAAGAAGGCAACATGGGCCTCATGAAGGCCGTCGAGAAATTCGAATACCGCCGCGGCTACAAGTTCTCCACCTACGCCACGTGGTGGATCCGCCAGGCCATCACCCGCTCGATCGCCGACCAGGCCCGCACGATCCGCATCCCGGTCCACATGATCGAGACGCTCAACAAGGTCATGCAGGTCCAGAAGCAGCTCCTCCAGGAATACGGCCATGAGCCCACGCCCGAGGAAGTCGCCGACGAGATGAACCTGCCCGTCGAGCGCGTGCAGCAGATCATGAAGATGGCGCAGCAGCCGATTTCGCTCCAATCGCCCGTCGGTGACGGCGACGACACGAGCTTCGGCGACTTCATCGAGGACAAATCCGCCGAGAACCCCTACGACATGACGGCGTTCTCGCTCCTGCGCGAAAAGATCATCGACGTCCTCGACTCGCTCACCGAGCGCGAGCGCCGCGTGCTCTCGCTCCGCTTCGGCCTGATCGACGGCTACAGCCGCACGCTCGAGGAGGTCGGCAAGCAGTTCAAGGTCACCCGCGAACGCATCCGCCAGATCGAAGCCAAGGCCCTCCGCAAGATGCGCCACCCGACGCGCATTCGTCAGCTGCACGGCTTCTTCGACGCCGAGCAGATCGACAACGCGCAGAACCTTATGAAGGTCGCCGCCACCAGCGGACTGCCCGCGCGTCCTCCCGGCGCCGGACTGCCCGGCGGCTTCCCGTTTCCGCCACCGAAGCCGTAGGTCGGTTGCAACATTGAGCCGCGAAAACGTTTTTCGGTTTTCACGGCTCGTTTGCGGCGGCAAATACCGCTTTCACTCTTTACAGTTTTCGACCCCAGAATAGCTTCCGCGTATGGCAACCTACTCCGCATTCTTCGCCGCTTTCGGCCTAGGTGGTGGCGAAC
The DNA here is from genome assembly GCF_059821195.1 of Opitutus sp. sgz309028. NCBI lineage: Bacteria > Pseudomonadati > Verrucomicrobiota > Opitutia > Opitutales > Opitutaceae > Opitutus > Opitutus sp. sgz309028. The sequence goes on along the minus strand of NZ_JCAMRR010000002.1, from coordinate 501,564 downwards.
TGCTCATCATCTTGGTCATCCTCTTGGTTCTCTTCGGCGGCTCCAAACTTCCCTCGCTCGCGCGCGGGCTGGGCCAGTCGATCAAGGAGTTCAAGAAGGCCAGTAAGGACGAGGAAGAAGCCGCCCAGGCGGCCGCCGCGGAGGAGACCCGCAAGCCCGAGGTCACCAAGACGCCCGGCGCCAACTGAACCGCGGCTCGTTCGTTTTCCCTGCAAGCGCGCCCGCCCGGCGCGCTTTTTTGTTTTTGCGCCCCTCGCCTAGATTTCGGCGCTACTGTCCGCGACGTCTTCACCCGGACGCTCCCGCAGCCACGTCCTGAATTCGTCCAATTGATCGCCGGTGCCGAGCGTGAGCACCTCGTCGCCCGCTTGGAGTTTTTCCTCCGCACCCGGATTCAGGATACGCATGCCGCCACGGTTCACGCCGGCGATCTGAACGCCGAACGCCTGCGCCGGGGCGATCTGGGCGAGCGTCTGGCCCAACGCCCGGCTCCACTCCGGCACGCGCACCGCCCGCATCTGCACCTCCTCGAAGGTCGACTCCACCGCCGCCGCGCCGGAGACCGTCGCGAGAAAGGCGCGCCCGGAGCGCACCTGCGCCCGTGTGCCGAGGAGCAGCACACGATCCCGCGGATAAAGCACCGCGTCCGGCGCCGGGAGCGGGATCGTGAATCCCTGTCGCTCGATCCCCACGACCGAGCAGCCGAACTTCGCGCGAAGATCGACGTCCGCCAGCGTCCGGCCGCGCACGTCGGCCAGGTCCGGCAGCACGCAATCCATGATGTGCAGGTCCCAGTCCTCATGCGGACGCAGCCACGGTTCGGAGGTGCCGGTCATGCTGCTCTCCCCCGAACTCATCACGCTCTGCAACTCCACCTCGAGATGGCTGTGCCAGTAGATCAACCGCTGCCGCAGCAGCACGATGGCCGCGAGACCGACCAGCCCGCTCGCCAGCAGCAGCCAGCGAGCCGTGCCCTCCATCGGCAGCATTGCCGTCAGCCACAAAAACAGCAGCACGCCCGCCACCGCCTTGAGCGCCGTCTCCACCGTCGGCGCCACCCTTGCCGCGTGAGCCAGGCCTGCCGTCGACACCTGCGCATACAGCAACGCCAGCGCCGAGATGTTTCGCCAGATCGCGACGAGCGGCGCGATCAGCACCAGACACAGCACGGTCCAGAACACGATCCGCGGTCCGTGCGGCATCAGCCACTCCGGACCCGGCCAGCTCACCACCACCTCGAACAGCTGTCCTGAGAAAATCAATACACCGCTGACGATCAGGATCTCCACCCCGACCTGGATGAAGCGCTTGCGACTGAGCTGCCAGAGCTTGTTCCGCCGCTGGCGGGCCGAGAGCCGCTCGAGTCGCCCGTGATAATAACGGATCCAGTCCGTCAGCCACCGCGGCTGCACCTTCTCGACCAGATCCGCGATCGCGTCGGAGCGGCGCACCATTAGCGGCGAAAAGAACGCCGTCAGCACCGACACGCCGACCGCCAGCGGAAAGAATTCCGCCGGCAGCACCGCCGCGCCCACGCCGAGTTGCGCGATGATGAACGAAAATTCGCCGATCGGCGTCACGCACAGGCCCGCCCGCACCGCGTCGCGCAACGGCGTCCCCACCAGCGTCAACGCCAGCCCGCTCGCCAGCGGCCGCGCCACGAGCGTGAACGCCCCCACCCCCGCGATCAGCCCCGCCTGCGACCACAGGATCCGCGGATCGATCTGCATACCGACGGCGACGAAGAACACCGCAGTGAAAATATCCCGCATGCCCTCGAACGTGCGTTCGACCTGATGACGGTGCGCCGTCTCGGCCACGATCGTCCCAAGCAGAAATGCGCCGAGCGCCAGCGAATAGCCCGCCCGCTGCGCCACGAACGCCAGCCCGAACAGCAACGCCGCGATCCCCAGCGTCTGCAAGGCCTCGTCGGCCGCGATGCTCATGCGCCGCAACAACCACGGGACCAGCAGCAGCCCGCCGACGACCGCCAGCGCCACAAACGCCGCCAGCATCCACAGCGTCTCGCCGATCGGCGGGCCCGCCTGCCCTTTCCCACCCAGTTGCACATAGGAGTTGAGCAGCGTCAGCATCACGACCGCGAGCACGTCCTCCAGCATCGTCACCGCCACGGCGAGATGCGCGAAGCGTTCGTGCGTGACCGCCGTTTCCTGCAGCACCTTGCCGACGATCGCGGACGACGACACCATCAACATGCCGGCGAGAAAAACACTCTCCGTGCCGCTCCACCCCAGCGCGGCGCCCAGCAGGCGCGTCAGATAATAAATTCCGACCGCGGCACCAAACGTGGCGAGAAACAGCCCCAGTCCCATGCGGCGCAGCTTCCGCAGGCTCAACCGCATCCCGATCGAAAACATCAGGAAGACCAGTCCGAGCTGCGCGAGCGTCTCGACCCGCGCCAGGTCGGACACGAACGACAGCGGCGGTGTGTTCGGACCGACGAGCAGGCCTGCCACCAGAAACCCCACCGCCACCGACAGACCCACGCGCTGGCACGTCCAGCCCACGATGCCCGCAATCGTCAGGATCACCGCCAGGTCTCGAATGATGTGGATTCCCTGCATGGCGCCGGCGCTACAACGCCGCGAAAGATCAAAGCGGGTCAAGCCTCCGACCTTCAGGCTCTGTCCGCGCGACGACGTGCGCCATCGCGTTTTCCCCTCTGAAACGCGGCCATTCCCTCGTTGACACCCCAAATCACCGGCGATTCGTTTCCGTCGGCGGATACGCCACCCCTTCACGAAATCATGTCCAACTTTCTCGGTTATTTTTCGAACGACATCGGAATCGACCTCGGCACCGCGAACACGCTCGTTTACGTGAAGGACAAGGGAATCGTTTTGCGCGAACCGTCGGTCGTCGCGCTCGACACGACCACGCGCAAGGTCCGCGCCGTGGGTGACGAAGCCAAGCGCATGCTCGGCCGCACGCCGGGCAACATCACGGCGATCCGTCCGATGAAGGATGGCGTGATCGCCGATTTCGACGTCACCGAGGCGATGCTGCGCTACTTCATCGGCAAGGTCAGCACGTCGTTCCGCGCGCCACCGCGTGTCGTGATCGCGATTCCTTCCGGCATCACCGCGGTCGAGAAACGCGCGGTGATGGACTCCGCCACGCACGCCGGCGCGCGCAAGGTCATCACCATTCCCGAGCCGATGGCCGCCGCGATCGGCGTCGGTCTTCCGATCGACGAACCCGCCGCAAACATGATCGTCGACATCGGCGGCGGCACCACGGAGATCGCGGTGATTTCCCTCAACGGCATCGTTTTTTCGAAATCGATCCGCGTCGCCGGCGACGAACTCGACATGGCGACCATCAACTACATGAAGCGCGCCTACAATCTCCTCATCGGTGAGCGCACCGCGGAAGAGATCAAACTGCGCGTCGGCTCCGCCTACCCGCTCGAGGAGGAGCTCACCATGGAGGTGAAGGGCCGCGATTCGGTCGCGGGTCTGCCGAAAACCATCCACATCACTTCACAGGAAATCCGCGAAGCTCTCGCCGACACGATCGCGGCGATCGTCGACGCCGTGCGCGTGACGCTCGAACGCTGCCCGCCCGAACTCTCGGCTGACCTCGTCGACCGCGGCTTCGTCATGGCCGGCGGTGGCGCGTTGATCCGCGGGATCGACAAGTTGCTGTCCGAAAAAACCGGCCTGCCCGTCACCATCTCCGAGGACCCGCTCTCCGCCGTCGCCAATGGCACCGGCGCCGTGTTGAACGACCTTTCCTGGCTGATGCAGAACGCCTGACCGGCGCTGCGCACGACGGCGAAGGAACAGGAAACAGGAAGCAAGCGAACGACCAGCGTCAGTGCGATCGTCCGCTTGATTCTTGCCACTTGATCCCGGCTGCCTTTCACCCGCCTCGTGCCGCAACGAATCGACCAAGCCCGCCCGTTCCTCACGCTTGGAATCGTCGTGCTCGCCTGGCTGTTCGTTCCGGTGGTCGTCAAGACGTTCACCCGCGCCAGCTTCTTCGAACTCACCGCTCCGGTTGACGCCACCGCCTCGCATGCCCGCGACCTGCAGGAGTTCTGGTCGTTGCGCGGTCATTCGAAATCCGAGTTGATCGAAGCGGGCCGCGACCTCGCCCGGCTCAACGCCTCCTATTCGCTCTCGGTGCAGCAAAACGCCGAGCTGCGCGCCCAGATCACCCGGCTGGAGTCGCTCCTGCGGATGCCGGCCTACGCCAACTACCGCGCCGAGCCGGCGCGCGTCGCCCGCCGCGATTTCTCCGGCTGGTGGCAGCGCATGACGATTCGCAAGGGCAGCAACTACGGCATCGTCATCGGCGCGCCCGTCGTGTTCACCGGCGGCGTCGTCGGCCGCGTGGTCGAGGTCCACGCCTACACCTCCGTGGTCGACCTGATCAGCAGTCCGCGGCTCCGCATCGCCGGCGTCGTCGAGGGCGACGACCGCCCGATCAGTTTTCAGGGCGGCGAGAATCGCACGTTCGGCCCCGCGCGCGGCGTGCTCGAGTTCGTGCCGCTCGACATCTTCGCGGACGCGCGGACCCCGAAGCGGCTCGTCACCTCCGGCTACGGCGGCGTGTTTCCGCCCGGACTTTTCATCGGCACGATCGTGAAGGTCGAGCCAAGCCCCGACGGGCTGTTCAAAACCGGAGAAATCGAACTCGATCCGAACCTTTCCATGCTGCACGAGGTCACCGTCCTGGTTCCGCTGGATCGGGACTAAACGAGGTCGGGAGTTGAGGCACGAGCGTCGCGCGGACTTCGACACGACCTTCAGCTCTCCCGACTTTTCGTTCCCAACGCTCAACTCCACATCATGCGCCGCGCCCTCACGCTTTTCATCACCCAGTTTCTGCTCTGGGCGGTCGTTTCGCAGGTGAACCACAGCCTCGCCGGCCGCCACGTCTACCTGTGGGTCGGCGGCCTGTTCGTCACTTACGGCGCCCTCAGCCTGTCGCTGCGCAGCGGCCTGCTCTCCAGCTTTCTCGCCGGCCTTCTGCTCGACGCGGTTTCGCCCGTCGCCTTCGGGATGCACGCGCTGCTGTTTGCGGCGGCCCACGCGTTGGTTTTCCATGTTCGCGACCGGGTGCCGCGCGACGAAACCGCCGGCCGCGTGGTCATCGCCTTGTTCGCCAATCTCACCCTTTTCCTCGTTTTTTCCGTGTTTCTGATCGACGACGCTCCCACTCCCGCCGCGGCTTGGCCGCGCCTCATTTTCGATCTCGTCTGCTCCCAGGTTTTCCTCGCGCTGATTGCGCCTTGGTTCATGGCGCTGCAGGCGCGCACCGTGGAGCTCAGCGACGCGCTCGCCGTCGTCTACGTCCGGCGTTTCCGCTGATGCCGCTCGCCGACACCAACCTGGCCGAACGCTCCGGGCGCCTCGTCGAGACCCACCGCGGCTACGATCCGCGGATCGTGTTCTTCTATTTCGTCGTCGCCGCGCTGTTGGTGACGCTGGTCGGCGGGCTCGCCTACCAGCAGCTGATCAAGACCGACCTCTATCACGAGCGCGAACGCGTCCAGAATCAGCGTCGCATTCTCGTCCCCGGTCCGCGGGGCAACATCTACGACCGCCACGGCCGGCTCCTCGTCGGCAACCGTCCGCGCTTCGCCGTGGTCCTTTACCTCGACGAACTCCGGCAGGAGTTCCGCCGCGAGTTCATCACCGTCCGGAAAAACTACCGCCGCACCGGCGACAAGGACCTGCCGAGTTCGTCGCAGATGGAGCAGATCGCCCGCGCGACCGTCGTGCAGCGCTACCTCGATCAGGTTAACCGCATCCTCAGCCGCACCGAGAAAGTCGACTCGACCGACCTGCGAAAACATTTCAACCGCCAGCTGCTCCTGCCCTACACGCTGATCGCCGACCTCGCTCCGGAGGACTACGCGCGACTCGTCGAGATGCTTCCGGTCTCGTCGCCGCTGCAGCTCTACACTTCGAGCACCCGTTACTACCCTTACGGCTCCGTCGCGTCACATACGCTTGGATACGTCGGCGTCGATCCGTCGGTGGAGGCCGAGGACTTTCCCGGCGAGGACCTCACCACGTTCACCATGAAAGGCAGCGTCGGTCGCGATGGCCTGGAAAAGGCCTTCGACTCCCAGCTGCAAGGCGAAGCCGGCGGTACCATTTTCCGCGTCGATCCCGCTGGCTACCGCGTCAATCCGCCGCTCGAGAAACGCCTGCCGGTCCAGGGCAAAAACCTGACGACATCGCTCGACATCGATCTGCAGCGCGCCGCCGAAACCGCCATGGAGGCGACGGGCGTCATGGGCGGTGCCGTCGCCCTCGATGTCCGCACCGGCGAGGTGCTCGTGCTCGCCAGCAAGCCGGATTACGATCTCTCCGCGTTTTCCCCGCATCTCACGCACGCCGCGGCTGCCGACATCGAGAAACGCAAGGCGTGGATCAATCGCGCCGTCTCCGCCTTCCACGCGCCGGGCTCCACCTTCAAGATCCTCACCTCCATCGCGGCGCTGCGGGCGGGCAAGATCACGCCTGACCAAATCATCTCCGATTGCCAGGGCGCCATGCGCGTCGGCGGTCGCATCTTCACCTGCGAAAACGGCCGCGTCCGCCACGGCGAGGTCGCCCTGCCCGAAGCCATCGCGAAAAGCTGCGACGTCTATTACTACACGCTGGGTCTGACCACCACCGCCGAGGTCATTGCTGCGGAGGCCCGCCGCTTTCACCTCGACCAGCCCACCGGCATCGAACTGCCGCACGAGCCGAATCGAATGACCATACCCGATCCCGAATGGAAATTGCGCACGCAGGACATGCGCTGGTTTCCCGGCGACACCGCCAACATGTCGATCGGTCAGGGTTACGTCCTCGAAAATCCGTTGACCATGGCGTGCTTCGCGGCGTCCCTCGCCCGAGACGAGGTTTATACGAAGCCGACCCTCGTCCATGATCCCAACGCACCCACCCAGCGCGCGGAGCGGACCGGGCTCACTCGCGAGCAACGCGCCGCGGTCCTCGACGGCATGCTGGGCTGCACCACCTATGGCACCGCGCGGGTGCTGACTCGGGTGGAGAACCAGCGCATCCCCGGCGTGAAGATCGCCGGCAAAACCGGCACCGCCCAGATCCCCGGCAACCTCAACGCCGCCTGGTTCATCTGCTTCGCTCCGCTCGAGAAACCGGAAATCGCCGTCGCCGTGATGCTCGAAGGCGACACGCCCGGTGAGGAATTCGGCGGCGGCAGCTACGCTGCCCCCGTGGCAAACGCGATCCTGAAGAAATACTTCGAAAAAAAGTCCCAGCCCACCGTGCCGCCGATCGCCACGCTGTTTACGCCGGCGAGCGCAGACTGAACTGCCGGACGCGCCGGCGAAATTGAGCCTGCATCAGCGTTCGCGACGCAGCTCGCGCCAGACCCGTCGCGCGCGTGAAAAGCTTTCTGCGGGCGCGGTCCACGTTTCCCGCGGCCCGAAGCGCAACCTCTCCAACTCCGTCCAGATGCGCTGCCGCGCGGCAGCGTGACGCGGCGATGCTCCGCCGGCACGCAGCCGTTGGAGCCAGCGGCCGGCTTCCGCCCGCACCGCCTCCGCGCCACGCGAGCGGTCGCCCCACTTCCACCGAAAGCCCCGGCGGCGCCACTGGCCTAACCCCCACGCCAGTCCCCCCGCCATCGCCGCCAGGCCAACCCAGGCCAGCGCACGCCGCACCTCCCAGGGAGCCGCGACCCAGCCGCGCAGTTCGCGCCCCGTCCGCTCGAGCCACGCGCGAATCCGTTCTCCGGATACGGACGCCGTGTCGCGCACCGTCTTCAGCGCGTCCGCCTGCGACTGCTGGTCGAAGTTGACGATCCGCCGATACCAGAACACGCGCAGGCTGTCCAAACGCGCCGTCCAGCTGCGATCCAGCCGCCGCGCCAGCGCCGCCTCGCCTTCCGCGTCGTCCCGCGCCGCCGCCGGCGCGCCGGGCGTCGCATCCGCGCGCAACCACTCGCCCGCCGTCGCATCAAAGATTTCGCACCAGGCATGCGCATCCGCGTTCCGCAGTGTGAAATTGTTCGAGTAGCCATTCCACGAGCCGCCGCGAAATCCCGTGACCACGCGGGCCGGATAGCCCGCGGTCCGCGCCAGCAGCACGAACGCCCCGGCAAACAGCTCGCAATGTCCGCCTTCGTCCGAAGCGAGCCAGCGCACCACGGGATCGCCGGCGCCGCCCGGGATCGCCGGCTGCAGCGAGTAACGGTGCCTCCGTCCGAGCCACGCTTCCGCGCGGCGCGCGAATTCGGCCGCCGTCAGTTCCTGTCCCGCGTCCGCCGGCGGCGGGCCCAGAGGCGGATGCATCTGCGCCGCCACGATCCCGCCGGCTGCAATTTCGCCGACCACCCGGTCGAGCACGGCGAAGTCGGCCTCGTCGACGCCGACGCGCAGCATCGCCGCCGCCAGCGGACTGCGCGCCTGTAGTTCCGCCGCGAAACGCCCGTCCGGGAGCGCCCCGCCCGGACCCATGTTCGTGACCCGATACGCGGTCATCGTCGCGGGCTCGTCGCGCAGCGCGACCAGGTTCAACCCCCGCGCCACCCGATGATTCTGCCGCTCGCGAAACTGCAGCGATTCGAACCGGCCCGTGAGCGGAAGGTAACGGCTGACCCCCGATTCGAGGTAAAACGTCCACACGGCCGGGCGCGTTTCACCAGCCGGCAGCGTGCCAGCCACCGCGGCCCGACCGAGCTCCGGACCAAAGCTGCGCGCACGCAGCAAAGCCGACATGCGAAACGTGCCTTCGCGATATTCGTCCAGCACCAACATCCGCCAATACGGCGCCGCGGGGATCCGGCTGCGGTCCGACACGTCCACACTCAGCGCCACGCCTTGGTCCAGGGTGATTTCCGTCACGTCGCCAAACCGGATCGTTTCCGTGAATCCGCTGCGCGTTTTCTTCGTGATGAAGCGTTCGAGAAAGAAGCTGTTCTCTAGCTGAAAGCGCGGGATCGCCAGAAACAGGAGCGCCGAAAGACCGACCAGGCCAGCGAACAGTCCGCCGCCCAACGCCAGCACCCGCCAGTCCGTCACCTGCCGGACCCGCCGCAACAACGCCGGCCAACGAATGTGTCGCGTCCAGCGCGGCCGCGGATCGCTGCCGTCGCTCGGATCGTCTTCGGAAAGCGTGATCGTCAGCAGAAAAACAATCGATGCAGCTGCGAACACCACGATGTGCAGCGCAAACGCGAGCGAGACCGACAACACGCCCGCCACCACCACGAGAAACAAGCCCAGCACGATGACCTGCAGGTCGTCGCGCTTTCGCCGGTAGATGATCGCGCGATAAAGCAGCAGCAGCAGATCCAGCCGCACCGTCGCCGGCAGCAACTCGCCGGTCAGCCACAGATCGGTCGTGAAAAACGCCGCCACGATGGGAAACGCCAGCCGATGCCAGACCCGCGGCACCCGTGCCGGCCACGTCGGCCAACGCCACCCCGCCACCACGGCCGCGCCGACCGCGATCAACAATCCCCACGTGTCGACATCGAGGTAGAACACCGTCGCCAGTGACACCAGGATCACGCCTCCTCCCGCCAGCCAGCGCAGCTGGCGGAGCTCATCGGCGTCGAGTTGGGGCCGCGCAGATTTCATGACGCCCTCAGGTCTGTGCCAGCACGCGATCGTTGGCCCGCGCGACGACGCCCTGCCCGCCCTCGGGCGAAAATGTCACCACATTCTGGTGACGCGGCGCGATCGTCCCGCGCGGGCTGTCGCCCCGCGCGTCGCCGTCGCCCGCGCGCTCGACCACCGCCAGCCGGTCCAGAAACGCCTCGAGGTCCCGCACCTGCCGGATGGGCGCCAGCGGGTCGCGATCCACTCGCGCGCCGGTCAAACGACCGGCGCGAAAAAGGTCCTCCGCCAGGGTCGTCGCGAGCGCGACCGCCCGTTCGAATTGTTCGGCGCGCGGCCAGCGCACCGCCTCCGTTTCGAACCACAAGGCGAACCCGATGGCGCTTTCCGCTGCGAACTGCCGGACCAGCAGCCGCCGCGACCGCGCGCTCGCCTTCCAGTGGATCAGCCGGTGCGAGTCGCCGAGTTCGTAGCGTCGCAAGGCCAGCAGATCGCTGCCGGCGCCGCCCCGCGCCAGCCGCTCGCCGCCGGGCAGCGATCGCGCCACCGCCACCGGCTGGCGGCGATAACTCACGGCCGCAGGCCAGACGACGACCTCCCCCTGCTCGTCGGTCGCGAGGCTTTTTTGGAGAAATCCGAACGGGAAAAGCGAACCCGCGCGCTCGAGTTCGATGCGGATTTTTCCGCGCGCCGCCGGCACAAAGGTCCACTCGAGACGCGCTTCGCCCCGCGGATCGATTCGCGCGGTCAAAGGCACGCGGCCCCGCTCCCCGGCGTCGGCGCGCGCCAGCGCGGCTTTCACATCCAGCCCGCGCGCCGTGAAGGTCGTTTCCGCGCGTCGAATTGGATTGGTTTCCACCGGCCGGGCCACCAGCTCGAACCACAAGCCGTAGCTGGGAAGGATGCGTTTCGCGTTCGTCACCCGCAGTCCGACGGTCGCCGGCTGCCCCACCCGCAGAGGCGGCGCGATCTCCAGCCGCCAGGTCAGCCGGCGGAAGTTCAGCCAGGAGAGCACGCCGCTCAAAACGAGGCACGCGAGCATCAGCGAAAGCGTGATGAAGAGGATGTTGTTGCCCGCATTGTAAGCCGCCGTGCCGACGCCGAACGACAGCAGGATCAACAGCCCGCCGGCGATCGTCGGCGTCGTGCGGTGGCGTCGCCGCGGATAAATCAGCGCCCACAAGAGCCGCGCCCAGAAGCCGACCGCGCCCGCGCTCGCCGGCCTCCGCTCGCGTTTCGGGAAAACCGCCATGTCGATCCCCATCCCGTTTACACCGGCGTCGGCAGGCTGCCCACGATGCGCCGCAACGCCGCGGCGATCGCCCGCCGTTCCTCCAACGCATCGCTCGTCGGGTGCACCAGCCCAAGCCGGTGCGCGAGCGTCGGCCCGACCAGTTCGGTCACGTCTTCCGGCAGCACGAAATCGCGGCCGTTGACGAGCGCGCGCGCCTGCGCGGCGGAGCGCAGTGCCAGGCCGCCGCGAACGCTCACGCCGGCGCGAAATTCCGCCTCGGTGCGCGTGGCCGCCACGATCTTTTGCAGAAACGAAAGCACGCTGTCTTCGATGAAGATGCGCGCGGCGAGGGCCTGCAGGTTCAACACGTCCTCGCGCGACAGCACCGGGTCGAGCGCGATCGCGTCGTAGCTCGTCCGCGCCACCCGCAGGATCTCCAGTTCGTCCTCAGGTTCTGGATACCCCATGCGGATCCGCATCAGAAAGCGGTCCATCTGGCTTTCGGGCAGCGGAAACGTCCCCTCGTAATCCACAGGGTTTTGCGTCGCGAACACCATGAACGGCGAACCCACGGCATGCGGCTCGCCATCGATCGTGACGCGCGCGCGGTCCATCACCTCGAGCAGCGCGGACTGGGTTTTCGGCGTGGCGCGGTTGATCTCGTCGGCCAGCACGATGTTCGCGAACACCGGACCTTTCTTGAAAACGAACTCCTTCAGCGTCTCGTCGTAGATCGCGACCCCCGTCACGTCGCTGGGCAGCAGGTCGCTGGTGAACTGGATTCGCGAAAACGCGCAATCCATCGAGCGTGCGAGCGTGTAGGCGAGCGTCGTCTTGCCGAGTCCCGGCAGGTCCTCGATCAGCAGATGTCCGCCAGCCACGAGGCAGACGAGCACCTGCTCGAGCACGTCGTCCTTGCCTTTGATGCTGCGACGCATGCTCGCGCGCAGCGCGTCCAGCGCACGTTTCGCTTCCGTCACCTGGCCCGCCGCCAAGAATTCGCTCATGGCAGCCACGCTGCAAGATCTGCCACCGCGGTCAAATCCCGGTGCGGGCGCGAAAACGGGGTTCGCAGACCCGCCCTACGGCGGGCTCCGCGCCTCAATCCTGTTCGAGCAGCTTGATGATCGCGGAGAAATCCTCGTCGCCCATGCCGCGGGCTTCCGCGGTTTTCAACGCCTCGCGCACCGCGTCGAGCAGCGGGAAATCGGAGCAGCCGGCCGTCGCCGATGCGAGGCGCAGGTCTTTGTGAAGGTGTTTCACCGAAAACTGCGGCGAGTAGTCGGCGGCGCGCAGCTTCGGCTCCTTTAGCTTCGAAAGCCCAGAATAACTGACGTTCTGCGACAGCGCGTCGAAGAAGATGTCGTCGCTGACTCCCGCATGGCGCACCATCGTGAGCGCTTCCGCGAGGCCTTGCATCTGGGCCGCGATGTTGAGGTTCATCGCGAGCTTGAGCGTGCACGCCTGTTCGTTGGTGCCGATGATGAAACGCTTGCTCGAGATCAGCGCGAGCAACTCGTCGAGCTCGGCCATCAATGCGCGATCGCCGCCAAGGTAAAACACGGTCTGCTTCTGCTCGGCGGCCGGCTTGCTGCCGGTGAACGGCGCCGCGAGGTAACGCGCGCCGGTTTTCGTCACGCGTTCCTCGAAACGCGCGCTGCTCGCGGCGTCGATCGTGCTCGATTGCACGACGACTTTGCCCGGGCCGAGGCGCGGCACGATCCGGTCGATCACGCTTTCAACGGCTGCGGGATCGGCGACGACGATCTGGATCACGTCCGCGGCGGCGGCGACTTCCTCGGGCGAGTTTTTCCAACCGGGCACGTCGGGTTTCGGCGTGCGATTCCAGCTCGCGGCGAGCCGTCCCGCCGCCGCGTAGTTTCGCGCCCACACTTCGCCGATGATGCCGAGCCCGAGGATGCCGATGGTTTTCATAAATTGCCGGCTAACCAACACCACCGCGCCCGCGAAAACAACTCGCGGTTTTCGCGACGACCGCGCGCTCTCGCGCAGTCGTCGTCAGCCGCTTCAGGCGAGAATCTCGAGCAGGCGCTCGAACAACCGGTTCACTTTTGCCTGATTGTCCTTCACCAGGTCCTTGAACTTCGCGAAATCGATTTCCGTGCCCTCGAGGCCGTTGGCGTAATTGTCGATCAGCGCGAGGCTATTGTAACGCAGGCCGAGTTCGGTGCACAAATCGGCTTCGTGCGCCGCGGTCATGCCGACGACGTCGCCCCAATCCTTCACGATGCGGATTTCCGCCTTCGTTTCGAAACGCGGCCCGCGAAATTGCACATAGACCTTGCCCGGATGAATCGTGAACTCCGGCGCGAGCTGTTCGACCAACTGTGGGATGAGGTTGTTGGCGATGCCCGGCGCGCCGCCGCGCAGCTCCTGGTCGAAGAACGTCATGGGCCCTTGCTGGATGCAGACGTAATCGCTGCACGAAACGAATGTCCCCGGCGGCAGGTCTTTTTTCAGCGAGCCGACCGAATTGAGCGACACGATGTTCTCGAAGCCAAGGTCCGCCAGCGCGCGGATGTTGGCGCGATAGTTGATGGAATGCGGCGGCAGCGGGAACGCGTAGCCGTGGCGGTTGATGAGCGCGAAATCGCCGCGGGTCTTGTAGGTGACTTGTCCATACGGTGTCGTCACCGTCCGGACGTCCCACGCGGAAAAAAGCGTGGAGTTCACAATGCTGGTCCCGCTGATGAACGCGACTTTCATGCGCGTCCCATCACGCGGCGATGGCGGCCGAACACAACGCGAAACCGGCCGCGTCGCTCACGGGCCGTGCCTCACTTCGCCCACGAGATTTTTTCGAAGCGGCGTGCGAGTTCCACGTCCTTGTCGGTGACCTTGCCACCGGCGTCGTGCGTGTTGAGCCGGATCGCGACGCGGTTGTAGACGTTGGTCCATTCCGGGTGATGGTTCATCGCCTCTGCTTCGAAACCGGCGCGGACCAGGAAGCTCATGGCTTCGCGAAAACTGCCGAACTCGTAAGTGCGCGTCAGCGCGTCATTCTCGTATTTCCAGGCCGGGAGGCCGGCGAGGTGGGATTGCAACTCGGAGGGGGAAAGCGGTGCGCTCATACGACGACGTTGCCCTCCGGCGGCGCCGGCGCAACTCGGCGGCCGCGTTCGCCGCGCCGTCAGTTTTACCGACGGGTGCGAGCCGCGAAGCCGGCTTGTCAAACCCGGGCGCCCGTTCCTAACTGCGCGGAGACATGTCATCCTCCGCCGCTCGTCCCGTTTCCGCTGTCCCGCAGCACGTCGGCATCATCATGGACGGCAACGGCCGGTGGGCCCGGCAGCGCGGGTTGCCGCGGATCGAGGGACATCGCCGCGGGGTCGAGACGGTGCGCACCGCGACGTTTGCGGCGCGGGATCTGGGCGTGAAGACGCTGACCCTTTACGCGTTTTCGGTGGAAAACTGGAAGCGTCCCCAGGATGAGGTCGGCGGCTTGATGGGCCTGCTGGAGTTTTATCTGAAAAAGGAACTGCAAACCTTCGTGCGGGACCGGGTGCGTTTCCGCACCATCGGCCGCACGGGCGAATTACCGGCCGGCGTGCAGAAGCTGCTGCGCCAGACCGCGGACGAAACGAAGCACTTCGACGACTACACGCTCGTGCTGGCGTTGAATTACGGCGCCCGCACCGAGGTCGTCGACGCCGCGCGCGCCTACGCCGCGGCGGTCGCCGCCGGCACGGTGAAGCTCAACGACAGCTCGTGGGAGACGTTCAGCCGCTATCTCTACACCGCCGATCTCCCCGATCCCGATCTCATCATCCGCACCTCGGGCGAGAAGCGGATCAGCAACTTTCTTCTCCTGCAGGGCGCTTATGCCGAATACGTTTTCACGCCGGTGCTCTGGCCCGACTTCACGAAACAGGACCTGGCCGAGGCGATCGCCGAATACGGGCGGCGCGAGCGACGTTTCGGGCAGACCAGCGAGCAGGTGAACTCCGCGATCGCGGCCAAGTAACCGCGGCCACCGCCGAACTTTTCCGGTCCCGCGACCACTCTTCCTGCCGCGACGTATCCAGGATTTCACTGCAACCTTGCCGCCGCCCCGCGCGCGGCCGAATCCGGAGTTTCGTCCGCCCTTCCCCAATTCCCCTTTCGCATGGCCAAACGCATCCTGAGCACCTTTCTCCTCTGGGCGATCGTCGTCGGTTCGCTCGTGATCTTCCGCACGGAAGGCGCGATCGCGCTGATCACGCTGATCTCCGTCCTGACGCTGCGCGAATTCTTCAAGTTGATGCAAGGCGTGGGCCTGGTGCCGTTCGACAAGCTCGGCATGACCTTTGGCGGGCTCATCACCCTCGCGCCTTTTCTCGAAGCAAAATGGCAGCTCCCGGCCTCGCACCTGCTCGCCGCGGCGGTGATCGTGTTTTCCGTCCGCATCCTCGGCGAACGCGAACCGCAGAACCGCGTCGAAGCCCTGGCCGCGACGCTCTTCGGCTTGGTCTATGTTGCACTGATGCTGCAGTATCTAGTGCGGATCGTCCTGCCGCTGCCGGCCGACGCGATCGGCGAAACCGGCCGGCTGCTGCTCTTCGTCTGGCTCGTGGCCGTATCCAAATTCTGCGACGTCGGCGCGCTGCTGACCGGCCTCGCGTTCGGCAAACACAAGATGTCGCCGCAGATCAGCCCGAAGAAAACGTGGGAGGGCGCGATCGGCGGCGTGCTCGTTTCCATGCTCGTGGGCGCCGGTGTCGCCTGGCTGGCGCGCGATCATTTTCCCGCGCACCTGACGCCGCTCGTCGCCGCCTTGATCGCCGCGCCGATCGCCGTCGTGGGCATCGTCTCGGACCTCATCGAATCGGTCATCAAGCGACGGGCCACGATCAAGGACTCCGGCGGCATCATCCCGGGCATCGGCGGCATGTTCGACGTCAGCGACAGCCTGATCCTGACGGCGCCGCTCGGCTATTTCCTGTTCGGATTGGCTTGGTAACGGCGTCTCCCGCCGCCCACGGGGGAGGCGCGAAAGACGCGTCAAGATCGCGCGACGGCGCCAACCCGCGCTTGCCGCGCGTCCGCCCGCTCGCGCATACTTGCCGGCTTTCGTGGCGGCTTCATCCTCACCTTCTCCCAAACGCGTCGTCCTGCTCGGCGCCACCGGTTCGATCGGCGAAAACACCTTGCGGGTGATCGCCGCCCATCGGGACAAGCTGCAACTGGTGGGCATCGCGGCCCGCCGGAATCACGAACGGCTGGCGCAAATCGCACGGGATTTTCAGGTTCCGCACGTCGCGGTTTTCGACGATCACGCCTTCGCCGCGGCCCAAGCCGCCGGCGGGCTGCCGCCCGGCACGCGTTTGGTCGGCGGTTTGTCGGGGTTGATCGAACTCGCGCAACTGCCCGAGGCCGACGTCGTGCTGGTCGCCGTGGTGGGCACCATCGGCCTCGAGCCCGCCCTCGCTGCGCTCGCCGCCGGCAAGGATCTGGCGCTCGCGTCCAAGGAGATCCTCGTGCTGGCCGGCAAGTTCGTGATGGCGGCGGCGCGCGAACGAAAGGTGAAACTCCTTCCGGTCGACAGCGAGCACAACGCCGTCTTCCAGTGCCTCGAAGGCCATCCGCAAGCCGGCGTGCGGCGCGTGGTGTTGACCGCCAGTGGCGGCGCGTTTCGCGACTGGCCGGCCGAACGCCTGGCGCACGTCACGCCCGCCGACGCGTTGAAACATCCGAACTGGGCGATGGGGCCGAAGGTGACCGTCGATTCCGCCACGCTCGCCAACAAGGGCCTCGAGCTCATTGAAGCGCAATGGCTTTTCAACTTACGTCCGGAGCAATGCACCGCGGTCCTTCATCCGCAAAGCATTGTGCACTGCCTGGTCGAGTTCACCGACGGCGCGATGCTGGCGCAGCTTTGTCCGCCGTCGATGACGTTTCCGATCCAGCACGCGCTGCTCCATCCTCACCGCGCCCCCGGCGTCGAATCGACGCTGGATTTCACGCGGCTGCTGGGACTCGAATTCCGGCCCGTCGACGAAGACCGTTTCCCCTGTCTGCGGCTCGCAAAGCGCACCATGGTCGTTGGCGGCGTGGCGCCGGCCGTGTTCAATGCGGCGAACGAGATCGCGGTCGCCGCCTTCCTCGAATCGCGAATCCCGTTCCTTGCGATCCCGGCGGTGATCGACCACACTCTGGAACAGATTGAGAACTACGAACCTGAGTCCCTGCCGGCCGTGCTTGCCGCCGATGCCCACGCGCGGCGCCTGGCCTTGCGGCAGGTTGAAAAATTAGCCCGTTAACGTCCCTTTCCCTTTCCTGTGTCCTTCGATCTCGCCTCCCTCCTTTCCAACCTCTGGGCGATCTTCCTCGTGATCCTCTTTTTCGGAGGATCCATTTTCGTCCACGAGCTGGGCCATTTCCTGCTCGCCCGCCGCCGCGGCGTACATGTCGAACGTTTCTCGATCGGCTTCGGCCCCGCGATCTTCTCGTGGCGCGGCCGCGATGGCGTCGAATACCGGCTCTCATGGATTCCGTTCGGCGGCTATGTCCTGCTGCCGCAGCTCGCGGACCTCTCCACCGTGGAGGGCAAGAGCAACGTCGATGTCGAGAAACTGCCGCCCGTCAGCTACACGAGCCGCATGCTGGTGTTCGCCGCCGGCGCCGCCTTCAACCTCCTCTTCGCGCTCGTCCTCGCCACCATCGTGTGGATCGTCGGCCAGCCGACCCTTTCCGTGCTGGCCACCACCAAGCTCGGCAACGTCGCCCCGACCGTCACGCTCGAGGACGGCAAGGTCGTCCCCAACCCCGCTGCCGAAGCGGGTCTCCAAGCCGGCGACATCGTGAAATCCATCGACGGCCTCGCGGTCGCCAACTTCGAAGACATCATCAACGCCGTCCTGCTCGGCAAGGGCCGCACCGACGACGGCCGCCGCGAGGCGAAGTTCGTGATCGAACGCGACGGCCAGCGGATGCCGATCACCGTTTATCCTCAGTTGCTCGGCGAGGATCAGATCCGCGTCGCCGGCGTCGAACCCGCGGACGACCTCACCGCCGAGCAAATCCTGGCCGGCTCGCCGGCCGAGCGCGCCGGGATTCAACCAGGCGACAGCATCGTCGCGCTCGACGGCAAACGCGTGTTCAGCCGCTCCGCCGTGAGCGAGCATCTGATGAAAAACGCCCACCAGCCGACGGAGTTCATTTTCCAGCGGGGCGACTCCCAGTTCACCCGGACGATCCAGCCGCAGCAGGAAACCGACGAGCGCACCGGAAAGCCCGTTTACCGCATCGGTATCCGTTATCGCGAATACGTGATCGTCGTGCACCCCAATCCTTGGACGCAGATCGGCGACGACGTCCGCATGACCTTCCGCACGCTCTCGGCCCTGCTCAGCCCGAGCTCCGACGTCGGCCCGTCCAAAATGAGCGGCCCCATCGGCATCGCCCGCGCGCTGCACCAGCAGGCGCAATGGGATATCCGCCGCGTGCTGTGGTTCACCATCCTGGTCAACGTGAACCTCGCGATCTTCAATCTGCTGCCGATCCCGGTCCTCGACGGCGGCCAGATGCTCTTCGCGACGATCAGCCGGCTGCGCCGCCGGCAGCTGCCGCCGAACTTCATCATGGCGACGCAGAGCGCGTTCTTCGTTCTCATTTTCTCGCTGATCATCTACGTGAGCTTCTTCGACGTCCGCCGCTGGGCCCGTGACGTGCAGGCCGACCGCACGGAATCGCCCGCCCGGAAATAAAGCGGAGAACGGGAAATCCGGGAAACGCCTCCCGCCGCAATTTCCGTTTTTCGCGTGTCAGCGTCCCAGCTTCCCAGCATGTCCTACTGCGCTTCGCGTTTCCAAACGATCCGCCGCCGCACTCTCGAGGTGAAAGTCGGCGCCGTCGGCGTCGGCGGCGACAATCCGCTTCGTATCCAGTCCATGACGACAAGCGACACGCAGGATGTCGCCGCCACGGTCCGGCAGTCCATCGCGCTCGCTGAGGTCGGTTGCGAAATCGTCCGTGTCACCGCGCCCAACGTCGCCGCCGCGCAATGCCTGAAGGACATCCGGGCGCAGTTCACCGCCGCGGGTTTCGGTCACATCCCGCTGGTCGCCGACATCCATTTCCTCCCAAGCGCGGCGATGGAGGCCGTCGAGCACGTCGAAAAGGTCCGGGTGAATCCGGGCAACTACGCCGACAAGAAGAAATTCGCCGTCCGCGAATACAGCGACGCCGACTACGATCGCGAGCTCCAGCGACTGCATGAGGCGTTCTCGCCGCTCGTGCTCCGCGCCCAGGCGCTCGGCCGCTCGCTCCGCATCGGCACGAATCACGGCTCGCTCAGCGATCGGATCATGAACCGCTACGGCGACACGCCGCTCGGCATGGTCGAGAGCGCGCTCGAGTTCCTCCGGATCGCGGAGTCGCATTCGTTCAAGCAGATCATTCTCTCGATGAAGGCCTCGAATCCGAAGGTGATGATTCAGGCCTACCGGCTCCTCGTGGAGCGCATGCAGCAGGAAAACATGCATTATCCGCTGCACCTCGGTGTCACCGAGGCGGGCGACGGCGAGGACGGCCGCATCAAGAGCGCCATCGGCATCGGTTCGCTGCTGCTCGACGGTCTCGGCGATACCATCCGCGTGTCGCTCACCGAGGACAGCGTTTACGAGATCCCGGTCGCCCGCACCATCGCCGACAAGGCGATGTCGCTGTGGCGCGCGCCGGCCGCGAGCGCCGGCTCCTCGCCCGCGCCGGCCGCCGACACCCTCGATCCCTTTCATTTCGCGCGCCGCGAGACCGCGACTGTCACGCTGGGAGATAAATTCATCGTCGGCCCCGAGCATCCACCGCGCGTGATCACGAAAGTGCCGCTCGCCGGAGTCGCGGCGTTTCTGTCCCAACGCGGCGGTCGCGCGCTCGCCGACACGCCGGCCGAAGGTCTGCTCGTGCCGATCTGCGACGCGGCCGAACTCGCGGCGCTGCCGCCACCGGCGGACGCCTTTTACGCGCTGGAACTCGCATCGACGCTCACGCCCGCCGATTTGACGTCACCCGTCGCGGCGCTTGCACCGGGCACGCTGCTGGTCCGGACCTTCGCCGCCGGCGAAGGCCCGACGCTCGTCGAGTTCACCCGCGTCGCGCGCGCGCGGCGTTTCGCCGTCGCCGTGCAGGTGGCTCCGGAAGCCGTCCCGGCGCTCGCCGACACCCTTCGTTTGCTTGGCGACGAAGCGCTGATTTTCACCCTCGATCCTCAAGCTTCGGCGACGACGTGCCCATCCGGCCACAGCATCGGTCGCTACCGCGAACTGGCTGAAGCGCTGCGCCGGAGCGGATCGCGCGCGCCGCTGTGGATTCGTAACACCGACGTCACCGCGGTGAAACCGGATCCGAGTTTTCTTTCGCGGCTGCTCGAAGGGAGCTTCCTCACCGGGGCGCTCTTATGCGATGGCCTCGGCGATCTGGTCAGCGTCGAGACCGAGGCCGATCCCATCCGTGCCACGAAGGTTGTCTACAATATTTTGCAGGGCGCCGGCGCCCGTATCTCCAAGACCGAATTTGTCGCGTGCCCGAGCTGCGGGCGGACCCTCTTCGATCTGCAAACCACGACGCAGCGGATCCGCGCGCAAACCGGCCATCTCAAAGGCGTCAAGCTCGCCATCATGGGCTGCATCGTGAACGGACCGGGCGAAATGGCCGACGCCGACTTCGGCTACGTCGGCGGCGCGCCCGGCAAGATCAACCTCTACGTCGGCAAGCAGTGCGTCCAATACAACATCCCCGCCGCCGAGGCGGATGCGCGTCTGATCGCCCTGATCAAGGAACACGGCAAGTGGGTCGAGCCCGAGCAGGAACCGGCCTGAGCGCCGGCCGGTGTATTGAAAAAAGCAAGACCGTCACGGAATCGTCACCGGCGCGTCACCCGCCAGACGGCTTCACAAGCCCGCTGCGGGGCGACGGAATCGGGGCGGCACTACGGTAAAACCCCGATGCTGGTCGGACGCGAAACTCCGGGCCGGGACGCAACAAAAAAGTGAGCGAAGTTATGCTCACGGACGATGTGAACAACTTGGGAGAAAGTTGGCCTTGAAATGACTTTTTGGTTCTCAGTTACTCCGCCCCCACTCAGTCGTTCACGGCGTCCCGCCCCGTTCTTTCTTACGTCCCCCTTCCGCGTTTTTTGCCGGCCAGCAGGCTTCATCCAGCTACCGTCTGTCCATCAGTAGTTTATAATTCTTCGTTCATCCCCCGATTTTCGAATGATGGCAGCTCCCTATTTTCCCGCTGAACCGACGCAGAAATCCGGCGAAGAGAGACGTGAAAACCACGCGCGACGGGCGCTCTGTGAATAAACCTGCGATTTCGTTCAGCCAATGCCTTCATTGTCCCTGCCGCCCAGCCTTTGGGAAACCGTCAAATGCGACTTCAAGGAGCTCTTTCCTGAAGACGTGTTTCAGATGTGGTTTGAGCCCATGACGTGCCTGGAGGCCACCGAGGACTCCATGCTCCTGGGGGTCCCGAACGATTTCGCGGCGATCTGGATTCACGATAATTACCTCGACCTGATCACGCAACGGCTGCGCCTGACCGCCGGCCGGATGGTGAATGTCACGCTCAAGAAGACCGACGCCCATCGCGCGCCGTCGCCCTCGCCCAGCTCGCGTCCAGCCGCGCCCGAACCCGCCGCCAATCGCGCCCGCACCGCTTCCCGGCCGAAGGGTCGTTATGACGAACGCGGCCCCGCCGCCGGAACGCTCAATCCGCGTAACACGTTCGAAACCTTCGTCGTCGGTTCCAACAACCAGATGGCCCACGCCGCCGCCCTCGCCGTCGCGCAGGCGCCCGCCCAGGCCTACAATCCGCTTTTCATCTACGGCGACACCGGTCTGGGCAAAACCCACCTGATGCACGCCATCGGCCACGCCATCCTGCGCAACAACCCGCAGGCCCACGTCGCGTATCTTTCAACGGAAAAGTTCACCAACGAGTTCATCCAGGCCCTGCAGGAAAACAGTCTCACGAAGTTTCGGCAGCGTTACCGCCACGTCGACGTGCTGTTGATCGACGACATCCAGTTCCTCGCCGGCAAGGAGCGCATCCAGGAGGAATTCTTCCATACCTTCAACGACCTGTTCGAATCCGGTAAGCAGATCGCCCTTTCGAGCGATCGCCGCGCGAGCGAGATCCAGAAACTCGAGTCCCGCCTCGTCTCCCGTTTCGAATGGGGCCTGCCCGCGGACATCCAGGCGCCCGATTTCGAAACCCGCCTCGCCATCTTGCGCAGCAAAGCCGTCAGCCTGAAATTCGACATCCCGCCCGCGGTTCTGACCTTCATCGCGCAGAATATTTCCAAGAACATCCGCCGCCTCGAAGGCGCGCTGATCAAGGTCGCCAGCTACTCCGCCCTCACCAACAAGCCGCTCGATCTCCCGACGACCGAGATGCTGCTGCAGGACGTGCTGATGGAGCAGGCGCAGAACATTCTCACGATCGAAACGATCCAGAAACGCGTGGCCGATCACTTCCAGATCCGCCACAGCGACATGACGAGCAAGCGCCGGCCGAACAACATCGCCATTCCCCGCCAGATCGCGATGTATCTCGCCCGCACCCTGACGAAGCATTCGCTCCAGGAAATCGGCGACGCCTTCGGCGGCCGCGATCACGGCACGGTGATTCACGCCTGCAAAGCCGTGGACAACATGATGGAGCAGGACTCCACCACCCGCGGCAGCGTCGATTTCCTCCGCGCCCAGTTGTCGAAGTAGGGACTCGCGCGCTGCGCGCGAGCCCAGAGCCAAGCGCCGGGAGGCCAGAGCCTCGGCGGAATGAAACAGTTCGGATGCATCTCCGGCCCGCACTGGCGTTTCTGCATTCTTGCTCTAGACTCTCAGCTCTCCGCTCCTAGCTTTTTACCTTCGCCATGTCCCTCACTCCTGAGCAGCAACAAGCCGTCTCCAGCTGGGTCGCCGCCGGCGACAATCTTTCCACGATCCAAAAAAAGCTGGCCGAGGAATTCCAGGTCTCGATGACCTACCGCGATGTGCGTTTTCTCGTCGACGACCTGAACCTCTCGCTCAAGGACCCCGCCCCGAAGGTCGACACGTCCGACCTTTCCAAAGCTCAGACGGCTCCGCCGCCTGCCAGCGACCGCGGGGCGCCGCCGCCGGAGAAGAAGGGCTTTTTCGACAAGGCGAAGGAGAAGCTCGGCCTCGCCAAAGACGAAGCCGGCGAAGACATCCCCGCGGAAGAAGAATTTGCGGACGAGGCGTTCGATGAACCGCCGCCGGGCGCGAGCAACGTCAGCGTCGCCGTCGACAAGGTCACGCTCATCCCTGGCGCCGTCGCCAGCGGCACCGTCACCTTCAGCGACGGTGTCACCGGCAAGTGGATCATCGACCAATACGGCCGCCCCGGCTTCACCGAGATCAGCCAGCCCGGTTACCGGCCGAAGCCCGACGACGCCCAGGCCTTCATGCAGGAGCTCAGCCGCGCTTTGCAGCAGCGCGGTTACTGAGTTCGTCCGACGGTCATCGACCCGATCGCGGCACAACGCCGCCTCCCGAGTGCGCGCGCCGTTTGACGGCAGGACGCGGCCGCCTACGCTGCGCGGTCCGGCGCCGTCGCGCCGGTGCACACATCAACCCCACCACAGGAGGTCACCATGGCCAAGTTCCTCGCTTGGGCGGAATCGCACCGCGATCTCTGGCTCGACTGTGTCCGCATCTACCTCGGGCTCGCCCTCTTCGCCCGCGGCGTGTTGCTGGTCTTCGATGTCCGCACGGACTTCTTTCTCAACCTGCTTTCCCAGGCCAACCAACCGTGGCTCGTCACGGGAGCGCTCCTCCACTACGTGACACTCGCGCATTTCGTCGGCGGCATTCTGCTGACGGTCGGCCTGCTCACGCGCGTCGCCGCGCTCGCGCAAATCCCGATCCTCGCCGGCGCTGTATTCATTGTTCACCGACAGGACGGGCTGTTCGCGCTGGGCCAGTCGCTGGAGCTTTCCGCGCTCGTGCTGTTCCTGCTCGTCGTCGTCCTGATCAGCGGCCCGGGCCCGCTGTCGATCGACGCGGCGATGGCCCAGAAAAAATCCGCCGCGCATCCCAGCGTCTCCCCGTCGACACTCTAGAACCGTCGCGTTTTGCGGAGCGGATGCGGAGTTTTTCGACCACGGAATGCATCGAGCCCGCGGCGGGCTGGCTCGCGATTCCAGTCACTCATTCCGTGCCCTCTGTGCATTCTGTGGTCCTAAAATCGCCGGCGTTCGCCCCCGCACGGGCCCGCGGAGAACGCGATCGCCGAGACGATCCACTTCGCCGGTTCGACCGCTCCTACCGCACGCTCGCCACCGCGGCGCGAAATTCCTCGATCGCGAACGGCTTCGAGAGACATGGCCGCGCGTTCTTCTTCAGGAACGCCTGGAAGTCCTCGTTGATCACATCGCCCGTCATGAAGAGCAGGCGCGTCGCCGCTGCGGGCTGCCCGGTTCGCAACTGTTCGTAAAGGTGCAGGCCGTTTAGCCCGGGCATTTTCCAGTCGCAGACGATCGCGTCGAAATGACGTCCCGCGATCCGCGCGAGCGCCTCTTCCCCGCCCGAGGCGGTTTCGACGGTATAGCCTTCGGCGCGCAGCAAGTCCTGCGTCAGCTCCAGGATCCAGTTCTCGTCATCGACGACCAGCACGGCCTTCCCTGCGCCCGAGCGAGTCGCCACCTGCGCCGGCCGTTCCGGTTCGCGCTGAATCGCTCCGGGGGCCGCGGCCGCGGGGAGCTCGATGCGAAATGTCGCGCCATGGCCGAGTTCGCTCTGCACGCCGATTTTTCCGCCGTGCTCCTGGATGATTCCATAGGAAAGGCTCAGACCGAGGCCGGTGCCCTTGCCGAGCGGCTTGGTGGTGAAGAAAGGATCGAAGATCCGGGATAACGCGTCCGGCCGGATGCCGGGTCCATTGTCCTTGAATTCGATGTAGACGGTTTTTTCTACGACCCGCGTGCTCACGATCACCTCGCCGTCGCGGCGGAAGGGTTCGATCGCCTGGCGCGCATTGCCGAGAATGTTGACAAACACCTGCTGCAACTGATGCGGGTCCGCCATCAACGGCGGGAGGCCCTCCGCGAACTCGCGCTTCACCGCCACGTTACTCGTCCGCAGATCGTAAGCCATGATCTCGAGCACCTCGTCGACCACGCGGTTGATCTCGACGAGCCGGCGCTCCGGCGCGTGTTGGCGCGCAAAGCTCAACAGGCTCTGCACGATCTTGTGACAGCGATGCGCGCTCTTCGCGATGAGCTCCAGATGGCGCCGGTTCTTCTCGTTCGTCTCCGCGCCTCCGAGCAGATCGGCGAAACCGATCACGGCCGTCAGCGGATTGTTCAGCTCGTGCGCGACGCCCGCCACGAACTGGCCGACGGCGGAAAGTTTTTCGCTCTGGATCAGCTGCGCCTGCGTGTTCTTGAGCGTCGAGACGGTTTTCTCCAGCTCCGCGCGCGACGTCTGGAGGTTGGACGTCATCCGGTTGAACTCCTGCGCGAGTTCGCCGCACTCGTCGTTGGAGAACCGCACCACCTTCCGGGAAAAATCGCCGCGGCCGACCGCTTCCGCCATGTCGCGCAGCTCGCGCAAGGGCTGCGTGATCCGTCGCAGGAAAAACCATACGACCGCGCCGCCGAGCAGGATGCTGGCTGCGCCCACCGCCACGAGGGTCCGCCGGGCGTCCTGCAGCGCATGCAGCCGCAATTCGTAGGACGAGAGGATGAGGTAACGAAACGCGAGCCCCGGGCGACCGCGATACGCACCGGAAAGCGCCAGGTAGTGTTCGCCGTCCAGCTGGACGCGGCGCACGTTGCGTCGGGTTTCAACCGGCTCGGGCGTCGCCCCGAAGCCGATCTGCCGCAGCAGCTCACCGTGCCGGTCGGGGTCCTTCAACGTCGAGGCCGCCACGGCTTCTTCGCTCAACAGCAGGATTTCCGTGCGGGGCGATCGCAGCTGCTGCAGCACCGCATCATTGATCTGAATACCCACCGTGATCGCGCCGAGCGGCGGCCCCGCCTCCGCCTGGGTCGGCACGGCCACCACCGCATAGGCGCGGCCCGCGGCCGCCCACATCCCCGCCACCGCCTCGCCGTTCAACGCGGCGCCCGTGAACTCCTCCGCTCCGTGCGCGAACGCTTCGACGCTCGGCTCCGCGCGCCGGCTCACGCCCGCCAGCCGGCCGCCTTCGCGGGTCGTGAAGATCATCACCTCGCTGTCGTCGTTGGCCTCGCTCAGGAGGCTGCGCAACAGCCAGTCCATCGTCTTCGAATCGTTCAGCCCCGCGGTCACCTTCACGCGGGCTTCGTTGGCGACCGCTTGATAGCGCAACATCGCCGCGCGCGCGCGGATCTCGAGCGACTTCACGAACGCGTCCTCCGCCGACGTCAGCGTCTGCCGCGCCTCGTCGAGCATCTGCACGCCGATGCGATCGCTCACCAGCCAGACCGTGATCACCGGCAGCGGCACCAGCACGGCCAGGACGGCGAGCAGCACCTTCGTCTGAAAACTCAATCGCGTCCCGGTCATCGCACCCCTACTCGCCGGCTGCGCCCACTCCGAGCACGAAGTCGGCCGTCACCGTGCCGTCCGCCGGCACGACGACGTCTTGCACGCGACTTGGCAGGCGTTCGTGCCAGGCCTTCAGCCGATACGTGCCGGCCGGCACGTCCTTGATCGTGTAGCGGCCGCGGGTGTCCGTCTTGGCGAAAAACGGATTCGGCAGCACGAGAATGATGCAGTGCATCTGGGTGTGAATGCCGCAGAACACATCCACGCGGCCGACCTTCTCGAACCGCACCTCCGGCACGCGCTCGCCGCGCTTGTAGAGTTTCAAATCGAACGGCGTCTCGTCCGACATCGAGAAAACGTTGTGGTAAATATCGTCCTCGTTCGGCCAGCGCACCACCGTGCCCGCGACCACCGGCAGCACGTGCGGCTCGAACGCCGCGTCTTTCTGCACCACCGTATCCACGCGGGAAGCACCCGCGGCCGGCAGCGGGCCTTCGATCGAGACCACAAAGTCCTGCAACCGATCGTAGTCGATTCGTTCGACGAACTTATACCGCCGGCTGCCGTAGGCGCCGTCGCTGCCCCCTCCGCCCGTTTCCGCGGCGCCGCGGGCTCGCACCGTGCCAGCGAGCGTTCCCGCCAGGGCGGAGGAGCTCATCACGGCAAACGCGAGCAGAACGGAAAGTTGTGCGCGGCGACGCCCGACCACGCCGTGGCCGCCGGCCGGTCGCTCGGGCCCTGGCGCAAGGTTGATTCCCGGTTGAGTCATTTTCCCCACAAGATCGTAGATCCCGGCTAGAACTTGAATCCCACCTCCGCCGCCAGGAAGTCCTGGTCGTCACGATCCGCGCCCGCCACGGTGCGTCCGCGTTCGACGCTGTATTCGAATTTCAACACCAGCGGTGGCCCCAAGCGGTAACCGAAACCCGCGCTCACCCGCCGCAAACGTTCCGTCCACGGGGCGCCGGGATTGTAGAAAAACGCGCCGGCGTTGCCGAATCCCGCCAGCGGATAGCCCCGCGGCGCCTCGATCCCGCTGTAGCGCACGACGCCGTAAAGCCGCTCGCCGACGCGCTGCATCCACTCGACCGACTGATAATTCATCCGCCGCGTGTGGTCCGCCGTGACATCGTCATCGTCGAATCTCACCCAGCCCGCGGCCACCGCGAGGTGCCCGCTGCGCCAGCGCGCCTTGGCGTCGAGTTCGTAAAGATTGGCGGAAAACTCCTTCGTCGTTCCCGGCGCTCCGAGCGCGCGGAAAAAGCCGTTGCTGAACCAGACCTCCGACAGCGCATCGCCGCTCGTCGACAGTTGCCCCGTCCGCATCGCGCTCGCGCTCACATGCAGCCAGCGGTTCGGATCGTAGCCGACGCGCGCCGCGAGGGATTTGTCCCAGGAGTGGTCACGCAGGAGACTGTGCCCGCCGTTCTGCACGGCCGTTACGTAGCTGAATTTTCCCACCTCGCCGTATACCTCCACGCCCTCGTCCACGCCCCAGATGTCGCTGACCGAATGCGAAATCAGCGGATTGGCCAGCACGCCGCGCACCTGATATTCCTCGCCGAACGGAACGTTCAACCGGCCCGCGCGCAGGTTCACCGCGCGGCCGCCCAGCACGCTTTCGAAATCGACGTAGAGCTCGCCCAGGTGAAACGCCTCGTCGTTGTTCTCGCGCAACAGCAGATTGAACTCCGCGAACGCGAACGCGTTTTTCCAGACCTGCGCCTCGATCGCGACCTTAGCATCGTCGACGCGAAACTCCGAATTCGGAAACTGGCCCGCCGACCCCGTCTTGAAGAACGCGAGTCCGGCCTCGCCGGTGATGCGCACGGCCGCATGTCCGCCGCCGCCTGATCGCGCCGACGGTGCGTCGGACGCCGACTGCAACTCCTCCAGCACCCGGTCATGCCGCTGCGTCGCGCCGCGCATCTCCGCCAGTTGCGCCGCCAGTTGCTCGACCAGCTTGCGCTGCTCTTCGAGCTGCGCCTCCAGCCGGGCGTTCTGCGCCGCGAGAGCCTCGAGTCGGGCGGACGGATCCTCGGCCGCGGCACACAGGAACGACGCGACGGCGAACGTCGCACTCCTCACCCCCCGAGGAAACGTTGCCAGCTGGAAAGGCATGCGTCGCTGCCGGTGGTAGCAGAGTCGCGCGAACTGGCAAGCGCGCGCATCGCGGGACGTCCGTGGCGGATCACTCGCCGGCCAGCAGCCGCTTGAACGCGGTCTCGTCGATCACCGGCACGCCGAGCGATTTCGCCTTCTCCAGTTTCGAACCCGCTTCCTCCCCGGCCAGCACGTAGCTCGTTTTCTTGCTGACGCTCCCGCTGACCTTGCCGCCCGCCGCTTCGATCTGCGCCGTGGCTTCGTCGCGCGTGAGCGTGGGCAACGTGCCGGTCAGCACGAACGTCTTTCCCGCCAGCGAGCTGCCTGCTGTCGGGACCACCGGTGTCACGCCCGCCCGTATCAGTTCCTCCACGACAGTTCGATTCCGCGGCTCGGCGAAATAGGCCAGAATCGCCAGCGCCATGGTCTCGCCGATGCCGCTGATCACCGATTCCTTCTGGCGGATGAAGTCCTCATACTTGGCGGCGGCCAGCGCTTCGAGGCTGCGAAACGTGCGCGCCAGGTCCTTCGCCGCCGCCGCGCCGACATGCGGGATGCCCAGGCCGTGAATGAAGCGCCACAACTCGGCGCGTTTGCTCGTCTCGATCGCTGCCAGGAGATTGTCGGTGGATTTCTCCACGCTTTTTCCGAGCGTGAGCAGGTCCGTCCGTTTCAACCCGTAAACATCCGCCAGGCCGCGCACCCAGCCCTTCTCCACCAGCACGTCGACCATCGCTTCGCCGAGGCCCTCGATGTCGAGGCATGCCTTCGACGCGAAATGCTGCACGCGCCGTCGCACCTGCACCGGACATTCGAAATTCGGACAGCGCAACGCCACCTCGCCCTCAATCTGCACCACCGCCGTGCCGCACTCCGGGCAGTGTTGAGGAAACTGATACGGCACGCACTCCGGCGCGCGCCGCGTGGGATTGACGCCGATGACCGCCGGGATGATCTCGCCCGCTTTCTCCACGTAAACGTAATCGCCGACGCGGATGTCCTTGCGCGCGATCTCGTCGCGATTGTGCAGCGTCGCGCGCGCGACCGTGGTTCCCGCGAGCACCACCGGTTCGAGTTCCGCCACCGGCGTGAGCACGCCCGTGCGCCCGACCTGGATCGTGATCTCGCGCAGCTTCGTCTCCGCGCGATCCGGCGCGAATTTGTAAGCCATGGCCCAGCGCGGCGATTTGCTCGTCGAACCGGCACGGCGCTGGAGCGGCACGGAATCGAGCTTCACGACCGCGCCGTCCGTCGCATACGCAAACGCGTCCCGCAACTCGTCGAGCTGGCGGATCGCGGCGAGCACCTCCTCGGCACCGCGCACGGTCCAGAATTTTTCCACGGTCGGCAGGCCCCACGCTTTCACCCAGCCGTGAAATTGCGTCTGGGTTTCGGGCAGCGCGCTCACCGGCTCCACGTATCCACGTCCGTATAACACGATTTCGAGTTTCCGCTGCGCGACTTCGCGCGCGTCGAGCTGCTTGATCGTGCCGGCGGCGAGATTGCGTGGATTGGCGTAGAGCGGCTCGCCTTCCTCTTCGCGCTGGCGGTTGATCCGCTGGAATTCCGCGAGCGTGAGAAAAATCTCGCCGCGGATCTCGATCACGTCCGGCCGCGGCGCCCCTGCGGTGGGCTTCAGTTCGTGCGGGAGCGTCTTGATCGTGAGCGCATTCGCGGTGATGTCGTCGCCCTCGACGCCGTTGCCGCGTGTGACGGCACGCACGAGTTTCCCCTTTTCGTAGGTGAGGCTGACCGCGAGGCCGTCGATCTTGGGCTCGACCACGAAGGCGAGATCCTCGCGCTCCAGGTCGCGCACCAGCCGCGCGTAAAACTCGCGCAATTCGTCCTCCGAATAGGTGTTGTCGAGGCTCATCATCCGCTCGCGATGGCGGTAGACCTGAAAGCCTTCCGTGCGGTCGTCGCCGACCTGTGCGGAGGGGGACACGCCAGCGGTGAGCTCCGGCCACTCGCGTTCGAGGTCGGCGAGCTCGCGCTTGAGGAGGTCGTAGTCGAAATCGGCAATCTCCGGCCGCGCCTGCCGGTAATACAGCTCGTCGTGCCGGGCGATCTGCGAGCGAAGTTCGGCGATCCGTTTACGAGCTGCGGCTGAGTCCATCGGCGGCGATTACGCACGGAGCGCCCGCGATTTCAACGCGCCGTTTGCCGAACCAGGCCGCGAACGGCGTCTCCAGGAAATTCCGATACGTCCGCCATTCCGCATACAACAGCGTCGCCAGCGACGCCCCGAGCGTGTCGGCGATCCAGTCGTAAACATCCATCGACCGCTCGGGCGTGAAATACTGGTGCAGTTCGTCCGTGATTCCGAAGACCGACACCACCAGCACCGCCGCGTAGATGCCGAGCGGCCGGGTCTGCTGCACCCAACCGAGCCGCGCCACGAGCGTCGCCATCAATCCGTAGACGAAGAAATGAACGATCTTGTCGAAATACGGGATGCCTCCACCGACGTCCGGCACCGATCCGGCCGAGCACCACGTGACCATCACGGCCAGCAGGAGAGGCCAGAGGAGCTTGCGACGATCGGATTGCGGCAAAGGCGGCGGCATGGTCGACTGCGTGACAGCAACAGCGCCGAAAAGATCGCGAGCGTAAAGGAAATCGCCGCGTGCGCGTTCTCCCGCGATCCTCCCGGAGGATGCGAAATGGTCGGGCTGGTGAGATTCGAACTCACGACCTCTTGCACCCCATGCAAGCGCGCTACCAGGCTACGCTACAGCCCGAACAAGAGAACGGTCAGAAAGCGGCAGCCCGGGAGCCGAGGCAAGTGTTTTTCTCGGCGACAGGGACGACTTCACGCGCCCGCGCTTCGCCGCCCCCGATTTCTTCCCGATTTTGGGATAGCCGGCTCCCGGCGGCGGAAGAATTTCGCCGCGGCGCACAGGGATCGAATTTCTCTACCTTTTTTCTTATAGGCGCTTGTAAAATCAGGGGGCGCTTGGCACGGCGGGTGCAAAGCTAGGGGCAACCTCCACAAATCATGAAAACCTTGCTGAAGCTCTTCACGATCCTCCTCGCCGCCGGTTATCCGTGTGTCGCGCTTGCCGAGAACGCCGGTGTTCACGTTCCCGCCGCCATCAATGCCGAATCGACCATCGCCTTTTTCGCCGCCGCCTTCTTCGTGCTGTTGATGATCGGCGACTACAGCGACCGCTCCGCCCGCCCGGCCCGCGTTGCCGCCCGCGCCGCCCGTCGCCACGAATCGCACCGCCTCGCCGCTTGACTCCCCCTTCGCCCGCTTCGTCTCCTCGCGCCATGGCCGCTTCCGACACGTCCTCGCCCCGCGTCCTGATCGCCGACGATCAACCCGATGTGTTGGAAGCGCTCCGGCTGCTCCTCAAGTCCGAGGGTTACCAGATCGAAACCGTCAAATCGCCCGCCGCCGTCATCAAGGCCGTCGAAGCGCGCGATTTCGCGATGGTGCTGATGGACCTCAACTACGCGCGCGACACCACCTCCGGGCAGGAAGGCCTCGATCTGCTCAACAAGCTCCAGTCGATCGATTCCTCGCTGCCGATTGTGGTGATGACAGCTTGGGCGAGCGTCGATGTGGCGGTCGAAGCGATGCGGCGCGGCGCCCGCGATTTCATCACCAAGCCTTGGGACAACCCGCGCCTGCTCGCGATCGTCCAAAACCAGATTGCACTCGGCAGCGCCGTCCGCGCCTACCAGCGGCTGCAGGAAGAAAACCAGCTCCTGCGCGGCAAAGGCGGGCCGACGTTGATCGCCCAGTCCGCCGCGATGCGTCCCGTCCTCGAGGTCATCGCTCGCGTGGGCCCCTCTGACGCCAACGTCCTCATCACCGGCGAAAACGGCACGGGCAAAGGCGTCGTCGCGCAAGCCCTCCACGCCGTCTCGGTCCGCGCCGGAAAACCTTTCATCTCCGTCAACATGGGCGGACTGCCTGAGGGCGTTTTCGAAAGCGAGCTCTTCGGACACGTGCGCGGCGCGTTCACCGATGCGAAGAGCGATCGCGCCGGCCGGTTCGAGCTCGCCGACGGCGGCACGCTGTTCATGGACGAGATCGGCAACATTCCGATGAGCCAGCAGGCGAAGCTGCTTCGCACGATCGAGACCGGCGAGTTCGAGCGCGTCGGTTCGTCCCGCACGTATCGTGCGAGCGTGCGTCTCATTTCCGCCACCAACGCCGATATTCCCGCCGAGGTCGCGGCCGGCAAATTTCGCCAGGATCTCCTTTTCCGGCTCAACACGATCCACCTTCATCTTCCGCCGTTGCGCGAGCGCCGCGAAGACATCGAGTTGCTCGCCCAGCATTTTTTGAAGCAGCACGTCGAACGCTATCGGAAATCGATCACCGGCTTCGACGAATCCGCGGTGCAGGCGATGCGCGACTACGGCTGGCCCGGCAATGTCCGCGAGCTCGACCACGCCGTCGAACGCGGCGTGCTCATGGCGCAGGGCAAAGTCGTCCGCGCCCCGGACCTCGGCCTCACCGTCGCGCGCGATGCCACGCCGCGCCTCGAGGAAATGAGCATCGAGGAAGTGGAAGCGTTCCTCATCAAGAAGACCCTCGCCCGTTGCGACGGCAACGCCCGCCGCGCCGCCGAGGAACTCGGCCTGAGCCGCAGCGCCTTCTACCGCCGGCTCGAAAAATACGGGCTCTGAGCGCAGGTTTTGAAACCAAGAAAGGCTGAAAATTTCGCCCACGGAATACACGGAACGCACGGAAATCGGAAATAGCATTTCTGTGTGGTCCGTGTGTTCCGTGGGCCTATTTCTTTTCGTGTCGTTCGTGTCTTTCGTGGTTTCTCCTTTTTGATGTCGCCGTCCAAACGCCGCTTCTCGCACGAGCAGTTGGTTTTTTTCCAGAGCCTCCTCGCCGGCCTGCCCGCCGTGCTGGTGGCGATGTATTATTTGTGGCTCGGCAGCGCGGCGACGCCGAAGGTGCAGTGGACGCTCACGCTCGTGATCGTCGGCTGCTGGCTCGGCTTCGCCCTCGCCCTGCAGGCGCGCGTCGTCCGGCCGCTGCAGACCATGGCGAACCTGTTGTCCGCGCTGCGGGAAGGCGATTTCTCCGTCCGCGCGCGCGGCGCGCGGCGCGACGAACCGCTCGGCGACGTCATGGCCGAGATCAACACGCTCAGCCGCACGTTGCAGGAGCAGCGTCTCAGCGCGCTCGAGGCCACCGCCCTGCTCCGCACGGTCATGGAGGAGATCGACGTGGCCATCTTCGCCTTCGACGCGGACGGCAAGCTCCGCCTCGCGAACCACGCCGGCCAGATCCTGCTCGCGAAACCGGCGGAACGCATCCTCGGCCGCGACGCCACCGAGCTCGGCCTCGCCGATTGTCTCGCCGGCGAGCCGAACCGGCTCCTCGCGACCGCGTCGTTTCCCGGCGGTCACGGCCGCTGGGGCATGCGGCGCAGTTTGTTTCGCGAAGGCGGTCGGCCGCACCATCTGATCGTGATCGCGGATCTCAGCCGCACCTTGCGCGAGGAGGAGTTGCAGGCCTGGCAACGCATCGTGCGCGTGCTCGGTCACGAACTGAACAATTCACTCGCGCCGATCAAATCCATCGCCGGCAGCCTGGGCAGCTTGTTGAAACGTCCGCAACGCGCCCCCGACTGGGAGGAGGACCTGCAGTCGGGGCTCGAGATCATCGCGTCGCGCGCGGAAAGCCTCAGCCGCTTCATGCAGGCCTATGCGCGGCTCGCCCGCCTGCCGGCCCCCTCCCTTGCGGTCTGCGACCTCGGCCCGCTCGTCCGCCGCGTCACCGCGCTCGAAACCCGCCGCGCCGTCGCGCTGGTCGAAGGACCGCCGGCATCGTTCGCCTGCGACGCCGCGCAGATCGAACAGGTTTTGATCAATCTCGTCAAAAACGCCGCCGAAGCCGCGCTCGAAACCGGCGGCGGCGTGCAGGTGACCTGGCAGCGCCTGCCCGGCGCGATCGAGATCGTCATCGAGGACGAAGGTCCCGGCATCGCCAATGCCTCGAATCTGTTCGTTCCGTTCTTCACCACCAAGCCTGACGGCTCGGGCATCGGCCTCGTGCTCTGCCGTCAGATCGCGGAAAATCACGGCGGCGGACTTTCGTTGGAGAACCGCAAGGATCGCAGCGGCAGCGTCGCCCGCCTGCGCTTGCCGGCGTGACGCCCGGTCGCCGCGATCGCACGCGTTTTCCGTCACGCGAACGTCACCCTTCGCGTCGGTAAACCTCCCGAGCAGGAAGCCGGGAGGTTTGCGTGCGGGGCGGCGTTGCGCGGCGCGGAGGTTTGCGCCATTTGTGAGAGACTGACCGCCCCGCCAACGGCGGTTTTTTTTGCGAACCGACTCTTCGCTTCCTCCGCCGCGCCACCGCTGACGTCACCATGAACACTTCCCTTCGTCCCTCGCTCATCCTCAGCCTCGCGGACAATCCCGTCGCCCTCAACCTGGTCCTCGAGGCACTGAGTCTTCAAACCCGTCCGCCCGCCGAACTGCTGATCGTCGACGACGGTTCGGACGATCAGACCACCGCGCTGATCGAGCGCTGGTCCGCCCGCCTGCCCTTTCCGATCCGCCGTTTCTGGCAGCCGCATTTCGAGTTCAAGAAAACCGCCGCGCTCAACCGCGCCGTCCGCGCGGCCAGCGGCAATTATCTTATTTTCCTCGAAGGCGACTGCCTGCCGCACCGCCGTTTCATCGCCGATCACTGCCGCCATGCCGCGCGCGGCTGTTTTGTCCAGGGACGCCGCGCCGGCATCCGCGCACGCTATATCCGCGATCTCTCGCCGCGGCGGCTGCAGCCTTTCGTCCTCTTCGCGCAGGGCCGCCTCTATCACCTGCGCCGCGCCGTCCGCCGGCCCTTCGCCTCCGTATCCAAAAACGAACGACACGCGATCCGCGGCTGCAACTTCGCCGTCTGGCGCGAAGATTTTTTCCGGGTCAACGGTTTCGACGAAAGCTTCGTCGGCTGGGGTCACGAGGAGGCTGAGCTCGCACTGCGCCTCCGTCACGCCGGGCTCGTTGCCAAAACCGTCTTCGGCCAGGCAATCGTCTACCATCTCGATCATCCCCGCATCGCCCGCTACCGCATGAACGTAAACGAGCGCATCCTCGAGCAAACCCGCCGCGAACGCCGCATCCGGTGCGAACACGGTGTCGCCGACGAGCCCCTCGCCGCCGAAATCTAGCCCGCCCGCGGATCCCACTTTCGGGACGCCAGCGTCCCGGCTTCGATGCCTTGCCCGCGTTCGAAGCCGCCGCCCCGTTTTTCTATCCATTTCCTGTCAGCGGTTTATAACGTGAACTAAACGCTGGCACGGCGCGTGCAATCAGATGTGCACGCATGGACATCCCGCGCCCATCACAAGCCAAGGCCAAGCTTCGCAAACGCATCCTCGTTGGCAGCGCCATCGCCGTCGCGCTCATCGGCATCACCGTCGTACTCGCGCGCCTGAAGCCAGCCGCGCCCACCGTGGAGCGCAACCTCGTCTGGGTCGGTGACGTGAAGCGCGGTCAGATGCTTCGCCAGGTGCGCGGTCTCGGCACGCTCGTTCCGGAAGAAATCACCTGGATCGCTGCGCGGACGCAGGGTCGCGTCGACAAGATCGTCCTTCGTCCCGGCGCGACCGTGGCCCCCGACAGCGTGATCCTGATCCTCACCAATCCCGACGTGGTGCGCGCCGCGACCGACGCCGAGTCGCAGCTGAAAGCCGCCGAGGCCGAACTTTCCAATCTCAAGGTCCAGCTCGAAAGCGGCGTGCTCGCCGCCGAAGCCGCCTCCGCGACCGCCAAAGCCGACTACGAACAGGCCAAGCTTCGCGCCGAGGTGAACGAGGAGCTCATCAAGGACGGACTCGTTTCCCCGCTCGACGTGAAGCTTTCCAAGGTCACCGCCGAGCAGGCTGAAACCCGCTACAACATCGAGCAGAAGCGCTACGCTTTCACCAAAGACTCCATCGCGCCCCAACTCGCCGTCAAGGTCGCCGAGGTCGACCGCCTCCGCGCGCAAGCCAAGCTCCGCCAGGACGAACTCGACGCGCTCACCGTGCGCGCCGGCATGAACGGCATCCTCCAGATTCTGCCCGTCGAGGTCGGCGCCCAGGTGCAGCCCGGCACCAACCTCGCTCGCGTCGCCGACCCGCGCCGGCTCAAGGCCGAGATCCGCATCGCCGAGACGCAGGCGCGCGACATCGAGATCGGCCAGGTCGCGCAGGTCGACACGCGCAACGGCGTCGTCGCCGGCCACGTTTCCCGCATCGATCCCTCCGTCCAGAACGGCACCGTCACCGTCGACGTGAGCATGAACGGCGAACTGCCGCGCGGCGCTCGGCCCGACCTCTCGGTGGACGGCACGATCGAGCTCGAACGCCTCGACGATGTCGTCTACGTCGGGCGCCCGGCCTTCGGCCAGGAACAGACCACGGTCCAGATCTTCAAGCTCGAACCGGACGGCGCCTATGCCAGCCGCGTCCCCGTCAAACTCGGCCGCAGTTCCGTCAACACGATCGAGGTCCTCGGCGGACTCCAGCCCGGCGACCGGGTGATCCTCTCCGACATGCAGCAGTGGGAGACGAACGACCGGATCAAGCTCGACTGAGTTTTTTCCCGAACGAGCACAACTTCTGTAACCTTTGCCCAACCTCGCGTGTTCGAGAGGCGCACCTCTCTCACCGTGATCCCGCTGCTAGTGATTCTCGCCCTGCTCGTCGCCCTCGTGGCGACCGATCCGAAAACTCCGCGCTGACCTTTCCTCTCCCCAACTCAACTCCTCCTCACCATGTCCGACTCGCTCATCAAACTCGAAGGCGTCACCAAAGTGTTCCTCACCGACGAAGTGGAAACCCACGCCCTCTCCGGCATCCACATGGAGATCCGAAAAGGCGAATACGTTTCCATCGCCGGCCCGTCCGGCTGCGGCAAATCCACCCTGCTCTCGATTCTCGGCCTGCTCGATTCGCCGACCGACGGCACCTACGTCCTCAACGGCCGTCCCGTCCAGGGCCTCTCGCTCCCGGAGCGCGCCCGCATCCGCAATCGCGAGATCGGTTTCATTTTCCAATCCTTCAATCTCATCGGCGATCTGACCGTGTTCGAGAACGTCGAGCTGCCGCTCACGTATCGCGGCATGCCCGCCGCCGAGCGCAAGGCCGCCGCCCTCGAGGCGCTCGAGAAAGTCGGCATGGGGCACCGCGCGAAACACCTCCCGTCCCAGCTCTCCGGCGGTCAACAGCAGCGCGTCGCCGTCGCCCGCGCGCTCGCCGGCAAACCCGCCGTCCTCCTCGCCGACGAGCCCACCGGCAACCTCGATTCGAAAAACGGCGATGCCGTCATGCAGCTCCTCTCCGAGCTCCACCAGGGCGGCGCGACGATCGTGATGGTCACGCACGACGCCCGCTTCGCCCGCAACGCCGACCGCACGATCCATATCTTCGACGGTCGCGTCGTGCAGGAACAGGTCGAGTCCGATCCCACCCGAACCTGAGCGCAATCCGTCCGTCGCCGCTGGAAGTCTCGGTTCAAGCTTCCTGCGGCGCCCACGCGTCCGTCCTCCACCTGAACCTCAAACTTCGACGTCCATGATCCCGGACCTGCGCTACGCTTTCCGGCAACTGACGAAATCGCCCGGTTTCACCGTCGTCGCCGTGCTCACGCTCGCGATCGGCATCGGCGCGAACACCGCGCTGTTCAGCATCGTCAACGCCACCTTCCTGCGCAGCCTGCCCTACCCCGAGCCGGGGCGGCTCATGCATGTCACGGAGCGCAACCGCCAGTGGCCGGACATGTCCGTTTCGTATCCAAACTTCCTGGACTGGGTCGCCCAGCAGGAGGTGTTCACCGATCTCGCGATCTACCGCACCAACAGCGTCAAACTGAAGACCGCCGGCGCGAGCGAGCTCGTTTCCGCCGGCTATGTTTCCGCCGGGTTCTTCGATGTCCTGGGCGTCAACGTCGCGCTGGGCCGGGCGCTCGCCCCGGAGGACGACCGGCCCGGCGCCGCGCCCGTCGTCTGGCTCACGCATGCCGGGTGGCAGCGGTTTTTCAGCGGCGATCCCGCCGCCATCGGCCAGTCCGTGCTCATCGAGGGCCGCGCCTACGCCGTCGCCGGCATCCTGCCGCCCGATTTCCGTTTCTTCCGCGCCGCCGAACTGTTCCTCCCGGTCGCGCCCGCCGCGGACGAGATGTTTCTCAAAGATCGCGAAAACCATAATGGCACGCGCGTCGTCGCCCGCCTAAAACCGGGCGAGAGCCTCGAATCGGCGCAGGCCGCGATGGACGTGATCGCGCAGCGGCTGCAGCTCGCGTGGCCCGAGGCCAACGCCGGCACCGGCATCCGCGTGCAGCCATTGCGCGATAATCTCGCCAGCGAAGCCCGCTCGAGCCAGCTGCTCCTGCTCGGCGCCGTCGGCCTCGTGCTGCTGATCGCCTGCGTCAACGTCGCCAACATGCTCCTCGCACGCTCGCTCGCCCGCGAGCGCGAGATCGCGGTCCGCACGGCGCTGGGCGCGAGCCGCTTCCGGCTCGTGCGTCTGCTCGTCACCGAGAGTCTGCTGATCGCCGCGGTGGGCGGTGCGGTCGGCGCGCTGTTGAGTCTGTGGGGCTACGATTTCGGACGCCGTCTCGTGCCGTGGCAGATGCAGCCGATCGTCGCCACGCAATCGGGCTACGATGCGAACGTGCTCTTCTTTCTCGCCGGCATCACCGTCTTGACCGG
This sequence comes from Opitutus sp. sgz309028, assembly GCF_059821195.1. Taxonomy (NCBI): domain Bacteria; kingdom Pseudomonadati; phylum Verrucomicrobiota; class Opitutia; order Opitutales; family Opitutaceae; genus Opitutus; species Opitutus sp. sgz309028. The sequence goes on along the minus strand of NZ_JCAMRR010000002.1, from coordinate 462,484 downwards.
TCTCTTCTTCGGACTCGTCCCCGCCTGGCACGCGTCGCGAATCGACCCTAACGACGCGCTCAAGAACACGCCGCGCACGCTCCGCCTCCTGCCGGGCCACTGGCAGGTCGGCGATCTGCTGGTCGTCGGCCAGGTCGCCCTCGCGCTCGTCCTGCTGGTCGCCGCCAGTCTCATGGTGCGCAGCCTGCAACGCCTCACCGCCATCTCGCCGGGCGTCGATCCAACGCGCGTGATCACCCTGCAGGTCGCGCCGCCCGCGGTCAGCGAACTGCAACGCGATGCGTGGTCTCACACACGTTTCCAGGAACGCATTCTGGCCGAGGTCGCCACGCTGGCGGAGGTCGAGTCCGCCGCCTTTGGCTCCGCGCTGCCGTTCAGCTGGAACACGTCCAGCATGGTGATCTTCCGCACTGACCTGCCGGTGCCCGAGGCGGGGAAGCTGCCGTCCGCCAACTCCCACTTCGTCACGACCGACTACTTCCGCGTGATGGGCATCCCCGTGTTGCGTGGCCGTGCATTCACCGGTCGGGAGCCGCAACCCGAGATCGCTCCCAACACGCCGATCTCCGTCGAAACCATTGCCCGGGTTTATCGCGGCCTGGAGCTCGATTGCGTCGTCAGCGAGCGGATGGCCGAGAGCCTCTGGCCCGGCGAAGATCCGATCGGCCGGCGCTTCCAGCTCGGTTTCCCGAGCGCAAATCTCCCGGTGGCCCGCGTCGTCGGGATCGTCGGCAACACCCGCCAGGAAACGCTCGACCGGGATCCGAAGCCGGAGTTCTACCTCGCGCTGCATCAGTTTCCGGCGCCGTTCGGCGTGCATCTGGCCGTGCGCACGCGGCTCGAACCGAGCGCGGCCGTGGCCGCCGTGCAGAAGGCGATCCGCGCCGTCGCTCCCGATCATCCGATCCACGACGTGCGGCTGATGTCCGATCGTGTCGCGGATTCCTATTCCGGCCGCCGGTTCAACATGAGCCTTTTCGCCTTCTTCGGCGGCACCGCGCTGCTCCTCGCCGTGATCGGCATCTACGGCGTGCTGGCGTTCAATGTCGGCCGCCGCACCCGCGAAATCGGGATCCGCATGGCGCTCGGCGCGCAGCGCCACAGCGTGCTCCTGGTTGTGCTGCGGCGCGGCCTGACGCTCATCCTGCCCGGTATCGCGTTGGGACTCGCCGGCGGCTGGTTCGCCACCCGCCTGCTCCAAAGCCAGCTTTTCGGCGTCGGAGCCTTCGATCTCACCAGCTATATCGCCGGCGCGCTCGCGCTGCTGCTTGCCGCCGGCGCGGCCTGCTGGATTCCCGCCCGCCGCGCGACCCGTGTCGATCCGATCGAGGCTCTCCGCACCGAATAGGCCGCACCGCATTTCAGCCGGGCGCTTCTGTTCTCTTCCGCCCGACCCCCGCCCTCCTCCTGAATCTCAAACTCTGGCAGGTATGAAATACGCTTTCCGCTCCCTCCTGAAGTCGCCGGGCTACACGATCATCGCCCTGCTGACGCTCGCGCTCGGCATCGGCGTCAACACGTCGATGTTCAGCGTCGTCGACACGCTGCTCTTTCGTTCTGCGCCGTATCCGAATCCTCAGGACATCGTTTCCATCCAGGCCACGACGCGCGGCGGCCGGTTCTACACGTTTTCCGCCACGGAGATCCAGGAGCTCCGCGCGCAGATCACGGGGCTTTCGTCGCTGACCGAGCAGGCGTTCGCCGCATCCTCCTGGTCCGAGGCGGGGCGGCCGGCGGAACGCCTCGTCGGCGTCATGCTTTCTTCGGAGATGGGCGACACGTTTCGCACTGCGCCCCTCTTTGGCCGTCCGTTTGCACCGGACGAATTTCAGCCGGGGAAAAACCATGTCGTTCTCCTCAGTCATTCGTTCTGGCAGGCGCGTTTCGCCGGCGATCGGAACGTCCTCGGCCGCACGATGCGGCTCGACGGCGAGACGGTCACCATCGTCGGTGTCATGCCGCCCAGTTTCGACTACAAGCTCATGTGGGGACCGGTGGCGTTCTGGCGGCCGCTGAACTACACGCCCGATCAGCTCACGTTTCGCGGCTATCGGAACACCTTTCTCGTCGCGCGCCTCGCCGCCGGTCTTTCGCCGGAAAACATCGTCGCCCAGCTGTCGCCGCTGGTCGCGCGCTGGGAGAAGGAGTTTCCGCAGGAATACTCCGGACTGAAATTTCAAGTGCGGCCCTTGCACGAGGCCGCGATGGACAGCACCGGGCGCGCGATCTCGTGGATGCTGCTCGGGCTCTCCGGCTTCGTCCTGCTCATCGCCTGCGCGAATCTCGCGAATCTTCAACTCGCCCGCGCAACGACCGCGCTCCGCGATTTCGCGATTCGCGCCGCGCTGGGCGCCACCCGCGGCCGGCTGATCGCGCAGCAGTTGACCGAGTGCGTGATCGTGTCCGTCGCCGGCGGCGCGCTCGGCTTTGTGGTCGCGCTTTGGATCAACAGCCTGATCGAGCGCAGCATCCTGATCGGCAACGAGGCGTCGTTCAAAATCGCGACCGACACGCGCGTGCTCGTCGCGACGTTGCTGGTCGCCCTCGTCACGGGCGTGCTGTTCGGGATTGTGCCGGCGATCTTCGCGTCGCGCACCGACGTCGTCGCGACCCTCAAGTCGCAGGGCCGGGGCTCGACCTCCGGGCGCGGCCATCATCGCATGCGCCATGCGCTGATCGTCGGCGAGGTCGCCCTCGCCCTCGTTCTGCTCGGCGGCGCCGCCCTGATGAACCGCGGTTTCACGCGCCTGCTGCAGCGCCAGGTCGGCTGGGACACCGCGCAGGTCGTCACTGGCACGATGCCGCTGCCGGAGAAACGCTACACCACGCCGGAAAAACGCATCGATTTCTTCCGCAAGCTCGAGGACCGGCTCGCGCTGCTGCCCGGCGCCGAGCACGTGGCGTTGTCCACCGCCGTCCCGCTGTTCGGCTATTACAACGACCACCAGGTGTTCGCCGACGCGGAGTTTTCCGGCCGCAACGATAATCCAACCGCGTCGTTCGTCATGATCACGCCGGACTACTTCGCCACGCTCGGGATCCCGTTGCGCGAGGGCCGGCTTTTTGCGCGCGACCTCGAACGCGACGGGCCGCCCTACATCATCATCAACGAATCGCTCGCGCGACGTTTCTGGCCGAAGGAGAGCGCGATCGGCAAACGGATCGGCAGCACCCAGAACAAGGAGATCGAGTGGCGCGAGGTCATCGGCGTGGTCGCCGATGTCGAACCCGTCGCCAACGTCGCCAATCCGTCCACCTCGCTCACCGTTTACAAGCCGCTCGTGCAGGAGCCCTGGAGCTACGCCAACGTCCTCGTCCGCAGCCGCCAGCCGGCCGCGTTGCGCGAAGCGGTCCGCCGGGTCGTCTCCGAGCTCGATCCCGACCTTCCGCTCGATCGCGTCGGCACCGTGCCGCAGCTCACCGACGAGGCGAATCACAACCTGATCGTGATTGCGAAGATCCTGGTCGGCTTCGCCGCGCTCGGCCTCGCGCTCGCCGCGGTCGGACTTTACGGCGTGATCTCCCACATCGTCGCGCAACGCACGTCCGAGTTCGGCATCCGTCTCGCGCTCGGCGCCGAGCCGCGCGACATCCTGCGCCATGTGCTCGCCCGCGGCCTCTGGCTGACGGGCATCGGACTCGCCGTCGGGCTCGCCGGCGCGTGGGGTTTGTCGCGTTTTCTCAGTGCGTTCATGCCGCGGCTGGTCAGCGCCGATCCGCTCGGCCTGCTGATGGTGTCGGCCTTGCTCTTCGTCGTCGCCGCGCTCGCATCGCTCATCCCGGCGCGCCGCGCCACCAAGGTCGATCCGCTGATCGCCCTCCGCGCCGAATAGCGCCGCCGCCGCCCGCAGGGCGGAGTTTTAAGTTTTAAGTTTAAGTTGAAGACGAGGCTCGGCGACGAAACTCGCCGCGCCAGTTCCGCTTCCGCTTCAACTTACCCCTTCAACTCACGCCGCGATCGCGGCGTGTCAGCCCGGCGCCGATTTCCCATTCGCGGGACGGCGCCGTTCCGTTTTCAAGCGGCGTCGCTTCGCCCGCGGCACAACTCAGAATCGCAAGCTCCTGAGGTGCAGCGCCATGATGGAGGCATTACGGCCTTGGCACAGAGTCTGCAAAACGATCACGCGCCCCCGCGCATCGCCTTTTCCCTCACCCGCTCGCCGTCCCTTTCCTGTCATGCGCCACGCCTTCCGTTCGCTCTGCAAATCGCCCGGCTTCACCGTTGTCGCGCTGCTCGCGCTCGCGTTGGGAATCGGCGCGAATACCGCCATCTTCTCGGTCGTGTACGGCGTCGTGCTGCGGCCGCTGCCCTATCCCGAACAGCACCGGCTCCTGTTCATCGGAGAATGGTCGCAGCAGGTGCCCAACATGTCGGTGTCGTATCCGAATTTCACCGACTGGCGCGAGCGCCAGCGCGCGTTCACCGCGCTCGGCGCCTTCCGGTTTCACGGCGTCAACTACGTCGGTCCGACCGAAAGCGAACGGCTCACCGGCATCATGGCCAGCCACGATCTCTTTGCAGCGCTGGCCGTCCCGCCGCTGCTCGGGCGCGTCTTCTCCGGCGACGAGGACAAACCCGGCGCCGAACGCACCGTGCTCGTCAGCGAGAGGCTCTGGCGCCGGCTCTTCTCCGGCCGCGCCGACGCTCTCGGCGAGAAGCTCCAGCTCAACGGCGATTTCTACACCGTGGTCGGCGTGATGCCGGCCGACTTCCAGTTTCCCGCCGCCAGCGTGGACGTCTGGCTTCCCCTTGGACTGTTCGCGGACGGGTATCAGGAGCGCAGGAATCATCCGGGACTTTACTGCGTCGCGCGACTCAAGCCCGGCGTCAGCTACGAGGCCGGCGTCGCGGACATCAAAGGCATCGCCGAACAGCTCGCGCGTGAATATCCGGCCACCAACGCGCACCAGTCCGCCGCCGTCCAGCCACTCGCCGACCGCGCCTTCGGCCGGGTCCGCCCCGCGCTGTTCGTGCTGCTGGGCGCCGCCGGTTTCGTGCTGTTGATCGCCTGCGCCAATGTCGCCAACCTCCAGCTCGCGCGGGCCCACGGCCGGGCGCGCGAATTCGCGGTTCGCGCCGCGCTCGGCGCCAGCCGTGCGCAAATCGTGCGCCAGCTTCTCGTCGAGAGCCTGATGCTCGGCGGCGCCGGCTGCATCGTGGGCGTCGTATTCGGGGTTTGGGGACTCGATGCTCTGCGCTCGCTGCTGCCCGCCAACGTCCCCCGCATCGACGAGGTCAGTCTCAACGCGCCCGTGCTCGCGTTCGCCGCCGTCGCGACCCTGATTACGAGCGTCGTCGTCGGACTCGTCCCGGCCGTGCACGTGTTGAAACAGGACCTGCGTGCGACGCTCGTCGACGGCACGCGCGGCTCCTCCGGCGCGGGCAATCGCTGGCGGGCGGGACTCATCGTTGGCGAGTTCGCCCTCACCTCGGTGCTGCTCGTGGGCGCCGGGCTCATGATTCGCACGCTGTCGAATCTTTACTCCGCCGATCCGGGCTACGCGACGGAGCGCATCCTGACCGTGAACTGGAATGTGCCGGGCAACGGCTCGACCGATGCCGCGCAACGTCCGGCCGTTATCCGCCGCGCCCTCGACCGGCTGGCCACGGTGCCCGGGGTGAGCTCGGTCGCGCTGATCGATCCGCTCCCGCTCAGCGGCGGCGGCAATCAGCGGATCTATTACGTGGAAGGCAGCCGGCTCCCGGAGGCCGGACGGCAGCCATCGGCCGAATTCTTCCAGACGAGCGGTGGTCTTTTCGGCACGCTGCGGATCCCGCTGCTCGCCGGCCGGGCCTTCGACGAGCGGGACAGCGCGACGGCGCCGAAGGTCGCGATCGTCGATACCCGTTTCGTCGAAAAAAATTTCCCTCCCGGCACCGACGCGCTCGGGAAGCGTTTCGTCTACGGCAGCACGCCGCCGCAAGAGAGCAGCGACTGGATTCAGATCGTGGGCATCGTCGCGCCGATTCAAAACTACGGCCTCGCCTCGGGCTTGCTCACGCGCGAGCAAACTTACGTTCCGCACACGCAATCGGTGCCGACGTCGCTCACGTTCGTTCTGCGCAGCGACCAAAACGAAGCGATCCTCGTCCCGGCGATTCGTCAGGCGATTCGCGAGGTCGCGCCCGAGCTGCCGATCTTCGGCGTGCAAAGCATGGAGGAACTTTTCACGGCGAGCGTTTCTACGCAGCGGCTCACGGTGTTCCTGCTCGGTGCGTTCGCGGCGCTCGCGGTCGCGCTCGCCTCGCTCGGCCTCTACGGTGTGCTGGCCTACAACGTCGGTCAGCGCGCGCGCGAAGTCGGGGTCCGCATGGCGCTCGGTGCCACACCGAACTCGGTCGTCGCGCTGATTCTGCGGCATGGTCTCAAACTCGCGGCGGCGGGCCTCGTGCTCGGGCTGTTCGCCGCCGTCGCGCTCACGCGGGTGCTCGGCTCGATCCTGTTCGGTGTGTCCGCGTTCGATCCGCTCAGCTTTGCCGCGGTGGCGGTCGGCCTCACCGCCGTCGGCGCGCTCGCCTGTTATCTGCCCGCGCGGCGCGCGGCGCGGATCGATCCGATGATCACGTTGCGTGCCGAATAGATGCGATTCACTCAGACGTTCACCCCGGAGATTCGCGCTCAGGTCCCACGCCCGCCGTCGCGCTCGCAACGCAGATCTTCAATCCGCACGTTCCATGAAGGCCGCCCTCCGCTCGCTCGCCAAATCGCCCGGTTTCACCGCGATCGCGCTTCTCACCCTCGCCCTCGGCGTCGGTGTGAACACCGCGATGTTCGGCGTCGTTCGCACCCTCCTGCTGCAACCCGCCCCGTATCCAGAACCTGAACACCTCGTCCGCGTCTACCGCACTTCGCCGCAATCCCGGACCTGGCCGCATTCGCTCCCCGATCTTGAGGATCTTCGCGCCCGGAACCCCGCCTTCGCCTCGCTCGCCGCCTTCCAGTGGTGGCAGTTCAGCCTCGCGGAGCCCGGCCAGCCTCCGGAACGTCTGCGCGGTGTGCTCGCATCGGCGGATCTGTTTGCGACGATCGGCCTGCAGCCCGCGCTGGGCCGCGCGTTCACCGCCGAAGAACAACAACCTGGACGCGACCGCGTGGTCGTCCTCACCGACGCGTTCTGGCGTGATCGTTACGGCGCCGATCCCGACATCATCGGCCGCACCGTGCGCATCGATGGCGTGCCGCAGACCGTGATCGGCGTCATGCCGCCCGGCTTTGCCTATCCGCTTTTCTGGGGTCGGTTGCAGGCGATCCGGCCGCTGGTGATCTCGGCCGACTGGCAGCACGACCGCGGCACGCACTGGCTCGGCGCCATCGCGCGGCTGCGGCCCGGCATGCCGCTCGTTTCGGCGCAAGCAGGCACGTCCGCGATCGCCGCGAGCCTCGCCCAGCAGTTCCCGGATACCAACGCCGGCACCGGGTTGCAGCTCGTGCCGTTGCACGAGACCGCGCTGGACCAGACCGGCCGCGACGTCTCCTGGCTGACGCTGGCGCTTTCGGGTTTTGTCCTTCTCATCGCCTGCGCCAATCTCGCGAATCTCCAGCTTGCCCGCAGTTCCGCCCGGGCCCGGGATTTCGCCGTGCAGGCGGCACTCGGCGCCTCCCGCAGTCGGCTCGTGCGCCAGTTGCTCACCGAAAGCCTTGTCCTCGCCCTCGCCGGTGGCGTCTTCGGCATCCTGCTCGCCCTCTGGCTCAACGACCTGCTCTCCCGCCGCCTGGATTTCGTCGGCGGTGTGCCGCTGCCCCTCTCTCTCGACTGGAACGTCCTCGGTTTTGCGCTGCTGGTCGCCGTTGGCGCCGGAATCGGTTCCGGCATCGCGCCCGCGTTGTTCGTGTCGCGCACAGACCTCAACACCGCGCTCAAGAGCCGGAGTCGCGGCTCGACGGGCGACCTTTCGAGGCACCGGGTTCGTCGGCTGCTGATCGTGGCCGAGATCGCGTTTGCTCTCGTCCTGCTTGCCGGCGCGGCGTTCTTCATTCGGGGCCTTCAACGATTCGCCGCCCGCGATCCGGGCTGGCGCACCGACGGCCTCCTTATCGGCACGCTCACGCTCCCCAACGCGCTGCCTACGGACCGCTACGTGACGGCCGAAGCCCGGCTCCAGTTTTACGAGCGTCTGCTGCAACGGGTTTCCATCCTCCCGGGCGTGGTAAATGTGGCGCTGTCCTCGTCCGTCCCCATCCGCGGTTACGAGGGCTCACGCAAACTCGCAGTCGAGGGTCGCGCCGATCCGCCGCCGGGTTTGGAACCGGTCGCGGACTACGTGATGGTGACGCCGGATTTTTTCCCCACGCTCGGTCTGCAACTGCTCGAGGGCCGTCTGCTTCCCGATGACGTTCGCGCCGACGGTCCGCGCGTTGCAGTGGTCAACGAAACCGTCGCCCGGCAATTCTGGCCGGGCGAAAGCGCGGTCGGCAAACGCATCGGCGATACCGATCCGCGACAGCGCAATTGGACCGAGGTGATCGGGGTGGTGCGCGATGTCGGCTTCGTCGCAAATTTCGGCCTTCCGGAAACCCGTCTGCAGGTCTATCGGCCACTCGTGCAGGAGCCCTGGGGCTATCTCGCCGTCTCGGTGCGCGCACAGCACCCGGAGAGGCTCGCAGAGCCGCTCCGCCGCGCCGTCGCGGAGATCGATCCCGATCTGCCGTTGGCGGATTTGCAGACCATCCGTGAGTCCGTCGACAACGCCCGTCGGAATCTTCAGGTCGCCAACGATCTTCTGGCGGGCTTTGCCGCGCTCGGTCTCGCGCTGGCCGCCATCGGCCTCTACGGCGTGATCTCCACGCTCGTGATCCAGCGCACGACCGAGTTCGGCATCCGGCTCGCGCTCGGAGCCCAGCCGCGCGACGTCCAATGGTTCGTGCTTCGCCAGAGCCTGGGCCTCGCCGCCGCCGGCGTCGCGCTCGGCCTCGTCGGTGCAGCCGGTCTCGTGATCTTCCTGAGCAGGCGCATTCCGGGTCTGCCCGGCGCCGATCCGCTCGCCCTCGCCGGCACGGTCGGACTGCTCTTCGCCGTCGTTTTCGGCGCGTCCCTCGTGCCCGTCCGCCGCGCCACGCGAGTCGATCCGTTGACCGCTCTCCGCGCTGAGTAACGCGACGACCCAGCCCCGGGCCGTCCCATGGATGGGAAAGCTGCGTTTCGAATCCGAACGCTTCTTTCGCACCGCGCCGACAAGGAAAACTTTATTCCGTTTATCATTAGCCACTAACAACGGCTCCACCGCCGCGGCATGCACCCTGCAATGAGGCAGGCACGGATCTTCCGTCCTTCTCCACGACCGCCCCACCATGAAAGTCATTTTCCGCTCCCTCGCCAAGACGCCGGCCTTCACCGCCATCGTCATCCTCACGCTCGCGCTCGGTATCGGCCTGAACACCTCGATGTTCAGCCTGATGAATCTGCTCATCCTCAAGCCGCTGCCGTATCCACAAAGTGATGACCTCGTCCGCATCTATCGCACGAATCCGCAGAATCCCAACGGCGGACACTCCGCCTCGGACTACCTCGAGCTGACGCGCGCCACCGCCGGCTCGACGCAGCTCGCGGCGTTTCGCGGCTGGGGCTACACCATGATGCCGGAGGGCCGCGCGCCCGTGAATCTCAACAGTATCCGGGTTTCGGTTACGTTCCTGCCGACGCTCGGCCTCAAGCCGGAGCTCGGCCGCTGGTTCACCGCCGAGGAGGACCAGCCGGGCAACCACGTCGTGATTCTCAGTTACGACACGTGGCAGGCGCACTTCGGCGGCGATCCGGCGATCGTCGGCCGTTCGGTGCGCATCGACGGCGAGCCCACCACGATCGTGGGTGTCATGCCGCGGGACTTTTCGTCAATCTTCCTCTGGGGCCCGGCGGATTGCCTCCGACCGATGGGCTTCACGCCGCAGGAAAAGATGCAGCTGAGCGAAATGGAACTGTCGCTGATCGCGCGACGCCCCGCCGGGATCACGCTCGAGCAATACAATTCCCAACTCGCCACCCTCGCGCGCAACCTCGCCGAGCTGCGCCCGGCGAATCGCAGCGAGGACGGGCTGCGGGCCGTGACACTCGCTTCCGTCGCCCGCAATCCGGCGACCAAGACCATTTCCTGGATGATGCTTTCCCTCGCGGCGTTCGTCCTGCTCATCGCCTGCGCGAACCTCGCCAACCTGCAGCTCGCCCGCGCCATCGCCCGATCCCATGAGTTTGCCGTCCGCGCCGCGTTGGGCGCGTCGCGTCAACAACTCATCCGCCCCCAAATCGCGGAGAGCCTCGTGCTCTCGCTGGCCGGCGGGCTGCTCGGCATCATGGTCGCTGCGTGGAGCAACGACTGGATTTCCAGCCGGCTTTCGTCCAGCGGCCTGTTCCGGCTTACGCTGCAACTCGACTGGCGCGTGCTGATGTTCGCCGTCCTGCTGTCGGTTTTCACCGGCATCCTCTTCGGGCTCGTTCCGGCCTGGCGCGTCAGCCGGGTGCGGGTCAGCGAGACGCTCAAGGGCGGCAGCCGCGGCAACACCGCCGATCGTGGCCACAACCGGATGCAACAGGCGCTCATCGTCAGCCAGTTCGCCAACGCCTTGATTCTCCTCGCGGGTGCCGCGGGCTTCATTCGGGGAGTCGACCGGCTCGTCACGATCCATCCCGGTTGGGATCAGGAAAAAATCATCCAGGCCGTCCTCAACCTGCCGCCGGCCAAATATTCGACGCCGCAGGAGAGCTACCTCTTCTACACCCGCCTGCAGGAGCGACTGCGCGCGCTGCCCGGCGTCGAGGACGCGACCGTGGCGTGGACGCTGCCCATTTTCCAATACCTCACGAGCCGCTCGATGGCCGTCGAAGGCCGCCCGCCGGCACATCCCGGCCGTGAACCGCTCGCCTTCATCAACGGCGTCGCGCCGTCCTATTTCTCCACGCTCGGGATCAAGCTGAAGGCCGGCCGCGGCTTCACCGAAGCCGACAATGCGAGTTCGCTGCCCGTGGCCATTATCAACGAGTCAATGGCCGCCGCGCTGTTTCCCAACCAGGATCCGATCGGCCAGCGCATCGGCACGCCGGACCCGAACAATCCCGGCTGGTGCGAAATCGTCGGCGTCGTGGCCGATGTCGACTTCGCCACCGGCGTCGTGCCGACGACGACCAAGCTGCTGCTGCTGCGTCCGCTCGCGCAGGAAACCTGGAACTACGTCACCGTCGCCGTCCGCGCCCGGAATCCGGCCGCGCTCACCGATCCGATGCGACAGGCCATCGCCGCCCTGGACCTGGATCTCGTGCCGCAGCAGTTCGGCCGCATCGAAGACGTGACGCGTCTCGTCATCGGCACCGCGTCCTTGTTCAGCACCGTGCTGGTCTGCTTCTCGCTGCTCGGTTTGTTTCTCGCGGCGCTCGGCATCTACGGCGTCGTGGCCCGCATCGTGGTGCGGCGGACGCCCGAGATCGGCGTGCGCATCGCGCTCGGCGCCCAGCCGGGCGACATCGTTCGCATGATCCTGTTTTCCGGTTTGCGCATGGCCTTGCTCGGCACCGCGATCGGACTCGCCGGGGCGGTCGCCCTCGGCTGGTTGTTGAGCCGGCTGATATCGAACGCCGCCCCGCCGGACCCGCTGGTGTTCGTCTACGTGACGCTGGTCCTGACCGGTGTCGGTTTGCTCGCCTGCTGGCTGCCCGCCCGCCGCGCGACGCTCATCGATCCGCAAGCCGCGCTCCGCGTCGAATAACTGGTTGCCTCTGCTCCCGCTCTTAGGGCGGTTTCCCCGCCATGATCGCCGATCTCAAATTCGCGTTCCGCCAACTCGCGAAGGCACCCGGCTTCACCGCCGTGGTGGTCCTCTCCCTCGCGCTCGGCATCGGCGCCAACACGACCGTGCTGTGCTGGATCGACAAGATCCTGCTGCGGCCGCTGCCCGCGGTGGCGCGCCAGCATGAGCTCGCGTTCATCACCACCAGCCACGGCGAGCGGATGTGGGACACCGTTTCGTTGCCCGACCTGCGCGACGCCGCCGCGATGACCGAGGTCTTCCGCGGCGTCACCGGCTCCCAGCAGACCCCCGCCTGTCTCGCGATCGACGGCCGGCTCGAATGGCTCTACGGACAGATCGTCACCGCCAACTTCTTCGACGTGCTGGAGGTGAAACCGCTGCTCGGTCGGACGTTTCTTCCGTCGGAAGACGAGAAGCCCGGCGGTCATCCCGTGCTGGTCATCAGCGAGCCTTTGTGGCGAACGCATTTCGGCGGGGATCCGCACGTGATCGGTCGCGTCGTCGAACTGAACCGGCACGCCTTCACGATTGTCGGCGTCGCGCCGGCGGCCTTCTACGGCGACGTCACCGGCCTGCGCTGCGATTTCTGGGCGCCCACGATGATGCACCGCGAGGTCGCCTACTCGGGTCTCGACGCGAATCAGATTCTCCGTCGCTACGCCCGCTGGCATCACACGCTCGCGCGGCTCCAGCCGGGCGTCAGTCTCGACCAGGCCCGCGCCGCGCTGACCGCGCTGTCGCTCCGACTCGGACAGGCGTATCCGGAAACCAACCGCGACATCCGCTTTCACCTGCGGCCGCTGTGGGACGCCACGTATGGCGCGGCGCAAATCTTCCGACCGGTGCTCGGACTGCTGCTGGCCGTGAGTCTCGGCGTGCTCCTGATCGTCACCGCAAATGTCGCCAATCTCCTCCTCGCCCGCGCCACCAGCCGGCGCAAGGAGATCGCCATCCGGCTCGCCGTCGGGGCCGGCCGCGCGCGACTCATCCGCCAGCTGCTCACCGAAAGCCTGCTGCTCACGACCCTGGGCGGCGCGCTGGGCGTGCTGCTCGCGTATTGGATGGTCGACCTCTTCGTGCTCTTCGTGCCCAAAACGCCGCTGCCGATCGGCCTCGCGCTCGAGATCGAGACGCCGACGCTCCTCGCGACCGTGGGGCTCACACTGGTGGCGGGCGTACTGTGCGGACTCGTGCCCGCCCTCCGCGCCTCGCGTCCCAATCTCAACGATACCCTGAAGGAAAGCGGACGTTCGTCCGGCAGCGGCGAGCATCATCGTGCCCGGCAGATCCTCGTGGTCGTGGAAGTCACGCTCGCCTTCGTTCTGCTCGTGGGCGCCGGGCTGTGCTGGAAGGGCCTGAAGAGTTCGCGCCACATCGATCCCGGACTCAAGCCGGACGGTGTGCTCCTCGTCGGCCTACGCGTCGGCATGAATGGCTACACCCGCGAGACGGCGCCGCAATTTTACCGCGTCCTGCGTGAGCGCGTCGCCGGGCTGCCCGGCGTCGAAGCGGCCGCGCTCGCCAACTGGTTCCCGCTCGGCTTCGAGGACACCGGCACCAGCTACGTCGAACTTCCGGACCAGCCGCGCCGCGCGGGCGAACAGATGAATTTCCGGCTCGCGATCGTCTCGCCGCATTACTTCGACACAATGGGCATCCCGCTGCTCGCGGGCCGCGACTTCACGGAGCGCGACTCGCTCGACGCCCCGCGCGTGGCGATCGTCAACGAAACCATGGCGCAGCGGCTCTGGCCCCGGCAGGATGCGATCGGACGCACGTTCCGTATCAACGACACGGAGACGCGCGTGATCGGCGTCGCCAAGTCCGGGAAATACCGCGGGCTCAACGACCCGCCCGAATCGTTTTTCTACCAGCCCAGCCTGCAGGCGCCGTGGTCGCTCGACCTTGGCTTGTGTGTGCGCGTGAGCGGCGGATCGCCCGCCGCGATGCTCGAAGCCGTGCGCAACGAGATCCACGCGATCGATCCCGCCGTCGAGATCTGGAAGGCGCTGCCGCTCGCGACCTACATCGAGGCGGCGGTCGTGACGCAGAAGATCGCCTCCAGCCTGCTCGCGTTGCTCGGCACCGTGGCACTCGTGCTCGCGGCGATGGGCGTCTACGCCGTGATGGCCTATGCCGTCGCGCAGCGCACCCAGGAATTCGGCGTGCGAATCGCGCTCGGCGCCACGTCGGCGGACGTGATCGCGGACGTCCTGCGCCGCGGGCTGGGTTTGGCGCTGGTCGGGATCGCTGCCGGCCTGGCCGGAGCGCTGGCAGTCACGCACCTCCTCGCCGGATTTCTTTACGGCGTAAGCCCCTTCGATCTCACGGTTTTTGTCGGTGTGCCGCTCGCGCTCGCATTGACCGCGCTGCTGGCCTGTTATCTTCCCGCCCGTCGTGCCACGCGGGTGAATCCGATCGTCGCGCTGCGGGCGGAGTGAGGTCGGGCCGTTTCAAGCGCGGCGGACGGCATTCCGCTCGTCATCGCTCGGCCGGGCGCTAGACTCCGGTGGTTCGTCACACACGCCCCGGCCACTGATCGCCTGTGCATGAAAACCACGTCTGCTGTCGCGGTCGCGGCGTTTCCCGACCGGGACCACGAGCCCGCGGAGGAGGCCCTCGTCTCAACGCTGGGCCTCGCCGCGCCGCTGCAAAAAGAAATCCTCAACCAGTTGTATTCGGCTTATCCGGCGGCCACGTTGTCGTGGCAATATTCGCCCGGGGTCGGCTGGTATCGCGTCGCCCTCCAGAAGCAGCGCCGTCTGTTTTATTTCGTGCCCAAGCCGGGCAATTTCCAGCTCTCAATTCTTCTTGGTCGCAACGCCATCGCCTCGCTCCTTGCCGGCCCGCACCAACGCGAGATCGGCGCGCGGTTGAAAACCGCCCGCCGCTACCCTGAGGGCACCTCCTTCGTCTTCGACCGGCAGTCGTTCGATGCGGGCATTTTCGCGGTGCTGCTCGCCGCCAAACTCGCGCACTACCGGGCGTAGTCCCATGAAGATCCGCGCCATGGATTTCGTTCGCCACGAAGTCGGCGATCTCCACCGCGCCGTCGCCTTTTACCGCGATGTGCTGGGGTTGAAGCTCACCCTTTTCAGCCCCGAGTGGCAGTGGGCCGAGTTCGATTGCGGCAATGTCACGCTCGCGCTCCACGGCGGGGCGAACCCGCATCCGGGCACCGGCGGTCCGTGTCTCGCGCTGGGAGTCGACGAGATCGAGGCCTTTCACGCGCATCTGGTCGCATGCGGCGCGAGCGTCGGCGGTCCGCCCGAGGATCACGGCGTGTGCCGTCATCTCGATGTCCTCGATCCGGACGGCAATCCCTTGATCCTGCATCAACGCGCGGACGGCACGTGCGGCTGAGATTTCTGCGTCGTGAGCATTTCCCGCGGCGAAGAACGCGACGTGCGCAACTTTCGCGGCGCGCCGGGTGTAAGTCCGCTGCGCCCAAACCCCGCCGCTCCATGGAAACCCTCCTGCAAGACCTTCGCTTCTCCTTGCGGCTGCTCCGCCGCGCTCCCGCGTTTACCCTCGCCGCCGTCGCCGTGCTGGCGCTCGGCATTGGCGCCAACACCGCCGTGTTCAGCCTCGTGCACGAGCTCCTCTGGAGCCCGCGCCCGTATCGCGACGCCGCTCAGGTCGTCCAGCTCTACACGCAGGACTCGAAAAATCCCTCGTCCTTCCGGCTCGCGTCGTATCCGGCTTATCGCGAGCTCGCCGCGGCGACCGACAGTCCGTTCGCCGGCATTCTGGCGTATAATCTCGCGATGGTCGGACTGAACGACGGCGAGGCGTCGCGCCGCACGTTCTCCGCCATCGTGAGCGGCAATTATTTCTCCGTTCTGGGCGTGCCGCTCGCGGCCGGCCGAACGTTTTCCGCCGACGAGGAAAAACCTGGCAGCAACGCCGACGTCGTCATCGCGAGCGACCTGTATTGGCAGCGCACGGGCCGCGATCCTGCGCTCGTCGGCAAAACCATCCGCGTCAACGAGCGCCTGTTCACCGTCGTCGGCATCGCGCCGGAACACTTCACGGGCACCATGATGCTGTTCGGACCGGAACTTTATTTTCCGCTCGGCGCCTACGGTCTTCTGGCCAACGACTACGATCCGGCCGCGGCCCAGCGCACGCTCGACCGCGCCGATGCCTATAATCTGTTTCTCGTCGGACGCCTCCGCTCCGACGTCTCACCCGCCGCCGCCAATGCCGCGCTGCGTCCGCTCGCACGAAACCTGGAAACGATTTTCCCGGTCGAGCAAAAGGATCAGACGATGATCGTGGGCGAGCTGCCTCGTCTCAGCGCGAATACGAATCCCACTCGCGAAACGCAGCTCACGATCATCGGCACGCTGCTCCTTTCGATGGCGGCGATCGTGCTGCTGATCGCGTGCCTCAATCTCGCCAACATGCTCCTCGCCCGCGGCGCCGCCCGGCGCAAGGAGGTCGCCGTCCGGCTCGCGCTCGGCGGCAGTCGTCTGCGCATCGTGCGTCAGCTGCTCACCGAGGGCTTCGTGCTCGCGACCCTCGGCGGAGTGACGGGGCTGCTGCTGGCGCAATGGAGCACCGGCCTGCTCGCCGGATCGCTCGCGCGTCTGATGCCGGTGGCGCTGGCCTTCCGCGGCGTGACGAATCCCGCGATCCTCGGGGCGACGCTCGGCTTTTGCGCGCTGGCGACCGTGTTTTTCGCTCTTGGCCCCGCGCTGAAACTCACGCGGCGCGACACCGCGCCGGATTTGAAGGAACAGGCCGGCCAGGATTTTCTCCGCCGCCCACACATGCGCTGGCTGCCGCGTCACCCGCTTGTCGTGATCCAGATCGCGCTCTCGCTCGCGTTGCTCACCGCCGCCGGTCTCTTCGTCCGCGGCGCGATCAAGGCCGCCGCGATCGACACGGGTTTCAAGGCCGACGACACCGTGCTCGCCGAAGTCGACGCCTCGCTGGGCAACTACAACCGCACGCAAACGCTCCTGCTCTATCGCGCCATCAACGAGCGGCTCGCCGCGCTGCCGGGCGTGCAGGCCTCCGCCATCGGTTCGCTCGTGCCGTTCGGCATGAGCACGATCGAACGCGAAATTCGTCCCACCGGCGTCGCGTCCTCCCCCAGCGACGGCCCGGCCGACCCCAAGGGGCAGAGCGCGCGCTGGACGAGTGTCGGCGCCGACTACTTTTCCGCGATGGGTCTGCCGCTCTTGCGCGGACGCGCGTTTACCGCCGCCGAGGCCGACAACGAAGGCGCGCCGCTTGTCGCGATCGTCGACGAAACGCTCGCGCGACGGCTTTTCCCGGATGGCGACGCGCTCGGTCAGCGCCTCCAGTTCGTCGAACGCGATCCGCCAAAGGACGCGGCGGCGTCCACGATCGAGATCGTCGGCATCGTGCCCGCCACCCGCTGGGATCTCTTCGACCACTCCGCGCGTGGCGCGATCTACGTGCCGTTCGCGCAGGGCTTTCAGAGCAACGCCTTCTTCCACGTGCGCACCGTCGCGCTGTCGCCGGCCGCGCAACGTGCGCTGTTCGACACGATCCGGAAGGAAATCCGCAGCGTCGCGGCGAACCTGCCGCTGTTCGGCGTGAAATCGTTCCGTCAGCACCTCGACAGCAGCGCGCAGCTCTGGACCGTGCGCACCGGCGCCACGTTATTCGGCCTGTTTGGCGGCCTCGCGCTGCTGCTCGCGGCGGTCGGCATTTACGGCGTGAAGGCCTATTCGGTCAGCCGTCGCACCCGCGAGATCGGCATTCGGATGGCATTGGGCGCCGAACCGGGCGCCGTGCAACGCATGGTCCTACGCGAAGGCCTCGCGATGACGTTCGCCGGCCTCGCCCTCGGCGCGGGTCTCGGGTGCGCCATCGGCCAGGCCTGCGCGGGGCTGCTTTACGAAGTCAGCCCGTTCGATCCGGTGACGTTTGTCCTCGCCCCGCTGGTGCTGACCATCGTCGCAACCGTTGCGTGCTGGCTGCCGGCACGACGCGCCACGCGTATCAGTCCGATGGATGCGCTGCGCGCGGAATAGCGGTCCCGCGGAGCACGGCGAACGGAACCGTTTCGTTCGACAACCCACCGAATGAACGCCGATCCGCTGCCGGCGTTGTCCGCCTGTTCCGTTCCTTCCGTGTGTTCCGTGGGCCTGACGTCAGTTCAAGTTCGCCGAGTTCACCAGGAACGGCGAGCCCGTGAGCAGGAGCTCGCCGGCGAACTCGTAGGGGAAGCGCGGATCGCCGGGCGGATAGACCTGGTTGTTGCGCGAATCGACGAGCGTGCCCATGCGGAAGCTGATCAGCTTCTTGCCGGCAAAATCCGCCACCGTGAGAATGTTGCCGCGCACCGCCGTGCTCAACGCGACCGGGTCGCCCATGCGGCTGTCGCGAATCCGTCGATACACCTGGCCCTTGCCCTGGAAGGTGACGACGGCGTCGACACAACGGTCGCCGCGGCAAGCAACGTAGAACTGGTTGTTATACGGATCCGGGTCGCGCTGCTCGCCGCTGTCGAGATAAGGGATCAGGGGGAGTCCGCCTTCGGCGCGGCGCGTGAACACCATGCTCACGGGATTGCGGCCGACCTGGAAGGTCCCGATCTCGCGCAACGCGCCGCCGAGCTCCCACGAGTTGCGGTTCATCAGCGACGAAGTGTCGAGGATATGGATGGTGCCGTCGCGGGTCGCGACGTAGGCCTTGAAATGATCCTTCGTCCAGCGATCGATCTTCTGGCCGGCGAGCACCGCGGTTGGCTGGTCGAGCTGCGTTTGCCAGACGACTTTCGGCATGATCGCGGGATTCACGTCGAAGGTCTGCGGAAACTGTTCGGCCGCGGCGCCGCGCGCGGCGAGCGTCCGCTGAAAGCTCGCCGCGGAGCCGAGCCAGCTCTCGCGCATGTAGTTGAAGAGCGGAGACAGGTCCACGACCACCGCCTTATTGTCCTCGGCGGACGACACGACCGCGTAACCGCCTTTCGCGACGACGAACTGCCAGGCGCCGTCGTAAACGAGCGCGCGGCGGCCGTCGTTCGAGAGGTCGATCTGGCTCAGCACCTTGTTGTCGGTGGACGACGGACCGCGCCACAGGCCGTTGCTCGCCGCGGCGACCGCCTCGGGCGCTTTCATCGGCAGGTCGATGTAGCCGAGCAGCTTGAAATCGGAGAAGCTGCCCTGGTTCGGCAGGCCCATGTAGGGCCAGGTGTGGAACGGCAGGTATTTGCCCTCGAGCGCCACGACCGCGAGCTGGCCCTGGTTGCGCTGCGTGTCCCAGATCGTGACGAGCGCGAATTCGTTGCTCGTCGTCACCGCGATGCCGCGGGGGACCTTGTGCGCGGGGAATTTGAATCCTGGATACGGCCGCTCGGAGCCGTTGCGGCTCGTCTGCATGCCGGCGACGGCGAAGAGGCCGTCGCGATACACCGTCAGCTGCTCGTTCTGCTGCATGCCGTAGCCGCGTACCATCGCGACCGGCTGGAGCGGGATCGTGCCGCCGTTCAGCTTCACGTAGTAGGGCTCGCGCGTCTGCGGGTCCGGATGCGGCTTGCCGCTCGGCCAGTCGAAACGCGGGCTGATCGCGAAGACGCGGTTGTAGTAGGCGTAAAGCTGGATGCGATCGAGGCCCGGATCGTTGACCGGATCGTCCGGCACGTAGCCCACCTGGCCCGTGTCGCTCCAGTAATCGTTGTCCCAACCGGGTTCACCAAGCTCGTAGGGCTTGATGCGGACATAGTAGCTGTTCGGCGGCATCTTCGACTCGCGGGTGAAGATCGTCGGGCGGTCATCCCGCGCGCCGGGATTCAGCGCCTCGAACGTCGGCCCCAGCCGCGCGCTCACCTCGCCGACCGACCAGCTGAGGGCCTGCGGGGTGTAGGGCGTGTAGGGACCGGTCACTGGCACGGCCTGCGCCGAGGTGGTGATTGCCGTCACATCATAGGCCTCGAGCAGGGCCACGCCCTTGGTTTCGTCGCGACCACGGACGTGAATGGAATAAATGCCCGGCGGCAGCTCCGCGATCAGCGCCGCGTCCTTGCTGCCGGTTTTGAGCGGACCGGCCCCGGCGGCCGCGGACACGCCCGGCAGATGCGACGCGCTGCCGCCCTGCTGCCAGTTGTCATTGCTCGTCAGGACCGCGCCACCGGCGCTCATCACGGTGAACATGGGATCCGCCAGCGTGCCGGCGACGCCGACCTCGGCCAGATTCGGCCCGAGGGCGCGGATCAGCACGCGCCGCGATCCGGCGCCGGAAATCACCAGTCCGGAAATCAGAATACCGTCGCCCGTTTCAACGCGCGCGCGGGTGGACAGGTTCAGCAACCGCGCCGCGCCGTCGACTTCGTAGATCTCGACGAGAGCGATGCCCTTGGCACCGAGTCCGTTCACCTGCGCCGTGTAGTTGCCCGGAGCGAGCGAAAGCTGCAGCGCCGCATCGCCGCTGTTGTCCGGCAGCATGGACGCGCCGACCCGCGCGAACGAGGCCTTCAACTCCCCCGACCAGCGATCGTTGCTGGTCACCGCCCGCCCTGCACGGTCGAACACCTGCAGCCGCACTTGGTGAAGCGCGCCGTTCACGCCGGCTTGCCCGATGGCGGGCCCGAGGGCGCGAATGAGCACGTTCTTCGGCGCACTGCCATCGACCACGAAACCCGCGATCAACACGTCAGCGCCATCGCCGACGAACGCGCGCGTGGAGAGATTGACGAGCCGGGAGGTCGACTCAACGGCCGCATCCGCGAACGGAAGCGCCACGCCCAAACCAAGACCAAAACAAGCCAGCCGGAATAAAACTTTCATCTGAACAATACCTGGGAGATTTTCCTAAAGAAGACATAGGGTTTGGCTGGATATATTCTCTTTGGAACTTCCCCCACCCGCTTGGCCAGCCCGGTCTTGTCGCGGGCGGGGCTTTTACCCGGTTTTCACCCTACCCCGCCGCCGGCCGTCTCCAAATTCTGGAGACATCTTTTCGGCGCGGCCGCGCGCGTCGCTTTCCCGAATTCGGGACGCCAAAATTCCGCGGACGGACAGAGCCACCCTCGCCCCGCGTCGGTCATATTCTACTTCCCGCTCGCTTTCAGGTGTTTATAACCGAGCGGCGACGCATGGCATATACGCTGCTCCGTTTGCACCCCTTCCCCGACCATGCTTCTGAAGCACGTCTTCCTGTTCTTCACGATTCTCCTGGCGCCGGTCTTCCCGGCGTTGCCCCTCGACCCTGAACCCGCTGCCGTCGAGACCGCCCCGCGATCTGACTTCATTACGGCCACCGCGCCGCTGACCGCAGCCCCGGCCGCGCCCAAGCTCGACGAACCTGTGCCTCACGCCTCCAGTAAAACCTCACGCGACTCCCGTCTCCCCCGCTCCTCCGTTCCTGCGCTCCGCCATGATTCAACTCCGTAACGTCAGCCGCGTTTATCCGCTCAAAGGCGGTCCTTTTTATGCCCTCCGCGACGTCCATCTCGAGGTTAGCGCGGGAGATTTCCTCTCCATCATGGGCCCTTCGGGTTCGGGGAAATCGACGTTGCTTCACATCCTCGGCCTGCATGACAGCGCCTGGACGGGCGAATACACCCTCGCCGGCCACGCGGTTCACCAGCTCGACAAAAAGCGCCGCTTCGACCTTCAGAAGAAACACATCGGTTTCGTGTTTCAAAGCTATCACCTGCTGGACGACCTCACCGTTTACGAGAACCTCGAGATTCCGCTCTCGTATCGCGACACGCCGAAGAAGGACCGCGACAGCATCGTCTGCGATGCGCTCGATCGCTTTCACATCGTCGGTAAAAAGGATCTCTATCCGAGCCAGCTTTCCGGTGGACAACAGCAGCTGGTCGGCGTCGCGCGCGCTCTCGTGGCGAAGCCGGCGCTGATCCTCGCGGACGAACCCACCGGCAATCTTCATTCCGACCAAGGGCGCGAGATCATGCAGCTGTTCAAAAAGCTGAATCAGGAGGACGGCGTCACGATCGTGCAGGTCACGCACTCCGAGGAAAACGCGTCCTACGGCAGCCGCATCGTGCGGCTGGCGGACGGCGTGCGCGTCAGCTGACGCGATTCTTCCGACGGCGTTCCGACGCGGCTCACTCCGCCATCGCTTCGTGCGCGCGCACCACTAGAATGCGGGCGTCGCGCCGGTTCGCACCCGCCTGCCTTCGGTCGCCCGCGTGTGCCGCGCCGGTGTCGTCCGACCGATGTCGTTTTCACGTCCACCGACGCCGCCCGCGCTTTCTCTCGTCCTGGGAGTGCTGGCGGTGGCAGTGCAATTTTTCGCGAGCGCGTGCCAGTCTCCGCGCGCAAGCGTCCGCGGACTTCCGCCACGCTTCGAATGTTTGAGCGCCGCCGACGCCGTCGCGCGAGCCGACCTCTGGCAGCACCGCCATGGTGGCGAGTTGAAATTCGTGATGGGCACCGGCAGCATGGCGCCCTACATCGCCGCGGCCAAACCGGGCGCCGATCCCGAGACAACCGTCGTCGCCCTCGCCATCATGGATCGGTGCGCCAGTTACGACACCATCGAGCCTGGTACACTCTGCCTCTATCGCGCCGGGTGGTGCGGCCGGAAACCGGTGCTGCACAGCGCCGCCCTGAAAAGTTCCGACGGCTGGATCATGACCGGCCTGCACAATCGCCACTACGAAAGCGCGTGGCGGATGACGCGCGCCGATTACCTTGGCCGGGCCACCGCAGTTTTCACCTGGCCGCCGTGAAAGGGATTACCGCTCGGCGACGCGGCCGTATCCGTCAGCCCCGGACAGCCATCAACAATCGCTCGACCTGGTTGACTTCGTCCTCCGACAACGACGCCCGATGCAGGAGCAGGAACTGCGCAAGCGTTTCGACCCGATCCTGCACCGCTTCGGCCGATTGTTTGGCAGCTTGGAGCTGCACCTCGATGTCGCGCTGCAAGGCCGGGATCTCGGCCAGCAGCCGGACCGCGTCCAGCGGAGGCATCCGTCCGGTGCTCGACAAGCGCGGCAGCACCTCCGCTGCCAGGCGAACCAAAGCCGCGCCCGCGTTGAGACGGCCGACCAGATTGATGAGGGAGGTAAACGTTTCCATGAGTCGAAGAAAGTGGACCAGTGAGCGGTGCTGCTCCGGCAGGCTGTCTGCGCCCCTACTCGTGGGGAAGCCTCCTCCAGCGTGCCACCGGTCTTTCGGGGATTTCCCCACGAGGGCCGGCGCCGTCACTCTTCCGCAAAAACTGATTGATTCGGCGAAACGAGCCCGCCACCGTCTCGCCTCCACGTCGGACGCTTAGCTCAGTTGGTTAGAGCACCTGCTTCACACGCAGGGGGTCTGCGGTTCGAGTCCGCAAGCGTCCACCATCCCGCGGTTCGCGTTATTTCCTCGTCGCCACCGGCCGGGTCCGCTCGGGAAACAGCGTGCGACAAATCCCGCACACCGTGCCATCGCAGCCTCGCGCCGTGCAGTGTTCGCGGCCGTAATAAATGATCCGCAGGTGCAACGGGTTCCAATGCGCCTCCGGAAATATCGCCTTCAAGTCGCGCTCGGTCTGCTCGACGCTGCGGCCATCGGTCAGTTTCCACCGCTGCGCCAACCGGTGAATATGCGTGTCCACCGGGAACGCCGGCACGCCAAACGCCTGCGCCATCACCACGCTCGCGGTCTTGTGCCCCACACCGGGCAGCTCCTCCAACTCCTCGAAGGTTTGCGGCACCTGTCCGCCGTGTTTCTCCACCAACAAACGCGACAGCGCGGCGATCGCCTTCGATTTCGTCGGCGATAAGCCCACCGGCCGGATGATGCGCAGGATCTCCTCGACGGGCAGCGCCGCCATCTTTTCCGGCGTATCCGCGAGGGCGAACAGCTCCGGTGTCGCCCGGTTCACCGATTTGTCCGTGGTGTGTGCGGAGAGCAGCACCGCGATCAGCAGCGTGAACGCATCCTTGTGCTCCAGCGGGATCGCCGGATGCGGATACAATTCCGCCAGCCGTCGGTCGACGTAAGCGGCGCGATCCTGGCGGGTTGGAAAGGGTCCGGTTTTCTTCACGGGCACGCGAAACAGAACCGATTCGCCGCGTGAAACAACTTTCTTCGTCCCGGCCGCGCCGCGGCCAGAACGCCATTGCACGGACCGGGCGCGGCTCTAGCGTAGGCCATTTATCTGCTCATGTCCTCTCGCGCTCTGCTCGCCCCGACCGACACCTTCGCCCGCCGCCATACCGGCGCCATCCCGGCCGACACCGCGGCCATGCTCGAGGTCCTCGGTTATCCGGGAGTGGACGCACTCGTCGACGCCGCCGTGCCGGCGCACATCCGCCGCGGCGAGCTGAATCTGCCCGAGGCGCTGGGCGAAAGCGCCGCGCTCGCGGAACTCCGCGCCATCGCGGGCCAGAATCAGGTTTTCCGCTCGTTCATCGGTCTCGGCTACTACGACACGCACACGCCGCCGGTCATCCAGCGCAACATTCTGGAGAACCCCGGCTGGTATACGGCCTACACTCCCTATCAGGCTGAAATTTCCCAAGGCCGGCTCGAAGCGCTGCTGAATTTCCAAACGCTCGTCACCGATCTGACCGGACTCGAAATCGCCAACGCCTCGATGCTCGACGAAGGCACCGCCGCGGCCGAGGCGATGATGATGTGCCACCGGTTGAAGGAAGGCGACGCCGCCGCGCACCGCACGTTCTTCGTTTCCGCCGCCTGCCATCCACAGACGATCGACATCGTCAAAACCCGCGCCAAGCCCCTCGGCATCGAAGTAATCGTCGGCGATCACCGCACGTTTACGCCGACCCCTTCCTGCTTCGGCGTGCTGGTGCAATACCCGGACACGACGGGCTCGATCCATGACTTCGAGACGTTTTTCCGCGCGGCGCATGACGCGGGTGCGTTCACGATCGCGGCGACGGACCTCCTCGCGCTCACACTGCTGCGCGCGCCGGGCGAATTCGGGGCCGACGTCGCCGTCGGCTCCGCGCAACGCTTCGGCGTGCCACTCGGTTTCGGCGGACCGCACGCCGGTTTTCTCGCCACCAAGGACGCGTTCAAGCGCCAGATGCCGGGCCGTCTCGTCGGCGTCTCCAAGGACGCCCAGGGAGATCCCGCGCTGCGCCTCGCCCTCGGCACGCGCGAGCAACACATCCGCCGTGACAAGGCGACGTCCAACATCTGCACCGCCCAGGTACTCCTCGCGGTGATGGCGTCGATGTATGCGGTTTATCACGGGCCCGACGGACTCCGGCGCATCGCCCGCCGCGTGAAGCTCCTCACCGAATTGCTGGCGCAAGGCCTCCGCGAGATCGGCGCCACGGTGAACGTCGAACCGGTTTTCGACACGCTCACCGTCGGCAACGTCTCCGCCGCCCGCGTCCACGCCGCCGCGGCAGCGAAAAAATTCAATCTCCGCCGCCTCGACGTCTACACCATCGGTCTCTCGCTCGACGAGACGACCACGCTCGAGGAGGTGCAGACGTTGCTCTCGTGTTTCAGCGAATCCGCGGCCGCAAACTTTGACGCCCAGGTGGCGGTGCTCGACGCCGGACTCGCGGACTTCGCCGCGCCATTTGCGCGCACCTCGGATTTTCTCACCGCGACGGTCTTCAATCGCCATCACACCGAGCACGAGATGCTCCGCTATATCAAGCGGCTCGAGGCGAAGGATCTTTCGCTCTGCCACTCGATGATCTCGCTCGGGTCCTGCACGATGAAACTGAACGCGACGAGCGAGATGTTTCCCGTTTCGTGGCCGGAGTTCGGCAAGGTGCACCCGTTCGTCCCCGCGGAGCAGGCGCGCGGCTATCGGAAGCTTTTCCAGGATCTTGAGGCGTGGCTCGCCGAGATCACCGGCTTTGCCGCGATCTCGCTGCAGCCCAACGCCGGTTCGCAGGGCGAATACGCGGGCTTGCTCGCGATCCGCGATTATCACGCGGCGCGCGGCGAGGACCGACGCAACGTCTGCCTGATTCCCACCAGCGCGCACGGCACCAATCCCGCGAGCGCCGCGATGTGCGGTTTCAAGGTCGTGCCCGTCGCCTGCGACGCGAGCGGCAATATCGACGTCGCCGATCTCCGGGCGAAAGCCGCCGCGCACGCCGCCGATCTCGCCGCGCTCATGGTCACGTATCCGTCGACGCATGGCGTGTTCGAAAGCAGCATCAAGGACATCTGCGCCATCGTGCACCAGCACGGCGGCCAGGTTTACATGGACGGCGCGAACATGAACGCACAGGTCGGCCTCACCTCGCCCGGCCACATCGGCGCCGATGTCTGCCACCTCAACCTTCACAAGACCTTCTGCATCCCTCACGGCGGCGGCGGCCCCGGCATGGGCCCGATCGGAGTGGCGCAACATCTCGTGCCGTTCCTGCCCGGACACGTGTTCTCCGCCTCGGTGTCCGGCTCTCAACTCTCAGCCCTCGACGCTCAACCCCGCACCAGCGGTGCGGTCTCCGCCGCGCCGTTCGGCTCCGCCAGCATCCTCGTCATTTCGTGGATGTATATCCGCATGATGGGCGCGGCCGGTCTCACCGAGGCGACGAAGTTTGCGATTCTCAAGGCAAACTACCTCGCCCGCCGGCTCGAAAAATTTTTCCCCGTCCTCTATCGCGGCAACGCCGGCCTCGTCGCGCACGAGTGCATCGTCGATCTGCGCGGCTGGAAGAAATTCGGCGTGGAGGTCGAGGACGCCGCGAAGCGTCTGATGGATTACGGCTATCACGCGCCGACGATGTCGTTTCCGGTGCCCGGCACGTTCATGATCGAGCCGACCGAGAGCGAGGAGAAGGTGGAGCTCGACCGCTTCTGTGACGCGCTCATCTCGATCCACGGGGAGATGCAGGCGGTCGCGAATGGCGAGGCGGACAAAACCAACAACCCGCTGAAACACGCGCCGCATACCGCGAAAGTCGTTTGCGGCGACGAGTGGAACCGTCCGTATTCGCGCGAGCTCGCCGCCTATCCGTCGCCCTGGACCCGCGTGAGCAAATTCTGGCCGAGCGTGGGCCGGGTGGACAACGTCTACGGCGACCGCCATCTCGTCTGCTCCTGCGTCGGCATGGAAGCCTACGCCGAAGCGTCGGCCTGATTAGCCGCCGCGTCGCTCACGCTTTCCGCTCCACGCTGAATTCAAACTCCGCCCGTAGCGGCGAGCGCCAGCGACCCGATCATCGGGGCATCAACCGACCGTCACGGGCATAAGCGTCATCGTGTCGTTCCCGAAGATGTCGATGACTTTTACGGCGACAACATAGCGGCCGGGTTTTGGGTAAACGTGGGTCACAGTCGTCAGCTCCAAGGCTCGATCTTGGCGGGTGCGGAAACTCTGCCACTCGTTCTCGAAGATGTAGGCGCCGGTGTTCTGCGCGTAATGTTCGACCAGCGTCGGATCCTTCGGGTCCCAGTTGTCGATGTCTTCGCCGGTCGCAAGATTGCGGGTGCGGTTGATAATCTCGGGACGGCCTTCGTAGTTGAAATCGACGGCCCAGTAATCGACCCAGTCTGTCCACTTTTTGGTGAGGACGTCGCGCGAGACGACGGCCTGCTTGTCTTTGCTGATTTTGATGAGCTTGCCTTGGTCGCACACGACCTCGCTTTTGCCCTCCTTCAACTCGGCGGTGATCGCTTCAGCAATACCCTGGGAATAGTAAACCGAGAAGTCGGACAGCTCCACCGCGAGCGCGAGCTTGTTCTTTTTGTCGAAACGCGGCGTGACCTCGATGTAGGCGACGTCGTGGAAGCGAACCTGGCACTTCTCAACGGCGCGACGATCGAAAACTTCGGGCGGGATGGTTTTCGGCGCGAGATCGATGCCCTTGTGCTTCGCCTCATCGAGCCCGGCGGGGAACAGGCCCATCTCGAATTCGAACGCCAACACGTCCACGCGCGAGGCGCCGCGTTTGCGGCATTCGGTGATGACTTCCTCGACGAAGAGCCGGCCCACGGGGAGATTGATCGGCCCGACGACGACAAGCCGGCCACCGTTCTTGCCGTGGAAGAACCCGGCGTCGGACAACGGCTCGGCCCGGTAAGCTTTCAGAATCAGTTCACGGAATTCGCGTTCTTTGCGGGCCAGCGCATCGGCCTTCTTTTTCGCGGAGAGATTGGCGCCGACATTGAGGTAAGCCTGGCGCTCGTAGCGCCCGAGATTGAGCACCTCGAAGGCGCGGAAGGATTTGCCGGCGGACTTCAACTCGCGCTGCACGCCGATGAGCCGCTTGCGCGTGGTATGGATGCCGAACTTTCCAAGGTCGGTGGCGATCCACTTGCGACCGAGTTTTTCGGCAACCGCCGCCGTCGTGCCGCTGCCGCAGAAGAAATCGGCAACGAGGTCACCCTCGTTGCTGCTGGCTTTAAGAATGCGTTCAACAAGCGTCTCCGGCTTTTGCGTAGCGTATCGAGTGTCCTCCTTCGCTTGCGAATTCACAGGCGCGATGTCCGCCCAAACTGTCCCGATCGGCACTCCTTTGCCTTCGTCCAAAAATCGCCGCAACTGTGGACGCCCGCCCTCCTTCCTCGGTAATTCGATTCGGCCTTCGGCGAAAAGCTTCTCCATCGTCGCTAACTCGTAACGCCAACCCATCGCAGGCGGAGAGCAGCCGCGCCATTCATACATCATGTTCGGACGCGGATTCGGGCTCGTGAGATTGTCGAGCCGGTAGCGGCGACCGTCCGCTGTCGTGTTCGTGTATTTCGAGCCAAGATAACCTTCGTCGTAAGGCTCATACTGCGGATTCCAAATGTAGTTTTCGCCTTTCGTCCGCCAAAGAATCGAGTCGTGAATCACACCCCAGCGTTGGCTGTCGCCGTGAGCAGTTACTCTTTTCCAAGTAATCATCGCGCTTGCTCCCGTTAAACCGAACACCTCACGAATCACCGTTTCGATCGCGGGCGAAACGGTCGGACCCATGTGGACGTAGATGCTGGCGTCGCTGTGCATCAGATCGCGCATCAGGATCAGCCGCTCGTAGATCATCGCGATGAATGAATCGGCTCCACGGCCCCACGTGTCGCGATAGGCGATTTGTTCGAGGAGATTCGGCTCCTTGTGGAACGTCTCGCCACCGATCTCGATATCCATCGAGAAATCCGCGCCGACGTCGAAGGGCGGGTCGATGTAGATGAGCTTGAGGCCGCCGGCCTCCTCGATCTGGCGGCGGAGCGCGCCTGACTTGAGTGAGGAAAGGATGAGCTTGTTGTCCCCCCAGATCAGCTTGTTGGTCCAGCCCTTCACCTGCCGGCCGCCGGTGCCGAGCGATAGTTCGGCGTCAGCGGACTTTTCCTTCCGCGGCTCGTCGATGTGTTCGAGCGTCTGAAACGGGAGAATGGCGGTGCAGACTTCGCGCGTCTTCCCGTTCCAGACGAGTTCGACCTCGCGTTTGTCGGCGAATAGCAGGAAGCGGTATTTCTCGGGCAGCGGCTTGCCCTGCTCGATGAGCTTGATGAGGTCGCGTTTCTCCGCGTCGGAGAGTTCGTAGCGGTCGGATTCGGTCGGGCGCGCCATGGTCAGGATTTGAAGTCGGTGAAGCTGGCGGCGAGGGCCGCGAAGGTCATGGGGCGGTGCTCTTCGAAGCCGACTTGGTCCACGTAAACGAAGTCGTAGCGACGGGAGGGCACGCCGCCTTCGGCGGACTCGGCGGCGGTGGCGTCGGCGCACCATTGTTTCAGTCGCGCCATCTTCTGCGGAAGGTCGAGTTCCTCACGACCCTTGGTCTCAACAAGCCAAACGACGTCGTCGGCGGTCCGGACGATGAAGTCGGGGTGGTAGTTGGCGAGGTCGCCGTTGGCGCGGACGTAATCGAGCCTGAAGCCGACGGCCAGGTAGTTCTTGGCGAAGGCGGACACGTCAGGCGCGGCTTCGAGGAAGTAGGCGAAGCGGAGTTCGAAGTTTCCCGCGCGCGGCTCGCCGACGATCTTGTTGAAGAGGCTCTTCTTCGGGATGACGTGCTGGCGATAGTCGGTGCGGAACGGCCGGGTATCGCGCAGGCGGATGCGGTCCTCGATGCGCGTGGTGCCGGTCTGCTCGATGGTGAGCGCGTTGATGGCGATCTTGAAGGCGTCGTAGAGAATCTTGCCGGCCTCGGGCTCCGAAAGGTTGCGGAGAATGACCGGGTCTTCGAGATCGACAGGCGACGGCGCGAAGAGGCGCTCGCGCATGAAGTCGCGGACCTTCGGATAAAGCACGTCGTAGCCACCGACGAGACGCAGGTCTTTCAGCAACTGCCGCGCGAAGAAGGCGACGACGGAGCGGTAGTCGGCGACACCGGTGCCATCGAGCGCGATGGTGTGATGCACCTCGGCATCGAGCATCGTCTTGAAAACGATCTCGCGCGTCTCCTCCGGCGTGAAGGGCTTCAGCGGCAGCGTGCGATTGCCGAAGGTCGCGGGATCGAGGGCGGCGAGGTTTTTGAATTCGCGCTGGTAACGACGCGTGAGGCGCGGAAGCGCGATGTCGAGGGCTTCGACATCCTTCGTGTCGTTCTCCGCGTCGACTTCGACGATGAGCGATTCGTGGCGTTCGGTGCCCTTGCCCATAGGCACGCGGTCGAAGCTGACGCCCTCGCTCTGGATCGACTCAACGAAGTCCATGAACGCCGGCGTGCCCATGACGGACACGGTTTCGCGGACGGCCTCGCTGCCGAAATACATCCGGCGCAGGCCACGACCGAGCGTCTGCTCGGGAAGAATGTCGCTCTTCGAAGCGTAGGCGCGGAGGCCGCAGATGACGGTGACGTTGCGAACGTCCCAGCCCTCCTTGAGCATGAGGACGGAGACGATCGCCTTGTAGGGCGACTTGAGGGTGTCGATGCCGTTGGCCTCCTTGCGGAGCTTTTCCAACTCTTCCTTTTTCTTGCCGGAGGCGGCTTCGGAAATTTCGCCGTTGTTCTTCGTGTGAATGACGAGGACGCCATTCTGCAGCTCAGGGCAGATTTTCTGAAGATACTCGCCGACCTCGTCGCAGTTGCGCGTGTCGTCGACCATGACGAAGAGCACGGCCTTCTTTCCCAAGGTTTGGTGCTCGGCGTAGCTCTTGCGCCATTCCTCCACACCGAGGCGGAGGTAGTCGTCGTATTTTTCGGTGAAGATCGGAGTCTTAATTGTGTCCGGATCGCGCAGTTTTGCCCGACTCGTCGCGTCAGGAATAACGGGGTGCTTGACGACGTTCTGGTGGATCGCCTCGACGAGCGGATAGTCGGAGACGGTCTGGACGAAGATCGCGCCATTATCGTGGCGCGGCGTGGCGGTGACGTCGATCTGGAGGGCGAGACGACGGTCTTTATGGAGCAACTTGTGATGGATGTCCTGGATCGATTTGAACCACGCCATCCGCTCGTCGTGGATGTGGTGCGCCTCGTCGTTGAACACAGCGAGCTCCTCGATTTCGCGAACGATCTCGCCTAGGTCGGTCTTGCTGTCGGTTGTCTTACCGGCCGGCTTTTCGCCGAAGGCATCGGCGAGGAAGTAGTCGCGCAGATCGTCGTCCTCGAGCGACGGTTCGCGAACCTCGCCGAGGAAGACGCGGTGGATGTTGGTGAGGAAGAGATTTCCCGTTTCGCGAACGAGCCGGACGTCGTCCTGGATGTGCAGCGTGAGCTGGAAATCGTCGCGCCAGTTGCGGCCCTCGTGGCCGTTGGGCGGGAGGATCGGGTCGTTGAAGAAGATTTTCAGTCCGTCGAAATCGGCGCGCAGACGATCGAGGACGATAATGTTGGGCGCGATGAGGAGGAAGTTGCGTGCGAGCGTGGAGTCAGCCTCGTAGAGGCGGTGGAAAAAACTCCAGGCGATGAGAAGCGAGAGGACCTTCGTTTTGCCGGCGCCGGTCGCGAGCTTGAGGACGTAGCGCGGCCAGTCCTCGGCGAACATGCTGCTCGAGACATCCCCCGAGGCGTCAAAGCGAATGAGGTCATATTTGTCCCGCGCACGAAGGACCTCGTGGAGCCAAATGACGGTCTCGACGGCTTCACGCTGGGCGAAGTAGTAGCGAAACGGCGAGAGCGTGTGATCCGCGTTCTCGATCAAGTGCTCGGTTTCGAACCAGTGGCACAACAGTCCTAGAGACGTGGCAGAGGCGCCCGAATAGCCCTTGGACCGCCAGGCGAAGACCTCCTCGCGAATTTTCGCGACCAGCGGCGGGAGGAGCTTGTCGTAAGCGGTGCTGCGCAGCGCCTCATCGGCCGGAAACCACCGCTGTGCGGGCACCAGCGGCGCATAGGGAGAAGTGGGAAAATTGGGATGTAGAGCCAAAGTGCGTAACGGTCGCGTGCCGCAGGAGGATCCGCCCGGATTTGCGGCGAGCAGCGGGATGTTGCGAGAGCGGCCCCCTGAGCCGCGCCACTTCGCACTACCGATGCCAGGGTGTCGAGCCTGCACTACCTTTGGCCGGGTGTATCAAGATGCGGCGGACCGCTATCTTCGCGCGTGGCAAACGACACGGCGAAGCGCCTGCTGGCGCGCATCCGAGCACTCCGCGAGGCTCACGGCCTCACCCAGGAGGCTTTCGCCGAACGGGCCGGACTCGCCTACAAGCACTACCAGCAGGTCGAAGCCGGCCGGAAATTCGACGTCCGTCTCTCCACGCTGATCAAGGTCGCTGAAGCTTTGGGTCTGACGCTCAGCGAACTGGTCGATTTCAGTGCGCCGGCCGTGGCCGAAAACCGGGCGGAATACGCCTCGAACCCTGCGTCGGGCAAGGCATCGGCTGGCTCTCGGCAGAAACGCACCCGTTCCAAAAGAACCTGAGGGCCGGCTGGCTCTTTCGCGGACGCCTTTTTCGCCACGCACTTTGCGGCACAACCAGCTCACTGGCCGGCTCTGTCCACTTCAGACGCAATTCACCGCAACCGTTTCTTCGCTTCGCGGCGCACGCGGGGCCAGCGATTCACCGCTTTCCGCAACGCCTTCTTGCGACGCTTCTCGACCAGGTGAACGAGGCGGCGCCGCGCCGCGGCGGGGACGCCGCGCGTCCGACGCAGTGCGCCGAGAAACACCGTGCAGTCCATCGCCACGCCCAGGCGGCGCGCGATCCCAGCGAGCTTACGCACGACTTTTCGTTCCCGGCGCGTAAGCCAGGCGCACACCATTTCGATCTGATCGCGCAGCCGCACCACCGCCTTCCGCCAGGCGTGGATCCGCGTCGCATCATCGCCGTCGCCGATTTCGCCATACCGTTTTTGCGCGCGCCG
This sequence comes from Opitutus sp. sgz309028, assembly GCF_059821195.1. Taxonomy (NCBI): domain Bacteria; kingdom Pseudomonadati; phylum Verrucomicrobiota; class Opitutia; order Opitutales; family Opitutaceae; genus Opitutus; species Opitutus sp. sgz309028. The sequence continues at coordinate 429,637 of NZ_JCAMRR010000002.1, read as the reverse complement.
CAGTTCCCGCCGCAGGGCTCTCCGGAGCCGCTGCCGTCGCAAGCTCCGCCACTCGGTGCTCTCGAGTTCGGCCAACGTCGCGCGCAGCCCGGCCTGCCATTCCGTGCGGGAACGCGGCGGCGCTTCACCGCCCGAGGTGCGTATCATTTTTGTCAGGACCGCGCGCGTCTCGGCACCGTGGCATTTCTCCCGCAGGTGGGCGGCCAATTTCCCGATGACGGCCGCATCCCGCGCCGCCGACAGTTGCCGCGCATACCGGGCGAGGCGCTGCCGCACGACTCGTGTATCCGTTCCGCCGATGCTCTCGCCCAGTCGGAGGAGCGCGCGCGTGCGCTTCAAGCTCCGCCGGGCCCGGTGCACGGCCTTCGCAGAACCCCTCGGCAGGTCCAGCGCGGGCCGGGCCCCGCGATGCACGAGATCTCGCAAGGCGGACTTCACGCCGCGTTTTACCCTGAGGCCGCCGACGCCGCAAGCCATGGTGCCACATGGGGGTTGAAAATCGTCCACAACCGTCCACGGTGCGTCGGAAAATAACCGCGAACGACCCGCCCCTCCGCCTTCGCCCGTGAAATTCCCGACCACCCGCATCCGCGTTTTACTGCTGCTCGCGCTGGCCAGCACGATCGGACTCTTCGCCGGCGTGGGCACTTACACGTTCTATTACGCCGAAGGGCTGTCCTATTTTTCCAACGACCCGCAGGCGTGCGTGAACTGCCATATCATGCGCGAACAATACGATGGCTGGCTGAAATCGCCGCATCACGCCGTCGCCACCTGCAACGACTGCCACACGCCGCACGATTTTATCGGAAAATATCTGACGAAGGCGGAGAACGGCTACTGGCATTCGAAGGGTTTCACCCTGCAGGATTTTCACGAGCCGATCATGATCCGCCCGAAGAACTCGACCGTGCTGCAGCGCAACTGCGTGAGTTGTCACCAGCAGATCGTCGCCGAGATCAACACCCACCCGGGCCAGCGCCGCGAGATGCTCGATTGCGTGCACTGTCACCGCGATGTCGGTCACGGCCCGATCCATTGATTTTTATCCCGCCAACCTCTCCTTCGCCATGAAAGTCCCTCGTTTCTCCGATCGTCGCGGCTTTGCGTTATGGGTCTATGTCGCCGTGCTCGCCGCCGTCGGCATCGCCACCTTCCTCGTGCTGCTGCTTTATCAGAACATCGTGGCGCGCAAGGCGGAGGCCACTCAGCACGTGTTCCGCGTCGTCAACGTCGACGACAACACCACCGATCCCGTGCTGTGGGGGAAAAACTATCCGCGCCAATACGACAGCTACCGTCGCACGGTCGACACCGTGGAAACGAAATACGGCGGCAGCGAGGCGTTCCAGCACCTCGATCGCGATCCCGTCTGGCGGCGGATCTTCGCGGGTTATGCCTTCGCCATCGATTATCGCGAGGAGCGCGGCCACGCCTACATGTTGAGCGACCAGCGCGAGACCGAGCGCGTGCACAAGTTCAAGCAGCCCGGCTCCTGCCTGCAGTGCCACGCCTCCGTCATCCCCGCCTACATCGAAGCGGGCCTGAAAGCCGGCGCGCCCGCCGGCAAGGAGCATCGCGAGGAGCAGATCCAAAAGGGTTTCGAGGTCATCTGCGCGCAGCCCTACACCGAGGTCACCAAGCTCGTGGAACATCCGGTCTCGTGCATCGATTGCCACGACGCCGACACCATGAATCTCCGGGTCTCGCGCCCCGCGTTTCTCAACGGCATCCGCGCGCTCGCGAAGTCCGATTATCCCACGCCGCACTTGCCGAGCATCGAACGCTGGCGCCGCGAGGGCCGCAAAGGCGAATACTCGCCGAACTCCGAAGCCAACCGTCAGGAGATGCGCTCGCTCGTCTGCGCGCAGTGTCACAACGAATACTATTTCAAGGGCGAGAAGAAGCTCGTCACGCATCCGTGGGACAACGGCCTCCGCGTCGAGCAGATCGAGGCCTACTACGACAAGGAGGGTTACAAGGACTGGGTCCATGAGGAGACCGGCGCGCCTGTGCTCAAGGCGCAGCACCCGGAATTCGAGATGTGGAGCCAGGGCATTCACGCGCGCAGCGGCGTCGCCTGCGCCGACTGCCACATGCCTTACCAGCGCGAGGGCGCCATCAAGGTCAGCAATCACCACGTTCGCTCGCCGCTGCTCAATCTCGCCGCCGCCTGCCAGTCGTGTCACCGGATTCCGGAGACGGAACTCAAGGCTCGCGTCGAGCTCGTGCAGGATCGCAATCGCGCGCTACTCGACCGCGGCCAGGACGCCGTGGTGCAACTGATCACCGCCCTCGCCGACGCCCGCCAGGCCGGCCGCAGCGACGAGCAACTCAAGACCGCTCGCGAACTGCAGCGCAAGGCGCAGTGGCGGCTCGATTTCGTCTACGCGGAAAACTCGATGGGCTTTCACGCCTCGCAGGAAACCGCCCGCATCCTCGCCGAAGCGATCGACTACGCGCGGCAGGGTCAGCTGGAGCTGAAGGGCGAGGCCCCGGCCTCCCCCGCCGGCTCCGTCGCGGCCAACGAATAAGGGACGCCAGCACCGTGACGATCGCGCGTCCGCGCGCGATCGTCCGCTTGCAGCCGGCGCCTGCTTTGCGCTGACTCCGGCGATGCAATCGGCCCGGCTCGACTCGATTCCGGAACACGAACAGCGCTCGCCCACCGGGAAGTTTCATTCGTTCAGCCGCAACGTCTCCGTCGCGCTGGGAGCGATTCGCAACGCCGGCACGTGGGCCGGCAGTCATCCGTTCGATTTTCAAATTCGCCGCATTCCGCCCGGCGCCGCGGTCTGCCCGTTTCACGTTCACTTCGCGCAGTGGGAGGCGTTCCTCATTCGCGCCGGGACGGCGACAATCCGCGCCGGCGATGAAACCTTTTCCGCCCGGGCCGGCGATGTGTTCGTCCATCCGCCCGGCGAGGCGCATCAGTTGATCAACTCGGGGCGCGACGACCTCGAGGTGTTCATCTTCGCCGACAACCCGCCGCTCGACGCCTGTTATTATCCCGACTCCAACAAATGGGGGCTGCGTCCGCCGGGCCGGATTTTTCGGATCGAAGACGCGCATTATTTCGACGGCGAGGACAACCTGCCGGCCGGCGCTCCGCCGCACGCCATCGCGGTCGCGCCACCGCTGCCACCTGTGTCGCCGTTTGCGGAACGCATCCGAAACATCGAAGCCATTGCGTGGGAAGAATGGCGTTCGCCGAAGGGCAAATTCCACGGCAGGAGCAGGGAGCTCTCGATCGCGCTCGGCGCCAAACGCAACGCGCCGACGGGCCTCGGCGGCCATCCGTTCGATCTCGAGCTCGGCCAGCTCGCGCCCGGCGAGTGCGGCTGTCCGTTTCACAGTCACGCCGCGCAATGGGAAATGCTCGTTTTCCTCGCAGGCACCGCGACCGTGCGCGCCGGCACCGACACGCGCGTTTTCGGCGCCGGCGAGGTCGTAATCCATCCGCCCCGCGAGCCGCACGCATTCACCAACACCGGCGACTCCGCTCTCGTGTATCTGTTGGTCGCCGACAATCCGCCCGTCGACTACTGGCACTACCCCGATTCGAACAAATGGGGTGTCCGCGAGCCGCGGATGTTTTTCCGTCCGCAGCCTGTCGAGTATTACGAAGACGAAGAGTAACGCGGAATCACCGCCGCTTGGGCGTGAGCCATTTTTCGCGACCGACAAAAAACAGGAACGTCGCGAGCGCGACAAACGGCAGCAGCGAGAGCGCATCGGAATACGGCCCGTTGAAGAAAGGATTGTTTTCCTTCGACCAGGTGAAGAGCGCCGCGTCGAACCGGTCCAGCACGCCGGCGAGAAACGCGATCAGGATGCCCGCGATCGCACCGCCCGCGATGTAGCCCGACGCCAGCAGCACGCCCGGACTCTTGTCGCTCTGCTCGACCAGCTGCTCCTCGGTCAGATGCGCCCGCGCCGGATCCTTCCGCGCGCGACGATCGACCAGCCAGCGCACGAGGCCGCCGATGAAGATCGGTGACGACGACGACAGCGGCAAATATACGCCCACCGCAAACGCCAGCGCGGGCACAAACGACATCTCCAGGACGACGGCGATCATCACGCCCAGCAACACAAGCGCCCACGGCAGTTTCTGATCGAGAATGCCTTTGATGATGTAGGACATCAGCGTCGCCTTCGGCGCGTCGAACTTCCGCACTGTCGTGCCATCCGGACGCGTGTCGTAGGCGCCGTTGATGCCGGGATCGACGAGCCACACGGCGTCGCCGCTGGGATTGACCAGATAGCGTCCCGCGGGACCGCCGGCCGTATCCGTTTTCTGCCAGACAAGGTATTCGTTGGCGTCGTCGCGCGCCTGCGGGCCTTTCAACGCCTCGCGTTTGGTGAGCTGGCTCGCGTCGGTGTGCAACCCCGCCGGCGCGACCTGCGCCGCCGGCACGTAAACCGTCGCGGCGTCGTTCAACTTGAGCAGGATCGGCCCGAGCAGCAGTGCCGATACGAGGGCGCCCGCGAGAATCGCCAGTTGTTGGAATCGCGGCGTCGCGCCGAGCAGAAATCCGGTTTTGAGATCCTGCGAGGTCGTGCCGCCGTTCGACGAAGCGATGCACACGATCGCGCCGACCGACAGCGCCGTCACGTAATACGTGCCGCCCGTCCAGCCCACGAGCAGGAACACGAGGCAGGTGAACAGCAGCGTCGCCACGGTCATGCCCGAAATCGGATTCGACGAGGAGCCGATTTCGCCCGTGAGGCGCGACGACACGGTGACAAACAGAAAACCGAAGAGGACGATCAGCAGCGCACCCAGAAGATTCATGTGCAGCGACGGCACGATCATCACGAGCGCGATCAGGGCGACGATGCCGATGCCGACGAATTTGAGCGACAGATCGCGATCCGTGCGCGGGATGCCGTCGGCCTTCGCGGCGCCGTTGCGCGAGTTGCCCAGATCCTTCAAACCCGCCCGCAGACCGTGCCAGATCGTCGGCAGGGCCTGGATCAGGCTGATGATCCCGCCGGCCGCCACGGCGCCTGCACCGATGTAGAGGATGTAAGCGCCGCGAATATCGCCCGGCCCCATTTCGGAGATCGGCATCGTGCCCGGCGGCAGCGGCTCCGACATCCCTTCGCCGAAAAATTTGATCAGCGGAATCAGCAGCAGATAACTCAGCACCCCGCCCGCGCACATGATCGAGGCGATCCGCGGGCCGATGATGTAGCCGACGCCGAGCAACTCCGGGGAAACCTCGACACTGACGGAACCGGATTTGAGCGGCGCGCCGAAAAGTTTTTCCGGCACGTCCTTCCAGCCCTTGAAGGCGACGTTGAGCGTCTTGTAGAGCAAGCCGAGTCCGAAGCCGGTGAAGATCACCCTCGCGCCGGGCGACTCGCCCAGCCCCGCCGCGGCGGCTGCCCGCATTTCCGCCTGCGCCGACGGCGAAGCGAGCGCGCGATCGGCGGCGTTGGCGCCGGCCTTCAATACCGCCGCGCACGCGGTGCCCTCCGGATACTTGAGCACGCCGTGATCCTTCACGATCAACGCGCGCCGCAGCGGAATCATCATGAGAATTCCGAGCAGTCCGCCGAGTAGTGCCACGAGCATTACGCGGGTGAGCTCGAGATCGAAGCCGAGGATCAAGATCGCCGGCATCGTGACGCCGATGCCAAACGCCAGCGATTCGCCGGCGGAACCGGCGGTCTGGGTGATGTTGTTCTCGAGGATGGTCGAATCGCGCACGCCGACCTTCGAAAGGCCGCGAAACAGCGCCAGCGAGATCACCGCCACCGGAATCGATGCGCTGACGGTGATGCCGACCTTGAGCACGAGGTAAAGCGACGAGGCGCCGAAGATCAGACCCAGGATGGCGCCGGTCACGACCGCGCGCACCGTGAACTCGCGCATAACCGTCTCGGGAGCGATGAACGGCTCGACGCGAGGAGTGGAGGGGGAACGCATGGGCAGAAAGATTGGCGCGCAGTATCCTTTGTCATAAGCGCGGTTCAATACGCGAAATTTGCCCGCGCGAAGCGGACGCGCATCAGCGCTTCCCGAACGACGAAACGTCTTGTGCGCTCTTCCCGCCAGCGGCACCGTCGCGGGCGCGCCGCCTGCCGAATCGTGTCCCCCCGCTCGCGCCGTTTTTCATCATGCCTGCAACCTCTGATGCCGAGGGCAACGTCACGCCGCGCGAAGCGGAATGGCTGGCGAAGACCTACCAGCCGCACGAGCCCAACCTCACGCTGCGCGCCGCCGTCGTCGGCGTGCTCATCGGCGCGGCGATGTGTCTCTCGAACCTCTACGTGTTTTTCAAAACCGGCTGGAGCATGGGAGTGACGCTCACCGCCTGCATCCTTGCCTTTGGCAGCTTTCAGGCGATCCAGCGGCTCGGCCTCACGAAGCGCCCGCTCGGTGCGCTCGAAAACAATGCGCTGACCACCGTCGCTTCAGGCGCGGGCTACATGACAGGCGGCGGCAACATGGCGGCATTTGGCGCGCTGCTGATGGTGACGTCGTTCCGACCCGACAGCCTGTCGATGATCGCGTGGTTCGCGCTCATCGCCGCGCTCGGCGTGTTCGCCGCGATTCCGATCAAGCGTCAATTGATCAACCAGGAAGGTCTCGCCTTCCCCACCGGCACCGCGACCGCCGAGACGATCCGCTCGATCCACGCCGCCGCCGCGGGCGCGGGCCGAAGCAAGGCCTTGTGGCTCGCGTGGTCGGCCGCGGGCGCCGCGGCCCTCACCTGGCTGCGCGACGCGTGGCAGATCGTCCCCGGCACAATCGGGCTCCCGTTCACGCTCGCCGGCCGGCAACTCGCGGAGTGGACACTCTCGTTGAAAGCCGAAGTCGTGCTGCTGGGCGGGGGTGCGTTGATGAGTTTTCGCACCGGCTGGTCGCTGCTGCTCGGCGGCGTGCTGACCTACGCCGTGCTCGCACCGTCATTGCTCGCCGACGGCACCATCGAAACCGCCAGCTACAAGGCCATCGTCGCCTGGACGCTTTGGCCCGGCGCGGCGATCCTCGTGGCATCGGGGCTGACGTCGTTCGCGCTCGATTACCGCAGCATCGCGCGATCCTTCACGGGCCTCACGCGACTCTTTCGGCGGCGCACGCGCACATCGGCGGCAGCGGACAACGAACTCGCCGCGGTCGAAGCGCCGGAATGGTGGTTTCCGGCCGGCTTCATCGTGCTCACGCCCTTCGTCGTCACATTGATGGCGTGGCTGTTTCAGATTCCGCTCTGGGCCGGGCTCATCGCCGTCCCGCTGGCGGTCGTGATGGGATTCGTCGCCGCGCGCGTCACGGGCGAAACCGATGTCACGCCCACGAAAGCGCTCGGTCCGGTGACGCAGCTGATCTACGGCGTGATCACGCCCGGCAATCTCTCGGGCAACATCATGTCGGCCAATGTGACCGGCGGCATCGGACTGCACGCGGCCGATCTGCTGACGACGTTGAAAACCGGCTGGCTACTTGGCGCGAAACCGCGCCATCAGGTTTACGCGCAATTGATCGGCGTGGCGACGGGCGCGGCGCTGGTGGTGCCGGCGTTCAACCTGATTCTGCCGGACCCCAGCGTGCTCGGCGGGGAAGCCTGGCCGGCGCCGTCGTGTGTGGTTTGGGCCGGCGTGTCGAAAGCGTTTGCGGACGGCGTCGGTGCGCTGCCGCCGTCGGCGCGCACGGCGATTGTCGTTGGGCTCGCGCTCGGCGTAGCGCTCGCGTTGCTGGAGAAATTTGCGCCGCGGCGGTTGCGTCCGCTGCTGCCCTCGCCGTCCGGCTTGGGCATCGCGATGGTCATTCCCGGCAGCAACTGCATCGCGATGTTTCTGGGCGCCGCGGTGGCGGAATGGCTGCGCCGGCGCCGACCGGCGCTCGCCGAGAAGACAGTGGTCCCGGTCGCGTCCGGTTTGATCGCCGGCGAAAGTCTGATGGGAATCTTGATCGCGCTGCTGATCGTCAGCGGCGTGATTTCGCACTGAGCGAGCAGTCACACCGCCCGCTGAATCACTGCGGGTTTACGATCAGCTCGGAGGTGGCGTTCTGGCCGTTGCGATAGAGGATGCCCTGATTCCTCTTCGCTCCGAAGGTATTCCCGTGCGAATCGGAACCGTCCTTCATCGCCAGCTGCGTGATCCCGCTCACTTGGATCGGTTGACCGTTATCCTGATACAAATCACCTCCAGTGATCCACGTGTTGTTCTGCGCCCCGCCAAGAAGAATCGCCGGAGTTGCCGTGCCGTAAGCGGAAATGTCGTGCACATACACCGGTCCGACGAACGTCACGCCCGGCGCGTAGATTCCGGTATAACCCTTCACATCGTAGAACGTGGCATTCGCCGCACGGATGCCGCCGAACTTTCCATTCGTACTGGAAATCGAGATACGCGAGATTCCCGCGAAACCATCGTAGGAGGTCGACGCGTGGCCTTGGAAAAGGGGGCTGCCGTTGTTGGCGGGATTGTTCGTCGCGCTCACCGGCTGGAGGATATTGTAGATGCCCGTCGGATCGAACGCCGTCGCCCGACCGACGGTGAAAATGGAGAGGTTGGAGAACTCGTTCGCGCCCGAGACGACGATGCTGGCGTGGCCCTTCTTGTAGAAGACGCTGGGCTGGTTGTACTTGGTGGGTGCGGCCGGGCCGGTCGCCTCGTCCAGCGTGACGGCGACGGTGCCGGGCCCACTGTATTCGATCTGCACGATGTCGTCGTTCAAATCGATGAACGAAATGCGGGTGACATCGCCTTTCACATAATCGGCGGTCAGGGCCGCGGTCGTGCCCTCGAGCAGCAGTTGGTCGTAAAAATTGCCGTTCGGGTGTTGGATGTCCGCTCCGACTTCCCGCGCGTTGCCGATGACCTTGGACGTGGTGGTCACGCCCAAGATGGCGGGCGCGCTGACTGCACTCACTCCGCCGGAAGTGGCCACCACAGTGTAAAGACCGGCAAGCCCGGCCTCCATGTTTTTGACGTTTACCGTTGCGGTCGTGGCCGAGAGGTCGGCCCCGTTTCGTTGCCAACGGTAAGTCGGATTGCCGGACGCCGCAGCGCTCAAGTTGGTGTTCTCGGTCGCTGCGATGGCCTGCGAAACCGGCTGCGTGGTGAACGCGGGCGCGGCGGCGACCGTCACCGTAAAAGAAGACTCGGTGGTATTCCCGTTCGTGTCGGCGGCGCGCACCGTGAGCGTCGCGCTGCCGGTCGCGAGCGGCTTCAAGATCAGGGTCGACCCGATGATTTCGCCACCGACCACGGTGGAGCTCGTGGTACTGGCGTTGAAATCGAGTACGGACGTCGCACTCGCCAGCTCGGGATAAAGCGGAATGACTTTAATGCTGTTCACCAGCACCAGATGGTCAGTCGTCAGCGAGTTCGCCGTCAGCGGCATCTCCTTGAAAGCCGCACCCAACTGCGCGCTGGCATCGTAAATCGGAATTGCGGCAAGTGCGTCGACGATCGTCAGCCCGGTGCCAATCACGCGGCCGAACACGGTGTAGCCCCCGTTGGTGCCGTCGAGGGAGGAACTGTTATTGGTGAGATTGAAGTACCACTGGGACGTGGCGGTGTTGGGGCCGGCATCGGTCTTGGCCATCGCAAGCGTGCCGCGCGTGTTCGAGTACTTGAACTCGTTCACCACCGGCGGATCGGTCGGGATCGGGTCGATGGTGGTCCCGTTCAACTGGTAGCCGCCACCCTGAATCACGAAACTGGCGACGGACCGGTGGATGAGGCTCTTCGTGTAGGCGCCACGATTCACGTACTTTAGAAAGTTCTCCACCGTCTTCGGAGTGTCAGCGGAGAGCAGCTCGACGTTGAGTTTGCCTTTGATCGTGTCGAACTGCGCCACCGGACCGGCGACTCCGGAAACCGTAAAATAGTCACTGAGATCAATGGCGACATAAGCGCCACCCGCGACGAGGGAACGAGCGGGAAACGCCTGCTTAAGAGAGGGCAAAGTAGCCTGCGCCCGCGCCGTGGCAGCGGCAAGCAGCACAAGGGCCATCGAGACGAAGAAACGTACGTGAGACATTCTCTCAGCTTCGGATCTCAGTCCGGATTTCGACAATCGGAATATCTGCGGGGGGCGCTAAAAAAATCGGAAACCTTTTGTCCCGACCGGCGTATTGCGCCAGGCGCCACCTACCAGATCACGACGCGCTCGGCGGCGGGGCGGCGCATCGGCGCGCCGGGAGGAACGTCGAACGCGTGCGCGAACTCCTCGAGATTCGAGAGCGGTCCGACGATCCGGAAATGCGCCGGCGAATGCGGATCCGTATTCACCCGCAGGCGCAGCATCGCCGGGCGGATGTTCTGCCGCCACACGGTCGCCCAGCTCAGGAAGAACCGCTGCTCCGGCGTGAAGCCGTCGATCTCGCGCCGCGGCTGGCCCGCGAGCGCCTTCTGCAAGGCCGCATACGCAATCTTCAATCCACCCAGGTCCGCGATGTTTTCGCCGGACGTGAGCGCGCCGTTCAGGTGCAGGTCGTCGATCGCCACGTATCCGCCAAACTGTTTCACAATACCTTCCGCGCGCTCCTGGAAGCGCGCCGCGCTCTCCGGCGACCACCAGTCGGTCAGGCTGCCGTCGGCCGCGTATTGCCGGCCCTCGTCGTCGAAACCGTGCGTCATCTCGTGTCCGATCACGGCGCCGATGCCGCCGTAGTTAAGTGCGTCGTCGGCGTTGGCGTCGAAGAACGGCGGTTGCAGGATGCCGGCGGGAAACACGATCTCGTTCATGGTCGGATCGTAGTAGGCGTTCACCGTCGGCGGCGTCATCTGCCAGAACGTGCGGTCGACGGGCTGACCGATTTTAGCCAGTTCGCGGCCGGTGTTGAATTCGCGCGCGCGGAGCACGTTCAAAACGTAGGGCCCGCGATCGACCGCAAGCGGGCGGTAGTCGATCCATTTGTCCGGATAACCGATCTTGACGGCAAACGCGTTCAGTTTCGCGAGCGCCTTGGCTCGCGTCGGCTCGTCCATCCACTCCAACGTCTGCAGCCGGTCGCGCAGGGCGGCGCGCAGGTTCTCCACCAGTTTCAACATGCGCACCTTCGACTCGGGTGGAAAATACTCCTTCACGTAAAGCTGGCCGAGCGCCTCGCCGATCGAATCGTCCACTGCGTCGAACGCCCGCTTCCATCGTTCGCGCAACACCTCCGCGCCCGTGAGCGTGTGATCATAGAAACGAAACGATTCATCGACGAAGGCCCGAGGGCCGTAAGGCGCGATCTCCCGGAGGAAATGCCACCGCAGGTAGGCGCGCCAATCCGCCACCGCGAAACTCGCGAGCGCTTCGCCGAAGCCGGTCACGAACTCCGGTTGCGCCACATCGAGTTCCGCCGGCGGCTCGATCGCGATCGCCTTGAAATACGCCGGCCAGTCGAACTGCGGCGCGAGCTTCGCGAGCTCGGCGCTCGTCGTCTTGTGGTAGTTGGCGACGGGATCGCGCAGGGCGACATTCGTCTTTGAAACCTGGGCAAGCGCCGTCTCGAGTTTCATCACCGCCCCCGCGGCGCTTTCCGCCGACGCCGGCGTGTCGCCGGCGAGCTCGAACATTTTTGCGATATGCGCCACATACTGCTCGCGCAACGCCGCCGATTTCCCGTCCTCGCGAAGATAATAATCGCGGTCCGGCAAGCCCAGTCCGTCCTGCCGGCTCACCGCGATCATCATCGCCGTGTTTTTCGGGTCCTGCTCGGACGTGAATTGAAACCCGGCCCAGATCCGCAGCCGGTGCAGCCGCGCGATCGCCGCCTGCACGTCGGCCACGCTCTCGATCGCGTCGAGGCACGCCAGCTCCGGTGCGAGCGGCTTCAACCCGGCGACCTCGATCGCCGCCTCGTCCATCGCGCTCGCATAAAAGTCGCCGACTTTGCGCTCGATCGCATCCGGATTCTTCGCCGCGGCCGCACGCTCGAGAATGGTGCGCACCGCCTGTCGATTGCGCTCGGCCAGTTCGTCGAACGCGCCCCAGCGGCTGTAGGCCGCCGGGATCGGATTCGCCGCTTTCCATCCGCCATTGGCGAACTGATCGAAATCGACCGCCGGCGAAATCGTGCGGTCAAGATTCGCCAGATCGATGCTGGCCAACGCCGTCGGACCGGCGAACCCCATCGCGGTCGCAACCGCGCAAAGTAGAAAACGCATGCCGCCACCTTTTATGACACAACGATCGTCCGCAAGCGCGGGCTTGCGAACGCTCCGCTGCGAAAATTCAGCAAGACTCACCCCGCTCCCCCGGCTTAAGGATTCACCACGATCTGCGAGGTGACATCGACCTCGCCGTCCTGAAGCACGCCGAGATTCCGCTGCGCGGGACGAAGGTTTCCGTGCGAATCGGTGCCGTCCACGAAACGCAGTTGCGACAGCCCGTGCACCGCCACTGGCCGGCCGTTGTCCTGAAACAGGTTGCCGCCGGTGATGCGCGCGTCGGTTGCCGCTCCCGTGACCAGCACCGGCATCGCCACGGAAAACGCGGTGATCCCGCCGACGAAAACCGGCCCGGAGAACTGCACGCCCGGCGCATAAACGCCCGTCACGCCCCGCGCCGCGGAGAACCGCACATTACCTGCGCGGACTCCGCCGAATTTCCCGTTCCGACTGAGGATCGCGATATACGCTATGTCCGCGACACCGTCGTAATTCACCTCAGGTTTGAAGAGCGATTGATTCACCGCCGTGTAGCGGCCCACGCTGAAGACGCTCACGTTGGTGCGCTCGTCGGCCCCGGCGATCACGATTCCGGCGCGGCCTTTCACATAGTCGACGTTCTGATTGTAATATCGCGGCGCCGCCGGGGCGGACGAGCCGTCGAGCACGAGCGAAAGCGTGCCCGGCCCGCTGAACTCCACCTGCACGATGTCGTCGTCTGTATCGATATACGAAATACGGGTGATCTGGCCCGCGTCGGCCGTGAGCGAAGCCGCTGCACCTTCCAGCAGCAGCTGGTCGTAAATATTGCCGTTGGGATGCAAGACGTCGGGCGTGAGTTGACGCCCGTCGCCAGCGACCTTCGCGCTCGTCAGCACGCCGACAACGGCCGGAGCGCTGTCCTGGCGGGCGGAGCTGTTGTCCGCCACCACCGTGTAAACGCCGGCATCGCGCGGTTGGACGTTCGCCAGGTTCAAGGACGCGCCCGTCGCCCCCGCGATCGTCGCGCCGTCATGCCGCCAGGCGTAGCTCACGCCGCTCGCGCCCGCCCGCGCGGTGAGGGTTTGCGCGCCGTCGACCGACAGCGCGAGGCTCTGCGGCTGCGTGTCGAAGACCGGCGGAGTTCCCACCGTGAGACGACGGATGGCGGCGTTGCCGGTGTCGGCAATAAGGAGCGCGCCGGAAGCGTCCACGTGAAGGCCGCGTGGATTGGAAAAACGCGCGCTCGCACCGCGTCCGTCCACCGCGCCCGGCTGGTCATAAGCACCCGCGACAATGCCAGCATTCCCCGCCGGATCGATCCGCCGAATCACGTGATACGCCAAATCGGTCACATAAATGTCGCCATTCGCGGCGATCGTGAGGTCGCCCGGTCCGCCGTTGGGGCCGAAGTCTGCCACGGTCGTCACAGCTCCGCCGGCGGCCACTTTCCGAACGGCCGCGCCATCGGCGACCCACACCACCCCGTTCGCATCGACCGCGAGATCCTGCGGACCTTGAAGATCCGTCGGACCCGCCATGGTCGTTACCGTCCCGGCCGGGGTGATTTTCCGGATGAGACGATTCGTCTGGTCGGCGACATAAACGTTGCCCGCATGGTCTACGTCGAGACCGGCGGGCCCCGAAAAGCTCGCCGCCGCGCCGGTGCCATTCGCGTTTCCCGGAATTCCGGGCTGTCCCGCCAACGTGGATACAACGCCCGCGGCAGTGATCTTGCGAATCGTGGAGTTTTCTCGATCGCTGACGTAAACGTTTCCGTCCTGGTCCGCCGCGATACCACCCAGCGCGCCAAAACGCGCGGCGGTTCCGGCGCCGTCCGCGGATCCCGTTTCCGTCCACGAACCGGCGAACGTCGTGATCGTCCCCGCGGCATCGATCTTGCGGATGGCAGTGCCGAACTCCTCGATCACATAGGTGATGCCCGCGGCCGTCCGCACGAGATCCGTGGGATGCTCGAAACGGACTTCCGCCGGCGCACCGTTCGCATGCCCCCGTGAAGCCGCACCGGCGATCGTCGTGACCGTTCCGTTGGGAGCGATGCGCCGCAGGGCGTCATTGTCGGAAACGAAGACGTTGGCTTCAGCATCGACGGCGAGTCCGGCGAGGTCGAAGAAACGGGCGACGGCTGGGTTGCCGTCCGCCAAGCCGGGTTCGTCCACGCGGCCGGCGAGTGTGGTGACGCTTCCGGCCGGCGTGATCTTTCGCACGGCATAGCCATCGGCGACATAAACATTCCCGGCCGCATCGGTGTCGATCAGCGACGGTCCGAGAAACCGGGCCGCCGCGCCCGCGCCATCCACCACGCCGCTTGCCCCCGGCGAACCGGCCAGGGTTGTCACGCGGCCGTTGGCGTCGATCGAACGGACGGTGAGATTGCCCAGATCTGCGACGTAGAGCGTTCCGTTCTTCCCGATCGCGACGTCCCACGGAGTTTTGAAGCGCGCCGCGTCGCCCACGCCGTCCACGCTGCCGCTTTCGCCCGCCGGCGAACCGGCCACCCGCATGGACGAACCGTCGCCGGCGGGCGACCGCCACACTTGGTTGGCATAAAAATCGGTCGCGTAGATCGACCCGTCCGCGGCCAGCGCGAAATCCGGCAGATACAAACCGAGAGTGAGCACCGAGGCCACTTCGTGCGCGGCGGTGAACCGCAGCACCTGATTCGCCTGCGCGACGTAGAGCGTGCCGGCGGCCCCGACCTGAACCGACGACGGATTGGCGAGGAGTAATTGTGATGGAGCGGTCGCGGTCCCGGCCATTTGTCGCGCCGTTCCCAACACGGTCGTCACGTAACCGTTCGGCGAAATCCGGCGGAGGGTGTGATTGCCCGTATCCGCGGCGTAGATATTGCCGACGGCGTCCACATCGAGCCCGCCCAAGCCGTTGAAACGCGCCGCCCCACCCGGTCCGTCGACGCTGCCCGGCATCACCCCCGCAAACGTGCTCACGTCGTAAACCGTCTGCGACCAAGCCACAGCGCTGCCCGACATGGCCAACGCCATGGCGAAACGAATCGCCGAACCGACCCGCTGCCTCAAGATTTCCAAGCGCATGAGGCAACGCATCAGCGCCGGCCGCTCGTGCAAGGCATTGTCCGGCATCCGGACGGCGTTCAGCAAAACCCCGCCGCGACGCGGAGTGTTTCGCCGGAGTTCGCGCCCGGGAAATCGCCGGCGACGCTCCAACCGACGCGCTTACGGGTTCACCACGACCTGTGATGTCACATCCACACCGTCCTGCTGGAGCACCGCCTGGTTGTTTTGCGCTTCGATCCGGCGGCCCGCGGAGTCACTGCCCGCGGTGAAATTCAATTTGGTGAGTCCGCTCACTTGCACAGGCTGCGCATTGGCTTGCGCCAGGTTGCCGCCGGCGATGAGCGCGCTGCCGACCGAACCGACCCGCAACACCGGCGTCGCGTCGCGAAACGCGGTGATGTCGCCCACATTCAGCGGACCCTGCAACGCCACGCCCGGCGCGTAAACGCCCGTGAGTCCCCTCTCCGCGAAGAAGTGTGCGTTGGCCGCGCGCACGCCGCCGAATTTTCCGTTCTCACTCGCGATCGCGATGAACGCGAGGTCCGCGATGCCGTCGTAGTTCGTCGCTTCATGACCGACAAACAACGGGCTGCCGTTTTTCGCCGGTTCGTTGTCCGGACCGGGGCCTTCCAAAATATCATACGCGCCCGTCGGGTCGACCGCAGTCGCGCGACCGACGGTGAAGACCGACACGTTTGTGAATTCGTTGGCGCCGACGATCACGATCCCGGCGTGGCCTTTCACATATTTCACGTTCGACTGGTTGTAGTTCACCGGCGCGGCTCGCTCCGCGTTCCCGAGGTCGTCGAACACAAGCGAGAGCGTGCCCGGGCCGCTGAACTCGACCTGCACGATGTCGTCATCGAGATCGATGAACGAGGTGCGCATCACGCGGCCCGGCGTCGCGGTGATCGTCTCGGCGGCGCCGGTGACCAGCACCTGGTCGTAGTGATTGCCGTTCGGATGCTCGACGTCGTCCAAGACTACTTCGCCGGCGCCGATCACGCGATCCAAGGTCGTGACGCCGACAATCGCCGGCTGGCTGATGGCGTAAGCCGTCTTGTTCGTCGCGACCGCGGTATAGACGCCCGCATCGGCCGGCTGCACCTTGTTCAACACGAGCGCGGAATTCGTCGCCCCCGCCACGTCGCGGCCGTTGCGCCGCCACTGAAACGTCGGCGTCGCGGTCGCGTTCGCGGCGGCGGTCAGCGTGATGTTCCCACCCTCGTCGACACTCTGGTTTTGCGGGTGCGCGGTGAAGGTCGGATGGCCAGTCCGCAGATATGTTTTCAACCACTGCAGCGCGGGGCGTTCCGAGCCGTTTTCGCGCGCGATATACGCACCGTTCTCGTTGCGCCACAGCCCCGGACGATAGCCCCACAGCGTGATGCCGATGATCGAGGGATGCTCCCAGAACAGCGGGAACAAACGTTGATACTCCGCGAGCTGGATCTGGTCGTCGTGCTGCGCCGGGCTCGCGCCGTCATCGATGTCCATTTCCGTGATCATGATCGGCAGGCCGGTCGCCGCGAGCAGGTCGAGATTGGCTTTGAGCGCGGCGTTGGAGACGCGCGTCTCGAACGCGTGCTGCTGCACCGCGATCACGTCGATCAGGTTCTCCGCCTGCAACAGATTGATGAGTTTCAAATAACTCTGCGTGCTCGCGGCGCCGCTCGTGATGCCGTAATCGTTCAGCACAAGTTTGGTCGTCGCCGGAAAGCGCGCGCGGGCCATGCGGAACGCCGTCAACACCCAGTCCCAACCGCTCGCGCCCGTGCCGCCAAGGGCGTTGATGTAGTTGCCACGGCCATTGCCGGGCTGATTCGGCGGCGCATGCAGGGGCTCGTTCACCACCTCGATGTAGTCGATATCCGAATACCGCGCGGCGACCGCATCGAACCATTCCGTGATCTCCTCAAGCTGGTCGGCGGTGGAGAGCGTCTCGATCCACGCCGGCTGCTGACTGCCCCAAACGAGCACGTGGAAGCGAAACGGGAATCCGTGGTCCTTCGCGAGGGCGTAGGCGGCGTCGACCTCGGTCCAGTTCATCGTGTCGCGCACGTTTTCGATGCTGCCCCATTTGCCGGCGTTCTCCGGCGTCACCTGGTTGAAATACGCGGTGAAGTTCGGGATCTGCGACGCGCTGTAGATGCTCCCGAGGAATTTCGTGTGCCCGGTGGCCAGCGGCGGCCCGCTCGGCGTGTAAGGCGCGTCGCCCGGCGCCGCGCTGCCCGGCTGGCCGTGGTCGAGATTCGCGACGGTGAAGTGCAGGCCGCTCGGGCCGAACGCGAGTTGATCGAGATCGAGTCCGTCTTCGCGCACGCCGATCTGAAAAGTCTGCGTCAGCGCGCCGGCCGGCACCGTGAACGAAATTCCGCCGGCGAACGACGAGAGCTTCAGCCATTTCCATTCGCCGTTGCCCGCGGTGCCAACGCCGCCGACAACCTCGTCGGCCGTCGCGTAGCCGGCGGCGGCGAGCCCGTTGACCGTGATCCAGTCGGCGTCCGTCGTCGCGGACTTTGCACCGAATCCGTTGCCGTAAAAAAAACTGTCGTCGTCGAAACCGCCCGCCCCCACCCGCAGCCGCGCGTAAAGGTCGTAGTTACCCGCCGCCGGAAACGTGACCGTCAGCGTGACCACGCGCGCGGCGCTGCCCGGATTGTTTCCCGCGCTCGTGGTCGTGGCCCGCACAAACTGCGTCGCCCCTTCCGTCGCCGTCGCCACCTCGGCGCCGCGCGTGCCCGTCTCGGTCTGCACCACCACCGCAGTCGTTTGTGCCGAAAGCGTCGTCGCCGCGGCAGCGACGCAGAACCAGGATGCGATCAGCTTCGTCAGAGTCATGGGCATGGACACCGGCGCGACACGCCACGGCGATCGGAGGCCTCGCCTGCAGCACACCGGTCACGGTGTTTTCGGGTTGAATCGGGGTGGGGTCGGTTTCGCGCGAGCGCGCGAAGTCCTCTGGAGTTTCGGCAATAAAACCGCCCCGAACGCCGCCGCAGGCGTGACGTGACTCTAATTGTAGATTCTTCGCGCTTTCACCTGCTGCGCGGTTTGCGCGCGTCAGGCTCGCAAGCGTTTCACCAGGTCCGCGTATAGCTGCGCCAGCTCCGGCATCTCCACCCCCGCGGCCTGCGCGCGCCGCAGCGGCTCACCCCAGATCGCGTCGAGCTCCACCTCGCGTCCGGCGAGAAAGTCGACCAGGCTCGACGGCCGATACGCTCCCATCGGCGGAGTGACGTCGAACTGCTGCCGCAGAAAGTCGTCTGCGATCGCGATGCCGAACGCCGCGGCGGCGCGCTGCACTTCCTGCATCAGCGCCCGCACCCGCGCCGTCAGCCCGGAATCCGCGCAAATGCGGTCGGTCGTCACGCCGCCCGCCGCGATCGCGAGCCCGTTGAACGGGATGTTCCACACCAGCTTGTGCCAGCGCGCGGATAAAAGATTGTCGACGACCCGCATCTTCACGCCGGCGTCGGTGAATTGTTGCGCGAGCGCGCGCGTGCGTTCCGTCGCGGGCCGGCCGAATTCGCCGATCGTCACCGAACCGGGATGGTAACACGTCACCTCGCCCGGCGCGGTGCGTGTCGACGCGATGAACGCCAGACCGCCGAGCACGCGTTCGGAGCCGACGAGCGCCGCGATCTCCTCGTCCGCGCCGAGTCCGTTTTGCAACGTGAGCACCGCCGTCTGCGGCCCGAGCAACGGCGGCAGCAGGTGCGCGAGTTCGCGGTTCGCGGTGGCCTTCAGCGTCACGAGCACCAAATCCACCGGACCGATCTCGGTGGTGCGCGCGAACACCTGGACCGGCTTCAACTCCAGCGTGGCGTCACGTTCGTGGATCGCCATCGCGCCCCGCGCCTGCACGGCCGCGAGATCGCCGCGAAGCAGAAAGCGCACCTCCGCTCCGGCACGCCCGAGTCGCACGCCGTAATACGTGCCGATCGCTCCGGCGCCCACGATTGCGATTTTCGGAAAAGCCAGGCTCATCCGCGCAGACAAACCCGCCGCAACCGCCGGCGCCAGTTTCGTTTTCGCCGCCGGCCGGGCGCGGCTAAAGGACGATGTTGTCGATCAACCGGATCTCGTCGATCCACGCCGCGACGGCCATCACGCTACGGCCCGGCACGACCTCGCGCATCGATTCCATCGTCTCCGGATCGACGATACACACGTAAATGATCCGCAGCCGGCGCCGCTGACTCATCACATGCGTGGCCTCGGCGATCAACCGGTCGGGGCTGCGCACGCCCGACTCCGCCATCTCGCGCGCCCGGGTGAGCGCCGCGTAAATCCCCAGCGCCTCCTGCCGCTGGCTGCTGGTGAAATCGCGATTCCGCACGCCCGCCGCCAGGCCATCCGGTTCGCGCACCGTCGGCACCACGACGATCTCCACGCCGAAATGCAGGTCCTCGATCATCCGGCGCACCACGACCGCGCGCTGCAGCGCTTTCTGGCCGAAAAACGCGAACTCCGGCCGCACGATGTTGAACAACTTCGCCATCAGCGTCGTCACCCCGCGAAAATGCGTGGGTCGCGACGGAGCGCACATCAACCGGCTCGTCACCTCCTCGATGACCAGCGTAGACGAACCTTTCGGATAAATTTCCTCGGCCTTCGGCGCGAACACGATGTCGGCGCCACAGCGCTCGCACAGCCCGAGATCGGCCTCGAAGCTGCGAGGATAATTGGCGGTGATTTCGTTGGGACCGAACTGCAGCGGGTTGACGAAGATCGAAACGACCACCACGTCCACCTTCGGGTTTTCCTTGGCCGCGCGGATCAGCGCCTCCTGGCCGGTGTGCAGCGCACCTTGGGTGGCCACCAGCGCAAGGGTCTTGCCTTCTTTTTTGAACTGCGCGGCCAGCGACCGCATTTCCGCTACAGTGGCGATGATTTGCATGAGGGCACCGGGGTGGGGAGCAACGCGGGCTTGAACTAACGAGGCGCCGGAGGTTTGTTCAAGGTTTTGCGCCTCCGCCATGATCCGAATCAACGAGAACTACACGAAACTCAAGGCTTCGTACCTTTTTAGCGACATTGCGAAGCGCGTGAACGCGTTCGTCGCGGCCAATCCGTCAAAGCCCGTCATCCGTCTCGGCATCGGCGACGTCACGGAGCCGCTGCCGCCCGTTTGCATCGAGGCGCTGCATGCCGCGACCGACGAGATGGCGCAGCGCGCGACGTTCAAGGGCTACGGCCCGGAGCAGGGTTATGCGTTTCTCCGCGAGGCGGTGGTCGCAAACGAATTCGCGCCGCGCGGCTGCCCGATCGAGGCCGACGAGGTGTTCGTCTCCGACGGCTCGAAGTGCGACTGCGGCAACATCCAGGAAATCTTCTCGCACGATCTCCGCCTCGCCATCCCGGATCCGGTGTATCCGGTTTATGTGGACACGAACGTCATGGCCGGCCGCACCGGCCGCAATGTCGACGGTCGTTACGAGGGCATCGTCTATCTCGATTCCACTCCGGCCAACGGCTACGTGCCCGCGATCCCGTCCGTCCCGACGGATCTGATTTATCTTTGTTTTCCCAACAATCCGACGGGCGCCGTGGCCACCAAGGCGCAGCTCGCCGCCTGGGTCGACTACGCGAAGAAGCACAAGGCGATCATCCTGTTCGACGCCGCTTACGAGGCCTACATCCGCGATCCGCAGATCCCGCACAGCATCTACGAGATCGAGGGCGCGCGCGACGTCGCGATCGAGTTTCGCAGCTATTCGAAGGTTGCGGGTTTCACCGGCACGCGCTGCGCGTTCACGATCGTCCCGAAGTCACTCAAGGCCTGGGACGCCGCGGGCAACGAACACTTGGTGCACGCGCTCTGGAACCGCCGCCACACGACGAAATTCAACGGCGTCTCCTACCCGATCCAGAAGGCCGCCGCGGCGATCTACACCGACGCCGGCAAGACGCAGACGAAGGCGCTGACGGATTTCTACCTCGGCAACGCCGCGCTGATCCGCGACGCGATCGGGAAACTCGGCTTCTCGTGCATCGGCGGCGACAACGCGCCCTACATCTGGGTCAACGTCGGCCGCGATTCGTGGGAGTTCTTCGATCTGCTGTTGGACCAGGCCCAGGTCGTCTGCACGCCCGGCGCGGGCTTCGGCAAGTGCGGCGAAGGCCACGTGCGCATCAGCGCCTTCAACTCGCGCGAGAACGTCACCACCGCGCTCACCCGCATCGCGGCGGCGCTCAAGTAGACATAGACGCCAAACGCCGCGTCGCGTTTTCCGCCCGCCGTTTCCGCGGCGGGCTTTTTATTTCAGCTCGGTCGGTGCGCGGTCGTGCACCCAGTAGCGTGAGACGACGAGGAAGTTTTGCCGCACGTCATAGCCCCACTCCGTGTCGAGCAGCTCGATGATCGTGGCCGGCTGCGGAGCCGCGGCGCGGCGGCGCATCAACTCGCGCTCGGCTTCTTCGCGGGCGACTTCGAAAGCCTGTTCAACCCGGAGATACGTTCCGCAGGTCGCGGTGCGCTGCGTCGGCCTGCCGTCATCCTCGCGCGCGAGGGAGAAATTGAGCACGGCGAACGTCCCCGTTTCAGGCGAGTCCATGGCTGGAAAGTTTAGCGGAAATCATGCCACGGCAACCGACACGGCCCGCTCGCCGGAGTGCGCGGGGCGACTCCCGGGTCGTGCGGTCGGGCAAAACCGCATGCGCGCGCGACGTCGTTCATGTCTTTGGCAACAACCCGACAACATGCTCGGCGAGCTGGGTCGCGGCTTCGCTCAGCTTGGCGGCGAGCTGCCCGTAATCCTGTCCGTCCCAACCGGCGACGTCCGTGGAAAACTCGTCCGTCGCCAGCAACTGCGGATCGAGATCGGTCGAATAAATTTCGATGCGGACGGCCAGTCGCGCCACGCCCGCGGGCAGCACGCCTTCGCAACGCCGCACCTGCAGCACGATCTCGAACGCATGCGCGTCGCCCGTGCGCGGCACCACGTCCACGGCGCCGGACTTCACGAGGTTCTCGCGCACGACGCGCCCAAGTCCCGGTTCGAGCGTTTCCGCCCAGCGCGCCTGATCGACGTAACGCACTTCGTTTTCGGCCAGCCGCACCTGCATCAGCTTGCCGCGAAGATAATCCGGGACGAGCACGGAGCGCAGGTAAACGCGCACAGGCTGCGAAGCGGCGCCCGGGCTGGCGGCGACCGCGTTCGAGGTGAGCACGTAGAAGCGCGTCGGGTCTGGCATCGCCTCCGGCAGGGAGCAGGCGGCGAGCAACAACAACGCAAGGCCCGCGCCAAAACGTGCGAGCGCCGAGGAGCGAAGGGAGGAGGATTTGGCGGAAACGTTCATCGTTGGAGCGTGCGTGCGAAATCGGCTGGGGCGTCAGCGTTTCTTGCCGGTGATCAAGGCCTGGGGATTCCGCTCGAGGAAATCGGCGAGCCGCTGCACGGCCTCGGCCGTCGCGCGCAGTTGCTCCATCGTGCGAGCGGCTTCGTCGCCGAGTCCGCTTTGCGAAGCGATGAAGCGATGCGCCGCGCTGGCGGTGGTGTTGAAGGTCTCGAGCGCGGTCTGCGCCTGCACGAGCGTCGCCGCCAGCTCTTTTCCGGCCGGCGCGACCTGGCCGTCGATCGTCTGCAGCACCCCGCGGAGATCGGCGATCGCGGCGTTGAGATTCTCGAAGGTCTGCTTGATTTCGGGCGTCTTCGCCAGGGCTTCGAATTCCGCGCCGGTGCGTTGCCACTGGGCGACGGTGCCTTTCAGGTCGAGGCCCGCGAGCTGCTGGCGCGAGTCGACCAGGAGGCCCTTGAATTCGTTCGAGATCCCCGCGAAATCGATCCGTTTCACATCGTTGAGAATTTCGGTAAGGTTCGCCTGAAACTCCGAAATCGCGGAGGGCATCGCCGGGACGACGACGTAGCGCGGCTGAAAATCCAGCTTCGGCATCGGGTGCTCCGCGGGGTCGAGGAAATCGAGTTCGACGAACAACAAACCGGTGGCGAGACCGAGCACGCCGAGCTGCGCGCGCATGCCGCGATCGACGAGCTTCTGCAGTTCCGCGCGGCTCGAGACATCCAGCTGCCGCCCTTCGGCGTCGGTGATCGTGTCGCGGTTCATTTCGCAGACCACGCCGACGATCGAGCGATTCCGGTTCGCCTCGTAACGCACATTCAGTTCCACGACGCGTCCGAGCCGCACGCCGCGCAGCTTCACCGGCGAGCCCAGATCGAGGCCGTGGACCGATTCGTCGAAATACACGACGAACCGCTGCGGCTTCGAAAAGAAGCTCACGCCGCCGAACGCGAGCAGCGCGATCAACCCGAGCACGAACGCTCCGATCACGAAAGCGCCGACAATGAGAGGTCCGGATTTTGGTTTCATGGGCGGAAGCGCAACGCGATCGGAGACGATCCGGGCGCGATGCCGGCAGTGAACGCCAACGGCGTCAGGCTGAACAGAAAAGAAAATCGGGCGCGCCTCATGTCGTCGTCGGCGCCAGGTCAGCGCGTTGGAGGAACTCGCGCACGCGCAGGTCGGGACTGCGCACCGCCATTTCCCGCGGATCGCCCTCCGCGACGATCCCCTGCTGATCCCGATCGAGCATGATCACGCGGTCCGCGATGCTGAAGATCGACGCGAGTTCGTGTGACACGACCACCATCGTCGTGCCGAGCGATTCGCGGAGCTGGACGATGAGTTCGTCGAGTTTCCGCGAGGTGATGGGATCGAGTCCGGCGGACGGTTCGTCGAGAAACAGGATCGCGGGATCCAGCGCGAGGGCGCGCGCGAGTCCCGCGCGTTTCTTCATGCCGCCGCTGATCTCCGCCGGATAAAGATCTTCGGCGCCTTTCAAACCGACCTGCCCGAGCTTGAACGTCGCGATCTCCTCGCGCTCACGCCGGTCGAGCGTGGTGTATTCCTCCAGCGGCAGCTCCACGTTCTGCCGGAGCGTGAGCGAGGTCCAGAGCGCGCCGCCCTGATACAGGACGCCGAACGTCTTCAGCAGCTCCCGGCGCTGCCGGGTCCGCGCGTCGCTGAACGATTCGCCGAAAAAATTCACCCGCCCTTCCATCGGCGTGTGAATGCCGATCATGTTCCGCAAGAGCGTGCTCTTGCCGCAGCCCGATCCGCCGATGATGAAAAAGATTTCGCCCCGGGACACCGTGAAGGAGACGTTACGCAGGACCACCTTCCCTTCGTAGCCACAGGTGAGGTGGGCCACCTCGATCGCGGGGGAATCCGGAGCTGGCGCGTCGTTCATCGTTTTTACAACCCAATGACGTTGAACAAAACTGCAAACACCGCGTCGGCTACCACAATCAGCAGGATCGACGTCACCACCGCCGAGGTCGCGGCCCGGCCGACGCCCGCCGCGCTGCGCTCCGCCTGCAGCCCGCGCAGGCAGCCGGAAAAGCCCACGATCAGGCCGAAGGCGATCGCCTTGATCACGCCGACCGCCACATCGCCCAGGCCGACGATCGTGCCCATTTCGACCCAATACGCCGCGGGCGGGATGTTCAGCACCCCCATCGACACCACCATGCCGCCCAGAATTCCCAGCGCGTTCGCATAGAGCGTCAGCAGCGGCATCATCACCCCGAGCGCCAGCAGCCGCGGCAGCACCAGAAAATCGATCGCGGGAATGCCGAGCGTTTCCAACGCGTCGATCTCCTCGTTCGCCTTCATGTTGCCGAGCGTCGCCGCAAACGCCGCGCCCGTCCGGCCGGCGAGCACCACCGCGGTCATGACCGCGCCCATCTCGCGACACGTCGCCATGCCGATGAGATCGGCCACGTAGATATCGCCGCCGTATTGGCGCAGGACCAGCGCCCCGGTGTAGGCGAGCGTCACGCCGACCAGGAAACTGACGAGGCTCACGATCGGCAGCGCCATGGCGCCGCATTGCAGCATTTCGTTCAGGCAGTCGCGCCAGCGGAATTTTTCCGGCGTCTTGAAAACCCGCGTCGCGCCGATCACGCACTCGCCGACGAACTGGAGAAAATCGCGGACCTTGCGCGAAAGGCTCATGGTCGCCGTGCCGACGATCTCGACGAAGTTCTGCGCGCGATCTCGCGGCACGCTGGTCTGATGCGAGACGCCGAGCTGGTCGAGCATGGCCAGCACGCGCGCCGGCATCTCACCGACCGCAAAGGCCACGCCGGTCGCCCGGCACCATTGCTGGACTTCGAACAGGAACAGCACCAGCGAGCTGTCCCAGCGCTCCAACTCGCCCGCGCTCACCCGCACGCTCGCCGGCCGCCGCTTGCCCACCATCGCACTCCACGAAGGGCGCGGCGCCGTGATTCGCCACATCCCCGCCACCGTGAGCTGCAGCGCGCCCCCGTCCGTCGCGACGGAGACCTGGGCTGTGCGCACTTCCGGAGAGACAGGCATGGCGTTCACTTCACTCGTGACATACCCCGCCGCCAAATCAAATTTCTCGGTGCGGCCGCCGCCGGCCCGCGCTTCATGCCTGCCTTCAAGACCTTCCTTTTCGACCTCGACGGCACGCTCGTCGACCACTTCAACGCGATCCACCGCGCCCACTCGCACACGATGCAGCAGCTCGGACTGCCTCCGCCCACGCTGGAGCAGGTGCGCGCCGCCGTCGGCGGCGGCGTCGAGCTGGCCGTGACGCGGCTCGTCGGCCGCGAACGCACGGCCGAGGCCCTTGCGATCTACCGGCCGTATTGGGACGCCACCATGCTCGACGACGTCAGCCTGCTGCCCGGCGCCCGCGAGCTGCTCGAAAAACTCCACGCGCGCGGCGCCACGCTCGCCGTCCTCACCAACAAACACGGTCCTTCGTCGCGAAAAATCTGCGACCACCTCGGGATCAGCGCGCTCCTGGACGGCATTTTCGGCGCGACCGACACGCCGTGGCTCAAGCCGCAGCGCGAATTCACGCAGCACGCCCTCGCCACGCTGCAGGCCTCCGCCGCGGACACCCTGCTCGTCGGCGACTCGCCTTTCGATGTCGAGACGGGCCGCACCGGCGGTTTCCCGTGCTGGTGCGTGATCACCGGCACCCACGATGCCGCGCAGCTCCAGGCCGCGGGCGCCGAGCGGGTGTTCGACGATCTGTTCGCCCTCGCCCGCGAACTTGGGGTGTAGGACCTTCCCCCGGACGTTTCCTCCCTTGCCCCCTTCCGCCGCCAACCCGACCCCGAACGCGCTCACTGGCGTCGTGGAGCGGATCATTTTCCTCAACGAGGAAAATCATTACACGATCGCGGAGTTTCGCCCGGACGCGGCGCCCGGCGCGAAGGAGCGTGCGGAGCCGGTGACGATCGTCGGCCTGCTCCCCGGCGTCGAATGCGGCGAGACGCTGCACCTGAGCGGCGAATGGACCCGTCACGCGCAGCACGGCGCGCAGTTCAAAATCGCCGGCTTCAAGAGCGAGCTGCCGTCGAGCGTGTATGGGATTCGCAAATACCTCGGCAGCGGCCTCGTGCCCGGCATCGGCAAGGTTTACGCCAACAAGATTGTCGACGCCTTCGGCACCGACACCTTTCGCATCCTCAGCGAGGAATCCGCGCGGCTGCGCGACGTCGAGGGCATCGGCCGCAAGCGCGCGACGGCGATCAAGGCCGCCTGGGACTCGAAACGCACCGAGCGCGAGCTCTACATTTTTCTCCAGACCTACGGCGTCACGCCCGCGCAGTGTGTGAAGATCGCGAAGCATTTCGGACCGGCCGCAAAAAACATCCTCACGACCGAGCCCTATCGCGCCGCCCGCGAGATCGACGGCATCGGTTTTAAGACCGCCGACCGGATCGCGATCAATCTCGGCTTCGCCAACGACGCGCCGCCGCGGCTCGACGCCGGCATCATCTTCGCCCTCGAAACGCTGCAGGAGGAGGGCCACACCGCGTTTCCCGAAAACGACCTCATCGATCACGCCGCGAACCAGCTTGAGACCGAAACGCGCTTCGTCGCCGCGCGGATCGACGCTCTCGTCGAGGCGAAACAGCTGGTGCGCCACGCTCAATCCGCCGACCGGCTCATTCAACTTCCGCACAACGACCGTTTCGAACGCAAGATCGCCGAAGTCGTGACCCGCCTCGCGCGCGTCGCGAGCGGGCTGCCCCCGATCAAGGTCGACGCCGCGGTCGAGTGGGCGGAGAAGAAGGCCGGTTTCGCGTTTCACGAACTGCAGCGCACCGCCGTAAAACACGCGCTCACGCACAAGCTCTCGATTCTCACGGGCGGTCCGGGCACGGGCAAGACGACCATCCTGCGCGCGCTGGTCGAAATTCTCCGTGCGAAAAAGGTCCGCGTGCATCTCGCCGCGCCCACCGGCCGCGCCGCGCAGCGTCTCGCCGAGACGACCGGCGGCTTCGCTTCCACCATTCACCGCCTTCTGAAATACGATCCCGCCGGCGGCGGCTTCGTCGCCAACGAGCACGCGCCGCTCGGCACCGATTTCCTCATCGTGGACGAGGCGTCGATGCTCGACACGCGGCTCGCCTCCGCGCTTTTGCAGGCCGTGCCCGCCCGCGCGCACGTGTTGCTCGTCGGCGACACCGACCAGCTGCCAAGCGTCGGCGCCGGGAATGTATTGAAAGACCTGATATCGTCCGGCGCCGGTTCGCCGCACGGTTCGACGGCCCTGCCAGTGACGCGACTCGCGGTCATCTACCGCCAGCAAGGCCAGAGCGGAATCGTCACCACCGCGCACGCGATCAACGCCGGCGATCCCTCGCTGCCGCCCGCGGTGACCGACATCGACCAGGTGCAGGCCTGGAGCGACCTCACGTTCATCACCGCGACCGACGCCGAAGATTGCGTGCGCAAAGTCATCCGGCTTTGCACGGAGTTCGTCCCGCAGAAACTGAAATGGCCGGACCCGGTCGCCGACGTGCAGGTGCTCGCGCCGATGCACAAGGGCGTGGCCGGCGTCGCGAATCTGAACGCGCAGCTCCAGGGTGCGCTCAACCCTCACGCCCGCGGCCTCCGCGGGCCAGGTGGCGAGTATCGTCCCGGCGACAAAGTCATCCAGCTGCGCAACAACTACGACAAAAACCTCTTCAACGGCGACATCGGCGCCGTGCGAACGATCGATGCCGAGGCCTCGACGCTCGACGCGGAGTTCGACGGCAACCGGCATACCTTCGAGCGGGGCGAGTTCGGCGACCTCGCGCTCGCTTACGCGATCAGCATCCACAAATCGCAGGGCAGCGAATACCCGATCGTCATCGTGCCCCTGCTGAAGGCGCATTTCATGATGCTGCAGCGCAATCTCATCTACACGGCGATCACGCGTGGCCGGAAAAAGGTTTTCCTCGTGGGCGAACCCGCCGCCTATGCGATGGCGGTGCGCAATTCGGAATCGAAGCAGCGCCTCACGCACCTGCGCGAAAAGATCGCCGCGCTGGCCTGACACGGTTGCCGGAGTTCGTCCCGGAGATTTCCCGAACATCCGCTCGGGCGCACCGACCTGATCCGGCGCGGTCCAAGTCTTCCATGTCGTCCGCCGAAGAAAACCGGCCGAAATCAGCCCCTTGGTTCACCTGCTTCGCCAAAGCGATCGCGCAAGCCACCGGACGTCCCATCACCTTCGCCCTCGCCGCCGGCACGATCCTCGTCTGGGCGGCGAGCGGTCCGGCTTTTCATTTCAGCGACACGTGGCAGCTGGTGATCAACACCGGCACGACGATCGTCACCTTCCTGATGGTGTTCCTGATTCAGAACACGCAGAACCGCGATTCGCAGGCGATCCACGTGAAGCTCGACGAGCTCATCCGCGCGATGAAAGGTGCGAAAAACACGCTCCTCGATCTCGACAATCTCACCGACGAACAGCTCGAGCAGTTGCATGCCAACTACGTGAAACTCGCCGAGCAGGCGAAGACCAAGCTCGAGGGGGACGACGGGCGGAAACGCAACGGTTCGCGATCCGGTGCGAACGGCGGGAGCCGCGTGGCCGCGTCCTAACCGCGGTCGATCAACGTCTCCCGTTGGCATTTGGGCCCGGGTGGCGCTTGCCCCTTGCGCTGTGCGGCGCCACGCCGTGCAATGCGGCCTTCCAGGCCCATGCAGTCCCTCTCCGGTCGTCGCGCTGCCGCCGTCTATATAGCGTATCTCGTCCTCCATTTGGGTTTCGATACGAGCGCGCGTCTGTTCGAAGTGATGCACGGCGTGTCCATCTGGTATCCGCCGGTCGGCCTGGCGCTCGCTCTCGCGACGTTCACCGGGCTGCGGTCGCTGCCTTTTGTCCTGATCGCCAATCTGTATTCGGGCTACGTCATGAGCGGCAGTCCCGACAGCTGGACGCAGGTGGCGTTGCCGCTGCTCATCACCGTCAGTTACGTGTCCGCCGGTAGCGTGGTGCGCCACTGGTTCGGACCGGTGCCGAAACCCAAAGGCCCGCTCCCGACCGCCGCGGTCATTGGCACCTACCTCGCCGCGCCGACGGTTTCGGCGCTGCTGGGCACGCTGCTGGTGATCGTCGGTGGACACTATCCCCCGAGCCAGTTTCCGGCGGTCGCGTTCAACTGGTGGATCGGCGATCTCACCGGCGTGCTGACGGTCGTGCCGATCTGCCTCGTGCACGTGGCGCCGCGGTTGTTCGAACCAGGGCAGCGCAAGCGGCGTCACTGGACCGCACGGGAACGCTGGGAAGTGGTGGCGCAGGGGCTCTCGCTGTTTGCGACGCTCGGCATCGTGCACGGGCTCACATTTATTCATCCGCACGAGGCCTATTACATCTGCATCGTCCCGCTGGTGTGGATCTGTCTGCGACACGGTCTCTCCGGCGCAACGATCGCGATCCTCGCCCTCACGATGGGCACGCTCGCGGCGCTGCAATGGACCACCGCGTCGGCCTCGGTGGTAACGGACCTGCTGCTGTTCGAAATCGCGATCGCGACGATCGGACTGGGTCTCGGTGCGACCGTGACCCGTCGCGCTGCCGCCGAAAACGAGCGCTCCCGATTGCTCGCGATTCTTGAAGCCTCCCCGGACTTCGTCGCGACCGCGGATCTGAGCGGCAAGGTGCTTTTCCGGAACGCGGCGCTATTGAGTCTGCTCGGCCAGAAAGCCGACCGGCCGGCCGACGCGCGCACGCTCGTGGATGCGCATCCGCCGTGGGCCGCCAACAAGGTGCTGAACGAAGGGATCCCCGCCGCCATCGCGAACGGACGCTGGCAGGGCGAAACGGCGTTTCTCGATCGCGACGGCCGCGAGGTGCCGGTGTCGGAATTGATCGTCGCGCATTACGATCGTGCCGGCCGGCCGGCGATGCTCTCTGCCGTCGCCCGCGACATCAGCGCCTACAAGGAGGCCGAGCGGGCCCGCCTCGAATCGGAACGCAATCTCCTTCAGGCGCAGAAACTCGAGAGTCTCGGCGTGCTCGCCGGCGGCATCGCGCATGATTTCAACAACCTTCTCACGGTGATGCTCGGCAACGCGACGCTCGCACGGCTGGATCTGCCCGCCAACAGCCCGACCGAGACCGCCATTCACCAGATCGAACTCGCGGCGTTGCGCGCGGCCGACCTTTGCCGCCAGATGCTCGCTTATTCCGGTCGCAGCCGGCTCTCCGTCGAACCGGTCGATCTTTCGCGTATTGTTGAGGACACTACGCATCTGTTGAAGGTTTCCATCTCGAAGAAGTGCCAGCTCGAGTTCGATCTTGCGCCCCACCTTCCGCTGGTGACCGGCGATCCGACGCAGTTGAGCCAGATCACGATGAATCTCGTGATGAACGCCTCCGACGCCTGCGGCGACCATCCGGGACGCATCGTGGTGCGCACCGGATTGCTGCACGCCGATCGCGCGTATCTCGCCAGCACCTACCTCGCGCCCGCGCTGGAGCCCGGCCCGTTCGTCTTCCTGCAGGTGAGCGACAACGGCTCCGGCATCGCGCCCGACGTGTTGAACCATATTTTCGAGCCGTTCTTCACGACGAAGTTCAGCGGCCATGGCTTGGGGCTTTCGGCCGTGCTCGGCATTGCGCGCAGCCACGGCGGTGCGGTCCGCGTCGATTCCGCCCCGGGCGAAGGCACGACGTTTCGACTCCTGCTGCCCGCGGCCACCGGTCTGTCGCCCTCCGCCCCTACTCTCGCGGAGAATCCACCGCGGGCGGCGGGTGCGGGTCGCATTCTCGTCGTCGACGACGAACCGTCCGTGCGCCAGACGGCGAGCAAGATTCTCGAGCGGCTCGGCTACACCGTGGCGCCGGCGGCGGATGGCCGCGAGGCGGTGGAGGTTTTCCGGCGCGAGGCCGGCGGTTTTCAGCTGGTGCTGCTCGACCTCTCGATGCCGGTGATGGACGGCGAGGAGGCGTTTCGCGAAATCCACCGGCTCGATCCCCGCGTGCCGGTCGTTCTCATGAGCGGCTACAATCGCACGGAATCCGCCGAGCGATTCGCCGGACGCGGGCTCGCCGGTTTCGTGCAAAAGCCCTTCGACGCCGCCCGGCTCGGCGACGCGATTCGCGCCGCGCTATCGCGCGGCTGACGCGCGTTCGCGAGGATTCGCGGCGCGCGGCCGGGTCCCGCTTGCGCGCGGACCGGCGCGCCTCCAGGCTTTCGCGTCCATGCCGCCCCTGCTCACTGCCATTGTCGCCAGCGCCTGCCTGGGCGCGCTCGTCGGTCTGATCCGCCAATGGAGCGACCAGAAAACCGCGTCCGGCCCCGTCGATTTCGGCGGCGTGCGCACCTACACCTTCTGGGCGATGCTCGGCTGCGTGGGAGCGTTCGTCACCGAACTCACCTCGCCCGCGCTGATCGCGGTCCTGTTCGGCATCGTCGGGGCGCAGCAGATTGTCGCGAAGTTCAATGCCCCCGGCGGCACCACCTTCGCGTCGACGCTGCTCACCGTTTTGACCGGATGCCTGGTGTATTGGGAGGAATTGCCGGCGGCCGTGCTCGTCGCGGCGACGACGATGGTGCTGCTCGGCAGCAAACAACCGTTGCACGAGTGGACGCGCACGTTCACCCGCGACGATGTGCGCGGCACGCTGCAGTTTGTGGCGATCACCGGGGTGATTCTTCCGCTCGTGCCCAACCGGGACCTCGGGCCGTTCGAAGCGTTCAATCCGTTTTCCACGTGGCTGATGGTGGTGCTGATTTCGGGGCTCGGCTTCGCGGGCTATCTCGCGATGCGCCTGCTCGGCGCGGGCGCCGGCCTTCTGGCCACGAGCCTGCTCGGCGGCCTCGCCTCCAGCACGGCCAGCACGCTCGCGTTCACCCGCCGCAGCCGCGAAGAACCGGAGCTCGCCGGCGAGTATGCGCTCGCGGTCGCGATCGCCTGCACGGTGATGCTGCCGCGCGTGCTCGTCGCGATCGCAGTGATCAATACGGAACTCGCCTCAAGCCTGGTCGCACCGTTCGCGTGCATGGCCGTGCCCGGCGTGATCTTCGGCGTGTGGCTGTGGTGGCGGCAGCGCCGCACCGGCGAGGCCGGCCCCGCGGTGCGATTGCGCAATCCGCTCGATCTGAAAACGGCCATCAAGTTCGCGATTCTCTACGCGGTGATCGCGTTTTTGGTGAAAGCCGCGCCACAACTCGGCCTGGCACAGAGCATCCTGCCGCTCAGCTTCGTGTCCGGTCTGACCGACATGGACGCCATCGCGCTTTCCATGGCTCGCAACAGCCCCGAGCCGACCGCGCTCGACCTCGCCACCCGGGCGGTGATCGTCGCCGGCATCGCGAATACCCTGCTCAAGGCCGGCCTCGCAGTCGCGCTCGGCTCACCCGGCCTGCGGCCTCGCGTGGCGATTGTCCTCGGCGCGACGGCCGCCGTCGGCGTGGCGTGGCTGCTCGCGCACTGAGGCGTTCCAGGCATCGCAGGTCATCTGCGTCGAGCGAAGTGAGCGGCGCAGTTTTCTTTTGCGCTTTTTGTGCCTTTTTGCGGCCATGGATCCCCTCATGGACACCACGCGCAAGCCTTCCTGGTTGAGAGCGAAACTGCCGAGCGGTCCCGGCTACGCCGCCACGCGCCGTCTGGTCGACGAGAACAAGCTGCACACCGTCTGCCAGAGCGCGCAGTGTCCGAATCTGGGCGAGTGCTGGTCCCGCGGCACGGCGACCGTGATGATCCTGGGCAACATCTGCACCCGGTCGTGCAACTTCTGCGCGATCGCCACCGGCCGTCCGACGGCGGTCGATTGGGGTGAGCCCGCGCGCGTCGCCGACGCGGTCGCCAAGATGAATCTTCGCCATTGCGTCATCACCAGCGTGGCCCGCGACGAACTGGCCGACGGCGGCGCGAGTGCCTGGGCGGCCACGATCCGCGCCGTGCGCCATCGCAACCCGCGCACCGCGATCGAAGTGCTCACGCCCGACTTCAAGGGCAACACCGCGCATGTCGACGTCGTGCTCGACGCGAAGCCGGACATCTTCAACCACAACATCGAAACGGTGGAGCGACTGCAGAAACCCGTGCGCGTGCAGGCGCGCTACGAGCGCTCGCGCTCGGTGCTGCGTCACGCCAAGAGCCGCGGTTTCACGACCAAAACCGGCATCATGCTCGGGCTCGGCGAGACGCGTGAGGAGATCGAGCAGACCCTCCGCGACATCGCCTCCGACAAGACCGACATCGTGACCATCGGCCAGTATCTGCAGCCGACGCCGCAACACCTGCCCGTCGCGCGTTGGGCGACGCCCGAGGAGTTTCAGCATTGGAAGGAGTTCGGACTTTCGCTCGGCATCGGCGTAATCGAGAGCGGAGCGCTCGTGCGCTCCAGCTATCATGCCGACGAGCAGTCGGTGAAATACACCGGCATCGATCACCTCAACACCCAGAACGCTCTCGCGAGCGCGTAGGTAGGGACGGCTCTCCGAGCCGTCCGCGTTCACGCCGCAAGCGATGTTCGCGGGTGCGCTTCCGCCGGCGCGACGCCGGCGCCGGGCGCTTTTTCGGCTGCAAACGCGAATCCGCGATCGCAGGCTGGCGCGCATGAAATCGCGCCAAGAAATCGTGGAGAACTGGCTGCCGCGCTACACCGGCGTGCCGCTGAAGGAGTTCGGCGACTACATCCTCCTCACGAATTTTCACCGCTACGTCGCGCTGTTCGCCGATTGGCACCGCGTGCCGATTCGCGGTCTCGACAAACCGATGTCGAGCGCGACCGCCGGCGAGATTACGATCATCAATTTCGGCATGGGCAGCGCGACCGCCGCGACGGTCATGGACCTGCTCAGTGCCATTTCTCCGAAAGCCGTGCTGTTTCTCGGCAAATGCGGCGGCGTGAAACACCGCGCCGAGGTCGGCGGTTTCATCCTGCCGATCGCGGCGATCCGCGGCGAGGGCACGAGCAACGACTACTTTCCGCCCGAAGTGCCCGCCCTGCCCGCGTTCGCGCTGCAAAAGGCGATCTCGACCACGATCCGCGAGCACGGCCACGACTACTGGACCGGCGTCGTCTACACCACGAACCGACGCGTCTGGGAACATGACGAGAAGTTCAAGCGCTACCTGAAAGCGGTGCATGTGATGGCGGTCGACATGGAAACCGCCACGATCTTCTCGACGGGTTTCTACAACCAGATCCCGACCGGCGCGCTGCTCCTCGTTTCCGACCAGCCGATGACGCCCGAGGGCGTGAAAACCGCCGAGAGCGACGTCGTCGTGGACCGCAACTACGTCGACGACCACATCCGCATCGGCATCGATTCGTTGAAGCAGCTCATCGAGCGCCGGCTGACCGTGAAGCACCTGAAGTTCTGACGCGGCGGTGCCGGCCTCGCGCGTCTCGTATCCGTCAATCCACGACGTCGAACCGGAAGGGCACGAACGCCTCGTGTCCGCCGAGATTCACCTGCGACCAGATCACGTAGCGTCCGGCGCGCGGGATGGTGATCTTGAAGTTCAGCTCGGGATGCGTGGCGTCGGGCTTTTGCGAGAGGTCCGCCTCGGCGGGATGCAGATGGGCGAAACCGCTCCGGGACTCGTCGAAGGCCACGAGATGCGCGTAGGCGTCCATCACCGGCTCGAGCGGCACCGCGCCGCCGCCTTTGCGCGCCACGGTGAAACGCAGATCGATCGTTTGTTTCGCCCGCAGCGGCAGCGTGCGCGGCGTAAGCTTGAAATCGTAATCATCGGTGAGTCCGGACGCCGCGGTGCGCGCGGCGAGAACCTCCGGCGCCGCGCCCTCGGGCGCAGCCACCCGCAGGTCGGCATGCGCGTAAAGTCCGCGATTCGTCGCGGCCGGCGTGAAGTCGGCAAACACCCGATACACGCCGCTGGCGAGCGGGGTGAACTCGAATTCCCACCGGCCGCCATCGCCCACCGGATCGGGATGCAGGTGCTGGTAATCCTTCAGCGCCGGATCGACAATCATGAGGTGCAGCCGTCGCGTATGCACGACGAGCAGGTCGGCGGGCGCGATGGGTTTTCCGCTCGCCGTCTTCAGCACGACGGTCGCCCGCACGGGCCGGCCAGCCACCGCCGGAGGTGCCGCGATGCTCATCGCGATCGGCGAGGCCACCGCGACCACGGGGATGAACTGCGGATTCAGCGGATCGCAGAACTCGATGGAATTCTGCGCGTCGACGCGGAAATCCATGTGACTGAGATTCGTCCCGGTCGGCAGCCAGCGCATGAACGCATACGTGCCGACGGCGGCGAGCGTGATCATGCCGATCTGGCGCCACTGGCGGGCGGAAAGCGCGGGGGAGGAGGCGTGTGTGCTCATCGTTTCATTTTCGCCACGAAGTCCTTCGGCTCCCAGACGCTGCCATCGGCGCGATGGACGATGCGGCCGGATTCGTCGATCAGCACGGTGGCGAGGGTGTGCTTGAGCAAATCGCCGTCGAACTCGGCGAGAACCCCGAAGTTGGCGAGGAGGTCCTTGATCGCATTCTCCGGCCCGGTCAAGAAGCTGAAATTCGTCGTGTCGATGCCGCGGGTCTGCGCGTAGTCCTTCAACACTCCGGGCGTGTCGTAGGCGGGATCGAGCGTGATGGAAACGAACTCGATGTTTTCCACGCCGGCTTCGCGGGCGAGCTTTTGCGTCATGGTCATCTTCGCCGTTGCCGCCGGACACATCGTCGCGACCGGGCAGCGGGTGAAGATGAAGTTGAGCATCACCTTCTTGCCGCGGAAGCGGCCGCTGTTCACCACCGTGCCGTTCTGATCGTAGAGTGCGAAATCCGGCATCTTGTCACCAACTTCCCGATACGCGGACTTGCCGCGCGCGAGGGTCTCCTGCCGCAGGGAGTTGGCCTGCGCGGCGACGGCGTTGCGGCTCGCGTCGTCGTCGGGCCAGATCTGTTCGAGGCGCCATTCGCCGTCCGCCTCCGCGGGCTGCACGAGCTGCGCGCGGATGCGCTGGCCCGTCTTCAACGTCGTCGCGTCGCCGTGCGTCACAGCGAACTCCATCGTCATCGCCGGCATGACGTCGGGGATGGGCTCGTGTTTCACGACGAGCACGTTGCGCTCGGGATCGACGGACACGACCTCGCCCTGCAGCGGATGGCGTTTCTCGCCGCTCGTCGCGGCGGACGTGCTGGAATCGGAGCGCGAGCAGCCGGCCAGCGCCAACGCGGCCAACAAAAGGAAGAGCGGCCAGCCTGCACCGGGAGGCCGCGGGAAATGCGTTCGACTATTAGCTGCCATGAGGGAACGGATTCGTGCGCGGAAAAAATTGTCAAAGGGTTTGCGGACGAAGATAAGCCCTCTTCTGCTGGCAGGCTCCCCTTCTCATGGCCCCCGCCAACTCACTTCAACGCACGCCGGCCTACAAGCCCGCGCTCGCCTGGTTCGCCGCGTTCGGCAGCATCTGGGTGTTTCTGCTGGTGTTGCTCGGCGCGTTCACCACGAGCATCGGCGCCGGCATGGTGTTTCCCGATTGGCCGCTATCGAACGGTTCGCTCAATCCCGAAGGCTGGCTGCAGGACCTCGCGATGTTCGCGGAACACTCGCATCGCTTGAGCGCGGCGGTGATGAGCGCGGTGACGATCGGTCTCGCAGTGTGGCTGCATCGCACCGAGTCGCGCGCGTGGCTGCGCAAGCTCGCGTGGTTCGCCGTCGCGCTGGTCCTGGTGCAGGCGCTCGTCGGCGGGCTGCGGGTTCTGCTCGATCACTTGCATGTGGAGATGGTCGACACGAGCGTCGGCCGGCTTTTCGCGATGCTGCACGCGTGTCTCGCCCAGCTGTTCGTGTGCACGCTTTTTGCGGTGGCGATTTCCTGCTCGCGCGGCTGGCTGACGCGCAGCGTGCCGGTGCGCTGCGAGGTGCGCCGGGCGGGCACGATTTGTTGCGCGCTGCTGTTCCTGCAACTCGCGATCGCCGCAGTGATGCGGCATAGCTTTGCCGGGCTGGCAATCCCCACGTTTCCGCATTCGACGCCGGACGGCGGTTGGTTGCCGGAGGTTTGGAATTTCCGCGTCGGGATCCACTTTGCGCACCGCGTCATGGCCGTGATTCTCACCGCCGCGCTGGTCTGGTTTGCGGTGAAGATCCGGACCGACCGCGCGGCCTCCATCGGCATGCGGCTCGGGGCGTCGACGATCGTGAGCCTGATCGCCGTGCAAATCCTGCTCGGCGCCCAGATCATCTGGACCACGCGTTCGCCGGGCGTGACGACCGCGCACGTGGTGGTGGGAGCGTTGACGCTGGCGACGACGTTTTGGCTGACGTGGCTGGCGCATCGTGATTTGATCGCAGGAAAATCCGCCGCATGACCGACGAGTCCGCGCCGCGCGCCCGTTTTTCCGATTACGTCGAGCTCACCAAGCCGAGGCTGAGCCTGCTGTCGGTGCTCACCGCGCTCGTCGGCTATCTCGCCGCGAAGCCACCGATCGACGGCGTGAAACTTTTTCTGCTCGTGCTCGGCACGTCGCTCGCGGCGGCTGGCGTGGCGGCGTTGAACCAATGGATGGAGCACGACACGGATGCGCGGATGAAGCGCACCGCGACGCGTCCGATTCCGGCCGGCAAGGTGCCGACCGGCTCGGCGTTTGTGCTCGGGGTGCTGATGTGCATCGCGTCGCTTTTTCTGCTGTTTGCGAAGGTCGACCGTTTCGCGGCGCTGTTCACGCTGCTGACCATATTCTCCTACCTTGGCTGGTATACGCCGGCGAAACGGTTTTCGCGCTGGAGCACCGAGATCGGAGCGATCGCGGGCGCGTTTCCTCCGCTCATCGGGTGGTCGGCCGGCGAAGGCAAAGTCACCGCGCTCGGCTGGATCCTCTTTGGGATTCTGGCGTTCTGGCAGATCCCTCACTTCATGGCCATCGCGTGGACGTATCGCCGCGATTACTCGGCGGTGGATTTCCCCATGCTACCCGTGCGCGACGAAAGCGGCGGCAAGGTCGCGGTCTGGTCGCTGATCAACACGATCCTGCTGGTGGCGCTGAGCGTGCTGCCGCAAATCCTCGGCCTGACCACGTGGGTTTACACGGCGGTGGCAGCGCTGTGCGGCGCCTGGTTCCTGTGGCGGGCGATCGTGTTTCTGCGGCCGGACGGACGCGACCACGCGGCGCGGAAGCTTTTCCTCTGCTCGATCGCCTACCTGCCCTTGGTGCTTTGCGCGCTCGTCGCGGATCGGCTGATTTTTGTGCCATGAGCATTCAAGATATCCCGGCGCTGAACGCGCTGCTGAACGGGCTGGCCACGGTGTTGATCGTCCTGGGTTTCGTCCAGATCAAGGCGGCCCAACGTGCGCACGACACCGCCGTGCGTTCGCACCGGATCCAAACCCATCGGCGGCTGATGCTCGCGGCGGGTTTTGTGTCGGCGGTGTTTCTCGTCGGCTATGTCACGCACAAGGTTCTCGTCCGCGGCGTGCACACGCCGTTTGGCGGGGAGGGAGCGATCCGCACGGTTTATTACGTGATGCTCCTCACACACATCGTGCTCGCGATCGCGATCGCGTTTCTCGTGCCGAAAACCTTCCTGCTCGCGCTCAGCGGTCAATTCGAGCGACACCGCGCGTGGGCGAAGTGGACGTATCCCATCTGGCTTTATGTGAGCGTGACCGGCGTGCTGGTTTACCTGTTCCTCTATCGCTGGTGGCCCGCCGGCGGCCATTGAGGCAATAAAAAGGCCGGGCGCGAAGGCCCGGCCGATAACGCAAACGTCAGGTCTCAGCCGTTTACTTGACGGTGAGCACGCCCTTCATGCCGACTTGGTAGTGGGCCGGGAAGGAACAAAGGAACGGATAATCGCCCGGCTCCGTCGGGGCCTTGAAGGTGATTTCGTCGGACTTGCGGGGGCCGATCAGAGCGGTGTGGGCGATGATCTCACCCTGCAGCGCCGCCGGGATGTAGTCGCTGGCCTTGGCCGTCGCGGCCGCGGTCGAGAAGGCCGCGGTATCGGACCCCTTCTTCAAAAGCACCCAGTTGTGCCCCATGACTTCCTTCGGCTGGGAGCCGACGTTGACGAGGACGATCTTCAGCTCCTCGCCCGCCTTGGCCTCGATCGAGGTCACGCTGAACTTCATGTTGTCGCCGGCCGTGATTTCGATCGTGCGCGGGCCGGCCGTTTGGGCCGCCGGAGCCGAAGCCGAAGCCGAGGCTCCGGACGAAGTGTCGCTTTTACCGCAGCCAAAAGCCGCAAGTGCCGCAAAGATAGTGACGAAGAGGGAACGGATTTTCATAACCGCGCGCAAAGTCGGGCACGCCTTGGAGAAATGCAAACCCGAAGCCCCAGAATCAGATGTGCGTCTCGCTAATATCCGGTGTTAGCCGGACAAAATATGCGCAGCGTTTGCCCAACGAGGACAAAAAATGCGGAATATGGCTTGAAATGCCCTGCCCATCCCGGAGTGTTTCGGGCGGTATTGTCGCGACAGTTCCGTCCCTTTCCGACTGCACACATGCGTTTGTTTTCCCTCCCTCCCCGCTCGGCGCGCCGAGCCAGCTTCGGCCTTGCCGGTCGTTTCGCTCTCGTGGTGAGCGCGCTGAGCCTGCTCAGCGGCTGCGACTTCAATTTCTGGCGGATGGATGGCCCCCAATCGACCATCGACGTCGCCGGGCCGGTCGCCCACTCCCAGCTGCAGGTGTTCTACACCACCGTCTGGGTGACCCTGACGATTTTTGTCCTCGTCGCGGCGGTGCTCACGTATGCGACATTTAAGTTTCGCGCCCGCAGCGACGCCGACGAACACGCCGAACCGCCGGAGCAGAGCCACGGCAACCCGCTCGTGGAGCTCGGTCTCATCGGCGCCTCGGTCCTGGCGCTGGTGATCATCGCGGTCCCCACCCTGCGCGGCATCTGGTTCACCTATGACGTTCCGGAAGCGGAAAAAGAAAACGCCTACCACGTCACCGCCCAGGGATACCAGTGGTGGTTTCGCTTCGAATATAACAACGAACAGATCGAAAACGTCGGCCAGCTGACCACGAGCAACGAGCTCGTCATTCCCGCCGGCCGTCCGGTGCGGATCGATCTCCGCGGCATGGACGTGATCCACAGCTTCTGGGTCCCGCGTCTCGCCGGCAAGGTGGACATGATCCCGAACCGCGCGAACCACCTGTGGCTGAAAGCGGATGAGCCCGGTTATTTCTGGGGTCAGTGCGCGGAATATTGCGGCGATTCGCACGCGGTGATGCGCTTCCGCGTGATCGCGCTTGCACCGCGCGAGTTCAACGAATGGCTGGAACAGCAGACCTCCGCCGCCCGCGCCGTGCAGGCCGTGGCTGGGGCCGAACAAACCAAGGCCCAGTTCGCCTCCTATCGCACCGACTGGAAGCGCAACGAAGCCGGCTATGATCCCAATTTCGACCTGAACCCGCTCGAAAACTGGAAACAGAAGCAGTTCCCCGAGAAAAACGAAAATCCGGCATTGGTGGCCAAAGGACGGGAGCTCTTCCAAGCGAAGACCTGCTTCTCCTGCCACGTCGTCCGCGGTCACTTCGTCGGCGGCAGCGCTGCCTACCCCGACCTGACTCATTTCGGTTCCCGCACCACTGTCGGCGCCGGCCTGCTGGAGAACAATTCCGAGCAGCTCGCCCGCTGGCTGCGGCATCCAAACGAGGTGAAGCCGGGCAACAAGATGTGGACCGAAGGTTATCAGAAAAACAACATCCACCTCACCGAGGACGACATCGGCGCGCTCGTCGCCTACCTCGAGAGCCTGAAGTAAAATTTCCCGCACCGCCGAACCCTTTCCCGCCATGGACGCCACGGTTAAGACTCATTTGATCGCCCAGGAGCCCAAAGCTCCCGCCAAGCCGCTCGTGCTTTGGCGACCCACCGCCACGACCGGCCTGATCAGCTGGCTGACCACGGTCGATCACAAACGCATCGGATTCCTCTACGGCGTCTTCGCGCTCTTCTTCTTCCTGGTGGGCGGCGTCGAGGCGCTGTTGATCCGGGCGCAGCTGATGTTCCCGAACAACAACGTGCTGACCGCGCAGCAGTACAACACGATGTTCACGATGCACGGCACGACGATGATCTTTCTCGCCGTCATGCCGCTGAGCTCGGCGTTCTTCAATTTCATCATGCCGCTGCAGATCGGCGCGCGCGACGTCGCCTTCCCGCGGCTGAATGCATTCTCTCTCTGGACCTTCGTCGCCGGCGCGATCGTGATCAACATCGGCTGGTTCCACCCGGGCGGCGCGCCCGATGGCGGTTGGTTCGGCTACGCTCCGCTTACGAGCAAGCAGTTCATCCCGCGGCACTCGATCGATTTCTGGGTCATGGGCCTGCAGCTGCTCGGTGTCGCCTCGATCGCCGCCGCGCTGAACTTCATCGTCACCATCATCAACATGCGCGCTCCCGGCATGACGATGATGCGCCTGCCGGTGTTCACGTGGATGACGCTCATCACGTCCTTCCTGATCATCCTCTCCTTCCCCGCCATCACCATCGCGCTGGTCGAGTTGATGATGGACCGCCAGTTCGGCACGAACTTCTTCGAAGTTTCCAACGGCGGCATGCCGATCCTCTGGCAGCATCTTTTCTGGGTCTTCGGCCATCCTGAGGTCTACATCCTGATTCTGCCGGCGATGGGTATCGTTTCGGAAATCCTGCCGACGTTCTCGCGCAAGCCGCTCTTCGGTTATCCGATCGTCGTCTTCTCCGGCGCCTGCATCGGCTTCCTCGGTTTCGCCGTCTGGAGCCATCACATGTTCACCACTGGCATGGGCACCGTTGCCACCGCGGCCTTCGCGCTCGCGACCATGGCCATCGCGGTGCCGACCGGCGTCAAGATTTTCAACTGGATCGGCACGCTCTGGGGCGGTCACCTGCGGATGCGCACTCCGATGATGTTCGCGCTCGGTTTCGTGTGGATGTTCATGATCGGCGGTTTCTCGGGCGTCATGCACGCCGCGGCGCCGGCCGACTCGCAGCAGCAGGACAGCTATTTCGTCATCGCCCACTTCCACTATGTGCTGATCGGCGGCTCGCTCTTCGCGCTGCTCGCCGGCATCCATTACTGGTTCCCGCTGATGTTCGGCCGCAAGGTCAGCGAGTTCTGGGGCAAGCTCTCGTTCTGGGTCATCTTCATCGGCTTCAACGTGACGTTCTTCCCGATGCACTTCCTCGGTCTGAACGGCATGCCGCGCCGCACGTTCACCTACGACGGCAACATGGGCTGGAACACCCCCAACTTCATC
This sequence comes from Opitutus sp. sgz309028, assembly GCF_059821195.1. NCBI lineage: Bacteria > Pseudomonadati > Verrucomicrobiota > Opitutia > Opitutales > Opitutaceae > Opitutus > Opitutus sp. sgz309028. Next base: position 387,006 of record NZ_JCAMRR010000002.1, on the reverse strand, counting down.
GCCTCCATCGGCGCCTTCACCCTCGGCATCGGCATCGCGATCTACTTCGCGGTGATGATCTACACCTACTTCAAGGGTGAGAAAGTCGGCCGCGATCCTTGGGACGGTCGCACGCTCGAGTGGTCGATTTCGAGTCCGCCGCCGGCTTACAACTTCGCCGTCACGCCTACCGTCCACGCCCGCGATGCCTTCTGGTACGAGAAGCATCACAAGGAGGAGATCGCGAAGGAAAACGCCGAACACGCCAAGGCCGAGCGCGAGCACGGCGGCATTCACATGCCGCATCAGTCGATTTATCCGTTCATCGCCAGCGTCGGCATGCTGATCGGCGCGCTCGCCTCGTCGGCTCTCGATTCCAACGCCGGCCAGCACAAGCTCGCGTTCGCGATCACGGGCGGCGTCATCATGCTGGTCGGTATTTTCCTCTGGTCGCTCGAAGGCGCCGACGGCTACCACCTCCACCTCGACAAGGATGGCAAGATCGTCGAGGACCCGCACGCGAAGCACTGAGCGCGCATCCGGTCTCCGTCATCGCAATCCCGACCTTCGCAATCGATTTCCGCCCATGAGCAGTCCCGCCGTTTCCGGCCCCATTGACCATCACCAGGACGTCACGACGTCCACCGGCATTCCGAACAAGAAGCTCCTGATGTGGGCGTTTCTGGCGTCGGACTGCATGTTCTTCGGGACCCTGATCTCCACGCACCTCGTCTACCGCCTGTATCCGCCGGCGGGAAATCCCAACCCGACCGAAATCTTTGACATCGCGCTCACCTCGTTCTCGACGTTCATCCTGCTGATGTCGTCGCTGATGATGGCGCTGGCCGTGAACGCGATTCAGAAGGGCAATCTCCGGAGCATGCGTTTCTCGCTGCTCACGACGGCCTTCTTCGGCGCCATCTTCCTCGGCTGCCAGGTTTACGAATTCTGGCACTTCGTCGTCGAAAAGAAGATGACGATCACCAACAGCATCCTCGGCACGACGTTCTTCACCCTCACCGGCACCCACGGATTGCACGTGTTGATCGGCGTGGTCTGGCTGATGTCGATGTACTTTTACTCCTTCAGCGGCCGCGTCGGTCGCAAGGAGGCCATCGATGTCGAGACCATGGGTCTTTACTGGCACTTCGTCGATATCGTCTGGATCGTGATCTTCACGGCCGTCTACCTGCTCGAATACCTCTAAAGGACATGGCGAAGGTTGAAGGGAAAGTAGCGGCACCCGCTCGGTAATCTCGACGCTCCGCTTTTTCTTCCCGCCACCCTCGCGCGTTCACTGTCACTCTCACTTCACTGTCACTCTCCCCTCACTCCATGAGCGCTCCCAATCCCCATGTCGCCCTTGCCACCGAACCGCGCGAACACGCCGGCGAGAGCAAGTTCTGGGCTTACGTCCAGATCGCGATGCTCCTCGCCGTCATCACCGGCGTCGAGATCGTCGCGATCGGCCTGCCGTTCGCGAAATGGCTGCTCGTCTCCGCCCTCGTCGTCCTTTCGGTCGTGAAGTTCCTGTTCGTTATTTTCTACTTCATGCACCTGCGGTGGGACAAAGCCTTCTGCACAATCCTTTTTTTCATCGGTCTGGTGCTCGCCAGCGGAACGATGTGGGCGCTGCTCCACCTCTTCAAAGTCGACAACAGCAAACCGCTCACCTCGGTTGAGCTGTCGTCGCTCGTCGTCGCGTCCGACGCGGCACGCACCGCCTGACGGGGGCGATTCACGTTTCACTTGTCGCGGCGGCCTTTTCGGCCGCCGTTTTTTTTGCTTCCCGCCATATCATCCGTCCTGGCGGCACATGAAACGGCGCTACTTCGCGCCACGCGGAACCGAAGTTCGTTGCTCCGCCAAATCCCGCGCTAAAAACTTCGCGTATGATCGAATGGTCCCACTGGCATAACGAACCCTATCTGGTGGGCGGGCTCGTGCTCCTCGGCTGGCTCTGGGCCATCCTGGCGGGTCCGCTGCGGCCGCGGCTGGCGCCAGGCACGCCGTTCCCGCGCGCGCACGCGTGGAAGTTCTACTCCGCGCTCGTGATCTTCTATTTGGCGGTGGGCTCGCCGCTCGACCAGATCGGAGAACGCTTCCTCTTCAGCGCGCACATGCTGCAACACCAGTTGCTCATGTATCCGGCCGCGATTCTCTTTCTGCTCGGGCTCCCGAGCTGGATGATCGATCCGGTGCTGGCGCCCCCCGGGCGGAGATTGATTTTCCGCGTGCTCACCCACCCCATCTCCTGCGGGCTTATCTACACCGTCGTCACCTCGGTGTGGCACATGCCTTATTTCTACGATTGGGCGCTGCGCGACAAACTCGTCCACGTCTTGGAGCACGTGATGTTCTTCACCGCCTCCCTCTTCTACTGGTGGCCGATGCTCAGTCCGTCGCGCGTCCTGCCCCCGATCGGATATGGCGTGCAGATGCTTTATTTTTTCGGGGTGCTGGTCGGCATGACCCCGCTGTTCGCCTACATCACCTTTTCGCAGGACATTCTGTATCCAACCTATGAATTCGCGCCGCGCGTCATCGCCGACTTTTCGCCGGCGGACGATCAACTCCTCGCCGGTGTCAGCATGAAGCTGGTCGGCATGTTCGTCGCCCTTGGCGCCGTGGCCGTGAGTTTCTACCGCTGGTATCAGGCCGGCCAGCAGCCGAAGCCGTTCCGGGCGTAAAAAAAAAGCGCCGGCGGGAAGCCGGCGCGAGCAAGACGAACTTTCGCGGCGATCAGGCGCTCGCGGGGAGGAGATCGTCGATCGAATCGCTCTCCGCGTTGACGTCCGCAAACAGCCAGGTCGAAAGATAACGCTCCGTGCCGGACGGGATGATCACGACGATCTGCTTGCCCTTGTTTTCAGGCCGCTTGGCCAGCTGCAGCGCCGCCCAGACCGCCGCACCCGAGGAGATGCCGACCGGAATGCCGTCCTGCTGCGTGACCTGCTTGGAGATGGGACCCGAGTCGACTTCCTTCACACGGATCACCTCGTCGTAGACATTCGTGTTCAGCACGGCCGGCACGAAACCGGCGCCAAGGCCCTGCAATTTGTGCGGGCCCGGCGTGCCGCCGGACAACACCGGAGACGCGTCCGGCTCGACCGCGACGATCTTGAGCGACGGCTTGCGGGGCTTCAGCACTTCGCCGACGCCGGTGATCGTCCCACCGGTGCCGATGCCCGAGACGATGATGTCCACCTTACCGTCCGTATCGCGCCAGATTTCCTCCGCCGTCGTCTGACGGTGAATCGCGGGATTCGCCGGATTCGCGAATTGCTGCAGGATGACGCTGTTCGGGATTTTGGCGGCGAGCTCCTCGGCCTTCGCGATCGCGCCCTTCATGCCCTTGGCGCCTTCCGTCAACACCAGCCGCGCACCCAGGATCTTGAGCAGCTTCTTGCGCTCGACACTCATCGTCTCCGGCATCGTGAGGATCAGCTTCAATCCCTTGGCCGCGGCAACGAACGCCAGCGCGATGCCGGTATTCCCGGACGTCGGCTCGATGAGGACGGTGTCCTTCGTGATCTTCCCCGACTTCACTCCGTCGTCGATCATGGAGAAGCCGATGCGGTCCTTGACGCTGGAGAGCGGATTGAAGAACTCGAGCTTGAGCAGGATCTCCGCCTGCGCGCCGTGCGCCGCCGCCGTGCGGTTGAGGCGCACGAGGGGGGTGTTGCCGATCGTTTCGGTGATGTCGTTATGGATTTTGGCCATGATCGTGGTTTGGGTTGTTGAGAAGAAATTCAGCGCAATCGACGCGCGAATGCCGTCCCAAATTGTGGCATAAACCGTCGCTGGCAAACCGTCAGATAAGACGCGCTCGCGGGATTTTCCTCTCGGCGAATCCGTCCAGCGCACTTTGCTAAGACGGATGACTTGGCAGATCGCCTCCGTCTTTATCCTGCTGGGCCTGGCGCTCGTAAATTTCGTCCGGGAAAAATTCACGCCCGACGTGATCGCGCTCGCGTTGTTCGTCGTGCTCATCGCGACGGGCCTGCTCCCGAGCGACAAGGCCTTCTCCGTTTTCTCCAATCACGCGCCGATCACCATCGCCGCCATGTTCGTGCTGAGCGCCGCCCTCGTGAAATGCGGCGCGATCGACCGGTTCGTCCACCTGATCGAATATGCGGCTGGCTGGTCCTACGTGGTCGTCGTCCTTCTCCTCGTGGCTCTCGTCGCGACGATCTCGGCTTTTGTGAACAACACCCCCGTCGTCGTGGTTTTCCTTCCGGTGGTGCTCAATCTTGCCCGCCGGATGAAGCTCTCGCCTTCGAAGCTCCTCATCCCGCTCTCCTACGCCGCGGTCCTGGGAGGCACCTGCACCCTCATCGGCACCAGCACCAACCTGATCGTCAACAGCATCTCGACCGCCCGGGGCCAGCCGCCGATGTCGATGTTCGAACTCGCCTGGCTCGGCGTGCCCACCGCGCTCATCGGCGCGATCTATCTCGCGTTGATGGGGCGGCGCCTGCTGCCCGACCGGCAAATGCTCACGTCGATCCTCTCCGTCGAGGAACGCCGGGAATACATCACCGAAGCGTTCGTGCAGCCCGACTCCAAGGTCCTCGGCAAATCCTTCGCGGAAGCCGGCCTCGTCACCGCCCGCGGCATTCGTGTCCTGGAGCTCGTGCGCGACGGGGTCGGCATCTCGCTCGATCCCGCGCGGCTCCGCCTGCAGGCCGGCGATCGCCTGATTCTCGCCTGCCGCCCCAAGGGCATCGTCCACACCCGCGGCATCGCCGGGGTCGACCTCACTTCCGAACTTCACATCGGCCTCGAACAAATCGCCGCTTACGAGGGCTCGCTGGTCGAGGGCGTTGTCACCCCGACGTCGGACATCGTCGGCGCCACCCTGCGGGAGATCAACTTCCGCCAGCGCTTCCGGATGGTCGTTCTCGCCATCCACCGACACGGCCGCAACCTCCGCGAGAAGCTCGAGACCACCACGCTCCAGGCCGGCGACGTGCTGCTCATGATGGGAACCGATCCGGCGATCCAGACGCTTCGCGCGGGCGACGACATCATCCTTTTCGACCAGCCGCCGCTCCCCGCCCGCGCTCGCAACAAGAGGCTCCCGATCGCCCTCGCCGTCGCCGCGGGGATTGTGATCACGGCCTCGTTCAACTGGGTGCCCATCGAGTTCGGCGCGCTCGCCGGCAGCGTCATCCTTTGCCTCACCGGCTGCATCAAGCCGAAGGACGCCTACGACGCGATCGAATGGAACATCCTGTTCCTCATCTTCGGCATGCTCGCGATGGGGCTCGCCATGGAGCATACCGGCGCCGCCGCCTACGTCGCACAAAAGATCGTCGGGCTCGTGCACCACATCGCCCCCTATCAGCACAAGGCCATGGTGATGCTCGCCTGCATCTATCTCATCACCGCGCTGTTCACCGAAATCCTCTCCAACAACGCCGTCGCCGCGCTCATGGCTCCGATCGCGATCGGCGTGGCCACCGAGCTGGGCGTCGATGCACGTCCCTTTGTCATTGCGGTGATGTTCGCCGCCTCGGCCGCGTTCTCCACGCCCATCGGGTATCAGACCAACACCTACGTCTACGGCATCGGCGGTTACCGCTTCGGCGATTTTCTGCGCATCGGGATTCCGATGAACATCCTCTGTTTCATCGTCGCGATGGTGGTCATTCCCAAGGTCTGGCCGTTGTAGGCGCACTCGCGGCGGCCGCCGGCAGGGCAGCGAGCAGCCGGCCGGCCAGTGCTTCCGCCTGCTCGCGAATCTCACGCACCGCGGTCGTTTCCCACCGCACGCCTTTCAACGGCGCTCCCAACGTGAAAAGCCAGCCGACTTCGGGTCCGCGATAGCGCAACACCTCGCCCGTCGGACGCGCGTTGATGCCCAGCGCCAACGGATCGTGGTCGATCAATCCGCGCGCGAGCAGGTGGATGAAAAGCGGATGCTGGTATTTCGAATAATCCGTCCGCGGCCCGGTGCAGTTGATCACTTTCGCGACCCGCAGCGCGACGTGCTGGTTCGTTCCACGCCGGCGAAACACGACGCCGACCGCATCCGGCTCCGCCTCCAGCGTCTGCAGGCGCCCCGCATGATACTGCAGCCGGCCTTCTGCTTCGAGCTGCTGCAACACCCCCGCGAGCTCCGGCGCGATCCGGTGCCGGTGGCCTTCCCAAACCGGCGCCACATACCGCAGGAACCGGCTGCGCTCCTCCTCGGAGAATCCCTGCCAGATCGCCTGCGCGTGCGGTCTCACGCTGTCGACCACCGCCCGCCAGTCGATCCCCCGCGCCGCCGCCGTCCGCACTTCCCGCCGCACGCGTCCGAGCAGTTCGCGCGCCGTCACCGGCAGCGCCGGCCGCTCGATGAAGGATGGATACGGCCCCGCCTCCCGATGGACCTGCGGGCGCATCCCTCGCCTTGAGAGCGCGTGAATGACCCCGCGATGCCCGCGACGGTCGAGCTCCACGATCAGATCGGCCGCCGTGAGTCCCTGCCCGACCAGCAGGACCGGATCGTCCGGACCGATGCCGCCTAATGCATCCGCCCGCCAGGGCACATGCACGTATCGATTGCTCCGATACACCGGCAGCGGACGCGGAATCGGATATGGGCCGGGCAGATTACCCAACGCGAGCACGACCTGATCCGCCTCGATCCGCCGGCCGTCCTGCAGCAGCAGGACGCCACCGCCGCCGGTCCGTTCTTCAATGTCGATGACCTCGCCTTCGACTCGCGCGAAATCCACCGCGGACGCCCGATCCGCCTCCGCTTCGTTCAGCTGCGCCGCCAGGTAGGCGCCATACAGCCGTCGCAGCAAAAAGCCGCGGGGATCGAATTCCTCGGGCACGCCTTCAACCTCGCGGTGCTCCCGCAACCACCGGACAAAATGGTCCGGTTCCGCCGGCCAGAGTCCCATGCGGTCCGCGGGCACGTTCAGCAAATGGTCCGGCGACTTCGTCCCGTAGGCCACGCCGCCGCCAAACGGCGGACGACGCTCGATCAGCACGATCCGCAGCGCCGTCGTGGCGCGACGCAGGAGATGGATCGCCACCGCGGACCCGCTGAAACCCGCGCCCACGATCGCGACGCTCCGGACGGATGAATTATCTTCGAACATGAATCAAAATTTCAGGGTTGGAGAACGCCTCCGGGACAAGAGGCGCTCGCCTCCACAGCCGGTTCCGTGCCCGCGATTCGAAGTCAACGCCCCGGTTCCGAACCCGCGTCAAATCGCGTAATCCTCGGCAAACGTGTGCGACTGCCGCAGTCGCAGCCGGACCAGGTCGTTCACTTTCAATCCGAGGCGCGTGAGCTCGATGCGCGCGATTTCCACTTCGATGGGCTCGCGACTCTGCACCTGCTCCAGCGTCAACCGCGCCTGCGCGCCCGCGGCGTGGATGTAGCGCAACACCGCGACGACGCCGGTCGCTCCCGGCTCGTCGGGCAGCACTTCGATGTCGTGCGGTCGCACGTAAACCTGCCCGTTCGCCGCGACCGCCGCGCCGCTGGACGCCAGTCCCGCGTCCGCCAGGGTGCGCGCCCGCAGCACGTTCACGTTGCCGAGAAACTCATACACGAACGGCGACGCCGGCCGGTCGTAGACTTCCTGCGGCGAGCCGACCTGTTCGACGCGCGCGTTGTTCATGATCACGACTTCGTCCGCAATCTCGAGCGCCTCCTCCTGATCGTGGGTCACGAAAAGCGTCGTGAGATGGATCTCCTCGTGAAACCTGCGCAGCCAGCGACGCAGTTCCTTGCGCACCTTTGCGTCGAGCGCGCCGAACGGCTCGTCGAGCAGCAACACCTTCGGCTCGACCGCCAGCGCCCGCGCCAGCGCGACGCGCTGCCGCTGGCCGCCTGACAGCTGGCTTGGAAACCGGCGCTCGAGCCCCTCGAGTTGCACCAGCTTGAGCAGCTTGTGCACCCGCTCCGCAATCTCGTGCGAGGACGGCCGGTCGCGACGCCGGCGGACATTCAGGCCGAAGGCGACGTTCTCGAACACGTTCATGTGCCGGAACAGCGCGTAATGTTGGAAAACGAAACCGACCTTCCGCTTGCCCGCCGGCAGGTCCGTCACGTCCTCGCCGTGAAAATGGATGCGGCCCGCGCTCCCATCGGCGTACTCCAGGCCCGCGATGATGCGCAGCAGCGTCGTCTTGCCCGAACCCGAGGGCCCGAGCAGCGCGACGAGCTTGCCGCGCGGCACGGTGAGGTCCACGCCGTCGAGCGCGGTGAAAGCGCCGAATTTCTTCGAGATACTGGAAACTTGGATACTCATCGGAGTTGGAAATTCGAGGTTCAGCGGAGCGCGCGCGCGTGGCGCCACTCGACGAGGCTCTTCAGGACGAGGGTGAGGACGGCGAGAAACGCGAGCAGCGACGCGACCGCGAAGGCGCCCACGAAGTTGTATTCGTTATAAAGGATCTCGACGTGCAGCGGCATCGTGTTCGTTTCGCCGCGGATGTGTCCGCTCACCACGGAGACGGCGCCGAACTCGCCCATGGCGCGGGCATTGCAGAGGATCACGCCGTAGAGCAGGCCCCATTTGATGTTCGGGAGCGTCACCCGCCAGAACGTCTTCCAGCCGCTCGCCCCCAGCGTGATCGCGGCATACTCCTCGTCCGGGCCCTGCGCCTGCATCAGCGGGATCAGCTCGCGTGCCACGAACGGAAACGTGACGAACATCGTCGCCAGCACGATGCCGGGCACGGCGAAGATGATCTTCAGATCGTGCTCCGCCAGCCACGGCCCGAACCAGCCTTGCAGGCCGAACACGAGCACGTAGATCAGGCCCGAAATCACCGGCGAGACGGCGAACGGCAGGTCGATCAGCGTCGTCAGCAGGCTCTTGCCGCGGAACTGGAACTTCGCGATCAGCCACGCCGCCGCCACACCGAACACGACGTTGGCAGGCACCGCGATCGCCGCCGTGAGCAGCGTGAGCTTGATCGCCGCGATCGCATCCGGATCCGCGAACGATTCGAAATACGCCGCCACGCCGCGGCGAAACGCCTCCGCAAACACCGCCGCGAGCGGCAGCACGAGGAAGAAGAGCAGAAAGACCAGCGCCACGCCGGTGAGCAGCCAGCGCACCCAGACCGGATCGTGCGTGGCACGCGGTGGCTGGCTGCGCGGCGCCGCCGGCTCAGCCGCGAGAGAACGAGTGACAACAGAAGCCATGTTGAAAAATGAAGATGCGTCCGGTTCAGAGGCGGTGGACGCGACGGCTCCATTTCTGGAGCAGGTTGATGAGGAGCAGCATGACGAACGACACCATCAGCAGCACCACCGCGATCGCGGTCGCGCCGCGGTAATCGTATTGCTCCAGCTTCGTGATGATCAGCAGCGGCGTAATCTCGGTGCGCATCGGCATGTTGCCCGAGATGAACACCACCGAACCGTATTCGCCAAGCGCCCGCGCAAACGCGAGGGCGAAGCCGGTGAGTAGCGCAGGAAACAACTCCGGCACGATCACGCGCGTGATCGTCTGCCAGCGGTTCGCCCCGAGGCTCGCCGACGCCTCCTCGATCTCCGGTTCGAGCTCCTCGAGCACCGGCTGCAGCGTGCGCACCACGAACGGCAGACCGATGAAGGTGAGCGCCACGAAAACGCCGATCTCGGTAAACGCGATTTTGATTCCGTGCGGCTCCAGCCACTGCCCGACCCAGCCATTGCGCGCATAGATTGCCGTCAGCGCGATGCCCGCCACCGCCGTCGGCAGCGCGAACGGCAGATCGACCAGCGCGTCGACAATCCGCCGGCCCGGAAACGAATAACGCACCAACACCCACGCGATGATCAAACCGAAGAACGCGTTCACCGCCCCGGCCGCCAGCGACGCGCCGAAGCTCAACCGATACGACGCCAGCACGCGCGGCGAGGCGACGGCGTCCACAAACTCCGCCCAGCTCATGCCCGCCGTTTTCACAAACGCGGCCGACAACGGCACGAGCACGATCAGGCCGAGATAAGTCAGCGTGAAACCGAGCGAGAGCCCGAATCCGGGAAGAACGGAGCGTGAGACGCGGTGTGACATCAGAGATCCTGGGCGTAGGCGATGAAGCCGGGATACGTGGCGACGATCGCGTCGAGTGCCGCGACGGTCGCGGCCGTTTGCAGCGACAGCGGCGCGCACGCCGGTGTCTCGAAAATCACGTCGAACGGCTGCGGCCACTGGTCCGGCGGCGCGGAGAGAACGCCCTTGAAACAATCGCGGATCAGACCGGCGCGGGCCGGGAATCCGTCGATCACCGCACGTTCGTCGATCGGCAGAAACGCCCGCGCTGCCGCGAGCGCCGGCGCCAGCAGCGCCTCGTTCAGCGTGCGTCCGTGGGCGTAACCGTAAACGCCTTCGCACGTGTCATCGGCGTGCAGCGTGATGATGCCGTGAAACGCATGCGCGCGCAGCTCGCGTTCCATCGCTTGCACCTCGATTTCCGGCGAAGCGCGCCAGAATTCGCGGTTCAGATCCTGGCCCGAGTGATTGACGCGGGTGCCGCGCTCGTAGCCGACGGGATTGAGCACCGGATAAAGGAAAAGCTCGTAACCCGCGATTCGTGCGGGATCGCGCACGAGCGCGGACGCGAGTTCCACCAGCGCCGCGCAACCCGCGGGTTCGTCGCCGTGGATGCCCGCGAAAAGTCCGAGCCGGATCGGATCGTGCCCTGCGTAGGCTCCCGCGAGCCGGACGCGCTCGACCGCATACCTGCTGCCGTCGTGTGTCAGTGTCGCGACCGCATCGAGGCGCAGCCGGCTGCGCGCGGCCAGCGCCGCGTCCTCGCGGACGAGCGCGCGCAGCGGAGCGAGCAGCGCGGAGGCCTTCGTTAGCGGAGGGTTGGCGAGCGTGGACATGGCAACGACGGGATAAATGGAAGCGAAGGCGGCGAATGAGCGGGCTCGGTCGCGGCGTTTCAGAGATGTTGTGCGTAGGAGAAGAAGCCGCAGTAACGAAGCACAAAGCGACGGAGAATCGATGCCGTCGCCTCCGCATAAAGTTCCAGCGGCCAGTTCGCCGGAATGCGCACGAGCAGCTCGAACGGACGAATCGGCAGATCGTCGGCGATGCTGAGCGGCCCCGAGAGAAATTCGGCCGACGCCGCGCTTTCCCACCGAACGTCGAGCGGCGCGAGGTCTTCGGAGGAAATCAGCTCGAGCGCCGGCGCCAGATTCTCCAGCGGCTCCGCTGCGCTCAGGCGAATCGTCACGACATCCTCGCCGACAGCCGATTCGATCCGGACGAACCCGTGATACGCGCGGCCGCGCGCGTCTTTCTCCAGCAGCGCGATCTCCGGCGCAGTCGAACGCGCCCAGTGCGCCCGCGACAGATCGCGCCCCGGCGTCGCACCCGCCAGACCAAGCACGTCGAGCAAAGGAAAAAACGAAAGGTTCAGCCCCTGTCCGAGGTCAGGGCGCGCAGCGAGACCTTCGACGAACCGCAGCAACGCCAGCGTGGAACGCAGGTCGCGATGATCGAGCCCGGCGAGAAAGGAAAGTCGCAGCGCGGCATCGGTGGCTTCGGGACCGAAATAGACAAAGCGCGGCAAATGGTGCGGTCCGTGAGCGTCGAACGGGCCGGCTGGCGACGCGAACACGTGCGGCGAACCCTGGACCCGTTCATACAGTCGGGAAAGCTGCTCGCCCAAAACGGCGGGCGTGGAAGAGGCGGCCGGCGGCTCGAGCGCTCGGGCGGCCGCGGAGGATCGACGGAAAGTCATGACATTGCTCATGGTTTGAAGTCCCGCGGCGGGCGCGCCGTCGCCCGGTTTGGCCCGCCGCAGGATGGGGAATTTCGTTTACCGCGCGTAGATCTGATCGAAGGTGCCGCCGTCGGCGAAATGCGTCTTCTTCGCCTTCGTCCAGCCGCCGAACGCTTCGTCGATCGTGAACAACTCCACCTTCGGAAACACCGACGCATATTTCTTCTTCGCGGCGTCGCTCACCGCCGGCCGGTAGAAATGCTTCCCTGCGATGTCCTGACCTTCCTCGGAATACAGGTATTCGAGATACGCCTTCGCGACGGCCTCTGTGCCTTTCCTCTTCACCACCTGGTCGACGACCGCAACCGTCGGCTCGGCGAGAATGCTGATCGACGGAACGACAATCTCGAACTTGTCCTTGCCGAATTCGTGCAGCGCGAGAAACGCCTCGTTTTCCCACGAGATAAACACGTCGCCAATGCCGCGCTGCACGAAGGTCGTCGTGGCGCCGCGCGCGCCCGAATCGAGCACGGCGACGTTTTTGTAGAGGCGAGCAACAAAGGCCTTCGCCTGCTCCTCGCTGCCGTATTTGCGTCGCGCATACTCCCACGCGGCGAGGTAGTTCCATTGCGCGCCGCCGGAGGTTTTCGGATTGGGCGTGATCACCGAGACACCCGGTTTCGCGAGATCGTCCCAGTCCTTGATCTTCTGCGGATTCCCGGCGCGAACGAGAAACACGATCGTGCTGGTATAGGGGGCGGAGTTGTGCGGCAGCCGTTTCTGCCAGTCGGCGGGAATGAGTTTCGCGTTTTGATGCAGCGCATCGACGTCGCCCGCGAGGGCGAGCGTGACGACGTCGGCTCGCAGGCCGTCGATCACGGAGCGCGCCTGTTTGCCGGAACCGCCATGCGATTGTTTGATCGTCACGTCGTCGCCGGTCGTCGCCTTCCAATGGGCGGCGAACGCCTTGTTGAACTCGACATAGAGCTCACGCGTCGGGTCGTAGGAGACGTTGAGCAGTTCGATTTTTTTAGCGGACGCGGCAACGGCGAGCGTGGCGGCGAGAAGGGAGGAGAGAAAGATTTTGGTCTTCATGAGAGGAAGCGTTGAGATCAGGAGAGAATTCAGAACGAGAGCTGCAGGCGGCTGATGAAGGTGGTTTCATCGTCGCCGATCAGAGCGGTCGGGGCCGGCGTGGCGCCGGGCGCCAGTTTGAAGGTGTTGTGGAAAACGTTGAAATTCGCGCGCGCGGCTTTGGAGAAATACCAGTTCAGGCCGAGGCCGTAGGAGGTGAGCGCGGTCGCACTGACGTTCGGATTTGCCAGGCGGAGCGTCGCCGGGCCCGTGAACACCGTGTCGTCGATGTCGACACCGGCGATCCGTCCCACGACTTCGAAAGCACCCCAGGTGCCGGCGGCGGCGTTGAAACTGGTTTTCGGGGAAACGCCGCGATAGCTCGCGTCCTCCCCCGTCAGCACGTAGCCGAACGAAAGATTGTAGCCGTGATTCTTCACGTCGGCGACGCGACCGGTGCCGCGCTGGACCTCGATCGACGAGACAACGTATTCGGCAAGCACGCCGAACAGGCCGGAATAGAAATACGCCTGCGGCGACACCGTCGTGCCGCGACCGACCGCGGCGACCGTGTCGGCCGGTGTCGCGCCGGACAGATAGGTGAAGAACGTCTGCTGGCCATCCGTGCGATAACCGGACGCCCGACCCGCAGTGCCGGAGAACGTGCCGCGACTCGCAGCCACGCCGACGCCCAGGCCGCGAAACGCCGAATCGGCTTCTCCCGCAAACGGCGTGGCGAACAAGCGGACGACGACGTTCTTGCCGTGATCCGAGTCGGACGAACCCGTGACATTGTTGCCCGCATCCGGCACGCCGTTGAACACACCGACGGCGTAATTCAGACGCTCGTCGAAAAGATCGCCGTGAAGTTGAAGGCCCACGTCGCGGTTGGGGGTGAGATTCGTCGCCACGGAACGCTCGTTGAAAAACGCGACCGGATCGGACTGGAGCTGCTCGAGCCCGACGGGCGTCTTGAACTTGCCGACGCGCAGCTGCAAGGCCGGCGAAAACGCGGCGTTCACGTTGGCGTCCAGAATCTGGATCGTGCTCGCAAACTCGGGCTGCACGACGAACTGGAACAGATTGCTGAACTTGCCTTCGAAAACGAGGCGGGCGCGCCGGAGCAGAAATGAGTCGGGCGTGTCGTTCGCGGAATCGGCGTAATAGCGGTAGTCCGCCTGCACGAGACCGCGGAGCCGCAGCGAATGGGCGCCGTCGCCGGAGGTCACTTCGACGCGTCCGTCGCTGGCGGTGACTTTGGGCGCAGCTTTGGATTTCGCCGCGGCCTCCTCGTCTTTGAGCTCCTGTTTCCGCTCGAGGACGCGGAGTTTTTGGTCGAGCTGGCGGATCTGCTCGCGCAGCGCTTCGATTTCAGGGTCCGCTTGCGCGAACAAGGAGCCGTGCAGGACCACGGCGGAGAGAAGGACGGCCACACGGGCCGGTCGGAATGCGTTCATGATGATCTGAGGGATGGGTTCTCAGGAGCACTCCAGTGGACTGGTCGTTTTCCCGTCAGCGGGAGGTGGGTTCGGTCAACGCCGCCGGTGGGCCGGTGGGCGGAAATTTAATCGACGCTCTTTTCGCCCGACGCGGGCAGGCGCGTTTTCTCGGTGCGCTCGATCTGCGTCACGCGACCGTCGTGAACGACGAGTTGGACGACGCCGAAGCGCAGGCCTTCGACCTTTTCGCGGACCAGGGCAATCCACTCCGGCAACGGAGCGGACGCGGAAAAATTGGAATCGGCAGCGGCGGAAGCCATGAGGCACAACGGTCTAGATGGAGTAATCTCCGAGGATTTGATGAAGCACGCCGTCTGCCTCGGTGAGACGCGGCGCGGGTTTGCTCGCGGCGAGTTTGCGCGCGAGCCGGGCAGGCAGGCGCGGATTCGTCGTCGCCGCCGCCTCGGCTTCCGCCGAAAACGGCAGCGGCACCTGATCGCGCCGCAGTTTGCGCAGCGTGATCTCGACGACATCCGCAAGGGTGTAGCGGTCGAGGATGTTCGCGATGGCGTTGCGCACATCGAGCATCAGCATCCGCAGACCGCAGTGGGTTTCGTCCGGGCAGGTGCACGGCTCGTAAGCCGTCTGGCTGACGCACCCGATCGGAGCGAGCGGTCCGTCGATCAGCCGGACGACCTCGCCAATCGTGATCTGCTTCGCGGGCTTCGCGAGGCGATAGCCGCCGAACTTGCCGCGAACGCTGACGACAAAGCCGGCCTCCTTAAGCGCCTGCATGATCTGTTCGAGGAACTTGATCGGCAGCTGCTCCTGATCCGCGAGCTCGGAAACCTGCACCAAGCTCCGCCCCACCTCCCCGGCGATGCCGAGGTTGATGAGCGAGCGGAGAGCGTATTCGCCTTTCTTGGAGAGTTTCATACCCGTGAGTTGAATCTACATTGATTCAGTAGGGATTTAAGCAAGCGCAAATTTGAGGGTTCCGTAAATTCCCGGAGCACTCCCTGAGAGAACTACGAAATACACGAAGACACGAAACCGACCGAAACAGGACTCATAGAGCACACGAAAAACACGGATGAGAGTGCGGATCGCCTCCGCTCCGGCGCTCCGCGTGTTCAGTAGGCGGGTCGGCGGATCGCTTTTCGTGTGTTTCGTGTATTTCGCGGTTTCTCGCGATTCGGCGACCGCCGCGACGCTGTTTCGCGGTCTAGATCGTCAGCTTCAATCCGTCGTAGGCGAGCCGCACCGAAGGCGGCAAATCGGCCTCGGTCGAGGCGTGATCGCTGAGGTGCGTCAAATGCGTCAGCCAGGTTTGCCGGCCGCCGATGTCGGCCGCCACGGCGACGGCTTCGGGGATGCTCATGTGCGACGGGTGCGGGTTGGGCCGCAAACCATCGAGGACCACGGCGTCCGCGCCGCGCGCGAGCTCCACTGCTTCTCGCGGCACGCGTTTGCAGTCCGTGTAGTAAACGAACTTCCGCCCGCTGCTTCGCTCGGTGAAAACGAGACCGAGCGTATTCACGCCGCCATGCGGGAGCAGCGTGGACTGGATCGTGCCCTGCGGCAGGTCGAGTTGCGGCGGCAGGTCGAGGAGCCGGAACGCCGCGTATCCGCGCGAAACCGGACGCTCCGCGATCGCATATGGAAAAATCGACAGCACGCGCCCCATGCCTTCGTCGGTCGTATACACCGTGAGCGCGTTGCCGCCGTGCAGATCGCAGAAGCGCCGCAGGTCATCCATGCCGGTGATGTGATCCGCATGTCCATGCGTGAGGATGAAAAAATCCACCCAGCGAATGTCGTTGGCGAGACACTGCAGCCGCAGTTCCGGCGCCGCGTCGACCTGCACATGCAATCCGTCCATGACCACGTGAATCGACGCGCGTGTGCGACGGTTGCGTGGATCCGGCGAGCGGCACACCGCGCAATCGCATGCGATCATCGGCACGCCCTGCGAGGTGCCCGTTCCGAGAAACACGACTTCCATGACGGAGAACGAAAACGAAATCCGTCCCGTGCCGCGAGCCGCTTCACCGCGCCGACTCGGAGCGCTGCGGACGCACGCCCGCGGCCGTCATGGTCGCGATCATCCGCCGATTTTTCTCTTGGGCAAAAAACGCGATCACGGCCGCGGCTGTAGTGCGCCCGACACGCGGGCAACGTTGCGCCATCTCCGCTTCGCTGGCCCTGGCGATTTCGCCCAAATCATCGAAGCCGAGGGCGAGTTCCCTGGCCGCCACGCGACCGACGCCGGGAATACTCAGGCCTTGAAGATAGCGCCAGAGTTCCGCCTGCCGGGCGCGTTCGATTTCCGCCAGCAAGCGCTCCGCGGATTTGGGGCTCACGACGTCGAGCTTGTCGGCATCGAGCGTGAACAAATCCGCCGGGGTGCGCACCACGCCGGCATCGACCAGCGCCGCCACAGTCGCAGGTCCGAGGCCGCCGATCTCGACGCCGGTTTTGCCCGCGAAATGCTCGAGCCGCCGCTTGAGCTGCGCGGGACAATCGTCGTTCGGACAACGCACCGCCGCCGCACCCGGCGCCGACACGAGCGCGGTGGCGCAGGCCGGACAGTGTTCAGGAAATGAATACGGCTCCGACGCCTCGGTTCGCCGCGCGACATCGACGCCTACGATCGCCGGGATGACCTCTCCGGCACGCTCGACGAACACATAATCGCCCACCCGCAGATCGTGGCGGCGGATCTCGTCGCGATTGTGCAACGTCGCTCGCCGCACGACCGATCCGTTCAGTTCCACGGGATCGAGCTCGGCAACCGGCGTCAGCACGCCAGTGCGTCCAAGCTGCAGCGTGATCGCCCGCAGGCGCGTCGACACGCGTGCGGCCGGAAACTTGTAGGCAATTGCCCAGTTCGGCGCGCCGGCTGAGGCGCCGAGTTGTTGCTGAGCGGCGAAGTCATCGAGTTTCACAACTGCTCCGTCGATCGGAAACGGCAGACGGTCGCGCTGCGCCGCGATTGCCTCGATCGCCTGCCATATTTCGTCAGCGCCACGTGCCGCGCTGACGATGCGCGCGCCGGGGACACGCCAGGCCCGCAGCGCCGCGTGCAGCTCCATCTGCGAGCGAGGACTCTCGTGCGCGGGCTCGCACGCTCCGATCCCGTAGAACACTATCTCGAGCCGGCGATCGCTCAGCGCCGTCGCGTCGTGCCGTTTCAGCGTGCCGGCGGCGAGATTGCGCGGATGGGAAAACAGCTCCAAGCCGAGTTCCTCCTGCTCGGCGTTGATCCGCCGAAACTCCGGATAGCTCACGAAAATTTCGCCTCTCAGTTCGATCACCTTGGGCACGGGCAACGTCGGAATTGGCAGTGGCGCGCTCGCCAGGTCTGGCAGCGGGAAAACCTCTTTTTTCGGCCGCCAGGCCGGGCGGGGGAGCTTCGGCTCCTCCAACGTGAGCGGAAGCGTGCGGATCGCGCGGACGTTTTCGCTCACGTCGTCGCCTTCGTCGCCGTTGCCGCGCGTGATGGCACGGACGAATTTGCCGTTGCGATACGTGACGCTGATGGCGACGCCATCGAACTTGGGCTCGACAACGAAAGCGAGATCCCGGCGGCCGAGCTGCTCTTCAAGCCCTTCCACGAACGCCCGGAGCTCCGCTTCGCTGTAGGCTTTTTTCAAACTCAACATCCGCGCGCGATGGCGTGCAGTCGGAAACTCGCCGGTGCGATCGTCGCCAATGGAGGCGTCGGCCGGACGCGCCAGTTCGGGAAACGCATGCTCGATCGACGCGAGCTCGCGTTTCAAATCGTCGTAAGCGGCGTCGCTGATTTCCGGCGCCGCCTTTTTGAAATACAGCTCGTCGGCTCGCACGATTTGCGCGCGCAGTTCGGCCGCGCGCGTTTCGGCTGCAGCGCGATGGGCTGGAACGTTGTCGGCGACGGCCAAGGCGAGCGCTGTCGTCGCGAGAAGCAGCACGCCATGGCGCGCCGCGGTGCAGAAACGCGAATACGTTCTCATTGGGGCAGAACGCATGAAATCAATATGCAAATCTGCGGCGACACCCAAATTTCGTGCGGGCGCGCGGGATCTTTGAGACGAAAAAAGGCGCTCCGTTGCCGGAGCGCCTTGAAGTGATGATACGAGTTTGTCGCTGACGTTGGACTTAGTAATCCATGCCGCCCATGCCACCGCCCGCGGGAGCGGCCGGGGCCTTCTCCTTCTCGGGGATTTCGGTGATCATGCACTCGGTCGTGAGCAGCAGGCCCGCGATCGACGCCGCATTCTGCAGCGCGGTGCGCGTGACCTTCGTCGGATCGACGACACCGGCCTTCACGAGGTCCTCGAACTTGTCGGTGGCCACGTTGTAACCGTTGTTGCCCTTCGAGCCGAGGACTTCCTTGACGATGACGCCACCGTCGATGCCGGCATTCGAGCAGAGCTGCTTCAGCGGGTGCTCGATCGCGCGACGCACGATCTGCGAACCGATCTTTTCATCGCCCTCGAGCTGGAGCGCGTCGATGACCTTCGCGGTGCGGAGCAGCGCAACGCCGCCGCCGGCGACGATGCCCTCTTCGACGGCTGCGCGGGTCGCGTGCAGCGCGTCTTCGACGCGAGCCTTCTTCTCCTTCATCTCGGCTTCGGTCGCAGCGCCGACATTGATGACGGCCACGCCACCGGCGAGCTTCGCGAGGCGCTCCTGGAGCTTCTCGCGATCGTAGTCGGAGGTGGTTTCCTCGATCTGGCGGCGGATCTGCTTCACGCGCGCCTGGATATCGGAGCTCTTGCCCGAACCCTCGACGATCGTGGTGTTTTCCTTGTCGACCACGATGCGCTTCGCGCGACCGAGGTCGGCGATCTGCAGGTTCTCGAGCTTGAGGCCGAGATCCTCAGTGATGCAGCGGCCGCCGGTGAGGACCGCGATGTCCTCGAGCATGGCCTTGCGGCGATCGCCGAAGCCAGGCGCCTTCACCGCGCACACGTTGAGCGTGCCGCGGATCTTGTTAACGACGAGAGCCGCGAGCGCTTCGCCCTCGACTTCCTCGGCGATGACGAGGAGCGGCTTGCCGCTCTTGGCGACGGTCTGGAGCAGCGGGAGGAATTCCTGCAGGTTCGAGATCTTCTTCTCGTGGATCAGCACGTAGGCGTCCTCGAGGACCGCTTCCTGCGACTCGGCGTTGGTCGTGAAATACGGCGAGAGGTAGCCCTTGTCGAACTGCATGCCCTCGACGACGTCGAGCGTGGTCTCGATCGACTTGGCTTCTTCGACCGTGATCGTGCCGTCCTTACCGACCTTGTCCATCGCGTCGGCAATGATGT
Source organism: Opitutus sp. sgz309028 (assembly GCF_059821195.1). Classification (NCBI taxonomy): domain Bacteria; kingdom Pseudomonadati; phylum Verrucomicrobiota; class Opitutia; order Opitutales; family Opitutaceae; genus Opitutus; species Opitutus sp. sgz309028. Next base: position 367,541 of record NZ_JCAMRR010000002.1, on the reverse strand, counting down.
TGCCGATGGTGTCGTCCCAGTTGGCGGACACGGTCGCGACCTGGCGGATCTCCTCGCGGTCCGAGACCTTCTTGGAGACGCGGGCGAGCTCGGTGACGGCGGCCTCAACGGCCTTGTCGATGCCGCGCTTGAGGTAAACCGGGTTGGAGCCGGCGGTGACGTTCTTCAGGCCTTCGCGGTAGATGCCCTCGGCGAGCACGGTCGCGGTCGTGGTGCCGTCGCCGGCGGCGTCGGAGGTCTTGGAAGCGACTTCCTTCACCATCTGGGCGCCCATGTTCTCGTAGGGATCCGGGAGCTCGACCTCCTTGGCGACGGTGACGCCGTCCTTGGTGACGGTCGGGGAACCGAATTTCTTGTCGATGACGACATTGCGGCCCTTCGGGCCGAGGGTGACCTTCACCGCGCGCGAGAGGAGCTCGACGCCACGGAGAACTTTTTGACGAGCGGCCTCGTCGAACAGGAGTTGTTTAGCAGCCATTGTGTCTTAGTTGAGAGTTGAGGATTGCGTATTCAAGTAACGGTGACGCGGCGTTCAGCCGATCACGCCGAGGATGTCGTCCTCGCGCACAAGCGTATATTTCTTCTCGTTGAGCTTCACCTCGGTGCCGCCGTATTTGCTGATCAGCACGCGGTCGCCGACCTTGACCTCGAACGGGGTGACTTTGCCGTCATCGCCCTTCTTGCCGGTGCCGAGGGCGATCACCTTGGCCTCCTGGGGCTTTTCCTTGGCGCTGTCCGGGATGATGATTCCTCCGCGGACCTGCTCTTTTTCTTCGATGTGCTCCACGAGCACGCGATCGCCGATGGGCTTGATATTGACGTTAGCCATATTGGGTTGGGTTTCTGAACTAGAGGTGTGTTTTGGTTCAACGAAGCACGCCCGCTGCGCGATCGCGCAGCCGGCGCGCAAAAGGTGAAAACTTACTTCTTCTTGTCGTCGTCGACGACCTCGAAGTCGGCATCGACGACGTCGGCCTTCTTCTCGGTCTTCTTCGAGGAGCCGCCGGAGGACGCTTCCTCTCCGCTCGGAGCGGCGCCGGCGGAGGCACCCGCGGCCTGAGCCGCTTTTTGCGCCTCTTCGTAAAGTTCGCCGCCGAGGGAGGTGAGCTTTTCGATCGCAGACTTCATGCGGGCGGCGTCTTCGCTTTCCAGCTCTTTCTTCGCATCGGCGATGGCCGACTCGATCTTGGACTTCTTGTCGGCGGGAAGCTTGTCGCCCGCGTCCTTGAGGGTCTTCTCGAGCTGGTAAATCGTCGAATCGAGCTGGTTCTTCGTCTCGACCGCTTCCTTGCGTTTGCGGTCCTCCTCGGCATGAAGCTCCGCTTCCTTGGTCATCTTTTCGACCTCATCCTTGGAGAGGCCGGACGAGCCTTGGATCGTGATCTTCTGATCCTTGCCGGTGCCCAGATCCTTGGCTGAGACGTGCAGGATGCCGTTGGCGTCGATATCGAAGGTGACCTCGATTTGCGGCGTGCCGCGCGGTGCGGGCGGGATGCCGTCGAGCTTGAAGGTGCCGAGCACCTTGTTGTCGCGCGACATCGGACGCTCGCCCTGAAGCACCACGATTTCGACGCCCGGCTGGTTGTCCGCGTAGGTCGAGAAGATCTGCGTCTTCTTCGCCGGGATAGTGGTGTTGCGCGGGATCATCGGCGTGGCCACCTGGCCAGCCGTCTCGATGCCCAGCGTGAGCGGGGTGACGTCGAGCAGCAGCACGTCGCGAACCTCGCCCTTCAGCACGCCACCTTGAATGGCGGCGCCGACGGCAACCACTTCGTCAGGATTGACACCCTGGTGAGGCTGCTTGCCGGCGAGGCCTTTCGCCACGTCGACGACCTTCGGCATGCGGGTCATGCCACCGACGAGCACGAGCTCATCAATTTGCGAGGAGCTGAGATCGGCGTCCTTGAGCGCGTTCTTGAACGGCGGCAGACAGCGCTCGAACAGCGGATCGCAGATCTGCTCCATCTTGGCGCGCGTGAGCTGCACATTCATGTGCTTCGGCCCCGACGCGTCGGCGGTGATGAACGGCAGGTTAATGTCGACCGACTGCGTGGACGAAAGGGCGATCTTCGCCTTCTCGGCTTCTTCCTTCAGGCGCTGGAGCGCCATCGGGTCCTTGCGGAGGTCGATGCCGTTTTCCTTCTTGAACGTGTCGACGAGCCACGTGATCAACGCCTCGTCCCAGTTGTCGCCGCCGAGGTGCGTGTCGCCATTGGTGGCCTTGACCTCGAAAACGCCGTCGCCGATTTCGAGCACTGACACGTCGAACGTGCCGCCGCCCAAGTCGAACACCGCGATCTTCTCGTCTTTCTTCTTGTCGAGACCGTAAGCGAGCGAGGCGGCGGTCGGCTCGTTGATGATGCGGAGCACCTCGAGACCGGCGATCTTGCCGGCGTCTTTGGTGGCCTGGCGTTGCGAATCGTTAAAGTAGGCCGGAACGGTGATGACCGCCTGCGTGATTTTTTCGCCCAGATACGCCTCGGCATCGGCCTTCAGCTTGCCGAGCACAAACGCGGAGATCTGCTGCGGAGCGAATTGCTCCGTCTTGTCGCCCACCTGGACTTCAATGTAGGCGTCGCCGTTTTTGCCTTCGACCACCTTGAAGGGCATGTTCTTGGCCTCTTCCCGGACTTCGGTGAATTTACGGCCAATCAGACGCTTCGAGGAAAAGACAGTGTTGCGGGGGTTGGTGACAGCCTGGCGTTTTGCCGCCTGGCCGACGAGACGCTCGCCGGATTTCGTGAATGCCACGACCGACGGGGTGGTGCGGGCGCCCTCCGCATTGGGGATCACCACGGGCTCGCCGCCCTCCATAATCGCCATGCACGAGTTCGTGGTGCCTAGATCGATACCTAAAATTCGGCTCATGCTGAAAGTTTAGCAACGGCTGTGCCCAATTCAGCGCGTATTCGTAAGACGTTATACTCAAACTGTTAGAAAAACCACGCTCCCCCTCCGCTTGCCGCGATGTGACCGCGGATTGTGCCAGCGTGACACAGCACGCCAAGCGAGCTCGAGCGCAGTGCGACAGTGCTGTCACGGTGGCTCCATGATCGCGTGCAGAAGCGCGAGGTTGCGGCGTTCAGGCTCCTGGTCTGAATTCGAGACGCATGCCTGACATCCTTCTTCTTTCCGGCAGTCCCTCCCCCACGTCCCGCTCTTCGTCGTTGTTGAAAACGTTGCGCGAACAATTTGTCGCGCGCGGCTTCGACGCCGCCTATCTGTCGGTGCGCGATCTGCCGGCAGAGGACTTGATCGCGGCCCGCTACGACAGCCCGGCGCTGCAGCCGGCCATCGGGCTGGTCGCCACTGCCCGCGCGATCATCGTCGGCACGCCGGTCTACAAAGCGGCCTACGCGGGAACGCTGAAAACGTTTCTCGACGTCCTGCCGCAATACGCGCTGCGCGGAAAAATCGCGCTGCCGATCGCCACGGGCGGTTCCCCGGCACATCTCCTCGCCATCGAATACACGCTGAAGCCTCTGCTTTCGATCCTCGGCTCGACCGACATACTTCCCGGCATTTACGCCACCGACGATCAGGTCGCCTTTTCGCCAAGCGGGGAGTTGGTCATCGATCCTGCGATTCAGGCGCGCTTCGCCGACGCCCTCCAGCAAGTCACGGAACGGCTCAACCGCCTTCCATCCTCCACTCCGAGCGCGGCGCCCGCAAACGATTGAACACAACTTCAACGGTTTCGCCCGCGTGAGTTTAGAAGCTCTCCCTCGACGCGCCGGTTGAATTTCGCGTTTCCTCTCCCAACGTAAAAGGTGATGGAACTCGAGATCGTGCTGCCCGAAGAGATGCCGGTGATGACGCTGCCCAATGTCGCGTTCTTCCCGCAGGCCTTGATGCCGCTGCATATTTTCGAGCCGCGCTATCGGGCGATGTTGAAGGATGTGCTCGCTACCAACCGCCTCTTCGCGGTGGCCGGCCTCAACACCAAACTGCTCGGCCAGCCGGAGCTCTTCGAGCCCCCGCATCGCATCGCCAGCGTCGGCATCGTGCGCGCCTGTCAGGAGAACACCGACGGCACTTCCAACCTGCTCCTGCAAGGCCTGTGCCGCGTCGAATTTCTGGAAATCCTTACCGACGAACCATATCGACGCGTGCGCCTGCGCGCCCTGGCCAGCGATCCGGGCGGCGAGCCGGACGAAAACGTGCGTCTTCGCGGCGAGGTGGTGCGCCTGCTGGCGCTCAAGCAAAAACTGGGCGGCGGGGATACGACCGAGGTCACGAAATTCCTCCGCACGGTCGAGGACCCGGAGACGTTTGTGGACCTTGCCGCCTTCAGCATCTGTGAAGATCCGCCCATGAAACAGCGGCTGCTGGAGACCTTGGATATTCGCTCGCGTTTGGGCATGCTGACCCGCCAGCTGAAGGCCGAAATCGGCTCGTTGAAACTGCAGCGGAAACTGCAGGGCGGGCTGCCGGACGAGCGGATCAGCGAAAATTAAAAACCCCGCGCTCCGAAGAACGCGGGGAAAACTGGAGCCAACAGCCGGATTTGAACCGGCGACCCACGCTTTACGAAAGCGTTGCTCTACCAGCTGAGCTATGTTGGCGCGCCTGTGAAGGAGCGGAAGAAACTCGCCAGCGTTCCGGGCGCAAGCCTCAAATGGCAAACCGCCGCACCAGCTCCAATTCTTCGAGCCATGCGACTGTCAAAATCCTGCGCCTCGTGCCTCTTTCCACCGACCTGTTCGACTACTCCCTCCCCCCTCACCTGATCGCGCAAACGCCCGCCGCGCGCCGCGATCAATCGCGGCTGCTCGTCATCGACCGCGCCGCCCACCGGATCTCGCATCACCGCTTTTCCGATCTGCCGCAATTTCTTGCCCCGGGTGACATTCTTTTTCGCAACAACGCTTCCGTGCTCCCCGCCCGGCTGCGCGCCCAACGGCCGACCGGCGGGAAAATCGAATGCTTCCTGCTCCGCCCGGTCGACAGCGATCGCGTCTGGCGGTGCCTCGTCAAACCCGGTCGAAAATTGCCCGCCGGCGCCACCTTCGCCGATCCCGCCGGTCACTTTTCCGGCGAAATCGTCGGACGCGAAAATGACGGTTCGGCACTCGTGCGCTTCACCACGCCGAACGACACACCGATCACGGAAGTCGCCAACCGCCTCGGCGACGTGCCGCTGCCACCCTACATCGAAAGAAAAGAGGCGGGCACGCGCCGTCCGGAGGATCTCGAACGCTATCAAACCGTCTACGCCGACCGTCGCCGCCAGGTCGCCGTCGCCGCGCCCACGGCCGGTCTGCATTTCACGCCCGAATTGCTGGCCACGCTCGCGGCGCAGGGCGTGCGCACCGCGGACGTCACCCTTCACGTCGGGTTGGGAACGTTCAAGCCCATCGCCAGCGACACCGTCGAAGCCCACGCCATTCACCGCGAACTCTACGAGCTGCCGCCCGCCACGCAGCGCGCGCTCTTTCCGCCGCTCGCCGGCCGGCGCGTCGCCGTTGGCACCACCACCGTGCGCACGGTCGAGGATTTCCTGTCGCACCACGCCGCGCCGCTCGCGGACGAACAGTCCTTCGCGCACGAGGCGGCAATCTACATTTATCCGCCGCGAACCTTTCGCGGCGTCGATGCGCTCATCACGAACTTTCACCAACCGCGCTCGACCCTGCTCTGTCTCGTGGCCGCGTTTCTCGCGCCCGGAACGACCGACGGCATCGCGTGGCTGCACGAGATCTACGCGGAGGCGATCGCTCGCGAGTATCGCTTTTTCAGTTACGGCGACGCGATGCTGATCCTGTGACCCCGGCGAAATGTAATAATTCCAGTTGCACTTGATCCGGAATCCCGCTCACTCCACGCCGCACATCTGAACCCAATCCCTTCACTATGATCCGCATCCCCCGTCTTCTTCCGCTCGCCGTTCTCGGACTGCTGCCCTGCACGTTCGTGTCCGCCGCCCCCGAAACGTATGTCATCGATCCGGTCCACTCCTCGGTCGGCTTCGACATCCGTCACTTCGTCAGCAAAGTCCCGGGCACGTTCACGAAGTTCAACGGCACGATCGTTTACGACGCGGAGAACCCGGCGGCGAACTCCGTCGAGGCCACCGTCGATATCGGTTCCGTGAATACCGCCAGCGAGAAACGCGACAATCACCTTCGCAGCGGTGACTTTTTCGAGGCCGAAAAATTCCCGACCGCCACCTTCAAAAGCAAAAGCTGGAAGAAAACCGGGGCGGACACCTTTGACGTCACCGGCGATCTCACGATCAAGGGCGTGACGAAGGAAGTGGTGCTGGCGACGACGTTGCTCGGCGTCGGCCCCGGACCGCGCGGCTCGACGCTGTCCGGCTGGGAGGCGACCACGACCATCAAGAAATCCGACTTCAATCTCAGCGGCCCCGCGATGCTGTCCACAGCGCTTGGCGACGAGGTCAAGCTGCGCCTCGCGGTCGAAGCCGGCAAAAAGTAACCGCAACGCTCCTCCGTTTCCCACGAGGACGGCCCGCAAGGCCGTCCTTTCTTTTTGTGCGAATCGTCCCACACTGGCGCACGATCATGACGCCCGACGAACTTCAACACCTCATCGAAGACGCCACTGCCGACTTCGCGCTGGGCGAGACGGACGCCGCCATCGCCAAACTCGAGCAGGCCACGACCGTCACGCCGACGTCGTTCGAAGCCTGGCACGCGCTGGCCGAGGTTAATTTTTCGCGCCGGCATCTCGACGCCGCGCTCGCCGCCGCCGAAAAGGCGCACGCGCTGCGGCCGTCGGATTTGTTCATCAACACCACGTTGTCGCGGATCTGGATGGAACGCGGCGACAAAGCCCGCGCCGAGCATTTCGGCGCCCAGGCAAAGATCCTCAGCTGGAAGGATCAGCTCAAGAATCCGGAGACCGGAGCGGGCACGTTGTGAAGCGCTGGCGTTGTCGAGCCCGTTGACAGCCGCAAAGGCGCACCCGTAGCCTTCCCTCTCCCTTCTTGCTTATGGACCAGTCCGCTTACGTGCTCGAGTTCGAGAAACCGCTCCGCGAACTCGCGAAAGAGCTCGATTCGCTTCACCAAAAATCGCTCGAACAACACCTCGATCTCTCGAAAGAGATCGCGGGCATCGAACAGCGGATCGACCAGGCCCGGCGCCAGATCTATACGCACCTCACGCCGTGGCAGCGCGTGCAGATCGCGCGTCATCCGAAGCGCCCTTACGCCCTCGATTACGTCAACCTCCTCTGCGAGGATTTCCAGGAGTTGCACGGCGATCGCCAGTATCGCGACGACCGGGCCTTGATCGGCGGCACCGCGTTCCTCAACGGCGAGGCGATCATGATCATCGCCCAGCAGAAGGGCCGCGAAGCGAAGGAGCGCATCGAGCGGAACTTCGGCATGCCGCAGCCCGAGGGTTACCGCAAGGCGCTCCGGTTGATGCGCCTCGCCGAAAAGTTCGGCCTTCCCGTCCTCTCTTTCATCGACACGCCCGGCGCCTATCCCGGCGTCGAATCCGAAGCACGCCACGTCTCGGAAGCGATTGCCGTGAATCTTCGCGAGATGGCGATGCTGCGCGTGCCGTCGATCGCGGTCATCGTCGGCGAAGGTGGATCCGGCGGCGCCCTCGGCATCGGCGTCACCGACCGCGTGCTGATGTTCGAAAACAGCTACTATTCGGTCATCACGCCCGAAGGCTGCGCCGCCATTCTCTGGAAAGACGCAGCCGCGGCGCCCAAAGCAGCCGAGGCCCTGCGCGTCAACGCCGGCAAACTGGCGGAGCTGGGAGTCGTCGACGAAGTCATTCCCGAGCCGCTCGGCGGCGCCCACAACGATCTCCCAACCGCCGCCGCGGGCTTGCAGAAAGCCCTGCAAAAGCACCTGCGCGAGCTGCAATCGCTCAAGGGCGAGAAGCTGCTCGACGCCCGTTACCAACGCTATCGCCACCTCGGCGTATTCGAGGAAGCGGGCGTCGCGCATTCCTGAGGCGAACACCGAAGGGCGCGGGTTTTGCCTCCACGCCCGGCCGGCTCGCGCCGCCTCAGCGCCTCACCGTCAGCAGCTCGATCTTTTCCACGCGCGCCATCGACGCGCTGATTTCGAGCATCGCCCCGGACAGGCGCACGTCCTCGGTCGCGATCTCGAAACGTCGCGGCATGCCGTCGACGAATTTTTTCACCACCGGTTCGATCTGCCGGCCGAGCACGCCCTGATACGGACCGGTCATGCCGATGTCGCAGATGAACCCCGTGCCTTTCGGCAACACACAGGCATCCGCCGTCGGCACGTGCGTGTGCGTGCCGATCACGGCGGTCACGCGCCCGTCGAGATACCAGCCCAGGGCCTGCTTCTCCGACGTGGCCTCGGCGTGAACTTCGACGATGATCGCGTCGCACTGCGCGCGCAGCTGATCGATCATCCGATCCGCGCAAAGAAACGGACAATCCGCTTTCAAGCCCATGAACTGACGCCCGAGCACGGTGAACACACCGAGCCGGAAGCCGCGCGCTTCGATGATGAGATGATCCCAGCCCGGATTCGACGCAGGCAGGTTGGCCGGACGGCAGACGCGCTCGATCTGCGTGATCTCCGATTCCCAACCGCGCTGATCCCAGACATGGTCGCCGAGCGTGATCGCATCGACTCCGGCCTCGAGCAGCGACCGCGCGATCGTCGCCGTGATGCCGCTGCCGGCGGCGGAATTTTCTCCGTTGGCGATGACAAAATCGAGCGCGTGTTCGGTGCGCAATCGCCCGAGTTTCTCGTTCACGATGTCGCGGCCTGGTCGGCCCACGATGTCGCCGATGAAAAGCAGCTTCAGCATGCCATCACCGTGCGAACCGCGAAAGCCCGGCGCGAGCCTCTTTTCCGGTGGGCGGCGCGGGCAACCTTTCCCATTCGGAAGCTTGCCACTCCCTGGCACAGGGTTTTTGCTCGCCAGTCTTTTTCCCAACCTAGCCGACCATGAAATCCACGACCTCTCCCTCCGCCTTTCCGAAAGCCGAAATCGGCCGCGAAATGAAGGGCTCCGACGCCGTCGTCGAGTGCCTGATCCGCGAAGGAGTTGACGTGATTTTCGCTTACCCGGGCGGTGCCTCGCAGGAGTTGCACCAGTCGCTCGCGCGGACCGACAAGATCCGCACCATCCTTCCCCGCCACGAGCAGGGCGGTTCCTTCGCCGCCGAAGGTTACGCCCGCGCCACCGGCAAGGTCGGCGTGTGCATGGCCACCTCCGGCCCGGGCGCGACCAATCTCGTTTCAGCCATCGCCGACGCGTTCATGGATTCCATCCCGATGGTCGCGATCACCGGCCAGGTGTATTCGAAATACATTGGCAAGATGGCGTTTCAGGAGACGGACTTCTACGGCATGACGCTGCCGATCGTGAAGCACTCCTATCTGGTGATGAACGTGCACGACATTCCGCGCGTATTTAAGGAGGCCTTCCACCTCGCCCGCAGCGGTCGTCCCGGACCGGTCATCATCGATCTCCCGAAGGACGTGCAACAGGCGAAGTTCCAGCCGGTTTTCCCGCCCACCATCGAGTTTCGCAATCCCTATGCCATTGCCACGCAGCACGCGAGCGATGAGCAATTGAAGCACGTGCTCGGGCTCATCGCCGAAGCGAAGCGCCCGGTGATCTACGCCGGCGGCGGCATCATCTCCGCCGACGCGAGCGCCGAGCTGAAGGCCTTCGCCGAAAAGATGAACATCCAGGTCGCCACCACGCTGATGGGCGTCGGCGGCTTCCCGGAGACTCACCCGCTTTCGATGCAGTGGTTCGGCATGCACGGTTCCGCCTACGGCAACTGGGCGGTCGACCAGAGCGATCTCCTCCTCGCAGTCGGCGCGCGTTTCGACGACCGCATCACCGGCGACACCTCGAAGTTCGCCGGCGGAGCCAAGGTCGTCCACATCGACATCGACGCGTCCGAGCACAACAAGAACAAGCGCGTCCTGCTCCCGATCGTCAGCGACATCAAATACGCGCTCGGCCGCCTCAACGAGCTCGCCGCCGCCAACAAGTTCACCCCGCCCGACACCGCCGCGTGGCACGCGCAGATCGCCACGTGGAAGAAGGAACACCCGTTCCGCTACGAAGCCAGCAAGCACATCGTCCCGCAGGAGGCCGTGGCGGCTCTTTATGAGCTCACCAAGGGCGACGCCATCATCTGCACCGGCGTGGGCCAGCATCAGATGTGGGCCGCGCAATTCTACCGTTTCGACGAACCGCGCCGCTACATCAGCTCGCTCGGGCTCGGCGCGATGGGCTTCGGTTATCCCGCGGCGATGGGCGCGAAAGTCGCGTGTCCCGACAAGCAGGTCATCGACATCGACGGCGACGGCTCTTTCGTGATGAACATCCAGGAGCTCGCCACCTGCAAGATCGAGAAGATCGCCGCGAAGGCCATGATCCTGAACAACCAGCACCTCGGCATGGTCGTGCAATGGGAGGACCGCTTCTACGGTAGTGTCCGCGGCAATACGGTTCTCGGCGACGAAACCAATGTCGGCAGCCCCGACAACCTCTCCGGCCTCTACCCCGATTTCGTCAAGATCGCCGAAGGTTTCGGCGTGAAAGGCCGGCGCGTGCACCTCAAGAGCGAGCTCAAGGAAGCCATCCAGGAGATGCTCGATCACGACGGTCCCTACGTCCTCGACGTGATCGTGCCCTACACCGAGCACGTGCTGCCGATGATCCCCGCCGGCCGCACCGTGAAGGACATGCTCCTGAAGTAAGCGCACGGGCAGAGTTTCATCTCCCTCGGGGCCGGTCGTCGACCGGCCCTTTTCTTTCGCCCCCCTTCCCACCTCGACGCCTCCCATTCCCGCTTCACCGAACCAGAGTGTCATATAATGTATGACACTTCCACTCGGCGCCTGCGCACCATTGCAGGGCGTTGGTGGATGATGAGGAAGCCGGGCAACAACGAGCGCACCCCGCAACTTGGCGGGAAAAACGGCGTCAAGCTGACTGCGTTTCTCCTCATGAATACCCCAACCCTGATCGATCGTCGGACGTTCGTAAAAACCCTCTCCACCGCCAGCGTCGGTGTCGCCGCACTCGGCCCCTCGCTCTTCGCGGCGGACTCCGCCGGCGCGCGGCGCAAGCGTTACGCGATCGTCGGCACCGGCTCGCGTCACTTCATGTATCAGAACGCGATCGAGCGCGATTACCGCCAATACGCGGAGCTCGTCGGCCTCTGCGATCTCAACGCCGGTCGCATCGAACACGCCCGCGCCCGCTCGAAGCTGAATGGCGCCACGCCGCCGCGCGGCTACGCCGCAGCCGATTTCGATCGGATGCTCGCGGAGACGAAGCCGGACGTCGTCATCGTCACCACGATGGATTCCACGCACGACGACTACATCGTGCGCGCGATGGAGGCGGGCTTCGATGTCATCACCGAGAAGCCGATGACCACCACCGCGGAGAAATGCCAGCGCATCCTCGACGCCAAAAAGAACACCGGCCGCAACCTGCGCGTCACCTTCAACTACCGCTATTCGCCGCCGCGCACCCAGGTGAAGGACATCCTGATGAGCGGCGAGATCGGCGAGGTGCGCTCGGTCGATTTTCACTGGCTGCTCAACACCCATCACGGCGCCGACTACTTCCGCCGCTGGCACGGAGAAAAGAAAAACTCCGGCGGCCTGATGGTGCACAAGGCCACCCACCACTTCGACCTCGTGAACTGGTGGCTCGGGGCGATGCCGGTCTCGGTTTTCGCCACCGGCAAGCGCGAGTTCTACACGCCCGAGATGGCGCGGCGCTTCGGCCTGCAGAGCCACCACGAACGCTGCCACACCTGCCCCGAGAAGGACAAATGCGGCTTCTTCATGGATCTCGCCGCAAATCCCAATCTCAAGGCGCTCTATCTCGACCAGGAAAAATACGACGGCTACTTCCGCGACCAATGCGTGTGGAATCCGCGCATCGACATTGAGGATACGATGAACGTGCTGGTGAAATACGACAACAACGTCTCCCTCGCCTACTCGCTCAACGCCTTCAATGCCTGGGAGGGCTACACCATCGCCTTCAACGGCACCCTGGGCCGCCTCGAGCATTCGATTGCCGAGCAGATCTACGTCAGCGGCACCGACACCGTGCAGGGTGGCATCGCCGCGGGAGGAATCAGCACCCGCGTCATTCCCCTGCGCGGCGCGCCGCGAACCGTGCAGCCGTGGACGGGCACCGGCGGCCACGGCGGCGGGGACAAGGTCATGCTCGACGAGATCTTCCTGCCCGAAGCTCCGGCCGACAAATACCGGCGCGCCTCGGACGAGCGCGGCGGCGCGGCGTCGATCCTCGTCGGCATCGCCGCGAATCGCTGCTTCGAAACCGGCCAGCCGGTCAAGGTCGCCGACCTCGTCAGCGGCCTGACGCCGCCGGATTTCGCGCCCATGCCGGCCCGCAGCGGTCCGCTGCCGATGCCGTCGTAAACGACCCGACGCATCGCGGCGGCCCGCCGCCTCTCGAAGAATCCAGGTTTCGAATACGAAGCCTGGATTCGTTTTTTTTGCCCGCCCGGCGATGGTTCCGCGAGCGGCGCAGGCTCAGGCCGTTGCCGCCACGTGCGCGCGCCAGCTGAGCAGCCGGCCCGTCGCGGCATCGAGCCGCACCGTGGCGCCGCTCACCGACATCACGTGCAGTTCCCCGTTTTCCTCGCCGACGATCACGGCGCAAGGATCGTTCGTCGCCGGCCACTCCGCCATCCACAGCAGACGATCGTCGCCGTCGAGACAGTAGAGATTAGGCAGGCCCGGCAGCAGGCCGTAAGGATGCTCGCGCACGTAAGTGCGAAACGGACTCCGGCGAAACTCCACCACCGCGGTCGCCAAAGGGGCGTGCCGCAAGATGCGATCTCCCGTCCGGTCAAGTTCGCAGAGCGAACCGTCGATCACCGCAAGAGCGTCAGCTGGGGTAGTCATGGGAAGCACGCCATGGCAGCAATTTGCCGCGGGCGCGGCGACACTATTTTTCCGTCGCTACGCCACCGGAATCCGCCGCCGCCGGACGCAGCTCGGCATCACTTTTCCTTCATCACATACACGCCATCCCAGCCCTCCGGCGGGGGCTGGCGGCGATAGTGCGCGACGATATCCAGATACACCAGCGACGGATTGCTCGCGACGCCCGGCACCTCACCCGGGAGGTTCGGCTCCAACTCGCGACTTTGCGCCAGCAAGCGGCCGGCACCTTCCCAATCGCGTTCGTAGTAGCGCGCCAGCGCCGTCTCAAAAATCTGGATGCACTCGCGCGCGCGGGGCGTCACGTGCTCCTTCAACCCGACGATTTCGTGAATCGGCACCGGCTGCGTGCGGCCTTTCACCACGATGCGGCCCAGCGGCCGGAACACCAACCGGTCACCGCCGTGTTGCTCGCAGGCGCGTTTCGTCGCCCCGCTACACATCGTAAAGACGCCCCAGCTCTTCGCGCCGCTCTCCATGCGGGCGGCGAGGTTCACGTTGTCGCCCATCATCGTGTAGTTGAAACGCGTGCGGCTGCCCATGTTGCCGATGGTCGCCGGCCCCGAATTCAGCCCGATGCGCGACTGCATGTGCCACACGATCTCCGGCCAGCGTCCGCCCTCCGCTTTCCACTTTGCGCGCAACTCACCCAGCCGCTGGTGCACGCGTTGCGACGCGACACACGCCCGATAGGCGTGATCCGGCAGCGCGATCGGCGCGCCAAACATCGCCACCACCGCGTCGCCGATGTATTTGTCGAGCGTGCCGCCCTCCTCCTGCACGATGTCGGTGCACGCGGTCAGGTATTCGTTCATCAGCTCGACCAGCGGACCCGACGCGAGTCGTTCCGAAAAACTCGAGAACGACTGGATGTCGCTGAAGTAAGCGGTGATTTCCTCCTCGTGTCCGCCAAGCTGCGGATCCTCGCCCGACTCGATCATGCGCTCCACCAATTGCGGAGAAACATACGTGCCAAACATCCCCTTGATCCGGCCCTTTTGCCGTTGCTCCTCGATCAGCTGCCAGATCACACCCGCAAAACTCGTCGTGAACGCCGCTCCCAGCGGTGCGGCGAGGGGCAACACGAACTGATACGCCGAAAACAACCAGAATCCGAGTGCCGCAAAACCCACGAGCAGCAACAAGCTCCCGAGCTTGCTCAGCGTCGCCCGCGCTCCGCCGGCAGTGGCAAGCGCGCTCACCGCAAACGAGAGCGCAAAGACGATCGCGAAATCGCCCCAGCGCACGCCCTTCCAGTCGGGCAGACGCCGCAGGTATTTTCCCGCCACGATCGTTTTGAGCACATTGCCATGCACGCCAACTTTGGGCACGGGCGCTTCGTCAAAGGGCGTCGGCGCCAGATCCTGCAGCAGCGGATCGACCGGGCCGATCAGCACGATCGCATCGCGAAACTCCGGCTGCGCGAAGAACTCCGCCGCGGCCTTTCGTTCTGCCTCGTCCGCCGAACCGAGCAGTTCCGCGTAACCAAACACGGTGGAAAACGAGATCCGCGGATTTCGCGTCGGCGAGAGCCAGGCGGAGAACCAGTTCACCTCCAGCAGTTGTCCCTCGCGCAGCGGCAAGCGCGCCGCCACCGATCCGTCCTCGCGCTTCAGTTCCAGCCGGTCGCGCTCGAGGACCACGCCGTCTGGCGAAACGCCATAATACAAACGCGCGAGCTCGATCGCGAGGTGGAGGTAATTCCTGACCGGCGTCGGCGCGAACGCCGGCACCGTGCGCGTTTGTCCGTCGATCGTGTCGATCAGACCGACGAGCGGCGGCGACCAACGCGCATTCGCATTCTGTTCATGGATACGAAAACTCGGCAGTTCGGGCAGTTCGCCGGTTTCGCCCTGGCGGAGCTGCGTCACGCGCGGCAACTCGCGCACGACGATCGCATGATTGATGTCGCGGTCGACCGCGGCCGCGTAAGACGCCGCGAGCACGACCGGCGGTGCCTTCACGAGGAACTGCGCGAACTCGCGATTGCCCGCCACCTGCTTGCGCTGATCCGTCACCTCGGCGACGCCGTTCTCGGAGAAGACCACGTCGATGCCGATCGCGCGGACCTTGGCCTCGTTGAGCAGCACCGACGCCACGCGCGCGAAATAGCTGCGGCTCCATGGCATCCCGCCGATCTCGCTCAACGACTGCGAATCCAGATCGACGTAAACCAGTTTGACCGGCGCATCGATCTCGCCGCGAAAACGAAACCGCCAGTCGAGCAACTTGTTTTCCAGGAACGCCAGTCCGCCGAATTGCGCGACGACGCACCAGAACGCCGGGATCGCCAGCAGCAGCAGCCAGCGCAGCGACGCGAGCGCAGATGTCTTTTTCGGCCGGACCACGCTCGCGACGCTAGGAGGCGCTTCCTACGGGGCAAAACAGTTTACGCTGGCCGCGCAAAGGTTCTGAACGCGGCGCTTAAAGTCCGTCGCCCGGAGTCGTATTCGGCGGCGGAGGAGGTGGCGTAAATGGCGGAGCATTGTCAGCGGGCGGATCGTTGCCCGGAGGCGGATCGTTTTCCGGGTTGTTGCCGTTTTGGTTATTGCCGGAGGAGTTGTCGGGGTTCGTCACGGAGGTCACGATGACCTCCGTCGACGTGGTCACGATATCCTGCGCGGCCTGCTCGATCTGCACGCGCGTCTCCACGGGAATATCCTGCGGTGCCTGGACTTCAGGGGGCGAAGTCACCGTGACGGTGCCGGTATCGGGGTCGACCTCCACCTCCACGTTCACGACCACTTCCTTGCCGGTCTCGACCGCAACCCCTTCGGCGGCCGGCGCCTCGAACAACACGGAGCCCTCCGCGGTGCTCAGGGTGAAGAAAACTTTGCCGCTGGCATCCGGTCGGAAAACGATGCGGAACGTCGTGCCGCGAATGCCCGCCGCGCCAACCGGCGTGTTGATCGTGAAGCTCGAGCCCGCGCCTTGATTGAGCTTCTTGACGTTGCCGACGAGTTCGCCGCGCGTGAGATTCAGCTTGGTCTGCGAGGACGTCGGCTCGGCGGTCAGTTCGGCCACCGCGATCGTCGAGCTGAACGGATCCTGCAGGAATTCGTCGATCGACATCGACGAGTCGGCGCCGAGGTTCAGCGAGGCGCCGTTGGAAAACACCAGGATCACGCTGGAGCCGGCGCCGGTGGTGACGACGGTTTGCTGCGCGAGCTCGTCGCCTTTCTTCAGCTCGCGCACACTTCCGTCGGCCTGGCTTCTGCCGGTGACGTTGCCCACGAGCTTGGCGACGACGATGCGACCAGGCACACGCGCGGTTTGCGCGGACGCGGGAGCGACGAAGGAAAACACGCCGCAAAGCAGCAGCCACGGGAGCAATTGGGTCAGGCGCATGTGAGCTGGGATTAAGGAGCGCGGCTGCGTTCGGCCAATCGCTGACGCAATGCATGCGCGGCACGATTTCCGCCGTCAAGGCGCAAGGAAAACTCCACCGCCGCACGCGCCAGGTCGGCTCGGCGCGCGTCGAGACTCAGGTGATACGCGCGATAATACCACATCAGCGCGCTGGCCGGGGCGAGCTTCAGCGCTTCGACATACGGGGCTCCCGCCTCACGCGAACGACCCTGCAAATCCAGCGCCACCCCCAAACGAATCCAGAATTCGGGGACAGCCGGCGCGATCGCGAGTGCGCGGCGCGCCTGCGCTTCCGCCTCATGAGACAGGGATTTCCTGTTCGCGGGCTCGACGCTCGCGCGCAGCGCCGTGACATAGGAGCGGTCGGCCCACGCTCCGGCATGACGGGGCGAAAGCTCCGTCGCCCGCCGCAACTCCGCAGCCGCGCCCGCCAGCACGGGCGGCCAGGTGGGGGCGTCCGCACCACAGATCGCGAGTCGATCGATCGCTTCGCGCGCCCCATAACGCAACGCCTCCGCGCGTTGAAGCGGAGCGATGAACCCGAAAAATCCAACCGCGATCGCCAACGCCACGCCACCGGCCAGCATCGGACGCCAGCGGACGCCAGGCCTCGCGGCGCCAGAGCCGGCTTCATCGTGCGGCCAGGCTTCGCGCACCGCGAGCGCGGCCATCGTCGCAAATGCGAGCGCGAGTGCGGGAATCTTGAAATGAAAGTCCACGAAGAGCTGCGTCGCAAACGCCGCCAGCCCCGCGACGAGCGGCTGCAACCGGGACGACGAAGGCGGGCCTGGCGCAGGCCTCGCCGCCCGACGCGCCCGCGCCGCCTGCCAGACCACCCCGCCGACGCCGCCGAACAGCAGGACGAATCCCACGACGCCGTAATCGCTGAGCGTATTCAGATAATCATTATGCGCCCAGCGCGGGTTGTCCTGAAACGATTCCGGCCGGTGCTTCTCGAAGCGAAGATTGAAGCTGCCGGCGCCGCCGCCCCACAGGCGGTGCTCCTCGAATATTTTCCAAGCACCGCGCCAGAGAATGGGCCGCGAGCGTTCGCCGAGATCGCGCTGCAACAGGCTGAGCCGCTCCCGCACCGGCGCCACGTTGAGATACAGAACCGTCATCACGCCGCCAAGCGCGACGGCGACCAGGGCCACGACCGCGAGCCGCCGACCCAGCGAGCCGCGCAATCCCCACAACGGCCAGGCCGCGAGCACGAGCGCAAGCGCCAGCCAGGCGCCGCGGCTGATCGTGAGAAACAGACCGAACGCGAGCACCGCGGCGAGATAGCCGCTGAGCGTTCGCCCGACTGCGCTCGCGCCCCGCCTGACCGCGCCGGCGGCAAGCGGTGGCAGCAGCAACAGCAGGAGCGCCGCGAGACTGTTGGGAATGCCGAACGATCCACTCCCTCGTCCGATGAACTGCGGCGCCTGCCGGCGGCCGAGCATCAGCCAGTCGGGCCGCACGAATCGCTGGTAACAGGCCAGCAACACGGCGACGGCCGCAAGCGTCACCAGCATCCAGAAAAGCGTCTGCCGCGCGGGCCGCGAAGGGATGCCGTTCAAAACCACCCAGAACACCGCGAGCAGCTGCGCCCAGCCGATCCAGTCGCTCCAGCCGAGCCACGGCACGGGCGTGACCCAAAGGACGTTGATCGCGGCAAAAACGAGAAACGGCAGCAGCCACGCGCCCGCCGGATGGATCCGGGCGCGATTCAGCCCGGCGGCCAGCAGATGCACCAGGAGCAGCGCCGCCGTAAGGGCAGTCGTGATTGCCTGGGTCTCGGGCCGGAAGCCGCCGAGGCAGAGCGTGGTCCACGCCAGATTTGCGCCGAGCAGGGCCACCTGCGCCCACTCCCAGAACGACGGACGAGCAACGGGGTTGAAGCGATGGGAATCCAAGGAGAACGCCTTTTCGCAGGCGACGTCCGGACGCTTGCGAGAACGCGCAGCGCCTCCGAGAAAAAAAAACGCCGCTTCCTCGCGGAAGCGGCGTCGGTGATTCAGAAAAGGCGCTGCCCTCAGGTCGTCGGAACCGTCAGGATCGTCTTGAGAATGCGACCGGCGACAAGATACGGGTCGGCGGCCGAGTTCGGACGGCGGTCTTCGAGGTAGCCCTTGTAGCCGCTGTTGACGAAGCTGTGCGGCACGCGGATCGAGGAGCCGCGATCGGCCACGCCATACGTGAACTTGTCGATCGACTGCGTCTCGTGGAGACCGGTGAGGCGGAGGTGATTCTCCGGACCGTAGACGGCGATGTGTTCGTCCATGTGCTTGTTGAAAGCGGCCATGAGCTTCTCGAAGTAGGCCTTGCCGCCGACCTCGCGCATATACTTCGTCGAGAAGTTGGAGTGCATGCCGGAGCCGTTCCAATCGAGCGGCGAGTTGAAGGCACCGAGGATCGGTTTGCAGCGCCACTCGATGTCGATCTCATACTTTTCGCACAGGCGGGTCAGGATGTAACGGGCAACCCACATCTGGTCGGCGGCGCTCTTCGAGCCCTTGCCGAAGATCTGGAACTCCCACTGGCCCTTCGCGACCTCGGCATTCACGCCTTCGAGATTGATCCCCGCGTCGAGGCAGATGTCGATGTGCTGCTCGACGATGTCACGCGCGAGCGCGCCGACATTCTTGTAGCCGACGCCCGTGTAATACGGGCCCTGCGGCGCCGGATAGCCGTCCCGCGGGAAGCCGAGGGGCGCGCCGTCCTGGAAAAAGAAATACTCCTGCTCAAAACCGAACCACGTATCCGGATCGTCCGGGATCGTCGCCCGCGAGTTGGTCGGGTGCGGCTCGCCGGTGTGGAGATACGTCTCGCACATGACGAGCACGCCGTTCTTGCGGGTGGAATCCGGGAAAACGGCGACCGGCTTCAGCACGATATCCGAGCTCTTCCCCTCCGCCTGCTTCGTGGAGCTGCCATCGAAGCCCCAATTCGGGAGCTCTTCGAGCTTCGGGAAGCTGGCATAGTCCTTGATTTGCGTCTTGCTGCGCAAGTTGGCCAGGGGCGTGTAGCCGTCGAGCCAGATGTATTCCAATTTGTATTTGGCCATAGAGGAGGTCGGATTGAGCGGGTTGTTTCTGGGCTTGCTGCGCCGGGATCGTCAAGTGGCTAGGGGCCCAGCCTCCTTGTTCAAACCCGGTCAGAGAACCGCTTTGGAGATTAGCACGTGGTATGCCACCACCCCCAGCGACCTCACCAACTTATGAACATATGACGCATGTTTCTGCGTTTCAGATGAAAAACATTCATTTTCGTCTCCGAACCCCGGGCGACGCGACCCGCGCTTGCCAGCGACTTCGGGCGTGAGTTGTTTCGTTTCCTCCCCGCACCGGAATGCAAGACGTCAAAGACACCGCCCGCGCCCTCGTTCGCATCGGCTACGATGGACGCGTGCACAAGACGTTTCGGGGACACATGGCGAAGGAGCGCTTCGAACACGAGGTGCGGGTGTTGCGCCGGCTCGAGGAACGCGGCTGCAATTTCGTGCCGAAGCTTCTCGAGGTCGACCCCGCGCATCTGAAGATCGTCACGACTCACTGTGGCGGAAGGGTCGACACGCTTAATCCCGAGCGCCAGAAGGAGATCTTCGCCGAACTCGAGCAATACGGCGTCCGCCACGAGGACCGCGAGTTGCGCAACATCACCTACCGCATCTCCGACGGTCGGTTTTGCATCATCGATTTCGAGTTCGCCACGCTGCTGGAAGACGGCGGCGAAGGCCATTCGCTGAAACCGACCATCGCTCAATGAGCATCGCCGACGGCTCTGCCGCCATCCCGCCCGCACCTCCAGATGCGCCGCGCTCCAGCCGAATCCGCTGGTCCGGCCTGACGCACGTCGGGCGCTTCCGCCCGAACAACGAGGACACGTTTCTCGCGCTCAATTTCGACGGCAACGAACTGCGCTACCTCGGCAAAACCGGCGAGGCTTCGCTGACGGGAACGGACTTCGTGTTCGCCGTGAGCGACGGCATGGGCGGCGAGAAATCCGGCGAGTTTGCCAGCCGCATCACCGTCGATCGCGTCGCCCGGCTGCTGCCGCGCGCTTTCCGTCTTTCCGCCACCGGCATCACCACCGGCTTCCAGGACGTCCTGCAGGAGTTGCTCAGCGACATTCACAACGACCTGCTCAAGCTCGGTTACGCCTACGAGGAATGCGCCGGGATGGGCTGCACGCTCAGTCTCGGCTGGTTCACGCCGCAGTGGATGTATTTCGGCCACGTCGGCGACAGCCGCATCTACTTCCTGCCGCGCGAAGGCGGGCTTACGCAGGTCAGCCACGATCACAGCTTCGTCGGCAAACTCCGCCGCAACGGCACCATCAACGAACGCGAAGCGCGCACGCATCCGCGCCGCAACGCCCTCCAGCAGGCGCTCGGCGCCGGCAACCAGTTCGTCGAACCGCAACTCGGCGCCGTCGGCCACGAACCCGGCGATCGTTTCCTCATCTGCTCCGACGGCCTCGTCGACGGGCTCTGGGACCGCCAGATCGAGGAACTCGTGCGCACCACGCCGCCGGGCGAATCGATCGCGAAGCGCATCGTCGAGGAATCGGTGCAAAGCTCGGGCCGCGACAACACCACCGCGGTGGTCGTCGAGCTGCTCGGCGAATCCGACGCGTGAGCGCGGACGACACGCTCGTCTTCGTCTACGGCACGCTGAAACGCGGCGCCCTCAACCACCACGTGCTCGCCGGCGAAACGTTCGTCGGCGAGGCCCGCACCGAGCCCGGCTACCGTTTGTATCATCTCGGCGAATACCCGGGCATGGTCGCGGCCGCCGCCGACCGCCACGGCGTCGGCGGTGAGGTCTGGCGGGTCTCGCCCGCCGCGCTCGCGCGGCTCGACGCCTTCGAGGGCACGGGCGAAGGACTGTATCGCCGCGACCGCGTGCGCCTGCTGCCGCCGTTCGCGGAGGACGCGGTCGAAACCTATCTCTATTTGCCCCCGGTTGGCGAACGGCCGCTGATTCCGAGCGGCCACTGGCCGAGCTGAGCTCGCGCTCGCGAGCAGCGCCCGCTTGCGCCATGCCGCCGGGTCAGTTCGAAGCCGACGATTTCAAGTCGGCTTTGCGCACGCGACGGACCGTGACGAATTTCGCGCGAAACAACTCGTCGAGCAGCTCGCGCGTCTCGGCCGGAATCCGGGTCACAAGTTCGTCGAGTTTCGGCAGCGCTTTCCGATCGTCCTCCGCGTCGTCATCGGCCGCGGCCCGCGCCGCCGGCACGACGGGTTCGCCGCGCTCGCGCGATTCGGCGAGAAACGCCGATTCTTCCGCTTCGCTCGGCCAGGCGTTCGTCTCGCTGTAGTCCGGCACTTCCTCGGTGGATGCTGGGACGTCGTTCGCTGCGACGGGCGTTTCGGCCGCGGGGGGCGGAGCCTCATTCCGCGCCGCTGGCGCCGGTTCGCTAGTTGCCGCCGGAGTTGCTGCCTCCGCTTCGGCGACTCGTGCGCCCAGCGCGTCCTCGAGCCGGTCAATCAGGTCTTTTTTTTTTCGTCGGCACCCGCCGCCGGCGTTTCGTCCGCCAGCGCTGCGAGTTCTTTGATCAAACTGTCGATGGCGCGCGCACGGCTCGCCTCGACCGCCTTCAACAAGGTCACTTCAAAATTGATCTTTTCCGCCAGGCCGAGTTTCACCGCGCCCTCGCCCTCACGCAGCCCGTCGAGCATGCGCGTGAGTTGCTCCGTCGAGAGCTCCGTGCCGAGCGCCTTGCTGCGTCCGCCCTGCGCGATCGCGTCGAGCAGCGCGCTACGCACCACGACCTGCAAATCGGACAACATGCGCACCAGATCGCGACCGTTGGCGTCGCAATCGTCGACGACCGCCACGATCTTCGCGTGATCGCCCGCCGCCAGCGCTGCACCCAGCTCGGCGATCTTCTCGGCCGACGCGAGCCCGTAGACGTCGAGCACGTCCGCTTCGGAAATCTCGCCGCCACAGAACGAAATCATCTGATCGAGGATCGATTGCGCGTCGCGCATGCCGCCGTCGGCCATCCGCGCGATGCTCGCGAGGGCTTCGTCCGTGATTTTGATTTTCTCCGACGCGGCAATTTTCTTCAGCCGCTCGATGATGAGGGGCGATGGGATCGGCTTGAGATCGAACCGCTGGCAGCGCGACACGATCGTCGGCAGCACCTTCTGCGGGTCGGTCGTGGCGAACACGAACTTCACGTGCTCCGGCGGCTCCTCGAGGGTTTTCAGCAGGGCGTTGAACGCCGCGGCCGAGAGCATGTGCACCTCGTCGATGATGTAGACTTTGAACTTACCCTGCGCCGGCGCGTATTGCACCGTGTCGCGCAGATCTCGCACCTGGTCGACGCCGTTGTTCGACGCGCCGTCGATTTCGATCACGTCGAGATGCGTGCCATCCGCGATGGCCTTGCATGCGGGATCGTTGGGATCGAAATCGGCCTTCGGGCCGTCGGTGCAGTTAAGCGCCTTGGCGAAAATGCGCGCCGTCGAGGTCTTGCCGGTGCCGCGCGGGCCGACGAACAGATAGGCGTGCGCGATCCGCTGGCGCGCGATCGCGTTCTTCAAAGTCCGCACAACATGATCTTGCCCGACGACGTCGTCGAACGTCTGCGGGCGCCACTTGCGCGCGATGACTTGGTAACCGGTGGAGCTCAAAACAGGAGTGCAGAGTTGAGAGCCGAGAGCGGAGCGTGAAAAGCCGAAAACTCGAACGACTCCTCTTTCTCTCACCGCTCAACTCTCATCACTCAACCTTCGCCGCGTCCGGCGGCAAAAAAATAGTGGCCAGGCACTCCACGGCACTGGGAGAACGTCGTTACCGTTGCTACCTTCCGGTCCTGGCGGAGTTCACGCGCCTGCCCATGCATGGCGCCTGGCCGAGGCGCACCATGCGGCGTCCGCTTCGCGGCGCAAGGGCTAATTGTGCGCGACGGACCCGCTCGCGCTCAGCGGCCGGGAAAACCCGACCGCCCGCGATACTGTTCCATTCGCTCGCGCAGCTTGCGGCGCATTTCCTCGTGCTTGGCCCGCTGCTCGGGCGTGAGTTCGATGGCGATCTCTTCGTTCAATCCTTCCATCACCGTGCGATAGGTGATGGCGCCTTCGCGGCGCATCCGCTGCGTCTCCTCCGCCATGCGCTGCACGATCGGCGCGATCTTCTGCTTCTGCTCGGCCGTGAGGTGCAGTTCCTCGTCCAGCCGCTCCATCATTCGCTCCTGGAACGGCTGCCGGCGTTCCGGCAGCAGCGTGCGCATCAGCCGGGGCGCCAGCGCCGCGCCGAAGATGGCGCCCGCCAGAAAAACCCCGACGAACGCCAGCACGATTTTCCAGGTGCGATTCATATTCAGGAGATGTCGAACACCGCGGTCACGGCGGTTTCGTCCAGAGGCATTTCCTCTTCGCTGCGCAGCCCCACGGTGTAGTTCGCCGCCACGCCGGCCACCGCCAGCAATCCGGCGACGCTCAGTGCCCGCCAGCAAAAGCGGTCGAGCAGCATCGGCGCCGGCCGCGACTCCGCCGCGAATGCCTGCGCGACGATGCGCGTCGCGAATCCATACGGAGCGGCCGTCGTGCGGTCATCCCGCACCGACCGGGCGGCCGAGACGAGATTTTGCCAGACTTTGTCTTCCGGTGTCATGTGCGCTCCTTTCGTTGTAGCTCCCGAAACATCTTCTGCAACTTCCGACGTGCGCGAAACGCACGCACTTTCACGAGGGTCGTATTCCACCCCGTGTGCTCGCTGATCTCGGCGATGGAGCGTTGTTCCAAATCCAACATCTGGATCACGAGCCGATCGTCGGGCTTAAGCTGATTGAGCAGCTTGTGCACGAGCTCGCTGGCTTCCAATGCATCGTCGGGCGCGACCGCCCGCTCGTTCGTCATCACCGCATCGAGCAGGTTGGCCTCGTTTTCCGACAAATCCGCCCACCGAAACTCCGGCCGCCGCTGCTGCGCCCGCAGATGATCGATGCAGGTGGTCACCGCGATCCGCGAGACCCAGTGCGTGAACGGCACGCTGCCTTGATACTGATGCAGCCGGGAAAACATTTTCAGAAACACCTCCTGGGCGAGATCTTCTTCCGGCACGCGTCGCGGCAGACGGGCTCGCACGATGCGAATGACCAGCGGATAGAGGTGTTCCACCAGTTCGCGCGCGGCTTGTTGATCGTTCCGACGAACGCGCTCCAAGCAACCGGCAAGGTCGAAGGGTGGTTCGTCAGGCATGGGTAAACATATGCGAGCGCGCTCATCTACACGCAAGACGCGGCCCTCGTTCCATGGGTTACGTTCGCCGAGCGCCGGCGGAGTCAATGCGTCCGCGCGGAGTCGCCCGGCGTGCTGCCGCTTGACTTTTGCGCCTCCGCACCGATAGACGAAGCACTCTTGATGCGAATTTTCGCCCAGGCTCTCCTTCGACTTACGTCCGCGCACGATCTCTAAATCGCCGCTTAGCGGCCGGTCGTGCGTCTCCGCCTGGGTTAGTCCGCCGCCTCGTCAGGCCGGCGTGGTTTTAGGTCTGTTTCCGTCCGCATTTTTCAGTTAAAACACGTTCGCTCATGCAATCTGCTCCCGTTAGCAAATACCGTCCGTTTCCGCCCGTTTCTCTGCCCAATCGCCAGTGGCCCAACCGCACCCTGACCCGCGCTCCCGTCTGGTGCAGCGTCGATCTCCGCGACGGCAATCAAGCCCTCGCCCAGCCCATGAGCGTCGAGGAGAAGCTCGAGTATTTCGACCTGCTGGTGAAAATCGGTTTCAAAGAAATCGAGGTCGGCTTCCCCTCCGCGTCGCAGATCGAGTTCGATTTCTGCCGTCGGCTGATCGAGGAGAACCGCATTCCCGACGACGTCGCAATCCAGATCCTGTGCCAGTGCCGCGAGGACCTGATCACGCGTTCGCTGGAAGCGCTGCAAGGCGCCAAGCGCGTCATTTTCCACCTGTATAATTCCACCTCGCCCGCCCAGCGGCGCTACGTCTTCAACGCCGACCGTCCCGCGATCGTCAAGATCGCCACCGACGCGGTCGCCTTCCTGAAAGCCCGCATGACTCCGCTGGTCGCCAGCGGCACGCGCCTGCGCCTGGAATATTCGCCGGAGAGCTTCACCAGCACCGAGCTGGAATTCGCCCTGCAGATCTGCGAGGCGGTCACCGACGTCTGGCAGCCCACGCCGGAAAACAAGATCATCCTCAACCTGCCCGCGACCGTCGAATACGCGACGCCGAACGTCCACGCCGACCAGATCGAATGGATGTGCACGCACCTGACGCGGCGCGACCGCACCATCGTCTCGCTGCACACGCACAACGATCGCGGCACCGGCGTCGCCGCCACCGAACTGGCCCTGCTCGCCGGCGCGGACCGCGTCGAGGGCACGCTGTTCGGCAACGGCGAACGCACCGGCAACCTCGACATCGTCAACGTCGCCCTGAACCTCTACACCCACGGCGTCCACCCGAACCTGGATTTCTCGGACATCAACCACATCCGCGAGGTCTACGAGCGTTGCACGAAGCTGGAGGTGTATCCGCGCCAACCTTACGTGGGCGAGCTGGTGTTCACCGCGTTCAGCGGCTCGCACCAGGACGCGATCAAGAAATCCTGGTCCGTGCAAAAGCCGGATCAGCCGTGGGACGTGCTCTACATCCCGATCGATCCCGCCGACATCGGCCGCAGCTACAAGGCGATCATCCGCATCAATAGCCAGTCCGGCAAAGGCGGCGTCGCCTACATCCTCGAGCACGAGTTCGGTTTCGCGCTGCCCAAGCTCATGCACAAGGAGATCGGCAAGATCATCAACGACCTCGCCGATGCCAAGGGCACCGAGCTCACGGCGGCCGACATCCACGACGCATTTCAGCGCGAATACCTGCAGCGCCGCGCGCCCGTGGCGCTCGATCACTTCAAGACCACCGAGCGCGACGGCGCCGTGACGTGCAAGGCGCAGATCGCGATCGACGGCCAGGTGCACAAACTGTCCGCCGACGGCAACGGCCCGATCGACGCGTTTGTGCGCGCGCTCGCCGCCACGCCGCTGCCGAAGTTCGAGGTGTTGTCCTATTCGGAGCACTCGCTCGGCAAAGGCGCCGAGGCGCGCGCGGTTTCGTATATCCAGATTAAAACCGAGCGCGGTCACACGCTCTTCGGCGCCGGGATCGATACGAACATCGAGCTCGCATCGATCAAAGCGATCGTCAGCGCGCTGAACCGCGTGCTCGCGAAACGCTGACCAATCCGTGGTTCGTTGTAGGGCGGGTCTCCCGCTCCTGCCCTACAACCCAACCGAAGCGCTGCCACTTACCAGCCCGCGCCTTTGGTCTGCGTTTTCACCCGCAGCAGCGCGTTGTTGGCCGTGATGTAGAGCGTGCCGCCGTCCTCGCCCCAGCCGCAGTTGGCGGTGGGCACGCCGGTGTTGAGGCGCCCGATCAACTTTCCCGCCGGCGTGATCACGAGGATTCCGCCCGGCCCCGACGTCCAGACGTTGCCGTCGCGATCGACCTTCAATCCATCGGTCGAACCCGGCGCGTCTTTTTTGCTCAAAGGCCGCGCATCGAAGAAGAGGCGTTCATTCGCCAGCGTCCCATCCGGTTGCACATCGAAAGCCTGCACGTGCGGATTGCCGTTTTCCGTCGAGCTCACGTAGAGCGTTTTTTCGTCCGGCGAAAACGCGATGCCGTTCGGATAGCGAATCGTCTTCGTGAGCAGCGTCACAGCCCCGTCGGCGGTCACGCGGTAAACGCCATGCCACGGGATTTCCCGCAACGGCGAGTCGTCCATCTCGCGAAAACCATACGGCGGATCCGTGAAATACACGTCGCCCTTGCGGCGCACCGCGAGGTCGTTCGGCGTGTTGAAACGCTTCCCTTCCCAACGCTCGGCCAAGCTCGTGAACTTTCCCTTCTCCCAGCGCGCCACGCGGCGCTCGCCATGTTGACACAGCAGCAGCCGGCCCTGCCGGTCGACCGCGAGGCCGTTGCTGCCCGGCTCGCGAAACGCCGGATTCGGCTCCAGCAGTCCGCTCGGTTGCAAAAACACGTCCGCCTGCTTCATCCCTTCCGCCCAGCGATAGACGACGTTCTTCGGCACATCGGAAAACAGCAGCGCGCCGTCATACCAAACCGGTCCTTCCGACCACGTAAATCCCTCGGCCAGGCGCTCGATCTTCGCGTCCGCCGCGACGAGCCGATCGAAGGCCGGATCGAAACGCTCGATAAACTCCTTGGCGGCGGCGCTGGCGGCAAGCATTGACAGGCCCAGGCACACGCGGACGGTAGCGAGTATTCGGTTCATGGGGAAGGGGGTTCGCGTCGCACCCGACGCGTTGGGCTGGGTTCAAGTAATCAGCAAAAGGCCGGATCCGCGCAAAATCATTTTCTGCTTTTGCGGTTTTTGTGCTTTCTGTGGGCTCGTTTCCTTTTCCATGAAGTTCCAACCCGCCAAGCCGCCGCTCACCGGTGAGACTCTCGAGTCGCTCACCGAAAAACTGCGTGCGCGCGGCGAGCCGGCGTTTCGCGCCAAGCAGATTCTCGAGTGGCTCTACAAGAAGCGCGCCCGTTCGTGGGATGACATGACGAATCTGTCGAAGCCGTTGCGCGCGTGGCTCGCCGAGTCGTTCGATTTCATGCCGGCCGATCTCGTGATCGGCAAACAATCGGCCGACGTCACCGACAAGCTCCTGCTCGAGCTGCGCGATCGTTCGCTGATCGAAACCGTCATCATCCGCGCGCCCCAGGAGGGCGTCGGCGTCGATCATTCGCGCAAAACGATCTGCATCTCGACTCAGGTCGGCTGCGCGATGGCGTGCGCGTTTTGCGCCAGCGGCCTCGCCGGTTTGAAACGCGATCTCTCCGCCGGCGAGATCGTCGCCCAACTTCTGCAGGTTTGCTACCGCGAGGACGCCCGCACCACGCGCGCGCGCGCCGAACTCGCCTCCTTCGACAACATTGTCGTCATGGGCATGGGCGAACCGCTCGCCAATTACGACGCCATCATCCGCGCGCTCACGATCGTGAACGCCGAGTGGGGCCTCGGTTTCGGCGCCCGCCGCATCACGCTTTCCACCAGCGGACTCGTGCCGAAAATCCTGAAGCTCGCCGATGAGCCGCTCGGCATCCGGCTCGCGATTTCGCTGCACGGCGCGACCGACGAGGTCCGCGAGAAGATCATGCCGGTGAACAAGGCTTTCCCACTCGGAAAACTCATCCCGGCAGTGAAGGCGTTTTCCGAGAAACACGGCCGCATGGTCACCCTCGAGTTCATCCTCATCGAGGACGTGAACGACTCGCTCGAGCAGGCGGAAAAGCTCCGCGACATCGCCCGCGATCTCCACGCGCACGTCAACCTGATCCCCTACAACACCGTCGAGGGGCTGCCGTGGAAACGGCCTTCGCTCACGCGTCAGGAAAAATTCGCCGACATCCTTCGCGACGCGCGCGTCTCCGTCACGTTGCGACGCGAAAAGGGCCACGACATCGACGCCGCGTGCGGGCAGCTCCGCCTGAAAACGGAGAAGGAACGCGAGCTCGCCGCGACGTCGGCCTAGCGAGCGGCTTTCGGCCGGCTCACGTTTCGCTCGCGCCGCCGAAAACCTTCAAGCCCACCACGCCCGCGACGATCAGCCCGAGGCACACCAGTCGCGCCACGGTCGCCGGCTCTTTCAACAGCACCATCCCGAGCAGCGCCGTCCCCGCTGCGCCGATACCGGTCCACACCGCGTAGGCCGTGCCGATCGGCAGCCCGCGAGCCGCGAGCGCCAGCAGATAAAAGCTGACCGCCAGCATCGCCAAGGTCGCGACCGACGGCCACAGCCGCGTGAAGCCGTCCGTGTATTTCAACGCGATCGCCCAGCCCACCTCGAACACGGCGGCGATTAACAAAAAGATCCAATATTTCATGCAGGGAGTGTTCGGGCGCCGACCTCCGGTAGGCGCGCGAATCCAGAACAATCGCCGGTGGTCTGACGGCCAGAGAGTCGCAGCCGCGAACGCTGTCAAGTAACCACCCCGGCCGGCACGCGTCATCGACGCGATCGGGCGCGCCCGCGGAGCGCGCCGGATTTTCCGCTTGCCGCCCGCGCTCTCACATTTTTTAGCCACAGCTTCCTGTTGCCGTGACGACTTCGCGGAACCCTTTTCGCGTCGCTTTTTCTCACGGCTCTCCGCTTCCCCATGATCGAAGTCAAAGGCCTCGTTAAAACCTTCGGTTCAAAGCGTGCCGTCGACGGCATTTCGTTTCGCGTCAACCGCGGCGACATCCTCGGCTTCCTCGGCCCCAACGGCGCCGGCAAGTCGACGACCATGAAAATGCTCACTGGGTTTCTGCGGCCCGACGCCGGCACCGCGACCGTCGACGGCGTGGATGTCACCGACGATCCCGTCGCGGTGAAAACCCGGCTCGGCTACCTCGCCGAAAGCGCGCCAGCGTATCCGGAAATGACCGTCGACGAATTTCTCGGCTTCATCGCCGAAGTCCGCGGCCTGCGCACCGCCGATGCCCGCCGCGCCGCGATCGAGCGCGCCGTCGCCCTCACCCATCTCGGCACCGTGCGCACGCAGACGATCGAAACGCTTTCGAAGGGCTACAAGCAGCGCGTCGGTTTCGCCCAAGCGCTCTTGCACGATCCGCCCGTGCTCGTGCTCGACGAGCCGACCGACGGCCTCGATCCCAACCAGAAAAACGAGGTGCGTTCGCTCATCAAGGCGATGGCCGCCGAAAAGGCCGTGATCCTCTCGACGCATATCCTCGAAGAGGTCGATGCGATCTGCACCCGCGTCATCATCATTTCCCAAGGCCGGATCGTCGTCGACGAAACGCCCGCAGAGCTCCGCGCGCGCCAACCGGGCGCCCGCCTCGACGAAATTTTCCGCAGCCTCACCAGTTCCGACCAGTAGCTAAGTGAGTAGCGGGTAGCGAGCATTCCGCCAACGCGCTCCCGTCTACTCCCTACTCGCTACCCGCTACTCGCTACTCGCTACTCGCTACTTTTCCCACCCCATGCGCCAGATCACGCCTGTCTTCAAACGCGAATTCCTCGGCTATTTCCGTTCGCCCGTCGCCTACGTGTTCCTGATCGTCTTCTCGCTCGCGACGGTCGGCTGCGCCTTCTTTCTCGGCCAGTTCTTCCGCGCCAATTCCGCGAGCCTCGAGAGTTTCTTCATCTACCTGCCCTGGCTGTTTCTCTTTCTGATTCCCGCCGCCGGCATGCGGCTGTGGTCCGAGGAAAAACGCACCGGCACCGTCGAGCTGCTCTTCACGCTGCCCATCACCACGCTCGAGGCTGTGGTCGGAAAATTTCTCGCGGCGTGGGCTTTCACCGCCATCGCGATTCTCCTCAGTTTCCCGCTGATCTTCACCACCGCGTATCTCGGCGACCCCGATTGGGGCGTCATGTTCTCCGGCTACCTCGGCGCGATCCTCATGGCGGGCGGATATCTCGGCATCTGTTCGCTGACCTCCGCGCTCACGAAAAACCAGATCATCAGCTTCGTCATCAGCGTGCTCGTTTGCTTCGTGATGGCGCTGCTCGGGGTGAGCGTGTTCACCGGTTTTCTCAGCGGTTATCTGCCGGTGTGGCTCGTCGACGTGATCTCGAATTTCAGCTTCATCACGCATTTCGACGCGTTCACCAAGGGCATCGTCGACCCCAAGGACCTCGCGTTCTTCCTCTCGCTGATCGGCTTCACGCTCTTCCTCAACGTCGTCGGCCTCGAACGCTGATCTCCCCGCGTCTTTGCGCTTAATCCCAACTTCGTTTCGCGCTCATGAAACCCGGCAGCAAAGCCCTCGCCATCGTCCTCCTCTTCGTCGGTCTCGTGCTGGTCAACTACCTCGCGTCGTCGATCCCCGCGCGCGCCGACCTCACCGCCGAGTCCATCTATTCGCTCTCGCCCGGCACCCAATCGATGCTCGGCAAGATCGAGGAGCCCCTGACGCTCGATCTTTATTTCTCCAAAAACGCCACGGGCCTCCCGATCGCGTATAAAAACTATGCGACGCGCGTGGAGGAAATGCTGCGCCAATACGCCCGCGCCGCCCGCGGCAAGATCACGCTCAATCTCATCAACCCGCGCCCCGATACGCCCGAGGAGGAACGCGCCACCGCCGCCGGCCTCACACCGCAGGTCGCCCAAACCGGCGGCGAACAATTCTTCTTCGGCCTCGTCGCCACCCAGGCCGACCAGGAAAAAAACATCCCGGCCTTCACGCCGCAGCGCGAGCAGTTCCTCGAATACGATCTCTCCAAACTGATCTACAGCGTCCAGCAATTCGACAAACCCAAGCTCGGCCTCCTCACCAGCCTTCCACTCCAGGGCAGCAGCCCGCAGGAGATGCAAATGATGATGATGATGCGCCGGCAGCCGCAGCCGAGCCAGTTCATCGTCGACGAATGGCGCGAGTCGTTCGACATCGTTACCATCGAACCGACCGCGACCGAGCTGCCCGAAAACCTCGCCGTCCTCGTCATCGCGCATCCGCAAAACCTCCCGCCGAAACTTCAGTTCGCGATCGACCAGTTCCTCCTCGCCGGCAAACCCGTCCTCCTCGCCGTCGATCCGTCGTCGCAGTATTTCAAGCGCCAGAGCAACCCGCAGCAGATGATGATGGGCGGCGGCGCGGAAAACGTTTCCAGCGATCTTCACGCCCTGCTCGACGCCTACGGCATCGCCTACAATCCGCAAAAGGTCGTCGGCGATCTCGTCAACGCCACGCAAGTCCAAACCGGCAACGGCGTCGCGCGCTACCCCGTGTGGCTCAGCCTGCGCAAAGCCGACTTCAACGCCACCGCGCTCCCCACCGCGCAACTCAACTCCACCCTCTTCGTCGAATCGGGCAGCCTCGCGCCCAAAGCCGGCAGCTCGCTCACGTTCACGCCGCTCATCCAGACGTCCGATCAAGCCGGCGAACTCGACACGGCAGCGTTGCAGTTCGCGCAACCCGACGACATCGCGAAACAACTCACGCCCAGCGGCAGGAAAACCATCGCCGCCGTCATTACAGGAAAGTTCACCTCCGCGTTCCCCAACGGAGCGCCCAAGGATGAACCCAAGCCCGACGAAACCAAAGACGCCGCCAAGCCCGACTCGGACTCCGACTCTCAGCTCTCAGCTCTGGGCTCTCAGCTCAAACAGTCGAAGTCCACTTCGACTCTTTTCGTCATCGCCGACACCGACTGGCTCTTCGACGACTTCAGCCTGCGCAAATTCAACTTCTTCGGGCAGACCGCCGCCGAGCCGTTCAATGACAATCTCGCGCTTGCCGCCAACGCCGTCGAATACCTTGGCGGTTCGCAGGACCTGATCTCGATCCGCGGCAAGGGCACCTCGCTGCGTCCGTTCGAAGTCGTCCGCCAGATGGAGGTCGACGCGCAGAAAAAGTATCAGGAGAAACTCACCGAGCTCGAGGCGCAGCTGCAGAGCGTGCAAACCAAGCTGACCGAGTTGCAGGGACAGAAATCAGAGGGCAACCGCCTCGTCGCTTCGCCCGAAATCGCCAAGGCGATCGAGGATTTCCAGAAACAATCCGCCTCGCTCCGCGCCCAGCGCCGCGAGATCCGCCGCGCGCTCCGCGAAGACATCGATGCACTCGGGAACCGGCTGCTGATCGTCAACCTCCTCGCCGCGCCCCTGCTCGTCTGCGCCGTCGGCCTCTGGTTCCAGCGTTCCCGCCGCCGCTGACGCCGCGCTCAGCTCTCGACTCTCCGACCATGAGACTGAAAACCCTCGCCATCGTCGTCGCCGCCCTCGCCGTTCTTTCTGCGATCGTTTACGTCGTTCGCCGCCCCGCGCCGCCGCCATCGGCCGACGCCCGTCTCGGCCAACCGCTCGTCGCCGCCGACACCGCTGGGAACGCCGCGAAGCTTCTTCTCTCCGACCAGGGCAAGAACGTGACGCTCACCCGCGACGACTCCGGCACCTGGCGCGTGACGAACTATTACGACCTGCCCGCGGATTTCTCGAAACTCTCCCGCCTGGTCAGCGACCTGACCGAGGCGAAGATCGAGCGGCTCGTGACCAGCAATTCCGAACGGATCGGGCGTCTCGAATTCAAGGATACCAAGATCGAGCTCCTCGATCCCGCCGGCAAGGCGCTCGCCGCCGTCACTCTGGGCAAGAACGCCGACAACGGCGGCCGCTTCGTCCGCTTCGACTCCGAAAACAAAGCCTACCTCGCCAGCTTCCGCGCCTGGCTCGACGCCGAACCGAAGAACTGGGCCAACGCCCAACTCCTCAACCTGAAGCCGGAAGACATCGCGAAGATCGAGATTCCGTTTGCCGAAGGCGGCGCCGTCACCGTCAGCCGCGCGAAAAAAGACGACACGTGGACGTCGCCGCAAACGCCGGCCGGCCAGCAGGTGAAAGCCGACAAAATCGCCTCGGTGCTGTCATCGGTCGGCAGTCTCCGTTTTTCCGATACGACTGCGCCCGACGACCCAAAAGTCGCCGCTGCCAAGGCGCACCTCCGCACATTCACGCTCACCACCTTCGACGGCAAAACCTACGCCGTCGCCCTCGGCCGCAAGCCCGAGGAAAAGAAGCTGAAGCCGCCGGCGCCGACCGCGGACGGCAAGAGCGGCCCGGCCGCGCTCGGCTCGCTGAGCGACCTCGCCAAAAAGGACGCGCCCGCCACCGACGGAAAATCCGACCCTGCCGCGAGCACCGACGCGAAGCCGCTGGAGCCCGAATTCGAAACGATCCCCGCCGGCCCTGTGTTCGCATTTGTCACCAGCAGCGACGAAAAGGCGCCAGTGAACGCGATGATGCAAAAGCGCGCGTTTCAGATTGGCGACTGGACCGTCACCGGCCTGCCACAGAAGCGCGACGAACTCTTCGAACCCGCACCGGCCAAACCCGCCGGTTCGCCGAAACCGGCCGAATCCGCCGTCGGTTCGGCCAACGAACCCGCAAAGTCATAATTCCGCGCGGCCTCGATCCACGTCCCGCCCGCATTCGGCCCGTTCCACGGAACGGGCCTTCTTTTTCGCGTTCGCTGCGGCCGTGTCACACTCCTCGCTTGCCACATATCATCACATCCGCATGTGTTGACATCACATGACGCCGGACCGGCCCATTTCCGACTTTTTCGCGCAACAGCGTCCGCTTCGCTCCCTCGAATTTTTCCCGCCGAAGGACGATGCCGGCGTCGAGGCGCTGCGCGCAACGGCCGCCGCCCTTCAGCGCATGTCGCCGGATTTCGTTTCGGTCACCTACGGCGCCGGAGGATCCACGCGCGACCGCACGGCGCAGGTTAGCGATCTGCTGAAAAACGAATTCGGCTTCACGGTAATGCCGCATCTGACCTGCGTCGGACATTCGCGCGCGGAACTCACGGCGGTGGCTGATCGGATTCACGAACACGGCTTCCGCAACATCATGGCGCTGCGCGGCGATCCACCGAAAGGCGCGAGCGCGTTTCAAGTCGCCGCCGACGGCCTTCGCAACGCCAACGAACTCGTTTCGCTGCTGAAATCCCGTCACGCCGATTTCTGTCTCGGCGTTGCCGGATATCCGGAAACCCATCCCGAGGCGCCTTCGGCCGACCTCGATCTTGTGCATCTGAAACAGAAGGTCGACGCGGGAGCGGCGTTTGTGACGACGCAGCTGTTTTTCGACAACGACCGCTACTACCGCTTCGTCGATCGCTGCCGCGCGGCAGGAATTCGCGTGCCGATCGTGCCAGGCATCATGCCGGTGCTGTCGCTGAAACAGATCCAGCGGTTCACCACGATGTGCGGCGCAGCGCTGCCGGCGAAGCTCGTGACCCGGCTCGAGACCGCCGGCGAAAATGCCGATGTCGCCGAGACGGTAGGCGTCGACTGGGCGTTGACGCAGATCCGCGACCTGCTCGCCCACGGCGCGCCGGGTTATCACGTTTACATTTTGAATCGCGCCAAGGCCGCGCTCGCGTTGTCCGCCGGACTTGCGGCGTGATCTAACGGAAGCCGAAACGCGCGCGAAGGCGTCGCGCTCCCGGCCAGTCCTCGTTCGTCACCCGCCGGCAAACACCGGCCGAAAACCGGCTTCGGTCAGGATGCGCGCGATCGTTTCGCGCTGATCGCCCTGAATCTCGATCTGGCCGTCCTTCACCGTGCCGCCGCAACCGCAAGCAGCGCGCATCTTCTTCGCGAGCTGTTCCTTCTCCGGGAGACCGATGCCCACGAAGCCGCTGATGACGGTGACGGTTTTGCCGCCGCGGCCGCCAGTTTCGCGTTTGATATCGACGCGACCGCGGTTTTTCGCCGGTGCCGGAGCTGGTTTTTGGGCGCCCGCCGCAGCGTTCGTAGGCGTCGTCGGCGCGGACGGCAGCCCGGCACCGCTCAGCGCCCCGAAAGGATTATGACCGAGCGTGCCGCCGCCATCGGTCGGGATTTTTCCTCCGTGGGCCATGGTTCAGCTTTTTCCGGCGCGACCGCCGCAGATGCCTACTGGAATATCCGCTTCGCCGCCCAGAAACATCAGCGCCTTGGCGTAACTGCGGTTCTGAAGAAAGTGAACCAGCTGCGGGTGAAGCGTTTCCCGCCCCTTTTCCAACCAGGCATCGAGCTGCGTCATCTCCGCGGCAACGCGCTGGCCGTCAGCGGCTTTGATGGCATCGAGCAGGGCCTGCACCGAGCGTTTGATCTGATTTTCCATAGAGCGGCGTGCGAAAACTAATTCCGTCGTTACGCTCGTTTAGCCGGATTGCAATTCCGGCGTGATGCCACCCCAAGCTTGAGTCCACCGCCGTAGCGTGATGTTTTTTCCGACCTTTCTCGCATGCACCGCCCCTTGCGCTTTTCCCACCCACGCCGCGGGCGGCATGTGCTGATATTTTCCAATGAATGCGCTCAATGTGTCCGCCAATGCCAATGCCGCCTTGATCGAAGCGGCTTATGAGGCCTGGCAACAGAATCCCGACTCCGTCGACCCGACGTGGCGTGCCTTTTTCCAAGGCTTCACCCTCGGCACCAGCGGAGGGACCGTCACAAGCGAGCAGGCCGCGGGCGTTCACATTCTCGACAGCATCAAGCAGGGCCAGGTGGCCCGGCTGATCAACGCCTACCGCGCCCACGGGCACCTGCAGGCCCATCTCGATCCGCTCGGCGATCCGCCGCCGCCGCACCCGCGGCTCGCGTTGTCGCACTTCGGCTTGAGCGAAAGCGACTTGGACGAAACGTTCACCCTCACGAACTTCAAGGGCGGCGGTCACCACAAGCTCCGCGACATCCTCACCGCCCTGCAACAGACCTACTGCGGCCACATCGGCGTGGAATACATGCATTGCCAGCAGCACGAGGCGCGCGAATGGCTGCAGGAGCGGATGGAAGCGACGAACAACCAGCCGTCGTTCACCAAACAGCAGAAGATCCGCATTCTCCGCCGGTTGCACAAAGCCGAGCTCTTCGAGAAATTCCTCCACACGAAATACGTGGGACAAAAGCGTTTCTCCGGCGAAGGCGCGGAGCCGTTCATCGCCGCGATGGACGCCATGATCGAAAAATGCCCCGAGCTCGGCGTCGAGGAGATCGTCATGGGCATGGCCCACCGCGGCCGGCTCAACGTCCTCACCTCCATCCTGCGCAAACCGTTCGAACTGCTCTTCGAACAGTTCTCGGAAAACTACATCCCCGAATCCGTCGCCGGTGACGGCGATGTCAAATACCACCTCGGCTACGAGGCCATCCTCAACACGAGTTCCGGGGAGAAGGTCGAGATCCGGCTCGCCGCCAACCCCTCGCACCTCGAAATCGTCAACCCCATCGTCGAGGGCAAGGCCCGCGCCCGCCAGCGTGTCCGGGGCGACACCGACGAGCGCCGCCGCGTCCTGCCTTTTCTCATTCACGGCGACGCCGCGTTCGCCGGTCAGGGCGTCGTGGCCGAAACGCTCAATTTCTCGCAGCTCCCCGGCTACCGCACCGGCGGCACGGTCCACCTCGTCATCAACAACCAGATCGGTTTCACGACGCTGCCCGCCGAGGCCCGCTCGACCCGCTACTGCACCGACGTCGCCAAGATGATCGAGGCGCCGATCTTGCATGTGAACGGCGACGACGCCGAGGCCGTCTGCATGGTCGCCCAGCTCGCGCTCGAGTTTCGTGTCCGCTTCAAACGCGACGTCGTCATCGACATGGTCTGCTACCGACGCCACGGCCACAACGAGAGCGATGAGCCCGCGTTCACGCAGCCGACGATGTATCGCAAGATCGCCGCGCATCCGCTCGTCTCGACGATTCTCACCGAGAAACTCGTGGCTGAAGGTTCGATCGCCCAAGCCGATTCGGACGCGATCAAGGCCGAATACACCGCCGCACTCGAAGCCAACCTCGAACGCGCCAAGGCTCGCGAAAAGGAAAAGGAAGTGGCCCGTAGCGCGCAGGAATCGAAGGCGATCGAAGCCCGGAAATTCCACGGCTCGACGGGCTTCATCCAACCGGGCTATCGCCATTCGAACATCAACACGGGCGTCAGCCCCGAGGTGATCGACCGCGTGGTCGCCGGACTCACCACGATTCCGCCGCACTTCAAGATCAACCCGAAGATCAAGCGCTTCCTCGACAATCGCGCCCATGCTCATCGCGAGGGCGGCCCGATCGACTGGGGCTTCGGCGAGGCCCTCGCGTTCGGCACGCTGCTGCTCGAAGGCACGCCGGTGCGTCTCAGCGGTCAGGATACGGAGCGCGGCACTTTCAGCCACCGCCACGCGGTGCTCTACGACTACGAAACGCGCGAAAAATACGTTCCGCTCAAGAACCTCGATCCGCAGCAGGCCGGGTTCTGCGTTTACAACTCGCTGCTCTCCGAAGCCGCGGTGCTCGGTTTCGATTACGGCTACTCGATGGATTATCCCCAGATGCTCTGCCTCTGGGAGGCGCAGTTCGGCGATTTTGCCAACGGCGCCCAAGTCG
Organism: Opitutus sp. sgz309028; assembly: GCF_059821195.1. Taxonomy (NCBI): domain Bacteria; kingdom Pseudomonadati; phylum Verrucomicrobiota; class Opitutia; order Opitutales; family Opitutaceae; genus Opitutus; species Opitutus sp. sgz309028. Next base: position 329,398 of record NZ_JCAMRR010000002.1, on the reverse strand, counting down.
TGATCGACCAGTTCATCTCCAGCAGCGAATCGAAGTGGCAGCGCGTCTCGGGCATCGTCCTCCTGCTGCCGCACGGTTATGAGGGCCAGGGCCCGGAACACTCGTCCGCCCGCCTCGAGCGCTTCCTGCAACTTTGCGCCGAGGACAATATCCAGGTCGTCAACATCACCACCCCGGCGAACTTCTTCCACTGCCTCCGCCGGCAGATGAAGCGCGATTTCCGCAAGCCGCTCGTCGTGATGTCGCCGAAATCGCTCCTGCGCCATCCGGCCGCGACCTCGCGCCTCGAGGAGTTTCACTCCGGCAATTTCCAGGAGGTCCTCGACGACCCGAAGGCGCCGCAAAAACCCGAACGCGTCATCTTCTGCTCGGGCAAGGTCTATTACGATCTCTGCGACTTCCGCGACCGCTCCAAGCTCGCCAACGTCGCCATCGTCCGGGTCGAGCAGCTGTATCCGCTCCATACCGACAAGCTCGCCGAGCTGGCCGACAAATACGCCGGTGCCCGCGTCGTCTGGTGCCAGGAGGAGCCGCAGAACATGGGCGCGTGGACGTTCATCGCCCCCCAGCTCTACCGGATCTTCGGTTTCCTGCCGCTCTACGCCGGTCGCCACGCCGCCGCGTCCCCCGCGGTCGGCGCCCTCGCGCTCCACAAATTCGAACTGGCCGCGTTCCTCCAGGACGCGTTCAACCTCTGACGCCTCCCACCCCCTCTTCGATCTCCCAACTCCGATCTCCGCGCCACCGGCGCCTCCCTCTCATGCCCCAACTCGAAGTCAAAATCCCGCCGATGGGCGAGTCGATCAGCTCCGGCATCCTCGCCAAATGGCACGTGCAAAACGGCGATGTCGTCCAGAAGGACCAGCCGCTCTTCGAACTGGAGACCGACAAGATCACGTCGGAAGGCACCGCCGAAGCCGCCGGCAAGATCACCTTCGCCGTCGAAGCCGGCGCCGAAGTGAAGATCGGCGAGGTCGTCGCCCGGATCGACACCGACGTCGCCGCCGCGCCGCAGGTTTCCACCGGCAAGGACGCCACCGCGACCTCCGCCACGCCCAATCCCTACGCCCCGCCGCAGACCGAACAGGCGGCCGCGGCCGCTGGCGCCGGTGAAACGAAAGCAAAGTCCTCCGCCGTCTCGCCCGCCGTCCGCCGTCTCGCCGAGGAAACCGGCGTCGATCCCGCCAAGGTCTCCGGCACCGGCAAAGGCGGTCGCGTCACCAAGGGTGACATGCTCGCCGCCACGACGTCCCCGGCGCCGCAATCTCAGATTTCAAATCTGAAATCTCAAACCGCGGCGCCCGCACCAGCGACGCACCGTCAGACGCGCAAGAAGATGTCGCCGCTGCGGCAGAAAATCGCGCAACGCCTCGTCTCCGCGCAGCACGACGCCGCCATGCTGACTACCTTCAACGAGGTCGACATGTCCGGCGTGATGGAGCTGCGGAAAAAATATCAGGACGACTTCGTGAAGAAGAACGGCGTGAAGCTCGGCTTCATGAGCTTCTTCATCAAAGCCGTCGTCCACGCGCTCCGCGAAGTGCCGGCGATCAACGCCCAGATCGACGGAGATACGATCGTCGAAAATCACTACTATGATGTCGGCGTGGCCGTCTCCACCGAGAAGGGCCTCATGGTCCCCGTCGTGCGCGACTGCGACACCCGCGGGATGGCCGACATCGAAAAGGAACTCGCTAGCGCCGCCACGAAAGCGCGCGAGGGCAAGATCACGCTCGCCGATCTCGAAGGCGGCGTGTTCACGATCACCAATGGCGGCATCTTCGGCTCGATGCTCTCGACGCCGATCATCAATCCGCCGCAAAGCGCCATCCTCGGCATGCATGCGATCAACGAACGCCCCGTCGCCATCAACGGTCAGGTCGTGATCCGCCCGATGATGTATCTCGCGCTCAGCTACGACCACCGTCTCGTCGACGGCAAGCAGGCCGTCACCTTCCTCGTGAAAGTAAAGCAAGCCATCGAGGACCCCACGCGTTTGCTCCTCGCGGTCTGACGATCGCGTGGCGCAAACGCGAGCCGAGAGCCTAGCGCTGAGAGCCTGGAGTCTCGGACCAACCTTCTTGCTCTCAGCTCTAGACTCTCAGCTATGGACTCCTTCGATCTTATCGTCCTCGGCGCCGGCCCCGGCGGCTATGTCTGCGCGTTTCGCGCCGCTCAACTCGGCCTCAAGGTCGCGCTGATCGACAAGCGCGCCACGCTCGGCGGCACCTGCCTCAACGTCGGCTGCATTCCCAGCAAGGCGCTCCTGCACGCCAGCGAACACGTCACCTGGGCGAAACAGCATGCCGGCACCCACGGCATCAAGCTCGGCTCCGTCGACGTCGATCTGCCGACGTTCATGAAGCACAAGGACGAGGTCGTCACGAAACTCGTCGGCGGCGTCGCCCAGCTCGCCAAGGCCCGCAAGATCACCGTAATCACGGGTACGGCCTCTTTCGTTTCCGCCAACACCGTGAAGGTCGAGCCCGCCTCCGGCCAACCCTCCGAGGTGACCGCGAAGAACATCGTCATCGCCACCGGCTCCGCGCCCGTCGAGCTCCCGTTCCTCAAGTTCGACGGCAAGACCGTCGTTTCCTCCGATCACGCGATCGCGTTCGATTCCGTGCCGAAGAAACTCGTGGTCGTCGGCGGCGGCGCGATCGGCCTCGAACTCGGCTCCGTCTGGTCCCGCCTCGGCAGCGACGTCACGGTCGTCGAATTCCTGCCGAAGATCGTCGCAAACTACGACGACGATATCGTGCGCAACTTCACCCGCCTCCTCACGAAGCAGGGCCTGAAGATCGAAACCGGCGCCAAGGTCACCGGATTCGCCAAGGGCGTGCTCACCGCGGAGCGCGATGGCAAGAAGCTCGAGTTTCCCGCCGACAAGGTCCTCGTCTCCGTCGGCCGCCGTCCCTACACCGACGGTCTCGCGCTCGAAAAAGCCGGCGTGCAGCTCGACGAAAAGAAGCGCGTGAAAGTCGACGCGCACCTGCGCACCACCGCGCCCGGCGTTTGGGCGATCGGCGACGTCGTGGCCGGTCCGATGCTCGCGCACAAGGCCGAGGAGGACGGCGTCGCCGTCGCCGAGTGGATCGCCGGCAAAGCCGGTCACATCAACTGGGATCTCGTGCCCGCGATCGTTTACACGTCGCCTGAAGTCGCGTCTGTCGGCCTCGGCGAGGACGCCGCGAAGGCCAAGGGCCTGGCGGTGAACGTCGGCAAGTTCAACTTCGCCGCCAACGGGCGGGCCATCGCCGCCGGCGCCACCGATGGTTACGTGAAGGTCATCGCGGACGCGAAGACGGACAAGCTTCTCGGCGCCCAGATTCTGGGTCACAACGCCGGCGAATTGATCAGCGAAATCGTCACGCACATGGAATACGGCGGCAGCGCCGAAGACCTCGCGCGCACGATCCACGCGCACCCGACCATGAGCGAAGCCGTGAAGGAAGCCGGCCTCGCCGTCAGCAAGAGCGCCCTCCACGCGCTCTGATTTCGCCGGGCGTTCCCGATCAAGAATTGCCGGCCCGCACCGCGCCCCTCGATTTCTATCTCCCGCTCTCCGCACCTCCTCATTCCGACCCAAACCAGAGTGTCATATAATAGATGACACTCTGGTTTGGGGTGTTTTCGCGGAGGTGGCGGGACGATGAGCGTCAGTCGACGTCGACGGCGCGACCGCCCTCGCGTTTGTCGTAGCTGCGGAAGGCGAACATCGTCTCGCTGTCGACGATACCTTCGGTTCTCAGCAGCTCGTCGGTGATCACGTATTCGATCTTGTCGAGCGATTCGCTCTTGATGATCACCAGCAAATCGAAACGTCCCGAGACGGAGTAGACTTCGGTGATATCGCGGATCTCGAGCAGCTTTTCGGCCGTGCCGGTGACTTTGCGCGGCTCGATTTTCAACATGACAATGGCTGTAGGCATAAAGGGGCTGCGCGGCCCAGGTCGCCAACTCACGACGCCAGCCGGCACGGTCCCCGACCCTACACAGCCGCGCCCCAATTGCACGCCTTGAAGGCGCTTCCGCTCGCCCGCGTCTCCTCGCTGTCGCGACGGGAGTGCGTGCCCGGGATCGCCGCGGCGATTCACGAGAATCAGGCGTCCGCCGCGACCCGCGCGCTGCCCGGCAAACGTTACTTTTCCCCTCCGCGCAGGAAATCCACCAGCGCCCGTGACGCGCGACTCAGCGGTCGGGCTTCGCGATGCACGATACCGATCGACCGCGTCATGCCTCCGAGCGCGCGATAGCGCACACCTTTGATTTCGGGCTTCTTCGCCATCGCCGGCACGATGGACACGCCCCAGCCCGCGGCGACAAACGCCAGCACCGTCTCGATCTGCGCGCTGCGAAAACTCACCCGCGGCGCGAATCCGTTCAACCGGCAGAACTGCAGGGCCTGCCCGGCGAGACAGTGTCCCTCCTTCATCAAAATGAAGGCCTCCACCGCCAGATCGTCGAGACTCAGCGCGCGCCGGCCGGCCAGGCGGTGCCCCGCCGGCATCGCCACCAGCAGCGGCTCGTCGAAAAATGCCTCCGCCGCCAGCCCTGCGCGCTCCACCGGCAAGCTCAGCAGCGCGAGATCGATTTCCTTGCCGAGCACCGCGCGGGCGAGGGCATCGGTGGTATCCTCGTGCACCACGACTTCAACCTGTGGATACGACGTCGAAAACGCCCGCAACCGCTCCGGCAGGTAATACGGCGCCACCGTCGGCAGCGCGCCGAGCGCGATCCGGCCGCGCAGCACTCCGCCCGCCTCCCGCACGCTGTCCGCGGCCAGTTCCACCTCGTCCAGCACGCGCTCGGCATGTTGGCGGAACAGCTCGCCCGCCGGCGTCAGCGACACCGCGCGTTTCGTGCGCTCGAACAGCCGCTCTCCGAGCTCCTGTTCCAGCTTCATGATCTGCTGGCTGAGCGAAGGCTGGGCCACGCGGCAGCGTTCCGCCGCCCGGCTGAAGTTCCGCGTGCGCGCCACGGCGACGAAGTAGCGTAGTTGGTGCAGCTCCATAGGCGTTTCCTATTTCTGAAAGCGGAACTTAGTCTTTCTCCATTTTCCGACGAGCTGATAATCTCCGTCGTCCCGCGCGCTCGCGGGCGATCTCCCGATTTTCATGTCTACCGCACCTCAGCTCACCACCGCCTCCGGCATTCCGGTCGGCGACAACCAGAATACGCTCACGGCCGGCCCGCGCGGCCCCGTGCTCCTGCAGGATTTCTGGCTGCTCGAGAAACTCGCGCACTTCAATCGCGAGCGGATCCCGGAGCGCGTCGTGCACGCGAAAGGCTCGGCCGCCTACGGCAAGTTCACCGTCACGCACGACATCACGAAATACACGTCCGCGAAGCTCTTCGCGAAGGTCGGCAACACCTGCGAAACGTTTCTCCGGTTCTCCACCGTCGCCGGCGAGCGCGGCGCGGCCGACGCCGAACGCGACGTGCGCGGCTTCGCGCTGCGTTTCTATACGGAGGAAGGAAACTGGGACATCGTCGGCAACAACACGCCGGTCTTCTTCCTGCGCGATCCGCTCAAGTTCCCCGACTTCATCCACACCCAGAAGCGCGACCCGCAGACCAATCTCCGCAACAACGTCGCCGCGTGGGATTTCTGGTCGCTCTCGCCCGAGTCGCTGCATCAGGTGACGATCCTGATGAGCGACCGCGGCATTCCGCGCAATCTGCGCCAGATGCACGGTTTCGGTTCTCACACGTATTCGTTCATCAACGCCATCGGCGAGCGCCACTGGGTGAAATTTCACTTCAAGTCGATGCAGGGCATCGCGACCTACACGGACGCGGAAGCCGCCGAGATCGTCGGTCGCAACCGCGAGTCTTCGCAGGCCGATCTTTTCCACGCGATCGCCGACGGAAATTTCCCGCGCTGGCGCTTCTGCATCCAGGTGATGACCGAGGAGCAGGCGCGGACGTGGAAGTTCAATCCGTTCGATCTCACCAAGGTCTGGCCGCACGGCGAGTTTCCGCTCCTCGAGGTCGGCATCCTCGAGCTCAACCGCAATCCGCAGAACTATCACGCGGAGGTCGAGCAGGCCGCGCTCGCGCCATCGAACATCGTCCCGGGCGTCGGCCACTCGCCGGACAAGATGCTTCAAGCGCGCATCTTTTCCTACGCCGATGCGCAACGCTATCGCATTGGCGCGAATTACCAACAACTGCCCGTCAACGCGCCGCGTTGCCCGGTCTTCAATTACCAGCGCGACGGCGCGATGCGTTTTGATTTCTCGAAGGATAGCTCGCCGAATTACGAGCCCAACTCCTTCAACGGCCCGAAGGAGTGTCCGGCCTTCAACGAACCGGCATTGAAAATCGAAGGCGACGCCGATCGCTATAATCACCGCGCGGGCAACGACGACTACACGCAGCCCGGAAATCTCTTCCGCCTCTTCACACCCGAGCAGAAGGAGCGCCTCTTCGGCAACATCGCGCGTCACATGAACGGCGTGCCGCAGGAGATTCAGCTCCGCCAGATCTGTCACTTCTTCCGCGCCGATCCGAATTACGGTGTCGGCGTCGCGCGTGCGCTCGGGCTCGACCTGAGCGAGTTCACCTCGCAACTCGGCGCTCACGCTCCTGCCGCGCAAGCGTAAGTCCGCTCGTGGCGGCGCCGGCTCCGCCCGGCGCGTAACGCCGCTCTTTGTGCGGCCCCCGGCATTTCCGGGGGCCGCCGCCGTTTCCAACCTCCGCTGCCTTTGTCATGATCAATCTCCTTCCCACCTCCCTTCACACCGCCACGCCGGCGGACGGTCTCGCACTCGCCCGGCAACTCGCGGCCCAGCCGTCGGCCGACGCCTCCGCACCCGCCACGATGGCCGATTGCCTGAAAACCAGCGCCACGTCCGGCGAGCTGGTCGTCGCGGTCTATTTTCAAGCCATCTCCGCCGCGAACGCCGGCTGGACGCGCTGACACCGCCCGCGTCACCGGCACGCGTGGCAAGACTCCTGCTAAACAGGAGTCATCTCCCCTTCCGTGCCGATCTTCAACGCCAGCTACGACGCCGAAAACTTCTTCGATGAGATGCTCGCGGCCGACGGCGCGGTCCGTCCGCACTACCGCCGTCTCACCGAGCGCCTGGGCAACCTGCCCGAATCCGAATTCAACCAGCGACGCACCGCCGTCGATCTCGCGTTTCTCAGCCGTGGCGTGACGTTCACCGTTTACGGCGACGGCGAGGACGCGGAGCGGATTTTCCCGTTCGACCTGATCCCGCGCATCATTCCCGCGGCGGAATGGGCCCGGCTCGAAGCGGGGCTGATCCAGCGCATCACCGCGCTGAACCTGTTTCTCCACGACGTTTATCACGAACAAAGCATTCTCCGCGACCACGTCGTGCCCGCCGCGCTCGTCCTCGGCGCGCGTCATTTCCGGCGCGAGTTCATGCACTTCAATGTGCCAAAGGGGATTTACGTTCACATTTGCGGCACCGATCTCATCCGCGATCGCGACGGACGTTATCTGGTGCTGGAGGACAACCTCCGCTGCCCGTCGGGCGCGTCCTACATGATCGAGAATCGCGCGGCGATGCGACGCGCGTTTCCCGCTCTCTTCGGCAGCTACCGGGTCCGGCCGGTGCAGACGTATCCCGACGAACTGCTCAAATCCCTGCTGCACGTCGCGCCGACCCGCCGCGACAAACCCAACGTCGTCCTGCTCACCCCCGGCGTCTACAACAGCGCGTATTTCGAGCACACGTTTCTCGCGCGCCAGATGGGCATCCCGATCGTCGAGGGTCGCGATCTGCTCGTGCGCGACGCGCGCGTCTTCATGCGCACGACGGCCGGCCTCGTTCCTGTCGACGTGATTTACCGGCGCATCGACGACGCTTTTCTCGATCCTTCGGTTTTCCGTTCCGACTCGATCCTCGGCGTGCCCGGACTCGTGCACGCGTATCGCTCCGGCCACGTCGCGCTCGCCAACGCGATCGGCACCGGCGTCGCCGATGACAAGGTCATCTACGCCTACGTGCCGCGGATGATCAAATACTACCTCGATCAGGATCCGATCCTGCCCAACGTGAACACCTACCTCGCGTCCGAGCCGGCCGATCGTTCCTTCATCCTCGAGAACATCCCAAAGCTCGTGATCAAAGCTGCCAACGAAGCCGGCGGCTACGGCATGCTGATCGGCCCCGCCGCCACCAAACAGGAATGCGAGGATTTCCGCCGCAAGGTCGCCGCCGAGCCGCGCAACTTCATCGCGCAGGACCCGATCAGTCTCTCGCGCTCGCCGACATGGTGCGACGGCCAGCTCGAGGGGCGCCACATCGATCTGCGGCCTTACATTCTCTACGGCGACAAAATCACCGTCACGCCCGGCGGGCTCACCCGCGTCGCGCTGCGCAAGGGCTCGCTCGTCGTCAACTCGTCCCAGGGCGGCGGCTCGAAGGACACGTGGGTGCTGCAAAAAGACGAATGAGCGTCTGCGCCGTCCCGATGCCCACGCCGACGATTCCCGTTTCCCGCCCGCAGGCGACCGTGATGCTCTCGCGGGTCGCGCACTCGCTGTATTGGCTGAGTCGCTACATCGAGCGCGCGGAAAACATCACGCGTCTGCTCGAAGTGAATCTCCAGTTCCTGCTCGATTTTCAGGACATTGAGGACGAGTCGCTGAAGGACCACTGGCACTCGCTCATCGCGAGCTCGGGCAACCGGTCGCTATTCGAATCGCTCTACCCCGCCGCGGACAGCCAGTCGGTCACGTCGTTCTTCGCCTTCGATCTGCGCAATCCCAGCTCCATCCTCGCGTGCATCTACGCCGCGCGGGAGAACGCCCGCATGATCCGCGACCAGATCTCCGCCGAGATGTGGGAAGCGATCAACGAGCTGTATCTGTTTCTCAAAGCCCGCAACGCCGCCGAAGTCTGGGCCGCGGGGCCGCACGAATTTTTCGAACACATCAAGCGCCACTCGCACCTGTTCCAAGGTCTCACCGACTCGACCTACCCGCGCAGCGAGGGCTGGGAGTTCGTGCAATTCGGAAAGTTCATCGAACGCGCGGAGATGACGACGCGGATCCTCGACGTGAAATATCACATTCTCCTGCCGGATGTCACCGACGTCGGCGGCGCGGTCGACACCGCGCAGTGGCAGGCGGTGCTGCGGTCCGCGAGCGCGCTCGACGCCTACCGGCGTTTCTACGTGCGCGAAATCCTCGCGTGGAAGGTCGCCGAATTCCTCATCTTTTCCGATTCGTTTCCGCGCTCGCTGCATTACTGCACCGCGCAACTCGACGAACTGCTCCGCCGCATCCTCGGCGACGACGGCCCGCGCGCCCGCACCGCCGCCGCCCGCGCCTCGCGCCGTCTGCTCGGAGACCTTGAATCGTCCACGATCAACGACGTGCTGGCGCAGGGCTTGCACGAATTTCTGCTCGAGACGCAGCAAGCCCTCGCTCGCATCGGCGAGGAAGTCGTGCAGACCACGATGTTTTACCCGGCGGAGGCGAATCCCGACGACCGCCAGCAGCAGCAACAACACCAGCAGCAACAGTCCCTCCGGTGCGGCCGCAGCGACCGCGGAGTTCCGAAGCCGACGTGAAGCCCCGCGATTTCGTGGCTTTGCGCCCGCTCCTTTTTTCCTGATTCTTTCCGCGGCCGGGTGGCCGCCTGCCATGCTGCTCCACGTTCTCCACCGCACCACCTTCGTTTACGCCGGACCCGTTCGCGACAGTTTCAACGAAGTTCGCCTGCGCCCGATTGACGACGACCGCCAGTCGTGTCGTCGGTTTGACCTGCGCATTTCGCCGCCGGGCGGCGACGTGCGCGACTACCTCGATTATTACGGCAACCGCGTGCACTACTTCGATCTTTCCGGCGCACACGATCGTCTCGTGATCGAGGCTGAGTCAGAGGTGGAAACGGTGCCTGACGCCGTGCGCCCGCCACGGAGCGACGTGACTTCGCCCGGACGCCCCGGCGCGCCGGCGCCGAGCGAACTTCACGCTGAATTCCTCGCCGACTCCCACTACGTCAATCTCGGCGTGGAGCTGCGTCACGAAGTGAAGGAGTATTTCGATCGCCACCCGCGCACGGGCATGTGGGCCGACGCCTGCGCGCTGGGGCGCCACGTGTTTGAGACGTTCACCTACCGCCCCTACTCAACCGGCGTGAACACCGTCGCAACCGAAGCCCTGCGTCAGCGCACCGGCGTCTGCCAGGACTACGCGCACGTGATGCTCGGCTTGTGCCGCGCCGCCGGTCTGCCGGCGCGCTACGTCAGCGGCTATTTTCTTAACGTCGAACGCCGGCCGGACGAAAGCGAAGCGTCGCACGCGTGGGTCGAAGTTCACCTCCCCGGCCAAGGCTGGATCGGCTACGACCCGACGCACGCGCGACCGGCCGACGAGCGTTACGTGAAACTCGCGGCCGGCCGCGACTACAGCGACATCCGGCCGGTGAGCGGCACGTATCGCGGCGCGCCGACGAAGGAACTCCGCGTCGATGTCGCCGTGCGCGAGCATGAAAAAGAGCGCGTCGTTTCCAACGCGCTCTGAAAAAATCGGACCGGGAGACGAACTAACGTTCCTGTTCCACTGAAACGACCCGGCCGTCACGGAAAACGACTTCGTCCCGCGTGCGTTCGCGCCGCCCGTCCACCGTCAGATAATACGGATAGTACGGGCTGCCCCATCCGCGATGATACCAGCCGCGATAAAGCAGTGCGCCGTCCATCGTTTCGTAGGTGATATACATCCAGATCTCGCTACGGCCGCTCGAGTCGATCCGCTCCCGCACGCGATCCGGATCGCCGAGCGCGAGCTTCACCATGTCCTGATCGAAGCCCATGCCGATGCGCCCCTCGCGAATCATCTGCTGCTGTTCGGGCGTAAGTCGGTTGAACAGCTCCGGCTGTTTCGCGATGCGCGTTTCCGGCGTCGAGCAACCGCTGAGCGCAAACGCGCCCAGGAAAAGAGCCATGAGGGCTAGGAAAGTTTTCATAGGGTTTCTGGGTTGCATGATACAAATGAACTTCGACCGCGAGCGATCCGCAAATCGAAGTGGCTTGCTGAAACGGCTGACGGCGGACGTTGATGGGCGGTTACAGACAATGAAGACGCTTCTGCTCTGGGACATCGATGGGACGCTCCTGCACTCCGGCGGCGCCGGCGAACGCGCGCTGGTCGCTGCGCTCCACGCGGAGTTCGGCATCGTCGGCACGCTCGAGGACATCGAGATCGCCGGGCGCACCGACGCCTGGATCGCGCGTCGGGTGCTCGCGAAATTCGCCCTGCCCGATACGCCCGACAACGTCAGCCGCTACCTCGCCGCGTATTTGCGCGCGCTTCGTTCGAGTCAGCCCCATCCGCACGCGCGGCTGCTGCCCGGCGTGCCGGAAGTGCTCCGCGCGCTTTCGCAACGCGGCGACGTCGCCCAGGGCCTGCTCACGGGCAACCTGCGCGCCGGCGCGGAGATCAAGTTGCAGCCTCATGGCCTTTGGGAGCACTTCGCCTTCGGGGCGTTCGGCGACGACAGCGAGCGTCGCAACGACCTCGGCCCGCACGCCGTGCGTCGTGCCGCGGAGCATCACTCCGTCGAATTCGCCGCGGATCGTGTCTGGATCATCGGCGACACGCCGCACGATATCGAATGCGGCAAGGTCATCGGCGCGCGCACCCTCGCGGTGGCGACCGGACGCCACAGCGTCGCGGAATTGCAGGCGCATCAGCCGACGGTCGTGTTGGCGGACCTTTCCGACACGGCCGCGGTGCTGGCCGCGCTCGGTTGCTGATGCGCGCGCGGGAATTTACCGGCGACGCTCGATCGCGCTGACGCGGCCGCCTTCGAACACCACCCGCAGCGCTTCCTCATCGCGCCAGGTGTCGCCCACGGTCACGCCACCGCCGACGCCGGTCGAACCGCGCATGCTGCCGACCCCGACCCCGAAGGAAAACTTCGGGCCCTTTTCCGGGTAAACCCAAACTTCCGCGTTGCCGTTCTGCGTCGTGCGCGTGAAGACCCGGCTCGGATCGCCCAGAGCGACTTGCACCATCTCGGGGGTAAACCCGAGATCGATCTGGCCGCTGCGCACTTTCTGCTGCACGTCCGCCGGCCAGGAGTTGAAGGCGGATTCGTGCTTTTTCAGGCGTGAGTCCACCGTGCTGCAACCCGCCCAGGCGAGCGCCAGACAGCATCCGAGAACGAAGAGTGAGTTTTTCATGGGACAGAGTAAGCGGGACCGGTGGAACGATCCCGTTGTTTTTGCTTTGCTGCGGCGGAGCCGGCTGCGGATAAGAGACCCTCTTTTCGCCACCAAGTTTCCCGACCCATGAAGAGGTTTTCCATCGCCATCGGTTCCGACCACGCCGGCTTCGCCTACAAGGAAGCCATCAAAACCATGCTCTTGCAGGAGGGGCACACGGTGCGGGACTTCGGAACCGACAGCGACGCGCCTTGCGATTACCCGGACTTCATCCGCCCGGTCGCCGAAGCGGTGGCGCGCGGCGAATTCGAGCGCGGCATCGTGCTCGGTGGCTCTGGCAACGGCGAGGCGATCGTCGCCAACCGCGTGCGCGGCGTCCGCTGCGGCCTCTGCTGGAACGAACAGGTCGCGATCTGGAACCGCTCGCACAACGACGGCAACGTGCTGTCGCTCGGCCAGCGCACCGTCAGCGAAGCCGACGCGTTGAAGATCGTGCGCACCTGGCTGGCGACCGAGTTCGAGGGCGGCCGCCACGCCGCGCGCATCGCCAAGATCGACCGGGCCTGAGCGCGGCGGACGGGGCGTTCCGCGGCATTTTCGGCGGCAAAGTTGCGAAGGGCCGGCTTTCTCGCTATCGAGGAAGCATGCCGCTCGCCTACGTCCACGCCTTTGAACCCGGAGAAATCGCGTCCGCGCCACCCGTTCTCCTGCTGCACGGCACCGGCGGCGACGAACACAATCTGCTGCCGCTGGGCCGCACGCTTTCGCCCGGCTCGGCCTTCCTCTCGCCGCGCGGACCGGTGAACGAACAGGGCGCCGCGCGTTTCTTCGCCCGCATTTCCTCCGGCATCTTCGATCCCTCTGAAGTCGCGCGCCGCACGCACGAGCTCGCCGATTTCATTAGCGAGGCGAGCCGGAAATACCAGCTCGACCTCAACCGGCTCGTGGCCGTCGGCATCTCCAACGGCGCCAACATCGCCGCCACGCTCCTGCTGCTGCGCCCGGTGGTGTTGCACGCCGCGGTATTGTTTCGGCCGATGGTGGTGCTCGACCAGCCGGCCCCGGCGCACTCGCTCGAGGGCAAGCGCGTGCTCATCGCCAGCGGCGCGCACGATCCGATCGTCCCCGCCGATCACCCGCACCGCCTCGCCGCGCACCTTCGCGCCGGCGGCGCCGACGTCACGCTCAAGACTTATGCCGCCGCGCACAACCTCACGCGCGAGGAGATCGCCGACGCTCAAACCTGGATTTCTTCGTCATGATCTACCGCAAGCTCGGCCCATCGGGCCTGCAAATTTCCGCGCTGTCCTTCGGCGCCTGGGTCACGTTCGGCAAACAAATCGGCGACACCGTCGCGCGTGATCTGCTGCACACCGCCTATGATGCGGGCGTGAACTTCTTCGACAACGCCGAAGCCTACGCCGATGGCCAGGCCGAGATCGTGATGGGAGACATCCTGAAAAAATCCGGCTGGCGCCGCAGCAGCTATCTCGTTTCCAGCAAGGTGTATTTCGGCTGGGAGGACGACAAACCCAACCAGTCGGGCCTCTCGCGCAAACACGTGATCGAAGCGTGCCACGACGCCCTGCGCCGGCTGCAGGTCGATTATCTCGACCTCTTTTACTGCCACCGACCCGATCCCAACGTGCCCGTGGCCGAGACCGCGCGCGCGATGCACGACCTGATCGTGCAGGGCAAGGTGCTCTACTGGGGCACGAGCGAGTGGAGCGCCGAAAATCTCCGCGAGGTCCACCGCGTTTGCTCCGCGCACAACCTGCACGCGCCGATCGTCGAGCAGCCGCAATACAACCTGTTTCATCGCACCCGCGTGGAAAAAGAATACGCGCCGCTCTACGCCTCGCCCGGGCTTGGCACCACGATCTGGTCGCCGCTCGCCTCCGGACTTCTCACCGGCAAATACAACGACGACGTGCCATCCGACAGCCGGCTCAACGCGCCGGGCATGGAGTGGTTGCGCGACACGATCCTCAACGATCCCGCCGGAAAAAAGAAACTCGGCGCCGTCCCGCAGATCGCCGCCCTCGCGCAGGAGCTCGGCGTCTCGCTCCCGAAACTCGCCGTCGCCTGGTGCCTGAAAAACCCGCACGTCAGCTCCGTGATTCTCGGTGCCTCGCGCGTCGAACAACTGCGCGAGAATCTCGGCGCGATCGACGTCGTCGACCGGCTCACACCGGAACTCATGCGCCGCCTCGACAGCGTCTCCCGCGGGGTTGCGACCTGACGCCCCGCCGTTCGCGCCGGCTGCCGTTGCCCGGTTCGCAGGATTTGGGAACTGAATCCGCGCCGGGGATATGTTCGAATGCTGCGTGCTAAAAAAGCACGCCTGCCATGCATCTCACCTATTTCGGTCACTCCGCGTTCCTGCTCGAGATCGGCGATCGTCGACTCCTGTTCGACCCGTATCTGCGCGAAAACCCACACGGCGCCATCGAGCCCGCGTCCGTCTCGTGCCACTACATCCTTTGCTCGCACGCGCACGCGGATCACCTCGGCGACGCGCTCGAACTCGCGCGGCTGCATCAGGCGACCATCGTCGCGCCTTACGAATTGGCAGAACACCTCGCCGCGGCCGGTGCCGCCACGATCGACCTGATGCCGGGCGGCGGCGTGAACCTGCCGTGGGGCCGGATCGAGATGACGCCCGCCATCCACAGCTCCGCGCTCGAACTCGGCGACGGCCTGACCCGCAGCTTGGGCGTTGCCGCGGGCTTCGTCGTGCGCGCCGACGGTCGCACGCTCTATCATGCGGGCGACACCGCGCTGTTCAGCGACATGCGCCTGATCGGCCGCCACGGTCTCGATGTCGCGCTGCTGCCAATCGGCGATTTCTACACGATGGGACCGGTCGACGCGGTCGAGGCGCTGCACCTGTTGCGCCCGCGACTCGCCATTCCGATGCATTACAATTCCAACGACAAGATCCGCGTCGACCCGCACGCGTTCGCCGCGGACGCCGTCCGCACCGGTCACGCCGTGAAGGTGATGCAACCCCGCGAGACCATCGAGATCTGAGGGACGCTGTCGCAGATTTCCCGCGCGGAAATCTCTCGCTTGCCCGGCGTGTTCCCGCTCCTCACCGTGAGGACTTGGACATGGCCTTCCCAACTCCTCCCGCGATCCTGGCGGCGCGCGATCTCAGCGCCGCGGAGCTCGAGAATCCTTCCACCGACACGCTGATCCGCATCTATACCTGGATGCAGCTCTCGCGCATCGGCGATAATCGCAATCTCGACCTTTTCCGACAGGGCCTGATGAAGGGCACGCTGACCGGCGGTCAGGGCAACGAGGGCCTCATCGTTCCGCTCGCGCTGCTCGCCGACAAGGCCAAGGACGTCGTGTCGTTCACCCACCGCGACTTCGGCGGCCATCTCATCTGGGGCCAGCACTACTGCGAGCACCTCAACCAGTATTTCGCCAACGCTCTCAGCCCGACCCAGGCGCGCGAGGGCAATGTCCACCGCGGCGATCCGAAAAACCGCTCGCTGCCGATGATCAGCCATCTCGGCGCCATGCTCGGTCCGGTCTTGGGCATGACGGATTCGCAGCGCCGGAACGGCATCGACGCCATCGGTTTCGCGTTCTTCGGCGACGGCGGCTCGAGCACCGGCGACATCCACGAATCGCTCAATCTCGCTTCGCTCCTCTCCCTGCCGATCGTCTTCGTCATCGAGAACAACTGCTACGCCTATTCCACGCCGTGCGCGGAACAGTTCGCGCCCGAGGTCGAGCTCTGGCGCCGCGCCGAGGGTTACGGCATGAAGGGTTTCGCGATCGACACCACCGTCGACGTCGCCACGACCGCCCGCACGCTCGCCCACGCCTTCGACACCGTCCGCAAAACTTCGCGGCCGATTCTCATCGAGGCGCACACGCTGCGGCTGCGCGGTCACGCCGCCTACGATACCTGCAATTATTTGAAAGCCGGCGAGAGCGACGCCTTCCTCGCCCGCGATCCGCTGCCGCGTTTTCGCGCCCAACTCGTCGCGGCCGGACACGCCGCGCGGCTCGACGCCATCGACGCCGAGCTCAGCGCCTTCGTCGAAGCGTGCATCAAGGTTTCCCTCGCCGTCGCCCGGCCGACCGTCGACCTCGACGCGCTCAAAGCCGACGTCTTCGCGCCGCCTTCGCCGCCGCTCCCCTGGAAACCCACGATTGCGGTCTCAGCCCCGAACGCCGATCTCCGATCTCCGAACTCCGAAGTTCTCACCTTTGCCCAGGCCATCAACCACGCGCTGCGCAAGGTCCTCGCCGAGCGTCCCGAGTCGTTGATCCTCGGCCAGGACATCGGCACCTACGGCGGCGCCTTCAAGGTCACGGAGAATCTCCTCGGCGAATTCGGCCGCGCGCGCGTGTTCAACAGTCCGCTCGCCGAGAGCGCCTGCACCGGCTACGCGATCGGCCTCGCCGTCAACGGCCACCGTCCGATCGAGGAATTCCAGTTCGCCGATTTCTCGACCGAGGCGATGACGCAGATCACGCAAAACGCCGCGACGTTTCACTACCGTTCCGGCGCCGCGTGTCCGCTCGTGCTGCGCTACCCGTGCGGCGGCGGCATCACGCTCGGCTCGTTCCACTCGCAGGAACTTGAGTCCGTCTTTCTCGCGTTTCCCGGCATCAAGGCGCTCTACCCGAGCACGCCGCAGGACGCTTTCGACGCCGTGCTCGCCGCCTACGAGGACAACAATCCCGTCATTCTCTTCGAACACAAGGGCCTGTATCGACGCGCCAAGGACACGGTCGCGTGGAACCCGAATTACCGCGACGTCTGGACGCCGAAACAGCTCCGCCAGGGCGAGCACGCGACGTTTGTCACCTACGGCGAGATGACGCACCTCGCGCGCGAGGTCTGCGACTACGTCGCCGCCGAATACGAGCAGACGTTCGATCTCTTCGATTTGCGCTGCCTCTCGCCGCTCAAACTCGACGCGGTCCACGCGTCGGTCGCCCGCACCGGCCGGCTCGTCGTGCTCCACGAGGGCCGTCGCACGCATGGCTTCGGCGCCGAGCTCGTCGCGCGTCTCACCGAGCAGAATTTCGCGCACTTGAAAGCCGCGCCGCTGCGGATCGCCTCGCTCGATATCCCGGTGCCGTTCGCGCCCGAGCTCGAACAGGTTCACCGCCCGACGACGGACAAGGTCCTCGAACTCGTGACCACGTGGCTCGGCTGAACGCGTCCGCCATGTCGCCGCATCCGCATTCCGAGAAACAGGGCGCAAGCCTTCCCGCCGCGCGCTGGGCCGCGATCCGGCTCTTCGCGATGGACGTCGACGGCATCCTCACCGACGGCACCGTGCGCATCCATTCCGACGGCACCGAGTCGAAGAACTTCTCCATCCTCGACGGCATGGGCTTGCGACGCCTCGAGAAAGCCGGCGTCCTCACCGCCTGGATCAGCGGCCGCGGTTCCGGCGCGACGAGCGCCCGCGCGGCCGAGCTGCAAATCCCGCATCTGATTCAGGGCCGCACGGACAAGCTTACCGCGCTGCAGGAGCTCGCCGCGCAACTCGGCCTCGCGGCCGCCGCCTGCGTTTACATGGGCGACGACGACATCGACGCGCCGGCGATGCAGTGGGCGGGGATCGGCGCCACCGTGCCGGACGCGATGCCGTCTGCGGTCGCCGCCGCCGATTACATCACCCAGCGCGCCGCCGGGCATGGCGCCGTCCGCGAAATCTGCGAACTGATTCTGTCGTCCCGCCGCTGATACACCGATGCCGCCACCCCTCTCGCTCCGCCTCGCCGCGCGGATTTCGCTATTTTGCCTGTGCGCGTTGACCGCCCGCGCGCAGCTCAATGCGCCGGCGAAGAACTGGACACTTCCCGTCTTCACGAAGGAAGGCAACCGCTCGATGCTCGCGCGCGGCTCCGAAGCGCGCATGACCCAGGACCGCCACTTCGAGGTCGTCGACCTCAACCTCACTTATTTCACCGGCACGGCCGACAACGTCGTCGACACCGTCATCCTCAGCCCCGCCGCCACGTTCCAGCCGGACGAGCAGGTCGCCCACGGCGAGAAGTTCGTGCGCGTCGTGCGCGACGACATCGAGGCTTCGGGCATTCGCTGGGTTTACCGCCACGCCGACAAAAAGATTTCGCTCGACGGCAACGTGCAGGTAACGTTCCGCGCCGAGATCAGGGATCTCCTTCGATGAAACGCCTTCCTTTTTTCCTTCTCGCCTTCGCCCTCCTCGGCGCGGTGCACGTGCGCGCACAAAACCTCGCGCCGTCGCCCACGACGCTCACCTGTGACCACATGGACATGTGGAGCGAAGGCGACGAAACCAAGGCCATCTGCACGGGCAACGTCACCGTCACCGGCACGAATCTTCGCATCGTCTGCGATCGGCTGGAGCTGACCGCGAGCCGCATCGGCGACGACCAGGAGGCCGAATCGATCCCGACGCTGGAAAAGTTCCGCTACCTGCTCGCCACCGGCAACGTGTCGATCGCGCAGGGAACGCGCGTCGCGACCTGCGAGCGCGCCGAGGTGCTCCCGCGCGAGGAGAAGGTCGTGCTCACCGGCAATCCCGTCGTGACCGATCGCGCGAGCGATGTCACGACCGCCGGCGAAAAGATCACGATGCTCCGTGGCCAGGAACGCGTCGAAGTCGAGAAGCCGCGCCTCAAGGGTCCGCCGATCCGCGATCTGGGCTACGATCGCAAAACCGATACGCCGGCCAACTCCGCGAAATGAGCGCGACGGCTCCCAGTATTTCGCCCCTGACGGCCGGCGCCGCCGCTCCGGAGATTCGCACCGAGGGGCTGGTCAAGATTTACGGCGAGCGCCGCGTCGTCGACGGCGTCAACGTGCGCTTTTGCGGCGGCGAAGTCGTCGGCCTGCTCGGGCCCAACGGCGCCGGCAAGACCACGACTTTTTACATGATCGTCGGCCTGATCGCGGCGTCGGCCGGACGCGTCTGCCTCGACGGCACGGACCTCACGAAGCAGCGCATGCACGAGCGCGCGCGTCACGGCATCGGCTACCTGCCGCAGGAGCCGTCGGTCTTCCGCAAACTCACCGTCGAACAGAATATCCTCGCGATCCTCGAGGCGACCGGCGTGCCGCGCCGCGAACGCGCGCGTCGCGTGCAGGCGCATCTCGAGGAACTGCACCTTACGCACGTCGCGAAACAGAAGGCCTACACGCTGTCGGGCGGCGAACGCCGGCGGCTCGAGATCGCGCGCGCGCTCGTCACCCGCCCGAAGTTCCTCCTGATGGACGAACCGTTCGCCGCGATCGATCCGATTTCCGTCGCCGAGGTGCAGAAGATCGTCCTCGACCTGAGGGCTCGCGGTATCGGGGTCGTCATTACGGATCACAACGTCCGCGAGACGCTGCGCGTGGTCGACCGCGCCTACCTGATTCACAAAGGCAAAGTCCTCGCCGAGGGCACCGGCGAGTTCCTGATCCAGGACGAGCAAGCCCGCAAATTCTACCTCGGCGAAGATTTCAATTTGTGAGGACCACGAACTACACGAAACACACTAAAACAGCCCATATACCGCCGGGCTCGAGGCTCTGATTTCTTTTCGTGTCTTTCGTGTGTTTCGTGGTTAACCCCTGACCCGTCCTCCATGCAAAAAGCCATCCACGGCATCACCGTCGCGCACTTCCTCGATACCTATCGCGCGAAACTGAAGATGGAGCTCGTCACCGGCGAGGCCGGCCTTCACCGGCTCATCCGCGAGGGCAGCATCAACCGGCCGTCGCTGGCGCTCACCGGTTTCTTCAAATATTTCGCGAACAAACGCATCCAGGTCCTCGGTGCCGCCGAGATGACGTTTCTGAAAGCCGTGCCCGCCGAGAAGCAGATCGAGATTTTCCGCGGCATGGTGAAACAGCACATCCCGTGTCTCGTGCTGACCCGCAACTTTCACCCGACGCCGTCGATGCTGAAGGTGGCCACCGACATGCGCCTGCCGATCATCCGGACGCCCATGATCACGATGAATTTCGTGAACCTGGCGACGCTCTGCATCGACAACGAGTTCGCCCCCGGCGCCACCGAACACGCCACCACCCTCGACGTCCGCGGTATCGGCGTGATGCTCCGCGGCTCCAGCGGCGTCGGCAAAAGCGAATGCGCCCTCGCCCTCATCGAGCGCGGCCACTCGCTCGTCGCCGACGACCTCACCGTCATCAAGCTCCTCGACGAGCGCGAACTCATCGCCTCCTCCCGACCGCTCAACCGCGGCTATATGGAATGCCGCGGACTCGGCATCATCAACATCGCCGAGATGTTCGGAGTGAAATCCATCCGCCTCGACAAACGCATCGACCTCGTCGTCTCGCTCTACGAGTGGACGCCCGAAGTCGTCGAGGAACGCACCGGCCTCGAGGAAAACTACTACGAGATCCTCGGTCAACGCGTCCCGCACATCGAGCTCTACGTCCGGCCCGGCCGTGACATGGCCCGGCTCGTCGAGGTCGCCGCGCTCACTCAGGCATTGAAGAAGATGGGCCACGATCCCGCGAAGGATTTCAACGATCGCCTGATCGCGTTCATGACCCAGCAGGGTGCCAGCTTCAGCACCACGAAGGTGACGCCGGTGCAGCGCTCGAAGCAGTCGGAGAGCTGATCCGCGCAACCGTCCGTTTCCCCACTTGCCAGCGCGCCTCCCGCCGATTCGGCTTGGCGCGATGAGCACCAACGCCGCGCGCCTCGACGGCCGCAAACCCGACCAACTGCGTCCGATCACGTTCGAAGCCAATGTGGCCCCGCACGCCACCGGCTCCGTGCTCGTCTCCTTCGGCGCCACGCGCGTGATCTGCGCCGCCACGATCGAGAACAACGTTCCCACGTGGATGAAGCAGCAAAAAGTGCCCGGCGGCTGGCTCACCGCGGAGTATTCGATGCTTCCCTACTCCACGCTCGAGCGCAAAGCCCGCGACATCTCCCGCGGCAAGATCGACGGCCGCACCGTCGAGATCCAGCGCCTCATCGGCCGTTCGCTCCGCGCCGTCATCGACCTGCAAAAACTCGGCCAGAACACGCTCTGGATCGACTGCGACGTCCTCCAAGCCGACGGCGGCACGCGCACCGCGTCGATCACCGGCGCCTGGCTCGCCGCCCGCCTCGCGATCCAAAAACTGCTCGACGCGAAAGCTATTCCGGAAAACCCGCTCGCCGATTCCGTCGGCGCCGTCAGCGCCGGCATTTTCCAGGGACAGGAATACCTCGATCTCAACTACCTCGAGGACAAGGACGCCGAGGTCGACGCCAACATCGTCATGACCGGCCGCGGCCAGTTCGTGGAACTGCAGAGCTCCGGCGAAGAAGCCACGTTCTCCGGCGAGCAATTGCAGCGGCTCATCGCCCTCGCGCAAAAGGGCCTGAAGGAAATCGCCACGCTGCAAACGTCGTTTCTCACCCGCCAGCTCCTGGGCCGCTGACCCGCGATCTGGCGCACGACTTGCTCACTTCCGACTTCATGCGCCCTCGCTCCCGCCCCCTCGTTCGTCTCGCCGCGCTGCTGGCCGGTTTTACTCCGCTGGCCGCACTCGCCCACCCCGGACACGACGATCCCGAAATCACCTGGGATTTCTCGCACCTGGTTGAGCACCCGATCGCCACGCTATTGTGCTTCGGCGTGTTGCTCGGCGCCATGTGGCTGGTGCGTGTCGCAGTGCGTCGCGCCGGCGAAGAGGACGACGCTCCGACCGATTCGCGCGACTGACCGGCACTCAACCGCCTCAAAGTTTCCGCGGATCGCAGCGGAGCGCGGGCAAGGTTTGCGCAAGAATGCTGCGCACTTCGCGCACCGTGCGTTTGAGTCGCACGCCATCTGCGGCGACGACTTTGATGCTCCAGCCCCCGCGGCGCAGCGCACTCGCGCCGACCCACACGCCCTCGCCGTGCAACGCCTGCACCGCTTCGCGCCAGGGCGCGTCGCCTGAGCCGTCCGGCGAAATCACGACCGCGTTCGCAAAACACGCTGCCTCACCTGAACCGGCCCAGCGCGCCAGTGCTTCCAACTCCCGGCCGCCTTGATCGAGCCGCTCGCGCAACGCGAGCTCGCCGCCGCAACGCACGTCGAGCTCGAGTCGCAGCCGGTCCCAGCTCCAGGTTTCGCCATGCGCCACGCGGCCGGGCAGCAACGGATCGACGAAGAATAGTCCGCCACCTTCCTCGACCTCGATCGCCGTCGCCTGCCGGTAACGCGATCCACGATGCGGCACGAGCGGCTCGGGTAACACCTCGAGCCAGCCGCCGCGCGCCACGACAAATCGCTGCCGCGCCGCCGCCTCACCGTCGCGCATCATGAACACCCGGCTCGCGCTCGGCGTCGTCACGCAGAGCGCCGCGCCCGTTTCGACGACGATCTCCGATTCGAGCCGGTCGCCGGCGAGAATGCCGGCGGTCGGGTTCACGACCTGCACCAGCAGCACCCGCGTATCCACATCCCAATACGGCTTGCTCAGATGAAACGGCGCGCGAAACGACTGCTCCGCGAGCACCGTCCGCCCATGCTCCCGCTGCGCCGCCCGCAATCGCAGATGCCCGGAAAACTCAGCCATGGCATTGGCCGCAAAGAGGCGCAGAACGCGCAAAAATACCCAGCGCTCCCCTGCTCCTTTTTTGCGCCTTTTGCGCTTTATTGCGGCTATTCATGTGGCCGCCTCCGCGGTCTGCGCGAACAACACCTCGCGCTCGAGCCACTCGATCACGGCGTCGAGGTTGTGCTCGCGTTTTAAATCGCAGAACAGAAATGGCCGCGCGCCACGTTGCGCGTTCGCGTCGTGCTCCATCACCGACAAGTCGGCGCCGACCAGCGGCGCGAGGTCGATTTTGTTAATAATGAGCAGATCGCTGAACCGGATCGCCGGCCCGCCCTTGCGCGGGATTTTGTCCCCTTCCGCCACGTCGATCACATAGATGAACGCGTCCACCAGCTCCGGCGAAAACGTCGCCGTGAGATTGTCGCCGCCGCTCTCCACCAGCAGGAGTTGCAGGTCCGGAAACTTCGTTTCCAGTGCGCGACACGCCTGTTCGTTCATCGTGGTGTCGTCACGGATCGCGGTGTGCGGACAGCCTCCCGTCTCCACGCCAGCGATACGCTCCGGCGGCAGCGCGCTGTGCCGGATGAGGAACTGTGCGTCCTCGGAGCAATAGATGTCGTTGGTCACGACGGCCATCGAGTAGCGCTCGCGCAGCCGTTGGCAGAGTTTCAGGCACAACATGGTCTTGCCGGAGCCAACCGGCCCGCCGACACCGATGCGAGGAGGACGAGTCATGGGGGAAATTCAGGAAGCGCGAAGACGCGAAGGGGCGCGAAGCCACGCCAAGCATCCGGAGCCGACGGGGCGCTTCGCGAAACTTTGCGCATCTTGGCGCCTTTGCGCTTCATCTCAGGAAATGAACATCCGCGTTGACGCGGTTTCGTGGCGCGCGGCGGCGATGTCGAGCCAAGGGTTGAACCAGCCGATGTCGTCGAACGCCACGTTTTCCGCGCCGGAGATAATCGCCGGGATCTTCGCGAGCGTTTCAGTCAGGAGCGACTGGCTCGCGTTCTGCCCCAGCCGCAGCAGCTTCATCGCGGCCGACACGATCGCCGCCACGCTGGAATACGCCATGCCAGCCAGGCATGCGTCGCGCGGCGCGCCAAACGCACGCGACTCCAACACTGCCGACACCGCCGGCGAACACGGCCAGCGTCCTTCGGCGGCGCGCGCGAGCAATTCCTGCGCACGTGGATCGCCGCGCAGCGTCGCCACCAGTTCCGCGCGCTGGCGGCCGATATTGTCCGACGCCTGGCGAGCCTCGCGCGACGTCTTCATCGCCGACGATAACTCGCAGAGTTCGCGCACGCGCACCCAATCGCGGTCCGCCAGCGCCGCCCATGCGTGCACCGCCAGCGGCAGTTCGCTCTGCCGCAGCGCCGGCAAAACGGATTCCCGCAGAAATGTCCGCAGCGTGGCGCGATCACGCACGACGCCTTCCTGCACGAGCCCTTCCAAACCGAACGAGTGCGCGTAGCTGCCCGTCGGATAAAACGAATCGCCCGCCTGCAGCACCGCGCACAGCCATGCCGTCGGCGAACGCGTCACGGCCGCGTCAGTGTCGATGGCTGGGACCGAGTTCATGCGTTTCTTGGGGTTGACCGCGCGCGAAGCGGCCGGGGCGAAACACCGCCGTCGTCGATCGATACGGCACCTTGAGCCGATCGAGCAATTGGCGCACCGCGGGTTCGTCCGGCGCGAGCAGACGCGTGGGCTCGGATTGCAGTTCGAGATGCAGATTGCCGATCGCCCAGCCGACGCCGGCCGCGGCCGACGCGGGAAACTCGAGTGGGATCTCCACCACCGCTTCCAACCGCTGACGCACAACATAGCGCGCCGCCGCCGTCTGCCAAAAGGTGTCGCCGTGCTTCAATGGCGCGGCGAGTTCGAACCCGAACTCGCTCCCATCGTCCGCGGTGCCTCGCCAGCGGCGTTTCGCCACCTGCATGCGCTCCGCCGGCAACGTAATTTCCGGCAACGCCGGGTCCGGTTGGGCAACGACGGAGTGAACGAGGATCAACACGAGCGGCCCAAAGCACGAAGCTTGCCGTTCACCGGCCAACGCGCGCCGGCAACGCGAATTTCGCGACGGATTGCGCGAACCGAGCTGCGCGGACCCACCTAGGCCGCTACGCGGCGGCGCCGCAGCACTTCTTGTATTTCTTCCCGCTGCCGCAGGGGCACGGATCGTTGCGGCCGACCTTGGGCTTTTCGTAACGAACGGTTTGCCCGCGCTGCGGGAGCTGGCCCGCGTAAACCCAGTTGCCGTCCTCACGCGTAAACAGCGCCGCCTCGAGGTGCTCGTGTTCCTTGCCTTCGGTTTTGAACCGGGCGGAAAATTCCACGACGCCCTCGTCGTCGGTTGCGCCGCCTTTTTCCGTGCGCAGGATCGTGAGACCCAGCCACTCCGATCGTTCGGCCCAGTTGCGCGCGTCGTCGGGCGAGTAATCCTTGCGCTCCTTCGCCGACAGCGAGCGTCCGAGGTGGTCGAACGCGTGCTTCACATACGCGGAGTAGCGCGAACGCATCAGCGCCTCGGCGGTCGGCGCCGGCGCGCCGCCGATGATGGGCTCGCAACACGTTTCGTAGGACCGGCCGGAGCCGCAGGGACAATCGCTCATCCCGTCCTTATTCGGGTTCACCGCGCGCCGTGCAAGACTGGAGGCGTGGCGACGTGGCCGGTGCCGGCTTGCCTTGCGCCGACGTCCGCGCTCCGCTCGCGGAGAATGATCGGCGTTTTCGATTCCGGCTTTGGCGGACTCACGGTACTCGCAGCCCTGCTGCGCCGGCTGCCGGCCTACGATTACGTTTTCCTCGCCGACAGCGCCCGCGCGCCCTACGGCGCCCGCAGCGCGGAGGTGATCAACACGTTCACGCTCGAAGCGGTCGAGTGGCTGTTCGACGAGGGCTGCACGCTCGTGGTGCTCGCGTGCAACACCGCGTCCGCGCGCGCTCTGCGTAATATCCAGCAGCTGCATCTGCCCGCGCATCGGCCCGATCGACGCGTGCTGGGCGTGGTCCGTCCTTCCGTCGAAGCGCTCGCCGGGCTGCCCCCAGGCGCGCTGCCAGGCATCACGCCGCCCTCCAACGCCACCGGCACGGTCGCCGTGCTCGGCACGGAGAGCACGATCGCGTCGGACTCCTACGCGCTCGAGTTGCACAAGCTTTCTCCGCGGCTCGAATTGATTCAACAAGCCTGCCCGATGTGGGTCCCGCTCGTCGAAGCGGGCGAACTCAGCGGACCCGGCGCGGAGTATTTTCTCCGGCGTTCGCTGGAGCCCGTGATCCACCGCGCGCGCCCGCCCCAGCGGCTCCTGCTCGGCTGCACGCATTATCCGCTGCTGCTGCCGTCCTTGACGCCGCTGATCCCGCCGGAAGTCGAAATCCTCGATCAGGCCGAAATCGTCAGCACACGCCTCGCCGACTGGCTGCAGCGTCATCCGGAACACGAGACGCGACTCACGCGCGGCGGCACGCGACGTTTCGCGACGACCGACGACGCCGCGTGGTTCGCCACGCGCGGCGAACGCTTGCTTGGACAAACTTTCACCGCCGATCGCGTGCGTCTGAGATCTCTGGATCGGTGAAGGCCGACGTCCTCGTCGGGCTGAAAGTGCTCGCCCGCAGCGGACCACCCATGGCCGTCGGGACGACGGCCGCTACCAACTCGGCACGGCAGCATCTGGTTTCCGTGCATTCCGTGCTCTCTGTGGTTCATTTCTGAAACTCTGACCACAGACTGCACGGAAGGCACAGAATCGAAGGGCCCCAAACCCTCCCGAGGAGGACGCCGGATTCGACCTCAGAACAGAAAATACCGCTGCGCCATCGGCAGCTCCTGCATCGGTTCGCACGTGAGCACGCGGCCGTCGGCCTTCACCGTGTAGGTCTCCGGATCGACTTCGATCTGCGGGAGTGCGTCATTGAGCACCATGTCGCGTTTGCCGATGTGGCGGCAGTTCTTCACCGGCTCGAGCCGGCGACGCAGCCCCAGGTCTTTCAGCTCGCCGCGATCCACCGACGCCTGGCTCACAAACGTGATACTCGTCGAACCGAGCGCACGGCCTGCCGCGCCAAACTGCGGCCGGTAGAACGTCGGCTGCGGCGTCGGGATCGAGGCATTCGGATCGCCCATGTTGGCCCACGCGATGAAACCGCCTTTCAACACGAGTTCCGGTTTCACTCCGAAAAGCGCGGGTTTGAAGATGACGAGGTCCGCGAGTTTCCCCACTTCGAGCGAGCCGACGATGTGCGAAATCCCGTGCGCGATCGCCGGGTTGATCGTGTATTTCGCGAGGTAGCGCAGCACGCGGAAATTGTCGGCCGCCGGGTGAGCCCCGCCGCTGAGCGCGCCGAACTGCAGCTTCATTTTGTGCGCGGTCTGCCAGGTGCGGAGGATCACCTCGCCCACGCGGCCCATTGCCTGCGAATCCGACGAG
The DNA here is from genome assembly GCF_059821195.1 of Opitutus sp. sgz309028. Taxonomy (NCBI): domain Bacteria; kingdom Pseudomonadati; phylum Verrucomicrobiota; class Opitutia; order Opitutales; family Opitutaceae; genus Opitutus; species Opitutus sp. sgz309028. The sequence continues at coordinate 302,281 of NZ_JCAMRR010000002.1, read as the reverse complement.
GTCATCGAAATCGCACCAAGATCGTGCAGACAATCCTCGGCCGCGATCGTCTCGGGCCGGATCCGCGATTCGGCGAACGCAACGTCCTCCGGAATCTTCGCATCGAGGTGGTGACACACCATGAGCATGTCGAGATGCTCATCGATCGTATTCACGGTAAAAGGACGCGTCGGATTCGTCGACGACGGCAGCACGTTGGCCTCGCCGCAGACACGAATGATGTCCGGCGCGTGGCCGCCGCCGGCGCCTTCGGAATGAAAGGTGTGAATCGTGCGGCCCTTGAACGCCGCGATCGTCGTTTCGACGAAACCGGATTCGTTGAGTGTGTCGGTGTGGATCGCGACCTGCACGTCGAGTTCGTCGGCGACGCCCAGGCAGGTATCGATCGCGGCCGGCGTCGTGCCCCAATCCTCGTGCAACTTGAGCCCGATCGCGCCCGCGACGATCTGCTCGCGCAGCGGCTCGGCTGTGCCGCAGTTGCCCTTGCCGAGAAAACCGAGGTTCATCGGATACGCCTCAGCGGCCTCGAACATGCGGTGGAGGTTCCATTTTCCCGGCGTGCAGGTCGTCGCAAAGGTGCCGGTCGCCGGACCCGTGCCGCCGCCGAGCATCGTGGTGATGCCGGACGACAGCGCTTCGTCGATCTGCTGCGGGCAGATGAAATGGATGTGGGAATCGATGCCGCCCGCCGTGACGATGCAACCTTCGCCGGCGATGACTTCGGTGGCGGCGCCGACGATCATCGGGTTGCGACGCTTGGTTTGCGGATCGGCGTAAACGGACCCGATTCCGTTCTGGATGCCGGGATTGCCGGAGTGGCCGATGCCGACGATCACACCGTGCTTGATACCGATGTCGGCCTTCAGGATGCCGAGCCGCGAATCGAGGATGAGCGCGTTGGTGATGACGAGATCAAGCGACTCGGCATCGAGCGCGGTCGGCGACTGGCCCATGCCGTCGCGAATGACCTTCCCGCCGCCGAACTTGATCTCGTTCCCGTAGCCGCCGCCCTCGGCGATGAGGTCACGCTCGACCTGGACGAAGAGTTCCGTATCCGCGAGACGGACACGGTCGCCGACGGTGGGGCCGAACATTTCCGCGTATTGGCGGCGGGTGAGTTTCAGGGGCATGGGAGAGGGTTTGTTACACAGAGATCACGGAGGCTGCACTGAGAGCACAGAGGACGATCCTGGTCACGTTGCGGAATCCAGCCGGCCGTTGATTCTGGCCTGGAGGCCGTAGACTTCGCGCGTGCCGGCGAGGGCGACGAGTTCCACTTCCTTGGAGTCGCCAGCTTCGAAACGCACGGCGGTGCCGGCGGGGATGTTCAATCGAAACCCGCGGGCGGCGGCGCGATCGAAACGCAGCGCCTCGTTCGTTTCGAAAAAATGGTAATGCGAGCCGACCTGGATCGGCCGGTCGCCGGAGTTGGCGACGATAAGTCGCTTGGTCTCGAGACCGTCGTTGGCGAACAGTGGCATCGCCTCCAAGGCGGGAATGATTTCTCCGGGGGTCATTTCGGTTTTCAGCGTTTCAGCGCTTTCCGATCAGCGGATCGGATGGTGGACGGTCACGAGTTTCGTACCGTCGGGAAACGTCGCCTCGACCTGCACCTCGTGGACCATCTCGGCGATGCCTTCCATCACGTCGCTGCGTTTCAAAATCGTCGTGCCGAAACTCATGAGGTCAGCCACGGTGCGACCGTCGCGCGCGCCCTCGATGATTTCGTAGGTGATGATCGCAACCGCTTCGGGATAATTCAGCTTCAAGCCTCGCGCCTGACGCCGGCGCGCGAGATCCGCGGCGGTGACGATCAGCAGCTTTTCGCGTTCGCGGGGGGTGAGGTGCATGGGGACGAATAGGCGAGAGGCTAAAGGCTAGAGGCGAGAAGCCGGAGCGGATGAGGCGGAGAGATGAAGGAGGTTGATTGACTCTGGGCTCTGGGCGCTGGGCTCTAGACTTGCAGATGCTCCTTCACGACTTCGTCGGTCAGCGCGGCGATCGAGCCGGAGGCCACGACTGCGCCCCGGTCCATCGCGTAGAAGCGATCGGCGACGTCGCGGCAAAAATCCACGTATTGTTCGACCAGCAAAATCGCGAGCGACTGCTCCTGCTTCAGCACCTTCACCGCATGCTGAATCTCTTCCACGGGATTCTCGTGGAGCCCCTCCGTTTTCAACTTCTTCAACGTGTCGCCGATATGATCGATGATCGACGGTTGGATGCCTTCCGTCGGTTCGTCGAGGATCAGCAATTTCGGTCGCGTCAGGATCGCGCGTCCGATGGCGAGTTGCTGTTGCTGGCCGCCGGACAGCACGCCGCCTTTGCGCGAGAGCATCTCCTTCAGGACAGGAAACAGATGGAAGACGCGCTCGAGGCCGTCGCGATCCGCGGCCTTGCCCCGACGGTGCACGACGAGGCCGACGTGCAGGTTTTCCTCGACGGTCAGGTGCGGAAAGATGTCGCGACCTTGCGGCACATACGCGATGCCGGCGCGCGCGCGGGCGTCGGGAGAGAGTTTCGCGAGATCCTGGCCGTCGAACCGAAGGCTGCCATTGCGCACTGGCAATAAGCCGGTGATGCAGCGCAGCGTGGTGGTTTTGCCGACGCCATTGCGGCCCATGAGCGCGACGACTTCGCCGGCATTCACCTCCAGGTTCACCCCGCGCAGAATGCGCGATCCGGCGATGTCCGCTTCGACCGTCGAAAGTTGAAGCAGAGGACTACTCATGAGAGGTGGCCGCAAAAAGGCGCAGGAAGCGCAAAAAATGGGCGGTCGAGACAGATTTCATAACGGGCCGTTGCGAGCTTCTGCGCGTTTTGCGCATTTTTGCGGCGATTCATCCGTGCTTACCGCGGCCGAGATAGACGTGGCGGACTTGTTCGTTCGCCTGCACCTCGTCGAACTTTCCTTCGCACAAGACGGTGCCCTGATGCAGCACCGTCACTTTGCCGTCGCGCGCGATCTGTTTCACAAACGTCATGTCATGTTCGACGACGACGATGCTGTGCTTTTCCGACAAACTGATCAGCAGCTCGCCGGTGCGAGCGGTTTCGTCGTCGGTCATGCCCGCCGCCGGTTCGTCGACGAGCAGGAGTTGCGGCTCCTGCGCGAGGAGCATGCCGATTTCGAGCCACTGCTTTTCGCCGTGGGCGAGCTGGCCGGCGCGCAGATCGCGTTTCGCGTCGAGGCGGATCAGCTTCAGTAATTCGTCGATCCGGTCGCGCTGGTCGGAGGTGACGCGATGAAACAACGTGGAGAACACGCCGCGCGATCCTTTGAGCGAGAGCAACAGATTCTCGAATACGGTATGATCCACGTAAACCGACGGGGTCTGGAATTTGCGGCCGATGCCGAGGCGATTGATCTGATATTCGTTGAGTCCGACGAGATCCGTGTCCCAGCCAAATTCGATTTTGCCCGTATCCGGTTTCGTGCGACCGGTGATCAGATCGAAGAACGTCGATTTGCCGGCGCCGTTCGGACCGATGACCGTGCGCAGCTCGCCGCGGTTGAGATAGAAGTTCAGGTTCGTGATGGCCTTGAACCCGTCGAACGTCTTGCTCACATCCTCGACGGTCAGGATGAAATTGGTGCGGTCGGGGCCGACATTCATGACGCGGAGGTGACAGGTTTGGCCGACGGCTCGGAATCCGTGCGAGCGCTCGGACGCGCGGCGCGGTGTTTCCACCACGCGGAGAGCCGACCGGGCAGACTCACGAGTCCACCGGGCAGCAGCAGAACGACCACGACGAACAGTCCGCCCAGCAGGAACAACCAGAGATCGGGATACGCGCGCGTCGCCCAGCTCTTCAAGGCATTGACCGTGACCGCGCCGATGATCGGGCCGACGAGCGTGCCGCGTCCGCCGACCGCGACCCACACGACGGCCTCGAGCGATTTGTCGGGCGTCATCTCGGATGGATTGATGATGCCGACCTGCGGCACGTAGAGCGCGCCACCGATGCCGGCGATGCACGCGGCGACGACGAAAACGAAAAGTTTGAAATGCGCAGCGGCGTAGCCGCTGAACAGCACACGATTCTCGCCGTCGCGGATCGCGCGTTGCACGAGCCCGAACTTCGTCTGGCTTAGCCAGCGGCAGCCGAGAAACACGAGCACCAGCGCGAGCGCGCTCGCGATATAGAGACCACGCTGCGTCGCCGCGTCGCGAATGTCGTGACCAAGGATGAACTTGTAATCGGTGAAGCCGTTGTTGCCGCCCATCAGCATGTCGTTGCGGAAAAACATGAGCGACGCGCCGTAGGTGAGCGCCTGCGTGAGGATGGAGAAATACACGCCTTTGATCCGCGAACGAAAGGCGAGGAAACCGAAAACGAAGGCGACGATGCCCGGCAGCAGAAAGATCATCGCCGCCGCGAACGGGAAACTGTCGAACGGCTTCCAGAAAGCCGGCAGCTCTGACCAGCCGAGGAACACGAGGAAGTCCGGGATCGGCTTCCGGTATTGCCCGAGATCGCCGATCATTCGCATCAGATACATGCCCATCATGTAGCCCCCGAGGCTGAAGAAGAGCGCCTGGCCGAGACTGAGCAGACCGGTGTAGCCCCAGAGCAGATCGACGGAAATCGCGAGCAATGCGTAGCAGAGATACTTGCCCCACAGGTTCAGCGTGAAGTCGCTGATCAGCCCGTAGCTGTTGAGCAGCGGGAACACGACCACGAGGAACAACGTGATCGCCGCGATCGCGCTCAGTTCGATTTTGCGAAGAGTCGGCGCGCTCATCTCGATCGAATTTCACCACGAAACACACGAAATACACGGAAAGGACCAAGCCTTCCGTTCGTATTGTTTTCGTGGGTTTCGTGTTTTTCGTGGTTCATAAAACTCATCCCTCCAAACTGCGGCTGCGCGTCACGAAAATGCCCGCCGGCCGCCATTGCAGGAACAGGATGATCGCGACCAGCACGGTGATTTTTCCGAGCACCGGATTCAGCAGGATCTGCTGCAGCGATTGATCCGCCATGCCGATGCCGACCGCGGCGAACACCGTGCCAGGCAGATTGCCGACGCCGCCAACGACGACCGTCATGAAACAGTCGACGATGTAGCTCTGGCCGAGCGACGGACCGACGTTGCCGATCTGTGAGAGAAACGCGCCCGCGAGTCCCGCGAGTCCGCTGCCGAGCCCAAACGTCAGCATGTTCACGCGCTCGGTGCGCACGCCCATGCACGAGGCCATGTTGCGATTCTGCATCACCGCGCGGATCAGCAGACCGAGCGAGGTGCGCGTGAGCACGAGCCACACGCCCAGCACGATCACGCCCGCGAAACCGATTACGAAGACGCGGTTCCAGCCGAAGATGATGTCGTTGAACGTCCAGCTGTCGCTGAGATAGCTCGGGCTGCTCACCTGCACGTTGTTCGAGCCGAAGACGCGGCGGAACAGCTGTTGTAGAACCATGGATACGCCCCAGGTCGCGAGCAGGCTCTCCAGCGGACGGCGGTAAAGGAAACGGATCACGCCGCGCTCGAGCAGGATGCCCGCGCCCGCGGCGGCGAGGAAACTGAGCGGCAGCGCCCAGAGGAAATAGCTCTCGTAGAACCAGCCGTGCGCGTTGAGCCCCGGCAGGCTGAAACTCCAGCCAAACGGCGACAGCGCCAGGCCCGACCCGAAAAGATTCTGGACAATGTAGGTCGTGTAGGCGCCGACGGCGATCATCTCGCCGTGCGCCATGTTGATCACGCCCATCAGGCCAAACGTGATCGCGAGGCCGAGCGCGACGACGAGCAGGATGCTGCCGAGGCTCAGGCCACGGAAAAGCGTGCCGAAAAAGTTGACGAAGGAAACGTGGCTCTCGACCGCGTGGATGGCGGAAGACGCGGCGGCGACGAGCGCCGGTTTTTTCTCGGTTTGCGCGGATTTCAAAGCCGCGCGCAACGCGTCCGCGCTGCCGATCGTGTGCAGCTCCTTGAGGTCGTGCAGCGCGGCAAGCTTCACGTCGTCGCTCGCGTCCTTGAGCCGGATCAACGCGATCGCCTCACGCAACGTGAGCCGGACCTGCGTCTCCTCCTCGATCTTCAACCGCGTCTCGAGCGCGGGCAGTTTGTCGGCCGCCTGGGAGTAGCCGAAGGCCTGGATCGCGCGTATCCGTTTCGTCACGTCGGGTTTCGCGAGATCGGCGAGATCGAGCACATTCTTCATCACCCGCCGCAGTGCCGAAGTGTGCTCGACCGCCTTCAACCCGCCGGGCGCGAGGCGCAGCGGCTGGCCCGACGCATCCGTCACCGCCGCCCCCGTGTCGACGCGCACGGCGGCGAAACGGCCGGCGGAATCTTTTTCTCCCGTCAGCTGCACTACGAACGGCGCACCCTCGCCGGGTGTGTAGACGAACAGCGCGTCCTCGCGCCAGGCAGCGAGCAGCGGCGCGATCGCTTCGTCGCCCTCCCCGATCAACGTGCGCAGGATCTCCATGCGTTGCGCGTTCGGCCCGGTGAGCGCGGCGCGCGCGATGATCTGCCGCGCGGTCTCGGCCCCGAGACACGGTGCGACCAGCAGGAGAAAACCAACGAAGAGGTATTTCGAAACAGACACGGGTAGTCGGAAGGAATCCGGTGAAACAAAGGGGCGGGTTCGTGGCCCGAACCCGCCCCCGTCTTAGCAATCAATGGGCCAAGTTGTGTGTTGGTGTGTGGGAGATTTTCAGAAACCCGCAGTATGTCATTCCGAGGCGCGCCCCGCGTTGAAGCGATCCAGCGGAATTGCCACGTCCCGCAGGCGCGGGACTCGCGATGACCGACGCGCTTACTTGAACTTACCCTTGAGCCAGGGCTCGCCGTAGACGCTGTCGAAGGACTTCACGATTTTGAACTGACCGTCGGCCTTGGTCTCGCCGATGTAGACGTTCTTCGTGAGGTGCATGTTGGGCTGCGTGGTGACGCGGCCGCCGGGGCCGTCGAACGAAACACCGCTCTTCCAGGCCTCGCGAACCTTGTCCACGTCGAAGCTGCCGGCTTTTTCGACGCAGGCCTTCCAGAGGTAAACGCCGTCATAGCTGAGCACCATCGGCGAGCAGGTGACGCGGCCTTCGCGCACGATGCCGGGCGTCGCGGTGGTCTTGAGCCACTGCATAAAGTTGGAAACGAATTTCTCGTTCGCCGGCGTGTCGAGCGACTGGAAATAGGTCCAGCAGCCGAGCTGGCCGACGAGCTGTTTCGCGGGCAAGCCGCGAAACTCGTCTTCGGAGATCGAGAACGAAACCACCGGGCAATCGTCGGCGGTGAGACCCGCGGCGGCGTATTCCTTGAAGAACGGGACGTTGGTGTCGCCGTTCAGCGTGGAGATCACGCAAGCGTCGCCGGACGCGGCGAACTGTTTGATCTCGGCGACGATCTGCTGGTAGTCGGTGTGGCCGAACGGCGTGTATTTGCCGGCGGAGATGATCTTGCCCGAATCGTCCTTGCGGTAGCCGCCGCCGATGTTTTCGAGCGGCACGCCCTTGCTCAGGAGGTATTCGAGCAGCACGAGGTTCGTGGTCTGCGGATAAACGTAATCGGTGCCGAGCAGGTAGAATTTCTTTTTGCCCTCGGCCAGGTAGTAATCGACCGCGGGCGTGGCCTGCTGGTTCACCGCCTCGGCGGTGTAGGCGACGTTCTGCGACTCCTCCTCGCCCTCGTATTGGACGGGATAGAAGAGCAGGCCGTTGTTCTTTTCGAAGACCGGCAGCACGGATTTGCGCGACACGGAAGTCCAGCAGCCGAACACGACCGCGACCTTGTCCTGCTCGAGCAGCTGCTTCGCCTTCTCGGCAAACAGCGGCCAGTTCGACGCGCCGTCGACCACGACCGGCTCGATCTTTTTGCCGAGAACGCCGCCCTTCGCGTTGATCTCGTCGAAGGTGAACAGCAGCACGTCGCGCAGCGACGTCTCGCTGATCGCCATGGTGCCGCTGAGGGAGTGCAGGACGCCGACCTTGATGGTATCGGCCGCGCGAGCGGTGCCGATCGAGGCGCAGAGCGCGAGGGCTCCGACGCCGAGCAGTTGGGTGAGTTTCTTGATCATGGAGGGGAAGTTCGCGGACGCGCGGCGGTGTCGGGGCACGGCAGTGGCCAGGCACCTCCGCGGAGGAGATAAAAACCGGACGTTGGGTTGAGGAGGAGCGGGCGCCGCGCGCGCAGGCGCGGCGCCCGGAAGAAGCAGCGGACGGGACCCGCTTAGAATTTGAAGACGATCTGGCCGCCGATGAACGTGTAGTCGCCGCTGTCGCCCTCGCCCACCGAGAACTCGGCGCGGAGCGAGAGGTTGTTGTCGATCGTGTAGGTGGGCGCGACGGTGTATTTCGTGTCGCTGCCGCCGCCGTCCCACTCGACGCCGCTGATGCGGAAGATGGTCGAGAACTTGTCGGTGAACTTGTAGCCCGCGAAGGCCAGCCAGCCGTCCATCGTGTCGTTCTGGTGATCGTATTCCGCGGCGAGCGTGAGCTTGTCGGTGACGGCGTAGCTCAGCCAGAGATCGAAGATGAAGAGCTCGTCGGCCGCGCCCTTCGTATCCTCAAATGCAATACCGGTGAAGATCGTGAGCTTGTCGATGCCCGTGTAGGAGATCATCGCCTCGAAGCCGATGTCGTCGTCGTATTCGCGGTCGCCTTCGAAAAAGCCCTTCGAGCCGAGGAAGACGGAGTCCACCGCCGCCACGCCCACGGAGAACGTTTCCGTCGAGTAGTCGATCTTGGCGCCGGTGTGATAAGCCGGGATCGCGAAGATCGTGGAGCCGTAGGTGAGCTGCGCCATGTTGACCGGATCGAACGCCTCGTAGCCGAGATAGCTGAGGAATTTGCCGCCCGTGAGCTTCACGCCCGTGCCGGTGTCGAAGGTGACGTAGGCATCGAGCAGGCCGGCCTCGTCCGCCGCGCCGGGCAAATAGAGGATCGAGCCATAGGCGCTGAGCTTGTCGGCGCTGGCCAGCACTCCGAGCTTCACGGCGTCGGCGTTCACCACGGCGGGCGAGCCCTTCGATTCGAAATAGCTGTCGATGTGGCCGCCGCCGTCGATGTCGGTGTTGGTCACCGCGCCGATGGCATAACCGTTGACGCTGATGTAGTCGTTGACCTTCACATCGGCGACGGCGGTCGCGACGAGAGCGAGCGACGTCGCAGCCCAGCCAGCTAGCTTGGAGGTATTTTGGATCATAGTTTGATTAGTAGGTTTGCAGCAGGCGTACCGTCGTTTCCATTCAGGCCGGAAACGTTCGGCTTGCGGAACCGTGTTAGCAGATCGCTTGCCAGCTTCGGCAAGCGGGTGCGGTCGCGTGTCATATCGCGATTGCACCGGAGGAAACGCAGCGCCTAGCTGTCGGGTTTTCGGCGCGGATCTGCCGCGCGTTCGTCCCATGAATCCGTCTCTGCTGCTGCGTCCTTTCCTCGTCGCCACCATCGCCGCCGCCCCGGTATTGCCGCTGCCGGCGCAAACGCCGGCGCCGGCGTTCGGCGAGCATTCGTGGACGCTCTCCTCGGCGTTGACCTCGGCTTACCTGTTTCGCGGCGTGCGACGGGCCGGCGTCTCGTTTCAGCCGGCGCTCGACTTTTATTCCGGGCCGCTGGCGCTGGGCGCGTGGAGCAACGTCGCCCTCGACGAAGGGGACGGGCCCGACCGCGATCCGGAAATCGATTTCTACGGATCCTACACGATCGCGTCGGCGGACGGAACCCGCAGCCTCGTCCCGGGCGTGACCGTCTACACGTATCCGGATTCTCAACACACGGCCGGCCTCCATGCCGTCACGGTCGAGCCGAGCCTGGCGGCGAATCTGACCGTGCGCGGCGTGCGGCTCACGCCGAAGATCTATTACGACGCCATGCTTGAAGGCGCGACATATGAGTTTACCGCCGCGGCGGCGTGGCCGCTCACGACCTGGGGCACGGAGCTCGCGCTGGCGCTCACGGCCGGAACCTTTCGCTGGAACGACCTCGCCGACACGTCGCCCGCGCTGAAGAACTGGGGCGATTACTGGACGGCCAGCGTCACGCTCCCGGTGCAGATCGGTCTCCGATCACAGCTCGCGCTCAACGTGACCTACAGCGAAGGCCGCAACAATTTCTACAAATCGGGTCGCACCCCGCGCGAAGCGAATCCCGACGCCGACCGCCGTGCCGCGGTGACGCTCAGCTACGCGCACACGTTCTAGTCGCGCATCCCGTCGCGAGCCGGATCTACGCCGACTTCGGCGGTTCAACGTTGCCACCGAAATTGCCGGCCTCGGCGGCGCGCACGAAGCCCTCGGTCACGCTCTTGAGCTCCTCCCAGCGCGCGCGAATTTTTTTGGCCTCCTCCTTCGTGACCATGTCGTCCGCGGCCGCGGTCGCGATCGTGGCGAGCATGTCGGCGAATTCCTGGACGATGTCGTTCGTCACCGGAATGAGCGGGCCTCCTGGCGGGAAATTGTGGGGATTGCGGATGTAGAAACCGCCCGCGCGTTCGCAGACCCATTGCGCGATGCGCGCATCCTGCGTGGTGCGGACGAGTTGGCCGACACGCTCCAGCGGACTGCTCGCGCCGCTGCCGCTCTCGGATTCCGGCGGCTCGGCCCATTTGTAGATGAGTGAAAGCGACAGCCCCATGTCGGCGGCTATCTGCTTGGCGCTGGTGCGTTTCAGCACCTCTCGCATGAGCTCATGAGCATCCATGGTCGCGCAGCGTGCCAGCGCGAACCCGAAACGCAATCCCGCTCGCACGGCGAGCGGACGATCAGATAAAGTTGCCGTTTTTAGGCGTGCCATGCCCGGCGGTATCCGCTGAATTCAGACCCCTTCAATGAACATTCACGAGTATCAGGCGAAAGCGCTCTTCGAAAAATATGGCGTGCCGATTCCCGCCGGTGCCCCCGCCAAATCCGTGGCCGAGTTCGACACCGCACTCGGCGGTTTGCCCGAGGGTCCGACGATGGTGAAATCGCAGATCCATGCCGGCGGTCGCGGCAAGGGCACGTTCACGACCGGCTTCAAGGGCGGCGTTAAGTATTGCAAGACCAAGGCCGATGCGAAGGCCACGGCCAGCCAGATGCTGGACAACACCTTGGTCACGCTCCAAACCGGCCCCGCGGGCCGCAAGGTGCAGACGGTGTATTTCACGGTCGCGAGCGACATCAAAAAGGAATACTACCTCGCCATCCTGCTCGATCGCGCGACCTCGCGCCCCGTGATCGTCGCCTCGACCGAAGGCGGCGTGGAGATCGAGAAGGTCGCGCACGAGACCCCCGAGAAGATCGTGAAGGTCTTCGTCGATCCCGCTTACGGCCTCGCCGACTTCCAGGTGCGCCAGGTGATCTTCGCGCTCGGCCTCGCCGGCGCGGAGGCGAAGAACGCCACCAAGCTCATCCGCAATCTCTACACGCTGTTCTGGGATACCGACGCCTCCATGGTTGAGGTCAACCCGCTCATCACCACGCCCACCGGCGAAGTCCTCGCGCTCGACGCGAAGGTGAGCTTCGACGACAACGCCCTTTTCCGTCACCCCGAGATTCTCGCGCTGCGCGATCTCAACGAGGAGGACCCGAAGGAAATCGAGGCGTCCCAATACTCGCTCAACTACATCGCGCTCGACGGCACCATCGCGTGCCTCGTGAACGGCGCCGGCCTGGCGATGAGCACGATGGACATCATCAAGCACTACGGCGGCAACCCCGCCAACTTCCTCGACGTCGGTGGCGGCGCTTCGAAGGACCAGGTGGTGGCTGCGTTCAAGATCATCCTCGGCGACCCGAACGTGAAGGGGATCTTCGTCAACATCTTCGGCGGCATCATGGACTGCAACGTGATCGCCACCGGTATCGTGCAGGCGGTGAAGGAAGTCGGCCTCAAGTTGCCGCTCGTCGTTCGCCTCGAGGGCAACAACGCCGTCCTCGCCCGCCAGACGCTCGACGACTCCGGCCTGACGATCGTCAGCGGCACCTCGATGGCCGACGCCGCGCAAAAGATTGTGAAGCTGGTCGCGTAGCAACCAGCCGTTGAGAGATGAGAGCTGAGAGTTGAGAGACCGATCCACCCAGACGCGCCGTCCTCCTCCAGCTTCCGTCCCCTCAACTCTGAACCCTCAACTCTCAACTTTTCTAAAATGTCCATCCTCGTCACTCCCGCCACGAAGGTCCTCGTGCAAGGTATCACCGGCGACTTCGGCGGCCGTCACGCCAAGCTCTCCCTCGATTACGGCTCCGGCATCGTCGCCGGCGTCACGCCCGGCAAGGGCGGCCAGATCTTCGAATACAGCACGTTTCGCGTGCCGATCTTCAACACCGTCGCCGAAGCGAAAGCCGCCACCGGCGCCACGGTCTCCGCGATCTTCGTCCCGCCGCCGTTCGCCGCCGACGCCATTCTCGAGTGCGCCGACGCCGACCTCGATCTCGCCGTCGCCATCACCGAGGGCATTCCGATCAAGGATATGGTCCGCGTGAAACGCGCCATGCAGGGCAAGCGCACCCGCCTCGTCGGTCCCAACTGCCCCGGCATCGTCACGCCCGGGCCCGGCAAGGACTCCAAAGGCGGCTGCCGCATCGGCATCGCGCCCGGCTACATTCACCAGCAAGGCCACGTCGGCGTCGTCTCGCGTTCCGGCACCCTCACCTACGAGGCGGTTTACCAGCTCACGCAGAAAAACATCGGCCAGAGCACGTCCGTCGGCATCGGTGGCGATCCGGTCAACGGCACGTCGCACCTCGACGTCATCAAGATGTTCAACGACGACCCCGAGACGCACGGCATCATCATGATCGGCGAGATCGGCGGCAACGCCGAGGTGGAGGCTGCGCGCTGGATCAAGGATCACTGCAAGAAGCCCGTCGCCGGCTTCATCGCCGGTGCCACGGCGCCCGCGGGTCGCCGCATGGGCCACGCCGGCGCGATCGTTGGCGGCGCCGAGGACACTGCCGCGGCCAAGATCGCCGTCTTCAAGGAGTGCGGCATCGAAGTCGCCGTGACACCCAGCGACATGGCCGACGCGCTCATCCGCGCCGCTCAGGCGCGTGGCGTCAAGCTGAGCTGAAGCAGCGGATTGAAGTCGGCGGTCGGAACTTCGTCCGCCGACTCAAATCCGTCCGCTCCCGCCGACGACGGAGCGCCACGCGGACATCACGTGGACGGATTGTACGGTGAGCGCTCCCACTGCCCCTTACTGCCAGGGAATTCCAAATTCCCGAAAAAATTGCTGGACAGCACCGGCGCAGAACTCACGCTCGCTGTCGCATCAGGAACGAGTCGACCCTAACAAGTCGATTCCGCCAACCGGGCCGGGAGCGGCCACGGTGGATCGGGGGAAACCCCGGATGTGCGTCACTGCAAGGTGGCGAACCAGCAACGCTCCCGAAGACGAGACCGACCTGATGCCCAGGTCGGTTTTTTTGTTTTCCCCTGTTGCGCGAAGCTCCCACACAGACCCTCCCGCACATGACCTCCCTAACCAAACTCCCCGGCATCCGCGTCGATGCGGAAAATCCCAACCATCATCTCTGGGATAATCACGGCACCTGGTTCCTGCACTACACGATCCACCCGACGCCCTTCACCAAGGAGCGCATCCGCCGCTCGCTCGGCACGAAGGATGTCCGCGTCGCCCGCGAACGTCGCGATCACTTCTTCGCGATGCTGGCGAAGGACGCCGCGGCCAAGCCCGCCGCCGCCCACAAGGACTGCGCCGCCTGAGCGGCAGCCGCCCGCGCTCACACCGTCCGTGCGCTTATTGAGCTCGCGGAGCGGTGACCTCTTCCCAACGACCCGCGTTCGCTACCGGCGCGAGTCGATCGGATTCGTTTCGCACCTGGCGGCGCGGCCTTGGTAGCGCCAAGTCAGCCGACCACGCGCGCCGGCAACAGAGCGGCGTCCTGCATGCCGTGGATGATCTTTTTGTCCGGCGGACAAAACGTCGCGAGCGCACCGGAAAGACGCGGCTGGCCCTCGACGATGAAGTAGTAGGGACACAGCCGCAAACGCCCCGCCTTCGTGGCCGCGATCGGAGCCTCGCCGCCTTCTGCCGGCGTCGCGTAAAGCCGGTGCTCGAGCCGCTTCGGCTTTCGATACGTTTGCAGCACGTGCAGGTTCGTCGGCGCGAGTTCGACGGCGCGCGTCACGCCCTGTTGCCACTCCTCGCGCGAGCAATCGCTGCCCAGCACGACGCTGCGCGCGCCCCAGGCGGTTTCGTGATAACCGCTGATCTTGATGATCAGATCGCGCTCCTTCTGCGAAGCCGACGCGAGATCGCGCCAGTCGTTGAGCGAACGCCCACCGACCTTCGGTCCATCGAGCACGGCGCCCGGCGGCAGCGGCGCGGGATCGATGACCCACGACGCCGGGATCAAGGATCGCAATAATTTCAACGCGCGCCCGCTCAACGCCTCCGCCCAAAACTCCTGCAGCAGGTGGTGATGAAACAGCGCCAACGCGAGTTTCTCCTCCTGGAAGTGCCGCATCGGCGGCGCGATCGCCACCTCGCCGGCCGTCCACGCCTCGAAGATGAAGTGGGCCGTCCGGATGTTCGCTAAATCAAACAGCTCGAAGAAGCGATAGATCACATCGACCTTCTCGGGGTTGCCGTCGACGTCGATGCACAGCGACGAGCCGAGCGGGAAAATATCTTCAGGACGCACGCAGAACACCCGCTTGCCGAGCAGCTGTAGCTGGTGCGCGAGCCACTCCATCTCCGGCCGGTAGGTCGCGGCCTCGTCGCTGACCGCGAGCGCGATCAGCGGATTCGGCATCTCCGGTCGCAACGCCGCCAGCGAGGCGTGGAAATTCCGGATCATCGCGTCGTCCGCGCCCAGAATCCCGTCGCCCGCGTAAAGCCGGTTGAGAAACGCCGTCAGCCCGATGCCACCCGGCACCGAATCGAGCTCCGTGAGCGCGAACCCTTCCTCCGTCAGCAACAGATCCGGCCGCAACACCGTCGGAACGACGCCGCGGTTTTTCGGATCGCGCGCGTGCGCGATCAATTCCGCGGGTTTGCCGCGATCGAGATAATCGGCCACCCACGGCGCGAGCAGCGGCTTGTTGCGCAGGAGGTTCTTTCCGGTCGCCGATCGCGTGTAGAGCGTCTCCAGCGCCTGATGAAACTCCAGACATGCCGCGCCGATCGCCTCCAGTTGCGCGAGCTGCTCGGCAGTCAGCGGCCACGCGTCCGGCGAGAGTTGCCACGATTTATCCTCGAACAACGGCTGCGCCGAGAGCGCGGCCTTGATGGACCCGTAGGAGAGCGACATGGGAAGAGCCGAAAGCCTGTGAGGCTGACGGATCGACGCAAACCCGCCGACCTA
Source organism: Opitutus sp. sgz309028 (assembly GCF_059821195.1). Lineage (NCBI taxonomy): Bacteria > Pseudomonadati > Verrucomicrobiota > Opitutia > Opitutales > Opitutaceae > Opitutus > Opitutus sp. sgz309028. The sequence goes on along the minus strand of NZ_JCAMRR010000002.1, from coordinate 287,027 downwards.
AATCTTCACGCGGCGCGCCGGTGGGACGCGCCGCCGTGGATGTTCACTCTTCCATCTGGATGTCCTTGTTGCGATGACGCGGACATCCGGCGCGCAGCCAGGCGTTGATGAAGCGGTCGAGATCGCCGTCGAGCACGCCTTGCGTGTCGCTCGTGCTGATCCCCGTGCGCAGGTCCTTCACCATCTGGTAAGGCTGCAGCACGTAGCTGCGAATCTGGCTACCCCAACCGATCTCGCCCTTCTCGCCGTAAAACTTGTCCATCTCGGCGCGCTGCTCGTCCTGTTTCTTTTCGTAGAGCCGCGCCTTCAGGACGTTCATCGCCGCGGCCTTGTTCTTCAGCTGCGAGCGTTCGTTTTGGCAAACCACCACGATGCCGGAGGGCATGTGCGTGATACGCACGGCCGAGTCGGTCGTGTTGACGCCCTGGCCGCCCTTGCCCGACGAGCGATACACATCGATTCGCAGATCGTTTTCGTCGATGTCGATGTCGATCTCGTCGGTGACCTCCGCGACCACGTCGACCGCGCAGAACGACGTGTGCCGGCGCTTGTTGGCGTCGAACGGGCTGATGCGCACGAGGCGATGCACGCCGCGCTCGGCCTTCACGTAACCGTAGGCGTTTTCGCCCTTGATCAACATCGTCGCCTTCGTGATGCCCGCCTGATCGCCGGCCTGCACGTCCTGCACCTCGACGGTGAAACCGCGCCGCTCCGCCCAGCGGTTATACATCCGGAACAGCAGGTCGGCCCAGTCATTGGACTCGGTGCCGCCCGCGCCCGACTGGATCGAGAGGATGGCGTTGTTCTTGTCGAACTGGCCGGTGAGGAAAGACGCAATCTCCAGGTCGTCGAGTTCCTCAACCATGCCGTTGACCTGCATCTCGAGGTCCTTTTCGGAAGCTTCGCGTTCGGCGTCGGTCGCCGCTTCGATGAGCTCGACCATCACGTCGAGGTCTTCGACCCGTTTTTGAAACGCCACCACCGGGAGCACGGCCTTCTTCAAGCCGTTCAGCTTCGTGATGTGCCGCTGCGCGCGATCGTTGTTATCCCAGAACGTCGGCGCCCCCATCTCGGCCTCGAGGGCCTCTATTTCCCGCTGCTTTTGTTCGCAGTCAAAGAAACCTCCATAGGTGGCCGGCTCGCTTCTTGATGTTCTCGATGTGGCTGAAAGTCTCGGGTGCGATCATGGTAAGGGGTCCATGGCCGCAAAGACCTCAACGCGGCGCAAGGGAAATTTCCGCATCGAGCGGCAGCGGCGACCCGAGATACAGCACGCGCCGGCTTCCGATCTGATACCACGTCTCCGGCACGGGAGCGGAATGGAGCAGCAGCACCTCGCGATTGAGCAGCTCACGCTCGCGCGCGTTGAAAATCATGACGCCGAATCCGCGCGTCGTCGGCACCGGGACGGCCAGCAGGACACTGACTCCTTTCCGTGGATACGGCTGCAAAAGCAACGCGCCGCTCACGAGCGCAAACGCCGACTGTTCCGGCGACGCGGTTGCCTCCGCGTCGACCTGCATGCGCGGCACGTGCGCAAGCGCAAAGTGTTTCCAGATCCGCAACGGCCCCCGCAGACGCCGGCCGAAGCCGTCGTCGACGATTTCGTAACGTCCCGTGGCCAGCAGCGCCTCCGGGCTGGCCGCGTCGCGGTCGAGCGGCACCTCCGCCGGTTTCGGCGGCAGGACAACGGCCTGCGCCGGCATCGCGGTATCGGATGCCTCCGTCGCCGCCGCCGGCCTCAGGTCCGCGACCCGTCGCACTGCCGGCAAGATCAGCACGGTGAGCGCCAGGCCCGTCGCGAGTCCCGCCGCCGCAAACACATCCAGCCAGTTCGGCTGAGGAATTCTTGGGGCGGGCTGCGGGCGCGTTCCCAAGCCGGCGAGAGCATCGCGCGTCGCCCGCAACGCGTGTTTCATTTCCGCGATCGACGCGCGACGCGCGCCGATCACTCGTTCGACCTCGGCGTGCGCGCGCCGGCCGGCATCGGTCCAGATCCACGGGGCGGCTTCCGGATCGAAACGACGCACGATCGAGCGCACCCGCCACCACACCCACGCGCGCGATCCCAGTAGGGCTGCGGCCACGATCGCCGCCGGCGCAAACGACCGCCCCGCCCACGCGGCGGTCGCCGTGGCCAGCAACGTGGCCGCCGCAAACACCGCCGGAGTCGCACCCCACAGCCGCGCGATCCGGAAAAATCGCCGCAGCTCCAGCCAGACGAGTCCGCGCACCAACGCGGCGCCTTCGCCTTGCAGCGCTGCGCAACGCTGCCGCCGCCAGCGTTCGTGCGTGATGTAGCCGTGTTTCGCCGCCGCTTCGCCGGTGAACGCCAGCAAGACCAGCTCCGCCGGCGTCGGGGTCTTCTCCCCCAGCATCCGCGCCAGCTCCGCGTCCGCGTTCGAAGCATACTCCGCGCGCAGCAATTCCACCCGCTCGCGCAACGCCACCGGCCCTTGCAACGAGAGTTCCAGCAGCCGGCGCTGGGCACCGGTATCCTCGGGATCGATCCAGCCACGCCGCAGCGCTTCCTGAATCGCCACGCCGCCTTTTTCGGCAACCCCCTTCAACACCCGCGCCGCCGCAGGATCGAAGGGCTCCAGAAACTGCACCACCGCCGGGGAGAGCAACGAACCGACCAGCGCCACGCCGCGATCGGCGGAATCCGCCCGCAAGAGTTCCGTCAACCCCACCGAGTCGATCGAGTGCCCGCAAACGCGAAAGGCCACGCGGCTGCCCGTCCCCGCCGCCAACGCCAGCCACCCGAGCGCCGCCGTCACCGTTCGCCGCGCGACCACCGGCAGCTCCGCCCACGCCGGCTGCTCCGCGAGATCGCACACCGCCTGCAGCCGCTCCCAGTCTGCACGGTAGGCCGGGACCTGCTCCAGAAACGCCGCTAGCGTCGACGGATCATGGGGGTGAAACAGCATGTCTTCGCCGATGTCCCAGTTCGCCGCGTCGGTGAAAAAATCCGCCGCCTCCGCGATCGTGAAGATGCGTCCTTTCCAGCTCCAGACGCGCGCGTCGCGCGCCAGGTCGTAATGATCGCGCACCGGCTCACGCCGCAACCATCGCTGCACCGCATCGGCTCCCCAACGTGCGTCGCACGCACTCGTCAGCAATCCGCGCAGCAACGGCAGGTAAACGGCCTCGACCAGCGTGAAATCCAGCGCTCCGGCCCGCACGCCCGGCGGCTGCTGCTCGAGCAGCAACTGCTCCGCCAGTTCGCGCAGCTCCGGCGTCAACCGCGTGCAATCCCGCTCGAACACCAGTTCGAACACGTGCTGGCCCAGAAGGAATTCCTGCAACACGCGGCCAAACGACCACCAGTCCCACGCGCAGAGCCGCGTGCCGGGCGGATACCGGTCGCGACCCACCGTTTCCGGCGGCGCATAGCGCGGGTCGATCTCGCCGGGCGCGACCTCCGTCTGCGTATACAGCGTCGATTCGTGCAGCCCGCCGAGCAGATACACCGGCTCGTCACGGCTTTCGTCGACGAAGATCGCTTCCGGACGGAGATTGAGGTGCACGACGCCCTGCGCGTGCAGCGTGCCGAGCGTCGTCGACAGTTGTCGCACAAAACGCTCCACATCCGCGTATCCAGGCCGGTGACACGCGATCCATTCGCGCAACGTCGTCGGCGGCGGCACCGAGGAGATCTCGTAGCGCCAGCCACTCTCCTCGATCGCTTCGCGACAGGCCACCACCCGCGACTCCGGCAACGCGCAGAGCCGCTCCCAGGCCCCGCGTCGCCACTCGATCTTGTCGTCGATGGGAAACGAGCGCACGACGACCGATTCCATCAACCCGACGTGATCCGCCCGCCAGGTCCGAGGCGCGCCGCCCGGCACCTCCGCGACAATCACCAGATCGCGCCAGCGTTGCCCGATCGCAAATTCGCCCGCACCGCCCCCCTCCGGCCCTCCCGCCAATGCGGGCGGCCCGGCTGCAGGCGAAAGATCGGGTTCAACCGTCCCATCGGCAGAGTCGGGCATGGATGAAAATGACTTTCACCCTCAACGTCACGCCCCCGCCCGAACTTTAGCCCGGATCGCGAGATCGCCCCCGCGACCGACGAGTCACTCGCACGGAGCGCGCGGCACGCCTCCGGGATTGTTGACCACGGAAAGCACAGAATACACGGAGTCCGATTCCCGGCCTCTGTCTCATTCCGTGTCTTCTGTGCAGTCTGTGATTCTCAATCCGACGCGTTGGTCGTTGCGGGCAAACGCTGACACCCTCGCGACGATGTTGTCCCGTCCGTCTTACCGGCGCGCGGCTGCAGCCTCAGCCCGGCGACGCTTCCAGTCCCAGTAACGCGAGATCGCGATGCTCACCTCGTAGAGCAGGTAAAGCGGGACGGCCATGGCGATCTGCGTGAACACCTCGGGCGTCGTCAGCACCGCGCCGATGATCAGCGACAGCACCACGACATGACGCCGGTAATGGGCGAGTTGCTCCGTCGTCAGGAAGCCAAGTTTCACCAACAGCAGCACCACGATCGGAAACTGAAACCCGATGCCCATGCCGAGCAGGAAGCGTGTGACGAATCCGATGTAGGATTCCGCCCGCCAGTCATACGCCTCGAAGCCCATCAGGTGCGAATATTCGACGGACGCCCGCAACGCGATCGGCAGCAGCAGGAAATACGTCAGCAGCACGCCCGTGAAAAACAGGAACACGCCCCAGCCGAACCATTGGAAGAGGACGCTGCGCTCGCGCACGTTCAGCGCTGGCAGGAAAAACTGTCCCATGAAGTAAACCCAGAACGGCGCCGCGACGATCAACGCGCCGTAAAGCGCCACGCGAAACGCCACGAAAAACGCCTCGGCCGGACTCAAATTGAGCAATCGCACCTTCAAAGACGTCGCGTCTGCCGGCGTCGGCAGCGTTTTCAACGTCGCCACTTGCTGTCCCCCGACTTCCGTCACGCCGATCTCATACAGCAAGTGGATCGCCTCCTTGTTTTCGTTAAATCCGGCAAACTGCTCCCGGTCGACCTGGTAAGGTCCGATCTGGGACTTGCCGATTTTGAACGAGACCGTTGGCTGCGGCTTCTGGAAAATGTCGATGCGCTTGAGCGGATATTCGAGGACGGTCACGAGCTTGTCCGCGATCAGCAGACAGACGATCAGCGCGATGCCGACCGCCACCGCCGAGCGCAGCAGCGCGCTGCGCAAGTCGCGCAGATGATCCCAGAACGATTTCTTTTCGCCGAGATCCTCGTCCTCGGGCACGTGTTCGACATCCGTCATGATTGCAAAGCCGCGCCGGCATCAGGCCGGCGGGAAAACGCCCCGCGGGTTGCGGTCGCGCCAGGTGCGCCCGGCACAGGGTGGATCTCGCGCTCCCGCTCGCGCCGCTCAGGCGCGCAACGTGCCCGCTGCCTTCTCCGCGAGGAAAGCCTGATAGGTCCGCTGCACACCTTCGCGCAAGCCGATGCGCGCCCGCCAGCCCAGGCGGGCGAGGCGGGAGACATCCATGAGTTTGCGAGGTGTGCCATCGGGTTTCGAGCTGTCCCAAACGATCTGGCCGGTGAAGCCGGTCACGTCCGCGACCGTCTCGGTGAGTTCCTTGATGGTGACGTCCGTGCCGGTGCCGACGTTGATCCAGTCGGGCGGATTGTCGAGCCGCAGGAGAAACGCGCAAGCATCCGCCAAGTCATCCACGTGCATGAACTCGCGCCGCGGCGCACCCGTGCCCCACACGACGACGTCGGGCCGGCCCGCTTCCTTCGCCTCGTGAAACCGCCGGATCAGCGCCGGCAGCACGTGGGAGTTCTGCGGATGGTAGTTGTCGGCCGGTCCGTAGAGATTCGTCGGCATCGCCGAATGGAAGAGCACGCCAAACTGCTTGCGATAATACTGGCAGAGCTTGAGACCGGCAATCTTCGCGATCGCATAGGCCTCGTTGGTCGGCTCGAGCGGGCTCGTGAGGAGGCAGTCCTCGGGCATGGGTTGCGGCGCGTGCTTGGGATAGATGCACGAACTGCCGAGAAACAGCAGCCGCTTCACGCCATGCTTGTAGGCCGATTGCACCGCGTTCGCGGCGACCATGAGGTTGTCGTAGATGAATTCCGCCGGATACGTGTTGTTGGCGTGGATACCACCGACCTTCGCCGCAGCGATGATCGCCGCGTCGGGACGCTCCGTCGCGAAAAACGCGTCGACGGCCGACTGATTGGTCAACTCGAGCTCACGTCGCGTGCGCTGCAGGATCGTGTAACCCGGCTCCTGCGCAAAACGGCGAACCAACGCGGAGCCGACCATCCCTTGATGTCCGGCGATGTAGAGTTTCATGAATCAGGGGCCATGAAATACAGGAATGCCGCAAACGGAAGTCCGCGGCGGCGTTTCTCTCGCGCAGGTCGCACGGCTCAGGTCAGCTTCGGCAGCTGACTGATCTGCAGTTCGCGCTGCGCCAGTTTCATGTCGGCGTCGACCATGATCTTGACGAGCTCCTTGAAACGAACCTTCGGCTCCCAGCCCAGCTGCTTGCGCGCCTTTTCCGGATTGCCGATCAACAGGTCGACTTCCGCCGGCCGCTCGTAACGCGCGTCGTATTTCACGTATTTCTCCCAGTCGAGGCCGAGCAGGTTGAATGTCTCCTCGCAGAATTCGCGGACCGTGTGCGTCTCGTTCGTCGCCACGACGTAGTCGTCCGGTTTGTCCTGCTGGAGCATCAGCCACATCATCTCGACGTATTCCTTCGCGTAACCCCAGTCGCGGCGCGCGTCGAGATTGCCGAGGATCAACGCGTCCTGGAGACCGAGTTTGATGCGGGTGGCGGCGCGCGTGATCTTGCGCGTGACGAAGGTTTCGCCGCGGCGCGGCGACTCGTGATTGAACAGGATGCCGTTGCTCGCGTGGAGATTGTAGCTCTCGCGGTAATTCACCGTCAGCCAATACGCGTAGACCTTCGCGCAGCTATACGGCGAACGCGGCCAGAACGGCGTCGTCTCCGTCTGCGGCACTTCCTGCACCTTGCCGAACATTTCCGAAGACGAGGCCTGATAATACCGCACCTTCTTCACCAGCCCCGCCTCGCGGATCGCCTCGAGGATGCGCAGCGCGCCGAGCCCGTCGACGTCGCCCGTGTATTCCGGAATGTCGAACGACACCCTCACGTGCGATTGCGCCCCGAGGTTGTAGATTTCGTCCGGCTGGAGCTCATACAGCAGCTTCACCATCTGCACCGAATCGGCGAGGTCGCCATAGTGCAGGAACAGCTTTTTGCCATAGATCGCCGGGTCGGCGTAGAGGTGATCGATCCGGTCGGTGTTGAACGTCGAGGAACGACGAATCACACCATGGACCTCGTAGCCTTTTTCGAGCAGGAGCTCGACCAGATACGATCCGTCCTGTCCCGTGATGCCGGTGATCAGTGCTTTTTTCATGCGATAAAATGGGGACAGTAGGATTTGATTTCCGCCCGGCAAGTTCCGCGCTGGTCGAAATTTAACGCAGGCTGCAAACTAAGGGTTACCCCGATGCGGGAAAAGCCGCGTTCGCCGTGCGGGTCAAGCCTTCGCTCGTCGCGCCGCTTGCGCCCGCGGGCGTTTGCGCCTGACTGCGTTTCATGGCCTTCGTTTCCCTCAACCCCGCGACCGGCCGTCGTCTCGCCCGCCATCCCTCGCATCCGGCCCGCGAAACCGAAACCAGACTCGCCCGCGCTCACGCGGTATTTCAGGCCAACCGCCTCGCCCGACCGGCAGACCGCACGCCGGCGCTGCGCGGTCTCGCGCGAATCCTGCGCGCGGAGCGCGACGCGCTCGCCCAGCTCATCACCGCCGAGGTGGGCAAACCGATCGCGCAGGCGCTGGCCGAAGTCGATAAATCCGCCGCGGCGTGCGACTACGCCGTCCGCTACGGCGTCCGCGCGCTGGCCCGAATCCATCCGCCCGGCGCCCCCCGCAACGCCGAGGTCGTTTTCGCGCCGCTCGGGGTCGTGCTCGCGATCATGCCGTGGAATTTTCCGCTGTGGCAGGCGATCCGCGCCGCCGTGCCGGCCCTGCTCGCCGGCAACACGATGCTCCTGAAGCCCGCCCCGACCACCGCCGGCATTACGCTCGCGCTCGAGCGGGCCTTCACCACAGCCGGCTTCGAACCGGGCGCGTTTCAAACTGCGCTCGTCGAGCCGCCCGCCATCGCCTGGCTGATCGCCGATCCCCGGATCGCGGGCGTGACCCTCACCGGCTCCACGCGGGCCGGCAAAAGCGTCGGCCAACTCGCCGGCGCGGCGATGAAGCCGGCGGTCTTCGAACTCGGCGGCAGCGATGCGTATTTGATTCTTGAGGACGCCGATCTCGACCTGGCCGCGGAGCGCTGCGCCCAGGCCCGGCTCGTCAACTCGGGCCAGAGCTGTGTCGCCGCCAAGCGCTTCATCGTCGTCGACCGCGTGCGCCGCGCGTTCGAACAACGCTTCGTCGACCGCATGGCTGCGGCGCGCGTCGGCGATCCCACGCTGGCCACGACCGACGTCGGCCCCCTCGCCCGCGGCGATCTGCGCGATCAGCTCGTCCGCCAAACGCGGCTCAGCGTCCGGCGCGGCGCACGCGTGCTGCTCGAGGGCGGCCCGCAACCCGGCGCCGGCTATTTTCACACGCCCGTGGTGCTCACGAACGTGAAACCCGGCATGCCCGCCTTCGACGAGGAACTCTTCGGCCCCGTCGCTGCGATCGTCCCGGTGCGCGACGAAGCGGCGGCGATCTCGGCCGCCAATCGCAGCCGCTACGGACTCGGCGCCGCCGTTTTCGGCCGACGCCGTCGTGCGCGAGAGGTCGCGGCGCAGATCGAAGCGGGCTTCGTCGCGATCAACGACTTCGTGCGCTCCGATCCGGCGCTGCCGTTTGGCGGCGTCAAGGAGAGCGGACTCGGCCGCGAGCTGGGCGAATGGGGCACGCGCTCCTTCGTGAACGTCAAGACGATCGTCGGCTGACGCTCACAGATGCAGGGCAGGTCGCCGCCCCCGCCGGCTCGAGTCACACGTGGGCGGGCAACGGCGGGCTCAGGAGGTCTCCTACAAGGTAACTCCGCTCACGGGCGGATCCCGACGTATTCAAGAAACGGTTTCATCGACCGCGGCCGACCGAGGAATTTCTCCACCGATTCCGCCACGTCGCGGGTGTCGCCCGCCGCGTAAACTTCGTCGCGCAACCGCCGGCCGACCGCGACATCGAGAAATCCGTCGGGCGCTTTTCTGAACTCGCTCGCCATGTCGATCGCCATGACCTTCGACCACAAATAGCCGTAGTAGCCGGCATCGTAACCGGCGAGGTGTCCGAAATAGGCGACGAACGCCGTGTCCGGCGCCGGCGGGATCGTCACCCGCGCAAAAACGTCGTTTGTGAGCTGCACGATCTCGACGTTCTTGACCTCGGTGAACGACAGCAGGTGCAGCGTCAGATCGACGAGGCCCAGCGAAAGCTGGCGGCGGTTGAGATAGCCATCCGTCGCCTCGCGCGCGCGGGTGAGCGCCGCGATCGTCTCGGCGGGGATCTTTTTCTTCGGGTCGCGGTAATCCGCCGCAAACGTATCGAGCACGGTCTTGTCCCACACCCAGTTCTCCAGCATCTGCGACGGCGCCTCGACAAAGTCGCGCGGCACGCCGCCCGAGGTTTGCGCCTGGAAGCGCGCCCGCCCGAGCAGCATGTGCATCACATGGCCGAATTCGTGGAACAGCGTCTCGACGTCGGCGTGTGCCAGCAGCGAAGGTTTGTCCGCCGACGCCGGCGGAAAGTTACACACGAGCGCCGCGACGGGCAGCTCGTAGCGACCGTCCGGCAGCACCCGCCCGGACGACTGCGGGAAGCACGCGAAGTGGTTGTATTTCCCTTCGCGTGGAAACATATCCAAATAAAAACTACCCATCGGCACGCCGGTCGCGGCATCCGCCACGACAAACAGGCGCACGCCCCCCGCCCACACGTAGGGCGGCTGCACCTCGGTGAACTTCAACCCGAAGATCCGCTGGTAAATGGCGAACATGCCGTCGAGCGTCGCTTGATACGGGAAATAGACGCGCAGCTGCTCGGCATCGACGTCGTAGCGCTGCTTCTTCAGCTGGTTCATGTAGTAGCTCGCGTCCCACGGCTCGAGCGGCACGTCGGCCACGCCGGTCTCCGCGCTTTTCAACTGCCGCAGCACCGCCAGCTCCTCCGCGAATTTCGGTTGCAGCCCCGCGACGAGCTCCTCTTCGAACTGGCGCGCGGTCGCGCCGGTTTTCGCCATGCGCGTCTCGGTGCGGTAATCCGCCCACGTCGCGTAGCCGAGGCGGTGTGCGATTTCCGCGCGCAGAGCGACCAGCTTGGTGAGAACCGGGAGGTTGGCGTCCCGCGCGAGCGTGTTGCGCGCGCGATAGAGCCGCTCACGCGTGGCGGTGTTCTTCGCGTTATCCATCACCGTCATCACGTGCCAGGTGATGTTCGCCATGACGCGGTAGCGTCCATCTGGCTGGAGGACGCCGGGACTTTTCAGCAGCGTGTCCGGCACGCCGGCGAGCTCCTCGGCGGTGAAATCCAGCGGTGCGCGCGCCTGGTTGATGTTGACGGAAAACTCCTGCTCGAGCGCCGACAGTTCCTTCCGCAGCCGCTCCACCGTCGTGCGCTCCTGAGGAGGCAGCGTGAGACCGGCCCGCCGGTAATCGCGGAGCGTGAAATCGACCAGCCGCTGCTGTTCCCGATCGAGTGCGACCTTCCGATCGGCGAACGCCTGCAGCACGCGGTAGACATCCTCGCGGTAATCGAGCGCGATCCCCCACTCCTCGATTTTGACCGACATCTCGCGGGCCGCATCGCGCATGGCCTGCCCGGGGCTCGTCTCGGCGACAGTCTCGATCTGGCCGGCGAAACTGCTGACGTCGCCGGTGATCGCATCGTAGGCGGCGAAGGTGCTGGCAAACGTCAGTGTTTTCCGGTCCTGCCGCGCCAGCGCGGCGAGCGACTCGTCCGCTCGTTCCAACGCGTGGGCGGTCAGCGACCGCACCTCGTCCGCGCTTTTCGGATACGTCGGCAGCACCAGCGCCACACGGTGGCGTGCAGCCGCAGCTTCGAACGCGGCGACCGGCGGCGGGGCAGCGGCGATCAGCGTCGCCGAGGTCAGCAACCCTGCGATAAGGAACCGAATTCGAAACAGGTTCATGGCGGAGATAAAACGGGTCCGACACAATCAGCCCGCCTGGGGCACGCAAATCCTATCCCGAAGGGGCATCGGCGGGCGGCTCCCGCGGAAACTCGGTATGAGCCCGCGAACGACCGAGAAGCACACACGCGGATCCCGGCGAGGTTCGGGCTGCACAATTTCCCCCGCCCTGATCCCCTGGTAACCTGCGTCACTCTCTCATCTAGGTCGACGTGCAGGGGGCGGTCGGCCCACAAAAAAACCCGCGGCCGGAGCCGCGGGCTTGAATCGAAACCAAACCGGATTCGGCAACGCAACTACGGCGTCACCACGATCTGGTCGGTAATATCGACACCGTTCTCCACCAGCACGCCCGCATTGGCCTGCGCGGGAAGCGTGTCGCCTTGCGACGTTGTCCCGGGCACGAACTTCAGCGCCGCGATGCCGCTCACCGTCACCGACGCGCCGTTGTCCTGCGCGAGGTTGCCACCGGTGATTTGCACCAGCGGCACCGCGCCGAACACCAGCACCGGCGTCGCCGAGTCGAACGCCGTCACGTCACCAATGTTCACCGGCCCCGTGAACGTCACGCCCGGCGCATACACGCCCGTGAAGCCTTGGTTCGCGAAGTAGTGCGCGTTGCCTGTACGGATCGAACCAAACTTCCCGTTCGTGCTCTGGATCGCCACGAACGCGATGTTCGCCACGCCGTCGTAATCCACGCCGTCTTTGAACAGCGTCTGGTTCACCGCCGTGATCCTGCCCACCGTGAAGATGGTCAGGTGCGACGTCTCGTTCGCACCCGTGATCACCAGCCCCACGTGGCCTTTCACGTAATCGACACCAGGCTGGTTGTAGTTGGATGCTGGAGACGGCTGCGACGCATCGTCCATGACGACCGACAACGTGCCCGCGCCGCTGAACTCCACCTGCACGATGTCGTTCGACAGGTCGACGAACGACAGACGCGTGATCTTGTTCGGGTCGGCGGTCACCGATGCGCCGTTTCCTTCAAGCAACACCTGATCGTAGACGTTGCCATTCGGATGGACGATGTCCGCGCCCACCACATCTCCGGTGCCGACGACTTTCTCGTCCGTCGTCAGGCCGACGATCACCGGTGCGCTCGTGCCGCTGCCGCCACCAGGGACCGTCGCCGTGTAGGTATATAGACCCGCCACCGGCGGCTGCATGTTACCGAGCGTCAGCGAGGGCCCGCTGCCGTTCGGCAGATTGGCGCCGTTGCGCTGCCAGGTGTAGTCAACATTGGGATTGCTGTTGTGCACGATCAGCTCCGCCGTGCCGCCCACGGGCGGCGTCGGCACCTGCGTGGGTGTCGTGACCGTCGGGAGACCGACGGTCACGTTGAAGCGGCGATCGACGTTGGCCGCGGCGTCGTATTCGGCATCGCCCGCTTGCGAAGCGCGCACCGTGACGGTGCCCACCCCGGTCGCCGTCAGCGTGTTGCCGGAAAGTGTCGCGGGCCCGCTGATCACCGAGAACGACACCGGCAGACCGGAACTCGCCGTCGCCGAGAGCGTGGCCGTTGCACCGATAATCAACTCGCCGGGACCGGTGAAGCTGATCGTCTGCAGGGCCGGGTTGACCGTCAGCACGCCGGCCTCGTAGGTGAACGTGTAGTGATCCGACACGCCGCCGGACACCGTGATCGCGTAGGTGCCCACAGGCGAACTCGCCGTCGCCGTCGTCGAGGCGGTCGGTGCGGTCGTCAACGACGCCGCGGTGTCGCCGCCGAGCAGCCCCGTGTAGCTCACCGTCAGCGGCGGATTGCTGCTACCATAGCGGCGGCTCTTCGCGTCGGCCTTCGCCGTCAGCGCCGCTTTGCCGATCGTCAACACCAGCGTCGACGCCGGTCCGGTGCCGCTGCCGTTCGTCGCCGTGAGATCCACGTTGAACGTGCCCGTCTGCGTCGGCGCGCCGGTGATTACGCCGGTGCCAGCATCGAGGCTCAATCCGGTCGGCAAGCCCGTCGCCGCGTAACTCGTCGGCGTGTTCGTCGCCGTCACCGTGTAGCTGAACGCTGTCTTGTAGGTACCGCTCGCCGTTAACGCGCTGGTGATCGCCGGCACGCTCGTCGCGCCAAGGGCGATTTTTAGCACTGCCTCGTCCACCAGAGAGCCCGATTCGACCCCGTAGCGGAAACTATAATCGGCGTCGGTCAGCCAGCTGCCCGTGCCGCCCGTGTTACCCTCCGCTATATCAATGTCGTACTCCGTGTCCGTTTCCGCGAACACGATCCAGTAGGTCGTGCTGGGTTGGAGCGTCACGCTGCCGGTCCATACATTCAGGGCGGGTGCCGTCACTCTCGAAGGATTGGTCAGCGTGCCGACCTCATCTTCGGGGGCGCTCCCGATAACGGCCGCATCGTGCGGGTCGCTTTTGTAAACCTTCACCACGGGATTCGGTGCCCCCGTGATCTCGTTCAATTTGGCCACCACCGACGTCAGCGTCAGCGGCTGCCCCGCAGCGGTGGTAAAGCGCTGCGCCAGCTTGTTCGCGGCGGCGTTGGCCACGTAATTGCCGTCGTGAGTCAGGTTCAGCGTATCGAAGACGCTCGTGGCGCCCACGAAATAGAACTCGCCCGTCGCGTAGCCGCCGTCGTCGATCGCATTGCCCGCGAGGTCGGCGATGCCGGTGCCCGTGCTCTTCAGGTCGAGCCGCGCCTTGCCCTGGCCGCTCACCGCATTCACCACGACGTCGTAAACTCCTACGCTGACTGGATCGACTGACGCGATCGTGCCGGTCGCCGTGCTCGCCGGCCGGTTGCCGGTCGGCGCGGTGAGAGTGAAGTCGGCGAGGTCGAGGCCCGTCACGCCGCCGTCGAACGTCACGCGATACGTGATCGTCGTCGCATCCGAGTTCACCGTCGTCGGACTCTGCCGCACGATGGAGCTGATCGTCGGTGCGGTGTTGTCGATCGTGTAGGTCTGTCCCTCGGTGTAGCCGGACGCGATCGCGTTGCCGGCCGAATCGGTGATGCCCGTGCCGGCATTCTTCAGATCGAGCCGCAGGCTGCCATCGCCGGTCACGTCGGTCACCGTGACGTCGTAAACGGTGCTGCTGACGGAACTGACGGCCGAAATCGTTCCTTCCGCCGTGCCGGTGTCACTGAGCGTGAAGTCAGTACCGTCGACGCCCGTCACCGCTTCGTCGAAGGTCACGCGGAAGACCACGCTCGTGGCCTTCGTCGAAGCCGTCGAAGGCGCATGACGATCGCTCGAGGATACGGTGGGTGCGACACCATCGACCAAAACTTCCGCCGTCGAACTGAAGCCGAGGTCGGTGGTCGCCGCGGCGTTGCCGGCGGCGTCTTTGATCGTGCCGCCGTTGAGCGTGATCGCGTCGGCGACGTCGATGCCGTCGGCGTCGAGATTACCGCTGACCACCGTGTAGCGGAACGTCAGCGTCGCGGTGCCGGAGCCACCACTGTAGGCGGCCTGCACGCTGCCGCCGGTGTCGAGCGTAATGGCGAGGTACGGCATCCCACCGCCGGTGTTGACCGTGACATTTTCCGAATAAGTGACCGTGAAATCCAGGTTCTGGCCGATCTTGTAAGTGCCGGCGGCCGGCACCGTGCGACCGGTGACGGTCGGAGCTTCGGCGTCGACCGTCACGGCCGTGGCGGAGCCAATGTTGCTGAGGGTCAACGTGGCATCATTTCCCGCGCTGTCCTTCACGGTGCCGCCTTCGAGCGAGAGCGTCCCGACCGCGACGCCGTCGGTGTCCAGATCGCCGCTCTGGATCGTGTAGCGGAACACCAGGGCGGAGGTGCCGGATCCGGCAAGATACGTCGCACTGCGTGTGCTCAAGCCGACGGTGATGGCGAGCGTCGGGGTGCCGTCGCCGGTATCGACCGTCACGCTTTCGTTCCAGTTGACGGTGAAATCGAGGTTCTGACCGGAGATGTAGGTGCCATTGGCCGGCACCGCGACGGATGCGACCGTGGGGCCGGTGAGATCGATTGTCACCGCGAGCCCGGCCGAAGCCGCACTCGTATTCGCAGCGGCATCGGTCGCGCTGGCCGTGATCGTGTGCGTCCCTTCGGAAAGGGCGATGCCCGGCGTGAAGGTCCACCCGCCCGCTCCGTCGGCCGCGGTCGTGCCCAGCGAAACGTTGCCGGCACGGAACACCTCGACCGTGCTGCCCGCCTCGGCCGTGCCGGAGAACGTCGGCGTCGTGTCGTTGGTCACATTGTCTGTATTCGAAGTTCCACTATCGCTGGCTGCAGCGAGGTCCGGGACGGAGGGGGCCGCGGGCGCAACATCGTCGACCACGGTAATCGTAAATGCCTCCGCATACGTGCCCGCCGTGCGGCCGTCATCGGCTTGCACGCGGACGGAATAGGTGCCGGCGGCGAGCGCGCCGGCATTGTCGGCGCGCAGGGTCGTGCCGGAAATGTTGAATGAGGCGTTGTCCGTGGAACCGGCCCCGGCGACGAGCGTGAAGGTGAAGGCGTTGTCGTCGGCATCCGTCGCCGAGAGCGTGCCGACGGCGCCGTTCGCTCCGGCACTTTGATTTACCGTCGTCGCGGACAACGCGATATCCGTGGGCGTGTCGTTGGTGGCGGCCACAGATACGATTTGCGTGCCGGCGGCGCTGCTGGAATTGCCGTCGCTGACGGTGAACACGATGGTCCGGTTCGCCGTGTCCGGCGTGTCCGACAAATTCGTGTAGGTCACGGAGCGCAGCGCGGTCTGGTAATCCGCGACCGAGGCGGCGCCGGTCAAGGTCAGCACGCCCGTGGCGCTGTCGTAGGTTCCGGTGATGCCGTTTTGCGCCGTGAAGCCGAGCACGTCCTCGAGGGACTGGAAGCCATCGCCAACCGTGACCGTCGCGCCAGCGAGGTCGGCCGTATCGACGTCGGAGACCGTGAGGTCGGAGTCGATCGCGACCGGCGTCGAGGCGGCGCTGTTTCCTTCAACGAAGGCGGTCGTGCCGCTGCTGGTGACCAGGACGGGCGTGTCGTCGACCGCCGTCATGGCGACGTTTTTGGTGGCGTCGGCACTGTCGAGTGCGCCGTCGTTCACCCTGAACGCGATCGTGCGACTCGAGGTGTCCGGCGTGTCGGAACTATTCGAATACATCACCGACCGCAACGCGGACTGCCATTGCGCGAGCGTGGCGGTCGCACCGGCCGAGGTCAGGGTGAGCACACCCGTGCTGCTGTCGTAGCTGCCGGTGACGTTGCCCATCGTCGAGCCGTCGTTGGCGAACGCGAGTCGGTCCTCGCCGGACACGAAGTTGCCGCTGATGGTAACGGTCGCGCTCGCGAGCGTCAGGTTGTCGATATCCGAGACTGCGAGCGTGGCATCGACGGCGATGCTCGCCGTGGTGTTGTTGCCTTCGGTGTAGGCGGCGGTGCCTCCGCTCGTGGTCACGACCGGCGCATCGTTCACGGCTTCGACGGTGATGGTGGCCGTGGCCGCCGGGCTCATGCCGGTGCCCGCGGCGTCCAGCACGGCCTGAACGTCAAAGCTGAAGGGTCCGTCCGAGACACTGTTCGCATCCGCCGGGAACGGGAGGAATCGCACGCCGGCCGCACCTTCGGCGGTGGTGATGAAATCCCCTTCAATGATCTGCGTGGTACCATTTTGTTTGTACAACTTTCCGCCGGTGATCCCGCTGATCTTGAAGTGCGTCACCGCCGCGCCATCGGCCGCGTTGGGCGTGATGGGCAAGGCCGCGGAAAGCGTGCCTTCGTCCGTGGTGCCGTTCGTGACGGAGGGCAGATCGGCGACCGCCGCAACGTCGAGCGCCACCGTCGCGGCCGCCGTTTGAGTGCCTCCTATGCCGGTGTTGCCGCCATCGTCGATGGTGATCGTGAGCGTGACGGACGCGGTGTCGTTGGACGCGGGCGTGAAGACGACACCGGAGGCGGCGATGAAGGCGTTGAGGTTGGCGATCGTGCCGCTGAGCGTGCGCGCGGAGTCCGTGCCACCCACCGTGACGCCCCCACCAGAGATTGCACTGATCGTGCCGGACGGGACGGAGAACGTCGCGACGACGCCCGCGGCGCCGGCATCGGCATCGCTGAAGCTGATGCCGGTGAGCGCGACGGAGATGTCCTCGGTCACGCTGATCGACGCCGGCGCGGTCACGATCGGCGCATCGTTGACCGGCGTGATGTTGATCGCGATCGAGCCGAGCGAGACGTTGCCCGAGCCGTCGCCGTCGTTCGCAGTGACGGTGAGCGTGGCGCCCGGGGTACCGCTCGCATTGGCCGCAGGCGTGTAGGTGATGTTGGTCGGGGTCGCGAGGTAGGTGTTTACCGCGGCCGGAGCGCCGGCGATGGTGATCGTGCCAGTGCCATTGCCGCCGAGCGTCACCGCAATGTCGCCCGGGGCCGCCACGCCGAACGTGCCGCCGCTGGCCGTGAGGGCAACGGTGATACTGCTGCTGTCGGGATCGCTGAAACTGCTGCCGGAGAGATCGGGGTTGCCGCTCGTGTCCTCGATGAACGAGAGGCTGGCCGGCAGACCCGATACCGAGGGATGATCGTTCACGGCCGTGACATTGACCTGAACCGACACCGCGGACGCGGACGCAGCGGCGCCGTCCCACGCCCTGACGGTAAACGCCGCAAGGGCGCCGTTGGCATTCGCCGCCGGAGTCCACACGAGTTCCTCGCCCGTCGAGAGCAACGTCACACCTCCGGTCACGGCGACGCTGTTTTTCGTCAAGGTGCCGCTGGCAACGGATTCGATCCGGAACGAAAGCGTATCGCCGTCAACATCCGCTTCATTGGCGGCTTCGGCGAGCGCGGCGTAGGTGATCGTGAACGCCGTGTCTTCGGTGGCACCGGAAAGCGCATTGACGGTGGTCAGCGTGGGCGCGTCGTTCGCCGGCGCGACGGTCAGGTTGACGGTGACCGTGTTGGCCGAATCGGCGGTGCCGTCGTTGACCTTGTAGGTGAAGCTGTCCGCACCGTTGAAGTTCGGGTCGGGGACGTAGAGGACGCGGCGGGGATTGCCGCCCGTGTCGGTCAGCGCCGTGCCGGTGGCGGCGATCTGAGCGCCGACCGTGGAGCCGTCGTTGGTTTGATAGAGATCGCCGTGGCTCGGAAGCGCGGTGATCACCGCGGTCGCCGCCGAAGGAGAATCCGCATCGCTGCCGCCGAGCCGGAGCAACACGGCGGTGTCTTCGGCCGCCGTGGCACGGTAGCCGATGTTGCCGGTGAGCCACTCGTCGCCGTCCGGGTTCTGCAGGGTGCCGTTCAAACCGCTGGTGGCGGTGCGATTCGCGGTCGACGCGCCGGAGCCTTCCTCGAAGTTCCAGTAACCGACGAGGCCGGCCTCGGTGCCCGCCAGCGGGGTGCGCATGTATTCGCGGATCTGCGACGCCGTGCGGGCGACGTTCCAGAGACGGACATCGTCGATGGAGCCGTCGAAATGCTCCGTCGGATAGCCCGGCTTCATCCCGAAGCCGAGGGCCGCGGCGTTGTCGACATCCGCGGCGGTGACGTAGGCGCTGCTGTTGCTCAGCACGCCGTCGATGAAAATCGCCACGGTCTTCGCCGACGCGTCATGCACGCCCACCACGTGATGCCAATCGGTATCGGTGAGGACGCTTGCGGCGGAAACGCTGTTGCCGGAACTGGCACTGAACGCGGTGGTGAAATTGAGAGTGTGATCGTTCAACCGGAAATACCACCCCGCACTGTCCTGCTTGCCTGCGACCGTGAAGAAGCCCGTGCCGACGCTGGCCCGCTTGATCCAGGCCTCGACGGTGAAACTGCCCGTGCCGAAATCGAGGGCATTGTTGTCCGCCACCTGCACGCCTTCGCTGCGGTTGCGCTCGAAACCGAGCGCGCGACCAAGTCCGGCAACCGGAGGAGTGTTGACGTTGCTGACCGTGACACCATTGCCGGTGAGATCCGCCGCGCTTGCCGAAGCCGCCATAAAACCGGCCGCGGCGGCGAGGTTGTAGGTGGTGCCTCCGGTGGAAGAGGTGCCGTTCTTGTTGAGGCGCGTGTTTACCCCGGCGCGATCGGTGGCGCTCAGCGTGAGGGTGAACGAAGTGGCGCTGGTGATTTCGACATTGGCAGTGTCAGTGAGCGTATAGGTCGTGCCGCCCTCACCGGTGAGGGTGAATTTGTTGGCGACGACATCATTCGTGACACCACCGGTCGCCGTGAAATTCGTGCCGGTGACAACCAGCATGCCGGTGCTCGCATCGTAGGTGGCGGAGGTGACGGCCGGCGCGGGCAGCACCGGATCGTCGATCGAGATCGCGGCCGGATAACGATTGGCAAGATCGAAACCGATGTATTCCACATCCGAATACACCTCCCAGTTCGACGGCGTGTGGATGGCCTGAAGCACCTCCTCGCGCGTCATGCCGTCCACCAGCACTCCCGTCTTCAGCGCAACGTCGTAGCCAGATGTCGGCGCGAGGCCGAAAGCGCTGCCGGTTTGCCCCGAAGCTGCGGCCGTGAGGCCCGTTGGCGCACCGGTGATGTAGCCCGCATCCGACTCGAACGATGTCTGGAAACCGAGGGCGTTTTCCCCGCTGTCGAAAAAGTTGGCCGCGTAGATGAAATTCGGGGTGGCTGCCGACGCATCCGCTTTTTCGAAAACCAGAATCTGATCCTCGATGAAATAGGAGCCATCGTTAGTCAGAAAGTAGACTGCCTCCGTGCTGCGCTCTCCAGGCACCCCGAGGTAGTTGAGAATCGTGCCTTGGGGTACTCCGTTCGTCGGAGTCTTCCAGAACACGCCTTGGGCCTGCCAATCCGCACTCGCAAGGGCCGGCGTTCCCCCAACCCAGGCCCCCGTGCTGCTGTTCCAGCCTGCAGTGGTGAAAAAGATATAGTGATCGCCCGGCAAATCAGCGAGAGCGACAAAACTGAAATCATAACTGATGGTGCTCGCGGCGATGATCGCGATATCTCCAGCCGAGAGGAGATTTCCATAACTGCCGGTCACGGTGGACGGGTGATACTTAGTCTGGCGCAGATAGCCGCGGATGGCGGTGTCGGCGCTCACACGGAACTCGTCGATATCCGCAAAGGCCGGATCGGCGAAGACGACGTTGTTGGATCCTCCCTTGAGGCCAAACGTCAACAAGTCGGTCACCGCTTCGCCCCCTTTGAAACCCTGGAAACGCACGATTTTCGCGCTGGTGGCATCGAGATCGATGTTGAACTCATTCAGCCAGAAGGCTGTGCCGCCCCGCGCGAACGAGATGACCGTGTTGTCGGGCCCTTGGGATCCGCGCACATAATTGATGCCAACCTGTCCGCTCCAGTGCGTGCCAAACACCAGCGTGTGACTGTCCTCCTCCGCGTAACCGTTGTAGGTCAGGCTGAATCCATCCTGCGAATACGGAGACGGAATCAGCACGCCCTGATTGGAGGGCGAGCCCGCTCCGTAGGGATCCCCCGGAGGATTCCAAGTGACCGAAGTGGGCGCGAAGGCGCGGAGCGCCACCCCACCGCACATCGCGATCAGCAGCGTCGCTAACGCCCACAGCCGGAAGCGCGGACCGCTCCAGCCGATCCAACAATCCTGCGGCCGAACCGCGGGGGAACTTGATCGGAAACGTCGCGGTCCTTCCCCACACGCCAGCCACGAAAAAGATGTGCAACCGAAGTCGCGTGCCTGGATTGAAACGAAGCGGAACGCGGTAGCGGTCCGGCGCGTGAAGCGTTGGATAAAAGACATGTGGATGGGCTGAACTCGCGAAGATGCGGCGCCGCCGTTGCGGCCGTCGAGCCTTGTAACGACGGCGCGACGCGTTTCTGAAATTTTTTATCGTTGTCGCCGACGCCGCCCTGCCGCCCCTGCAAAATGTATGCGCGCCAGATGCCACGCAGTCGCCAATTTATGAATACTGCAAGTCAGCGGCCGCACGTCGGACAAAACGCGGCCGCCCAGAAATTGGCCGCCTCGCGAAGCCCGCGAGGCGGCTTCGTGGAACGATTTACAGCGCCACCACGATCTGGTCGGTCACGTCCACGCCGTTCTCCACTAGCACGCCGGCGCCCGCCTGCGCGGGGATTTCATCGCCTTGTGACGTCGTGCCGGGCACGAACTTCAGCGCCGCGATGCCGCTCACCGTCACCGACGCGCCGTTGTCCTGTGCCAGGTTGCCACCCGTAATCTGCACCAGCGGCACCGCGCCGAACACCAGCACCGGCGTCGCCGAGTCGAACGCCGTCACGTCACCAATGTTCACCGGGCCCATGAACTCCACCCCTGGCGCATATACGCCCGTGAAGCCTTGGTTCGCGAAGTAGTGCGCGTTGCCTGTACGGATCGAACCAAACTTCCCGTTCGTGCTCTGGATCGCCACGAATGCGATGTTCGCCACGCCGTCGTAATCCACGCCGTCTTTGAACAGCGTCTGGTTCACCGCCGTGATCTTGCCCACCGTGAAGACGGTCAGGTGCGACGTCTCGTTCGCACCCGTGATCACCAGCCCCACGTGGCCTTTCACGTAATCGACACCAGGCTGGTTGTAGTTGGAGGCTGGAGACGGCGTCGACGCGTCGTCCATGACGACCGACAACGTGCCCGCCCCGCTGAACTCCACCTGCACGATGTCGTTCGACAGGTCGATGAACGACAGACGCGTGATCTTGTTCGGGTCGGCGGTCACCGATGCGCCGTTTCCTTCCAGCAACACCTGGTCGTAAATGTTGCCATTCGGATGCTGGATGTCGGAGCCGACCACATCGCCGCTGCCAATAACTTTCTCAGTGGTGTCGAGACCGACGATGACGGGGGCGCTTGTCCCGCTGCCGCCACCAGGGACCGTCGCCGTATAGGTGTAGAGACCCGCCACCGGCGGCTGCATGGCAGCGAGTGTCAGCGACCGCCCGCTGCCGTTCGGCAGGTTGGCGCCGTTGCGCTGCCAGGTGTAGTCAACGTTTGGATTGCTGTTGTGTACGATCAGCTCCGCCGTGCCGCCCACCGGCGGCGTCGGCACCTGCGTGGGTGTCGTGACCGTCGGGAGACCGACGGTGACGTTGAAGCGGCGATCGACGTTGGCCGCGGCGTCGAATTCGGCATCGCCCGCTTGCGAAGCGCGCACCGTGACGGTGCCCACCCCGGTCGCCGTCAGCGTGATGCCGGACAAGGTCGCGGGCCCGCTGATCACCGAGAACGACACCGGCAGACCGGAGCTCGCCGTCGCCGAGAGCGTGGCCGTTGCACCGATAATCAACTCGCCGGGACCGGTGAAGCTGATCGTCTGCGGGGCCGGGTTGACCGTCAGCACGCCGGCCTCGTAGGTGAACGTGTAGTGATCCGACACGCCACCGGACACCGTGATCGCGTAGGTCCCCACCGGAGAACTGGCCGTCGCCGTGGTCGAGGCGGTCGGCGCAGTCGTCAATGACGCCGCGGTGTCGCCGCCGAGCAGGCCCGCGTAGCTCACCGTCAGCGGCGGATTGCTGCTGCCATAGCGGCGGCTCTTCGCGTCGGCCTTCGCCGTCAGCGCCGCTTTGCCGATCGTCAACACCAGCGTCGACGCCGGTCCGATGCCACTGCCGTTCGTCGCGGTCAACTCGACATCAAACGTGCCCGTCTGCGTCGGCGCGCCGGTGATTTCACCGGTGCCAGCATCGAGGCTCAATCCGGTCGGCAGGCCCGTCGCCGCGTAACTCGTCGGCGTGTTCGTCGCCGTCACCGTGTAGCTGAACGACGTCTTGTAAGTACCGCTCGCCGTCAACGCGCTGGTGATCGCCGGCACGCTCGTCGCGCCGAGGGCGAGGTGCAGCGCGCCGGATTGCGCGGCCGGGGCGTCGGGCCAGCCCGCGACGTAACCATAGTCCGCGGGTGCACCGAGCCACTCGCCCAAGCCACCAGCGGTCGCCTCCGTGGTCGCGATTTCGTAATCGTCGGCCGTCGCGGCAAACACGATCCAATAGGTGGTGTCCGCCTCGAGCGAGATGCGCCCCGTCCAGACGCTGAGCGCGTGCGGCATCAGCGTATCCGGATTCTCAAGACCTCCGACCGTCGCACCGGGCATCCCGCCGTCGTCGCGGTGAACAGACACTGCGGGGGCGGCCCCCTGCACGTCGCCCAGTCGAAGGACGAGCGAGTTCAACGACAGCGGGCCGGCGGCCGCGGTGGTGAAACGCTGCGCCACCGCATTGGTCGTCGTCACTGTGCGAGTGCCATCGGCGGCGAGTGCCATCGTCTCGAAGACGTTGGCCGCGCCTGCGACGTAGAACTCGCCCGATTCAAACCTGCCATCGGCGATGGCGTTGCCTGCCAGGTCAACGATGCCGGTGCCGGCTCCGTTCAAATTGAGTCGGAGTGGCGCGATTTCCTCTCCGACCGTAGCGGTGACGTCGTAGGTGGCTGCGTCCAGCGCCGAGACGGATTCGACTTGCGCCCCCGTCTCGCCAGCGAGGGTCGTCACCGCAAAGTCGGCGACGTCGACACCCGTGACTTCACTGTCGAAGGCGACGCGCCAGGTCAGCGTTGCCGCATCGGAATGGACGGTCGCGGGCGACTGCCGAACGATCGAAACAACCGCCGGGGCGGTGTTGTCGACGGCGAAGGTCGTGCTGGCCGCAACGGCGTCGGCGAGATTACCGGCCAGATCGGCGGCCGTGCCGGCGGCGATCGCGAGCCCGAGCGTGCCGTCGCCGGTAATGTCGGAAACGGTGACGATGTAATCCGTGCCGTCGCCGGTGAGCGCAAGCGTGCCGTCCGCCGTGCCGGTTTTGTTCAGTGTGAGATCGCCGAGCGCCAGCGACGATGCATCGAAGTGGGAATCCGAATACGCGATCGCAAAGGTGACCGGTCCGGTGCGCGTGCGCGCGGAGGACGGCACACCGACCGTGACGACAGGGGCGGTGGTCTTGATCGTGATCTCGAGTGCATCCGACTCGCCGCTCGTGTTGTTCGCGGCGTCGGTCGCGGTCGCGACGATCGCGTGCGTGGCCGGCGCGAGGGCACTGGCAGTGATCGTCCAGTTGCCGGATTCATCGGCAGCACCGGTGCCGATCTGGCTGTCACCGGAGAACAACTTTACCGTCGCGCCCGCTTCGGCGGTTCCGGTGAAGGTGGGTGTGGTGACATTCGTGAGATTATCGTTGTTCGAACGGCCGGAATCGCTCGCCGCGATCAGATCGGGGGTGGAGGGAGCTCCGGGGGCGACGTCATCGACAACGGTGATCACGATCGCTTTCTCGAAGGATGCCTCCGCGGGATCTGTCGTTCGCAAGCGCACCGAGCAAGAGCCGGCGGCCAGCGCGGCGTCACCGATCTTCAGCGTCGCGCCAGCAACCGAAAACAAGCGGTTGTCCGTGTCGCCGTCGCCGTTCGCGAATGCGTAGGTGTGGATATCGTCGGCATCGGCGTCGTTCGTTGTGAGCGTGCCGATGATCGCGCCGGCGAGCGCGGCGGATTGGTTGATCGATTCGCTCGAGAGCGCGAGGTCGCTGGGCGCGGCGTTGTTCGCGAGGACGAAGGTGACGTCGTTGGTTGCGCTCGGCGCCGTATCCGCGAGGGCATTGCCGGCGGTGTCGGCGAGATCCTGGCCGGCGGCAAACGCGAGCGTGACCGTAGCGTTGAGCCCGGCGAGATCGCCGCCGGAGATCGTCACGTCGTAGGCCGCTCCACCGCTATCGGGGACGGCGGCAACGCTTATCGTGGCCGTGGTGCCGGAAACGGTGAAATCGCCAGCATCCACATTCGCGACGGCTTCGCTAAACGTGACGCGCCAGACGAGCGTGTCGGCATCGGTCGGGGAGGTCGCAGGCGATTGCCGCTCGATTGACACCACTTGAGGCGGATCGGCGTCGACCACCGTGATCGTGAACGTTCGATCAAACGTGAGCCCCGCAATATCCGTGCTTCGAATACGCACGGAATAACTGCCCGCCGGCAGCGCGATAGCCCCGACTTTCAACACCGCGCCGTCGAGCGTGAAGGAGGCGTTGTGCGTATCGCCCTCGCCGCTCACGAAGCTGTAGGTGTGCGCGTCGTCCGCGTCGGGATCGATCGTGTTGAAGGTGGCGACCGTCGCGCCGGCGCTGGCGGCGGACGCGGCGATGGACGCGGCGGAGAGTTCCACGTCCGAAGGCGCGGAATTGGAAACCGCAACCGCCACGGTGAAAGCGGCTCCTGGTGAAGTGGCGAGGGCCAGGATGCGGCGATCGGCGAGATCGGTGGCGGCGGCGCCGGGCGTCAGGCTGTCGGTGGTGGTGCCGTTACCGAGTTGGCCCATGCCGTTCTCGCCCCAACCGAAGGCTTTCCCGGAGCGGCTCACCGCGAGCGAAAAATCATAGCCGGCGGCGATGGCTACAATGTCCTCGCCGGTGAGCGCGCCGCCCACGGCGACCGGTGTCGATCGACTGGTGCTCGTGCCGTCCCCCAGGCGGCCGGATGCATTGGAGCCCCAGGCGAACACCTGCCCGTCGTCGCTTAGGGCCAGCGAGTGCCCGCTCCCCGCAGCGATCGCGATGATGCGCTTGCCGGCAAGCGCGCCCGACGAAACGACTGCCACCGGTGCCGCCCGGTCCGTGTTCGTGCCATCGCCAAGCTGGCCCACGGCGTTATAGCCCCAAGCGAAGACCTCACCATTGCTGCTCAATGCGAGCGAATGAGCCGCACCGGCCGCGATCGCCACGATCGTCTTACCGGCCAGCACACCGGATGTCGGGACGGCCACTGGCGTCGATCGCAAGCTGGTCGTGCCGTCGCCCAACTGGCCCCGGGTATTGTCACCCGATGCGAAGACCTGGCCGTCGCTGCTTAATGCCAATGAATGACTGTAACCTGCGGTCATCGCGACGATGGTCTTGCCCGCAGCCGCTCCCGATGTGAAGGCAGGCACCGGGGTGGCGGGACTAGTGGTCGTGTCGTTACCGAGTTGTCCGCTTGAATTGATGCCCCAACCT
Source organism: Opitutus sp. sgz309028 (assembly GCF_059821195.1). NCBI lineage: Bacteria > Pseudomonadati > Verrucomicrobiota > Opitutia > Opitutales > Opitutaceae > Opitutus > Opitutus sp. sgz309028. The sequence goes on along the minus strand of NZ_JCAMRR010000002.1, from coordinate 261,032 downwards.
GCCAGCTCCCCATCGCTCGAAAGGATCAGGCGCCACTGATTCCCGCCCGCAACGGCGACGGAGGTTTTCCCATTGATCAGGCCTTCGGAGCCGAGGACCGCCATCGTGCTGTAGAGCGTCCCCTGAACGTAACCTACACCATACAGCAGGCCTTCACTGGTAACGAAGTAGGAAGCGCCAAACTGCTGGTTGAAGGCCCACTCGATGCCGATCCCGGCGATGGTTTTGCCCGCGAACGTGGAGGTGTTCACGGCTGCGGCGGATGAGGCGTTCGCGGTGGTGCCGCGCCCGAGCTGACCCACGCCATTGCTTCCCCATCCAAACGCGTCGGAGCCGGGCGGCACGAGGCGGAGCGTGGAGGTGTCAGGGGGCGTAAACGTGAGCGATCCTGCGCCGATGAAACCGCCGTTGGCCTCGACCGGCGAGTTGACGACCAGACTTCCGGCAACCACGTCCGCCGGCAGGATCCAGTAGCGGAAAGTCAGCCTCGTGGTGCCGCTCCCGGAAACGTAATGCGCGTAGCGCGTGGCATCTCCGATCGTGAGCCCGAACCGCGGCGTGCCATGGGTGGTGTCAACCAGCACGGGCTGATTGAACGCCACCGTGAAATCGATCACGCGCCCGGCATAATGCGCGCCTGTCGGGGCGGAGACGCCGACGACGCTCACCTGCGAGACATCGACGATGTTGATCGCAAGCGCCTGCTCGAGCACCGCACCGGCGAGATCGGTCACACGAAAGCGAACGGAATAGGTGCCAGCGGCGAGTGCAGCGTCGCCGATTCTCAGCGTTTCGCCGTCGAAGCTGAACGCCGCGTTGTGCGTATCGCCTTCGCCGGCGACGAACCCGATCGTGTGAACGTCGGCCTCGTCGTCGGTGACCGCAAGCGTGCCGATGGTGGCGCCGGCGGTCGCGTCGTCGACCAGCAGATAGGTGTTGGAGAGCACGAGGGCCGCGGGCGTGGTGTTCGCGGTGGCGAGGACGTAGAGATTTTTGCTGTACGAGAGGGAGCCGGCGGAACCGGTCCTGGGCAGGACGAGACTGGCGTCGTTGCCATCCGCATCACGAATGGTGCCTCCAGCCAGCGAGAGCGGATTCACGGCGAAGTAATCAAGTACCCCTTCCTTGAAAAGCGGACGCGGATCGCTGTGCTGGGAAGACCTGTCGCCAGGGCGAACGGTGTAGCGGAAAAACAATTCCGCGGTGCCGGAACCGCTTTCGTAGGTCGCAGCCCGGTCGAGGGTGCCGGTCTCGAGGGTGAGTGTCGGCGTGCCGGTGACGAAGACCACATCCGAGTAGGTGATACGCACGAGAAACGTGTGGCCATTCCGGTAGGTTCCGTTGGCGACGAGGCTGTCTACGCCGGTGACCAGGCGGTTGCTGACGGCGACGGTGAGCGCCTTTTCGAACGTGGTATCGCTCGCGTCCGTTACGCGGATACGCACGGAGTAGACGCCGGCGGTGAGCGGGGAACCGGCGATCTTCAGCGTCGCGCCATCGAGCACGAAAGAGGCGTTGTGCGTGTCGCCCTCGCCGGCGACGAAGCTGTAGGTGTGCACGTCCCCATAATCGGAGTCGACGGCCTGGAGGGTTCCGACCGTTTCTCCGGCGAGCGCGTCCGCGGGGAAAAGAGTATTGCTGGAGAGATAGAGATCGCGCGGGGCGTTGTTGGCCGCAGCGGCGATGCGGATGGCCGCATTGGCGGAGAGCGAACCCGGCTCGCCCGGCGCCGGCAGCGTAAGCGTGGCGTCGTTGCCCGCCGCGTCGCGAATCGTGCCGCCGTTGAGCGCGAGCGCGTCAGCGGAGACGTAGTCGAGATCGGGCGAGCTGTCGCCGGGGCGCACGGTGTATCGGAACTCGAGATACGGGGTGCCGGAGCCGCTCTCATAGGAAGCGATGCGGTCGATGGCGCCGGTTTCGAGCGTGAGCTGCGGCGTGCCGGTTACGGCGACGGCGTCGGAGAAGGTGACGCAAATGAGAAACGAGGCTCCGCTCCCCTTCGTGCCGGCGGTGGTGAGGCCGTGGACGGCGACGGCGGTGGGCGGGGCGACAGTAACGCTGATGATTTTCTCGAATGTCGCAGCGCCCGCATCGGTCGTTTTCACGCGCAGCGAGTAAGTGCCCGGCGCGAGCATCGAAGCGCCGAGTTTCAGGGTGGCACCGTCGATGACGAACGAGCTGTTGTGCGTGTCGCCTTCACCCGAGACCAAGGCATACGTGTGGACGTCGCCCGCGTCATCGGTTGAAGCAAAGGTGCCAACAGTTGCACCGGCGACGGCGGCGGATTGAGCGATCGTGGCGGAGGACAGCGAGATGTCCGTGGGGGCGGCGTTGGGGAAGGTTTCGCTCACCACGGAAACCCCGGCCGGCTGCCATGCGATCCCTGAGACCGCGAAATGCAGCTTCTTTCCTTCGGCGACCTCGATCCCGGTGGCCAGCGGCGCTCCGCCTTCCAGGCTGAAATCGGTGTCGCCGATTCGCTTTGTATGAATGCTGAGTGTGCCGGTGCGGGTGTCGAAGTGGAGCCGGATGCGCTCACCCACCTCCTTGAAGATCGATCCGAAGTTCGACGCGACGCCTTCAACGGCCTTCTGAGCCTCCCACCCCCGGAAGCCCCACTCGCGTGACTTCGCGCCGAGATCGTGAAAACTCGTGTCACTGAATGGGATCTCGGCGATGCCGTAGATGAAACCCTCCCGACCAGGCCAGTAACCGGTGGCTTCGATTTGAAACTCGATCGTGTAGATGCCCTCGCCGCGTTCGCCGATCGCGGGCTCCCACGTCGCAATGGAGTATTTGCCGGTGGTCGTCGGGAACCAGTGTTCCGGGTTGGCGCGGTTGAAGCCGGCGCCGGTCTGAGGGCTGTTGGAAACGGTGAGCGTGAAGGCGTTCTCGAAGGTATTGCCTCCGACGTCGGTGGTGCGAACGCGCACCGAGTAATTCCCGACCGCGAGGTTTGGCGTGGCGACAAGGAGCGCGTCGCCGTCGATCGCGAACGAGCCGTTGTGCGTGTCGCCCTCGCCGGCAACAAGGGTGTAGGTGTGCGCGTCGCCCGAATCCGAATCGGTGGTGGAAAGCGTGCCGATCGCGGCGCGCACGACGGCCATCCGCTCGTGGATGCGCGTGGAAGAAAGCGTGAAGCCAGTCGGAGCCGTGCCACGGCCGTCGATCACGAACGCTTCGTTGGCGGCCAGCGAACCGCTGGCGCCGGGTGCGGGCAGCGTGAGCGTAGCGTCGTTGCCGTCCGCATCGAGAATCGTGCCCCCGTTGAGCGCCAGCGCCGTCGTCGAAACATAATCAAGGTCGGGCGACGTGTCGCCGAGTTGCACCGTGTAACGGAAAAATAGATACGTCGTGCCCGAGCCGCTTTCGTAGGGGATTACGCGATCGACGTCACCGGTCTCGAGCGTGAGCGTCGGCGTGCCGGTGACGACAACGGTGTCGGAGAAGGTGACACGGATCGTAAACGTGTCCCCAACGACCTTGGTGCCGGCACTGGTGATCCCGTGCACGGCGGTGGGCGCAGCCGCGCCAAGGGCTGCCGGAAGGGCACCTCCGAGGCCGAACAGCAGAACTGAACTTCGTGCCACAAAGGATAGGGCGAACGCGAGGAGGCGGTATCTGGAGAACGGCATGATGGAAGCGGAGAGGTGTGGAGAATCGTTGCTGGAGATCGGGGGATCAGCGGGGCCTGCGGCGCGGGCGATTGCTGGAAGCGGCCGCGGGAGGCGTGGCGCCCGTCAGCCAGATCGTGGCGGATGTGCAGTCCGGCGACATGGTGACGACCAGGCCGGGTTCGGTTTTCGTGCCCACGCGCATGGAGCGGGACGTGGAGCGTGATTCACAGGCGGCCGCACGCGGGCTCTCGGCGGGTTTCGGTTTCTTTCGTGGCATGCGGGAAAAGCGGACGCGCATGCCGCGGCGCGGCTCGGGCGAGAGCCACCGTTCGGGAAAAGGCTGCGCGGAAGTGGAAACGCGCGTCGGGTGTGCGGGACCTGCCGTATCCTAAAGAGAAACGGCGGAGCTCACCATCCCCCGACCGTAGGGGGTGCTCCTGACCGAATTGTCAGAGGTGAGGCCGTGACGGACGTTCGCAGCGGCGCGAGAAATCAATGCTCCACATCCGCGTCTGCGGCGTATTCCCCAGCCCAACCTGATGATTCGGCTCTCCGCCCAAGATCTCTCCGCCTACAGCGAAGCATGTCATGTGCTCTACGCGCCGGGCCTCACGCTCGAGACGTATGCGGCCCGGAGCTTCGATTTCATCGGCCGCATCGTCAGCAAGGAGTTTGTCGCATTCGGGTCGCTGGACGTCGCGAAGATGAAACTCGACATCGGCTTCGACACGCCCGTCCCCGAGTTCCCGCGCGCGATGGCTGCGTTTGGCCAGATAATGATGCAGTATCCACTCTATCGCTGGGACCCGAAAGTGAACGAAGGGCGGCCATTTTATCGCAGCGACTTTTTCACCGCGCGCCAGTTTCGCGAACTCGACATTTACCGCGACTGCATGCGGCTGCTGCCGAGCGACAATCACTGTGCCGTGCACGTGCCGGCAGGCGACGACGAGATCGCTTTTTTCGGAATCGAACGCTGGCGCGGCCCGGACTTTTCGTCACGCGACCGCGCCGTGATCGCCCTCGCGCAGCAACACCTGGCCAACGCGCGTCAGCTCGCGAAATTGAAGGCGGAGGAAGACGTCGACGGCGTGGACGCGGCGGCGCTGACGCAGGCCGGGCTCACGCCGCGCGAAGCCGACGTGCTGGCGTGGCTCGCGGAAGGCAAAACGAACGTCGAGATCGCGACGATCCTCGGGATCAACGTCCAGACGGTGAAGGATCATGTCTCGGCGATTTTCCTGAAAACCGGCGCACCCAACCGGCTCGCCGCCACGCTCTGGGCGCTGCGCACCTGCCGGAAATACGGACGGCACGCAGGACCGCGGCCGCACTTCGTGAAAGTGCCCGTCCGGCTGCTGAGTTGAGCGGCGCGAAGGCCGGACTGGGCCGGGCCCCTCCGATCTTCGGACGCCTGGGAGGCCTCCCTACCTCGGAGTCGCTATTTCGGAAATCGTGCGTGGCCCGCTCCGTGAGGAGCGGGACTCACGCCGAAACGAACTCCGCGCTCAGCGCACCACGCGGGCGCCACCGCCCTTGATCTGCTTCTCGACTTCCTTGCGCGTCGCCATGGACGTGTCGCCGGGCGTCGTCGACGCCAGCGCGCCGTGGGCCGCGCCATACTCGACCGCCTTCTGCGGGTCGTTGAATTCCATGAAGCCGAACTGCACGCCGCTGGCGAACGAGTCGCCGCCGCCGACGCGGTCGAGGATCTCGAGCTCCGCATACTTGCGGCTCTCGTAGAACTTGCCGTCGTGCCAGAGGATGGCGCTCCAGTCGTTCTTCGTCGCGGTGATCACGCGGCGCAGCGTCGTGGCCGCGACCTTGAAATTCGGATACGTTTTCACCGCCGTCTGGATCATGTCCTTGAACGCGTCCGTCTCGATCGTGCTGATGTTGTGATCGACGCCCTTCACCTCGAAGCCGAGCGAAGCGGTGAAGTCCTCCTCGTTGCCGATCATCACGTCGACATACTTCGCGATCTCGCGGTTGACCTCCTGCGCCTTCTTCAGGCCGCCGATGGTCTTCCAGAGCGAGGGGCGGTAGTTGAGATCGTAGGACACGATCGTGCCGTGCTTGTTGGCGGCCTTCACCGCCTCGATCGTCAGCGCCGCGGCGCTCTCCGACAGGGCCGCGAAGATGCCGCCGGTGTGAAACCAGCGCGCGCCGAGCTTGCCGAAGATGTGATCCCAGTCGAAGTCGCCGGGCTTCAGCTGCGAGGCGGCGGTGTTGCCACGATCGGGCGCGCCGACGGCGCCGCGAATGCCGAAGCCGCGCTCGGTGAAGTTGAGGCCGTTGCGGACAGTGCGGCCGATGCCGTCGTCCTCGCGCCACTTGATGAAGTCGGTCGCGACGCCGCCCTGCATGATGAAGTCCTCGACGAGGTGGCCGACCTCGTTGTCGACGAACGCGGTGCAGACGGCGGTCTTGTAGCCGAAGCATTTCCGGAGGCCGCGCGACGTGTTGTATTCGCCGCCGCCTTCCCAGACCTTGAATTCACGGGCCGTGCGGATGCGGCCCTCGCCGGGATCGAGGCGAAGCATGACTTCGCCGAGCGAGATCTGATCGAATGCGCAGGAGTTCGCGGGTTTGATTTGGAGGCTCATGGGGAAAAAAGAAGAAAAGGGTTAACCACGAAACACACGAACGACACGAAAGCCGAGCCGATCGGAAGGCCGTCCACGGAACACACGGAAGACACGGAAATCAGACATACACTCATGAACGATAGGCTGGGCGTCTTCCGTGTCTTCCGTGTATTCCGTGGGCAAATCAGATCGATCCCTTTCGTGTGTTTCGTGGTTTTCGTGGTTTCTAGATAATCACTCGGCGACTTTGAGGTCGGCGAGGTTCCATTTGGGCTGGCGGATTTCGCCGGCGATTTCGTTGAAGGCGTTGACCTCCGCTTCGGAGAACAACAAGCCGCCGTTCTTCGCGCTGCGCGCCGCCGCCTGCGCTTCGAGCTGGCCGGGCAGCATGCAGCTCTCGTTGCCGTGGCCGAGGATGTCGGCGATCACCGCCTTCACGTTCTCCGCTTGCGTGCGGCCTTTCGCAAAGGCGCCCGCATTCATCGCGTCGGGGTGCCAGACCTGGAAGAAAAACGCGCACGTGCCTTTCTCGCCTTCGGTGACCTGATCCCAGCGGTTGCGGATCGTCGGCAGCGAGCCGCCGATGAAGGCGCCGACGATCTCGTTCAACAATGCAAGACCGTAACCCTTGTGCGCGCCAAACGGGATCAGGTATTTCGCCTTGGTCGGGTCGGTGGTCGGCTGGCCGTTTTCGTCCACGGCGGCGTTGGGCGGAAGCTGTTTGCCTTCGCGCGCGAGCTGCTGCACGCGGCCCATGGCGACGACGCTCGTCGCCCAATCGATCACGATCGGATAACCGATCGCGTCCGTCGTCGGAAAACCCCACGAGTGCGGATTCGTGCCGAGCGTCGGATATTTGCCGCCAAACGGCACGACCTCGGCCAGGGCTGCGGTGCAGTTGGTGTAGGCGATGTAGCCGCGACGCGCCGCGTCCATCACGTAGCCACCGCCCCAGAGGTAGTGGAACGCGTTGTCGACCGAGACCATGCCGACGCCGTATTTGTCGGCGAGTTTGATCGCCTGCTCGATCGCGGCGTAACCGGTCGCCTGGCCGAGCTTTTTGTTGGCGTTCCACACGGCGGCGCCGCGGAAACGCGTCTTCACCTTCTCGATCTTCGCCTTCGGCACGCAGCCGCCGGCGCCGGAGCCGAAGAGGTGGTCGAGGTGCAGCGCCTTGAGGCCGTTGTGCGTGCGGATGCCGTGGCGCGTGGCCTCGGCGCAGAAGCGCGCACCGGCGCCGGCCTCCTGGCTGCTGTAACCACGTTTCTTATACGCAGCGGCGACAAGGGCGTTGTGCTGTTCTTCCGGGACGACGTAGAAAGTTTCGGACATGGGAGGAGGAAGTTGAGAGTTCAGAGTTGAGAGTTGAGAGCAGAACAGCCGTAAGTTGGGAAGGCCTGATCGGATCGGCTTCTCAACTCTCGGCTCTCAACTCTCAACTGCGCGTCGTCTTCAGACGACGCGCTTCACCGGCACTTCCGGATTGACCTGCGCGAGCGGCTTTTCGCCGTGCATCGCGGCGATGAGGTTCTTCACCGAGGCGAGCGCCTGGCGCTGCACGCTCTCGTGCGTGCGCGAGCCGATGTGCGGCGTGCAGACGACGTTCGGCAGCTTCAACAGCGGGTGGTCCGCGGCCGGCGGTTCGTGATCGAGCACGTCGGTGCCGTAGCCGCCAACCTGCCCGCTCTTCAACGCCTCGACCAGGTCGCTCGTGTGCACGATCTCGCCACGGGCGCAGTTCAGGATCAGCACGCCCTTCTTCATCTTCGCGATGTTCTTCGCGTTGATCAGGTCGCGCGTTTCCGGCGTCAGGTTCGTGTGCAGCGAGAGGTAGTCCGAGGCCGCGAAAATCTCGTCGAGCGTCGCCGCGCGCTTCACGCCGTGCTCCGCCGCAAACTTCTCGTCCCAGTAAACGTCGTAGCCGATCGGGTGCATGCCGAACGCCCGCGCGCGGATCGCGACTTCCTTGCCGATGCGGCCGAGACCCACGATGCCGATCGTCTTGTCCAGGAGTTCGTGACCGGTCTTGCGCTTCCACCCGCCCGAACGCGTCGAATCGGTGTGGAAGAGGAAATTCTTCTCGAGCGCGAGCAGCAGCAGAAACGTATGCTCCGCCACCGTCGTGTGATTCACGCCCGGCGTGAAAAGCAGCGGAATCCCGAACTCCGTGCACGATTTCACGTCGATCTTGTCGACGCCGATGCCGTATTTGGAAATCACCTTCAGCCGGGGGCGGGCCTTCTCGAGGACCGCGCGCGTGATCATGTCGTCGCCGCAGATATAGCCGTCGACCTCGCCGACGAGCGCGAGGGTGTCGGCTTCGTTCAACGGGCCGCGCGCGCGGACGATTTCCCAGCCGGTGGAGGCGAGCAGCTCGTGGTGCGCGCCCGGGGTGTCTTGAAAGGACGTGGTGGTGAGGAGAACGCGAGTCATGGGGAAGAAACGACGATGGTTGCCACCGACACAAATCACAATCCCCGCGCCGACCAAGGCCTTTCTGGCCATGGTCAACAATGCGACAGTAAACGCCCGTGCCGCGCGGTGCCGGGCGTGACAGACGAAGGTCTCGGTCTCCCCAACGCCGATGTTTCGCGACACGCGCCCGCTGCGGCCGCGTGCCAACTGTCAACCGACGAAGCCATTGCCATTTCCCTCCGCCCTGCTCCTTTAACCTGATGAAGCTGCATTATTCCCCCTCCCCCGCCGAGGCCAACGTGCTCGGCACCGAGCAACTCCGCTCCGCCTTTCTGATCGGCGACCTTTTCAAGCCCGGCGAGATCACCGCGCACTACACCGATCTCGATCGCATGATCCTCGGCGCCGCCGTGCCGACCAACGCCGCGCTCGGCCTGCCCAACGCCAAGGAAACCGGCACGAGCTTCTTCCTCGAGCGTCGCGAAATCGGCATCATCAACGTCGGCGCCGCCGGCGTGATCAAGGTCGGCGGCGAGCGCTTCGAGATGAACAATCTCGACTGCCTCTACATCGGTCTCGGCGAACGCGAGGTTTCGTTCGAAAACGGCTCCGCCGGTCAGGCGCAGTTCTTCTACATCAGCACGCCAGCGCACGCGAAACATCCGACGGCCCACTCGACCCGCGACAAAAACATCGGCGCGCCGATCGGCGATCCCGCCAAGGCGAACCGCCGCCGGATCAACAAATTCATCCATCCCGACGGCATCAAGAGCTGCCAGCTCGTCATGGGCTGCACCGAATTCGAAAGCGGCAGCGTCTGGAACACCATGCCGCCGCACACGCACTCGCGCCGCACGGAGATCTATCTCTATTTCGACCTCGGTTCCGACATCGTCGTGCACCTGATGGGCGAGCCGCAAAAAACCCGTCACCTCATCGTGCGCGACCGCGAAGCCGTGCTCTCCCCGTCGTGGTCGATCCACTCCGGCGCCGGCACCGGCAGCTATCGTTTCATCTGGGCGATGGGCGGTGACAATCAGGTCTTCTCCGACATGGACGGCGTCGCCCCGACCGATCTCCGCTAACCCACGCCTCCGTTTCCAATCCCATGAGCAACATCCTGGATAAGTTCAAACTCGACGGAAAAGTCGCCCTCGTCACCGGCGCCGCCCGCGGCCTCGGCCAGGGCATGGCCCTCGCGCTCGCCGAAGCCGGCGCCAACGTCGTCGCGGTCGACATGCTGCCCGCCGACGACACGAAGAAGCAGGTCGAGGCGCTCGGCCGCAAATGCCTCACCATCGCCGCCAACCTCTCCGATCGCGCCGCGATCCCGCAGGTCGTCGCCACCGCGCGGCAGACGTTCAGCACCCTCGACGTGCTGGTGAACTGCGCCGGCATCATCCGTCGCGAGGATTTCGTGAACTTCTCCGAGAAGGATTGGGACGATGTCATGGGCATCAACATCGACGCCGTGTTCTTCCTCTCGCAGGCGTTCGTCCGCGACGCGATCGCGCGCAACGCGCCCGCGAAGATCATCAACATCGCCTCGATGCTGTCGTTCCAAGGCGGCATCCGCGTGCCGTCCTACACCGCCTCGAAGAGCGCGGTGCAGGGCATCACCCGCCTCATGGCCAACGAGCTCGCGTCGAAGGGCATCAACGTCAACGCCATCGCCCCCGGCTACATGGCGACCGACAACACCGCGCCGCTCCGCGCCGACGAAAAACGCAGCGCCGCGATTCTCGATCGCATCCCCGCCGCGCGCTGGGGCACGCCCGACGATCTGAAGGGCGCCGCGGTGTTTCTCGCCTCGCCCGCCTCCGACTACGTCAACGGCTACACCATCGCCGTCGACGGCGGCTGGCTCGCCCGCTGATTGTTTCCAGCCCTGCGTCCCCCCGGCGCAGGGCTGTTTCGTTTTTCGCCCGCTCCCCCGAGCGGGCTTACCCTTTTCCCGACAACCCGTAGTTACCGATGAAACTCCGTCTGCTCGCCCTGCTCCTCCTCGCCGCCCCGTTCGCGCTGGCGGCCGACCGCGTGACGATCACCGTCACCCACGACCTTGCGATCGCGCGTCCCTCCGAGACGATCACCGTGCCGTGGTCGAAGATTTCCGAAGCCCTGCCCGGCGCGCTGCTTCAGAAAATCGCGGTCCGCGACAGCCGCGGCCAGAGCTTGCCGTATCAGGTGACTAACGTCGCGCCTGAGGCCAAGGACCCGCAGAACAAGGGCGTCGCCTACGGCGACCTGATTTTCCAGCACAACTTCGCCGCCGGCGAAAAGTCCGCGACCTTCACCGTCGAGAAGATCGACGAGGTCGCCCCGGTCTTTCCGACCAAGGCGTTTGCGCGCTACATTCCCGAGCGGCTCGACGACTTTGCATGGGAAAACGACAAGATTGCCCACCGCACCTACGGCCCCGCGCTCGCGGCGCCGGACACGGAAAAACGCGGCAAGGAAGTGCTCGTCACCAGCGGCCTCGACGTCTGGTGCAAACGGGTGAGCTACCCGATCGTCGATCGCTGGTATAACAAGGGCCACGACCACTATCACCACGACGAGGGCGAGGGCATGGACATGTATCAGGTCGGGCCGAGCCGCGGCTGCGGCGGCACCGGTATCTGGGACGGCACTACGCTCGCCGTGGGCCGCAACTACAAAACGTGGAAGATCATCGCCAACGGCCCGATCCGCGCGATCTTCGAGCTCACCTACGACGCGTGGGACGCCCACGGCCGCCAGGTCGCCGAAACGAAGCGCTTCACCGTCGATGCGGGTCACAACCTCGATCTGATCGAGAGCACCTTCAAACTGGCGGAAGGTGCGGCGAACGAACTGACCGTGGCGGTCGGCCTCAACAAGAATCCCGCGGATCGTGGCCAGGATCCGCAGATCCAGGTTTCGCGGAGCAAGGAAAACGCTTCGCTCACCCAGTGGGTCGTGCAGAAGACCAACGATTCGCTCGGCACCGCGGTGGTGATGGATCCGGCGGCGTTCGCCGGCTTCGCCGAAGACGAGCGCAATCTCCTGGTGCTCGCGAAGGCGCAGCCGGGCAAACCGGTTCGTTATCTGGCCGGCGCTGGTTGGTCCCGCGCCGGTGAGTTCACGAGCGAGCAAGCGTGGAACGACTACGTCGCCGCCTGCGCCGCCCGCCTGAATTCCCCGGTCAAAGTCTCGTTGAAGTAAACGCGATCGCGCCACGGATCCGGTAGGGACGCCTCTCCGAGGCGTCCGCTGCTTCGCCCGCGCCATTCCCATTCGCGCAGCGCGCGCCGAACCCAGGACGCGTGAGGACACGCGTCCCCACCCTCGGAGTGGCGATCGGGACGATCGCCTCTACCTCAGCTTCGACCACGGAATGCACAGAACGCACGGAATGCCGCGCGGCCTCAGCATTCTGTGCTTTCTGTGCACTCTGTGGTTCTAAAGCCCGGGGCACAGTCTGCAGTTCTCGCCACCCTATTCGCGCAGCGCGCGCCGAACCCAGGACGCGTGGGGACACGCGTCCCCACCCTCGGAGTGGCGATCGGAACGATCGCCGCTACCTCAGATTGGACCACGGAGTGCACAGAACGCACGGAATGGCCGCGCGGCCTCAGCATTCTGTGCTTTCTGTGCATTCTGTGGTTCTAAAGCCCGGGGCACAGTCTGTAGTTCTCGCCACCCTACTCGCGCAGCGCGCGCCGAACCCAGGACGCGCGGGGACACGCGTCCCCACCCTCGGAGTGGCGATCGGGACGATCGCCGCTACCTCAGCTTGGACCACGGAATGCACAGAACGCACGGAATGGCCGCGCGGGCCCTTTCAGCAGCCCGTGCATTCCGTGCATTCTGTGGTTCTAGATCCCGGGTCGCAGACTGCCGCTCTTGCCACGCTGTTCGCACCGTGCGCGCATAATCCAGGACGCGTGGGGACACGCGTCTCCACCCTCGGAGTGGCGATCGGGACGATCGCCGCACCTCAGATTGGACCACGGAGTGCACAGAACGCACGGAATGGCCGCGCGGCCTCAGCATTCTGTGCTTTCTGTGCATTCTGTGGTTCTAAAGCCCGGGGCACAGTCTGTAGTTCTCGCCACCCTACTCGCGCAGCGCGCGCCGAACCCAGGACGCGTGGGGACACGCGTCCCCACCCTCGGAGTGGCGATCGGGACGATCGCCGCTACCTCAGCTTGGACCACGGAATGCACAGAACGCACGGAATGGCCGCGCGGGCCCTTTCAGCAGCCCGTGCATTCCGTGCATTCTGTGGTTCTAGATCCCGGGTCGCAGACTGCCGCTCTTGCCACGCTGTTCGCACCGTGCGCGCATAATCCAGGACGCGTGGGGACACGCGTCTCCACCCTCGGAGTGGCGATCGGGACGATCGCCGCACCTCAGATTGGACCACGGAGCGCACAGAACGCACGGAATGGCCGCGCGCGCCCTTTCAGCAGTCCGTGCATTCCGTGCACTCTGTGGTTCAAGATTCCGAGCTGCGCTGCGACGCGCGATGATGCAGATACAGCTCCAGCTCGCTGTAGCCCGATTTCGTCAGCCGCGCGCTGTCGGCGCCATGCTGCGGATCCAGCCCATGCGCACGTTCCCAGGCGTCCGGCAGGCCGTCGCCATCGCTGTCCGGCGGTGCTTCGCCTCCGAGCACCGCGGGTTGCCCGCCCACCAACGCTTCGCCGCGGGGATCCTGGTGTGAGATCGTGGCGCCTTTCCTCCCGAGCGAATGCAGCTCTGCGATCAGACGCCGGTCGACCGCATCGCGCCGCAACGAGCAGCCCGCCTCCGCCGCCACGCGCGCAAACGCCTCCGCCGCGCTCACCACCGTGACCGGCACGAGCGGCGTCATCGCCGGTGCCTCCGTGAACGTCGGCAGCGTGTAGCGCTCTTCGTCCGGCCGGTGAAACTCCTCCGGCCGCGCCGCGCGTCCGTCGAGCACGCCGTTGCGATCGAGATCGATGACGTTGTCGTGCTGATACACGTGATCCGACGCGAGAAACTGGCCTGCGAAGCGATCGTTCGAGGACGGTCCGGCGACGAAGTAATTCCCGATCACATCGAGCCAGCGATCGGCCGCCGAGTGCCCGCCGCACAATCCGGTGTAGCCCCAGTTGTAGACGACGTTGTTGATATACTGGATCGTGCCTTTCGCCTTCGGATTCCGGCTCTCGTTGCTCATCCACAGATTGTAGCTGAGCGTCACGTTTTCGACCGAGTCGACCAGCGCGCCGAAGCTTTGCGGATGGATGGCCTCCGCCATGAAACAGTGCTGGATCGTGATGTCGCGGCTCTGGACCGTGATGCCGAGATCGTCCCAACGGCCCCACTGGATCGAGCAGTGATCGACGATGACGTTGCGCGCACGGTCCATCCCAAGGGCCTTCTTGCCGCGATCGCCGGCCATACCCTGACGAAAGCGCAGGTAGCGAATGATGATGTTGCTCCGGCCGCCGAGCGAAACGCTGCGTCCATATAAACATATCCCCTCGCCCGGCGCGGTCTCACCCGCGATCGTGAGATTGTCGCTCACGGTAACGTTGTCCTCGAGACGGATCACGCCGCCGACGGCGAACACGACCGTGCGGTTCGGCTGGCTGACGGCGTCGCGGAACGAGCCTGGCCCGTGATCGGCGAGCGTGGTGACGCGATAGACTTCTCCGCCGCGCCCGCCGGTCGCGAGCGCGCCGAAACCTTCGGCGCCGGGAAACGCGGGCAGCGGAGCCGCGGCCCGCGCGAGAGCGGCCGAAACGAGGAGAACGACGAGCGGAAATATGCGAATGAGAAGCGCCATCGGGCGAGGAGTCTGCGGAATTGGTCGAAGGGCGGAAAAAGAAGAAGGCGGGCGCAAAGCCCGCCTTCGTTAAGCTGTCCGCTACGCTTTCAACTCAGAGACTGAAGCGCACGGTGAAGATGAACTGGCGCGGATCGATGATGCGGTAGACGTAGGCGCTGCCGTCCGGATTCACGGCGGCGGCCTGAAGACGACCGTCCTCGAAGATGTTCCGCACATTGAGCTGGAAGCGGACCGTCGAGCGATTGCGGAGCTTCAGGTTGTAGCCCGCCATGAAGTCGAAGTAGGAGCGCGCCTTGTCGTAGAACGGCTTGTTCGCGTCGTATTCGCGGATGATGCCGTCCGGATCGGGCGCGGCGCCGGCGTAGCCGATGATCGCGCGATCCTCCCAGCGAACGGCGCCGCCGATGTCGACGTTCTTCAGCCAGCGGTTGTCGGTGATGCCGCGGAGCTGATAGTTCGTCACGACGTTGAACTTCCACTCGCGGTTCTGCATCACCGGCTTCCCCTGCGTGGCGACGGCGAGCTTCATCGGCGCGAGCAGGTTGCGGATATACCAGCTCTCCGGCGTGAGATTGCCGGCCATGTAGGTGCCGTTCCAAAACGGGGAGCCGTCGAAGGGGCTCTTCGCCGCCATCCACTCGGGCAGGCGGTCGGCGACATACTGCTGGAGCGCGGGCGACATCGTCGAGTTGAAGGCCTTCGACTGCGTGATCGTGCTGCGCAGCGTCCAGAACTCCGTCGGATTGGCGGTAATTTCGATCTCCTTGCCGCGCGAGAACGCGTCGCTGTTGTCGTTGTGCGTCTTGTTGCGGTGGCTGTCGATGAACTCGGGATCGACGCCCATCAGCTTGTGGACCTCCTCGTCAATCTGGCCGATGGACCAGTCGGGATGCAGCTTCGTAAGTTCCTGCTGATAGAAGCCCTCGAGGTCGGGATCGCCGCCGGTCATGTTGCCGTCCGCATCGAGGCGGATCGCGCGTTGCACGATGGTGTTGACGGAGCTGGAGCCGCGGCCGAAGTCGGTCGTCTCATACTGGCGCGCGCGGATCGACAGCCGCGGGAGGCCGGAGGCGTCGGGGAAGAAGCTCAGGTCGAAGCCGTAGTCCTTCGTGTCGGCGCGCGGGTCGGGCAGCGGCTGACCGTAGATGTCGTAGGCGAGCGAGCTCGGGTTGAAGCTGTCGGACTGGCTGTAGCTGAGGCGCAGCCAGTCGAAGACGCGCACGACGACACCGGCGGTGGTGGTGTTGCCCTCGCGTTCCACCCAATCGTATTGGCCAAACGAATTCATCGGGCTCGTGTCGTAGTAGCCGTTCGTCGCGGCGCTCGGATTGATCGCCGAGTTGCCTTCGCGCGAGCGGTTGAAGTCGTGCCGCGCCCCGAAGAGCGGGATGATGCGGCCGTCCCAGAAGCTGCCCTGCCAGATGCCGCCGTAGGTGCTGAGCAGGCGGCGGTTCAGGCGGTTGGCGTAGTAGTATTCGGAGAACTCGACCGGTTCGTTGATCCATTGGCCGGTGACGCCGTTGTAGTAGCGCAGCGTGTAGGTGCCGTTGGGGCTGCCGTAGCCGACGGGCGCGTAATCGACGTTGGAGCCGTTGGCATCGCCGACGTAGATGCGCGGATACATGCGATAGGAGGCGCCGTTGCGGCTGAACGCGGGCGCACTCGGGTCCATCCACGCCTCGTTCGAGCTCATGGTGTCCTTGAAGCCCAGCGAGCCGCCGAGGACCTCGCGATATTCCCCGTAGGCGAGGAAATTCTGCCGGCCGAGGAAGCGCAGCCAGCCGCGCTCCTGCGAGAGATCGAGCTGGTAGGCCAGCATCCCGCGGTAGTTGTCGGAGTTGTTGCGCTTCTTGCTGTAGGCGGGTTCGGAACCGCCGACGTAGGGCCGGAGGAAATACGGGTTGGGCGTGCCATCGAGCAGCTTCTCGTTCACGTCGACGTAAACCTGCATGATCGCCGAGTTGCTGCGGCCGAGGAAGGCGCGCGAATCGGTGTTGATGCGCTCGCGCAGCCAGCCGGCTTGCAGGGCGAGCGTCTGGCGCGGGGTGTTGAGGAAAATCTGCTCGAGCTCGACGTTGCTGGTCTCGCCGGTCGTCCAATCCTGGTTGGGCGCCATGAGATTCACCGAGGTCCAGTCGTAGAGCGAACGGTCGTTCACGCCGGGCGTGGTGAAGAGCGGATAATCGCCGCTGTTGCGCAGGTAATCCGTCGTGTTCTGCAACAGCATGTTCGTGCCGGAAAGATTCTGCGGGCCGTTCCCGGACGCGTTCGGCATCCGGTTGATCATATAGAGCTCAACGTTGCCGTTATCGATATACCAGCTGGGACGGCCAGTGAAACCGGTCTGGGCGACGTCGAGTCCGCGCGGAAACAGCGCGGCCTGCTGGTTCGGCGCGACCGGGCCGATGCTGGTGCCGTCGGCGAGATGCACGGTCTGCGTGATCGGATCCCACGTCGGTTTGCCGCCGGCGACCCAGTCGCTCCACATATCGCGCGGCGTGGTGGAGTTCGGGCGGTTGGCGGAGTTGCGGTAGGATTCGAAACTGCCGCGAATCGTCGTGTTCTTGAACGGCTTCGCGCCGAGCACCACCTGGAGGCGGCGCGTCAGATCCTGCGCGGGCTCCTGCTCGTAACGCTTGTCGTCGTAGAGACCGAGGACGCGCAGGCCAAGTTTACCCTCGAGGAGCGGCTGGTTGATGTCGAAGTTCGACCGGAAGCTGCCGCGGTCGTCGGTGCGGGTGGCGAAACCGAACGTGCGCTTGTCGAGATTTGCGCGGGCAGAGATGACGTTGATGCCGCCGCCGGAGCTGCCGAGACCGAAGAGCGAGGAGTTCGGACCGCGCGAGATTTCGATCGAATCGATGTTGTAGGTGTCGAGCGGCAGCGACGTCCGGTAAAGTCCGGTCGAGATGTTCGGCGAGGACAGACCGCGCATGCGGGTCGCGTTGTGTGGATCGCTCTGGACGTCGTCGCTCACGTTGCCGCGATCGATGTTGAAACTCGTCCACTGGTAAATGCCCTCGGTGTTCGCCTCGTAGAGGAACACGTCGTTGATGTCGGTCGCGGCGGTGTCGAGCAGCTGCTGCTTCGTGACGACCGAGAGCGACGCGGCGAGGTCCTCCAGCTTCGTGTTCATGCGCGAGCCGGAGAGCGTATTGAACGCCTGGTAGCCGCGATCGTTGGCGGCGTTGACCTCGAAGGGCGAAAGCACGATCGGCTGATCGGTGGAGCTGTTTTGAGCGTCGGGCGACGTCTGGGCCTGGACCGTGGAGACAGCAGGAAGAGCCAGGCTGAACAGGAGCGCGGAGAGCGAATGGCTCCGGCTCGAGGAACGGTGCAGTTTCATGCGAGGGCTTGGGTTTGGGTTGGCGGTCAAGCTGCCGGCTCTGGCTTCGCCGCGGGGACGGGTTGGCCAAAGGGGATCCGGCTTGGGTTGGGGATTGGGTGACGGCCTTCCGCGAAGACGGCGGGACGTCATGGCCGTCAACGTGGAAGCGTCCGAGGCGCGGTCGAATCACCCCGATTCGTTCCGTCTGAATCGAAAGAGTTCGGCATGCGGACCGTCCGATGTTTGGGTCCGCCTCCGTGAACAGTGATTCCCGCCCCACGATGCGGAGCATGGCCATCGCGCTCGGGCTCTCCCGCACGACCGTTTCCGATTCCCTCCGCAACCACCCGCGCGTGAACCGCGCCACCCGCGAGCGCGTGCAGGCCCATGCGCGCGAGATCGGCTACCGGTTCAATCCCCTCGCAAGTTCAATTTTGAGTGAAGTCCGGCGCACGCGACTCGGTTCCTTCCAGGGCGTGCTGGCCGCCGTCAGCCTCGAGGAGCCGGCGCGGCCGCAGTTCACCGGCCCATTCTGGCGCGACCTCCTGCGCGGCGCCGCCGATCGAGCGAACGAACTCGGTTTCAAACTGGAGCGCTTCCTCGTCGGCGAAAAGGGCGTGTCCGTGCACCGGCTCGACACGATCCTGCAATCGCGGGGCATCCGGGGCGTGTTGATCATGCCGGCCTGGCGCGGACCGGATTTCACGCATTTGAATTGGGAGCGCTACACCGGCGTTTACGCCGATTATCTGATCGACAGCCCCGCGCTGCACTCCGTCTGCCCCGACCATCCACGCGCGATGGTCACCGCACTCGAGCAGCTGCGCAAACTGGGCTACAAGCGCCCCGGACTCGTGTTGCAACGACACGAAAGCGTGCGGCTGCAGCATCGCTGGGCGGGCGCCTTTCTCTCCTCGGTGCATCTCAACGCCGACTTCATTTCCGTGCCGCCGCTCGTCGTGCCGGAGCTCGATCAGGAGTCGTTCTCGCCGTGGTTCAAGAAGCACCGGCCCGACGTCGTCCTCGGCCATCGCGTCGAAATCGTGAGCTGGATGAAAGCCTGCGGCGCGCGCGTCCCCAAGACGCACGGCTTCTGCTGCCTCAACATCAGCATCAACGCCGTGCCCTCCGCCGGCATCGATCAACAGCCGTATCAAATCGGCGTGCGCGGCATCGAAACCGTCATCAGCCAGCTCCACCGCAACGAATACGGCATTCCCACCCTGCCGTGTAACACCGCCGTCCCATCCACCTGGGTGGACGGTCCGACTCTGCCCGTCTGAGCGGCAACACGCGCCCCGCGTTCACGCAGAGACGGCGATTCATCACCGCGCGGCGTTCCGCGCCGCTCACGCGCAACGCTCCACGCGTCACCGCTCCTTTTCCCGACCCCGCGCCGCACTTCCCCGCGCGGCGCAAACTCAGGCGGCGCAAAAAACCCACACCGGACCCAAACCAGAGTGTCATCCATTATATGACACTCTGGTTCTCCGTCACGGCATGCGGTTGAAGCCTTCGGCGCGGACGGTCCAGTTGCCGTCCTGCGGGAAACCGGGCGCGTCGGTCGACGGCGCTCCATCCCAACCGCCGGCCATCAGGCCGACGGCCAGCAACAGCGACGCGTTCACCGGCAAATACGCAGGGCAGCCGTCCGGCTCCTTCGGCCGGCGCACGTGGCCGGCATTCATGAAGCGCGCCGCCGGCGCCTGGTTCGTCAGAATCGTCACGGCCGTTTCCGGCTCGTTCAGCCGCGCGGCCGTCAACGCGCCCTGCCCCAGCGCCCAGCTCACCCAGCGCTCGATGCCGTTGCGCTGCGTGACTTCGTGAAACGTCCGCCGCACGGTTTCCGTGTCGACGATGTCCACTTTCGGCATGAAGCCGAGAATCATCAGCATCGAGGTGGGCACCGATCCCTGCTTCTTGAACAGATCCGGCTCCGTCTCGATCTCGACGTAGAGCCCGTCCCGTTCCGGCAGTTTCGAAAGTCGTTTCAACACATCCGCCCAATGCGGCTCCAGCTCAAGGCCGAGTCGCGCGCGCCACTCCTGCGCGACCTGCAGTCCGTAATACCAATACGCGAGTTCGAACGTCGGATTCTGCGTGTGATTTTCGCCGGCCTTCTCACTCACGTTCTTGATCGGCGGGCCGAGCACGTAGCGGTTGGTTTTCGGATCGAGCTGCGCAAACGACGCCAGCCACTTCGCCGACTCGAACACGATGTCGCGATATTTCTCCAGCGCCGCGCGCTCGGGTCGCGCGCGGTAAACGAGTTCACACAGCGCGATCGGGTTCGGCTGGTTCCAGATGATGAAAGGATTGATCGAGCCGGGCGAAGGCCGGCCGTCGATCCCGGCCATCTTCGGCCAGCGCGCGCCGTCGAAGCCCTGCTCCGCGGCGTCGGCTTTCGCGAGCGGCAGAATCTGCTGATACCACACGAGTCCTTTCTCGATCAGCTCCGGATGACCCCACGCGTAGAATTGCGCCGCGTGCCAGAAATACATCTCGGTGTTGTGCTTTCCGAACCAGGTGATGTTCGTCAGCCCATCTTCCGACGGCGGGAAACTCCCGGCGTAGTTCACGCGCACGAGATACTGCGAGAGCACCACGCGGCGTTCGAGTTCCGCCGCGCGCGGATCCTTGCTGCCCGCGAGATCGAGCGCCGCGCCTTTCGTCCAATAATCCTTCCAACCGCGCGCGCTGGCGTCGCGTGTCTCGGCAAACGTCGGCCATTCCGTGCGCTCCCCCTCGGCCGCGAAACCCACCGTGAGCGCCAGTTCGTTGGCGCCCGCGGTCGTCGCGAGCCGGAAATCATGCGGCGCCGCTTCGCGCAGCGTCGTGTCCGCCGCGGTGCGCACGTTCGCGAAATAGCGGCTCTCGTCGAGCGAGCGTTCGAGCTGGCGGTAACGCGGCGTGTCGCGCCGCACCGTCGTGCGATGCCGCTCCGGGCTCCACGCGAGCGGCGGCTTGTTGCGCGTGCCCGACTCGTGCGAATACGGAAAACGCAGCCGCACCTGCAGCGCTCCGTTCGCGAGCAGCGGCGACGCGATCCGCACCGACGCCACGCTCAACGTATCGTGCGCCACGGTCTCGACGCGCACCGGCTGGCCCGCGAGCGTGAAGCGGCTGTGCACGACGCCAGTCCACAAATCCAGCGTCTGGTCGATGCCGCCGAGATCCTCCGGTGCGAGCGGACGCCCCTCGTAGACGAAACTGATCTGGCCGAGCGGAATCGGGTGCGGATTTTCGCGAAAATATTTTCCCGCCGGCGAGTGTTGCAGGCCCGCGTAGTGAATCGTGCGCCCGTGAAAGTTGTAGGGCTTCATCGCGTCCTCGATCTTCACGTTTTCCGTGTTGGGAAACTTGTGCCACGCCCACGTGCTCAGCGTCTCGAGCGGAATGCCGTGCTCGTGATACCGTTCTCCGAACGACTGCAGCCCGGTCACGTCGACCGTGAACGCGAAATCGCCGTTGCCCACGCTCAGCGGGCTCTCGGGATTGATCCGGTCGACGCGCACGTTGTGACGCTTCACGAGTGCCTCGCGATCGATCGCAGCCGCCGCGGACGACGCGACGAGCCACGACGCCAGCACACCCACGCTCAACACATGCCAAAAACGAAAAATCGGAAGCATCGTCATAATAGGGCAAGGGGTCCGCGGGGAATCGAGCCGCCCGCATCGGCGTCGTGACAGCTACGCGCGCCCTCCCGTGCCGCGAGGCCCCGATGTTCGGACGGTCTGAGCCGGAAGGGTTCTGACGCGCGCAACGAACTCGCTGCATCCTCGTCAGGTCGGATCGCCACCGTCCGACTCTCCCCCTTCATCTGTCAGACCTGTCCCGCGTTCCGACGCGATTTGCCCCAGTCTTTCGTCTTATCATGCCTGCTGTCGCCCGCCGCTCCTTCGCTCTTCCGCTGCTCGCTGCCGTGGTGTTCCTGCCGACAACGCACGCCGCGACCGAGGCGTTCGGCGCCGGCCACCTCGCGCCGAATCTCACCGACCACCTCGAACGGCCGCTGCGTTATCATCCCGACGGCGCCGATTTCGTGATCGAAAACGGCGACGGCGTGTTCAACCGCCCGCTTTACGGCGGCAACACCGCGTTTCGCGTCGACGCCGGCGATCGTCCCGAATTCGTCCTCTATCTGCCGGGCCGTGGCGGCAATCTCCGGCTCGGCCTGCGCGCCGGCGCGACGACGAAATGGCTGCATGACGCCGCCCGCATCGTGGCGCGCTACCGGCCCGGTCAGATGCTCTACGAGATTCAGGATCCGCTGCTCGGCGACGGAGCCACGCTGCAACTCGCGGCGATCGCGTATGCCGAAACGGAAGGCTTGATCGTCCGCGCCGCACTCGCGGGGCAGAACGCGCATCGCGCCATCGAGCTCGTCTGGGCTTACGGCGGCGTGAATGGCCAGCGCGGCAAGCGCGACGGCGACATCGGCACGGAAAACGTGCCGATCAGCGAGTGGTTTCAGCTTCGGCCCGAGTTTTGCGCGGGCAACGCGATCGCGATCGGCGGCGAGGGTTTCACGCTGAGCGCCAAACCGGCGACGATCGCCGGTGTTGTTCCGCGCGAGGCGAAACTTTCGGTCGCCGATGCGGCGGCCTGGAACGATCCCGCGACGTTGTTCGCCCCGGCGCCCGCCGGCGCCGCAGCGCCGAAGCATCCCGTTCTCGTCGGCCGCGCGGCTCTGTCGGTCGGCGAAGAGGTTTATCTTTCGTTGCAGCGCCTCGCGGCCTCTGCCGATCGCACGACCGAGGATCTCGCCACCTATCGTGAAGTCACCGCCTCGCGCACCGAAGCTGGCAGCCCCTCGGCGCCCGGTGCTCCCCAGCTTGCGCCGGTCTTTGCGCGGGGCGAATTGCCGGCGCGGTTTCGCGCGGCGGAGCGGCATTTCCGCGAACTGCGGCAGCGCGTGAGCGTCGAGACGCCGGATCCGTTTTTCGATGCGGCCGTGGGCGCGCTGAACGTCGCCGCCGATGCCGCGTGGGACGCCCCGCAGCAGGCGATCATGCACGGCGCGATCGCGTGGCGCACAAAACTCCTCGGCTGGCGCGGACCGTATTCGCTCGACGCCCTCGGCTGGCACGAACGCGCGCGCAGCCATTTCCGTTATTGGGCGGGTCGGCAAAACACCTCGCCGATTCCGGCGAAGCTTCCGCCCGCCGACGAAAACGCGAATCTCGCGCGCAACGAAACCGGCCTGCACAGCAACGGCGACCTGTCGAATTCGCACTACGACATGAACCTCGTCTACATGGACGCGCTGTTCCGCCATTTGCAGTGGACCGGCGATCTCGCCTTCGCGCGCGAGATGTGGCCGACGATCGAGCGTCACCTCGCGTGGGAGCGGCGGCTGTTCCGGCGCGAGTTCGGTCCCGAAAAACTCCCGCTCTACGAAGCCTACGCGGCGATCTGGGCGAGCGACGAACTGCAATATCACGGCGGCGGCGCGGCGCACGCGACGGCGTATAATTATTTCCATCACGCGCAGGCCGCGCGCCTGGCGCGGCTGATCGGCGAGGATCCGACGCCCTTCGAACGCGAAGCGGAACTCATCGCGCGCGGGATGCGCGAACTGCTTTGGCGGCCCGGACGCGGCGGCCTCGCGGAATTCAAGGATCTCCTCGGCGCGCAACGCACGCACCCGCACGCGGGATTGTGGACGTTTTACCATGCGATGGACGCGCAACTGCCCACGACGCGCGAAGCGTGGCAGCTGACACAGCAGGTCGAAACCGAGCTGCCGCACCTGCCCGTGCGCGGCCCCGGCGTGCCCGCCGGCCTCAGCGTCCCCGGAACGACGACGTGGATGCCTTACCGCTGGTCGATCAACAACGTCGTGATGTCCGAGATTGCGCACACCGCGCTCGGCTTTTGGCAGGCGGGACGCCCGCGCGAGGCGTGGACGATGACGAAAGGCGCGCTGCTGGCCGCGATGTATATGGGTATCTCGCCCGGCAACGTCGGCTCGATGTCATATCTCGACGTTTACCGCCGCGAGTCGCAGCGCGATTTCGCGGACGGCTCGGGCGTGTTGTCGCGGACCGTGGTCGAAGGTTTGTTCGGCATCGAGCCCGACCTGCTCGCAGGCGAGTTGCGCGTGACGCCTGGATTTCCCGCAGAGTGGACGCACGCGAACCTGCGGCATCCGAACGTCTCGCTGCGGTTCACGCGCGATGGCGACACCGATCATTACGTGATCACGCAACGTTTCGGGCAACAACTTCGCCTGCGCATGAAGCTCGTCGCGCCCCGCGATCGCGTGGCGTCGTTCGCGATCAACGGCGACTCCGCCTCCTGGCAGGTCGTCGAGGATTCGGTCGGCGAGCCGCAGATTGTGCTCACGAGTCCCGCCGGCGGACGGCACGAAATTTTGATCACTTGGGGCGGCGAACGGATCGCGGCGAACGAGCAACCGACGACCGACGACTTCACGCCGCGCGCACAGGGACAAATGCGCTGGCTGCAACCGCCCGCGCCCGCGGCGCCGCTGCCGGCCACGCTTTTGCCGACGTTCGCCATGCCGGCGGACGCGCGTTTCGAACCGGTCGATCTCACCAAGGTGTTCAACGACCGCGTCACGCAGATTTTTCGCAACGAGTATCGTGCGCCGCGCTCGCCGTTCGTTTCGCTCGCGATTCCGAAACAAGGCATCGGCGGCTGGGCGGGCGGCGTCAACGACACCGCCGAGATCGACGACTCCGGCTTGCGCGCGGTCGCCGCGCGTCAGGGCGGCCGCCTCGTGCTGCCGAGCGGCGTGCCGCTCGCCACGCCGGGCGAATCCGACGCGCGCAACATCGCGTTCACGTCGCTTTGGGACAACTATCCCGATGACGTGACGCTCCCGCTCACCGGCCGCGCGCGCGGTGTGGTGTTGTTGATGGCCGGGTCGACGAATCACATGCAGAGCCGGTTCGAAAACGGCGAGATCGTCGTCACCTACGCCGACGGTTCGACGCAGCGGCTCGCGTTGGAAAATCCCACGACGTGGTGGCCGATCGAAGAGGATTTCTTCATCGACGATTTCCAGTTCCGCGTGCCCGGTCCGTTGCCGACGCGCGTCGATTTGAAAACCGGCGCGATCCGTGAGCTCGACGCCACGGCGTTCAAAGGTCGCGGACGCACGGTTCCTGGCGGCGCGGCGACGGTGCTCGCGTTGCCGTTGGATCCAACGAAGCCGTTGCAATCGCTCACGGTCCGCACGCTCGCCAACGAGGTCGTCGTCGGTCTGATGGCGGCGACGCTCGTGCGCTGAACCTCTCATGCGCGCAACGATGCGAGCAGCGGATCCGTCGACAGCGGATTCGCGCGCCCGCAGGTTGACGCACCCGTCCCCACGTGTTTCCTGCGGCCCCCTGGTCGCCCACCCCTACCCTGATCCCATGACGATGCCCAAGGTTACTGTATTGTTGTCGTTTGTCCTGTCGGTCCTCTCGTTCGGCGCGCTGCGCGCCGCCGAGCCGGCCCGCGTCCCGCAGTTTGGCGGCGCGACGCCGCTCGAATGGTCCGAGCGACTCGCGAAATCCGAAATGGCCCGCAAGGGCGACACGATGTTCCACGGCGGCAGCCGGGCGCGCGCGAACTGGAATTACACGACGTCGCTCTTCGGCCTCTCGCTCCTGAAGCTGACCGAAGCGACGGGCGACAAGAGCTACGCCGACTACGGCGCGCAGACTGCGACGTCGTTCGTCCAGCCCGACGGCACGATCGCGACCTACAAGATGGAGGACTACAACGTCGACCTGATCCCGCCCGGCAAGGTCCTCCTTTACCTCTGGGAAAACGGCCGGCACGACGCGAAATACCGCACCGCGATCGAGACCTTGCGCGAGCAGATGCAGAAGCACCCGCGCACGAGCGACGGCGGTTTCTGGCACAAGCTGCGTTATCCGTATCAGATGTGGCTCGACGGCCTGTTCATGGCCTCGCCCTTCCTCGCGCATTACGCGCAGGTTTTCGAAGAACCGGCGCTCTTCGACGACGTCGCGCGGCAGATCATCCTGATGGATCAGCACGCCTACGATCCGAAGACGGGGCTGCATTATCACGCGTGGGACGAGAAGCGCGCGCAGGATTGGGCCGACAAGAAGACCGGCACCTCGCCGAACTTCTGGGGCCGCGCCGAAGGCTGGTATGCGATGGCGCTGGTCGACTGCCTCGATTTCTTCCCGCCGACGCATCCCGAGGTCGAACACATCAACGAGATCCTCCGCCGCGTTGCCGACGGCATCGTGCGCTGGCAGGATCGCAAAACCGGCGTCTGGTGGCAGGTGATGGATCAGCCGGATCGCCAGGGCAATTACCTCGAGGCGACGAGCACGAGCATGTTCGTCTACACGCTCGCGAAGGGCATCAACCGCGGCTACCTCTCGCGCGAAAAATATCTCCCCGCGCTGCGTCGCGGCTACGAGGGCTTGATCCGCGAATTCATTCGGCCCGACGGCACCGACCGCATCAGCCTCACGCGCTGCTGTGAAGTCGCGGGTCTCGGCTACACGACGTCGAAAGGCCGTCCGCGCGACGGTTCGTTCGATTACTACATCAGCGAGCCGATCATCGACAACGACCTGAAGGGCGTCGGCCCGTTCATCATGGCCGGCATCGAGCTGCAACAGTTGCTCTCGACCGACGAAGCGCCGTTCACCGTGCGCGGCTGGGTGGATTACGAAAAAGTCCTCGCGCGCATCCAGGCGCCGACGTTTCCGGATCGCGATTTTCCGATCACGGATTTCGGCGCGAAGGCCGGCGCCGATAGCTCCGCCGCGATTCGCGCGGCGATCGACGCCTGCCATCAGGCCGGCGGCGGCCGCGTCGTCGTTCCGCGGGGCGAATGGTTCACCGGCGCGATTCATCTGAAGAGCAACGTCAACCTCCACGTCAGCGAAGGCGCGACGCTGAAGTTTTCCACGAATCCCGCCGACTACCCGATCGTGTTCACGCGGTGGGAAGGCGTGGAACTGATGAACTACTCGCCGCTCATCTACGCGTTCGAACAGGAAAACATCGCGGTCACCGGCAAGGGCACGCTCGACGGCCAGGCGTCGCTGGAAAACTGGTGGAGTTGGAATCGCAAGGGCGACAAGCCGCAGAAACAAAAAGCCGCGCGCGACCGGCTGATCCAGTTGGCCGAAGCCAACACGCCCGTTTCCGAGCGCGTTTTCGGCGACGGACATTATCTGCGCCCGAATTTCATCCAGCCGTATCGCTGCAAAAACGTCCTCATCGAGGGCGTGACGGTTCTTCGCTCGCCGATGTGGATCGTGCATCCAGTGCTCTCCCAGAACGTCACCGTGCGCGGCGTGACCGTGAACTCGCACGGTGGCAACAACGACGGCTGCGATCCCGAATCCTCGCGCGACGTGCTGATCGAGGACTGCGTGTTCGACACCGGCGACGACTGCATCGCGATCAAATCGGGCCGCAACGGCGACGGCCGCCGCGTCAACGTCCCGACGGAGAACGTGGTCATCCGCAATTGCGTGATGAAGGACGGCCATGGCGGCGTCGTGCTCGGCAGCGAGTGCACCGGCGGCATCCGCAACGTCTTCGTCGAAAACTGCGAGATGGACAGCCCCGACCTGGATCGCGGCCTGCGGTTCAAGAACAACGCCGTGCGCGGCGGCGTGCTCGAGAATGTTTTCATGCGCAACGTGAAGATCGGCCGCGTCGGCGAGGCCGTGTTGACGATCGATTTGCTCTACGAGGAAGGTGCGCGCGGGGCGTTCAAGCCGGTCGTTCGCAACGTTCTCATGGAAAATATCTCCAGCTCCGCGAGCCCGCGGGTCATGTTCATCCGCGGCTTCGATGGCGCCGTGATCGAAAACATCCGCATCCGCAATTCCACCTTCAACAATGTGACCGAAACCGAGGTCGTGCAGCACGCCGGCACGATCACGTTGCAGAACGTCACGATCACGCCCGCCAAGGGCGCGCGCAGCCTCAACTCCGTTCCCGCCACGAAATAGCTCGCCCCCGATTGAATTGTCGGGCGGTTTCTGCCGGTCCCGCCGCGCGCCCCCGGGCGCCGCGATCTTCCCAGCGCGGGATCTGACCGACCCCGTCCGACGCTCAACCCGATCCTCCACCTCCAACCCCAACTCATGAGCAAGTTCGCCCAAACCAACGAACAGATCGGCCGCTACCGCTGGACGATCTGCGCCCTCGTCTTCTTCGCGACGACGATCAACTACCTCGATCGCAACGTGCTCGGCCTGCTCAAGCCCGTGCTCGCGGAGCAAGGCGTGTTCGGCGACGATCCGGCCGCGCAGGAGCTGAACTACTCGACGGTCGTCATCTGCTTCACCTTCGCCTACGCGCTCGGCATGGTGCTCGCCGGCCGGTTGATCGACTGGCTCGGGACGAAGTCCGGCTACGCGTATTCGCTCATCGGCTGGAGCATCGCCGCGATCGGTCACGCGTTTGGCCATCACACCTGGAGCTTCGGTTTCTGGCGCGCCGCGCTCGGCCTGGCCGAATCGGGCAACTTCCCCGCCGCCAACAAAACCATTGCCGAATGGTTTCCGAAGAAGGAGCGCGCTTTCGCAACCGGTCTTTATAATTCCGGCGCCAACGTCGGCGCGATCGTCGCCCCGCTCTGCGTCCCGCAGATCGCCGCGGCGTGGGGTTGGGAGTGGGCGTTCATTCTCACCGGCGCGGTCGGCCTCGTCTGGCTGTTCTTCTGGTATACGATGTATGGCACCCCGGCGGAAAAGCTGAAGAAAGGCCACCTCACGCAGGGCGAATACGAGTTCATCCACAGCGACAAGGACGAGCAGGTCACCGCCAACGGCGAGGAGGTCAAGTCGCGCGTCTCCTGGTTCCGCCTGCTGACGTTCCGCCAGACCTGGGCGTTCGTCGTCGGCAAGTTCATGACCGACGGCATCTGGTGGTTCTTCCTCTTCTGGCTGCCGTCGTTCCTCACCGGCGAAAACGATCGCAAGATCGCCTCCTACAAGGCCGCAAATCCGGATTTCGCCGGCGATCCGTCGACCATTCCCGGCGTCATCAGCTGGACGTTCGCCGTCGCCATCATCTACACGATCGCGACCGGCGGCTCGATCTTCGGCGGCTGGCTGCCGAAGCGCTTCATGAACGGCGGCATGGACGCCAACAAGGCGCGCAAGACCGCGATGTTCATCTTTGCGCTGCTGCCGCTCACGGTCCTCCTCGCGTCGAAGCTCGGCGCGATCAACACCTGGCTCGCCGTCGCCGCGATCGCGATCGCCTGCTCCGCGCACCAGGCGTGGTCGGCCAACATCTTCACCACCGTTTCCGACATGTTCCCGAAACGCGCGGTCGCCTCCGTGACCGGCATCGGCGGCATGGCCGGCGCGATCGGCGGCGTGCTGATCGCCCGGGTCGCCGGCGAGCTGCTCGCGCATTTCGCGGCCATCGGCAAGACGGAGCTCGGCTACGCGCTGCTCTTCATGATTTGCGGCTCGGCCTACCTCGTGGCCTGGATCCTCATGCACCTGCTCGTGCCGAAGTTTAAGCAGATCGATCTGGAAGCTTGATCGGCGCCCGCGCCTTTTTTATCCGACGCCCGGCTCACACTCGTGAGCCGGGCGTTTTTTTTGAGGAGAAAAACTCAACGATGCGCGCAATTCCTCCATCGTCCCGGCCGCGCGAACGCGTCAGCTTGCGCCCGGTTTCCCGTTTGCTGCGACCGCCCCCGTCGTCCGATTTCCCGCCATGAAATCCATCCTGTCGTTCGTGTTTTGCTTCGCTGCGTTTGTCGCCCCGCTCGCGGCTGCATCCAAACCCGACGCGATCGTCGCCGCCGACGGCTCCGGCGATTACACGTCGCTGCAGGAAGCGATCAGCGCCGCGCCGATGCAGACCGATCCCGCCGGCCCGCGCTGGGTGATCTTCGTCAAACCCGGCACGTATCGCGAACGCATCTACGTCCAGCGCGAACGCGGTCACATGCTCGTGCGCGGCGAGGACGCGGCGACGACGATCGTCACCTTCGACCTCAACGCGAATCTGCCCGGCCCCGACGGGAAACCGATCGGCACCTTTCGCACGCCGACCGTGCAGATCGACGGCGACGGCATGATCTGGGAAAACCTCACGCTCGCGAACTCCGCCGGCCCCGTCGGCCAGGCGCTCGCGCTGCGCGCCGATGGCGACCGCCTCGTGTTTCGGCACTGCCGTTTTCTCGGCTGGCAGGACACGATTCTGCTGAATCGCGGCCGGCATTACTTCGTCGACTGCCGGATCGAGGGACACGTCGATTTCATCTTCGGAGGCGCGACCGCGTATTTCGAACGCTGCCACATCCATTGCGTGGGCAACGGCTACATCACCGCCGCCGCCACGCCGAAGGAACAGCCGCATGGTTTCGTGTTCGCCGACTGCACGATCACCGGCGCACCGGAAGCGAAAACCTATCTCGGCCGGCCCTGGCGCGATTTCGCGAAAACGCTGTTTCTCCGCACCGAAATGAGCGAGGTCGTGCGGCCCGAAGGCTGGCACAACTGGAACAAGCCGCAGGCTGAGCAAACGACGTTTTACGCCGAATACGGCAGCACCGGCCCGGGCGCGTCGCCCACCACGCGCGTGCGCTGGGCCAAAACCCTCACCGCCGCCGAAGCCGCCGCGCTCACGCCGGCCGCGGTCCTGGGCGAATTCGTCTCCCGCGAAGCCGCCGACATGAAGCCGCATCTCGTGCTCGTCGGCGACTCCACGGTGACGGACAATTCCGGTTGGGGCGCGGGCTTTCGCCAGTGGGTGAAGGACGGCGTGACCGTCACGAACGTCGCCCGCAGCGGTCGCAGCTCGAAGAGTTATCGCGACGAGGGCCACTGGCAGACCGCGCTCGCGGCGCACGGCGATTATTACCTGATTCAATTCGGTCACAACGACCAGCCGGGGAAAGGCCCGGAACGCGAAACCGTCCCGGACACGACGTTCGCGGAAAACCTGGGGCGTTATGTCGACGACGTGCGGGCGCTCGGCGCCCAGCCGGTGCTGATCACCTCGCTGACACGGCGCAATTTCGACGCCGCCGGCCGGATCGTCTCGACGCTCACGCCGTATGTCGAAGCGACCAAGCGGGTCGCCCGCGAAAAGCACGTGCCCGTGCTCGATCTGCACGCACGCAGCGTCGCGTTGTGCGAAGCTTGGGGCCCGGAGAAAGTCGTAAAGCTGGATCCGAAGAAAGCGGACGGCACCAGCGACACGACGCACCTGGACGGCGCCGGCAGTCTGGTGTTCGCGCGGCTGGTGGCCGACGAACTGCGGCGCGCGGTGCCCGCTCTCGCACCCGCGTTGCGCGAAGCGAACGAAGGCGCTGACGAGTGAAATAGAACGGTTTTTTCGCCGGTGAATCGCCCGACGGCGGGTCCGAGCACATTTTGCTCGACTGCCCCGGGCCGTTCGCGTGTCTGGCGTGCGTGCAGGCCAAGGCAACGCTCGAAGACGTCGCACGCGCCGCCGGAGTGCACCGCACCACGGTTTCGCTTTCGCTTCGCGACCACCCTCGCATCCCTCCCGAAACCCGCAGCCGCGTCAAAGCCATCGCGCAGCGGCTCGGGTATCGGATCAACCCGCTGGTGTCCGCGTTGATGCAGTCGCGGCGTTCGGGCAAGCCGGTGAAGCACGCGGCGCTCGCCTACGTCACGAATTATCCCACGCGCTACGGCTGGCGGCCGGAACATCACGACCGGCCGGACTTCTTTCCCGGCGCCGCGCAACGCGCCCAGGATTTCGGCTACAAGCTCGAGCATTTCTGGCTCGCGGAGCCGGGCATGACACCGCGGCGCTTCTGCGACATGCTGTCGGCGCGCAGCATCAACGGCCTCATCATCGGCCGCCTCCCCCCGGGCCAGCACTCGCTCGATCTCGAGTGGCAGCGCTTTTCCTGCGTGGCGCTCGGCATGACCCTGCGTTCGCCGGTGCTCCACCACGTGACGGAGAATCATTTCGACACCGTGTGGCAGGCGATGGAGCGCTGTCGCGAGCGCGGTTATCGCCGGATCGGCGTGCTGTTTTCCGATGTGAACGACAGCCCGCGCGTCGGCCACCGCTGGCTCGGCGCCTACATGGCGCAGCAACTCCAATTTCCGCCCCAGGACCGACTGCCGGTCTGCCCGGGCAACCCCACCACCGAAGGCGTGTTCCGGCAGTGGTTTGCCCGCCACCGACCCGATGCCCTGCTGGTCAACAATCCGAAACTTCTGCTGCAGTGGCTCGCGAATCTCGATCGCACCGTGCCGCGCGACGTGGGCGTGGTGGCCCTCGAGCAGCGGCGCGAGATGGAATGCACCGGCATCTACTACGATCCCGCCAAGATCGGCGGCCTCGCGGTCGAGATGCTCGTCGGCCTCATGCACCGCAATGAAACCGGCGTTCCTGCCGTGCAGCACGAGATCCTGCTCACCGGCGAGTGGCGGGAGAACTGCATGCTGCCCTGGCGCACCGACGCGCCGCCGCCGGCCACGTAACCATCGGGCCACTACACGTCGTCGTCCGCGCACCGCGCGGCGCCGTTTTGGTCAACGATGTGCCTAAACACCCCCTTGAGGTCGCTCAGGGGTTCGATTCCCCTTCAGCTCCCCCTTTGGAGCGCCGAGTAAAAGGCGTTCCACCGCCATCGCCCCAAATACCCCAAGTCCCCTCCTGCCTCTGACTTTGTCGTCCGTTCCGAGCTGCTGCTTTCATAGTGCAGCCGGAGGTCGACCCGGCAGTGGCGCAGGGCGGTTTGAGATTCGGGAAGGTGGCGGCGGTCAGTCCCAAGCCCTGTCACCAAACATGATACCATACAACAGCCATAGGCTACCTGTCCCTGTTCGATTCCCGCGGCGTCTCGCCTGGACCCGCTGGTTATCGCAGTTCCGTCTGTTCATCGCCCTGATCACCGGCCTGTCGGTGCTCGCCTCCGCCGAGGCGCAGCCCGCCGCGACCGGCACGATCGCCGGTCGCGTGCTCGATGCGAGCACCGGCCGTTACCTCAACAACGCCCAGGTCACGATCGCCGGCACCAACCGCACCACGCGCACCAACGAATACGGCGAATACCACTTCGACAACGTGCCCGCCGGCGAGGTGAACGTGGAGGCCTTCTACAGCGGTCTCGGTCGCCAGACCGCCGCCGCCACCGTCGTCGCCGGCCAGTCGGTGACGCAGGACCTCCAGTTCGGCAGCGACACGGGTCCCGTCGTGCTGGAAACGTTCACCGTCGCCGGAGCCCGCGACACCAACGTCGCCTCCATCGCGGTCAACGAACAGCGCTTCTCGCCCAACATCAAAAACGTCATCGAGACGGATGCGTTCGGCGACGTCGCCGAGGGCAACGTCGGCGAGTTCCTGAAGTTCCTCCCCGGCATCACGGTCGACTACGTCGCCGCCGACGTCCGCACGGTATCCGTGCGCGGCTTCGGTCCCGGCTTCACGTCGGTCATGGTCGACGGCTTCCGCATGGCCAGCGCCTCGTCCGGCGCCGGCAACCGCGCGTTCGAGTTCGAGCAGGTCTCGATCAACAACGCGTCCCGCGTCGAAGTCACCAAGGTGCCCACGCCCGCCATGCCCGCTTCGGCGCTCGGCGGCGCGGTGAACCTGATCGGCAAAAACGCGTTCGAACGCAAAGGCGCGCAGTTCAACTACCGCCTTTCGTTCAACATGAACGACGAGGACCTCGACTTCTTCTCGAAGACGCCCGGCCCCGGCCGCAAGGAAACCTACAAGGTTCTTCCCGGCTTCGACTTCGACTACACCCTGCCGATCAACGACAATCTAGGCTTCGTCATCACCGGCCTCACCTCGAATCAGTTCAACGAGCAGCACCGCTCGCAGAAGAACTGGAACTTCGCCCAAGCCGGCGCCACCGAGACCAATCCCTACCTGATGTCCTACGTCATGCAGGATGGGCCGAAGAACTCGTTCCGCGACTCGGTCAGCTTCAAGGCCGACTGGCGCATCTCGCCCCGCTCCGCGATGTGGATCGGGTATCAGGCGAATTACTACAAATCCTTCTTCGGCAATCGTAACATCACCTGGAACGTCGGCACCAACGCCGTGCCCTCGCCGGCTTCCGGCAGCCCGCTGAGCTGGGGCTCCGACTTCACCAACGGCGCCACCGGCCGCGGCTCCGTCAACCGTGGCTCCTCGTTCCGCGACAAGCTCGGCGCCACCGGTGCCTTCATGGCGAAATACCGCTACAACGGCACCGACTGGGACTTCGACGCCGGCCTCTCCTACGCCGCGTCCCGCACGTGGTATCGCGACATCGAGCGTGGCCACTTCAACGGCGCCAACGCCAGCATGCAGGGCGTTTCCAGCGTGCAGTTCGCCGACTACACCGTCGAGCGCCCGAACGTCATTCGCGCCCTCAACGCCGCCGGCCAGCAGTTGAACTGGTCCCAACTCATCAACTATCGCCTCACGACCGTGACTTCCACGCCGCTCGATGCGAAGGACGAGTTCACCACCGGCCACATGAACGTCGCGAAGGACTTCAAGGCCGCCGTGCCGTTCACGCTCCGCGCTGGCGTCGACCAGTCGAAACAGAAGCGCGACATCACCCGCCGCTCCAGCACGTGGAACTTCGTCGGGCCGGACGGCATCGCCAACACGGCCGACGACAACGCCGCGCTCTATGGCGACTCGCGTTACGCGCCGGACCCGCACTGGGGCCTGCCCACGATTCAGTGGATCGATCCCTTCCTCCTCGGCGACCTGTTCAAGAGCAACCCGGGCTACTTCCAGCAAACCACCGCCCAGCAGCTCGCGACGGAGCGCTTCCGGATCCAGAACTCCCAGCTCCTCGAAGAGACGATCACCTCGGCCTACATCATGGGTGAGGCGAAGTTCATCGACGACCGTCTCTCCGTCCTCGCCGGCGTCCGCTACGAGAAGACCGAGGACGACGGCCGCGGCCCGCTCACGCCCACGCCGGGCGCGACGCTCGCCAACGTAGCCGCCAACTGGCGCGAACGCGGCCTCTCCGTCGACCAGTCCTACGATGACTTCTACCCGAGCGTGCACGTGAACTTCAACGCGACGAAGGACATCGTGCTCCGCGCCGCCTATGCGTTCACCGTCGGCCGTCCGGACTTCGGCAACATCCTGCCGCTGGTCCGCATCAACGACACGGATCTCCAGATCAATGACGGCATCGGCAACATCGATCCGCACACGATCATCTACAACAACACGGCGTTGAAGCCGTGGGAAGCGAAGGGCTGGGATCTCTCCGCCGAATACTACTTCCCCAACGGTGGCCTCTTCGCCGTGGGCGTGTTCGGCAAGGACATCGACAACTTCTTCAGCAGCGTCGCCAGCACCGCCACCCAGGCCGATCTCGATTTCCTCGGCCTCGGCAGCGAATACGTCGGCTACGCGCTGCAGACCCAGCGCAACCTGACCACGAAGGCAAAGATCCTCGGCGGCGAAATCAACTTCCGCCAGCCGCTCCGGTTCATCCCCGGCATCGGCGACAAGCTGGAGTTCTTCTTCAACGCGACGAAGCTCGATCTCGACGGCGGCACGCCGGCCGACTTCAACGGCTTCATCGACAAGGCCGGCAACACCGGCATCACCTATCGCGACAAGAAGGTCACCCTCCGCCTCAACGTGAACTACCGCGGCAAACAGGCGCAGGGCGCGCAGACCGGTGGAGCGTTCGGTGGTGCCGCCGCCGGCTTCTACCAATACTTCGACTCGCGCGTCACCGTCGACGTGAACGCCGAATACCGGATCAACCGCAACCTGGCGCTCTTCGCCAACGCGCGGAATCTGTTCGACGAGCCGCAGGATCTCCTGCGCGAAAACGCGAACACGCCCGGCTACGCCTCGCAGTATCAGCGCGAAGAGTTCGGCGTGCAGATCACCGTCGGCTTGAAGGGCTCGTTCTAAAAACGACGCCCGTCCCGCACGGATCTCTTCTCAAAGCCGCCCGGTTTCCGGGCGGCTTTTTTCTTTCACATTTTCCCCCGGCGCGTTGAGTCGAAATCCCCCGCGCAGCGCCCGGCCGTGCGGCCATACCCACCGATCTCTTCAGCCCCATGCCCCTCCTCCGACGTTCCGTTCTCCGTCAGTGCGGTCTGCTGGCAGTCCTGTCTCTCGCCCTGCCGCTGTCGTTCGCTCGCGCCGGCGACCCCGCCACCCACGTCCTCTGGTATCGCCAGCCCGCCGCTCAGTGGGTCGAAGCACTCCCGCTCGGCAACGGCCGCCTCGGCGCGATGGTCTTCGGCGGCCCGCAGACCGAACGCTTCCAGCTCAACGAGGACACCCTCTGGGCCGGCGGTCCCTACAATCCCGCCCACCCCGACGCCCGCGCCGCGCTGCCCGAGATCCGGCGACTCGTGAACGCCGGCGACTACGCCGCCGCCCAGGCGCTCGTGCAGGAAAAATTCATGTCCCGCCCCATGCGGCAAATGCCGTATCAGACAACCGGAGACCTCATCCTCACCTTCCCCGGCTCCGAGTCCTGCACCGATTACCGCCGCGAGCTCGATCTCGACACCGCCATCGCCCGCACCGAATTCGTCATCGGCGGCGTCCGCCACGTCCGCGAAGCCTTCATCAGCCCGGTCGACCAGGCGCTGATCATCCGCCTCACCACCGAACGCAACCCGCCGCGGCCCGAATGGGGCGGCTCGCTCTCGTTCACGCTCGCGCTGCAATCGCCCCAGGACGCCCGCACCTCGACCGCGGAAAACAGCGACCTGGTCCTCCGCGGCACCAACAGCTCCGCCGAAAACATCCCCGGCCAGCTCAAGTTCGAGGTGCGCACGCGCGTGACCACCGAGGGCGGAAGCGTCACCTCCGACGGCCAGCACATCCATGTGCGCGGCGCCCACTCCGCCACCATCGTCGTCGCCGCCGCGACGAGCTTCCGCCGCTACGACGACGTCGGCGGCGACCCGTCCGCGCTCAACGCCGCCACCCTGGCCGCCGTCGCCGGCCAAACCTACGAGGCGCTGCGCCAGCGTCACATCGCCGAACACCAGCGCCTGTATCGTCGCGTCGCCCTCGACCTCGGCACCACCGCCCTCGCGGCCGAGCCCACCGACGAACGCGTTCGTCGCGCGGTTACCGAACCCGATCCCGCGCTGGCGTCCTTATATTTCAACTACGGCCGCTATCTGCTGATCTGCTCGTCCCGCCCCGGCACGCAACCAGCCAATCTGCAGGGCATCTGGAACGATCATCTCACGCCGCCCTGGGGCAGCAAATACACCATCAACATCAACACCGAGATGAACTACTGGCCGGCCGAGGTCGCGAATCTCGCCGAATGCGCCGAGCCGCTGTTCGGCCTGATCCGCGATCTCAGCGAAACCGGCCGGCGCTTCGCCCAGGAACATTACGGTGCCTCGCGCGGCTGGGTCGCGCACCACAACACCGACCTCTGGCGCGCCGCCGGCCCGATCGACGGCGCCTTCTGGGGCATGTGGCCCACCGGCGGCGCCTGGCTCTGCCGCCATCTCTGGGAACATTATCGCTACAGTGGCGACCGCGAATTTCTCGCCCGCGCCTATCCGCTGATGAAGGGTTCCGCCGAGTTTTTTCTCGAAACGCTCGTCCCGGAACCGCGCCACGGCTGGCTCGTCACGAATCCTTCCGTCTCGCCCGAAAACGCCCACCATCCCGGCGTCTCGCTCGCGGAAGGTCCCACGATGGACGCGCAAATCCTGCGTGACCTTTTCTCCGACTGCATCGAGGCCTCCAGCATCCTCGGGATCGACGCCGACCTCCGCGCGCAACTCGCCGCCGCCCGCGCCAAGCTCCCGCCGAACCAGATCGGCGCGCAGGGACAACTCCAGGAGTGGATCGAGGATTGGGACGCGATCGCGCCCGAGCAACAGCACCGCCACGTCTCGCATCTTTACGGCTTGTTTCCCAGCGAGCAGATCGACCCGCGCACGACGCCCGCTCTCGCGGCCGCCGCCCAGCGCACGCTCGAGACGCGCGGCGATCTCTCCACCGGCTGGGCCATCGCCTGGCGCCTGAACCTGTGGGCCCGACTCCGCGACGGAGATCGCGCACACCGGATCCTCCAGGCGCTGCTCAGCCCGGAGCGCACGTATCCAAATCTCTTCGACGCCCACCCGCCGTTTCAGATCGACGGCAATTTCGGCGGCACGTCCGGCATCGCCGAACTGCTCCTGCAGACGCACACGGGCGAGATCGAACTGTTGCCCGCGCTGCCCCGCGCCTGGCCCACCGGCTCGGTGCGCGGGCTCCGCGCCCGCGGCGGTTTCGAAATCGATTTCTCGTGGCGCGACGGTCGCCTCGCCGGCCTGGAATTGCGTTCGGAAAACGGCGGCGAAGCGCGCGTGCGCTATGGCGATCTTCACACGGCGGTCGTAGTGCCCGCCGGCGGTCGCGTCGCGCTCGATGCCCGTTTGCAACCGCCGCCTGGACCGCGGTAATCGTTGCCCGTGCCCTCCTCCGCCACGCTGCAGGATGTCGCTGAGCGCGCCGGCGTGCACCGGTCCACGGTGGCGCTGGCCCTGCGCGACGATCGACGGATTTCCGCCGATACCCGCCGCCGCGTGCAGGCGATCGCGCGCGAGTTGAACTACCGGCTGAATCCGCTCGTGGCGGCGTTGATGCGCAGTCGCCGCAGCGGCAAGCCGGTGAAACATGTCACGCTCGCCTACGTGACGAATTATCCGACGCGCTACGGCTGGCGTCCCGAACATCACGACCGGCCCGACTACTTCCCCGGTGCGGAGCGCCGCGCCCGCGATTTCGGTTATCGGGTCGAACACTTCTGGTTGCGCGAACCGGGAATGATGCCGGCGCGTTTTTGCGAAATTCTCCGCCACCGCGGGATCCACGGCCTCATCGTCGGCCGGCTGCCTCCCGGCGAGCACGAGCTGAACCTCGACTGGGAGCACTTCTCCTGCGTCGCACTCGGCATGACGCTGCACGCGCCGCTGCTCCATCACGTCACGGAGAATCATTTCGAGGCTGCGGCCCGGGCGATGCAGCAATGCGTCGCCCGCGGCTACCGGCGGATCGGTTTCGTCTTTTCCGAAGCCAACGACAGTCCGCACGTCGGCGAACGCTGGCTCAGCGCCTACGTCGGCGCGCAACTCCGCTTGCCCGCGGCACATCGCATCCCGATCTGTGCCGCCGGCGCGACCAACGAAGCCGAGTTCGCCCGCTGGTTCACGGCGAAGCGCCCCGACGCTCTCCTCGTTTCGCACGCACGGC
The DNA here is from genome assembly GCF_059821195.1 of Opitutus sp. sgz309028. Classification (NCBI taxonomy): domain Bacteria; kingdom Pseudomonadati; phylum Verrucomicrobiota; class Opitutia; order Opitutales; family Opitutaceae; genus Opitutus; species Opitutus sp. sgz309028. The sequence continues at coordinate 222,125 of NZ_JCAMRR010000002.1, read as the reverse complement.
CGGTGCTGTCGTGGCTGCAACGTCTCGGCAAATCCGTGCCGCGCGACGTCGGCCTCGTCGATCTCGCCGGCGATCATCCGGAATTGAATTGTGCCGGCGTCGCCTGCGAGCCCGCGAAGATCGGCGGACTCGCAGTGGAAATGCTGATCGGTCTGATGCACCGCAACGAGCTCGGCGTGCCGGCGTTGCGCCACGAGATTTCGCTGACCGGCGAATGGCGCGAAGGCGAAACGCTGCCGCCGCGTCTCTGATGCTTTCCGCGCGGGCGCCGGATTTCGACGCCTGATTCAACAATGCGCGCACCAGGCGCATTGAAGCGCGCGCCACGGTGCGGCTTTCAATCCAGCGCCGCGCTTCCCCCGCGGTTTCCCCCTCGCGCCGGCAACGGCGCCGTCCGGCTCGAGGCCTCATGGCTCGAGTCTTTTCCCCCAACCCAAAACCGTCATGAAACCTGCCCGACCCTGCCTGCGGCTCGCGCGATGGCACGCCTCAGCCTGCCTCGCTTTCAGTTCCACCGTGATGCTCGCCCAAGTCGCCCCGAGCGAACCGGCGTCCACCCGAGAGGACGAGGTCCTGACCCTTTCGCCCTTCGAGGTGAAGGGCGAGGCGACCGGCTACTTTCAACAAAACGCGATGTCGGGCACGCGCCTGAACTCGAAGATCGAAGACCTGGGTCAGTCCATCACGGTGATGACCAAGGAGCAGATGAACGACTTCGGGATGCTCGATATCAACGACGTGTTCGACTACATGGCGAGCACCGAGGGCACGCACAGTTACTCGGCCTTCGAGGTCGATCGCACGGGGGCGGTGACGGACAATGTTTCGCTCGATCCGAACAACGCGAACCGCGTGCGCGGCCTGAGCAACGCGAACATCGCGTTGAACAACATCCAGACGACCGGCCGCGTGCCGATCGATCCGCTCTGGCTCGACTCGGTCGAGGTCAGCCGCGGTCCCAACGCCAACATCTTCGGCCTGGGCAACGCCGGCGGCACCGTCAACCAGGTGCCCGCGATGGCCAATCTCACGCGCAACTTCACGCGCGCCGAAGTGCGCGGCGACAGCGAAGGCGGCTGGCGCACCTCGCTCGACGTGAACCGCATGCTCTGGGCGAAGAAGCTGTCGGTGCGCGCGAGCTACGCATATCAACACACCGCGTTTCAGCGCAAACCCTCCGGCGAGGACGCCCGGCGGCTCAGCCTTCAGTTCAAGGCGCAGCCGTTCAAAAACACCACCGTCTCGGCCTCGTGGTTCAACTATAAGAACCTCGCGCAACGGCCGAACTTCACGACACCCCGCGACAACATCAGCGGCTGGATCGCCGCCGGCAAACCGTCCTGGGATCCCGTCACCCGCCTGATCACCCTCAACGGCGTCACCTACGGCCAGAACACCGCCAGCGGCAACCAACTCGTGGCCGGCTCCGCAATTCCGATCACGAACGCTCTGCCGTCCTATTTCAACAACAGCCCCAGCGAAGGCCGGTCGTTCTTCCGCGTCGGCCGCGACGACGAGGATCCTTACTGGAGCACGCCCACGGTCACCAATCCGACGACGCCGCTCACCGCGGTGAACAACAACATCCGCTACGTCGCCACCGGCCCGGTGAATTCCTACGGCGCCGCCCAGCCGCTCTTCGCGAGCTACGCCGCGCTCTCCGACAAGTCGATCTACGACTACGAGCGCATCAGCCTCATGAACGGCAACAAGGCCTGGGACGACGTCGACACCTACCTCGCGCAGCTCGACCAGATCATCCTCAACACGCCCCGCCAAACCCTCGCCGCGCAGGCCACCTTCATGCGCGAGGACGCGAAGCGCATCGAGAACCAGCCCCTCGGCCCTGCGAGCGTCAACGGCGTCATCGGCGAACTCTACGCCGACCCCAATATCCGCAACCTCGACGGCACGCCCAACCCCTACTACGGCCGGCCGTATCTGCGCAGCAAGGAGCCCTTCCTCCGCGACAAGCCGCTGCAGTGGGACACCTACCGCGCCCAGCTCGCATATCGCTTCGACTTCTCGGAGAACGCGAACTGGAGCAAGTGGCTCGGCGCGCATCAGCTTCTCGGATACTACGAATACAAGGACCGCCAGAGCCGCCAGTATGCGTGGCGCCGCACCGCCACGGCTTACAACCAGCCCTACCTCCAGAGCCAGTTCGACACGAACGCGCCGCTCGCCAATCGCACCGCCAGCGGCACCAATTACCAGGCCAGCAACAACATCTCGCGCGTGTATGAATACTACTACGTGGGCGATACGCCCGGTGGCGGCGTCGAGTATGCACCCAACTTCTTCCCCAACGGCGCGACGGTTCCCTTCCACTGGGGCAACACCGGCAGTTTCCATGCCGATCCGCTGACGATCGGCTGGACCCCCAGCCCCGACGGCTCCGCGGCCGGCGCCTCCAAGCAAACCATCATCAAGACCGATGGCGCGATGATCCAGAGCTTCTTCCTCGGCAGCAAACTGGTCACCACCTTCGGTGTCCGCAAAGACAAGGTCTACGACCGCTCCGCGCCGTTCGCGACGCTCACCCCCGATCTGCTCGACTTCGATCGCGCCGCCTCCGACGGCTGGAATCCGGAGTGGGGCGCGGCCGAAGGCACGACGAAAACGGCATCGTTTGTTCTGCGTCCCTTCCGGGATTTCCGCTTCGTGCGCAATCAGGTCGAGACCGGGACCGGCTTCAGCCGCTTTCTTGCCGAGGCGCTCGGCGGCCTGAGCCTCACCTATAACACCGCCGACAGCTTCGTCCCCCAAGGCCCCGCCGTGGACCTCAACCTCAAGTCGCTGCCCAACCAAACCGGCAAGACCAAGGACATCGGCTTCTGGCTGACGCTTTTCGACGGCAAACTCAGCCTCCGCTACACGCACTTCGACACCAATTCGATCAACCTGCGCAACGGCGACATCAGCACCATCGCCCAGCGCGTCCTGCGCGCCGATGGCCTCAACGCCAACGACCGCTGGAACCTCTACGATCGCTCGGAAGAGTGGCTCAAGTCGCTCCACCCCGACTGGACCCAGGCGCAAGTCGACACCGAACGCGCGAAGACCATGGGCCTCGCGACCGACCAGATGAACGGCCTGATCGACGCCATCACCGCCGGCCGCCTCGCCGCGATCCAAGACTACGTTTCCAAGGGCGACGAGTTGGAGATCAACTTCAACCCCACGACCAACTGGACCGTCACCGCGTCCGTCACGAAGACCGAAGCGATCAACCAGAACGCCGGCAGCACGATCGAAGAGTGGATCAATGCCCGCATGCCCGTTTGGGAAACGGTCGAGGATCCGCGTTTCACCGCGGCCAACGATCCCAACGCCGGCAACCCGGAGCTCGCGATTCCCACCGGCTCGACCGGCCACCTGCTCTGGCGCTATATCCGCGGCTCCGCGTTCACGGCTTACGGCTACGACGCGAACAACTCGGCGGCCACGAACTTCGTGACGTTCGTCGAAGGCCCGCTCGCCGTTTACCGTCAACTCGAGGGCCGCCCGCGTCCGCAGATCAGCAAATATAACGCGAAATTCAGCACGCGCTACCGGCTCTCCGGCATCACCGATCACCCCATCCTGCGCAACGTCACCGTCGGCGGCTCGCTCCGCTGGATCGACAAGCGCTCAATCGGCTTCCTCGGCGTGCAATCGCTGCCCGACAAGATCACGCAGCTCGACACGAACAAGCCCGTGTTCAGCCCGGCCGAAACCCAGGTCGACCTGTTTGTCGCGTATTCGACGAAGCTGTTTCACGACAAGGTCCGCGCCACCTTCCGGCTCAATGCGCGCAACATCGGCGAACCCGGCGGCGGCCTGCTCGTGACGCAGGTCTTCCCCGACGGCTCGCCGCTCGCCTACCGCATCAAGGATCCGCAGCAGTTCATTCTTTCGGCCAACTTCGAACTGTAATCGACCTTCGGATACGTCCAACCCGACCGCCGTCATGCCCATCCGGATGACGGCGGTTTTGTCTCAGGAACGTCGAGACGCCGCCCGGACGGCCGGGCCGGGGCGTCCGCGTGTTTCATCGGCCCGGTCAGCCGTCCTGATCCAATCGCATCAACGATGAGCGCAGTCTCCACTATCGGAAAATCCGTTCCCCAACTTCAGTTTTCGAGCGTCCCCACGCCCGGCCCGATGTGCCGGCGTGGAGGTTCACTTCTTTTCCCCGCCCATTCGGCGCCGTCCGCGGCGCTTCCGTCTCGTTTTCGCTTCCGATGACCACGTCTCCTGCAGCATCCCCTGGCCGCTTTCGGTGGTCGATCTGCGGGCTGCTCTTTTTCTCGGTCGCGCTCAATTACATCGATCGAAACATCATCGGCATCCTGAAGGGGCCGTTGAGCCAGGAGCTGAATTGGAGCGAGACCGACTACGCGCATATCGCCGCGGCTTTTCAATTCGCCTACGCCTTCGGTTATCTTTTCGGCGGACGTTTGATGGACCGGATCGGCGTGAAACGCGGCCTGCCGCTCGCCGTGCTCCTGTGGAGCATCGCCGCCGCGGCGCACGGGCTTTGCTCGCTGCTGCCGGTCAACGACACCGTCAGCCTGTCGCTCACCTGGCTTTCGCTGGGCGCGTTCACCGTGCCGCTGACGGTGTTCGGCTTCATGTCCGCCCGCATCGCGCTCGGCCTCGCCGAGGGCGGCAATTTTCCGGGCGCGATCAAGGCCGTCGCCGAGTGGTTTCCCGTGAAGGAGCGCGCGCTCGCGACCGGATTGTTCAACGCCGGCACCAATGTCGGCGCGATCGTCTGCCCGTTCGCGGTGCCGCGCATGTATGCCGCGTGGGGCTGGCCGGCGACGTTCTATATCACCGGTGGCCTGGGCATCCTCTGGTTGCTCGCATGGTGGCGGCTCTACGAAACACCCGACCGGCATCCGCGACTTTCCGACGCGGAGCGCGATTACATCCGCGCCGGCCAGCCCGCCGTTGAGGCGCCAAAGACGTCCGTGCCGTGGCTGTCGTTGTTTCGCTACCGTGCGGTCTGGGCTTACGTCGCGGCCGGTATTCTCGCGGGACCGGTGTGGAACATCTACATGTTCTTCCTCCCGGATTTCCTGCAAAAACATTTCCAACTCGATCTCGTGTCGGTCGGGGATTGGACCGCGGTGTTTTATTTGATCGCGTCGTTTGGCGGGATCGCCGGCGGCTGGTTGTCGGGCAGCCTGCTCGGCCGCGGCTGGTCGCTCAACGCCGCGCGCAAACTCGCGCTGCTGTGCTGCGCCCTCGCGGTCGTGCCGATCTTCGCCGCGCCGAGCATGCCGAATGTGTTTCTCACCGTCGCGATCGTCGGACTCGCGGGCTCGGCGCACCAAGGCTGGTCGGCCAATCTGTTCAGCTTCGTTTCCGACACGATGCCGCGGGAGGCCATCAGCTCCGTCGTCGGGCTCGGCGGCTTCGTCGCCTATTTCACCGGCGGCGTCGTGACCGAGATCATTGGCGAGATCCTGCAGCGCACGGGCAGCTACGCGTCCATCTTCGCGGCGGCGTCGTTCCTCTATCTGGCGTCGCTCGCCATCATCCAGCTGCTCGTGCCGCGGATCGGCCCAACGGCATCCTGAGCCCGGCTCGCAACCCCATGTTTCGCTCTTTTCTTCTCATGTCTTTCGTTTCCGCCCTGACGGCCACGGCTGCCTCCGGCGCGCCGGTGTGGCGCGCGGATCGCGGCGATGGCACGTATCGCAATCCCATTCTGCACGCGGACTATTCCGATCCCGACGCCGTGCGCGTCGGCGACGATTACTGGCTGATTTCGTCGAGCTTCAGCCACGTGCCGGGACTGCCCGTCCTCCACTCGCGCGATCTCGTCAACTGGCAGCTCGTCACGCACGCGTTGCCCCGGCTGGTGCCGGAAAACGCCTTCGCCACGCCGCAACACGGCAAGGGCGTGTGGGCGCCGTCGATTCGTCACCACGACGGCAAATTCTGGATCTATTATCCCGATCCCGATTTCGGCCTCTATCTCATCACCGCCGACGATCCGCGCGGCCCCTGGAGCGAGCCGACGCTCGTGAAAGCCGGCCGCGGGCTCATCGATCCGTGTCCGCTCTGGGACGACGACGGCAGCGTCTATTTGATCCATGGCTGGGCGAAGAGCCGCGCGGGTTTCGCCAATGTCCTCACGTTGCTCAAGCTCCAGCCCGACGGCCGCAGCGTGGCCGAGGATCTCGGCGTGGTGGTCGACGGCAACCAGCTCCGCAACTACACGACGCTCGAGGGGCCGAAACTTTATAAACGCAACGGCTGGTATTATATCTTCGCTCCCGCCGGTGGCGTGAAAACCGGCTGGCAGTCGGTCTTCCGCTCGCGCTCGATCCGCGGCCCTTACGAACCGCGCATCGTCCTCGCCACGGGCAACACCCCGATCAACGGCCCGCATCAAGGCGCGCTCGTCGATACCGTCGCGGGCGAATGGTGGTTCATCCATTTCCAGGACAAGGGCCCGTATGGCCGCATCGTGCACCTGCAGCCCGTCGCGTGGATCGACGACTGGCCCGTGATCGGCGGCGATCCGGATGGCGATGGCACCGGCGAACCCTTGCTTGTGCACACCAAGCCTCGTGTCGCTGCGCCCGCGTCTGCGCCGACCGAACCGCCGACGAGCGACGACTTCAAAGCGCCCACACTCGGCCAGCAGTGGCAATGGCAGGCGAATCCGCGCGCCGAATGGTTCTCGCTGTCGGCTCAGCCCGGCACGCTGCGCCTGTTTCCGCAGCCCGAGGGGCAGGAGAATCTGTTTCACGCGCCGCATTTGCTGCTGCAGAAATTTCCCGCGCTCGAGTTCACCGTCACGACTGAACTCACCTTGCAAACCGGCGACACCCGCGCCGCGGCCGGTTTGATCGTCTTCGGTTTCGATTATGCGTGGATCGGCGTCCGCAACGGCCACGTCGTGCAAACGACCGTCCGCTCGGCCAACGAAAAACCCGTTGTCACCGAAACTCGCGGCGCCGCCGTCTCCGGCCCGATCCGCGTGCGTGTAACGGTGCGCGAGGGCGCGCGCTGTCAATTTTCCTACGCGGGTGCGGACGGCGCCTTCGTGCCGCTGGGAGAACCGTTCCAGGCCCGCGAATCGCGTTGGGTCGGCGCCAAGTTTGGGCTGTTCGCCAGCGGATCCAACGCCGGCGGCGCCGATTTCCGTTATTTTCAGGTCGAGCCCGCGCAACCCTGACCCTCTGTTCTCCGACTACCACCCTGAACCCCAAACCATCTTTCTCATGAACGCTCCCAACTACTTGAACGAACTTTTCGGCCTCAACGGCAAGGTCGCCGTCGTCATCGGCGGCACCGGCGAATTGTGCGGCGCGATGGCCGAGGGCCTCGCGCTCGCCGGCGCCGAAACCGTCATCGTTGGCCGCAATGTCGAGAAAGCGCAGGCGCGGCTCGACCGCATCGGCGCCGCCGGCGGCAAGGCGTGGTTTCACGCCGCCGAGGCCACGAGCAAGGCCGAGTTGCAGGGCTTGCTCGACGCCGTGGTGAAGCGCTCCGGGCGCGTCGACATCGTCGTCAACGGCGCCGGCATCAACTCCGCCACGCCGTTCTTCGATATCGGCGAGGACGAGTTCGAGCGCATCCTGAGCGTCAACGTGAAGAGCGTGTTTCTCGGCTGCCAGATTTTCGGCAAATACCTCGTCGAGCGCGGCCAGGGCGGCTCGATCATCAATCTCGGTTCGATGTCCGGCATCGTGCCGTTGTCGCGCGTGTTCACCTACTCCGCCTCGAAGGGCGCCGTGCACAATCTGTCGCTCAATCTCGCGCGCGAGTGGGCGCCGGCCAAGGTCCGCGTCAACGTCCTCGTGCCCGGATTCTTCCCCGCCGAACAAAACCGCAAGGTCCTCACGCCCGAGCGCGTCGCCTCGATCCTGGGCCACACGCCGGCGAAACGTTTCGGCGAGGCGCGCGAGCTCATCGGCGCCACGCTGCTGCTCGCGTCCGACGCGGCCGGTTCCTTCATCACCGGCGAGGAGCTCATCGTCGACGGCGGTTATCACGCGATGACGATCTAAGCGCCCGGATATCTTCAACCCTTGGCGCCGACCCGCGCCGCCGCCGCAGCCTCGCGGTCCTTTTCAAACTTATGAAACCGATCAACCAATTCCTCCTCAGCAACGATCTTCGCATCGCGCAGAATCCCTGCGTCAGCCCGGACTTCTGTCTCGATTGGAGCGCGCTCAGCGCGAAGATCGTCGCCGGCGCGTCCCTGAAGGCCTGGTCCAAGAGCCGCTTCGAAACCGCCGCCGGTTCGTGGACACTGCTCGAGGACGAGGCGACCGGCGACTGCGCGTGGCGGCTCGAGACGCGCGCGACCGGCAGCTCCGCCGGCGAACTGCTCCAGGGCGTCTCGCTCGACGGTTCGCTCGCAGTGTTTCCCGCCACCTGGGAAAACCTGCTCCGGTTGAAAAACCTCGTGCTCGAACACGATGCCGATTCCACGATCTTCCCCTCGGCCGGCGGCAAACTCGGCCGCAGCACGCTCGGTATCGGCGCGCGTTTCACCACCTTGCACTGGCCCGCGGTCGACTGGGCGATGAGCGCGCTCGAACTCGGCGTCACCGCCAATCAGAACTCCATCCCGCGCGAGCTCGTCTTCGACGTCGATCAGATGCTCGCCGGCCAGCTCGACACCGTGCCGTTCCCCTTCATTGGCACCAACGTCCCCGAGGGACACCAGGGCCAGAGCGTCGAGGGCATGAGTCACGGCTGCGTGCTCGCGAAACTGAAGCACGGCTTCCACCACCGCCGAATTCCGTGGAGCTTCAACGCCGATCACCAGCCGATCGGCGGCAAGTTCGACGCGCGCGAGGACCAGCTCGTCACGGGTTGCGTGCTCGCCAGCTACATCACCTTCGATCTTTCGCCCGAGCTCGCGCTCAACGCCCCCGCGCGTATCGAGCACATCCCCGCCGATCTCGTCGCCAAGGTGCGCGCGCGCGTCGCCGCCGCCGGCCTCACGCTCAACGACGCCGACTTCGAGGCACTGCTCGCGAAGGTCTGGCCGTCGCTCCTCAAGATGAAGCGCCGCGACGAAAAATACACCGCCGCGCGCGAGAAGCTGTTCACCACGCCGGAGGGTCGCGCGTATCTCCGCGAACTGTCGATCGACGAACTGCCCGGCCTCACCACGCCGGAGACGACCGCGATCATGCTCGCGCTCTGCGAGACGCTCGGGATGCAGATCCACTTCGTCGCGCCGGCCTTCGGCTTCCAGAAAAACATGCCTTACCCCGACAACGCCGCGCTGCGGGCGTTGATCGCGAAGCAATGGGCCGTTTGCGAAAAGTTCGGCGCGAGCATCGGCTTCCACTCCGGCTCCGGCAAATCCGCCGAAAACTACCAGGTCATGGGCCAGGTCACCGGCAGCCGTCTCGAAATCAAGACCAGCGGCCGCTACACCTACGAGATGGGCCGCGCGCTCTTCGCCTCGAAGAACACCGCCGACCAGGCGCTCTGGCGCGATTGGTATACGTTCACCATCGAGCTCGCGTTGAAGGGCGCTTTCAGCGCCGACGCGACCGAGCAGAAGATGGCGCGGACGTTCATCACGACGGCGATTGCAGGCGCGGATGCAGACAAGATTTTCGCCTCGCCCGAGGCCACGCGCGCCGCGCTCGAGGCGCTGCCGCCGAGCCCCGAGCACATGTTCTGGTTCGAATACAACTTTCTCTTCGTGCTCGCCGCCGATGGCCGGGCCGAGAAATCCGCGCTCGGCGATCACTCGCCCGCCGGCTACCGCCAGCGTGCGCGTTTCTATTCGGTCAGCGACGAGGGCCGGCTGCTCTTCGCAAAGAACATCGCGAGCTACATCCTCTTCCTCGCCGAAAACACCGGACTCGCGACCGCGGAACGCTGCGCCGCCGCCCGTCACCTTCTCGAGCGCTACACGCGGCTCGACGACATGCTCAACGACATCAGCCGATGAAACGAGCGAGGAGCGCGTAGGGAGCAGCGAGCACGAGCTTGAGACTCCCGACCGCCTTCTACTCGCTACCAGCTACCCGCTACTCACGATTTCGCTACCTTGCCCTCCATGAAGCCTTTCATTCACGACGATTTCCTCCTTCACAACGACGCCGCCCGCGAGCTCTACCACGGCTTCGCGAAGGACGAGCCGATCTACGATTATCACTGCCACCTGCCGCAGCAGCTGATCCTCGAGAATCACCGCTTCGCCGACCTCGCCGAGATCTGGCTCGGCGGCGATCACTACAAGTGGCGCGCCATGCGCTCGAACGGCGTCAACGAGCGCTTCTGCACCGGCAGCGCCACACCGCGCGAGAAGTTCGATGCGTGGGTCGCCACCGTGCCGCACACGCTGCGCAATCCGCTCTACCATTGGTCGCACCTCGAGCTCGCGCGTTACTTCGGCATCCACGATCTCATCAACGACAAGTCCGCCGACAAAATCTGGCGCGAGGCCAACGAGAAACTCGCGACGCTCCGCGTCCACGACATCCTCGCCGCCAACAAGGTCGCCGTCATCTGCACGACCGACGATCCCGCCGATTCGCTCGATCAACACGTGCAGATCAAAAAGCTCGGCCTCAAGACGCGCGTCTATCCCACGTTCCGCCCCGACAAGGCGCTCGCCGTCGGCGCGCCGTCAGCTTTCAACGCCTGGATCGAGAAACTCGCCGGCGTCGCAAAGGCGTCGGTGAACTCCTTCGACGATTTCCTCGCCGCGCTGAAGCGCCGTCACGACGACTTCCACGCGATCGGCGGCCGGCTCTCCGACCACGGCATGGAGTCCGCCTACGCCGAGCCCTGCACCGCCCCCGAAGCGAAAGCGATCTTCGACGCCGCCCGCGCTGGTCGCGCCGCCCATGCCGGCGACCAGGCGAAATTCGCGTCGTTTCTCATGCTTGAGTTCGGACGCTGGGACGCCCGCGCCGGCTGGACCAAGCAGCTCCACCTCGGCGCGCTCCGCAACAACAACACCCGCCTCCTCAGCAAGCTCGGCCCCGACACCGGCTTCGACTCGATCGGCGATTTTTCGCAGACTCGCGCGCTCTCGAACTATCTCGACGCGCTCGATTCGACCGACGAGCTTCCGCGCACCGTCCTCTACAACGTGAATCCGAACGACAACTACGCGTTCGCCACGATGATCGGCAATTTCCAGGACGGCACCGTCGCGGGCAAGCTGCAGTTCGGCAGCGGCTGGTGGTTCCTCGATCAGAAGGAAGGCATGGAGTGGCAGATGAACGCGCTCTCGAATCTCGGCCTGCTCAGCCGCTTCGTCGGCATGCTCACCGACTCGCGCAGCTTCCTCAGTTATCCGCGTCACGAGTATTTCCGCCGGGTCCTCTGCAATCTGCTCGGCCAGGACATGGAACGCGGCGAACTCCCGAACGATCGCGAACTCGTCGGCGGCATGGTGCGTCGCATCTGCTTCGCCAACGCCCGCGACTACTTCCGCCTCGAGCTGGATCCGAGCTTCCGCTGAGCCGCCGGGCAGCAAGCGATCGCCACCGTCACGCGTGATCTAGTGAAGCCCGACATCCCGTCGGGCTGAGGTCCGACGTCAGCATTCCGTGCACTCAGTGCCTTCTGTGGTCCTAAACTCCGCGGCGTTGGGCGCGGCAATCGTCCCGATTGCCCATCCAAGATAGGAACGCGTGTCCTCACGCGTCCTGAGTTGAGCGCATGCTGCCGGCGAACAAATCGGCGACCAGCGGCGCGGGGGCCAATTTTTTACGACGGAATGCGCAGAGGGCACGGAATGCGGAGCTTTGTCTTTCGTTCATCATAACGTGTGTTCCTCCAGATCGAACCACGGTGTCCGCCTGCGGCCCGGCGGCGAGCCGCACGCGTCCGGCCCCGAGCAAGGCGGCTAAGTTGGTTCTGAATCCGCCCTACTCGGAATCCTCGACCAGCTTCGCCAGTCGCTCATACGCCGGCACGGCTTTGCCGGCGCGCAACTCCTTCATCGCCCTTTTGATTTCTGCGATCGCGCGGCGATCGAGTGACGTGCGCGCGGTGCGCTCCTTCACCGGCTCCGGCGCGGGCGTAGCCGCCGGTTCCGACGCAAACGGCACCACGTTTTCCGGCGCGACGCGCTTTTCTGTTTTCGGCTTCGCCTTCTTCACCGGCGTTTTTTTCTCGGGCTTCGCCGCGGTTCCGCGCGCCGGTTTCGCGGCCGGCCGGCAGCATTCGGCGAGCAGGTGGTAGTTGATGCCGATCACCCGTCTGCCCTCAAACGCGGCGAGCGATTTCGGAAACACCAGATACTGCGCGTGCGGCTGTTCCTCGAAGCCGACGAGACCGTAATCCTTTTTCGTGCCGACGTTTTCCTGGTGAATCGTCATCACGCGCTGCGCCTTCACCGCGCGCTGGAAGGTTTTATCCTGCTTCGGTGGCAGCCAAGGGAGATGCACCTCCGGTTCGCCGCTGCGCGCAACCACGTCGGCGAACCGCACCGTCTTCATTCCAAGGCCTTTACCGGCGGCAGCTTTTGCTTCACCTGCAGCACCGGCGCGAAAAGATCGCCGTGCTTCTCGATCCGCTTCAACACGTCTTCCGTCTCGAAGGTCAGCAGCTCGCGTTTCTTCTTTTTCAACGCCGTCTCGACTTCGTCCCACGTCACCGGCGTCGACACCGTCGGTCGCTCCTTCGCGCGCAGCGAATAGACGTTCACCGTCGTCTTGTGTTCGTCGTTCTGGCTCCAGTCGACGAGCACTTTGCCGACGCGCAGCGATTTCAACATGTTCGACACGACGACGTCCGGAAACTGCCGCTCCAGCACCTGCGCGACGGTGTGGGCGAAAAGTTTCGTCTGCGCGTAGGTCACTGGCGTGTTGAGCGGCACGTAAATCTGCAGGCCCTTCGAACCGGAAGTCTTCGCAAAACTCTTCAACCCGAGCCCGTCGAACAGCGCCTTGACCCAGAGTCCCACCTGGCAGCAGAGCACGATGTCGGCCGGCGGACCCGGATCGAGGTCGAACGCAATCGCCGTCGGCCGTGAGATTGACGGCGCTTTGTGCAGGAACGTGTGCAGCTCGAGATCCGCGAGATTCGCCGCCCAGACCAGGGCCGGCAGGTCGTTCATCACGCAGTAATGAATCTCGCCGCCGCGGCCGCGCGGCACCGTCGCCGTCTTCACCCATTTGGGCCGATGCGACGGACATTGCTTCTCGTAGAAAAAGAATCCCTCCACGCCGTCGGGATAACGCTTCAGCGTGATCGGCCGGTTCTTGAGATGCGGCAGCAGCTGGTCCGAAACCCGGATGTAGTAGTCGATCACGTTGCCCTTCGTGAAACCGACTTTTGGATACAGCACCTTGTCGAGGTTGCTGACCGCCACCTTCGTCCGGCCGACCGTCATTTCCGTTTTCGTCGCCATGATTCACGCTCCTTTTTCGCGCACCGCGTCCTTCGCTGCCTTGTCCTCGCGCAGCCCGAGAAACACCGGCTGACGCAGCCGGTCGTCGCGCGTCCATTCTGCAAACCGGATCTGCGCCACGAGCTTCGGCTCGAGCCAGTGACACCGCCGCATTTCGGCCGCCGTGACGCCCTGCCCGTAGCGCCCGCTGCGCTTCTCCGGCAGGTTCGCGAACGGACACGACGTGCGCGCGATTTTCTCGAACTGCGCGTGCAGGCTCGCGAGCCGCTTGCGGTCGAAGCCGGTCCCGACCTTGCCGGCGAACATCAGCTTCGCGCCTTGATAATAGCCGACCAGCAGCGCGCCGAAATGCGTGCGCGAGCCGCCCGGCGGCGTGTAGCCGCCGATCACGAACTCCTGCTCCTGATGCAACTTCAACTTCACCCACGCGCCGCTTCGCGCGCCGGCCTCGTAGGTCGAGTCGGGTCGCTTGCCAATCAAGCCTTCAAGGCCGAGTTCGCGCGCCTGCTGCAGCAGCGCCTCGGCGTCGCTCCCCAGCGAAACGGAAAAGCGCACCATTCCGTCCTCTTCCTGCAACAGCCGCTGCAACTCCGCCTTGCGCTCCGTCAATGACAGCTCGCGCAGATCCCGACCGTTCAGCTGCAACAGATCGAACGCGTAGAAAAACAGCGGCGGCCGCTCCTCGCCCATCTCATAAGCCTGCAGCAGTTGAAAGGACGACCGGCCTTTGTCGTCGAGTGCGACGATCTCACCGTCGATCACCGCATCGTCCACCGGCAGCTCGGCCACGGCGCCGACCACATCGGGAAACTTTTTCGCGAAATCCTTGTTGTTGCGCGAAAGCAGCCGCACGCCACGCCGGTCGCGAAAAGCCATCGCGCGAAAGCCATCGAACTTGATTTCGTAGATCCAATCGCCCGCCGGCGGCGCGTCGACCAACAGCGCTTTCATCGGCTCGATGAAGTCGGGAGTGAGTTTCGACTTCTTCGCCGCAGCCCGTGGACGCGCCCGTTTTTTTGTCGGTTCGGCGCGGGCCTTCGGTTTTTTCGATTTCGCTTCCGCCTGCTGCGCGGCGGCGGCGATCCTCGCCTTGAACGTAGGTTTCTCCGTGCGGTTCGACTGCCACACGCGCCCATCGCCCGCGGCGAGAGCCTTCATGGATTTTCCGGAAAGCACGGACGTGTCGTCGCGTTTCGCACTCACGGGCTTCATGTCCTCGCCGCCTTTGATCAGCAGCCATTCGTCGCCGCCGCGCAGGCGCACGAGATACCACTCGCCTTTCAGTTTTTCGCCCGCGAGGACGAAGTGCAATTTGCCGCCCTCGAGGTCCTTCGCGGGCGTGCGGCTCAGCGGCTCGAAAGTGCCGCGGTCCCAGACCATCACGGTGCCGCCGCCGTATTGGCCCTGGGGAATGGTCCCTTCGAAATCGATGTAGGATACCGGATGGTCTTCGACGTGCACGGCGAGCCGGCGCTCGCCTTTCTTGAAGGGCATCCCTTTCGGCACGGCCCACGATTTCAACGTCCCGCCGATCTCCAGGCGAAAATCGTAATGCAGCCGCGAGGCCGCGTGCTTCTGGATCACGAAACGATGCCCGCTCCGCGCGACGCGACCGCCTTTCGGCTCCGCGGTCTTGGCGAAGTCTCGTTTGCGGGCGTATTCGGCGAGCGACATGGCGTGGCGTGGATGAGCCGGCGCGCGAAACGCCGCGGCAGCGATCGCCGTGCGTCACTCGCGGGCGTGGTCCCGCCATTGTCAGCGGGCGCCTCGCGCGGTTCCTCGTTCGCCCGACGCGGCCACGCCCGGGAGCGGGGGACACGAGGCGCCATCGAACCACGTGCCCTCGACGAAGGTGGTCGTGGGAATCGACGGAACGCCGAATTTGTTGTGGATCAACTGTCCCACCAGGGTTTCCACGGCCAGCTCGCCCACGGTTTCGTGATTCTGCCGCACGCCGGCCATGGTCCCGTCGGGCGGATCGAGAAACAGATTCACGAAGGCGAAATCCTCCGGGATCCGCACGCCCATCTCGGCGAACACCGGCAGCACGTAGTCGCCTTTGGAGATCACGACCTCCGGCCGGTGACGCTCCAACCATCGTTCCAGCGGTGCGCGATCGGCGCGCACCGACGCGTTCTTCTCGTTGAACCAACGCGCGACGGGGCGCGCCCCCGGGAAGACGTGGATCGGCACCCGGTCCGCGTCCGGCAGGCAGGACTGCTCGCAAAGAAACCCCGCGGTCCAGTTGTGATCGACCGCATGATCCCAGCCGCGGTGCACGACGAATCCAATTTTCCGATACCCCATGGCGGCGGTTTTCCTCACCGCCAGCCGGATGATCCGCGACTGCGAGTTCGTGACGTTGTGCAGCGGCGGGTAATGCGGGAAATAATCGATCTTCACCGCGCTGAACCGCTCCCAGTCGAGCTGCAGCGCGTCCCCGACATCGCGGCTGTGCGAGGCCAGGATCACGCCCTGGATCCCGCGCTGCCGCAGCGTCTCGCCGAGCTCCTCCGGCCGCCGGGCCGGGTCGTGCGTCCAGAAATGCTCGAGACGGAAGCCCAGCTTGAGGGCCTTGGCCTCCGCTCCCGCGAAGAATCGGCGATGCGCCGGCACGTCCTTCCATCCCCACGGCGTGTGCCAGTTCGTCAGATATGCCAGCACCGGTTCGCGCCGCGGCTGCGATGCCGGGCTGCGGTAGTGCACGAGCGCATGCAGGAACGGATCCGGTGCGTAACCCATCTCGCGCGCGAGCTCCTGGATGCGCCGGCGCGTGGCTTCCGGCAGCCGCGGCCGGTCGCGCAGCGCGAGCGACACGGTCGTCACGTGCACGCCCGCCCGCCGGGCCACGTCCGCCAGGGTTACGCGTCGTTCTTCCATGGCGGGTTGCCGGTCAGACCTTCTGCCGCCGGCGGCGGATTGCCGGCGACGGCGCGATGTCTCCAATTCTTGGACACGAGGCTCCGTCGAACCAGGTGCCTTCCACGAACGTGGTGGTCGGGATGCGCGGCACGCCGCGTTTGTTGTGCTGCAGCTGCCCGGCGAGGATCTCCACCGCGAGCGCGCCGACCGTGGGGTGATTCTGCCTCACGCCCGCCACCGTCCCGGCCGCGGCGTCCTCGAGGAAGACGTCCACATACGCGACATCCCGCGGACTCTGCAGCTTCAATTCCGCCAGCGCGGAGCGAACAAACGATGCCTTGCTGATGAGCACCTCCGGCCGGTGCAGTTCGAACCAGCGCCGAAACACCTCGGGATCGACGACCGGATCGCTGTTCTCCCGCAGCCAGCCCTCGATCGGCGTGGGCTCGGGGAAGAGCAGCGGCGGGATACGCAGGGCTTTGGGCAACTGCTCCTGTTCGCACAGGTAACCGGCGGTCCAGTGGCGGTCGACGGCGTGATCCCAGCCACGGTGCATGACGAATCCGATCCGGCGATAGCCGAGCGCAATCACCTTGCGCATGGCGAGCCGCACGATGTCGCACTGGTGATTGGTGACGTTGTGCAATGCGGGCTGGTGCGGAAAGTAATCGATCTTCACCGCGGAAAAGTGATCCCAGTCGAACAGCAACTCGTCGCCCATCTCGCGGCCGTGGGAAGCCAGGATCACGCCTTCGATCCCGCGGGCGTGCAGGATCGCGCTCAGCCGGCCGTGCGTCAGCCCGGGTTCGTGCGTCCAGAAATGCTCCAGATGATAGCCGATCTCCTTGGCCTTGGCTTCGGCACCGAGAAAGAAGTCGGGATGGGCGGTGGTGTTTTTCCAGCCCCAGCGGGTCGACCAGTTGGTCAGATAGGCCAGTGTCGGCGGATTGCGCCGCGGCATCACGCGGCCGCGGTAGGCGATCAAGGCCCGCAGGAGCGGGTCCGGCGCATAACCCATCTTTTGCGCCAGCGCCTGCAACCGCTGCCGCGTCGCCTCCGGCAGCCGCGGATGATTGCGCAACGCCAGCGAGACGGTCGTGACATGCACACCGGCTTTGCGGGCGACGTCGGCGAGGGTAACACGGCGCTCGTTCATGCAGCGACCATTCGGAGGGGAAGTGAGCGCTGCACAAGTCTACAGTTAGAGTTTGCGTCAGTTCGCCTGCAGGCCGGCCCGACGGGAATCATCTCCGCCTGCTTTCCGTTCCCCCCGGCGCGCGTTGCCGTTCATGGCGGCCTGCCCGCGACACGATGAAGCGTTTCCCTGTTCTGCGCGCCCGCGATCTTTTCACCTCCTGTTCCCGTGCCCGAAGCAAACTACCACACCCAGCACTCGCCCTTCGGGGCGTTCGCCAGTTTCACGATCGGCTTGGTCGACTCCCCCGGCGGATTCGGTCAGTCCCTGCGCGGTCCCGCCCGCCAGAACATCTACATCGGGTTCCGGGGTCACGCCCAGCGCACCTGGCAGTTGCTGCCGTTCCTGACGCCGCCCAAATCGCAGGAGGGAGCCTTCACCGGCGACACCACCGTCGTCCAGCCGCCGCGCGGCTTCGACGCCCTGCGGCCGTCCGACTACACCCGCACTCTCGGTCTGGCGAGCGATACCTGGCGCGCGGACGAGGGGCGTTTCGGTTTCTCGTTGCTCACGCCGTTCGATCGCGTGCCCGATCCCGCGCGGATGCCGAAAGCCGCCGCCCGCTTCCACCTCGCGCCGGTCGTCACCGGCTGGATCGAATACGACAACCGCCAGGGCAAGGAGCCCGTCGAGCTCATGTTCGGCGTGGGCAATGGCGAGGACACGCTGCGGCCGCTCACCGACACCAGCGACAAACTCATGGGTTTTGCGGGGGGCACGGCGTTCGGCTACGCGACGAAACCGGCCCGCGGCGTGACCATGCGCCAGGGTTTCGACATCCTCGATCCCAAGTTCCGCGATTACCGCGGGCTGCTGGTGATCGCCGGCGAAACCGCGCTCGTCTTCACAGTGCCCGCCGGGGCGCGGAAGCGCTTCCCGCTCGCCCTCGGCTTTTACGCCGCCGGGCCGATCACGACCGGCATCGATTCCGTTTACGCCTACACGCGGGTGTTCAAGAATCTCGAGGACGTGCTCGTGCACGGCCTCCAGGAACACGCCCGCTACGGCAAGGTCGCCGCCCAACGCGACCGCGAGCTCGCGCGCAGCCGGCTCGACGACGACCAGAAGTTTCTCCTCGCGCAATCCGCCCACAGCTACTTCGGCAGCACACAGCTGATGTGGAGCAACGGCCGCCCGCTCTGGATGGTCAACGAAGGCGAATACCGCATGATCAACACGTTCGATCTCACCGTCGACCACGTGTTCTTCGAACTCGTTTGGCAGCCTTGGGCGGTCCGCGACACGCTCGATCTGTTCGTCCGCCGCTACTCGTATCGCGACCAGCACGGGCTCTCGTTCACCCACGACATGGGAGTGAACAGCTTCTTCACCCCGCCCGGCCGCTCCAGCTACGAGTGCGACGGACTCGAGGGCTGCTTCAGCCACATGACGATGGAGCAGCTGCTCAACTGGATCCTCACCGCCGTCACCTACGCCGAGCACACCGGCGACCGTGCGTGGCTCCGCGCGAACCAGAGGACCCTCCTCGCGTGCGCCGACAGCCTCCACCGCCGTGACGATCCCGATCCGAAAAAACGCGACGGTATCCTGAAACAGGATTCGAATCGCGTCCGCGGCGGTTCCGAGATCACCACCTACGATTCGCTCGACGTCAGCCTCGGCCAGGCGCGCAACAACCTCTACCTCGCCGTGAAGACCCTCGGGGCGTGGGTGCTGCTCGAACGCGCCTTCGCCACGCTGAAACTCGCCAAGGCCGCCGCCGACGCCCACGCGACGGCCGATCTGCTGGCGCAGACGCTCACGACCAAGTTCGAAGCCGACACCGGTTTCTTCCCGGCCGTATTCGAGAAGGGCAACCGCTCGCGGATCCTGCCCGCCGTGGAAGGCTTCATTTATCCGCTGTTCCTCGGCTATAAGGACGCCACCGATCGCAACGGCCGCTTCGCCCCGCTCTTCAAACAACTCAGCCAGCACATCGCCCAGGCGCTGCAACCCGGGATCTGCCTCGACGCCACCAGCGGCGGCTGGAAGATGAGCAGCACGAGCACGAACACCTGGTTCAGCAAGATCGCCATCGCCCAGCACGTGATCCGGCAGCTTTTCCCCGAAGCGATGACGGACGCCGCGCGCCAGGGCGATCGCGTCCACGCCGACTGGCAGCGCACGCCCGGCTGCGGCCGCGACGCGATGTGCGACCAGATCCGTAGCGACTCTGGCATCGCCTGCGGTAGCCGCTATTATCCGCGCGGCGTCTCCGCCTGGCTCTGGCTCAACGAATAAGCGTCCACTCAACCACGCCCCACGACCCCATGTCTGCGCCCGTTCAGCGTCTCTCGTTCATCGAAAAGGCTGGCTACAGTGCCGGCGATGCCGCCGCCAACTTCGTCTTCATGACGATGGTGCTGTTCCAGCTGAACTTCTACACCGATGTCTTCGGGCTCTCCGCCAGCGCCGCGGCCGCAATCCTGCTCTGGCCGCGTTTGTGGGACGCGCTGTTCGACCCGATCATGGGCGTCCTCGCCGACCGCACCGAGACGCGGTGGGGCAAGTTCCGGCCGTGGGTCCTCTGGACCTCGCTGCCGTGGGCGATCGTGATGGTGCTCGCCTACACGACGCCGGTCGGCCTGAGCACGGGCATGATGATCGCTTACGCCGGCATCACGAACACGATCCTGATGACGCTGTATTCGATGAACAACATGCCGTATTCCGCGCTCGGCGGCGTCATGACGGCGGATCTCAACGAACGCACCAAGCTCAATTCCTACCGCTTCGTCTCCGTCAACATCGCGCAGTTCATCGTCGGCGGTTTCACGCTCCCCCTCGTCGCCAAGTTCGCGCACGGCCACGACCGCGCCCACGGCTGGCAGATGACGATGACCCTCTGGGCCGTCCTCTGTCTCGTGCTTTTCCTCATCACGTTCTTCACGACCCGCGAGCGCATCAAGCCGGTCGTCACCACCAAGTCCTCGCCGAAGCAGGACTTCGCCGACCTCTTCAGGAACGCCCCGTGGATCGCGCTGTTCGTCTACACGCTCTTCAACTTCGCGATGCTCACCTATCGCGGCGGGGCGCACTACAACCTGTATCATCATTTTGCGGACAAGGCCGCGATGTTCGACTTCGTCGAGAAACTCGGTCTCACCTCCGCCGGCGCCGCGGAAAGCGGCCTGCTCGAAACGCTCGGCTACATCGTGCACGGCACCCGCGACAACCTCGCGGGCTCGAACGTCGCGGACGTGTTCAACAGCATCATCAACATGGCCGGTTTCGCGACCACCATCGTGGTGATCATCCTCTCCGCGGGGTTGTCGAAACGATTCGGCAAGAAGGCCGTGATCTTCACCGGCTTCCTCCTCGCCGCGCTCAACGCCTTCGCCTACTACTTCCTCACGCCCACCAGCACCACCGCGATGCTCGTGCTGGCGATCGTCGGCTCGCTCGTTTACGCGCCCACCATCGCCGTCGCCTGGGCGATGTATGCCGACGCCGCCGACTACTCCGAATGGCAGACCGGCCGGCGTTTCACCGGCATCGTGTTTGCGACGATCGGCTTTGCGCTCAAGACCGGCCTGGCGCTCGGCTCGGCGATTTTCCTCTGGGCGATGGCCGGATTCTGGAATTACGAAACCACCGCGCCTGCCGCGCCCAACGCGGTCACCGGCTACCACGCCTCCAGCAGCATCGGGGTCGGCATTCTGTTCCTCGGCGGCGCGTTCGCGATCGCCTTCTGCAAGCTCAACAAGAAGCTCACCCTCCAGATGGCCTCCGAGCTCGCCGATCGCCGCGCGAAAGCGGGTCTGGCGACCTGAGCGACCGGCGGGCGGCTCAGTTCCTTTTGTGAGCGGCGCGGCGACTCTTCCGCCGCGCCGCTTCGTCTTCCCTGCGTGCTTTCGTCCGTCATGAGCAAACTCCTTCCCCTTCTGCTGTTCGCCTGCTGCTGCGGTTCGATCTCCGCCGCTCCCCAGGGCGCCGCTGCCACCGGCCAGTATCGCAATCTGTTCCGCGAATATCTCGGCAAGTCCGACGCCGAGATCGCCGCCAAAGTCGACGGCGCCTTCCAGCAGCTGTTCTACGGCGATGAGAATTCGCAGCGGCTGTTTTATCCCGTTCCCGGCGACATGGCCTACGTCCCCGACATCAACAACAACGATGTCCGCAGCGAGGGACTGTCCTACGGCATGATGATCGCCGTGCAGATGAACCGCCAATCGGAGTTCAACCAGATCTGGAAGTTCGCGAAACACTACATGTTTTATCCGAGCGGCCCGCTCCGCGGCTACTTCGCCTGGCACACCGCCTTCGACGGACGCCGGCTCAGCGCCGGCCCCGCGCCCGATGGCGAGGAATGGTTCGTGATGGCGCTGTTCTTCGCGTCGCACCGCTGGGGCGATGGCGAAGGCATTTTCAATTACCGCGCCGAAGCCCAATCGCTCCTCCGCACGATGCTGCACAAGGACGACGAACCCGATCGCGGTTCGATCACCAACATGTTCGACCGCGCCGCGAAGCAGATCAATTTCACGCCGCACGGACCCGGCGCGACGTTCACCGATCCGTCGTATCATCTGCCCGCCTTTTACGAACTCTGGGCGCGCTGGGCCGCCGATCCGGCCGATCGCGCTTTTCTCGCCGATGCCACGAAAGTGAGCCGCGAACTCTTCAAGAAAGCCGCGCACCCGCAGACCGGCCTCATGCCCGACTATAGCGAATTCGACGGCTCGCCCCGCAAAGCGCCGTGGGGCAATCACGAGGATTTCCGCTACGACGCCTGGCGCACGCTCTCGAATCCCGCGCTCGATCACGCCTGGTGGGCCGCCGACCCATGGCAGGTCGAGCAAAGCAACCGCGTGCTGCGTTTCCTCGGCTCGCACCTGCCCGATATTCCGGATCGTTTCAAAATCGACGGCACGCCCGTCTCGACCGACGTCAACACGCCCGGCCTGATCGCGATGGCGGCCACCGCCGCGCTCGCCGCCGACCGCGCACTCGGCGAGCCGTTCGTGCAACGCCTGTGGGACATGCCCGTGCCGTCCGGCCGGCTCCGTTACTACGACGGACTGCTCACGATGATCGCGCTCCTCGAAGTGAGCGGCAACTTCCGCATCTACGGTCCGCAATGAACCTCGCGCTGTCTCGCCGCAAGGTGGAGCCCGATGTCCCCACCGGGAACAAATGCTCGCTGATCAGCCCGACGAGGACGTCGGGCTCCACCTCAGCGTCTCGTCGCCATTTCATCCCGCGACGTCACTCCTTTCTGAACTTCCTCGCCGCCTCATTCGTGCTCGCCGTGTCGACGCTGTCCGCGACGCCCTCTTCCACGCGCAATCTCTTCACCGAACTGCTCGGCCAACCCGAATCCGCGATCGACGCGAAACTCGACGCCGCCTGGCAACAGCTGTTCCACGGCGACGAACGCACCGAGCGGCTCTACTACCCGGCCGACGGCGACGCCGCCTACATCGCCGACACGGGCAACCAGGATGTCCGCACCGAGGGCATGTCTTACGGCATGATGATCGCCGTGCAGACCGATCATCGCGACGAATTCGACCGGCTCTGGCGCTGGGCCAAACGCCACATGCGCCACGACTCCGGTCCGCGTCGCGGCTACTTCGCGTGGCACTGCAAATTCGACGGAAAGAAAATCGACGCCGGCTCCGCCTCCGACGGCGAGGAATGGTTCGCGATGGCCCTCTTCTTCGCCGCCCACCGCTGGCACGACGACACTTACGCCGCCGAAGCGCAGACGCTCCTCCGCGACATGCTGCACAAACCCGCCACGGGCGGCGTCACCAGCATCTTCGATCGCGAACGGCGCCAGGTCGTCTTCGCTCCCACGCCCGCCGCCAGTCAGCTGACCGATCCTTCGTATCATCTTCCTTCCTACTACGAGCTCTGGGCCCAATGGTCCGACGACGCCGACGACCGCGTTTTCTGGCGCGAGGCCGCCCGCACCAGTCGCGAATTTTTTCGACGCGCCGCGCATCCCCAAACCGGACTCATGCCGGAATACGCGCACTTCGACGGACGCCCTTTCACCGAGACGTTGTTCGGCCCGGGCAAGGGCGATTTCCGTTTCGACGCGTGGCGCACGCTCGCGCACGTCGCCCTCGACCACGCGTGGTTCGCCGCCGACCCGTGGCAGATCGAACAGAGCAACCGCGTGCTGCGCTTCCTCGCTTCGCACGCGCCGCGCATCCCCAACCAATTCACCCTCGATGGCCGGCCGCTCTCCGAAGAACCATCGCCCGGACTGATCGCGATGGCCGCCGTCGCCGGTCTCGCGGCCGATCCCGAGCTCGCGCGGCCGTTCGTGCAGCAACTCTGGGACCTGCCGATCCCAACCGGCCGCTGGCGCTACTACGACGGTCTGCTTTATCATCTTGCTCTCCTCCAGGTGAGCGGGCGCTTCCACGCGTTCGCGCCGCCAGACGCCCCTTGAGTTTAGCCGTTTCTCCAACCGATCCCGCCCATGACCTCGCGATGCCTCCCCTCCTCCCGGTTCGTTTTTCCCGCGCTCGCGCTCTTCACCTTTCTGCTCGGCGCGTGCACGAGCCCTAGCGCTCAACCCGCACCGACCGCCTCGCCCGCGTCCGCCGCGTCTGAGCCGCAAGACGAAATCAAACCGTTCACCACGATCATCAAGGGCATGACCACGGCCGAAGTCCGCGCCCGACTTGGCCCGCCCGCGAGCGTCAAAGCGTTCGCGGCCGAGGGTATCACCGGCGAGATCTGGACTTACTCCGTCACGACGCGCGGTCCGGTTCGCCAAGTCGCCGCGGAGATGCAGGAGGTGCCTTACATCGACCCGATCGACGGCTCGCTCCGCATGATCAAGGAGCCCCTGACGAAAACCGAGTTCACGCGCATCCACCACACCTTCGAGCTGCTGATGATCCGCGATCTCTTCGTCGAATCGAAGCACCTCGTCACCAGCACGCGCGATATCCGTTAACCTTTTTAGCCCTTTCCCACCGTGGCCGCTCGCATCCGCCTCGCTCCGTTTCTTTTCTCTGCGCTCGCGCTCGTTTTGTCCGCGCTTCACGCGCGGGCGGAAGACGGCTACCGGTTGTGGCTGCGCTACGATCGCATCGCCGACGACGCCCTGCGCCAAAGCTACGCTGCGGCGTTTCGCGAAATCGCGATCGTCGGTGCCACGCGCGAAACGCCGTGGGGCCCCAACTCCGTCGGCACCGCCGTCGACGAACTGCGCACCGGCTTCCAAGGCCTGTTCGGAGTCGATGTGCCCGTCGTCGATCGGCCGACCGGTCAGGGCACGTTGTTGCTCGCCGTCGCGACGCGCTCGCCCGCCATCACGCGACTCGTGAGCGAGTCCGATCTCCGCGCCGCGAGCGAAGAGGGTTTTATTTTGCGCCGGACCGTGTTTGAGGGCCGCCCGTGCACGCTCCTGCTCGCCAACCGCGAGATCGGCGTGCTCTACGGCGCGTTCGCCCTGCTGCGCCAACTGCAGACCCATAAACCGGTCGAACGGCTCGAAATGGTCAGCGCGCCGCGCATTCAGAAGCGCATCCTCAACCACTGGGACAACCTCAACGGCACCGTCGAACGCGGCCAGTCCGGCGGTTCGCTCTGGGAATGGTTCGAGCTCCCCGACTACGTGAGCCCGCGCTACCGCGACTACGCCCGCGCCTGCGCCTCGATCGGCATCAACGGCACCGTCCTCACCAACGTCAACGCCAACGCTCTCGTTCTCACCGCGCCTTATCTGCAAAAAGTCGCCGCCCTCGCGCAGGTGTTTCGTCCTTATGGTATCCGCGTCTACCTTACCGCCCGGTTCAGCGCGCCCATCGAGATCGGCGGACTCGCGACCGCCGACCCGCTCGATCCCGCCGTCAAACGCTGGTGGAACGACAAGGCCGCGGAGATCTATCGCCTGATTCCGAACTTCGGCGGCTTTCTCGTGAAAGCGAACTCCGAGGGCCAGCCCGGCCCACAGGCCTACGGCCGCACGCACGCCGACGGCGCCAATCTCCTCGCCGACGCCGTCGTCCCGTTCAACGGCATCGTGCTCTGGCGCGCGTTTGTCTACGATCACGAGGTTCCCGACGACCGCCACAAGCAGGGCTACAACGAGTTCCAGCCCCTCGATGGCCAGTTCCGCACCAACGTCGTCGTGCAGGTCAAGAACGGCGCGATCGATTTCATGCCGCGCGAACCATTTCACCCGCTGTTTGGCGCGATGCCCCGCACACCGCTCGCGCTCGAGCTCCAGATCACGCAGGAATATCTCGGCGGCGGCATCCACACGGTTTTCCTCGGACCGCTGTTCGAAGAAGTGCTCGACGCCGACACCTTCGTGCGCGGCCCCGGCTCGACCGTCGCGCGCATCGTCGACGGCTCGCTCGACCTCCACGGACTTTCCGCCATCTCCGGCGTCGCCAACGTCGGCAACGCCCGCAACTGGACCGGCAATCCCCTCGCACAGGCCAACTGGTATGCCTACGGCCGGCTCGCCTGGGATCCCGCGCTCGCCTCCGCGCAAATTGCCGAAGAGTGGACCCGCCAGACCTATTCGAACGATTCAGCCGTCGTGTCGGCGATCGACTCCATCCTCCTCGCGTCCCGCGAAGCGGCCGTGAACTACTCGATGCCGCTCGGTCTGCATCACATCATGGCCGAGGGTCATCACTACGGTCCCGGTCCGTGGGTCGACAACGCGGGCCGGGCGGATTGGACCTCCGTTTATTATCACCGCGCCGATCGCAACGGCATCGGCTTCGATCGCACCGCTCACGGCTCCAACGCACTCGGTCAATACGCCCCTGAGATCCAGCAGCGCTGGAGCAACCCCGCGACCACCCCCGACAACCTGCTGCTGTGGTTTCACCACCTGCCGTGGGATTATCGGATGAAATCCGGCCGCACGCTCTGGGACGAACTCGCCCTGCATTATCAGGCGGGCGTCGATGCGGTTCGCGGCTTTCAACGCACGTGGGATGGCCTCACGGGCCGCATCGACGAAGAACGCTTCCGTCACGTGCAAGCGCTCCTCCGCCGTCAGGAACGCGAAGCGCGCGAGTGGCGCGACGCCTGCCTGCTGTATTTTCAGACGTTCTCGCAACGCCCGCTACCCGCCGGCGTGGAACCACCGGAGCATCCGCTCGACTACTACAAATCGATCCGGTTGCGCTACGTTCCCGGCGATCCGGCGATGCGCTGAACCGGATCGCGCATCCACTTTCTTGTTACCATTTCGCCTTCGCGAAATATTTGTCCGCGAACTTCAGGAACGTCGGCCAGTCGAGCACATCGAAGTGGCCGCCTTCGTGGTAGCGAAACGCCAGATCGCCCGCGATCAACTCCTCGTCCGGCGCCGGCATTTCCGTCCGCCCCAGATCCTCTTTTCCGAGCAACCGATAAGCCGGTCCCGCAGCGACGCACGCCCTGAACATGCCCACCGGATCGGCCCACGTGTCCTGCGTGCCGCCGGTCACGAACACCGGTCGCGGCGCCACGAGCGCGATGAGCTCGTGCTGGTCAATCGGGAGTTCCTTCCAGCGGCCCGCATACTTGAGAAAATTCCCCGCCATCCAGTGGTATTCGCCGCTCGACGCGACGATGTCGACGGACTCGCCATAATCGTGCCGGTGCAGTTTCGCCCCGCCCTCGCCGGAACAACTCGCAAACACGAGCGCCCAGCGCGGTTCGAGCGCCGCCGCGACAAGCGCGGTTTTCCCATAACGCGAATGCCCCTGCACCGCGAGGCGCCGTGCGTCGATCGCGGGAATCGTTTCCAAATAGTCCACGATCCGGCTCAAACCCCACGACCACGCGGCGATGCTGCCCCACTGGTCCGGGGTGCGCGGCCGACCGCGGTTCATCAAACCGATGATCCCCGAATTCAAACCCGCTCCATGGTCCGCCTGCAGTGACGTCGGCACGAAGCGCGCGTAGCCCCAACCATGCGCGATCGTCTGTTCGAGTGCGCTTGGTCCTGTCGGCGCGCCGGGGAAACGCATCCCCGGCGGAAAATTAAACGAGATCGCCACCACCACCGGGACCGGTCCGCGCGCCGCGCTCGGCAGATAGAGTTCGAGCTCGATCGTCGGCTCTGCCTCGGGATACGCACGATTGTCGATGCGGCCGACCAGCCGCTGCAGCCGCGCGCGTCCGTCCAGCGCGTGCTCGTCGGTCTCGATCGTTTCCCAAGTAACCGCAGGCGTATCCGCCGGAATGCGACCGTAGATTTCACGGGCGAACAACTCCGCGATCTGCGGCCGCCGCTGCGACCACCAGGCCGCGGGCGTCGTCACATGCTCGCCGTTCTCCAGCGTGAGCGGATCCGGCAGCGGGCCGACGTCGGCGTGGTCCAGATCGTAGCGGATCCAGTTGCCCCACGCGGAGCGCACGACGAAACGCCCGTTGTCCGTCCAGCCGTTGCCGTTCGGATTGCGCTGCGCGTTCGGCGGACGCTGCGGATCGCTTTCCTCCGGCGACAGATTGTCCGGCACCGACAATCCCAGTTGCGTCATCATCCGCTGCCAGTCCGCGTGCGACGCTTCGGCGATGCGCTTGCGCTCCTCCGGCGACGGCCACGCGGCTGGCGGGGATTTTTTGGCGGTCGTTGTCGTTTGCCCGCCGAGCGGCAGCGCCAGCGCGACGCCCACCGCAATCGCGCCGAGGAGGTTTCGCGTATTCATTTTTTGGCTATTCGATCGCCGTATTGCTGACGAACGCGATCCGCACGCCGTCGGGCGACCACGAGGGAACGTTCATCGTGCCCTGTCCGCCGAAGACATACGCGATCACGCGCGGCTCGCCCCCGTCCGCCGGCATCATCCGCAGATAAACCTGCCGGTAATACGGATGATCGTCGGGTCTCACGTCGGCACCATAGGAGAGAAACACGATCCACTTCCCGTCCGGCGAGACATGCGGAAACCAGTTGTTGAGCCCGTCGTCGGTGAGCTGCTCCTGTCCGGAACCGTCCGCGTTCATCCGCCACAGCTGCATCCGGCCCGTGCGCGTCGAGTTGAAGTAGATATAGCGTCCGTCCGGCGAAAACTCCGGCCCATCATTCAACCCCGGCGAATCGGTCAGCCGCACCTCGTCGCCGCCGTCGAGGGAGATTTTGTAGATATCGTATTTGTCGGGGCCGTCCGGCCGCTCCTTGCGCCCGCCGGTGTAGACGAGCCATTTCCCATCCGGCGACCAGCCGTGGAAATACGACGGCGATTTCGGCGTGACGCGCACCGGCGTGCCGCCCGTCGCGGGCAAGCGATAGACCACGGAGCGGCCGTCGTCATCCGCGCTGTGATGACTGATGCCGAGCTGACGCCCGTCGAACGAGAGCACGTGATCGTTGTTGTTGCGCGTCGCAAAGCCCGTGTCGAACGGAGTCATCTGCTTCGTCACGAGATCGAAGCGCTGAAGGCGCCCCTTGTTCGGCCCTGGCCCGCTGACGTTGACGAGCAGTGTGCGCAGATCGGGCATCCAGTTCGGCGCCTCAAACGCTTCCGGGGAACGATGCACGACGGAGAGCTGGCCGGTGAAGACGTTGAGGACCTCGAGCTGTGCGCCGATGTAATCGCGATACGGCACGTAGCCCGTCTTCGGCGGGCGGATGATGCGCACGTCCTTGAAGATCGCCTCTTCTTTTACCTGCGGATTGTGCGAGCAGAGGAACAAGCCGACGAGCACCTCTTCGCCGAGCTCGAGCTCGATCTCACGCGTGACGAACGGCTCGCCGTATCGCGCCGACGAAAACAGGTAGGTCCGCCCGCGTCGCTCGAGCTGGATGACATCGCCGCCCCGCAGCGGCAGCGCCACCTCCTGCGTTTCGCCTCCTTGGGTGCGACGGTATTGGAGCGACGTGAGCCCGTCGCCATGCACGCACGCGTCGGCATACGGCGAGTCCGCGGCGAGCGAGCTCCGCGCGATCCAGCCGACCTTGCGATGCGGATCGACGCCTTGGCCGACGAACTCGAACCGCGCACGCACGATGAAATCGCCCTTCATGCGGTTCCACGCGAAGTGAAACTGGTCCGACGTGCCCCACATGTTGGTGCCGCCGGCGGCGAAGCGGTAGTGTTGCGTATCGGAATCGTAATTCGCGGATCCGGCGATCGCCGGATCGCCCACATCGGCGTGTTGCGCGAATTCGCCGACGGGTTCGTCGGCGCGCGCTCTGACGGTGGGGGTGAGCAAACCAAACGCGACGGCGGAGCCGAGCGCGGACCAGTGGAGCACAGCGGGGGCGTTCATGGGGTAATCTAGCGCAGGACGGATTGTGTATCCGCAAAGTGACGCGATTCGCGAAAAATTCCCGGGCGACGTCGCGCCGCAGGCTTCGGTTCGGTTATCGCGACGAGGGCGGGTCGAACCCCGCCCTACCTCGCAGCGCCAGGTTGCCGAGCTGCGCCGGTTACCTCTAGAAACCCACGCTCACGCCGCCGTCGACCGGGAGGACCACGCCAGTGACGAACTGCGCGGCTGGCGATGACAGATAAACCGCCGCCCAGCCAATGTCGTCGGGCCGGCCCAGCTTCGCCATCGGAGTGCGTCCGACGATCTTGTTTTTACGCACCGGGTCGCCGTCGAGAGCCTTGCGCGACATCTCCGTCTCGATCCAACCCGGCGCGATCGCGTTGACCCGCACGCCGTGGCTCGAGACTTCCGTGGCCATCGTGCGCACCATGCCGACCATCGCGGATTTCGCCGCGCTGTAAGCGACCACGTAGGGAATCCCGAAAAGCGACGCCATGGACGCCATGAACAGGATGGAGCCGTGCCGGCGCTCCATCATCCCCGGCAGCACCGCGCGGGAGATCGCGTGGGCGCCGAGAATATGTGTATTGAGCACCTGCTGAAACTCGGCCGGCGTCGTCTCGACGACCGATTTCTTCAGGTGAATGCCGGCATTGTTCACGAGGACTGAGACCGGTCCGCGTTCGCGCGCGGCCTGCCGCACGAGCTCGTCGGCCCGATCGAGTTCCGTGATGTCATGAACGATGTAGCCGGCGTTGGGGCCGACCGCGACCGCCCCCGCTTTCAATTCCGCTTCCCGGCGACCGACCAGCGTCAGCTTCGCTCCGGCGGCGTGCATCGTGCGGGCGACCGCCAGGCCGATGCCGGTGCCGCCGCCCGTGATGAGCGCGTGTTCGTTGCGCAGAGAGAAGATGGTGGAGAAGTCGTCGTGGTTCATAAGAAATGAGAAAGAATCGGA
Source organism: Opitutus sp. sgz309028 (assembly GCF_059821195.1). Lineage (NCBI taxonomy): Bacteria > Pseudomonadati > Verrucomicrobiota > Opitutia > Opitutales > Opitutaceae > Opitutus > Opitutus sp. sgz309028. The sequence continues at coordinate 191,570 of NZ_JCAMRR010000002.1, read as the reverse complement.
GCGGCGGCGGCGCTCTCCTATTTCAGCGGCAACGCGAACACAGCCGCGCTGAGCGCCGGGATGCGCAGTTGCGATCCGTTGACACCTTCGGTGCGCTGGAGATCGACCGCCCGGGGCTGACCGGGAGTGTTGTGCGCCGAGGCATCCGCACCGGTCACATGCCAGCGCGTGCCCGATCCGGCGACCGACCGCCCGGCGAGGTCGAGCTGGAGCGACAGCTCCTCGTTCGTGGGATTCACCACGCCGAGCGTCAGCACCTTGCCATCGGCGGTGAGCGCCGCGGTGACGTCATAGTTGCCGAAATCGCGGCCGATCTCGAGCGGCGTCTGACCGTAGTGGGCGCGATACATCTGCAGCATGAGACCGGTGGTTTCCATCTCGGCCGCGATGCGCGACGTCTTGATCGCGCCGATCACATTCACCGTCTGCGCATAATGCGCCATGTGGATCAGGTCGCTCTGCCGGAAATATTCGTGCAGGCCGGCGGCCACACCGAGGCCGTCCGTCAGTTCGTAAATGCAGCCGAGCTCGCCGTAGGCGGATTCGCGGTGCCAGTAATTCCATTCGTCCATCGCGATCGGCATCACGCGACCGTTCAGGTTCGGCAGCCGCGCCTGCAACTCGCGATGGCCGTCAGCTTTCTTGCGGATCGATTCGCGCAACATGCCCACATGCGTGAGCACGTCCGTGCGGCCTTCCTGGGTCCACGGCACGCGGCCGCGGTAGAAATGCTCGGACAACATGTTCATGTGATCCGCGGACGCCGCGAGCATGCCTTCGGACCAGCCGGTTTTCGGCGCCGGACGATCGGGATCGAACGACAGCGGAATCGTTTCCAGGTCGCCGACCCCCACGAGCACCGCCTTGGGGTCGACCTTCCACATGGCTTCGGAGACCAGGTTGTGCTTCAGCGTGTAATGCGGGAGCTGCATGTAACCGAGCTGCCACGGACCGAACATCTCGTTGCCCACGCACCAGTATTTCACGCTGTAGGGCTTCGCGTGGCCGTTCTTCGCGCGCCAGCCGCCCCCGATCGTATCCGCGCCTCGATTACAATACTCCACCCATTGCGCCGCCGAGTAGGCGTCGCCGAAGCCGGTGTTCACGGCAATCATGGGTTCGGTGTCGATCTCGCGGCAAAAATCGATGAATTCGTCCGTGCCGAAATCGTTGTGCTCCACGCCGGTCCACGCGGGATTCTTGCGCGGGGGGCGCCGATCGCGATCGCCGATGCCGTCCCGCCAGTCGTAGCCGCTCACGAAATTGCCGCCGGGCCAGCGATACACGGTGCCGTTGAGCTGCTTCAGCAGCGCGAGGGTGTCGCGGCGCAGACCGCGGACATTGTCACCCGGCATCAGCGACGGCGGACCGAGCACGACGTCGCCCTTCAACACACGCATTTCCAAGCTAGCGCCGCGCTCCAGCGTGGTTTTGGGCGTGAACTCGAACCCCTGCTTGCTGAAATCTTTGCCACGAAACGAGAGCTTCCGCGTCGCGCGTTCGGCCGCGCCCTCGCCCCAGACGAGTGTCACCTCGATCTCCGCACTTCCGCCGAGCGGACGCGCCCAGACGTAACCGACGTAGTTCTTCCCCGCCACCACGCCGAGGTCGCGCTGCCGCAGACCCGCGCCCGCGCGCACCGCCGGAGCGTGATCGCCGACGAACACGTTTTCCTTCACCATCGTCACCGCAGCCGCGTCGCCGATGATCTGCCACGGCGAGGCGCCGACGACGGGATAGTTCGAATCCTGCAACGCCTTGTAGGGCGCGTAGTCGGCCGTGACCGGAAAATAGAATTTCCGGTCCTCGAGCATCTCCGCCCAGATCCCGCCATAGATGCAGCGACCGAGGTGCTCGATGAACTGGCCGTAGATAAACGGGTTTATGGGCGCGCCGGTTTTGGCGGTGTCGACTTTGACGTCGAGTTGCGCCGCGCTCAGGCCGGCCAGCGGGAGCGCCAGGCACGCAAGGGCAAGACGAAGGAGTTTCGGAGGTTTCATCGTGGTTTTCTCAGGGGTTACGATTCGCGGAACGAATCTCTGGGTGTAGTGCGTCTTCCGGCGAGCGAAACCGACACCTCGCGAAACTTGACCGTCACTCGATCCCGAGCGATTTCAAACCGGCCTTCATGTAACCGAGCGCAAAGGCCATCCCTGCGTGCCACGGCGCCGCGCAACTCATCTGCGGCGCGTGATCCGGAATGATCACCCCCTCGAAGCCGTTCTTCTTCAAAATCGCGAGCACGCGCAGCACATCAACTTCTCCGTCGTCGATGAAGGTCTCCTTGTAATGCGGCACTTTGTCGCGGACGTTCCGGAGGTGCACGTAGCCGAGCCGCTGCTGCCGGCTGTAGCGATCGACGACGTCGTAGATGTCGCCCTCCGTCATCTCGGCGAGCGAGCCGACGCAAAACTCCAGGGCGTTCGCCGGGCTTGGGTTCAGATCGATCGCCTTTTGGTATAACTCCGGCTGATACACGAGCCGCGGCTGGCCGCGGATGAACGGCATCGGCGGATCGTCGGGGTGCAGCGCCAGCCGCACGCCGGCGCGTTCGGCGACCGGCAGGACGTCATCGAGAAACCGGCGATAGCGATCCCACAACTGCTCGTGTGTGGCGGAGGGGATCGTGCCGGTGTCGCGGCCCGGCGCGGTCGGATCCACCACCATGTTCCACGCGAGACCATTCGGCATTGGCAGGTCGTAAGGTCCTTCCATCCCAACCGACGGTGCGCCGCCGCGGGCGTAGTTGCCCTTCGTCCGCCCGGCTACGCCGGCGATGGAGAAATTATAGCCCATGATCGGGATGCCTGCCTCGCCGACGCGCCGCACGATGGTCTTCACGTTTTCGATGTGCTGCGCGCGCTTCGGGCCGTCGAGCAACACGTCATACCAATGCGCCGGATCGAAGTTCTCGATCGCTTCGAGCTTCAAGTCCGCAGCCTCGACCGCGTCGCGCACCGCGACGATTTCCTCGAGCGTCCAGAGCCGGTCGGGATCGCCGGCCAGCCCCCAGCCCCAATCCGTGCCGAGCGGCTGGTCGTCCGTCGCCGAATGACCCGCGCCGCCGCGGAAATAGTCGACGAGATGCGCAACAATGTGAGTGGCGCCGGCCTGCTTCGCGAAGGCGAAGTTCTCCGGCGTGAGCATGTGGCGATAAAGGCCAAGACCGAGTTTCATGAAAGAAATGGAATGAAAAAGACCGCGGGAACGAAGTCAGTTGCCGGGTCCCACACGCGGGCTTTCCCGCGGGCCGAGGTAGCTGGGCCGCACGCCGCCCGTGTTCACGACAATGCGCTCGATCACGACGGCCGGCGAAACCCGCCAGACCTTCAAGACGTGAACGCCCGGACGCTCGATACGATGGCGCGTAACGACGCGCCGCACCCCGTCGCCCACCGACGTCTCCCAGGTTTGCAGTGTCGCCCAGGTGTCGAGTTTTACAATCTGCGGCGGCTCGTCGTCGAAAGAAACCGCCAGCCGCAAGCCTTCGCCCGGCTGGAAATCGAGCGACGGCGCGCAGTGCAGCTCCACCGTGACCTCGCCGGTGGACGTCAGCGTCAGGTCGTATTCAAGCCGTGGTGACGCGCCGCCGGGCGTCGACTCCGCCGCCGTTACCGGAAACGTCGTCACTCCGCCCAGCGTGCGCCCAAAATCGTCGAGCGTCCGCCACGCGACGTCTCCAGCATCCATCTTGCGAGCGAAATGCGGCGCTTCGATGGCAACGTGGCCATCGGTTTCGACGAAACCCGCGCGCTCGCCCGGCGGCTGCTCGATCGGCAACCGAATCCGGAACGTCTGTCCCTCCGCTTCAATCTTCACCGTCGCAGTCGAGGCCTCCGGCGGCACGGCGGCGCGGTCGACGCCGACTTCGAGACGCACCTGGTCGGTGACGCGACCTTCTCGCGACGACAGCGTCACCCACGGTTGGTCCGCCTCGGCGCGGAACCCGAATTCGCGATTGCCGCGGTTGAATACCTCGATCCAGCGGGTCTCGCTACCGAGTGGATTGAGGGACGGCAGCAGGGGCGCACGTGCACCGTAGGACGGCCACGCCACGGCGCTGCCTTCGATCGCCAGCGCGGGCGAGGCTTCGTCGCGCGGCCGCACTTCCTGGACGGCAGGCGCGGCTTCGAGATTTGGCGTCTGCCAGTAGGTGTAGCCGAACTTGGTTTCGGACATCAGATGATCCCACCGTCCGCCTCCGAGGGCATGATACTGGCGCGCGAGCTCCTGATCCAAGGCGAACAGTTCGCGCACTCTGGCAGCTTGCGCATTCGCCGCCACGCGGCCTTGCGCCACGTAGAGCCGGTTCAATCCGGCCGCGACGTGCACCTCCTGCACGTTGGCCGCGGCCCTGACCGGATACCACACCAGCTGGAAAAACGCGTCCTGCGCCGCGGCCGGCAGCGCGGTGCGCACCGCCTCGGCCCGGCGGACGAGGTCGCGCCACTCGGCCAGCACGCGCTCGGCCTCGCGATAGTTCACGAGGCTGAACGTGTCCGGAGCGAGCATCTCCGGCTTTCGCCGGCTGAGAAGTTTCGTGTAGCCGTTGATCAGTGCGGCGATCTCCGACGCGTATTCCGCGCCGAAATTCCGCGTCGCCCACGCGACGGAATAGTCGCCCAGCCGCTCGTAGGGCAGCGCGGCCGGATTCCACGCGTAGCGCAGGAAAAATTCGATCGGGAACTCCATCGGCTTGATGTCGCCGACGTTCACGATCCAGATCCGCGTCGCGTCAAGGCGCCACGCGAGGTGCATTTGCTCCCAGATCTTCGTGATCGGGGTGGTGTTGATCCACTTGTAATTCCGCGGTCCCCCGACGTAGTCGAAATGATAATACACGCCGGCGCCGCCGGTGCGCTTGCGTTCCTCGGGGGTGGGCAGCCGGCGGATGTTGCCCCAGTTGTCGTCGCACCACAGCAGCGTCACGTCGTCCGGCACGCGCATGCCACGTTCGTAATAGCCCTGCACCTCCTTGTAGAGCGCCCAAAGCTGGGGGATTTCCGGCAGCGGCCGGCGCTCCACGTCGGAAAGGATCTGCCGCTGATCGGCGACGATACGCTCGAGCAGCGCCACGTTTTCGCTTTCCGACATGGGCTCGTCGCCGTCGCCACGCATGCCGAGCGAGACAATCTTGTCGTAATCCTTCACGCGCTCCACGCCGCCGCGCCAGAACTCCCGGAGCACGTCGGCGTTCTTCTCGTAATTCCACGGACCTTTGCCGTAGCGGTCCCACTCTGCATGCGCGCGCATCATCGGCTCGTGATGCGAGGTGCCGATCACGATGCCGTATTCGTCGGCCAGCGCCGCGTTTTTCGGATCGTCGTCGATGAACGCCCGCGGCTGCCACATCGCGGGCCACAGATAGTTGCCGCGCAGACGGAGGATCAGCTCGAACACGTGCTGGTAAAAGGTGTGATCAAACCGGCCGAACTTCTCGTGCACCCAGCCGGTCAGCGCGGGAGCCTCGTCGTTGATAAAAATCCCGCGATAGCGCACGACCGGTCCGGTCTCGACGATCGGCTCGGGCCGAATCCAGAGACTGGACCGGCGCGTCACTGGCACATCGGCCCACCAATACCAGGGCGAAACGCCGATCTGTTCCGAAAGCTCATAGAGGCCGTAAATCGTGCCGCGTTTGTCGCTGCCCGCGATCACGAGCGCTTGGCTGACACCGGGAAACGGCTGCGACACGACCGAGATCGTATACGCTTCCCAGCGTCCCCGGATCTGCGTCGCGTCGATCTTTCCGCTCGTGGCCAACTCATCCACCGCGCCTCCGCGACCGAGGGTGCCGACGATCACGACCGGCCCCCGCGCCGGACGCGCGGATGCGACCAACTCCGGGCGCACCCCTGAAACTCGCTCGAGATCGGCCTGCAGTTGGCCGGCCACGCGCCGGACCCCGGGAAACTCCTGCGGCGCCACTTGCACGTCCGCGGCCTGGCCCTCGCGCACCAGCGGGAAATCGCCGGCGCTTCCGGTCTCCACGACGAAGGACGGCCGCGCCAGCAAAGCGAAGGCTGCGGTCGAAACGCTCAAGCCCAGCAGCCAGGCGAGCACGAGACGAACGAGAGAACCAGGAGGGAGTCGATGAATCATGCGATGAGTTAAAATAAAAGCGGCGGGGTCGGAGCGACCCCGCCGCGGGTGAAACCTAGCAGGGAGGCAGAGGCGACGTTAGAACGAGAACGTATTCGTCAGCATCCACTCCTGCACCGGGGCGATGCGGGCCGAGGCCCACGTGTGTCCATCGGGCTGAACGGAAATCGGAATCAGATCCTCGCTCTTTCCGACGTTGTAAACGTTCAGCTGGATCTTCCACCGGATTTTCTTGGTGAGCTTCCGCTCGTAGCTGATCCAGAGATCGAGCGCGTCTTCCTTCGGCCCGTAGTAGGGATTCGAAAGATCGAACGTCGCCAGGCCGCCCGCGCCTTCGAGAACGGGATAGCCGATCGCGATCTTGTCCTGCCAGCGATAACTGGCGCCGAGGCCCACGCCCTTGAGGAAGCTGGTGTCGAACGTGTAGTTCGTGACGACATTGTAGCGCCACTTGCGGAGCTCGGCCGTCGCCGCGCCCTCCTGCAGCTTCAGGAGCGTGTAGCCGGACCGGAAGTTTTTCCAGGTGCCGTTGTTCCAGATCACGTTCGTGGGATCGTCGAAGTGCGCGTTGAACATGATCATGTCGCCGGCGGCTCCGGGCACCGTCGCGGTGCCGATCTTCTCGGTCATGTAATTGACGAGATCATCGAGGAGCGCTCCGCCGACATTCGTGCGCACGGCCGTCGTTTTGGCGGCGTTGAACGCAATGCGCCAGTTCGGCAGCGGATTGGCCGTGAACTCGAACTCGTAACCCTTCGACATCGTGTCGGCCGTGACCGCGAAGCCCTGCAGGTTCGGGGCGTTGCGATAATCGTAGACGCTGGCCGGATCGGGCTGATACGCGCCGGGGTTCGCCTCGTAGGTCGCACGATTGGTCAACTTGTCCGGACTCGTCGGCCCGACGCCGTAGTTCCAAGCCGAGAAGTAGCCTTTATCCTGAAGGAACTTCTGGATGTCATTCCACGCGCCGATCGAGGCGTCACGCTGGGCGATCGACTGCGCCTCGGTCTGCAGGACCGCGCCCGGAGGCGGCGGCTGACCGGCGGTCACCTTGTCCTGCGACCAGACGGTGCGGCCATATTGATTCACGTAGGCGGGAATCCATTCGAAACGGATGTTGTTTCCCGTCGTGACCGTCGACCACGCGTAACCGGTCATGTGATACAGCATGATATTGCGCCAGTTCAGGCCGTTCTTGATCGTGCCCGTGAGGCCGCTGATATCGAGCTGGGTGTCGGCGTTGGTGAGGCTGGTCTCGTACTTGATCGCGCGGAAGGAATACTTCCCGTCCTTCGTCGAGAGCTGCACCCCGTAGTCCTTGGTCGATCCGCTCGGATTGCCGATCAGATTGCCGTAGATGTCGCGACGCGTGTTGGTGACCTGGAAGTTGCTCGATTTGTTATAGGAAAGGCTGACGTTGATCGGCAGCGGGTCCTTCTCGAGCAGGCGGTTCAGGTGCACGACGACGCCGCCGGCGGTGGAGTGGTCCTTGAAGGTCGAATACGACTGGTTGCTGTTCAAGCCGGTGGCACCGCGCGGCAGCGCATAGGGCCGGGTCGCGGCGTCGCCCGATTCGCTGAGGTTCAGCATCGAGCGGTTGTTGGCGACCGACTGCGCGGTGACGTTCTGGCCCCGAACCTCGTCATAGCGCCAGCCAAAGGTCGGCACGATGGCGTCGTTCCAGAGGAAGCCCTGCCAGCTGCCGGCGTAGGACTTCGTGCGCCGCAGGCTTTTGGCAGCGTTGCGGAGCAGTCCCAGGTTCTCCCCGTCATTATAACGCAGGAGGTTCATTTGATAATTCGTCGTCCAGCCAACGTAATTGGCGGGATTCGAATTCTGGAGGAACTGCGTCTGGCCCGCGGGGAGAGCCGTGGGATTGAAGATCGGCGACAGATTAGCGGGAACCGTCCAGGGATCGCCGAAGTTGACGCCGGTGGGATTTTTCCACGTGGCGTCAAAGTAATACAAATTCCCGTCCGCGAGCGTCACCGGTGCGGCGATCCCGGGGATGTGCGCCCCCGACGCGGAAGCAGCACTGCCTAGGGAGGGCCCGAGGTAGATAACGGCCACGGGCGGACGATTATTGATGCCGTTCAGGTTTCCGTCCGCGCGGGTCCAGTAGGTATCCCAGGCGCGGTTGTTGGCATACATCTGCCAGCGGCGGGTCTCGGCGAAATACTTCTCGTCGCTATAGACACCGTTGAGCCGATGCTTGCCGAGCAGTTTAACGAGGAAATTATTGGATAGGAAATCGGAGGCGCGAAGTTCGCCGAAGAGCGAACCGCGGACGTATTTGCGCTCGCTTTCATAGGAGTCGCCGCCGCCGGGTCCGCCGAGCACATAAGGCCGGCCGAAGTGGGGATTGGCCGAGAGATCCTGGAAGTTCTTCAGGATATCGATCGTCAGCGTGGGCGACGTGTTGACGCTGCTGCCGAGCAACGCCTCGCCACCGCGACGGTATTTCTGCAGGTCATAGGTCAGCTGCAGACCGAAGCGGTCATCGAAGGCCGTCTGCGAAAAATCGATATTATAGGCATTCCAGTTTTCGAATTCTTTCTTCGTCGGACCATCGATCAGTTGATTATAAAAATCGAAGACGGACGGATCGAGCAACGTGGCGGTGCGGTATTGGCCGAAGGTGGAACCCGGCAATCCAGCGATGCCCGCATAGGAACTGAGGCTCGTGAGGCCGAAGAACGGCTGCGAATAGCGCTGCGCGACCAGGCTGTCGTTGACGCCCCGCAGGCTGCCGTCGGCATTGCGGGCGCCGGTGTTGACGTATCCGCCGTAGATCCGGTCGAGCGAGCCCGTCATGCCATCGATGAACCACGCCGGCTGCTGCTGATCGATGCCGCCGCCGCTCAGCCAGGGATTGACGGCGGAAAGGGCGGCGCCGACTTCGTACCCGTTGTTGATGGCAAGCTTGCCCATGCCGCCGTTCAGGCTCTTGGTGTCGACCGGACGGAACCACGGCGTGATGCTGTCGTTGGGCGGAACGAGGCGGGGCCGGTTGGCATCGATCTCGCCGTGTTCGTATTTCGCCTTGATGCTGGTGCGGAAATCGTCGCGCGCGAAGAGCTTGGGATCGAAGCGGATCGCACCGAAGAAGCGCTTGTCGTCCTGATACGCCGGATCCTGCTGGTATTTCTGGTCGGTCCACATCCCGTCCAGCCGGATCGCCAGCATTTTCGGAATGAGCTGCTGGTTGATGTCGATGCTGCTGCGGAACGTGCCATACGAACCGGTGCGCGCCTCCACCGATCCGAGGTTGCGGAACTCGGCGTTGCGCGTGGACGCGTTGACGATACCGGCCGGGCTGCCGAGCCCGAAAAGAATCGAGTTCGGGCCGCGCTGTATATCGATGCGGTCGACATTATAGCTGTCCCACGGGATGTCGGTGACGAAGAAGTCGCGAGTATTGTCAGCCGAAGCGAGGCCGCGCACCCGTTGGGCGCTCGCCGGCGCCCGCAGGCTGGCGGTTTCGTCGACGCTGGTGCCGTTGCCCAGGCCAGCATAGGTGCCGCGGGTGCCGGCCACTTCGGCGTTCGTCGTATATTGGAGCAAGGTGCTATTGTCGGTCGCACCGACGTCTTGCATGAATTCGCGGGTGACGACCGAAATCGCCGAACCGACGTCGCGCAGGTCCGTGCGGATGCGGGTGCCGGCAAGTGTCTCCGTCGCTTGATAACCGCGGTCGGTCTGCGAGGTCACTTCAAAGGGCGAGAGCATGACGACGTCCTCGTCGCCCGGCTCGGCGGAGGTCGAAGGTGGAGTCGGTGAAGCCACCTGGGCGTAGGCGGCGACGCTTAACGCAGAGAAGGCTAACGCGACCTTCATCCGCGGCTTGGCTTGTCTGGCGGGTTTCATAGTTTGGGTGGTGTCTAGGGGGTTGTTATACAAATGCGCGGCTCACCAACGCCGGCGCATAAAATCGCGGTTCGGGATGGGGGTATATCCGAGGAACGAGGCGACCATCGGAGAATCCGGGGTGAAAACGACCGAATACGGCGAAGCAACCAGACCTCGCCGGGGGAATCAAAAGCCCCATGAGTCTAACCGTAGCGCATTGGACATCTGACTCTGATAGTTCGGCGTATAGGGCGTAATCGCGTCAGACGCTCAGCCTCAGCCTAGGTAATTTTCCTAGAATCTATATAGGGCTAAACTTTATACTACTCCGCGAGCGACTTTTCTCGTCGCTATCGACGCTTTCTTGGCGGCGCCGGCCAGGCCGCCGCGATCGCTGTAAATCAGCGATCGGTCTCGCTCCCCCGCCCTGTGCCACCGTTGGCCGGCAGGTGATGAGGAAAGAGCAAGTAGTAGTTCATCAGCCACCAGCTGCGCGACGGGCGGTAGCACAGGACCGGCACCAGGAGCGCGCCGATCACCGCGGCGACGGTCGCCGCGCGGACGCTGATTGCATCGTTATACGCCAGCAGCATTACCGGCACCAGAAAACACACGAGGGTCACGCCGTAGTTCAACGAGAGCGAGCCGAGATAGAACCCCTCGTCGTTTGTGCGCTCGATCTGAAAGCCGCAGCGGGGACAGTTCTGATTCACCTGAAACAATGTGCCCGTTTTGAAAAGGGTGCGGCCGCCACAGTTCGGGCAGCGGTTGGTCAGGCCTCGGGCAACAATATGGACTCGCGTGACTTTCATCATTGGGAACGAAGCCACTATGGTCTGCCCCTCGTCGCTCACAAAGAAAAAGGCGCCTCCCTGCGGAGGCGCCTTGAAGATTTGTTCTGGCGGGACGGGCTCAGGCGCCGAGCTGGTAGCGCGTGAAACGGCGGATCTGGATGTTCTCGCCGATCTTCGAGATCCTCTCGGTGAGCATATCCTTGACCGTCTTTTCCGGGTCCTTCACGAACGGCTGATCGAGCAGACAGATCGTGGAGTAGAACTTCTCGAGCTTGCCCTCGACGATCTTTTGGACGGCCGCCGGCGGCTTGCCCTGCACTTGGGCCGCAGCGATCTCGCGCTCCTTGGCGAGGTCCTCTTCGGGCACCTGGTCGCGTCCGACGTAGAGCGGACTCGCGGCGGCGATCTGCAGACAAAGATCGCGGCAGAACGCCTTGAAGTCCTCGTTGCGCGCCACGAAGTCGGTTTCGCAATTCACCTCGAGCAGCACGCCGACCTTTCCGCCGACGTGGATGTAGCTCTCAATGAGACCCTGGTTCGTCGCGCGATCGGCCTTCTTCGCGGCCGAGGCGGCACCCTTCTTGCGAAGGATCGTCGTGGCTTCCTCGACGTTGCCGTTGGCTTCCGTGAGGGCTTTCTTGCAGTCGAGCAACCCCGCACCGGTGGCGGTGCGGAGGTCGTTGACCATTTGAGCGGTGATGGTGACGGACATTTGAATTATTCGGCTTTGACGACAGGGCGCTTGGCGCGCGTCGTTTTCTTCTTCGCGGCGGCGGCTTCGGTCTCGCCTTCGACTTCGGCAGCTACCTCGGCGGGCAGCTCCACCTTGGCGGGATCGACGTCATCGGCCGCGGGCGCGGGCTGCTCGCCCGTGACGCCGGCAGAGGCAGCCGCGGCGGCCTTCAGGTCGGCGGCACCGCGCGCCGCGCGACGGGAGTCGCGCTGCGACAGGCCGCTCTGGATCGCTGCGGTGACGGTTTCGACGATGATGCGGATGGACTTCACCGCGTCGTCGTTGCCCGGGATGGGATGCGAGACGGTGGCCGGATCCGAATTCGTGTCGACGAGCCCGACGCAAGGAATGCCGCTACGCGCGGCCTCGGCCACGGCGATCTTTTCGTGGTTCACATCGACCACGAACATCGCGGTCGGCATCCCGGGCATCTCCACGATGCCACTGAAATTTTTCTGCATGCGGACCATCTCGCGCTTGATGGCGGACTCTTCCTTGGAGGAAAGCTTCGCGAGCTCGCCGCTGGTTTCCATCTGCTGGTACTTTTTGTACTTCGCGATGGAGCGCTTGACGGTCTCGTAATTCGTGAGCGTGCCGCCGAGCCAGCGATCGACGCAGAAAGGCATGTTGGTCGCGGTCGCGGCTTCGCGAACGATATCCTTCGCCTGGCGCTTGGTGCCGACGAACAGAACGTTGCCGCCGTTGGCGACGGTGTCCTCGAGGAACGCGCAGGCCTTTTCGAGGGCGGCATGGGTTTTGCCGAGGTCAATGATGCTGATCCCCTGGCGGTGGTCGAAGACGAAGGACTTCGAACGCGGGTTCCAGCGCTTGGTCTGGTGCCCGAAATGCACACCGGCATCGAGCAGGTCTTTAGGAGTGATGTTCATTTGATCTATGTTTCCTCTGAAACACAGGTCGGCCGCAGGGCCGCCTTGCGATCGGGAGGGAGGTTATGGTTGACGGTCGTTGACTGACAGAGCGGTCGAAGACAGAGAGGCGGTGCGAGGCTGGCAAGCGAGAATTCGGGCTTTTTCGGAAAAGGGGGTTGACAGGCCTAAACGCCGCTCGCACGTTCCGCCTCCCATTTGTTGCAGGGTGGAGCAGCCTGGTAGCTCGTCAGGCTCATAACCTGAAGGTCGTTGGTTCAAATCCAACCCCTGCACCCAATTTCAAACGCCTCCCACTGCTCGGGAGGCGTTCTGCTTTAGGCGCCACCAAGCGCTCCGGTTCATTTTTCGGGCGCGCGCTTCGGGTCCAATAAACCGCCGAAGATTAGAGCATTCTAATCAACCGCACCCCGATTCCTAAGGATCGGTCGGGTAAGCTCGTGAGCACCTTCCGCTCACGATGAAAAAATTCCTCATCTGGGATCTTCCCACCCGCCTGTTTCATTGGGGATTCACGGCTTCGATCTCCCTTTCGTTCATCTTCGCCCTGGCCGTTGACGACCACAGCCCGCTCTTCCAACTCCACATGCTGTTCGGTCTCGTCGCGGCCTTTCTCCTGATTCTGCGCCTCGCCATGGGCTTGTTCGGCTCGCGCTACTCCCGCTTTGCGAACTTCCCCGTGGCTCCGAGAGCAACGTTCGCCTATTTTGCAGGCATCCTGACCGGCCGCGCGAAGAAATTCGCCGGGCACAATCCCGGTTCGGCGCTCGCCACGCTCGCGATGCTGGGGCTGGTCCCCGTCGTGGTGTTCACCGGCGCGATCGGCGGCGGCGAGACCTTCGAGGAGGTGCACGAAGTGGCCGCCTACGTTTTACTCGGCGTGATCGGCGCGCACTTGCTCGGCCTCGTGCTGCATACGTTGCGCCATCGCGAGAACATCGCGTTCTCGATGGTGGACGGAAAGAAGGCGGTGGCCCCCAACGAGGCGATTGCATCGAGCCACTCCATCTGGGGCGCGGCGTTCGGGATCGCAGCGCTGGCCTGGGTAGTCGCTTTGTTCTCCAATCACGACACCCCGGCGGCAACGGTGCGTTTGCCGCTCGTTGGGACCGTGATCCAACTCGGGGAAAACGAAGGCGGCGAACGCGACGGCCGCACGCGCGGCAAGAACGAGCGCCAACGCCATCACGGCGACCACGACGACGATTGAGCTCCCGCCACCCCGCGGCCCCGCTCCGCCGGTTGTTCCCGATTTCATCCCATGAAGTCCTCCCCCTCCGCGCCGCGCGAATGCGACGACGCGATGAAGGCCACGCTGCAAAGCCATCCCGGCGTAGTGTCCGTGGAGGTCCAAGCCGAGCCGCGGCGCATTCGCGTCGACTACCGGCCCGAAGCCGCGAGCGAGGCGGAAATCGGCCGCATCATCGAACGCGTCGCGCCGATTGCCAGCGGCCAGTTCGCCAACTGCACGCTGCGTCTCTCCGGGCGCGCTTGCGAAAGCTGCGCGATCAAATTCGAGCGGAAGGCCGAGAAGATCGACGGCGTGCGGCGCGCGACCGCGACTTTCATCGGCGGCGTCATGACGGTGAATTACAACCAGGAGGTGCTTTCCGAGACCGACCTCGAGACCCGGGTGCGCGAAACGGGCGCGCCGGTCAAACGCCGTCCGGATGACGCCAGCGGTGCAGCGCCGACGTGGTTCACGCGCGATCGCTGGGAGCTCCTGTGCACCGTCGCCACGTTCGTGTTGATGCTCGCCGGCTGGGCGTTGAAACGAATGGACCTGCCGGCCGCGAGCGTCACCGCCTACGTCCTGGCCTATCTCGCCGGCGGTTTTTTCGGGGTTCAGGCGAGCTGGCAGTCGCTGAAGCAGCGCGTCATCGACGTCGACTTGCTGATGGTCCTCGCCGCGCTCGGCGCCGCCTTCGTCGGCGCTCCGTTCGAGGGTGCGATGCTGCTGTTCCTCTTCTCCCTTTCCAATGTGCTGCAAGCCTACGCGATCGATCGCACGCGCCGGGCCATCAACTCGCTCATGCGATTGCGACCGACACAGGCGCTCTGCCGGCGGGACGGCGAGGCCAGGCTGCTGCCCGTGGAGCAACTCGTGGTGGGCGACGTGCTCATCGTCCGACCAGGCGAGAGCATCGCGCTCGACAGCGTCGTGATCGAAGGCGAGAGCACTCTCGACGAATCGATGCTGACCGGTGAGTCGCTGCCGGTCGCCAAGAGCGTCGGCCAGCCGGTGTTCGCCGGGACGATCAATCAAACCGGCGGTCTTGAAATCCGGGTCACGAAACTGGCGAAGGATTCCACCATCGCGAAGCTCATCAAGATGGTCGAGGAGGCGCAGAGCGAGAAGGCGCAGACGCAGCGCTTTCTCGACCGCACGGAGCAGTATTACGCGGTCGGCGTACTGCTGTTCACGATGGGCCTCATTCTCGTGCCGATCGTTCTCCTCGGACATCCGTTTCACGAGACGTTCTACCGGGCGATGACCGTGATGGTCGTCGCTTCGCCCTGCGCGCTGATCATCAGCACGCCGGCATCGATCCTGTCCGCCATCGGCGGCGCGGCCCGGCGCGGCGTGCTGTTCAAAGGCGGCGCGCACCTGGAACGCATGGCGACGATCACCGTCGTGGCGTTCGACAAGACCGGCACGCTGACACGGGGCAAACCCAGGGTCACCGACATCGTCACCGGCGGCCACCGATGCGAATTTTCGTCCTGCAGCGACGCGGACGCTCTCAATCTCCTCCAGCTCGCCGCCGCCGTCGAAATGAAGTCCGAGCACCCGCTCGCCCGTGCGATCGTCGATGCGGCCGAAGAACGTCGCCTGCCGCTGCTCGAGGCCGCCGCGTTCCAATCGATATCCGGCAAAGGGGCGACGGCCACCGTGCGGGGGCGTCGCCTCGCGGTCGGCAGCCCGGGCTTTTTCGAAGGGCGGTCCTGCCTCGGATTGGAGGAAGCCCTCGCGGAAATCGGAGACCTCCAGGATCAGGGTAAAACCTGTATCCTGATTGCGGAGACAGCGACCGGCGGCGAGGCGGCGAAAATCCTGGGCGTCATCGCCGTCGCCGATGTCCTGCGCCCCGAGGCCGCGGCCGTCATTCGTCGGCTCAAGCACCTGGGCGTGAAGCGAGTCGCGATGCTGACCGGCGATCATCGCCGGGTCGCGCAAGCCATCGCCCGCGAAGCCGGCGTCGACGAAGTCCACGCCCAGCTCCTGCCCGAGGAAAAGGTGCGCGTCGTGCGTAACCTGCAGCAGGTGGGGCCGGTCGCCATGGTCGGCGACGGCATCAACGACGCCCCCGCCCTCGCGGCCGCCAACATCGGGATCGCGATGGGTGCCGCGGGCACGGACGTCGCCATGGAGACCGCCGATGTCGTCCTGATGAGCGACAACCTCCACAACGTCGCGCTCGCCCTGGCAGCCAGTCGCCGGGCGCGGCGGGTCGTCATTCAAAACCTGACCTTCGCCTTCGGGGTCATCGTCATTATGGTCGTCGCCACGCTCGTCGCTCGGGTGCCGCTGCCCCTCGGCGTAGTGGCGCACGAGGGCAGCACGGTGCTCGTCTGTTTGAACGGGCTTCGCCTGCTCCTGCTCCGGAGCCCGACCGCGGCGGGCTGAGCGAGGGAAGGCTCGCCGTGGCCGTCGTTCGCGATTAGCAAAATCCCATGCGCATCCTCGTCGCCGAAGACGAAAAGCAGCTCGCCGAACATCTCCGGAAAGGACTGACGGAAGAAGGTTATGCGGTGGATGTGGCGGCGGATGGAGCGGAAGCGCTGTGGATGGCGGAAAACACGCCTTACGACGCCGTGGTGCTCGATGTGATGATGCCGGAAAAGGACGGCATCGTCACCGTGCGGCAAATGCGCCGCAAGGGCCTGCGCACGCCGGTGATTTTTCTCACGGCCCGGCATGGGCTGGAGGATCGCGTGCGGGGATTGGACGCCGGTGCGGATGATTACCTCGCCAAGCCGTTCTCGATGGTCGAACTCCTGGCGCGGCTTCGCGCCTTGCTGCGTCGCCAGCGTCCGGACCTGAGCGACCGGTTGCGGGTCGCGGATCTCGAACTCGACCTGATTGCCCGGACCGCGACCCGCGGCGGTCGCACGATCACCCTGACGAACCGCGAATTTGCCCTGCTCGAACTGCTGATGAGTTCCTCGCCGCGGCCGGTCAGCCGGACTGCGATCGTCGAGCACGTCTGGGACCAGCACTTCGATTCGGGCACGAACGTCGTCAACGTCTACGTCAACTACCTTCGGGCGAAGATCGATCCGCCGGGATGCGTGCCGCTGATTCAAACGGTGCGGGGTGTTGGTTTTGCCGTGCGGGAGCCATGAGGTCGTTGCGCCTGAAGATCGCGCTTTGGTTCACGTTGAGCATGATCGTCGTGCTCGGCGTTTTTGCCGCCATCACCTACGCGCATCTCCGCCACGAATTGAGACTCGAGCATTGGGAGCGCGCTCATCCCCAACACTCCGACTGGACCTTGCACGGCAGCTATTCGGAAGCGGAGGTCGACGATATTGCCGGTGAGCTTTGGCGCCTCTCGCTTCTTTATGCACTGCCGGTCGGGGTGCTCGCGTTCGGCATCGGCTACTTCCTCGCGCGGCGCTCCTTCCAGCCGGTCGCTGCGCTCGAACAGCAACTCTCCGCCATCGGGGCGCGAAGCCTCGGCCGCCGCATCGCGCTGCCGGCGGTCGATCGCGAGTTCGAGCCGATCGTGGCCCAGATCAATCTCCTGCTGGACCGGTTGGAAAACGCCTTCGGCCAGCTCACCGAATACTCAGCGCAGGTGGCCCATGAACTGCGCACGCCGCTGACGTTGCTTCGATTGAAATTGGAGGACGCCAGCGCACGCATCGATCCGGACTTCTCGGAATCGATTCAGGATGAGCTGGCCCGTTTGTCCGACTACGTGGACCAGTGCCTGTTGCTTGCCACCGCCGAACAGGGGCGGCTGGAGGTGAAGAGCCAGGACGTGCACCTGCACCCGTTCCTGGACGACCTGATCGAAACGTATCAGCTCTGGGCCAATCAAAGCGGACGGACCGTCACGTATGTCGCGTCGGATGACATCACGGTGGCCTCCGACCCGCGGTATCTGCGACAAATCTTGCATAACTTGCTCACCAACGCGGTCCGGCACGGCTGCGGGCCGATCCGTGTGACGCTGGCCCGCACTCCGGACGGGGCGGTTTGCCGGATCGAAAACAAGATCGCCCCTTCGAAAGCGGAGCGGCAACGCACCGGGATGGGGTTGCGGATTGCCCGCGCCCTGGCCCCCAGCCTGGGCTGTCAGGTCGAGGCGAGCGCAGTCGGCGAGAGGTTCGTCGCCGAGCTCAACTGGCGCCGCGCGCGACGGTCATAGCCCGCCGCCTAAGTGCTTCGAACGGGCGAGCGTCGGACGATTTCCGATGAGCGAAGCCGTGCGTTTCGGCGCCGGCGTCACTCGCGATCGTCCACCAATGAGCCATCTTTAGGCTGTCCGCGCGGTGCGGGAAAACGCACACCCGCACTCGAAGCTAACGAATCGACGACCCGAACCCCGCGTTCAAGAAGCGCGATGAAGCTCCCACATCGGAGCCGCCACGCGCCCCCTCGAATCGTCACGTCCCCGGCCCGCAACACGCGCCCACCGCTCTGGCTGAATCAGGGAGACCTTCCCCGTCGGCGGCGCAACCGGTGCGTATCGCGTTCACAAATACGACGCCTGTATCCCATGAAGACCACCCCATCGCTCGTTGTCCTCCGCCGGCGGAGCCTTCCGCTGCGTATCATTCTGATTCTGACCATCCTCCTTCCCTTTGGGTCGCTCGCGCGGGCGGCGACCGCCGGGCCGGCGCCGACCGCGGCCGCCCGACAGGTCGACTGGCCGATGTTCAATGGCGAATACGACGCGGCGCGTTATTCGCCGCTGACCGAACTCACACCGGGCAACGTCGGCGGACTCGAAGTCGCCGCCCGCTATCAGTTGCCCGAGACGACATCGTTCCAAAGCGGGATCGTGGCCGTCGACGGCACGCTCTACTTCACCACCGTCAACGCGACGTATGCCATCGACGCCCGCACCGGCAAACTGCGGTGGTCGCACGAAGAAGTGCCGAAATCGATGGGCATCGGCACGCCCGTCCGCGGCGTGGCTTATGCCAACGGCCGGTTGTATCGCGGCACGATGGACGCCCGACTGATGGCGTTGGACGCCGCGACCGGCAAGGTGCTGTGGAGCGTGGAGGCGGCTGACGCCAGCAAGGGCGAGTATTTCACCGCGGCCCCGATCGTCTGGCAGGATCGCATCTATATCGGAAATTCCGGCAGCGATATCGGCGTGATCGGCCACATCATGGCGTTCGATGTGAAGGACGGCCGACGCATCTGGAATTGGGACAATGTTCCCCGTCCCGGCTCCACCGATCCGGCGGCCTCAAGCTGGCCGTCAGACCCCGAGAAACACCGTGCGGGCGGCGGCACGTATTCGTCCTACGCGCTCGATGCGGAAACCGGCACGCTCTACGTGCCCACCGGCAATCCCGGCCCGGATTTCTACGGGGCCTACCGGCCTGGCGCGAACCTCTACACGTGTTCGGTGCTCATGCTGGATGCCGCCACCGGAGCGTTGCGCGGCTATCATCAGTTCGTGCCTCACGATGTCCACGACTGGGACATCGCCGCCAGCCCGATGCTGTTCACGTCCAAGAGCGGCCGGAAGATGGTCGGCGTGGGGGCCAAGAACGGCCGACTCTACGGACTCGACCGCGATCTCCAGACCGTGCGCTTCGAGGTGCCGGTCTGCAGAATCGAGAACGAGGATGCGCCCATCACCCCCGAAGGAACGCATTTCTTCCCCGGCACGCAGGGCGGCGTGAACTGGAACGGTCCAGCCTACTCGCCCGTCACGAACGCGTTGTATGTTCCGGCCCGTGATGCCGGCGTCACCGTGAAACTCGGCTCCCCCGACAGTCTCAATCACAAGGTCGGCGTGCCTTTCATCGGATCGGCCAATGCTTTCGGCGACGACGATAAGGAGATGATCGGCTGGTTGACGGCCGTCGACGCCGACACGGGCGCAATTCGCTGGAAATACCGGGCGCCGCGGCCGCTGGTGGCTGCGATCACCCCCACCGCGGGTGGCTTGGTCCTGACCGGCGATCTCGACGGCAATCTGCTGGTTTTCGATGCGGACAGCGGGAAAGTCCTCTTGAAGAAAAACCTCGGCGATCCGATCGGCGGCGGCGTCATCACCTATGCCCTCGACAGCAAACAGTATGTTGCCGTCGCGGTGGGGATGAAAAACGCGCTGATGAAGACCGAGAGCGGTCCCGCATCGATTGCGATTCTCAAACTGCCCTAACGCACCGTAGCTGCAGACACTTGATCCTTCATCGCCGCTGAAAAAAAAAAGAGCCCGCCGCGTTACCCCTAACGCGGCGGGCATTGCTTTCTTAGTTACCCCAATCCTCCGCTAAGCGGAGGAACATCGCCAACAATCCCCAAGGCAGACCGACGTGCAACTCGGAACACCGCGCGTTCGAAGGTCAGTAGGGCGAACGCGGCCGGTCATAAGTCGCGCCGATACCGCGGCCGCGCAACCGCCTGCAGCCGAGCCATAACGTCAGCCTCGCAGGATTTGCGCCGGCTCGGGCATCGGCAAAGGCCCGGTGCGCGAAGGCATCGGCGCATAGTCCGGCCGCGCCAGATTGTTCACCAGCTTTTGCACCTCCACCGACTGGCCGGTCTTGAAACAGATGTTCGCCGCCGCGCCGATCAGCATCGAGTGCGCGCCCGCGCGTTCGTCGGCCGCACGCTGATACTTGTCCGCCGGTGGCTGCGGCAGGAAAACGTCGTCCAACATCACCGCATCGCCGCCCCCGTGAGCTCCGGCCCCCGTCCAAGGCTCGATCGCGCGGGGCGCGCCCCGCAGCGGGATCAAACGCGTGCTCACGCCGCCGTCGGCGATCGCCCCCTGCGATTCCTCGCTCGTGGTGCCGTTGGCATACACCGCCTCGACAATGCTGTGCTCGAGCCGGCCTTTGGTGCCATTGAAGGCGACGTGATAGCCCTCCCACGCATTAAAGGCGTTGAGCGAGTAGCTGAGCGTCGCGCGGTTGTCGTAGCCGACGATGACGTTCATCGTATCTTCAATGTCGATACGGGGATGGAACACGCAGCGGTCGCGGAAATAGCCGTCGTGATGTTCGTGGTCGAGGTAGGTTTCCTTGAGCTGGCGTGACTTCTCCAAACTGACGAAGAAGCCGCATCGGGCCTGCTCCGGACACGTGCGACAGCGTTCGTGGTGCGACTCCAATCCGAAACGCTTCGCCATCTCCGGCGTGTAGAACTCACGCTTCCCGGTCGCGACCACGCTGACCGGCACCGCGCCGAGCCACCAGTTGACGAGGTCGAAATGGTGCGTGGCCTTGTGAATCATCAGGCCGCCCGAGTTGATCTTTTCGCCGTGCCAGCGGCGGAAATAGTCCGCGCCATGCGTCGTATTGAGCAACCAATGAAAATCGACCGACCGCACTTCGCCGATCTCGCCCGACATCAGGATGTCCTTCACCTGGCTCCGCGGCGGAGAATAGCGGTAGTTGAAAAGCACGCGCACCTCCCGGCCGGTGCGACGTCGCGCGTCGAGGATGCGCTGGCACTTTTCCGGCGTGGTCGTCATCGGCTTTTCCGTGATCGTGTCGCAGCCCAACTCCATCGCGCGCACGAGATAGTCGTCATGCGTCGCGTCGACTGTCGTCACGATGACGCAGTCCGGCTTCGTCTCGCGGATCATCTTCTCGAAATCGGTGTGTCCGTATCCGGGCGGCACGTTCGCACCCGCGGCGGCGGAGCGTTGTTGCGAGAGTTTGACGCGGCCCGGGTTGAGATCGCACACGCCCACCAGTTCAGCGTAATCCTTGTGCGTGGTGTGGATCGCGTTCTGGTAAAGACGATACCGCGAGCCGAGTCCGACGATCGCGTAACGCTTGCGCCGCGGCACAGTGGGCGCCTGCGCCAGGCTTCGCGGCAACGCGTTCATCGCGGCCAGGCCGAGGCCGGCCACGGAGAGGGTTTTTAGAAAAGCGCGGCGATCGACGCCCGAGGGGGAAGGAAGGGAGGGTTGCATGATGGATGGAAAAACTCGCGCACTCACTCCTGCCGCGCGGCAGTCGCCGGCTCGCCGAAAGCAGCGCGCAAATACGCGAGCACCGCCTTCTGCTGGCCCTTCGGCAAGGTGGAGCCGAACGCCGGCATGCCTTTCGTTTCGACGCCTTGGGCGATGGATTTCAGCAACTGCTCATCCGACTTGGCGAGCCGGCTCTTGTCGTCGACGAAATTGGCCGCCCCACCCTTCATCCCGCGGCCGTCCGGCTGGTGACAGGCCGCGCAAAACAGCGCATAAACCTTCTTTCCTTCCGCGACCAAAGCCGCGGGGGCGAGTTCGTTGAGCGCCGCTTTCGCCCCGAGAGCGTCTTCGTTGGGCCGCGGCAGCCGCGTCGTGCCCCCGATCGCCACTTCGCCGGTCAAGAGGCGGTTCGCGGTATAATAGGCGACCGGATTGGCCAGGATGCCGCCCCGCTGCGTGCGCAGTCGCTCGAAATCGAACTCATAAACGAACCCCGCCTTCAATCCGGGGACCGTCAAGTGCGCGCTCAATCCATCCGCGCTCAGCTGCACGTCGCTGATCGGTAACACCGTCTCGTCGATCGGCGGCGAGCCATACTGCACGTGATAATAGTAGCGGAAGACGCGCACGCCCTGCCCGGCGAACGCCGGCACGGTCGACGGATCCATCGGCTGCGTGAATTTCAACGCAAAGCCCCGCTCCGTCAGTTGCAGCGAGAGCACTTCCGCGGGCATGCCGCCGTCCCACGTGACCTTCTGCAACCCCATCGTGCCCGCGCCCCAACCGCTCGTCTGGCCGATGTAGAGGCTGCCATCCGGGGCGAACGCCAGCCGGATTCCCCCCTGCTTCAGCCGATCGCCGGAAACGAACTCAGGATCTTCGCTTCGTCCCAGAAAGGGAAACGCGACGCCTTGATACGCACCGCCGACTTTCTGCAGTTCGACGCGCAGCACCAGATTGGTGAAGTCGCTGACGAAGGTCTGGCCAGTGAACGGACCGAACCGTCCTGCGGACAAATCCCACACCGGTTCGCCGGCCGACACGCCGAGCGGCCCATGTGGAAACACCACCGCGGGAGACTTGTAGCGCCGCCACAATTTTTCCGGTGTCAGCGAACCGGATACGAAACCCGGCTCCCATTTCAAACTCTCCGCGTGACCGTGAAAATCGTTGAACTCGACATGCATCAGCCCGCCCGAGGGTTTGTAGTCGCCCTGATTGTCGGTCATGAACAGATCGCCTTCCGGACTCAGGCCCACGCCGTTCGCCTGCCGCAGGCCCGAGGCGAAGTGAATCGTCCGGCCGGCCGGTGTGATCTTCACCGCCCAGCCGCGATACGGCATTTCGGAATTGTGATAGGAAGCCTCGACCGCCGGTGTGAGGTTGCGCACACCGCGCGTCCGGCCGGCCGGCTCCTTCGTGCCCGAGGAATCGAGCGAGATCGCACCGTAGAAATTGCCGTCGGCGTCGCGCCGCAAGCCGTAGAAGAATTCGTGGTAGTTGTTGGACTGCCCCCAATCGTAGCCGAGCACATCGAACGTGTCCGCGCGCCGGTCGCCGTTCGTATCCGACAGCTTCAACAGCTCTGGCCGATGCGCCACATAAACGACGTCCTCGGACTCCGCCACCAACCCCAGCGGCTCATCGAGTCCGCCCGCAAATTTCCGCCACGGCGCCGCATCGGAGTCCCGCATCCAGATTTCGCCGTAGCGCGTCGCAAGCACCAGCGTGCCCTTGGGCGTGAACGCGACGCCGGAAATCCCTCCGCGCAGTTCCGGCGGCAGCACGATCGTCTCGATGTGGTAGCCGGCGTTCGCGCCGAGTGGCAGGACTAGGAGCAGCAACATCCAGGCGAGACGGCTCATGACGACTCCTTCCCAAAATGCACTTCAAGCGCGAATTCACGGGCCGCATCGAAGCGGAACCCGTCGGCGTCACGTCGCCCCCGCGGCGCGACGAGTTCACCGCCAGACCTCGGGCCCGGCACATACCACCAGGCCTCGTCCGCCGTGGCGCCTGCGATGCGAAACCGCCGCACCAAGCCGGAGCCATCCGGCAGCGGAGCCACTTCTTCCCTCACCTCGCAGCGGCCGAATTCATAGCGGAACTCGATCGCGTTTTCTCGCAACCGATAGCCTTTGAAGACGAACGCCGAGCCGTGCTGCGGATCGCCGGGCCGGAGCGGGAAAAAACCTTCCTCCCGATAAACGATCTTTCCCAGCAGCGTCACTGGCGCGACCGCCTTGCCGGCATTGGGCCGGACGCTCGTCACGTCGACGAAGCCTCCGCGCCAGACATAGCTCACTCCGCCGCGGACCACGTCGTAGCAGAAGCTCACGCCGTTCGGAAATCCCACCGCAAACGAGCTCGGGGCGGCCTCCGGCATCAGCGTTCGCTCGATCAGCAAACTTTCCGGACCGGCCGCGAACGCCGCGCCGGTCAGCACGGCGAAAGCGGCGCAGAACAGATGTATCCGTTTCTTCAATTCAGAAAAAGCGATCATGGGATTCAGGCTGTGAATACGCTCCGGCTTTTCGCCGGCGGGTTGGAACAATCCGGATTGCTCCGAATTCAGCGGGAGGACGCCGTCGCCTCCGGCACGAAAACGAATGCGCCCAGTTTCGAGGCCGTCAGGACGTCGGGCCGCCCGTCGCCGGTCACGTCGATCGCCTCCACCTGCGTGCCCAGCGCCGAAGCGTCGTCGATCAAAACAGGGGTGAACCACGCGCCGCCGCGGCCGTCGCGCTGGAGGCGGAACCAGTAATTGACGGGCGTGCCCATCGGTTCCACGTCACCCTTCGGCCCGTGCGCCCAGCGCCGCTTGCCCGTGATCACATCCATCAAACCGTCGCCATCGATATCGGCCAGGCAGAGCGCGTGCGGCTGCGAGAATGCGACGCCGAACTTCGTCTCCTCCGACCGATCGCCCATCATCCGGTGCTCCACAAATTCGATCTGCTCCTTGTTCCGCTTCACCTGCTCGAACCACGAGAGCCCCCAGCCGTGCGCATCGATTGCCGAAACGACGTCGCTGTCGCCATCGCCATCAATGTCGTAAACGAGGATCTGCGCGCCGCCCCGCCCCTGGCTGAATTTCACCGGATGATGCTTCCACGTGGCGCCTTTCTCGGCGGGTTGCTCCCACCAGCCTTCGTTCAACACCAGATCCATGCGACCGTCGCCGTTGATATCGCCGACGCCCGACCCGTGATAGTATTCGCGATACTTGCCCTTCTCGGTGACGGGATGAAACCCCCAGGGCGCCGCCGGCTCGCCCGGTGCGGGCGCCCACCAGCCCCATTGGTCCTGCCAGAAGCTGATGACCTCCGCGCGACCGTCGCCATCCATGTCCACAAACATCGGCGCCTCGCCGAAGACGCGATGGATCGCGAAATGCTTTTTCCAAAAACCGCCGGCGCCACGCGGATTCTCATACCAGAAGGCCTGGTGATGCAGCACGCGGCCCAGGACGAGAATGTCGTCCCAGCCGTCGCCGTTGAAATCCGCCACGAATGAAAACAGGCTGTTGGACGGAGCCGCCTCCACATCCTGCGGCTCGGCCGGATAAAACGCGTGCCGCGTGCTGAAGTCCGGCCCCGCATACCAATACGGCCCGGCCACCACATCCCGACGCCCGTCGCGGTTGAAATCGCCGGCATTGATGCCGTCCGCGAGATATTCGTCAGTCAGCACGATCTTCTTGAACGCAACCGTCGCGTGAGCATTTGCCAGCAGCGCGACGCTCACCGAGAGCACACGGATGGGGAAGGAAAGTTTCATCGGGGGGGGCAGGTGCGGGGTTGAGGGTCGTCGGAAACGCGCGTGCCGCCGGAAAGGGCGGTGGAACACCGGCCCGTCGGCAACCGCGCATCGATCTCGCGGCTCCTTCCGTCGCGTTCAAGCAAAATCTCGTTCATTTTAGTTCATGATCTATTTCGCAGCGCCCTAATTTTCGTTTTCGCGGCACTTTTAGGGTTGAAAACAGAAATCGGGACCGCATTTGAGATGAACTCCTTCGGACCGGCTCCGATAATTCATGAACTATATTTCATGAACTACAAACCACCCCCACCCTCCAGCGACCCCATGATCCCGTCACCACACCTCCCTGTCCGCCGCCCGCACGCCCGTGTCGTGGCGGGCGCTTTTGCGCTGCTGCTCGGCGCCACCGCCGCCTTCGCCCAGTCGGACGACACCGGCTCGATTCTCGGCCGGGTCCGCAACAGCGCCAGCGGCAGCGTGCTGCAGGGCGCCTCCGTCACCGTCTCCGGCACCGAACGCTTCTTCGTCCTCACCGATGCGAACGGCACCTTCCGGCTCAATCACGTTCCCGCCGGTCAGCGCAACCTCGTCGTCAACTACACGGGCCTCAACACGGCCCACCGCTCGGTCACCGTCATCCCCAACGAGCAGGTCGAGGTCGCGATCGATTTGTCCTCGGAGATCTATTCGCTCGAAACCTTCCAGGTTTCCGCCGTCCGCGAGGGTCAGGCCGCCGCGATCAACGAGCAGAAGAACGCCAGCAACGTCGTGAACATCGTTTCCGTCGATGCCTTCGGCAACGTCGCCGACACGAACGCCGCCAACCTGCTGATGAAGCTGCCCGGCATCTCGCCCGAACGCGACGAAGCCGAAGCCTACCAGGTCAGCGTCCGCGGCATCGGCGCCGACCTCAACTCGGTCTCCGTCGATGGCACGCTCCTCGCCGGCGCCACCACGCGCGACAATGTTCGCGGCTTCGAATTGGACAAGGTCTCCACCAACTCCATCGAGTCCATCGAGGTCATCAAGGCGCCCACGCCGGACATGGACGCCGACGCCATCGGCGGAAAAATCAATCTTCGCACCAAAAACGGCTTCGACAGCAGAGGCCGCACGATCCGCTACACGATCGGCTCCAATATCTTTCTCCAGCCCTATGCGCGCAGCTCCGACGGCGTCCGCCGCGGCAGCAACTTCGCCCGCGCCGAAGCGCACCCCTCCGCCAGCCTCAATTACTCCGATGTCCTCGGAAAGGACCGGCGCTGGGCGGTCACCTTCAACGCCAGCTTCAATCGCACCTTCTCGCCCCGCACCGCGCTGATCCAGGGCTGGGACAACAATACGCTTTCCCTGCCCACGCCGAAATACACCGAATTCACCACCACCGAGGACGACATCCTGCTCGATCGCCTGGGCCTCGGCGGCAAGGTCAACTTCAAGCTGAGCGACAACACCATGCTCTTCCTGAACGTCATGTACAATGACTTCAACGACGACATGACGCAGCACAAGGTGAAGCTGCAGGGCATCAACCAGGCCCTCGAGCAACCGCAGAATCCCGAGACCGTCCGCGACCTCACCGCCCGCATCCACATCGAGCTGGAGGACCGTATCCGCACCGTGGAGACCGGCATGGTCCAGGTCGGCGGCCGCACCAAGTGGCGCGACTACGAGTTCGACTACGATCTCTCGACGTCGTCCTCCTACGGCACGGATGCCCGCGAGGCCATCCAGCTGCGCGTCCCGAATCTCGGCTTCCGCATCGACCGCACCAACAGCATCCATTTCCCCACCCTCACGGTCACCCAGGGCAATCCCGCCGCGTTCTCGACCGGCACGCTGCCGGAAGTGGACCGGCAAAAGTATCAATCGTGGGACGACGTCACGGCCGGGCAGTTCAACGCCCGCCGCGATTTCAACACCCGTTTCCCCTCGTTCCTCAAGACCGGCCTCCGCTACCGCGGCCAGGAGAAGCGCCAGGATCGCCACCGCGACCGCTGGGCGTTCACCGGCCCGAAGCCCGTCCTCGACACCTACCTCGACGACGGCCGCCGCTACTTCCCCGTGGAAGGCCGCTACGACCGCTGGATCTGGCCGAACATGGAACGCATCTACGACGACCTCGATAACCGTCCCGAGCTCTACACCTTCAATCCGGCGACCTCGACCGAGAACACGATGAAGGACGACTGGACCGCCGGCGAAAAGATCTACGCCACCTATCTCACGGGCAGCGTGAAGACGGGCAAGTTGACCTCGCTCGCGGGCGTGCGCGTCGAGCGCACCGAAACCTACGGCAGCGGCGTCAAGGAAGACCTCCGCTTCGCCGCCGGCGATCCCCGCCGCTACGGCACGGTCGAGAGCGTCGACGGCTCCTATACCAACTATTTCCCGGGCGTTCACCTCCGCTACGAGCCGATCCCCAACCTGATTCTCCGTGGCAGCATTTCCACGAGCATCGGCCGCCCCAACTTCACGAAGCTGATTCCCGCCATCAAGGTTCGCGAGTTGAACGACGGCGAAACGCCCTCCGGCACCGGCGACCCGATCCCGCGCGTCGAGATCAACAATCCCGACATCAAGCCGCAGTTCTCGGACAACTTCGATCTCTCCGCCGAATACTACATGAAGGGCGTCGGTTCCTTCACCCTCGGGATCTTCCGCAAGAACATCACCAATTTCATCTTCACGCAGTGGGACGAGATCGGCGCCGGCCCGGACAACGGCTTCGGCGGCATGTATGAAGGATACGCGCTGAAGACCACCGCCAACGGCGGCTGGGCCCGGGTCGACGGTCTCGAGTTGAGCTACCAACAGCAGCTCACCTTCCTGCCCAGTCCGCTCGACGGCCTCGGCGTTTATGCCAACGGCACGTTCCTCAACTCCAAGGGCACGTATGACGAATCCCTCAACGAGATTCGTTACGAGATCAAGGGCTTCACCAAGCGCTCCGCCAATCTCGGCGTCAGCTATATCAAATACGGCGTCACCGCGCGCGCGTCCCTCAACTACAACGGCCCGCGCCTCGAAGGTTACAACGCGATTCGCGAGCGCCAGTTCTACGACGGCGCACGCACCAGCATTGACCTCAGCCTCGCCTACGCCCTGCCCCGCTGGAAGACCTCCCTCTTCCTCGACATCAACAATCTCACCAACGCGAAGCGCACCCGCTACAAAGGCCGCGAGGAGCTCCAGAACAACACCCAGCTCTACGGCATGCGCATCACCGCCGGCGTGAAGGGCGAATTCTAAACGCATCTCCGTCTCCGCGCCAGGCCGGGGCGATCTGCTCGCCCTGGCCTGGACACCGGCCGCCGGCCTGCGGCGCCCCAAAAAGGCCAGCCCCGCCCACCCCATTTCCCCCACCCCGTTCCACCCCCATGACACCCGCCTTCGCCCCCCGTATTCGTATCAGGATCTTCGTTACATCAATTTTTCTTTCGCTGAGCGGCGCCCTGCTCGCGCAGTCCGGCGACACCGGATCCATCGCCGGCCGGGTCCGCAGCCACGCCAGCGGCGCGCTGCTCCCCGGCGCCTCCGTCACGCTCGCCGGCAGCGAGCGGCACTTCGCCCGCACCGCCGAGGACGGCTCCTTCCGCCTCAATCACGTGCCGTCCGGATCCCGCACGCTCATCGTCAGCTACACCGGTCTCAACCCGACCGAGCTTCCCGTCGTCGTTCGTCCCCAGGACACGACCACCGTCGAAGTCGAGCTGCAGTCGGAGATCTATCGTCTCGAGCAATTCCAGGTTTCCGCGGTCCGCGAGGGCCAGGCCGCCGCCCTCAACGAACAGCGCAACGCCGATAACGTCGTCGCCGTCGTCTCCACCGATGCTTTCGGCAATGTCGCCGACACCAACGTCGGCAACCTCCTCGTCAAACTCTCCGGCATCTCGCCCGAGCGCGACGAAGCCGAAACCTACCAGGTCAGCATCCGCGGCATCTCGCCGGACCTGAATTCCGTCTCCGTCGACGGCACGCTCCTCGCCAGCGGCAGCAGTCGCGGCACCGGTCGCGCCTTCGAAGTCGACAAGGTTTCGACCAACTCGATCGAATCGATCGAGGTCATCAAGGCGCCGACGCCGGACATGGACGCCGACGCGATCGGCGGGAAAATCAACCTGAAGACCAAAAACGGCTTCGACGCCCACGGCCGCACCATCCGCTACAGCCTCGGCGCGAATGTGTTTCTCCAGGATTACGTTTCCGGGGCCGACGGCACGCGCCGCGGCGGCGGCGGCGTCTTCGAATTTGCCCGCGCGAAAGCCCATCCCTCCGGCAGCATCAGCTACACCGACGTCCTCGGTCAGGAGAAACGATGGGCCCTCACGATGAATGCGAGCTTCAACCGCACCTTCTCGCCCCGCACCGCCGCCCGGATGGAATACAAGGACGAGACCCTCGCCAGCCCCGTCGCCATCATCAACAACTTCCAGACGACCGAGGACGACATCCTCCTCGACCGCCTCGGGCTCGGCGGCAAATTGCACTTCAAGCTGAACCCCAGCACCACGCTCTTCCTGAACGTCCTCTACAACGACTTCAACGACGAGATGTCGCAGCACAAGTTCATCCTGGCGAACACCAACGTCGTTGGGACGCCGTCCTTCGAGCAGCAGGAACTGCGCGGCCGCGTCGACTTCGAACTCGAGGGCCGCACCCGCACCGTCGAGACCAACATGGTGCAGATCGGCGGCCGCACCCAGCTCAGCGACTGGGATTTCGATTACGATCTGTCCACCTCCCACTCCCACGGCAGCGACGAGCGCGAGATCATGCTGATGCGCTTCAACAACATCACCTACCGCATCGATCGCTCGGCCAGCATCCACTTCCCCACGATCACCCAGACCGCCGGCAACGACATCTCCGACTACAGCAAGGGCGCTCTCAACAACCTCGACCGCCGCTTCGACCACAACTGGGACGACGTCACCGCCGGCAAACTCAATGTCACGCGCGCCTTCAACACCCGCTTCCCCACCTATCTCAAGACCGGCCTGCGCTACCGGCACCAGGAAAAAACCCAGGACCGCCAACGCCCACGCTGGACCGCGATCGCGTCCGCCATCGGAGATCTGAACCGCTTTCACGGCAACGATCGCACGGTCTTCCCCGTCGAGGGCCGTTACCAGCGCTGGCCGTGGCCCGATCTCCGTGCGGTCCATGACGAGATCGACGACTACGGCTCCGAGCGGTTCACCGAAAACGTCAACCGCGGCATCGAGCAGGATCTCGCCAACGACCTCACCGCCGGCGAGCGGATCTACGCGAGCTACCTCATGGGCTCCGTCAAGACCGGCAAGCTCACCACCGTCGGCGGCCTCCGCTTCGAGCGCACCGAAACCTACGGCCAGAACATGCGGCTCAACCAAGCCTACGGCGAAGGCAATCCGCTTCGCTACGAAGGCGTCCAGCGCGTGGAAGGCGGCTACAACAACTACTTCCCCGGCCTCCACCTGCGTTACGGCGTCACGCCGAACTTCAACCTCCGCGCCAGTTTCTCCACCGGCATCGGCCGGCCGAATTTCACCCGGCTCATGCCCAACGTGCGCGTCCGCGACATCACGGACTCGGATCCGGAGGACAGCGACGACCTCCCGCGCATCGAGGTCAACAACCCCAATCTCGAGCCCCAGTTCTCCGACAATTACGACTTCGTGGCGGAATACTACTTCAAGGGCGTCGGCACCGTGTCGGTCGGCGTCTTCCGCAAGGAGATCACCGGGTTCATCTTCGACGAACTGCGCCTCATCCGGCCCGGCGATCCGATCGTGTATCCGATCTTCGGCGACAAATATGCCGATGGTCTCTGGAAGCTCCGCACGGTCAAGAACGGCGGCTGGGCGAACGTCGACGGCCTCGAGCTGAACTACCAGCAGCAGCTCACCTTCCTCCCCGGCTTCCTCAACGGCTTCGGCATCTACGCCAACGCCACCTTCCTCCGGAGCCGCGGCACCTACGCCACCGACGAAGTCCACGACGACATCGCGGGCTTCACGAAGCGCTCCGGCAACGCGGGCCTTTCGTATATCAAGCATGGATACACCATCCGCCTCTCCGCCAATTACAACGGCGGCCGCCTGAACAACTTCGACGACAATCCGATGGAGCGCGAATACGACGGCGCCCGCACCTCCGTCGACTTCAGCATCAAGTACGGCCTCCGCCGCACCCCCACGTCCGTGTTCCTCGACATCAACAATCTCACCAACTCGAAACGGACCAAATACCAGGGCAACGAACGCCTCCAGCGCGACACCCAGATCTACGGCATGCGCATCTCCGCCGGCGTTCAGGGCGAGTTCTGATTCCTCCATCCCATCCCGCCGGGAGCAAGCTCCCGGCTCCTTCCTCTCCATGATTTCGCCTCCTCCCGTCTCACGCTCCACTGATCCGATCGGCATCATCGGCCTCGGCCTCGTCGGCTCGGAACTCGCCCTACGACTCATGGCCGGCGGCCGCGCCGTCATCGGCTATGATATCAACTCCGACCGCCTGGCTGAACTTTCCCAAGCCGGCGGCAGCATCGCGGCCAGCGCCGCCGAGGTGCTCGGCGCCTGCGAGCGCATCCTCGTCAGCCTGCCCAGCCACCGCGAAGTCACGGACGTGTTCACCCGCAACTCCGCGAGCCTCCGCCGCGGCATGACCGTCATCGACACCACCACCGGCGATCCCGCCAGCTCCGAAACGATCGCCGCCACGCTCCGGGCCCAGGGCGTCACCTACCTCGACGCCACCATCTCCGGCAGCAGCCGGCAGGTTCGCGATGGTTCCGCGGTCATGATGGTCGGCGGCGACCACGTCGGCTTCGATGCCTGTCTCGACATCTTCGACCTGTTCGCCGATGCCACGTTTCACACCGGCCCCAGCGGAAGCGGCGCGAAGATGAAGCTGGTGACCAACCTCGTCCTCGGCCTCAACCGCGCCGCGCTCGCCGAGGGACTCGCGTTCGCCGAAGGGCTGTCGCTCGACCTCGACCTGGTCCTCAAAATCATGCGCCGGAGTCCGGCTTATTCGCGCGCCATGGATGTGAAGGGCGACAAGATGATCCGGCGGGAGTTCTCCCCCGAAGCTCGCCTTTCCCAACACTTGAAGGACGTGCGGCTCATCGTGGAGGCGGGCCTCGCTTCCGGCCTGCCCATGTCCCTCAGCCAGGCGCACCGGGCCATCCTCGAACATGCCGAAGCCGAGGGCTTCGGCGAACTCGACAACAGCGCCATCATCCGCGTCCTCTCCGCGCGCCGTCCGGTGAGGGACGACACCTAGCCGTTCGGCCGTTCGCTTTCCGGTTTCTGCCTCAGCCTCTCCGCCCTTTCGCCCTCATGCGCCCTCCCATCACCACCGTCTCGTGCGCACTTCTGCTCGTCAGTCCGCTGCTGGGGGCCGACCCGTCCCTGCTGCCCGTCGTGCCCGCGCCGCTGCAGGCCGAACTCTACGCGAGGGAACCGCTGGTGCGGAATCCCTGCGCTCTCGTCTTCGACGCCCAGGGTCGCCTCTTCGTCGGCTACGGGCCCCAATATCGTAACCCTAAACCGGATACTCCCGGCGACAGCATCGCCATTCTCCTCGACACCGACGGCGACGGCGTCGCCGACAAAACCAAGATCTTCGCCACCGGCTTCAACTGCATCCAGGGCCTCGCCTGGAACGGCCGCGATCTCTGGGTCGCCAACTCGCCCGATCTGACCGTCGTGCGCGATCTCGACGGCGACGACGAAGCCGACGAATACGTGCGCGTTTACACCGACCTCGGTAATCTCGAACACGCGTCGCACGGACTCAACTGGGCCCCCGACGGCAAACTCTACCTCTCCGCCGGCACCTCGAAGGGTCTGACCCAACCGCCCGATCGCCTCGCGCCGAAAGCCTTCCGCGATCTGTGGGGCGTGCAGGCTCCAGCAGGCACTCCTGACATCCCTCCGCCGCGCACGTATAAAAAAGGCGAATACCGGCACACTTATCAGGACCCCAAGGACAACTGGGGCCGAGAAGGCGGCGTGCTGCGCGCCGATGCGATGGGCGCCAACCTCGAAATCGTCTCCCGCGGCACCCGCAACGTCTGGGACATTGGTTTCGACCACGAATTCAACTGGCTCGGCACCGACAACGACCAATACGACGGCGACCGCATTATCATGCCGTTCTTCGGGGCCCACTTCGGTTGGGGCCATACCTGGAGCGCCGACTGGACCGGCGACCAGCACCTTCCCACGGCGCCGATTAGCGGGCCCGTTTTCCAAGGCTCCGGCACCGGCCTCGTGTATTACGACTCGCCCCAGATGCCGCCCGAGTTTCGCGGCGTGTGGTTCATCAACGACTGGCTGCGCAAAACGACCTTCGTCTACCGCCCGACCTGGGATGGCGCCCTCACCGTCCCCTCCGGCGGAAAATGGCAGGAGTTCGCCGTCGGTCGCGCCGCCCTCTTCCAACCCGTCGACATCGCCGCCGGCCCCGATGGCGCGCTCTACCTGAGCGGCTGGGGTAAATCCTACGGCGCCGTCTATAAAAACGGCGAACAGGTCAACGAGGGCCGTGTCTTCCGCATCTCCTGGCCCGACGCGCCCAACGCCGATTGGAATACGCCCAAGCGCACGCGTCCCCTCACCGACTGGAGCGTCGCCGAGCTGATCGAAGATCTCGGCTCGATTCTCCCCGTCTGGAACACCAACGCGCAGGAAGAACTCGTCCGCCGCGGCTCCGCGGTCGTCCCCGCTCTCATCGCGGCCCTCGAATCCCGCCTACTCGGCACCGCGCAGGAAACGTGGACGCTCTGGACGCTCGGCCGTATCAATCTTTCGGATGCAGCGATCGATGCTTGGTTCTCCCAGACCGGATCCACCCTCTCCGCCAACGCCCGCATCCAATCCATCCGCATCGCCGGCCACCGCTGGCGTGCCACCGATTCGTCGGCTGCCTTCCCCGCCTTCGTCGTCGCCGCATTGAAGGCCTCCGAACCCCGCGTTCGATTCGCCGCCGTGCAAGCCATCGAGCAGGCGCGTCAGCGCCGACTCGTGCCCGCACTGCTCGACCTGGCCGCCGACGAATCCGAGCGCATCACCTTCTACGCCACCTGGCAGGCGCTCCGTGCGCTGTCGGACGAATCTCAGCTAACCTCCCTGCTCGGCGATTCGCGCGGCGGCGTGCGCCGCGCGGCGCTGCTCGCCCTTCTGGAAAGCGACGCCCTCGATCGCCCGGCGGTCGAACGCCTGGTCAGCGACTCCGACGCCAAGGTGTCCGAACTCGCCGCGCAGTGGATTGCGCGTCTCTCCGGCAATCCGCTGGTCGTGATGAACCCCGTTCCCGGCGAGTTCACCGGCCCCCTCAAGATCGAGCTGCTGGCCGGCATCAAGCCCGCCGCACTGCGCTGGACGAGCGACGGCACCGAACCGGTGCCGCCCGGCCCGAAGGAGCGCGCCCGCGAAGGCGCCAGCGTCACGATCGACCAGACCAGCACGCTGAAGATCGCGTTGTTCGTGCCCGGTTCCGATTCGAAGTCGGAACGCACGTATCAGAAGGTCGGCCCCACCGTCACCGCGACGTGGATACGGCGCGCCGCGGCCGAGGAACTCCCGCCCCTCGTCCTCGAACCTCGCGAACAGCCGCTCACCGCTGCCGAGGTCCTTCCTCTCGTCGAGACGGGCGACATCGTCCTCGGCCGGCGTTTGTTCACCGCCGCCGGGTGCGTCAGCTGTCACCGCGTCGGACGCGAAGGCAAAACGTTCGGCCCCGACCTCACCGCCATGGGCGACAAAGCCGATGCGGCGCACATCATCGACTCGATGCTCGCGCCGAGCGCCGCGATCGCGGAGGGCTTCGCCCTCCTTACGGTGTCGACCAGCGACGGCCAGTCCTTCGCGGGTGTCTTCAAGGAGGAGACCAACCGTTCGCTCGTCCTCGTGCAGATGGACAGCAGCACCGTCAGCATCGACAAGGCCCTCATCACCTCGCGCGAAAGCCTGCATTTGTCCGCGATGCCGCCGTTCGGCAACACGTTCAGTCCGCAACAAATGGCCGACGTCGTGGCGTTCCTCCTCGCCCAACGTTCCCAGGCGCTCGAAAGCACCCTGCCTTCCGACGGTCCGCCGTCGCAATAACCCGATCACCCTCCGCCTCCCTTCCCATGTCGCTCAAGTCTCCTTTGATCAACCGGCGCGAATTCATCGCGCGCACCTCCCTCGCGACCGCGGCGATGTCCACCCTCAGCCTGGATCTCAGCGCGTCCACTCAGTCCGCCACGCCCGTCGTCGGCGAACGCATCGATTGCCAGAGCCACCTGTTCTGCCCGGAGGCGATCACCCTGATGGAGAAGCGTAAAACCGATCCTTCCGTTTATACCGCCGACGGCGTGCGCATCCTGCGGATGGGCGATTGGTATCGCAAGATCCCCGCGCACTACACCGACGTCGATGCGAAGCTCGCCGCGATGGACGCCGCCGGCATCTCCCGGACGGCGCTCAGCATCAACGATCCCGGCCCGGAATGGTTCGGCGCCGACGGCCCCATCGTCGCTCAACTCTACAACGATTTCGTCGGCGAAACCGTGCGCAAACATCCGACGCGCTTCTTCGGCATTTGCGTGCTGCCACTCCAGGACATGCGCGCATCGCTGGCCGAACTCGATCGCGTCGTCCGTGCCTACGACATGAAGGGCATCCTGCTCTACACGAATCTTGCCGGAAAGTTTCCCGACGAACCCGAGTTTCGCCCGCTCTTCGCGCGCGCCGTCGAACTCGACATCCCCATTCTCCTTCACCCGGCAAAACCCATCACGACCGAGTTCGTGAAGGCCTACGAACTCACCAGCACGCTGGGCAACATGTTCGACAACACCATTGCGATCACGCGCCTGTTGATGTCGGGCATCCTCGACGAGTTCCCGAAGCTCAAACTCGTCTGCCCGCACCTCGGCGGCACGCTCCCTTACATCGTCGGCCGTCTCGATCACCAGGTCAGCGTGCTCAAACGCGGCCCGCGCAATCTCACGCGCCTGCCCAGCGAATACCTGAAGCAGATCTGGATGGACGTCGTCTCGCCGCTGCCGCTCGCGGTCAAATTCGGCCACGACTTCATCGGCCCGGATCGCCTGCTCTACTCCAGCGACCACCCGTGGGTGGAACCGAAACTGATCGTCGACACCGTCCAGGCCGCCGGCCTTCCGCCCGAGTCCGAGCAGAAGCTTTTCTCCACCAACGCCCGCAAACTCTTCCGTCTATGAGCCGGTTCTCCTCGTCGCTTTGCGTCGCGTTTCAAGGAGTCGCTCTCGGTGCACTGGCGTTGTGCGGACTACCGTCCGCGGCGGCCAACGCGCCCGCTCCTGCGCAGCTCAAAAACCGCGTCGTGCTCACGCCGCTGAGCGATCGCGTCCGCGTCGAAATCGATGGGTATCTGTTCACCGAATACCGTTTCCGCGACGGACCGAAACCGTGCCTCTACCCGATCCAGGATCAGGAAGGCACCTTCTACACGCGCCACTGGCCGATGCAGAAGGTCGACGGCGAGATCCAGGACCACGACTGGCACCGCTCCGTCTGGTTCGCCCACGGGCTCGTCAACGGTCACGACTTCTGGCGCGAACTCGCCGACAACTCCACCGGCCGCATAGTCCATCAGGAGATTGTCTCCGCGCGCAGCGGCGCGACGGGCGAACTCCAGGTCCGCAATCACTGGATCGCCGCCACCAACGAGATCATCTGCTCCGACACCACGCGTTACCGCTTCGAGCGCATCGCCGAGGGCTATTTCCTCGATTGCGAAATCACGCTGCAGGCGACGCACGGCCCGGTCGTCCTCGGCGACACCGAGGAAGGCGCACTCGGCGTCCGCATCAACGAGGGCATCCGCCTCATGGTCGGCAAGGGCAAGGACCGCAAACGCGGCACCGGCAGAATCGTGAACGCCAACGGCGACACCGATCGCGCCGCCTGGGGCAAGCGCGCGCCGTGGTGCGACTACAACGGCTCCGTCGATGGCAAACACATCGGCATCGCCATCTTCGATCATCCGAAAAACCCCTCACATCCGACCTGGTGGCACGTCCGCGATTACGGCCTCTTCGCCGCCAATCCGTTCGGAAAACACGATTTCGAAAAGCTGAAGGACCAGCCCAACGCCGGCGACATCACGATCCCCGCCGGCGGCGAGCTCACCTTGCGCTACCGCATCTTCTTCCACCACGGAGACGAGCAGCGCGCCCACGTCGCTCAGCACTACGCGGACTACGCCGCGGACGCCGCGCGTTAATCCGACCCGCCGTTCTCCCGATGCGACGCGGTGCGATTCTTTTTCTCCTCGTCGCGTCGATCTCCGCGTCCCTCGGCCGCGCATCCGAACGCCCGC
Organism: Opitutus sp. sgz309028; assembly: GCF_059821195.1. NCBI lineage: Bacteria > Pseudomonadati > Verrucomicrobiota > Opitutia > Opitutales > Opitutaceae > Opitutus > Opitutus sp. sgz309028. The sequence continues at coordinate 153,982 of NZ_JCAMRR010000002.1, read as the reverse complement.
CGAATGTCGTGCTAATTCTGGCCGATGATCTCGGGCTCAATCCTGTCGGGGCCTACGGCAATCCCTACGCCGCCACGCCCGTCCTCGACCAATTCGCGCGCGAAGGTCTCGTTTTCACCGCCGCCTGCGCTGCGGCTCCCGTTTGCTCACCGTCGCGCGCCGCGATGATGACGGGCAAATCTCCCGCCCGCACACGTCTCACCGATTTCGTCCCCGGCCACCCGTTTCCCTACGCGCGCCTGCTGCAGCCCAAGTGGAGGAAATCGCTCAACGAAAAGCTCCTCCCCCACCTCCTCGCGGAGCGCGGCTACATCACCGGCGTTTTCGGCAAATGGCATGTTCCCAATCGCTACACGCCACCGTCCCCAACCCACGACGCGTCTCCTCGCCACGGCTTCCACGAAGCCTTCATCACCGAGAAACCATCCGAGGATTCCGCCCCGGAAACAGACCCTCACAGCGTCCACGCCATCAAGCAACGCGCGCTCGCCTTCATCGAACGCCACCAACACGCGCCATTCTTTCTCCATCTCGCGCCGCACACCCTCCATTCGCCGCTCATCGCTCCCGCCTCGCTGGAAACAAAACACCGACTGCGCCCCGGCGCCCAACTTCCGGAGAACAATCCCATCATCGCCGCGATGATGGAAGAATTGGACGCCGCCATCGGCGATGTGCTCGCAAAACTCGACGCGCTCAACCTGGCCCAAGACACCCTCGTCATCTTCGCCTCCGACAACGGCGGCAGTCTGAAAGACGCTACCCAGGGGCCCTTCCGCGGCGGCAAAGCCCAGCTCTACGAGGGCGGCTTGCGCGTTCCTCTCATCATGCGCTGGCCCGGCACGATCGCCGCGGGAACGACCACCGACGTCCTCACGACCTCGACTGATCTTTTCGCGACCGTTCTCGACGTCACCGGCACCTCGCTCTCCGACGACGAACCGCGAGACAGCGTCAGCCTCTTGCCAGTGCTCCGCGGCGAATCTCCGCACTCCCCGCGCCCCTTGATCTGGCATTACCCGCACTATCACACCGCCGGCGTTCACGGCCCCGCCAGCGCCATCCGCCATGCCGACTGGAAACTCATTCACTACTACGAACACGCCCTGACCGCTCACGGCACCGGGGACGAACTGTTCAACCTCCGCGACGATCCAGGCGAGGCCCGCAACCTCATCCTCGAGCAACCGACCGGCGCGGCCGAACTCCTCGCCACGTTGCAGCAACATCTGTCCGCCGCCGGCGCCCAGCTCCCCACCATCAACGAGAACTTCGATCCCGCCCGCGCCACGCAACTCCGCCCGTAAGGTATCCACTTTTTAGCGACCCACTTTCTGTCGTCATCCAGCTCTTCGAACGGCGGCCGATCCTGCGCATGGAGCAACTTCATGCGTTTCCCAAAACCCACCCCAAAAACATGAACGTTTCACGTTTACGCTTCCGCGCCTGCTTCGCCATGGCGCTTGCCGGCCTCTTGCTCCCCACCGTCGCCCTGGCGCAACCCTTCGAAGGATTCGGAGCTGCCACCACCGGCGCCGGCTCCTCCGGCTACACGTCCCTGGTCGTCAACCGCGACGACGACCCCGACCCCACCGTGTCCGGCACGCTCCGTCATGCGCTGACCCAAACCGGCGCGCGTTACGTGACGTTTGCCAACAGCCTTGCCGGAAAAACCATCACGCTGAACCGGCGTCTCATCATCGACGGCTCCTCCCGCGGGCAACTCACCGTCGACGGTTCCAACGTCATCGATGCGACCGACTCGAGCATCCGTGGCGTGACGATCGCCGGCTACGAGATCACGATCAAAAACACCTCGCAGGTGATCTTTAAGGAACTGCGGATCCGCCGCGGACGCGAGCTGATGGACCGCTCACAGTTCAAGTATGGCAATGGCAGCGCCCAACTCGACTGCATCGCGCTCGAGGACGTCAGCAATGTCGTGCTGCACCGAATCTCCTTCGCGTGGAGCTGCGACGAGATCGTCGGCGTGATGCGCGCGCAAAACGTCACGATCAGCGAATGCATTTTCGCCGAGCCGCTCGGTGATGTCGCGGTGTCGCCCCGCGGCACGTCATCCTCGCCTCAGGATCCGCTCCCCGACCAGATTCATCCCTACGGCGCCGACCACAACTATTGCATCAACGCCAGCGCGGCCACCCTCTCGCTGATCCGCAACCTGTTCTACAATTACCGCACCCGCGGACCGCAGTTCGAAGCCAACGATGTGAGAGAAGCTTATCCCGAAACCGGCGGCCAGCGCCTCGTGAAGATGGAGGCCGTCAATAACGTGATGTTCAACTATACCGAATCCGGCTCCCGCTACGGCGCCGATATCGAAAACGACACTCCGTCGAACGCCACCTTCGACTTTCAGTTCATCGGCAATCTCTTCTACAGCCACGGCGCCAACAACGGCACCGACACCGGCCCGAAGGAAATCGTCGCCGCCACCACGTCCTCGCCTACCAGCCCCACGCTGCTGAAGGTTCACGTGAGCGGCAACTTCGGCCCCAACCGCCCCTCAGCCGACGCGGGCGATCCGAATGACCAACGGCGCGTCGTGTTCGCCAAAAACCCCTCGTCGGGCAACCTCGTGCAGGTCAATAACGCGAGCACCGCCTACAACGACCAGGTCATCACCACCGGCACGACGTCACTCTCCGGCGCTCCGGTCACCACGATCGCCAACAAGACCACCTTCCTCGCGGGAATCCTCGCGTCTGTCGGCGCGCATTCAAGTTATCGCGACGAAACCGACACGCGGATCATCGACACTGTGATGGACGAGGACACCAGCGAAGGTTTGAAAAAGCGTCCGCCCACGACGTGGTTGGGGCAGGATGTCGGCAGTCCCAGCGCCGCCGGCAGCCATTCCGAATCCAGCGGCACGCACACGATCTCCGGCGGCGGCGACCTGAAGGGTTCCGACGATCGCTTCCACTTCGTGTATCAGGAGGCACAGGGCGATTGCGAGATCATCGCCCGCGTGGCGAGCCTCACCGGCAGCGACCCCGATGCGGCCGCCGGCGTGATGATTCGCGACAACCTCAACTCAAACTGCCAGATGGCCGCGATGCTCCTCACCAACACCAGCAACGCCGCCAAGGCCCGCCGCCGAACCACCGTCAGCGGAAACACCGACGACACGACCGTCGCCGTGTCCGTGCCCGAGTGGGTGAAGGTCAATCGCACCGGCAACACGTTCAAGTTCTACCACAGCGGCAGCGGCACGTCCTGGACGCTGGATCAGACCGTCACGATCTCGATGGGGACCAACACCTACATCGGCCTCGCGGTGGCGTCCGACACCTCGACGCTCGCCACGGCCACCTTCGACAACGTCTCCCTGACGCAGTAAGCCGTACGAACACGTCGTAGTTCTCTCAATCAAAACGCCCGTCCCGGCAGGAACGGGCGTTTTTGCTGGCCAGCGATTCGTCCCGCGCTGCGCGTTACGCAATCCGCCGCGCCACCGCCTGCGCCCGCAGACACAGCTCGGCCGCCTTGAACACATGCGCCTGCGTCATCGCCTTCTCGGTGCGGTTCAAGCAATCGAGAATCAACTCGCCAAAAAACCGGAAGCCCACCTTCCCCGCCACATTGATGTAATGCTCGCCGCGCTCATCGACGTGATACACATGGTCGCCCGCCGCCTCACGCGCGACGTCCACGTATTTGCGCAATTCTATATAGCCCTTCTCCCCGAGGATGATCATCCGCCCGTCGCCCCACGTGCTCAGCCCCGGCGGCGTGAACCAGTCCACCCGCACAAAATTCGTCGCCCCATTGTTGCCCAGGAGCGACGCCTCGCCGAAATCCTCGAATTCCGGCACGTCCGGATGCGCATGATTCGCCACCGCCGCATGCATGACGGAGGCATCCGTCGCCCCGGAAAACGTCAGGAACTGTTCAAACTGGTGGCTGCCGATATCGCACAGGATGCCGCCATATTTCTCCCGCTCGAAAAACCATTTCGGTCGCGATGGCTGGTTCAGCCGGTGCGGCCCGAGCCCGATGACCTGCAGGACGCGACCGATCGCTCCTTGCTGGATCATGTCCGTCGCATGCATCGCCGCCTCCACGTGCAGCCGCTCGCTGAAATACACCATGTATTTCTGTCCTGTCTTCGCGGATACGAGTCGGGCGCGCTCGAACTGGTCCATCGCCGTGAACGGTGTCTTGTCCGTGAAATAATCCTTCCCCGCCTCCATCACCTGACAGCCGATCCCGCCCCGCTCGGACGGAATCGCCGCGGCCGCCACGAGTTTCACCTCGGGATCGGCCAGCACCTCGTCGAACGAGCGCGCCACCTTTGCCTCGGGAAACTGGGCGCGAAACGCCGCGACTTTTTCCGGATCGGGATCGTAAACCCACTTCAGCGTCGCGCCTGCCTCCGTGAGTCCGTTGCACTGTCCGTAGATGTGACCGTGCTCGAGGTGCGTCGCCGCAAAGGTGAACTCACCGGGCTTCACCACGGGAGCAGGTTTGCCCCGCGGGGCGTAATTCATTCCGTCGGATTTATTCATGCGATAGGGATGGTGGCTGGCGGCGCGACCGCCGCTCACTCCTCAGGCAGCGGCTGGTCCTTCGTTTCCGGCAGGAGCGGCAGCACCGCAATTCCCGCCAGCAAAACGAGGCTGACCCACACGCCGGCGGTGCGGAAACTCTCGATGTCTCCGCCCAGGCTTTTCGTGATTTTTCCCATCGTGAAAGGCGCCGTCGCGGCCGCGAGCCGGCCGAAGTTGTAACAGAAACTCGTGCCCGTGCTGCGCAGGCTCGTCGGGAAAAGCTCCGGCAGATAAACCGCATACACGCCAAAGACGGACAGCTGCCCAAACCCCATCAGCGGCAGCATCCAATACATCTGGTCCACCTCCCGCAGGCCCTTGAAGACGAGCAGCGTCGTGAGAAACGAAAGCGAGAGCGAGATCGCGAACGCCGGCCGGCGTCCTTTCACCTGCGCAAATTTCGTCAGCGAAAGCATGCCGAGAAAGCCGCCGATGTTCTGCAGCAGCAAACCGAGCGACCGCCAGTAAGCTTTCTCGCTCGCCATGCTCTCCGCGTCGAGGTTCGACGCCGCGAGGTGCTGCTCGATGATCGAGCCCACGATCTTCGGGTGAAAATTTCCGATCCCCCACAGCCCCACGATGCCCGCGCTGCAGAGCAACAAACCCAGCCAGGCATGTCGCGACCAGCGCGGATGCCGCAGCAGCGTCGCGTAGGAGCCGAACTTCACGCCTCTCAGCGCGCCCGCCGCTCTCGCCTCCCGCCACTTCGCCGGCTCCGGCAGCTTGCGAATAATGAACGCGCACAGAAACGCCGGCGCCGCGCCGATCAGAAACAAAGTCTGCCACGCCTCCAGCCCGAAGGGCAGAGCCTGCCGCGCCGCCAGCAAGCCGACGCCCATTCCGATCAATCCCGCGAGAAGATTTCCCCACGTCGACAGCGATTGCAGCAGGCCCAGCGCCGGGGCTCGCGCCCGATCCGGCACCGAATCCGCGACCAAGGCCACCACGAGACCAAACACCCCGCCGACGCCCAGGCCGGTCAAAAAGCGATACACGCAGAAATCGAAAAAACCCGTCGACAGCGCGCTGAGCCCGGTGAACACCGAATACAGGAGCACCGAGAACGTCAGGACTTTCGCCCGGCCGTAACGATCGCCGAGCGATCCGAAGATCAATCCACCGATCGCCCAGCCCACGAGGAACACCGACGTCGTATAAGGCCCGTACTCCGTCGCCTTGGTCTTGTCCGGAATCAGCTGCTCCAGCGCCGCATCGCGCGCGAGATTGAAGAACTGCTGGTCGAGGCAGTCGAAGAGCCAGGCCAGCGAAGCGATGCTGAAGACCATCCAATGCTCGCGATTGAAGGTCCGCCACCAGGGTTGGGTCAGAGGGGAATTTGCCATTGGGGGATACAGGAAAGGAAAACGAAAACTCAGACGTCGGTAGGCTGGCCGCCGCGGGCGGCCGAGGTGTAGAGCGCGCGCACGATCGCGACCGCTTTGCGCGCCTCGCGGCCGTCGATCGCCAGGCGCGTGCCGCCGTTCAGCGCGTTCACGAGATCCTGCAGCTGCCGCTGATGGCCGGTGATGCTGATCGCGTTTGGCGCGCTGGCCCCCGAACCGAGCGCCCCAGCCTCCCGGCTGGCCCGGATCGCCTCGTCTCCCTCCTGAGCCTCGCGGAATTCCCAACGCACGATGCGGTCGTCATCGAGCGTCACCGCCCCATGCTCCCCGCAAATTTCCAATCGGCGTGGCGATCCGGGAAAAATCGCCGTGCTCGCCTCGATCGCCCCGAGCGCGCCATTCGTGAAGCGCAGGCTGCCGCTCATCGTATCCTCCGCCTCGATACCGGTGTGCACGCGACGCGTCGTGAAACCCGTCACCTTCTCCGGCATTCCGGCGAACCACTGCAGAAGGTCCACCGCGTGAATGCCCTGGTTGATCAGCGCCCCGCCGCCGTCGAGTGCGAGCGTGCCTTTCCAACCCGTGTAGTAGCTCGCGGCCCGATGCCATTTGACGTAGGCGCTCGCCAGCACCAGCCGTCCGAAACGCCCGGCGTCGATCGCCGCCTTGACCGTCATCGCGCCCTGCCCGAAACGCGCCTGGAAGATTGGCGCCACCATGACGCCCGCGTTTTCCGCCGCGCGCAGCAGTTCATCCGCGCGCTCGATGGTCACTTCGATCGGTTTCTCCACGACGACATGCTTGCCCGCGCGCACGGCTTCCAGCGCAGGCTCGAGATGCGCGCCGCTCGGCGTCGTCACGCACACGACGTCCACTTCGGGGCGCGCCACGAGGGCCGCGACGGACGTCGTCGCAAACGGCACGCCGTGCTTCTGCGCAAAGGCGCGGGCGTTGGCGCCGTTTCGACTGGCCACCGCCACGAGTCGGGCGCCGGTAACGTGCGCCAGAGCTTGCGCGTGAAATTCGGCAATCATGCCGACGCCAACGATGGCGAATCCGTAAGTGCGGGCGGTTGACATAATTTTAGAAACGGAAGTTAGCGGGAAGCGCGCGCGCGAGGGAAGCCCGCGACGGGTCATGACGGGAGCACGCCTCTTGGTCGAACGGCTCGGCCTTCCTCACTTGGAATCCGCTCCCACGGAGTCCGGCACCAGCCAGATCGCGAGAATTCCGAAGGCGTAAATGAAAGCCGCGGCTGTGCCCATCGCCGGGTAACTGCCGCCGAGCAGATGGAAAATTCCGCCCGCGACCAGCACGCCGACCGCCGTTGCGAAACGTCCCACGTTGTAGGAAATGCCGCTCCCGGTCGCCCGCACATGAGTGGGAAAAAGCTGCGGCAGATAGAGCGGGAGCCAGCCAAAGAACAGCGTGGCGACGAATCCCTGCGCAAACACGATCGGAAAGAACGAGGGCTCGAGCGGCGCCGTCAGCTTGAACATCGCGAAGGTGAGCAGAAACGAGCCGACGCTGATCAGGAAATACGAGCGACGACGGCCCAGTTTGCTCGCGACTTGGGCGCCTACCATGCTGCCGATGATCGCGCCGATCGCCCACCACCCCTGCGTCATCGCCTTGTAGCCGGTGTGCGTCTCGCCGCCGATCTTGTCCGCCCACGGAATCATCCACTTGCTCGCCGCCCACGCACCGATGAGCGGAATCGAGCCCAGCAGAATTCCGATCAAGGTGATCCGAATCAGCTGCGGTTGGAACAACTCCCGCAAGGGCGCCGGCCGTTTCCGGTTTCCCTGCTGCTGCCGCGCCGCCAGCCAGTTTGGCGACTCCGGCAGGAACAACAGGACCAGCAGCCCGAGCACCGTCGGGAACGCTGCAACATGGAACAGCCAGCGCCAGGAGTCCGGGGAGACATCCCAAAACTGCGCGATCTGCGAGAGCAGCAAAATGCCGGAGTTGATCGCGGCGCCCATGAGGCCGGCCACCGTCGGCTTCGCCTTGTCGGGCCAGCACTCCGAAACCAGGGCAACCGCGTTGGGCCAGACGCCGCCAACCCCCAATCCGACCACAAAGCGCAGCGCCAGCATCTGCCATTGGTTCGTCACCCACGCGCCCAACCCGGCGAACACCGCGTAGAACAAGATGCTCACCGCCATCGCGCGCGTGCGACCAATGCGATCCCCCAGGCTGCCGAGCACGATGCCGCCGATCGCCGCACCCAGCATCAGCGCCGCCGTGTAGCGAGCGAACCAGTCCCCGCCGACCGTCGGTGTGTAGGCGTCGCCCAAAAGATCCTGCGTCACCGAAAGCGAGGCGAGCGGCATCAGGCCCAGCTCGAAGCCGTCGAAGAGCAGGGCGCCGAAAGCCGCAGCCAACACGGCATAGCGGGCGGAAGCGGAAAGGGGTTTGATCATGGGACGTGCGGGGGCAACACGGCGCGGCCCGCCCACTCCGGAAATGCAAGGCCCGGAGGGATTCGCCGCGCGCAAAGGGTGAAACGGAAACAGGTTTTTGAAAACCTATTTCATGAAATATCTATGAACAAAAATGAAGGCTGGACCAGCCCTGTCAAACCGCGATCGCGACGGAGCGCAAAAAATCGCTGGTGCCGGGCTCTGCCGGCTGCGGCGCCGCCAGGTTTCTCCATGAACAGAAATGAACTTATTTCAGTTCAGGGACGGAATCGCGCACCACCAGCTTCGGCTCCACCAGGATCCTGACGGCGGTGTCTTCATTGCCGTGCGCCAGCCGCCAGGCGAGCCGGGCGACCGCATTTCTCCCCACCGTCTCCGCCCCGACGTTGATCGTCGTGAGGCTCGGATTCAGGCTCATGATCAGGGACCGCTCGTCGTTGCAGGAGATGATGCCGACGTCCCGACCCGGCCGGACGCCGATCTTGTTGAGAGCCGCGTAGAGCTGCACCGCCGTCGAGTCCGCGCCGACGGCGATGACGGTTGCCCGCTGCTTGGCCCTGACTTTCGCCCACTCGGCTACCAGCGCCTCCACCACCGCTTCCGAGGCGATGGCCGGCAGCGGCCACGAGGGAACCTTATCGCTCGCCGGTTCGAGCACATCGACCTTCATGCCACGTTGGAGCGCCGAGTACATGAAGGCGGCCTTCAACGGTTCGAACTGGGCATGCCCCGGCTTCGGATTCAGGAACGCGACGTGCGTGTGGCCCTTTTCCCGTAGATGGTTCGCGGCGAGGCGTCCCGCAATTTCATGATCGAAGTTGCAGTGATCGCCACGTGCGTTCGGCAGCTGTCCCAGCAGCCAGACATGCGGGAGCCGATAGATCGCCCGCAGCAATTCGCTTTCGGATTCCGGCGGCAGGAGACCCATATTGGGACCTTTCAGAATCACGCCGGACACCTGTTTTTCCGCCAGGAACGGCGGCAGCCGGTCACCCCGCGGAATATTCGCGAACATCAGGGTGCCGCCGCTAAGCGAGACGGCCTCTTCGATCCCGTGCACCGCTGCACTCACCACCGGCAGTTGCACCAGCGTGTCTTCCATCCCAAAGCAAATCAGGCCGATGCGACCGCCGTCACCCAGTCCGCCCCGGCGCGGCTGGGCATTCGTGCGCCGTTTGCGCAGGGGCGTGTAGCCGAGCTCGCGAGCAGCATTCAGGATGCGCTCACGCAGGTCGGCATTGAGATCGGGATGTCCGTTCAACGCCCGCGACACCGAACCGACCGCCACGTCTGCCAGCCGCGCGATGTCTCGCACCGTCGGCGGCGCCTTCGTTATCCGAGTTTTCTTTGCTGCCACAAATTGACGGATGGCAGAATCCCGGCCCGGTTGCCATCAAAACCGAGCAAGTTCATGGAACGGGCCTCGGTTTGGTGAACTAATTCGGCCGGGATTCCGGCCGTTTCTCCGGTGAGCGCGGCCGGACACCAGCCACGGTCAATCGAACCACTCGTCTGCCGGATCAAATGCCGGAACCGGCACGTTGATGAGCTTCAGCTTCCCGATCGCGCGATGCCGGCAGCCGGGCTTGATCAAGATCGTCGACATCGGTTTCACCGGATGCAGCTCGCCATCGAGCTCCATGAATCCTTCGCCTTCGAGGATCAGATAAATCTCGGTGAGCTTCTTGTGATAATGCGTCTGCGCATCCTCCTGGATGTCGACCAGGTGGAGGGTGGCCACTTGATTGTCGGGCGTAGCGAACGCCCGTTTGGAAAAGCCGCAGGGGCACTTCACGGGCGCGATGTCGTTCAGGTGGGCGATCGAGTAGTTTTTGCTCATGATGAAAAGGGCGAGATAGCTTTCGGGCCGGAGGTGCGACTGCGTTCAACGCGCGCGAACATGATAGACGCCACCCGGAGTCGTTTCGATATCCACGGTCCAGGTGGCAGGGAGCACCCCCTCGTCGTCGTCCGCCATCGCCATGATTTCCGGCCGGCCGGCGGGAACGATCCGGAAAAGCGGATTCGGATTCGCGCCTGCCGCGGGCTGACTCGTGCCCCCCGAGATCGCCGCATCCACGGGCGTTCGCAATCTCAGCACGCCTCCAAGCTTCGACCGGATCGTCGCCTCGGTCAATTTTCCCTCCGCCCAGCTCAGGTCCACTTCGAACCCGCCGCGCGCACGCAGCCCTCTGACCTTCCCGGTCGGCCAGGCCGACGGCAGCGCGGGCAACAACTGCACGACGCCCGCGTGACTCTGCACCAACATCTCCGCGACTCCGGCAGTGTATCCAAAATTTCCATCGATCTGAAACGGCGGATGCGCGTCGAACAGGTTTCGATACAGCCCGCCGCCGGTCATCCCCACTTCAGTCGATTCCACCAGATGAAAGAAATTACGGATGATCGTGTAGGCGCGGTCCCCGTCCTGCATCCGCGCCCATAAATTCAACTTCCATCCCATCGACCACCCCGTGGCTTCATCGCCGCGCAGCTCCAGCGTCCGCCGCACCGCCCGCAGCAACTCGGGCGTCGCATCCCCGTTGATCTGATTGCCCGGATGAAAGCCGTAGAGATGCGAGAGATGCCGGTGCGCAGGATCGTTCTCCACCTGATCCTCCCGCCACTCCTGGAGCTGCCCGCGAGCGCCGATACGATACGGCGCGATGCGCCCCAACTGCTCGCGCAGGCGCTGCGCAAAAGCCTCATCCGTCCCCAACCGCTCGGCCGCCTCCGCCGTGCGCGCCAACAGTTCCCGTGCAATCGCAAGGTCCATCGTGGCGCCTTCGCTGACCGAGGCGCGCTCACCTGACTTTGTGACGAACTTGTTCTCCGGCGATGTGCTGACCGGCGTGACCAAGGTCCCATCCGCCGCCTCCACCAACCAGTCCGACACAAACTCCGCCGCACCTTTCATCAGCGGATAGGCTTCATTCCGCAGAAACGCCTCGTCACCGCTGAACAGCCAGTGCTCCCACAGATGGCTGCACAACCAGCCCGCCGCCATGTTCCAGATCGACGTGTGCGCCCAGCCGTCGATCGGAAAGGTATCCCGCCACAAGGTCGTGTTGTGATGCACCACCCATCCGCGACGACCATACATGGATCTGGCCGTGACGGCGCCGTTGACCGCCAGCTCCCGCATCATCTGAAACAGCGGCTGGTGCAGCTCCGCCAGATTCGTCGTCTCCGCCGGCCAGTAATTCATCTGCGCATTGATGTTGAGCGTGTAGCCGGACGACCAAGGGGGAATCACCTGGTCGTTCCACTTTCCCTGCAAATTCAGCGGCTGCGTGCCTTCGCGCGATCCGGCAATCATCAGATAACGTCCAAATTGAAACAGGAGCGCCGCCAATGCCGGATCGCCCGACTCGCGAAACGACGCGATCCGGACGTCGGTGGGCAAATGCGTCTTCGACGGCTCGCCCGCCAGATCCAACTCCACGCGATCGAACAACGCCCGATGATCCGCCACGTGACGCTCCTGCATCGCCTCGAACGATGCTCCCTCGCTCCTCGCCAAAGTCGCCTCGTTCAACTTCGCCGGATCGCGGCCCTCGCGGCTCGGGCTGCGACTCACGCCGTTGAAACTGCTCGCCGCTCCAAGAACGAGAACGACTTCACTGGCCACCGCGATCCGCAACGCCCCGTCCGCCGCGCTGACGACGCCATCGGTGCGCACACGGACGCGCGACTCGAAAAACGTCCCACGACGATCGATCGCCGCGCCGTACAACACCTGCGCGGCGTGCGCCTTCCTCGTTCCGTCAGGATTGAAATTCTCCGGATACTTCCACTGATCCCCCCACTTCTCCACCAGCGCCAGCTCCCGTCGGCCGACGAAACCCGGCACCTGACCCGACATTCTTATTTCCCTGCCCTTCGCCAGGACCTCCGCCGTGGGATGCGGCGACGAAAACCCCACCTTCATTCCGATCGCACCCGGCCGGTTCGTTCGTATCCGTAATACCATGACCTGATCGGGATGACTCACAAACATCTCGCGGGAAAAGGTCGCCCCGCCTCGAGCATACGACACCCCGGCGACCGCCGTTCTCAAATCCAGCCAGCGTCGGTAGGCCGATACTTCCCCGTCGCCTTCGATCTCCAGCCACAGATCACCCAGGGGCTGATAGCTCTGCTGACTCCGGCCCAGCCACTTCGACTTGATGATCGCTTCCGCTGCCGAGGGTTTCCCCTCCGCCAACAACGCGCGCACGTCGTCATAGGTCGTCGTGATGTCGAGCGACCTCAAGTCTGCCGGCGGCTCCCCCGAGGTCAGCGTGTCTTCGTTGAGCGCGATGCGCTCGCGCTCGATCCCGCCGAACACCATCGCCGCGATCCGCCCGTTTCCCAACGGCAACGCCGCCTCCCACGTCGTCGCCGGAGCATCATACCACAGGAGGTCCGCCTCGCGCTCTCCGCCGTGCCCCGCCGACACCAGCGTCAGCGCGGCGATCCAGAGCGCGGGAATACCGGAACTTATGTTCATGAACTTATACAACACGGGGGAAGTTAAAGAAACGGCGCAACCCGCCCAAACCCGCAGAGTCCTCCGCCGATGTCAATCGCTCGAAGAGGAGCTGCGCCCCGCCCAGGCGCACTCCCGCCTCCCGCCCTCTGGATCCGCTGCACCTATTGGTTCATTTCAGTTCATTATATCGGTGAACAGAAGTCCACTGGCGGGCCCTGCGAAGCTCACCCGTCCGCCCGCTCGCCGTCCTGGTGCGCCATGCGATACAGCGCCGGCAGCACGACGAGCGTCAGCAGCGTCGAACTGACGATCCCCCCGATCACGACCGTCGCCAGGGGACGCTGCACCTCCGCTCCCGCCCCGGTGGCGAGCGCCATCGGCACGAAACCGAGACTCGCCACCAGTGCCGTCATCAGCACCGGCCGCAGTCGCGTGAGGCAGCCCTCCTCCACGGCCACGTCGAGCGATTTCCCGTCCGCTCTCAAACTGCGGATGAACGAAATCATCACCAGCCCGTTGAGCACCGCCACGCCGGAAAGGGCAATGAATCCCACCCCTGCCGAAATCGACAAGGGAATGCCCCGCCACCACAACCCCGCGATCCCGCCAGTCAGCGCGAGCGGCACGCCGGTGAAAACCAGCAGCGCATCCTTCGCGTTGCCGAAGGTCATGAAGAGCAATCCGAAGATCAGCAGGAGCGCCACCGGCACCACGATCTGCAGTCGTTTGCTCGCCGAGATCAGCTGCTCGAACGTGCCGCCATAATCCAGCCAGTAGCCCGCGGGAACCTCCACCGATCGCGCGATGCGCTCCTGCGCCTCGCCGACAAAGCTCCCGAGATCCCGACCGCGCACGTTCGCCGTCACGACGACGCGCCGTTTCCCGTTCTCGCGGCTGATCTGGTTCGGCCCGGGCGCGATCTCGATCCGCGCCACCTCGCGCAGGGGAATGTAGGCGCGCGTCAACTCGTCCGCCGGCGCGCCATGTCCACCGGCGCGAAGCATCGCTGGCAAAACCTGTGCCTCGTCGTCGTGTAGCCGCGGCAGCGGCACCGGCAGGTCGCCGAGCGCAGCGAGATCGGTGCGCAGCTCTTCCGGCAAACGCACCACCAGATCGAAACGTCGGTCGCCTTCGAACACCTGCCCGACGGCCGTGCCGCCCAGCGCCGTCGCAACAAGTTCCTGCACGTCGCCGACCGCGAGACCGTAGCGCGCGATCGCCTCGCGGTCGAGTTGCACCGTCAGCAGCGGCAGCCCCGTCGCGGGCTCGATCTTCACATCCGCCGCACCCGGAATCTGCTGAAGCACCGCTTCGATCCGTTCTCCGACTTCCGTCATGACGTCCAGATCGTCGCCATACACCTTGACGGCGACGTCGGAGCGCACCCCGGAGATCAGTTCGTTGAACCGCATCTGAATCGGCTGCGTGAATTCGTAGTTGTTGCCCGGGATCCGGGAGACGGCGGCCTCCATCGCCGCGACGAGGTCGGATTTGTCGCGCTTGGGATCGGGCCACCGGTCGCGCGGTTTCAACATCACATAGGTGTCGGCCACGCTCGGCGGCATCGGATCCGTGGCCACTTCGGCCGTGCCGATCTTCGCAAACACGCGCTCGACCTCGGGAAATGACTGTAGCGTCTCCTCCACCATCGTCTGCATCTGCAGCGATTGCGTGAGGCTGGTGCCGGGAATCCGCAACGCGTGCAGCGCGATGTCGCCCTCGTCGAGACCGGGAATGAACTCCGTGCCCAGCTTCGACCCCGCGAGCGCGCCCAGTCCGACCGCCACCACCGCCGCGACGGCCGCCGCCGGCCGGACCGACAATGCAAAGCGCAGGACCGGCCGGTAGAGCGACTTCGCGCCACGGATCGCGACGTTGTCCTGCTCGGAAACTTTTCCGCTCACGAAAATCGCCACCGCCGCCGGCACGAAGGTGATGGACAAAATCATCGCCCCGAGCAGCGCCGTGACGACGGTGAACGCCATCGGATGGAACATCTTTCCCTCCACGCCGGTGAGCGCGAAAATCGGGATGTAGACGACCGTGATGATGAACACGCCGGCAATTGAGGGCTTGATCACCTCCGCCGTCGCCTCCGCCGCCAGCGTGAAACGCTCCGGCCGCGTCAGCAGACGGCTCAACCGATGCTGCTCGTGTCCGAACCGACGCAGGCAGTTTTCGATGATGATCACCGCGCCGTCCACGATCAGGCCGAAGTCGAGCGCGCCGAGGCTCATCAGGTTTCCCGATACCTGGTTGGTCACCATGCCCGTGATCGTGACCAGCATCGACAGCGGAATGACGGCCGCGGTGATGAGTGCCGCGCGAAAGTTTCCGAGCAGGAGAAAAAGAATCACAATCACCAGCAGCGCACCCTCCACGAGGTTCTTCTGCACGGTGCCAATGGTGCGATCCACCAAGGCCGTCCGATCGTAGACCGCATTCGCCACCACGCCTTTCGGCAGGCTGCGGTTCACGTCGATCAGCTTGGCCGCAACTCGTGTCGAGACTTCGCGCGAATTCTCACCGATGAGCATGAACACGGTGCCGAGCACGACCTCGCGTCCGTTCTCGGTGGCGGCGCCCGTGCGCAGTTCCTGTCCGAGGATGACGTCCGCCACATCGCGCACGCGCACCGGCTGCCCGCCGCGCCGCGCGACGACGATGTTCTCGATCTCGGGAATGCCGCTGACCTGGCCCGGCACCCGGATGAGATATTGCTCCCCGTGCCGCTCGATGTAGCCCGCGCCGACATTGGCGTTGTTGCGCGCCAGCGCGTCGATCACGTCGCGCAGCGTCAATCCGTAGGCGATCAGCTGGTCCGGCCGCGGTGTGACGTGAAACTGCTTCACGAAACCGCCGATGGTGTTCACCTCCGTGACGCCCGCCAGGTTGCGCAGCTGCGGACGCACGACCCAATCCTGAATCTCGCGCAGATCCGTGGGCGTGTAGGCCGAGCCGTCAGGTTTTCGTGCCCCCGGTTCCGCTTCCACGGTGAACATGAAGATCTCGCCCAGCCCGGTGGAAATCGGCCCCATCGTCGGCTCCAGGCCGGGCGGAAGCTGTGACTTCACTTCCTGGATACGTTCGTTGACGAGCTGCCGGGCGAAATAGATGTCGGTGCCGTCCTTGGAAACGACCGTCACCTGCGAAAGCCCATAGCGCGAAATCGAGTGGCTGTAATCCAAACCGGGCAGGCCGGCCATGGCCGTCTCCACCGGAAACGTGACGCGCTGCTCCGCCTCCAGCGGGGAAAAGCCGGGCGCCTCGGTGTTGATCTGCACCTGGACGTTCGTGATGTCCGGCACCGCATCGATCGGCAGGTGCCGGTAATTATAGACGCCCAGCGCGCCGATCCCGATCGTGAGGATCAGGACGAGCCAGCGGTGACGGATCGCATAGCGAATGATGTTCGTCAGCATGGCGCGTTCCTCAATGTTCGTGGGCCGCACCGGATTTGCCGATGTCCGCCTTGATCAGGTAACTGTTCCCCGTGACATAGCGTTCGCCCGCCTCGAGGCCCGCCAGCACTTCCACATGACCGCCGCCCCGACGCCCCAACTCCACCGGGCGCGCCTGGTAAATGTCCCCATGCTGCGAGAACACCACCGTGAAATCCGCGAGCGACTGCAGCGCCGAGTCCTTCACGGCCACGGGCACCGTCGTTTCGCTCAGGGTGATCGCCGCCTTGACGTAGAGCCCTGGACGCCAGCGTTGCTCCGTATTCGGCAGCACGATACGCGCGATGAGCGTCTGGGCTTCGGGCGAGCTGACCGGCGACAACCAGGCGATCCTGCCCGATGCGTCCGCCCCACCGTCGTCGGCATGGATCACCGCGGCTTGCCCGACCTTCACGCGGGCTTGATCGCGCTTGGGCACGTTGAGATCGACCCAGACGTCCGACAAGTCGGCGATCGTGTAGAGCGTCGCGCCGTCGCCGGCGGTTTCCCCGGCATTGACGTCGCGATCCACGATCACGCCGGCAATCGGCGCTTTCACCTCGATCGTCGCGAGCGATTGGTTCGTTTCGACGACCGCCACGGTCTCGCCGGCCGCGACCGGGTCGCCGAGCGCCTTGCGCGCTTCGCGCACGATGCCGCCGAAACGCGGCACCGCGCGCGCAACGCGATCGGCGTTCAGTTTCACGCTGCCATAAACGGAGAGCGTCTCGCGCATCGTCGCGGGACCCGCCACCTCGACCTCGACGCCAGAACGCCGCGCCACGTCCGCCGGAATGGTCGTCTGCATCTCCGGCGCGGAAAACGTCCAGCGGTGCGTGCGACCGGCCTGCTCCGCCACGACGCGGTAATCGAAAGAGTGAGGTTCACGCACCTCGCCAACGCCGCGGGCGTGGTCGCCTTCGGCGACAAACCGGTGCGTTTCCACCTTTCCGCCGGGTCGCGTGAGCTCGACCGTCAGCGTCACCGTGGAAGGTGCCACCGCTTCGCCGTCCCGCGTGAACCAGGCACGAAACTCGGGCGGCACCCCCGCTTCGACGATCGCGAGTTCCACAGTAAAACTGTCGTCCACCAGGAGCCGCCCGCCGTGCGGCCCTCGCTCGCCTTCCGCTTCGGCGTGGCCGTGGTGTCCGTGCTCGTCGGCGTCGCCCGTCGCGTATTGAGGCCCACTTTCGTGCAGATAAAAGGCCAGCGCGCCGCCGAGCGCCAGCACGGCGAGAATCGTGAGGGGAAGTCTGAATTTCATAAGCGGGAAGGGGCGATCAGGGTTGGGCGATCAGGGTTGGGCGATCAGGCGGGAAAGGGCCGCGTAGGCGGGATCGGTCAACGCCTCCAGGCGCACCAGCGCCAGGGCATAGGCGGACTCCGTATCGAGAATTTCACGACGAATCGCGGCGAGCGCGCGCTGGGCATCGAGCACATCGATCAGCGGCAGCTGCCCCTGCTCGTAAGCATGACGCACCGCTTCGTGCGCTTCCTCGGTCGCGGGCAGCGCCTGCTGCCGCAGGTTGCGCGCGGCCCGATGGGCGGCCGAAAGGTCCTGCCAGGCGGCGACGAACGCCGCCCGCAACTCCACCTCGACCGTGCGCACCTCCTGCTCCGCGCGGGACAACGTCTCCCGCGCGGCCCGGATGTTGCCCTGATTGCGATTGCGCACCGGCAGCGGCACGGAAACTCCGGCGACAAAGGCCGCGTCGCTGCCATCGCGGAGAAAGCGGACCCCGCCGCCGACGGTGATGTCCTGCACGGCTTGCGCCTGCTCCAGATCGAGCGCCGCGCGGCGGCTCGCGATCACGGTCCGCTGCCATTCCAAACGCGGATGCTCCACAAGTCGTGCGAACAACCCCTCGCGATCCGGCAAGGCCTCCGGCAGGTGCAACGCCCCGGACACTGTCGCCACCTCCTCAGACGCCCCGCCCCAGGTCGCGGCGAGACGCGCGCGCGCGGCGTTCAGCGACGCCTCGGCGCGGACGAAGTCGGCCTCGGCGACCGCGAGTCCCGCGCGGGCGCGCGCCGATTCGGCCGGTGAAGCGGCCCCGGCCTTCACCCGCCCTTCCACCGCGGATACGGTCTCACGCGCCAGACGCCGCGGCTCGGCCACGAGCGCGAGGCGTGCCTGCGCGGCCAGCGCTTCGACAAAAGCCGTCGCCGTCGCCGCGAGGATCTCCGCGCGAAGCACCGCATATTCGCTTGCGGCCGCGGCGCGTTCGCTGCCGGCGAGCACCACGCGGCGATCGCGTTTGCCGCCGCGCTCGAAAGCCTGGCTCGCCTGCACGGTGGTTTCCAGACCACGCACGCCCTGCACCGCACCGGTGCCGGCAAAATTCTCCAGCGCCACGTCGAGCGTCGGATTCGGACGCAGCCCGGCCTGTTCGATCAGCGCCTCGGCCGCGCGCTCGTCATGGCGTTTCGCCAGCAACGCCGGATTGCGTTCAGCCGCACGCCGCAGCGCTTCTGTGAGGGAAACGGCTGCTGACGACGGCACTTGCTCGGCGAGGACGGTGTGCGTGGCGAAGAGCAAAACCGCGGCTAGGACCGGACGCGGCCGGAGAAAACGAAGAGATCGGGACATGGTAAGTTGGGGAAAGGAGGGATTCGGAACGCCCCACGCGCGCACGCATGCGCGTCAGCAGGGCACAATCAGCCTGGAAAATCCGTCCGCGCAGGGACGGTTCAGGCCAGCGAATCCGGCGCCCGCGCGGGCAGCGCGGCGCGGTGCACAAAGGACCAGGTGCGATGCAGCACCAGAAGTTCGTCCGAGCTCTCGCCTTCAACGACCGGTGTCACGATCGCGACCACCCGCGGAGTCATTAGCGCCCGCAAGCCCTCGCACAGTGCGAGCACCGGCGGCGGGAGGACCCGCACCGAACCGACCTGCTTCGGAAACGCGACGCCTTCGACATTGCGGCAAGCATCGTCCTTGCAGGCGTCCTGACAGGTCGCGGAGGCGTGACCCTCGTGGGCCGAAAATTCGAGGCCCGCCGCTTCCAGATCGCAATGCTGGGTCGCCGGCAACCAAAGCGCCAGCAGCAGAAACGCAGCAATTCTCGACCAGAGTTTCATTCGAAAAGGGAAAGGGCGACCGTCCGAAGGGGAACGAGTTTACAGAATCGTCAAATCAAATGCCGCGCTGCGGGACCGCGTCGCAGGCTCGTGAGGACCGGGCGGCCGGAGTTCGGCTCGACGCCACTTCACGGCTGGGGCGATGGCGTGCCGCGATCGTGGCGATAGCGAATCACGCGGACCTTTTCCAACGTCACGAGGCCGCCTCCCATCATCCCGTCGAGCACCGGCAGGAAGCCGTTGATCTTGGCTTCGTCGTCGACGATTTCGACCACGATGGGCAGGTCGCCGGAGAGTCGCAGGATTTTCGCCGTGTGCAACCGGCTCGCCGCGCCGAAGCCCATCGGACTGCGCAACACCGTGGCGCCCGCCAATCCCGTTTCCCGGGCCTTGAGCACGATGGCTTCGTAGAGCGGCAGACCGCCGTGACGGTCGGATTCGCCGATGAAAATACGCAACAGCGTGGAGTCGGTGGGCAGGTGCATGATCACGATCCTTTCGCAGCGTTGAGCCAGGCGGCGCAGAGGTGTCCGAGCCACACGGCGAGAAAACAAACGATGAAAGTGCCGGAAGCGTTCGCGCCGGCGCGCAGCCATTCTCCGTCCCGCGCCAGCGCGAGCGTTTGCAGGCTGAAGGACGAGTAGGTCGTGAACCCGCCCAGGATGCCGGTCATCACGCACTGCCGCGCGGTAGGGCCGATGAGGATACGGCCGTCGGGTGCGGTCAACGTCGCGAAAAATCCGATGACGAACGAACCCGACACGTTCACCACCAGCGTGCCCCACGGGAAGGTTTCGCCGATGCGATGGGCCACCAGGCCGGAGAGCGCGAACCGCGCCAGACCGCCCAGACCGCTGCCGAAAAAAATCCAGAAGTATAAGGACATGATGGTTCCTCAATGCGTCGCCTCGCAGCAGGAGTCATCAGCCCCAACGCTCGTCGGGCGGTTTCCCGCAGAGCGGGCCGGCAGAATCCATTGCCGATCGCCCGACCATGCCGCCCGCCCTTTTCTCGACAAGGCAAAACTCCGCTCCGCCTCACCCCCGACCGCCTCGCGTCTGCCTCTCCCCGCCTCAAGCAGAGTGTCATATAATGTATGACACTCTGCTTGGTGGCGGTCGGAAGGGAGGGACTGGACACGGTTGCCCGAGGTGGTTGTCGGCGAGCGCTCACGATGGTCTGAACACCGCGGTGGGTCATGGCGATCCGGGGCGTTCCGCGGCGGTGTCCCGCGCGAGACTGAGGAGAATTTTGATCAGTCGTCGCGCAATCGGCGCCAACGGCACATCAACCCGGTGCGCGTAGCCGATGACCAGTGGCTCCGGCGGCGGAGCAATTTTGCGCAGGCGAATCCCCTCGCCCGAGAAGCGCCGGAAAACCTCGGGCACCACCGCGACGCCCCGCCCCGCCGTCACCGCCGCGATCAGCGAGGTCAGCCCGTCGCACTCGAGCGCGATGTTCGGCGCCCGCGTCACCGGCGCCAGCAACGCGGCCAGCGTGCGTCGGTATTCACCGTAGTGGCGGCGGTCATAGACCACGAGCGGCTCGTCCGCGAGCCGCGTCAACGGCACCGATTTCAGGCGTCCGAACGGATGGTGGGAGCCGAACGCCACGCAATGCGCGTAACGCTGAAGCGGGCGAAAAATCACATTGGCCGGCACGAGCTCGCCCGGATCCACCATCACCGCGAACTGGAGTTTTCCGGATTCGAGGCCGAGCAGCAGTTCGTCGCCTCCGAGATCGTGCAGCACCACGTTCACGGCGGGGGCGGCCTCGGCCAGTGTCCTCAGCGCCGCCGGCAGAATTTCAGCGGTCGGCGACGGCGCGTAGCCAAGATGCAGTTCGCCCACGGTGCCGCGAGCCCGCGCCCGCGCCGCCGTTGCCGCGGCTTCGGCCGCCGCGAGAATCCCGCGGGCATCGGCAGCGAAAGCCTTGCCCGCCTCGGTCAACAGGACGCCGCGGGCGCTGCGCTCCAGGAGCGAGGCGTCGATCTCCTGCTCGAGCGCACGCAGCTGCCGGCTGAGCGCGGGTTGCGCGAGGCGCAGCCGTTTGCTCGCCGCCGTAATGCTGCCGGTCTCGGCGACCGTCACCAGCGCCCGCAGATGCCTCAGTTCCATGCGGGCGCCAGTCATGCCCAGCCGGCATGACGGTGCCAACCTGAAAGCATTACCCGGCCGAGGGCGTTCTGCGGTAGTTTCATGACGTTTCCCGACTCGCTCATGAAAACGACTTCCCCTTCTCTACCGGACTACGGCGCCACCCTGCTGCGTTGCGCGCTGGGCGCGGTGATGCTGGCGCACGCCGCCGCGAAATACTTCATGTTCACGCTGCCCGGCACGGCGGCGTTCTTCGCCGCGCACGGATTTCCGGACTGGACGGCGTATCCGGTTTTCGGAGTCGAGGCTATCGGCGGCGCGCTCCTCGTGACCGGCTGGCAAACACGCTGGGTGTCCGCCGCCTTGATGCCGGTGATGCTCGGCGCCTGGACGGTGCACGCTCCGAATGGCTGGATGTTTTCGATGCCGGACGGTGGCTGGGAATATCCTGCGTTTCTCACCATCGCGCTCGGCACTCAGGCCCTGCTTGGGCCGGGCGCATGGGCCGTGCGCCCGCGTGCGACGCCGCGGTTATCTAGCCCCTGATGCCGCCTTGCCTCGAATGCCGACGAAGGCGCCACGCCGCGACGGTCGGCGTAAATTTTCACGCGTCGGCGTTCGGGACGAGCGGGCGATAATCCGGCTGAAACATCCGCGCTTGCACGTCGGCGGTCAGATCGTGCGGACGCGGTGCGCGCGCGGTGCCGCTGCGGAAGGCCTCGTCAGCGACCGCCGTCGCGATCGCCACCGAGACCGAGCGAATCTGGGTGAGCGAAGGATAGACGCGTCCCATCGCCAGGTCCTCGTCCGTCACGAGCGCCGCGAGCGTTCGCGCCGCCGTCAGGAACATGCCGTCGCTTACGAGCCGCGACTGGCTCACGAGCGCGCCGAAACCGACGCCGGGGAAGATATACACATTGTTGCCCTGGCCAGGGACGAAGGTCTTGCCCTCGAAGGTCACCGGCGGGAACGGGCTGCCGCTCGCGAAAATCGCGCGGCCGCCGCTGTGGCGATACGCGTCCTCCGCGGTGCACTCCGCCATCGCCGTCGGATTGGAGAGCGCAAAGATCACCGGTCGGGCGCTGAGCCGGCTCATCGCTTGAATGATCTCCGGCGTGAAGGCCCCACGCTGGCCGGACACACCGATCAGCGCGGTGGGTCGCAGCGCATCGATGGCGTCCGCCAGATGCGCGAGCGGGGCGTGCACGTGCGCATACGCGACTTTGTGCTCGGCGAGTTTCGGCAGCCGGCTTTGGACCACGAGACCCCGCGAATCGACGAACCAGCATCGTTCCCGCGCTTCCTTTTCGCTCAACCCCTCGGCGCGCGCCGCGGCGACGAACAGGTCGGCGATCCCGATCCCGGCCTCGCCGGCGCCGAGAAAGAGCAGCCGCTGCTCCTTCAGTGACGACCCCGTCAATCGGAGGCTGGCGATCAACCCGGCGAGCGCCACGGCTGCGGTGCCCTGGATGTCGTCGTTAAAGCTGCAGATCCGCTCGCGATAACGGTGCAGGAGACGGAAGGCGTTCGTATTACCGAAATCCTCCCACTGCAGGAGCGCGCGAGGCCAGGCCTTGCTGACCGCGGTCACGAACTCGTCAATGAACGCATCGTAGTCGGGCCCGCGCACGCGTTTCTGGTTCAGTCCGATATAAAGCGGATCGGAGTGGAGCGCCGTGTTGTCGGTGCCGACATCCAGCGCGATCGGTAACGTATAGCACGGATGCACGCCGGCGCAGGCCGTATAGAGCGCGAGCTTGCCGATCGGGATGCCCATGCCGAGGGCGCCGAGATCGCCCAATCCGAGGATGCGCTCGCCATCAGTGACGACGATCATCCGCACATCCGTCCGCGTCCAGTGGCTCAACAGCTCCGCGATATGTCCCCGGTCGCGAATGCTGATGAACAACCCGCGCGGCCGGCGGAAAATCGCGCCGAACTCGAGACACGCCTGTCCGACCGTCGGCGTGTAGATGATGGGAATCATCTCCTCCAAATGTTCGAGAATCAGCCGGTAATAGAGGGTCTCGTTCCGATTCTGGAGCATGCTGAGAAAGATATATTTCTCCAGCGGATCGGACTTTCGTTTGAAGTTGTTATAAACGCGGACCAGCTGCTCCTCGATCGTGAAAACCTTTGGCGGCAGCAGGCCCCGCAGGCCGAGCAGATTCCGCTCCTCTTCGGTGAATGCCGTGCCCTTGTTCAACAAGGGATCGACGAGCAGCGCCGCGCCATGAAGCAACGAGGCACTGCCGCAAGCCTGGGGTCCGAGGTCAGAGGCGATAGGGGCCATTCGCCAAAACTAGCGAAAAACCTGCAACCCACCTCGCAGTATTTTGGTAAAAAGTGCGCATCTTCTGCGCATCTTCTGCGCATCTTCTGCGCATTTCCTGCGCGGCGCCGGCGGCCCCGGTCGCTCCGGCTAGCGCTGGATCGTCTGGGCGCCGGGGCGCAGCTCGATCGTCTCGCCGCGCCAAAGCAGCGTTCCACTGATCCCGGGAGGAAGACTGATTTCCGCGCGCAGACCGTGGTCCGCCCGCTCGAAATTCACCTCGATCGGCCCGGCGGGATGCGGCACCCGTCCGGCCGCGCGGCGCAGTTCGCCCAGACGCGGCTCGATCGTGACGCGCCGGAAGCCGGGCGACGCCGGCTCGATGCCGCACACGGTCGCGAGGAATTCGTAGACCGGCGACGCACTCCAGGCGTGGCAATCGCTGCGCGTCGGATCGGGCCGCTCGGCAAATGTCGTCAATCCGCGCGCGAGCATGTCGTGCCACGGTCCGAGCGCCCGCAGGTAGTCGTCGCCCAGCCCGACCTGCTTCGCCGCGCGCAACAGGTAGAACCGGAAATAGAGCGTGCACTGCGTCAGCGTCGCGTCGTCGCGCACGCGTCGCATCAGGTCCGTCGCCTCCGGACCTCCGATGGCACCGGTCAGCACGGCGAGGGCGTTCACATGCTGGCTGAAACGATCGCGATCCGGCGTATCCGCGAACAGATTACGCTGCGGATCCCAGCAGTTTTGCCGCACCGCCGCGAGGATGCGGGCGCTTATGTCGCGCCAGCGGGTTGCCTCGGCGGTTTGGCCATACGCGTCGGCCAGCGCGGCCGCCTGCTGCAGCGCCCACGCGAATTGCAGCGACACGATGGCCGAGCCGCCTTCGCGAATGCCCGCCGGTTGTCCGCCGGGACGCGCCGCGTCGACCCATGGCCACTCGTCCGGCCAGTCCACAAAGTTCCAATACGACAGCGGCCCCAGCAATCCCGTCGCCGGATCCATCCGCTCCTCGAACCACGCGAGGACGTTGTGCACGCCCAGCAGTCGCGCGCGCACGAACGCGTCGTCGTCGCGGTGCATCCAGTAGTCGTGCACCATCCCGATCCAGAAGAGCGAAAACGGCGGGATGATCTGCGCGCTCGTGACCGGATAGCGGCTTTGCGTGAGCCCAAACGACAACCGCGACCGATCGAACTGCTCGATCGCGTTGCGCATCAGCCGGTCATCGCCAAACGCATACAGCGAGATCAGCGCCTGGATGCGTGTGTCGCCGACGTATTGCAGCTGTTCGTAATAAGGGCAGTCGACGTAGGTCTCATAGGCGCAGAGTTGCGCGGTGCGCACACCCACGTCCCAGATCGTTTTCAACCGGGAATCGTCGCTGGAAAACTGCCCGCGCTCCTCAAAGGGATAACCGGTGGCCACCCCCGTGAGATCGAGCACCGTGAGCGGCTCGTCGCCGGTCTCCACGGTCAACTCGAGGTAACGGTAGGTGCGAAACATCAGCGGCCGAAACACGCGCTCCACCCCGCCGTCGGCCACAAACTCGTCCTGCACCCCGACGATCCGGCGGCCGTCGATTTCGTCGCGATTTCCTTTTCGGCCGGCGGAATCGAAAAGGGCTTCGGCATACGTCAGCCGGCACACGGCATCCTTTCCGCCGCTGACATGAAGTTCTGGATACGCATTGGTTTCGAAACCTTGATCGAGCAGCACGCGCGCCACCGTTCGCGGCGGAATCCGCCACGGGTTGGCTCCGCGCAAGAAATTCTCCGGCACCGGCGCGCCTTCCGACCGGCGCACCCGGGCGAGTCGCTGCTGGCGCTCAAACGGCAGCGGGAGCGTTCGCGGCGCGAGCCACCAGCTCACGTCGGTCGCCATGCGTTCGGGCGTGCCCCGGCCGAGCGCGGCCGCGTGGGGCCAGCCCGCGTCGTCGAAATCCGCCTCCGCCCAGCCCCACGCGAGACGGCGTCCGTCCACGCGGTCGCCAGGGCCGACGACGATGAACGTCCGCAATGCCGCGTGATCGACGGGCAGCGCCGCATAAGCGTCCTCGCGCTTCACGCGCCAGCTGTCGTCGGTGTTGACGACGCTCTCCGACTCGCCCGCGCCCTGCACGATGAAAGCCGTGCGCACCGTGTGCAACGCGTAGGGATGCTCGGCGCCGTAGTTCCAGACGGTCGCCGCGAGGACGTTGCGGCCCGGTCGCAGATGCGGCGCGAGGTCGACCGTTTCGTAATGCCACCGCAACGCGTCGCCGCGTTGCGGACCGACCGCGACCGAGGTGCCGTTGATCAGCAGCCGGTAGCGGCGATCGCCGGAAACCTGCACGACGAAGCGCTCCGGTTTTTCGGAGAGCTCGAAGGTTTTCCGGAAACGATACACCCCATAGCCGAGCTCCGGATCGGTCGGATGCGCGATCCATGACGCGTTCCAAAGATCCGAGACGGTCGTCGGCTTTGCGGCAGCGGCAGCGAACGCGGCGGTGCAGAACGACGAACAGAGAACGAGAAGGACCAACCAGCGCCAGGGGGTAGATTTCATGAATTCGACAGGCTCGCCCCAGTCAAATCGCCGCCCTGGCCGACCGCAATCCTGCGCCTGCGGACAACGGTCACGCGCTCCGTGTCGGTTTGCCGACTCCGGAGCGCGGCGGCCGTTCCGATTGAAAAGCTCAGAACCGCACCGTCAGACTCGAGTTCACCGTGTAATCGGCGAACGCCGCGTCGCCGGCTCGCGCCGAACCATACGTCGTCGAACGACGGCGATGCACCGCCACCGGCACCGTCACCGCCGCAGTGATACGACCTTTGGTGAAGGCTACGCCCGGCTCGACGGCCACCGCAAAACCCGGGCGGCGGCTGCCGCGGCTGCCGCCGAAGGCGTCGTTACCCGGCACGCCCTCGATCCGGGCGCCGAGTCCGACCGACAAACCGCGCACGGAGGTCACCGCATATTCGAACCCGCCGCGGGCCAGGTAGGCGTCGGGCACGGAGAAGCCGGTGGAGGCAATCCGCTCCTTGGGATTGAAGAGATAGAACGCATTGCCGTAAGCGGACCAGTTCTGGACGAGGTGCAGATAGCCCTGGAGCTCGACGGTGAACCCCCAGCCGCCGTCGCCGGGCTGGATCGACGAATCGACATAGCGGAGGGTCGGGCCGGTCGGACGGATGAAGGTGTCGGCCATTTTGTAGTCGCCGGTCGGCGCCTTGAGGCCGAGGCCGACCGCGAGGTTGCCCCGATGATGCTCTTCCGGGTTCAGCACCCAGTAATTCGCGCTCACGCGCATGTCGCCGAGCCCGGCCGCCTGCGTGTGGTAGCGTTTGCCCGAGGCGTTGCCGAGGTGCTCATACATCGACGAGCGGTCGTGATGCACGAACGGCAGCGTGAGGTTGAGGCTCAGACGCGGCGACCAGCCGTAGGTGAGCGTCGTATCCAGAAAGTGGGAACGATTCACGACCTCCGTGCCTTCGATCTCGCGATGCACCTGTTCGTCGTCGCCTGCGAAATGCCGGTGCGACTTGAACCAGCGGTGCGCCACCGTGACCTGCCAGTGGCCGGGCTGCAGCGAGGACGCGCCGTCAGGGATCATGGCGGATCCACCGCCGCGGGCGATGACGCAGCCCTGGCCGAAGGCGGCGGGCAGGGAAAAGGCGGCAACGCAAAGCGCCGCGCCAACGAAACGCAGGGTCGGGGAACCAACGCGCAGGGAGAGCATGGGGGGAGGTCGGGGGTTAGGTGTGTGGCGCCGCGGCGCTTCCGCCGCTGGCGCGCCGCTTCAGTGGCAACGCTCCCCGCCCGTGGGGAGCCAAATGGGACTGGCTGCCGCCGCCGGTGGGCGATTTGCGGGAAAAACGGGGCGGCGCCGTGCGTCCCCGTTTTCCAATTACAAAAAAGGCGGGGCGATCATCCGCCCCGCCCGCTGATCGATCTGGTGCGCTTCGCTCAGATCTCCGCCGCCGCCGTCCCGGGTTCGGCGCCGGGATGGACGTGCGTCGACCTCGCGGCCGCTACCGCGGCCTCCTTCTTCCGGTCGTGGGCGATGAACGTATAGAAGGTCGGCACCACAAAGAGCGTGAAGAGCGTGCCGATCGACATGCCCGCCGCGATCACGAGACCGATCGAGAACCGGCTCGCCGCGCCCGCACCGGACGCAAACACCAGCGGCAGCACGCCGAGCACCATCGCCGCGGTCGTCATCAGGATCGGGCGCAGCCGGACGCCGGCCGCGTGCTGCACGGCCTCGCGAACCGAGTAGCCCTCCTCTTCCTGGAGCTTGTTCGCGAACTCCACGATGAGAATGCCGTGCTTCGTGATGAGGCCCACCAGCGTGATCAGTCCGACCTGCGTGTAGATGTTGAGCGTCGCGAAACCGAAGAAAAGGAACAGCAGCGCGCCTGCGATCGAGAGCGGCACCGACATGAGGATGATCAGCGGATCGCGGAAGCTTTCATACTGCGCCGCGAGCACGAGGAAGATCACGAGCACCGCGAGCGCGAAGGTCGCCAGGAGCGAACTGCCCTCCTGCATGAACTGACGCGACGTGCCGGCGTAATCGACCGTGAAGCCCTGCGGAAACGTGCTGGCCTGCTCCTGCAGATACGCCAGCGCCTCGCCTTGAGACACGCCGGGCGCCGGGAGGAACGACACCGTGGCCGCGTTCAATTGCTGGAAGCGCCGCAGTTCGCGCGGCTGCGTCGTCTCCTTCAAGGTCGCGAACGTCGAGAGCGGCACGAGGCCGGCCTTCGTGGTCGACACGTAGTAGTCCTTCAACTGATCCGGATTGAGCCGCGCCAGGCGGGTCACCTGCGGGATGACCTTGTAGGCGCGTCCTTCGATCGCGAAGCGGTTGACCCAGCCGCCGCCGAGCATCGAGCCGAGATCGGAGCTCACCTGCTGCATGTTGACGCCGAGCGCCGCGGCTTTTTCGCGGTCGATCTCGATGCTCACCTGCGGCTGGTCGAATTTCAGGTTCGTGTCGCCGAACAGGAACAATCCGCTCGCCATCGCGCGTTGCAGGAGATCGTTGGCAACTTCCGCGACGCGCAGTGGCTCCTCCGTCGAACCGATGACAAACTGCACCGGCAGGCCGCCGGTCGAACCCGGCAGCGGCGGACGTTGAAATGCCGCGGTGTTCAAGCCCGCGACCGCCGCCGCCCGCCCCTGGATCTCGGCGAGGAGTTCCGCGGCCGAGCGATCGCGCTGGCTCCACGGCTTCAAGCGCCAACCGATGAACGCCGTGTTGGTGGCTCCGCCGAATCCGGCCAGCTGGAAAATGTCGGCCGTCTCGTTCGGGTAGTTCTCGCGAATGATCGCGGAGACCTGATCGGCAAACATCTCCGTTTGCTCCAGCGTCGCGTTCGGCGCCGCCTGGGCCTGCATGAAGATGATACCCTGGTCCTCGTCCGGCGCGAGTTCGCTCTTGGTCATGAGGAAGAACGGAATGATCGAGCCGAACACGAGCACCGCGACGATCACCACCGCCAGCCGCGTTTCGAGCACCGTGTGCAGCGAGCGCTCGTAGGCGCTGCGCAGCTTGGTGAACGCCACGTCCAGCCAGTGCTCGAACCCGCGCGGATTCGGATTATGGCGCAGGATCTTCGACGAAAGCATCGGCGTGAGCGTCAACGCCACCACGCCGGAAATGATCACGGAGCCGGCCAGCGTGAACGCGAATTCGCGGAACAACGCGCCGGTCAGGCCGGATTGAAAACCGATCGGCGCAAACACCGCGGCGAGCGTGATCGACATCGTGATGACGGGACCGACCAGTTCGTGCGCGCCGCGCAGCGCGGCGTCGAACGGCGTCAGCCCCTCCTCGATGTGACGGTGGATGTTCTCCACCACGACGATCGCGTCGTCGACCACCAGACCGATCGCGAGCACCATCGCGAGCAGCGTCAGCAGGTTGATCGAAAATCCCATGGCGAGCATGAACGTGCATGCGCCCACGATCGACAGCGGGATCGCGACGATCGGAATGAACACGGAGCGGAACGAGCCGAGGAAGAGGTAAATCACCACGACCACGATGAGCATGGCTTCGAGCAGCGTATGCATCACCTCGCTGATCGAATCGGTGATGAACTCGGTGAGGTCGGCCACCACCTTGCCGTGCAGGCCGGGCGGAAGCTGCGCCGCGATGTCCGGGAGGATTTCCCGCACCCCTTGCATCACCTCGATCGAGTTCGCCGTGGGCAGCGCGAAGACGCCGATGAACACGCCGTTCTGCCCCGAGAACTTCACCGAGCTGTCGTAGCTCTCGGCGCCGAGCACGACATCCGCGATGTCGCGGACGCGGATCAGTTCGCCGTTGTGCTCGCGCACGATGATGTTGCGGAACCCCTCCGCCGACGTGAGATCCGTCTCGGCCGTGAGATAGACCGTGAGCATCGAACCCTTGGTCTGGCCGACGGCCGAGAGCACGTTCTGCGCCGCGAGCGCGCTGCGGACGTCCGCCGCGCTCAATCCCAGCGCCGCCATCCGGTCCGGCTTGAGCCAGATGCGCATCGAGAAGGTGCGTGCGCCGAGCACCTCGGCTTTCTGCACGCCGGGGACGGTGGACAGCTTCGGCTGCACGACACGCACGAGGTAGTCGGTGATCTGATTGCCGCTCATCGTGTCGCTGTAGAAACCGAGGTAGGCGGACGCCGTCGTCTCACCGACGGAGACGTCGAAGACCGGATCCTCGGCGCCCGCGGGCAGCTCGCCGCGCACGCGATTCACCTTGGAGGTGATCTGGGTGAGCGCGTCGTTCGGATCGAAGTTCAAGCGCAGGCGCGCGGTGATCGTGGCGGAATTCTGGCGGCTGGAGGACTCAAGGTAGTCGATGCCGTCGGCCGAGGCGATCTCGCGCTCGAGCGGCGTGGTCACGAAGCCGCGCACGAGGTCGGCGTTGGCGCCGGGATAGGCGACGCTCACGCTCACCACGGCGTTTTCCGTGCGCGGATACTGCCGGACGGTGAGCGCGCGGATGGACTGCCAGCCGGCGAGCAGGATGAAAAGGTTGACCACCGTCGCGAGCACGGGACGGCGGATGAAAAGGTCGGTGAATCTCATGAGGATAAGGAGGCGACGAAGCCGGCCGATGGCGTCACGGTATCCCGGATACGCCGGAAGCGGCCGCGAAGTGCCTCGGAGCGGCTCAGCTCTGCGCCGGCGTGGGCGCCGGGTTGCTGGCGGGGACGACGGAGTTGTTGATGACGACCGCCGCGCCGTTGCGCAGCTTCATCTGGCCGGAGGTGACGACCTGTTCGCCGGGCTTGAGCCCGTTGACGATGGAAACGAGATCGCCGCGTTTGGTCCCGGTGGTGACGAAGCGCTGCTCGACCACAAGCTGGGTCGCGCCGTTGTCGCCGGCCTTTTCCACCACGACATAGACGGAATTTCCGTAAGGGCTGTAGACGATCGCGGTCGCCGGCAGCTCGAGCACGGGCGTCTCGGCCGGCAGCTCCACCGCCACGCGCGCGAACAGGCCGGGGCGCAAAATCTCGTCGGAGTTCGGCACGATGGCGCGCACGCGCACGTTGCGCGTCGTTTCGGTCACGCGCGGATCGATCGCCTCGATTTTACCCTCGAACGTGCGGTCGGGAAACGCATCCACGCTGACGCGCACCGTGAGCCCGGTGCGCAGCTGCGGGATATCCTGCTGCGGCAGCGCGAAATCCACGTAAGCCGGATCGACAGCCTCGAGGGTGACCACGGCCTCGCCCTTGTTTAGAAATTCGCCGACGTCGATCGTGCGAATGCCCACGCGGCCGGCGAACGGCGCGACGATGCGCTTCTTGGCGAGGGTCGCCTTGATGGCGTCGACGGCGGCGATGGCTTGCGCGTGGTTCGCCTCCGCCACATCGAGCTCGGCGGCGGTGCTGACGTTCGTCGAGCGCAACTCGCGCGCCCGGTTCAACGAGGCCTGCGCGAGCTTCGCCCCGGCTTCCGCACTCGTCAGCTGCGCCTGCTCGGTGGACGATTCGAGCTCGATCAGGAGATCGCCTTCATTGACGTGCGTGCCGGATTCGAAACCGATTTTCAAGACGCGTCCCTCGATCTCGGTCCGCACGGTGATTCCCTGGTAACTTTCCACGCTTCCGACGGCCGAAAGCAGCGTGCGCCAGTTTTGTTGCACCGCCGGCGCGGTGGTGACCGCCGCAGGTCGAGGCTTCATCGCCGCCATCGCCGCCGCGGCTTTCCGCAGCGTCAAAATTTTATAGCCGAAGATCGCACCGACCACTGCCAGCGCGACCAAGGTCGTGAGAATGACACGTTTTTTCATCAGAGAGCCGAAAAGATACGAAATGGAAACCGAGCGCAACGGACTCGTTATCCCCAATCTTGGCAATCTGACGCGCGAGTTGGCGAATGGTGACGAAAACCGCCGGCAAGATGTGCGCTGTTTTTTTTTGGGACCGCGGCCGGCTCCGCTCAATCGCGCCTGCCTTCGCTACTTAGGACAGCGGCGTCCTCGCGGGGACACGCGAACTACCTTCCGGGCGCATGCAGCCAAAAAAAAAGCGCGCGTCCTCTCGACGCGCGCCGTTTGCGTTAATCGATTCCGTCGTCCCGCTCAGAACCGCGTCGTCGCCTGCAGCAACCACTGCCGGGGCGGCGAGAACGAACGGCCACCCGCCGAGTAAAGTTCGTCGGTGAGATTCTCCACGTTGAGCTGAAACTCGACCGGGCGACCGGCAAGATTGACGGTGTAGCCGAGCGCGAGGTCATACACCACCCAGCCGCGGACGACCGTGCCCCACGACGACGTGCTCGCCGCCGGCATGAGCGAACTCTGCGCGCGCACGCCGAAACCGATCCAGCCGCTCTTGAGCCGGCCCTCGGTGAACGAATATTTCTGCCAGAGGCGCAGCGTGTCGTCGGGCGTGTTGTCGAGCGGGCGGCCGTTGAGGATCATGTAATCCATCAACACCGTCGGGCTCGTGCTCGCGGGCTTGCTCACCGTGAGCTTGTTGGTCCACAGGTGGCTCATCTCGAGCACCGCGGTGTAGTTGCGGGTCGGCATCCAGGTGAAACCGACCTCGATGCCGCTGGAGCGATTGCCGTCGAGGGTGCGGTTCCACTGCACACGCGCCGTCTGCGCGGTGTTCTGCGTGGCGGGATTCGGATCGACCTGCGTGCCCACGTTGCGCGGGTCGTTGGCGGTGCGCTCGTTGTCCACGACAATCGTGTTGTGACGATAAAGGTCGAAGACGCCGACGCGGCCGATGAGCTTGCGATCGAGCATCTCGACCTTCACGCCCGCCTCGCGGCCGTAGCCTTCCAGGTCCGGCACGAGATTCGCGGCGCGCTCCTCGAGCGTCACGAGGTTGTTGAAGGAGGTGGTGGTCGCGTTGATCAACGAACCCGTCTGCGCCTCCTGGCCGATGTTTTCGCTTGCGTAGAAATTCAGGCCGGGAAACGGCTCGAACACGACGCCGATCGTGCGCGACTGCGTGGACTGCTTCGGCGTGATCGTCGAACTCGCGAGCCGGGTGCGATTGCGATCCTCCGTCCACGTGTGCGCCTGGATGATGCTGTTGCGATAACCGGCAAAGACGCTGATGCGGTCCTTCCAAAAGCTGCCGCTATAGGCGGCGTAGCCGGCCTCCGGGAACGAGCGCGTGTAGAACTGGGCCGAGACACCGTCGGCGTAAACCTCGTCGGCGAACTTCTGCACCTGCGTGTAATCGGGCACCTGATGCACGCGCGGATCGAAATAGCCGAAGATGTTGGAGCCGGTCAGCGTCGCGGGCGAACCGGCGACGTTGGGCGAACCGGCCACCGTGCCGAGGCTCGTGTAGTTCCAGACTGGATTCACGGACCACGCCTGGTTGAACGCCGCCTCGTAGCCGAGGAGCAGCTTGTGCTTGATGCGGAGCATTTCCTTGCTGAGCACGGCCTCGACCTTGCCGTTGAGCGGAATCTCCTCGCGCTTCGTGGAAAAACTCGTCGCGAGCGGCGTGGAGCCGTCCGGGTAGCGCCGGTAGGCGTTGCCGAACGCGGTCGTGGTGCTGTGCAGATCCATCCAGCGGCCGACGAGCCGGAGTTCGAGCCAGTCGGCGACAAACAGATTCGTTTCGCTTTCGACCAGGTCGTAGTCGGAGTTGAACGGATTGTGCGCGCCGAAATGGTTGGCCTCGACCCCGCCGGGCCAATCGCCGGCAACGAAGCCCTCGCCCTCGCCGAGCGACACCCAGTTGCCGTAGGCCGTGTAGCGATCGGAGCGCCACGTGGCAAACGCCCGGCCGATGCGCGTGCGGTATTCCGCGATCGTGAACGGCTGGCCGGCGTTGGGACCGGTCGTGCGGCTCCTGCCGAGATCGAGCAGCGCCTGCGGCGGATTGTCGTAGTCGTTCTGGTAATTCTGCGTGGACTGCTGCGAATGACTGACCGCATTGCCGCTGCGTTTGCGATGCGCGTATTCGAGTCGCGTCGTCAGGCGCTTGAACGGCCGCCAGGTCAGCTGCGGGTTGATGAACCGCGTCTGGTTGTGGCTGTCGTCGCGCCACGTGTTGCCGTCCTGGTAGTAGGCGATGAACCGATACGCGAGTTTGTCCTTCACGATCGGGCCGGTGAGATTGAGCTTCGAGATGAAGCTTTCGTTGGAATCGACGCGGACGTTGAGCGAACCGCTGCGCTGGAACGACGGCTTTTCGGTCACGAGATTCATCACGCCGCCGAGCGTCGAGCCGCCGATGAACACCGTCATCGGACCGCGCGCGACTTCGACGCGATTCACGTTTTCCGTGCCGAAGCCGAACATCATCGGCAGGCCGTTGCGCTGACTGAGATTGATCGGCTGGCCACGCATGCGGGTGCGCAGCGGCTCGCCGCCAGTGACGGCGCCGACCGTCGGATTCACGCCCGCGGTGTTGCGCGCGCCGTCGTCCATGCCGCCCTGGTCGGTCGTGAGGCCCGCCTGATAAGCGGCGACGCCGTTGAAACCGACGCCGCCCGTGTCGCTGAGGAACTGTTCCGTGACAACGTTGATCGCGAGCGGGATCTTTGCGAGGTCCGCGGCGAAGCCGGTGGTCGCGACGGATTTGTCGGCGACGTAGGGCGAGTCCTTCTTGCTCGTGACTTCGAACACGGAGAGTTGCACGACCTCGGAATTCTCCGAGGAGTCCCTCGGTGCGGCCGCGGTCTGCGCGTGAGCGACGGGCAGGCTCGCAACGAGCAAGGCGGCGGAGAACGCCAGCGGATGGGAACGGGGAAGGTTCATGGAGCAGCTTGGTTGATGGGTTGGCGGTGTCAGCCGGCAAGCGCTCGATGGGCGGCCCGAACGTGCGGCGGGCACGTGAGGTCGGAAGCCGGTCCCAAACGCAGGGCTTGCTGGGGTTGCAGTGCCTATGACCGCGGCCGGGAGGCCCGGGAACCGCTGCGTTACTGAAATCGCTCAGCAATCGGACCAGGAGCAAAAAATCCCGAACGATTTCAGCAGACACGCGGTCGGAGGTGGGATTTGTCCGATGGTAATCACGCGCATGCCCCGACGTTTGCTCGCCTTCCTTCTTTTCGCCTGCGGTGGCGCTGCCGTTTTGCCTTTGCCGGCGTCTGCCGCCGGCGCCGCCACGACGTCCCCGGCGACACCGGTGCGCCTCATGGCCGTCGGCGACTCGATCACAGAGGGCGCGGACTTCTTCACGAGCTACCGGTTTTCCCTCTGGGAAAAACTTTTCGGCGCGGGCTACGTCGTCGAATTCGTCGGCACGCGCACGCGACCCACGCGCATCGGTCCGCTCGCGCACGAGGGCTACAGCGGCAAGAATACCGAATACCTGGCCACCGAAGTGCCGCCGCATTTCGCCGCGCAGCCCGCCGACATCGTGCTGCTGCACAGCGGCCACAATCACACCGTCGAGGAGCAGCCCGTGCCCGGCATCGTCGCCGCCACGGAAAAACTGATCGCTGCGTTTCGCGCCGCGAATCCGCGCGTCACCGTGCTGCTCGCGCAGGTGATCCCGGCCGGCAAGCTGCCGAAATACGCTTACCTTCCCGCACTGAACGCCGCGCTCGCCGAACTCGCCGCGCGACTCGACCGCGCCGACCAACGCGTGGTGCTGGTCGATCAGGCGAGCGGCTTCGACTGGGAGACGGATACTGTTGCCGACAAAGTTCATCCCAACGCGCGCGGCGCCGAAAAGATGGCGCAACGTTGGTTCGACGCGCTGCAACGCGTCCTCCCGCCGCCGGCACAGCGGTTCGCACCGCGCCGCGTCACCTATGAAACCATCGGCGACACGACGCTGCAGCTTCACGTTTTCGACCCCGCGTCCCCCGCGTCGGCGACCGGCCCGCGCCCCGCAATCGTGTTCTTTTTCGGCGGCGGTTGGACGCATGGCACGCCGCTGCAATTTTACCCGGAGTGCGCGCATTTCGCGGCGAACGGTTTCGTGGCGATCAGCGCCGACTACCGCATCGCCTCGACGCACGGCACGACTCCGTTCGAAAGCGCGGCCGATGCGCGCGCGGCGCTCCGGTGGATCCGCACGCACGCCGCGGAGCTCGGCGTCGATCCGGCACGAATCTACGCCGCCGGCGCTTCGGCCGGCGGCCATCTGGCCCTGACGGCCGCGCTGGCGGCGGACGAGCCTCGCCCGGGAAACGCGCCTGCCGTTTCGGCGCGGCCGGACGCGCTGCTGCTCTGGTATCCGATTCTGGATACGAGCGCAGACGGCTACGGCCACGAACGCTTCGGGCCGCGCTTCGCAGAACTCTCCCCTCTTCATCTCCTCCGCGCCGGAATACGGCCGCTGCCGCCGACGCTGATCCTGGTTGGCGGCGCCGATCCGGCGGTCCCGGCAACGACGGTGCACACGTTTCAAACCCTCGCCCGTGAAAGCGGAGCGCGGTGCGAGGTGACGGTCTTTCCCGGCCAGGGGCACCCGCTCTATTCCTATCGCGCCGGCGGCGGAACGCTGCGGGGCGAAACCCTCGCGATTGCCGATCGTTTTCTCGCCTCGTTGACGAGCGACGCGCCCGCTCACTGAGCGATTTCAGTAGGCGGCGAATCGCGACGCGGCCGGACCGCCGCAAAGTTGCGATCCACCGTTCCCACGGGCGGGCCGGACCAACGCATCGCTGGCGCGGTGCCTTCGTCCCGTCGCCCCTTCACTTTTCGTCCTCATGACTCGTCACGAGCTTTCCACCGATTTTCTCGTCGTGGGCGGCGGCCTGGCCGGCGTTTGCGCCGCTCTGGCCGCAGCCCGCAACGGCCGTCGCGTCATCCTCATCCAGGACCGCTCCGTCCTCGGCGGCAACGCCTCCAGCGAGATTCGCATGCACGTCGTCGGCGCCGACATTCACGGCCGCCGGCCCGGCGCGCGCGAATCCGGTCTGATCGAGGAGCTTCGGCTCGAGGACGCCGCGCGCAATCCCCACCGGTCCTACTCGCAGTGGGATCTGCTGCTTTACGAGAAGGTCATGGCCGAGCCGAACCTCACGCTGCTGCTCGACACGGACTGCGTGAGTTGCACCTGCGAGACGCGGCCCGACGGGTTGCGACGGATCGTCAGCGTCGAGGCCGTCCGCCAGTCGACGGAGGATGCGTTTTCCATTCGCGCCGACGTCTTCGCCGACTGTTCCGGCGACGGCCGGCTCGGCGTCGAAGCCGGCGCGGATTTCACGGTCGGGCGCGAGGCAAAATCCGACTACGGCGAGTCACTGGCGCTCGACGTCGCCGACCGGAAAACGCTTGGCAGTTCGATCCTGTTCACCGCGCGCCGCTACGACACGCCACAGCCGTTCCGCGCGCCGTCCTGGATCCGCCGTTTTCAAAAAAACGAATTCAAGTTCCGCCCGATCGACAGTTTCGAATACGGCTACTGGTGGGCCGAATGGGGCGGGCAACTCGACACGTTGAAGGACAACGCCACGATCCGGCACGAGCTCCTGCGCATCGCGCTCGGCGTCTGGGATTATGTGAAAAACTCCGGCGACCATCCCGGTTCGGCCAACTGGGCGCTGGAATGGGTCGGCGCCCTCCCGGGCAAACGCGAGTCGCGCCGTTTCCTCGGCCCGCACGTCCTGTCCCAAAACGATCTGCAAAGCGGTCGTATTTTTCCGGATACGGTCGCCTATGGCGGCTGGCCACTGGACCTGCACCCGCCGAGCGGCGTCGACGCCGTCGACGAATGGCCCTGCGAGCACACGCACCTCGATCACCTTTACACGATCCCGCTGCGCGCGCTCGTATCGCGGAATATCGCCAATCTCCTCTTTGCCGGCCGCAACATGAGCGCCACACACGTGGCCTTCGCCAGCACGCGCGTGATGGCGACCTGCGCGGTGATGGGTCAGGCCATCGGCACCGCCGCCGCGCTCGCCACGCCGCTCGGCTCGCGCGCGCTCGCCGAGTATTTCGATCCGGTTGCGATTCGCCGCCTCCAGGAAGTGCTGCTGCGCGACGACGCCTTCCTGCCGGCCTTCCGCGCCGAGGATGCCGCCGATCTCGCCCGCCGCTCGCAGGTGAGCGCCTCATCCGCCACGGAACGCGGGGCGCCCGCGCAGGTGACGGATGGCATCACCCGTGAACTTCTCCGCGGCTTCGGGCCGTGGGCCGACGGGGCGACGCACCGCTGGGAATCCGCGACGCTGCCGGCGTGGCTTGAGCTCGCATGGTCGGAGCCGGTGGCCGTGCGGGAAGTTCATCTGACCTTCGATTCCGGTTTCGAGCGCGAGCTGACGCTCAGTGCGAGCGACAGCACGACGCGGAAACTCATCCGCGGGCCGCAACCCGAGCTGGTGCGCGATTACGAGCTCCTGCTCGACGGCCGCGTGCTGCTCGAGGTGCAGGACAACCTTGTCCGCAAGCGCGTGCACCGGCTGACCGAGGCGGTCGCCGCCAGCCGGCTGCAGTTGCGCGTGAACCGCACCCACGGTGTTTCCCACGCTCGCGTCTTCGAAATCCGGGTTTACGCCTCCTGACGCGCGATGAGATTTCTCCGTCACCTTTTGCTGGCCGCCGCGCTGGCTGCCCCCGCCCTCGCCCAACCGTCCGCCACGGCCTTCCACCGGCGCGGCGGACTGCCGCATGTGGCGGACATCGCGACACGAGGCGACGGTGAATTACGGGTCGCGTATCTTGGCGGAAGCATCACCGCGGCCGCCAACGGCTGGCGCAGCCTGACCACCGCTCATCTCGCGGCGTCGTATCCAAAACTTCATGTCGTCGAGATTGCGGCCGGACTGCCCGGCACCGGTTCGGATCTCGGCGTCTGCCGGCTGGAACGCGACGTTCTGCGGCATCGGCCGGATCTGCTCTTCGTCGAATTTGCGGTGAACGACGCGTCGACGCCGCCGGACCGGATCGAGCGGACGATGGAAGGCATCGTCCGCCAGACCCGGCGCGCGAATCCGCAGACGGATATTTTTTTCGTCTACACCGTCTCCACGCCAGGCCTGCCCGACCTCGAGGCCGGCCGCTTTCCGGTCGCAGCCGCGGCCATGGAGCGCGTGGCCGGGCACTACGCGCTTCCCTCGCTTCACTTCGGCGTGGAGATCGCGCGGCGGGTAAGTGCGGGCACGCTCCTGTTCAAGGCTCCGGACGCACCCGACGATCCCCGCACGTTTTCGCTCGATGGCGTGCACCCGACCGCCGCCGGGCACCGCATCTATTTCGCGGCGATCGAACAGGTCTGGCCCACGCTGGTCGCGGCGCCGGCATCGAAGCCGACGACGTTGCCCGCGCCTTTGCACGCCGACAATTGGAGTCACGCGACGTTGCGTGA
The DNA here is from genome assembly GCF_059821195.1 of Opitutus sp. sgz309028. Taxonomy (NCBI): domain Bacteria; kingdom Pseudomonadati; phylum Verrucomicrobiota; class Opitutia; order Opitutales; family Opitutaceae; genus Opitutus; species Opitutus sp. sgz309028. Next base: position 114,557 of record NZ_JCAMRR010000002.1, on the reverse strand, counting down.
GATCGGCAGCCTCGACCGCGAAGGTGAATGGTCCCGCGTCGCACCGGACGATCCGAATCTGCGCGGTGCGACGAAGGCCTTGCTGCCGCCGACGTGGCGGACCGCGGAAGCCGGCGCGGCGTTGACGGTGGAGTTTTCCGGCCGGACGTTCGGCCTCCTCGGAATCGCGGCGCCGGACAGCGGACGATTCCGCGTGACGATCGAGGGTGAAGAGCCGGTGACGGACACGTTTTTCGATCATTATGTGACGCCGTCGTTCTGCCGTCCGCGGCCGTGGTTTTATCCGCGGCCCTTGGCCGACGGCCCGCATCGTGCGCGCATCGAGTTGCTCGCCGAACCCGTGGACAAGGCCGCGATCAAGGCGAAGGCCGGCAAAACGCTGGCGGAACCGGATCGCTACGCGGCGAACCGGTTGACGTTGAGCGGCGTCCTTTTGGTCGAAAGCGCGGAGCCGTGAGACGACGCGGGCGGATTGCACCGTTGCGCCCCGCGCGAGTGGCGACTGAATTCGTTCAGTCGATGACGTCTCCCCGCCGCTGCACCATCAAGGATATCGCCGCCAAGGCCGGCGTGGCGGTGTCGACCGTATCCTACGCGTTGCGGAATCATCCGAGCATTCCACCGGAAACCTGCCGGCGCATTCAGGCCATCGGCGAGCAGCTCGGTTACCGGCCCGATCCGCAGATCTCGGCGCTCATGGCGCACATCGGTCGCGGACGCGCGGTGAACTCCTCCGGACGGATCGCGCTGGTCTGGATGCAGGGCAAACGCGCGCTGACGCGCACGGACAACTTTTTCAGGGAAGTGCGCGAGGGTGCCGCGGCGCGGGCGCAGTTACGCGGCTATCATCTCGAAGAATTCTGGCCCGATGAAGACAAGTTGAGCGGCGCACGGCTGAGCGGAATCCTCCGCACCCGCGGAATTCAAAGCGTCATTTTTTCGCCGAGCATCGAGGGCGTCGCGGCCGACTATGCGCTGGCTTGGGAGAATTTCGCCTGCGTCGTGCTCGGCCATGCGCGCTGGCCTGTCGAACTGCACCGGGTGGCGCACGATCATTATCACGCCGTCTGCGAATGCCTGCAGCGCATGACCGCCGTCGGCGTCAGGCGGCCCGCGATCGTGTTGACCGAGGAGATCAACCAGCGCACGGGTAGCGCGGTGAAGGCGGCCTTCATGACCCATCATCCCGAGGAGGAAGAGGCGCGCAGCCTGATCTACGCGCTCGACCTGCGGGGCGCGCGTCCGTTTTCGTCCTGGCTGCGATCGCAGGATCCGGACGGCATTCTGCTTTTGCGCCGGGAAATGTGGCCGGAACTCGCCGGACCCCAGCTCAAGGCGTTGCACGCGAAGGGCCGCGTCTGGTGCGCGAACTGGCGGGCGGGCGATCCGCTCGCGTTGCCCGGCATCCAGCAACGTTACGACCTGGCGGCGCGCGCGGCGGTCGACCTCGTGACCGGCCTCGAGCAAAGCCGGACCCTCGGTCGTCCCGACCACCCGCAATACGTGCAGATCCGCGGCGACTGGCACGAACACGCCGCGGCGGCCGTGACGTAGCCTCCGCGACCGGACCGCCGTCGCGCGCATCGGCCCGCGCACTGAACGGTTTCAGCAACCGCGCCGTTCGTCTTCGTTGTTCTTCCGTGTTGCGTCTTTTTCCACCCCTTCTTCGCGCGCGAGCGCCTCGATTCCCATGACTCTTCCCCGCCGCAGCTGGATGCTGCTCGTGCTGCTGTTTGGCATCGGGCTGCTCAATTACCTCGACCGCCAGACACTCTCGATCCTCAAGGCGACGATCAAAGTCGATTTCGCCCTCACCGACACGCACTACTCCTGGCTGGTGGGTGCGTTCATGGCGCCTTACATCGTCTTTTACGTGATCAGCGGGCGGTTGGTCGACCGGTTCGGCACGCGCGTCAGCCTCGCGCTGTTCACCGCAGTCTGGTCGCTGGCCAACGTCTTCTCGGGGCTCTCGCAGAATTTCGGCCAGATGGCCGCGGCTCGCGCGCTCCTCGGCGCGGCCGAGCCCGGCGCATTTCCGGCGATTCAACGCGTGATGATGACGTGGTTCCCGCCCGAGCGGCGTGCGTTTGCGTGGAGCTTGCTGAGTCCGTGCACGACGGTCGGCGCGATTCTCGCACCGCCGTTGGTCGCCGTGTTGACCGGCTGGCATAGCTGGCACGCCGCCTTCATCATCCCGGGCGTCGCGGGACTGTTTCTCGCCGTCGCCTGGTGGAGCGCGGATCGCAATCCGCCCGTGCCTGCCTCCGAGAAAGAATCGACCGAACCACCGCCGCCACTGCGCGCGATCCTCGCGGATCGGCGCGTGTGGCTGCTCCTCGCCGCGCGCGCGCTCACCGATCCGGTGTGGTATTTCCATTTGTTCTGGTTGCCCGGCTACTTGCAGGAACGCCTCGGCGTCTCGCTCACGCAACTCGGTTGGATCGGCTGGATCCCGTCGTTTGTGGCGTCCGCCGCGGTGATGGCCACCGGCAGGACCACGGATTTCTTCGTGGCCCGCGGCCATGCGCCGGTGCGCGTGCGCGTCACTATGTTCGCGGCGGCGGCGCTCGTGGCGCCGGTGGGCGCATTCACGACCTTTGCGCCGTCCGTCGCCTGGGCGCTGGTGCTGATCTCGCTCGTGGCGATCGTGTGCCAGATCTGGTTCTTCGGCCAGGGGCTGCTCGTAGCCGACGTCTTTCCGCGCCACTCTGCCGCGACGATCGCGGGCCTGCTTGGCGCCGTGGGGGCGAGCGGCGGCTTGTTGATGAACCTCATCGCAGGACCGTTGATCGAACATGCAGGCTACATCTCGGTTTTCAGCGCGCTCGCCTGCCTGCATCCCTTCGCCGCGTTTCTGCTGTGGCGTGCGCGCTCCACCCTGCTCGTTTCTCGATGAAACCCATTCTCCGTTCCCTCCTCTTCTTGCTCGGGCTTGCGTCCGCCGCGGCGGCGGCGAATCCGCCGCGCTTTCATGTCGCGCCTCCGCCGCTCGGCGACGACGCGCACCCCGGCTCGGCGGACGCGCCGTTCGCGACGATCGATCGCGCGCGCCGCGCCGTCCGGGCGCATCTCGAAACCAACGAACTGCACGGCGACCTCGTCGTCGAGTTGCATGACGGCACGTATGTGCTGGGCGAGCCGGTGCGGTTTGAATTCGCCGATTCGGGGAAAGGCGGCTTCGATGTCGTCTATCGCGCCGCCGCCAACGCGACCGTGGTGCTCAGCGGCGGACGCCGGGTGACCGGCTGGACGCGCGAAGCCGACGGCGCCTATCGCGCGGCAGTCGACCGCGGGATCGATTTTCGCCAGCTGTGGGTAAACGGGCACCGCGCCACGCGAGCGCGGACGCCCAACGCCGGCGCGATGCTGCAGCTGGACACGGAGAAGGCGGCGGACGGCTTCGATATCCCGGCCGGGCTGCTCGCGGGAGTGCGCGTCCAGCCGGACGAAATCGAGTTTTCCGTATTGATTGCGTGGATGCACAAGCGGCTGCGGCTGGCGCGCCTCGCCGAGTCGGATCTACCCGGCCACCTGCGGGCGGCGATCGCGGAGCCGGAATGGGACGCCGTCACCCACCAGCCCCAGGGCGACCGCGTGTATCGGGGACGGCACTACTGGATCGAAAACGCGCGCGAGTTTCTGGATGCGCCCGGCGAGTTCTTTCTCGATCGCGCGGCCGGCGCGCTTTTTTACCGGCCGCGGCCGGGCGAAGATCCGGCGACCGCGGAGATCGTCCGTCCCGAGCTGGAAAACCTGATCGTGCTCGCCGGCCGACCGGAGTCGCCCGTGCAGCACCTGCGTTTCGAGGGAATCACGTTCACGCACACCGGCTGGACGCGGCCGAATCGCTTCGGCTTCGTCGATGTCCAGGCCAATTCGCTCGTCCCCGCGGCGCCCGCGCAGGCGGTCGATCCGCAGTACCGGCACGAGCAGCGCAAGGATCGCGTGCCGGCGGCGTTTCAGGCGGCGACCTCCGATCGGATCGTGGTGCGTGGCTGCCGTTTCGCCCGGCTCGGCGGCACCGGCGTGATGTTCACCGGCGGCGGCAACGACAATGTGATCGAAGGAAACGTCTTCGTGGATCTGTCCGCCGGCGGCATCGAATTGGGCGAGGACGCGGCGCGGCCCGACGATCCGCGGCTATTTCCACGGCGCAATCGGATCGTGAACAACTTCATCGCCCACATCGGCGCGGAGTATTTCGGATCGGTCGCGATTCTCGGCTACTACACGGACCGCTCGCTCATCGCGCACAACGAGATCACTGCCATCCCCTACACCGGCATCAGCCAGGGCTGGGGCTGGGGCAACCCGCCCGCCCCGCCGGATTCGCGCGCGAATCGCATCATGCACAATCGCATCACGAACTACATGCGCCGGCTCGACGACGGCGGCGGCATTTACACGACTGACCGGCAACCGGATTCGGAAATCGCGCACAACGTGCTCGACGGCATGCGAACGCCCGATCGGAACACCAAAGCCGGCGGCGCGCTGTATCCGGACCAGTTCACGGAAGGGTTTCATATTCACCACAACGTCGTGAGCGACGCGATCCGCTGGCTGTTTATCTGGAATCCCAACATCCGCGACAACCGCGTGGACGCGAACTACGCCGACACCCTCGCCTGGCGCAACGACGGAACGAACAATGTCGTCGAACCGCCTCACCTGGCGGCAAACGGCTCCTGGCCGGAAGCGGCGCAGGCGATCATCGCCCAAGCTGGATTGGAACCGGTTTATGCGTCGAACCTGACTCCAGGATTTCCTTCCGACACGGTGATCGGAAGCGACGATCTCGAGGTTCAGCTGCTGAGCGGCGCGTGGGAGTTCGCCGCGATTCCGGGAAGCTACAGCGCGCTGTGCCGACGTTCGGTCGATGCCGCGGCTGTGGCGCGCTGGAGTTTGGTTGTCCCCCGCAGCGCGCGCTACGAACTGAAAGTCTGGCGAACGAAGGACGCCTGCGCCGCGCGCTACACGATCGCCGACGCCAGACGCGTGACAACGGTCGCCCTCAATCCGGCGAGCGAGTCTGGCTGGACAAGCCTCGGCGAGTTCACGCTCCAACCCGGCGCAAAGATCGAAATCCGTCCCAACGCGGAGAACGCGGCGCAGCCGTTGATCGTCGACGCGCTAAGCTATCGGCGTTTGCGCGAGCGGCCCTGAAACGGCGATCGGCGATCCCATTCACCGAACAGGATCGCCGATCAATTTCGGGCTCCCGGAGTCAGCACGAGAGCCTGGTTTGCTGACTAATGCGCGTGTTCGGCGCCATGACCCGCGCTGGGGATCGCGAGTGCGGCCAGGCGCTCCGCAAAATGAACGTAGTCGACGTAGGCCGCGACATACTCCCGGCCCGCCGCGACGTTATGGTCGGCGTGCGCCTGCAAGGAGCGAACCCGTTCGAACTTCGTCTTGAGGGCGGTCTGCAGCGGGGCCGTCGTGTCGGCCGCCACATCGTCCAGCTTGCCGGAGACGAGAGCGTGGTCGGCGGCGACAATTCCCGGTTCCGCGGTCGCTTCCGACTTGAGACCGGTGAACGGAGCGCCCTCGCCGGCGCGGTGGATTCTCACCAAGGTTTCGAAAAACCAGGTGTCGGCGAGTTCGGCCGCCGCGGGCGACTGCGGGCGGACCACCAAGGTGCGGGCGAACGCATCGCGGATGGCGTTTTCGTCATCCGGCTGCACCCACTTCAACACCGGCGTGACATCACGCGATTTCAAGGCGTCTCTCGCGGCGGAGACGACCGGTCCTTCAAGCGTGTCACAATGCGCCCGCAACGCGGCGGGCGTCAGAACAAATGCAAGACCCAGGGCGAGGGTCGTATATCGAACGATCTTTATCATGATGTTTTCCTTTCGTTGCGGGTCGGCCCGTGACAACGCCGGACCCGGCCGGCTGAGCGGCCGTTCACATCGCGCCGCAGGTGGCGAGCGCGCGGGGAAACAGGACGTTGTTTTCCTTGTGCACGTGCTGGTGCGTTTCCCAGTCGAGTTCCCGCAGCCCGTCGTAAAGGGCGCGGAACGTGTTACACGCCCATTCGGGCGGGCTGAAATTGTCGGTCAACGCGTGGAGCCGCTCCAGCGCGGATCCGGCGCGATCGTGGTCGGACTCGAGTTTCTCGAGCGTCGTTTTCAAGGGAGCGGCGCTCGTGTCGCTGACCGCCGCGGCGGATCCGAGCCGACGAATCGCAGGAAACACGAGTTTCTCCTCCTCCTCGGTGTGCAAGGCCATCGCGACCGCGAAGTCCGCAAACGTGTCGCGAATCTCGAGCAGCCGCGGTTCATGTTCGCCATGCACTGCCGCCACTTTGCGCGTCATGAAATCGAGCCGGGGCAACTCCTGGCGCAGATACTCGTGATGAACGCGCTCGATGTGGTCGCACAGCTCGGCAAGCGTGAGCTTGTCGGGGTTGATGCCGTCGCCGTCGCGGTCCGTGGGCGTGGCGTCGAGTGCATTCAGGAGCGCGACGACGGTCGCGGCGTCGAGGCCTTTGCGACGGCAGGCATCGGCGAGAGACTTCTTGCCGCCGCAGCAATAATCGAGGCCGAGCTGATCCAGGAGGCGCGAGCGTCCGGGAACGGCACGCACGATCTCGGCAACGGTGGTTTCGGTAGTGATCGGTTGGTTCATGATGGGAAAGGGGGGCGAACGCGCGCGAATCGCGCTGGCGAAGCCCACCTTAACCCAAACCGCCGCATGCAGGGTTGATCCGGATCAAGGCTCGAGGCGATTTGCGGTTTCGCCGCGGATTCCGTTTCGAAATCAAAAGAGCACATTCGCGACGAACTGCTCGACGTGCGGAGCGAGCCGGCGGTGTTCTCGCACGAGCACCACGAGTTCGCGGACGAAGCGCTCGGGCCAGGGCAATCGTCGCAAGGTGCGCTTGCCGCGATAAAGGGCGAGCGCACGCGTCGGCACAAAGCCCACGCCCATGCCCAGCGCCACGAGGTTGATGATGAGATCGAAGCTGGGGAGCAGCATCGCGGGCTCGGCGCGGCAGCCCTGACGCATCATCCAGCTGCGCAGCCGGCGTCCGGTGTTTGCCTGCTCGTCGGGCAGCAGCCAGTTCTGGCGCTCGGCCCAGCGCAGCCGCGCCGCGCGCTCCGGCAAAGCGGCCTCGAATTCCGGCACGACGCTGGCGGACGCAATGAGCGTAAACGTATCCGTGAAACGGTGCGTGACGCGAACGGTCCGGGGCAGACGCGGCGGCGGACAAAGCACGCCCACGTCGAGTTCGTTGGCCTCCAGCGCGCTCATGATCTCGGCGCTCGGCTTGTAATACACCCGATACGCCACGCGCTCCAGCCGCCGGAGATTCGCGTGAAAAAAACCCGGCAGATACGCGAGCCCGACCGAGCGGGACACGCCGACGCGGATCTCCTTGTTCGCTCCGGCGAACTCTTCCCGCAGCGAACGCAAGGTGCGGTCGATGTCGCCCAGGAGGCGCGCCGATTGTTCGGCGAGCATTCGGCCGGCGTCCGTCAGATCGACGGTGCGGGTCGTGCGATGAAACAGCTCCACGCCCAGGCTTGCTTCCATCCCCTGCACCTGCCGCGTGACGGCGCTCTGGGTCAGTCCCGCCATTTGCGCCGCCTTCGTGAAACTGCGGTGCCGCGCCACGAGGTGGAAGAGGTGCAGCTCGTAGATGTCGAAGGGCGCCGTGGGCAGGAATTCATTCATGGCCCCAGCATGCCGCGGATCGCTCGGACACGGGTTGATCCAGATCAATCCGCTCATGCATTCGTCGCATCAATCGATACGACCTATGAATTTCCGGAACCGGCCAGCGGGCGCTATGATGGACGCCTCAACCTAAATTCTCATGGCGAATCCTACAGACCGTTTTTCCCAGAATGTTCCCGGCCGGTGGTATGTCGATTCCGCGTGCATCGATTGCGATCTGTGCCGCGAAACGGCCCCGACGATTTTCGGCCGGCACGACGAAGGCGGCTACTCCTTTGTCCAGAAACAACCGGAGACTCCGGAAGAAATCGCGCTCGCGGAGGAAGCGCGGCAGGGCTGCCCCGTCGAGGCGATCGGCAACGATGCGCCCGAACCGGGAGCGGCCTGATCTCCCTCCTCGCCCGCCGGGCGGCACCTCGCGTCCCTAACCATCACAAGGAAAAATCATGCTGCCGAGTTTTGTCCTGTCGTTGCGCGAATCGCTGGAGGCCTCGCTCGTGATCGGCCTCGTGCTGGGCGTATTGAGAAAACTGCGACGCGAGGAGTGCGTCCGCTTCGTCTGGCTCGGCCTCGGCAGCGCCGCCGCGGTGAGCATCGCGCTCGCGTTCCTGCTGCACGCGCTGAGTTGGACGCTGCAGGGCGCGGCCGAGCCGCTGGTGGAAGGATCGGCCCTGTTTCTGGCGGCGGGCCTACTGACGTGGATGCTGATCTGGATGAAGCGCCAAAGCGCCGGAATCCGGGACCGCATCGAAGGCGAGGTCCGGCGAGCGGCGCGCTTGCCGGGCGGAGGAGGCGTGTTTGCCCTGACCTTCATGGCGGTCGCGCGTGAAGGAACGGAGCTCGCGCTGTTTCTGACGGCCACCGATTTCGGCGGCGACGGAGAACAGACTCTCGCGGGCGCCGCCTGCGGCATCGCCGCCGCGGCCCTGCTGACCTGGCTGCTTTTCAGCACGACCACGCGGCTGTCGTTCGCGCGCTTTTTTCAGGTTACGACCGTGCTGCTGATCCTGTTTGCCGCCGGTTTGGTGGGCAAAGGCGTGCACGAATTCAATGAAGCCGGCTGGATCCCCGCGCTCGTCGAACCGGTCTGGAATTCAGGCGCCGTGCTCGACGAGCGCTCCGCCGCCGGCACCGTGGCGCGCACCCTGTTGGGCTACACGAGCACGCCTTCGCTGACGGTGGTGCTGGCCTACGTCGTTTATCTCGCGACCGCCGTCACGCTGTTCCGGTTCGGCGCCCGCGCCCCGAAACCGTCGCCCGCCACCGGCCGTCCCGCCGCAGCCATCGGTCAACGCGCCGTAGAACAAGCGTGACGGTAAAACGCGTCGCGGGATGAAGCCCATGTTTTCGCGTCGCGGTGCGATTCACGCCGCGCCGTTCGCGTAGTCGCGCAACCGCGCGGGATCGAGGACGAAGATCTTCGCCTGCACGACCCGGATGATCTTTTCGTCGCGGAGCCGCGCGAAGGTGCGGGAAAGCGTCTCGCTGGTCACACCGAGCTGCGCCGCGATCACTTTTTTCGGCACCGGGAGTTCGAACACGGTCGGACACCCGGCCGCCGCCGCCGGGCTCAGTTGCAACAACCACTCGGCCAGCCGGGCTTCGATCTGCCGGCCGCGCGAGTTCTGCAGCAGTCGCAGCAATTCCTTCAAGTGCAGGCTCATCGACGCCAGCATCTGCAGCGCGAGCTGCGGCTTGCGCGCGATGAGGTCCCGGAAGTGCGCCTTCCGCACTAGGATCACGCGGGTATAGTCGAGGGCGACTGCATTGGCCGGATAGGTTTCGAGCGACACGAGCGCCGCTTCGCCGAAACTTTCCGGCGCGCGAAACACGGAGAACATCTGCTCACGGCCTTCCGGCGTGACGAAGTAAACGCCGATTTGCCCGAGCTGGATGATGAAGAATCCCTGCGTCGGCTCGCCTTCGCGGAACAGCGTCTCGCCCTTTTGCAGGCTCCGCAGCTGGCATCCTTCCGCGACGGCGGCGATATCCTCCGGCGACAACTCACGAAAGATTCGGCTTTGCCGGAGGCAGGTCCGCAGCGCCGTCAGCCGATGGTCCTGCGGGTCTGGAAGCGAAGGCATGATGATCCGCAGGTGCGCGTTATCCGAGTGCTGGTCAATGCTCCAAAGCCAAATCCTGGCTGAAATGGCGGAGAGGGTGGGATTCGAACCCACGGTGCCTTTCGACACTCCGCATTTCGAGTGCGGTGCGATAGACCACTCTGCCACCTCTCCGGCGCAGTCGCCTCCCCCGGCACGAGGCCGCGGCAGGCAGAACGCGGAACCGTAGGCCTCGCCTCCCAAAACGGAAGCAGAAAGTTTTCTCAAACCGCGGCCTGCGGTTCGCCTCCCCCTCCACGCCGGCGTTCCCCACCCGGGTTCGTTGGACCAGCCCCGCACGGTCCAGCGCACCGCCGAAAATCGCGCGTTTCCCTCTGGAATCTCGCCGCGGCCGCGCACCGATGTGCATTTTGCGGGTCTTTCTCTGCGTCCCCGCTTCACCCCATTTTGTCCCGCTTCCCTCGGGGGCGGCTCCGGTTTACGTCCGAGTCCGGCGTCCGGGGATCCGCCACAAGGCGGTTTGCGCGAATCACCCTCGCGGCTTCGGCATTTTGCATGACAAAACGCCCGATGGCTCTGTTACAGACTGATGGCTTAAAATTTAAGTCACTGATGATTAGTATCTAGCCGACGACACCAGCCCGCTGGCACGCGCTGAGGTATAGGAGGGGCGCTCAACCTCACCACAACCTTCTCTATGCCAGCCTACGTTCACACCTCCACCAAGAGTGCCCGGCCCGCCAACACGGAAAATCTTCGCCGCGCGACTCCCGACGCTGCCATCGATGACGAACTCGTCCGCCGTTTCGCCCAAGGCGATGAATCGGCGTTCGTCGAAATCATGGAACGCTATCGCGGCAAGATCTTCACCGTCACCCTGGGTCTTCTCCGCAACCACGCGGACGCCGAGGAAATCACGCAGGACACGTTCATCCGCGCTCATCGCGGACTCGCGAACTTCCGCGGCGACTCCTCCCTTGCCACCTGGCTTTACCGCATCGCCGTCAACCTCGCGCGCAACCGTTACTGGTATTTTTTCCGTCGCCGCCGGCAGGATTCCCTGTCGCTCGATTGCGCGTTGAGCGAGGATAGCGCGGCGACGTTCGCCGACCTCGTCGCCGACGTCGTGCAGGACCCGGCGCAGGAAACCGCCGCGGGCGAGTTCTCGACGCTCGTCGATCATTGCATGGAGAAACTCGACTCCCGCCATCGCGAGATCCTCACGCTGCGCAACGTCCTCAACCGTTCCTACGAGGAAATCGCTGCGACGCTCGGCATCAACGTCGGCACCGTAAAGAGCCGCATCGCCCGCGCCCGCGAAAACCTCCGCACGCTTCTCGCCGAGGCCTGCCCGGAATTCGCGCCCGGCGCCGCGCCCGGCGAATGGTTCCTGCCGTCGCGCGTCAGCTACGGTCGTCCGACGATCGCCTGCGCCTGAGCCCTCTTTATCGTAAGCTCCCACACCGGGCCGCGCCGCCGAAAGGCTGCGCGGCCTTGTTTTTTGCCGGCTCCGCGGCAGCGTCGGCTGCCGTTCGCGTGACTTCCTCGTCGTCCCCGATTCCGCTCTCCCGCCCTGCCGCCCGCCGGTTCATGCTCCGGGCCCTGCTGCTCGAAACGCCCGCGCCCGACGTCGGCGCCGCTCTGCAGCACCACGGCTACATCCAGATCGATCCGATCAACGTCTGCGGCCGGATGCACGATCTCATCCTCCGCAACCGCGTGCGCGACTATCGCGAGGGCGGTCTGATGGCACACCTGCACGGCGAGGAAACGCGTCCGACCGCGGAAGCGCGTCGCGCCTTCGAGCATCATCTGCCCGACACCAACATCCTCGCCGCCTTCCCGCTCGACGCCTGGCCGCATTTCCTCGCGGCCATGCACCGGCGTTCGCGCACGACAGGCGCGTGGTCCGGCCGGCTCACGCCGCGCGAGCGCACGCTCGCGGAGCGCATCCTCGCCGAAATTGCGGCGCGCGGACCGCTGTCGTCGGAGGATTTCGCGGATTCCGGTCGCGCCCGTCGCGTCTGGGGCGCGGCCACTTTGGCGAAAACCACGCTGCAGAAACTGTTCTTCCACGGGCGCGTGCTCATCAGCCACCGCGTGGGCCAGCGCCGCATTTACGATCTCCCGGAACGCATCCTGCCTGCGGATACGCTCGCCGCGCCTGTCCCGCCCGCCGACGACACGACGCGCTGGCTCGCACACCTGAAACTTCGCCAGCGGCGACTGGCGATTCTCAAACGAGAGGAAGTTCGCGCCCTCGGCGACGCCGCCCAGCCGGTGCAGGTCGAAGGCTGTCCGCTCCTGCATTGTCTCCGCGAAGACCTGCCGCTGCTCGAAACCGTGAGTGGCTCGACTGATCCGGGGACATCGCCACCGAACGATCCGGCAACGCCGCGGCTGATCGCGCCGCTCGATCCCTTGATTTACGACCGGCGGCTCACGCAGGCGTTGTGGGAGTTCGATTACACGTGGGAGGTTTACACGCCGCCCGGTAAACGGGTGCGCGGCTACTATGCGTTGCCGGTGTTGGCCGGCGGCGAACTCGTCGGTCATGTCGATCCGAAAGCCGAGCGCGAAACGGGCCGTTTGCGGATCGTGTCACGTTCCGTGCGACGCGGGCATCGCGCTGCGCCAGCGGTCGCCGAACTCGCGGCGTTTTTGGGATTGAAGGCGTAGGCCGCGCAACCGGGCACGCTTTTCGCGTCGCGAAAAAAAATTCCGCCTACGGACGGCGCCAGCGCAGCGTTTTTCCGTGTGTTCGCCCGCATCGCGTTTCTAGATGACGCGCTCATGTCCGTGGATCACGTCGATCTCGCCCAGCTCCTGAAGCGCACCTTCGGTTACAGCACGTTTCGTCCGCTGCAGCGCGAGATCATCGCGTCCACGCTCGCCGGCCGCGATGTCTTCGCGCTTCTGCCGACCGGCGGCGGCAAGTCGTTGTGTTTCCAGCTCCCCGCGCTCGCGCGGCCCGGACTCACGGTGGTCGTTTCGCCATTGATCGCGTTGATGAAGGATCAGGTCGACCAGCTGCAGGCAAGCGGCGTGGCGGCGACGTTTCTCAATTCCTCGCTCGGCGCCGAGGAAGCCCGCGCCCGCCTGCGCGGGCTGCACCGCGGCGAATTCAAGCTCCTCTACGTCGCGCCCGAACGGCTGATGCTCGACGGCTGGCAGGAGAATCTGAAGAGCTGGAACGTCACCTGCCTCGCGATCGACGAGGCGCACTGCATCTCCGAGTGGGGCCACGATTTCCGTCCGGAATACCGCCAGCTCGCGAAGCTCCGCGCGGCGCTGCCCGACGTGCCCGCGATGGCGCTCACCGCCACGGCAACCGAACGCGTGCGCGCCGACATCGTGGCGCACCTGAAACTCCGCGAACCGGAGATCTTCGTCGCGAGTTTCAATCGGCCGAATCTCACGTATCGCGTCGTGCCGAAGGACCAGCCGCTGAAGCAGATCATCGAGTTCGTGCGCAAACGCGAACACGAGAGCGGCATCATCTACTGCGCGAGCCGCGCCGCCACCGAGCGCGTGGCCGAGTCGCTCGCCGGCCGCGGCTTCTCCGCGCGCCCGTATCACGCCGGCCTCACCGCCGAGGAACGCGCGACGAATCAGGAGCAGTTTCTCCGCGACGACACCCGCATCATTTGCGCGACGATCGCCTTCGGCATGGGCATCAACAAACCCAACGTCCGCTGGGTGATCCATCACGACCTGCCGAAGAACATCGAAGGTTATTACCAGGAAACGGGACGCGCCGGACGCGACGGCCTGCCGGGCGACTGCCTGCTGTTGTTCAGCGCCGGGGACATCGCGAAACAGATCCACTTCATCGACGAGATGACGAACGAGCGCGAGCAGCAGGTCGCGCGCAACCAACTCCGCCAGATCGTCCATTATGCCGAGAGCTCCGGCTGCCGCCGCAGCGAGCTGCTGGAATATTTCGGCGAGACGTTTCCGATCGATAACTGTGCCGCGTGCGACAACTGCGTCGAACCGCGCGAAACCTACGACGGCACGCTCGTCGCGCAGAAGTTTCTCTCCTGCATTTACCGCATCGCGCAGAACAGCCAGTTCAGCGTCGGCCTGAATCACATCATCGAAGTGCTCACCGGCGCCGACACCGAAAAAATCCGCCGCTGGGGTCACGACCGGCTCACGACCTACGGCATCGGCGGCGAGCTCTCGCGGCCACAGTGGGCCGCCGTCGGCCGCGAGCTCACGCGCCTCGGCTACGTGGCTGTCGCCGAAGGCGAATTCGCCACGCTCGAGCTCACGCGCGAGGGCCTGACGGCGCTCGTGAAACGCACGCCCATCACGCTGACAAAGCCGATGGACCTGCCGAAGGCGAAGCGCGTGGTGCGCCGCGAAGGCGAGGTCGCGTGCGACGAGATTCTGTTCGAGCGGCTGCGCGCGCTGCGCAAGAAACTCGCCGACGAGCGCCGCGTGCCGGCGTATATCGTGTTTGGCGATACGACGCTCCGCGCGATGGCGCGCCACTACCCGACCTCGCTCGACGCGATGGAAACGATTCCGGGGATGGGCGAAAAGAAACGCGCGGAATTCGGCGAGATTTTCGCGGAGGAAATCGCGTCCTTTCTCGAGACGAACTCGCGGCAGTCGTTTGCCTGAGCCGGCGCCCCCGACTCAAGCAAGAGAAACCACGAAAGACACGAAATACACGAAAAGAGCAGACAGAGCCCATCGAACCCACGGACGGCACGGAAGGGCCGGATTCCGCGCCAGGGGAATCCGGGCGATTCAGGTCGGAGGCACAGCTCGCAGCGACGGCCGATTTACGCCGACGCGATCGTCGCGCCTTCGGCGGCGAGCAGTTCGCGCAGGATGGAGCGATGGCATCGATCCTCGCGCTCGCAGTAGCAGCCCACGGAAAAGTGGGTCGAATGCGACAAGGTCGCGAGCAGTTGCAGATCGTGCCGCGCGGCGGGCGTCGCCATTTCGGCGCGGTATTTCTTCGCGAAGCGCGCCCACTCCGCCGGCGTTTCGGCCTGAAGGGCGATCTTCATGGTTTCCAAACTCGGGGCGAGATTCGGAAACCAGACGTCATACCAGTCGTCGGAGGCGAATTTTTCCTTGGGCACGCCCCGCGGCGGACGGCGGACGGTGCCGATGCGCGTGCCCTCTTCCGGAGCTCGCGGCGTGCCGAGTCGAACAATGCGCACTGCCATGCGCTGAGGCTTGATCAAGACTGCCGTCGCGGCAAGCACGGCGGCGGCCGGGGCGCGCCGCGAGTTTTGCGCCGACGAATCTATTTTCTTGCCCCGTTCGGGGCCGCGCATTCTCTTGCCCCTTCCCGTTTGCCCAGGTGGTGGAATTGGTAGACACGCAGGTCTCAGAAGCCTGTGCTTAACCGCATGGGGGTTCGAGTCCCCCCTTGGGCACCATTTCGCAGCGTTCACGCCCGTGCGGCGGAACGCTTTTTTCGTTTTCGTCGACGGACCACCAGCGGCAGCTCCTCGCGTAAGGTTCCGCCTTCGGAAAGGTGTCGCCATCCGCTGTCGCATCGCAACGATGGTTGCCATGACAGGTCCAGCCGTTGTCCAGGACGGTCTGCGCCGCCGCGTTCACGTTGTCGTCGTGAGCCGCCGGAAAGTCGCGGATCCGGGAGCTGGAAGTGCCAGCCCCCAAATGTCAGCGGCGCTGCGCCGATTGCACGCCCGTCATCGGGCGCATCTCCCGGCGGACACACACGTCTACTTCTGACCGCATGCACCCCGGCGCCACCCCCGCCCATATCGTCGATCCGCTCACCTTACCCCCTCCCGGCCGGCCTCGAGCCCTGGCCATCGCTGCGCTGTATGCGGCGGCCGCCGCCAGCTGGATCTATTTTTCCGATCGCGTCCTCGTCTGGCTCGCACCGGATGCCGACGCCCTGCTGCGGTGGAGCGTTTACAAGGGCATCGGATTCGTGGGGGTGACAACCGCCGTCCTGTTTGTGGTGCTCGCGCGAACCTTTCGGCGCATCGAGCGCGCCCATCAGGCGCTCGCCGACAAGGAACGGGGACGCGCCGCCCACGAACTGGAACTGGAGCGGATCAGCCGGCTCTACGCCGCCCTGAGCCAGGTCAACCAGGCGATCGTTTGGTCGAAAACTCCGGACGAGCTCTGCCGGAAAACCTGCGACGCTTTGCGCGAGCACGGCGGTTTTCGCGCAGTGACGATCGAGCGCCGGCCGCCGACGGCCGAAAACGCTCCCACCGAAACCGTGCTCCGCGACGGACAGCCACTTCTGTTCAACGATCTCGGCCTCGGGGGCAGCGACGAGCCCTGGCGCCGGACCGCGCTCCAATCTGGAATCCGCGCCTCGGCCTTCTTTCCGATTCGGCTGCAAGGCACGGCGACCGGCGTCCTCAACGTCCACGCCGACACCGCGGGCTTTTTCCGCGAGGCCGAGCTCGCGCTGCTGACCGAGGCGGCGGCGGATATTTCGTTCGGACTCGAGAACCTCACGCTCGCGGAGGCGCGGTCCCGCGCCGAGGCGGTCGCGCGGCGCGAACAGGCGTTTTCCAGCACGATGCTCGATAGCCTGCCGGGCATCCTTTATTTCTACGACTCGTCCGGACGTTTCCTGCGCTGGAATCGCAATTTCGAAGAAGTTTCCGGCTATTCTGCCGAAGAGGTGGGGCGGATGCACCCGCGGGATTTTTTTCCGCTCGAGGATCAGGCGAGTGTCGAAACAAGGATCGCCGAGGTTTTCACGCGCGGCGAGGCCTGGGTCGAGGCGCCACTCCGTCGTCGCGACGGCACGACGGTGCCGCATCTCTTCACAGGCCGGCGCGTCGAGTTCGAGGGACGCTATTGTCTCGTCGGCGTGGGCATCGACATCAGCGCACGGCGTCAGGCGGAGGAGGCGTTGGAAAAATCCGAACGCCGGTATCGCACCACCTTGGACAACATCCTCGAGGGCTGTCAGCTGATCGGCTTCGACTGGACCTACCTTTACGTCAACGCCGCCGCCATGCGGCACAGCCGCCGACCGGCCGAAGACCTGCTCGGCCACACCATGCTCGCCGCGTGGCCGGGCATCGAGTCGAGCGCCGTATTCCAGCTGCTTCGACGCTCGATGGAACAGCGCGAGCCGGCGCACGAGGAAACGGAGTTCACTTTCCGCGACGGCAGTCGCGGCTGGTTCGATGTGCGCGTGCAACCGGTGCCCGAGGGCATCTTCGTTTTGTCGATCGACCTCACCGAGCGCCGCCAGGCCGAGAGCGCGTTGCGCGAAGTCCAGGGCCGGCTCCAAACGGTGGTCGAAAACCTGCAGGAGGGCCTCGTGATCGCCGCGCGCGACGGCGACCTGCTGTATTGGAATCCCGCGGCGCTGCGGCTGCTCGGTTTCGAAACCACCGTGGAAGGCCGCCGCCTCCAGCGCGAATTTCACCGCCTCTTCGATCTCGCACTGCCCGACGGCACGCCGCTGCCTCATGACCGCTGGCCGCTGGCCCGCGCGCAACGCGGCGAGAAATTCCAACGCCTGGTGCTGCGGGTGCGACGTCGCGACCGGCCGTGGGAACGCGTCCTCGCCTACAGCGGCCTGGCCACCGCGTCGGCGGATGGCACGCAGGCGCTGGCGTTCGTGACGGTGCGCGACATCACCGACCAGGTCGCCGCGGAATCCGAACGCGCCTGGCTTTACGAGACCGAAAAATCCGCCCGGCTGGAGGCCGAAAACGCCCGGCGGCAGGTGGATCACATTCTCGAGAGCGTCACTGACGCATTCGTCGCGCTGGATTGCGACGGCCGCTTCGTCTTCGTCAACGATCGCGCCGCGCGCATCCTCCAGCGCCGGCCGGCGGATCTGCTCGGGCGGCATTTCTGGAGCGAGTTCGCGGAAGATCTCGGCGCCACCCTCCGTCCCGCATGCGAACGCGCGGCCCGCGAACTGGCGCAGGTGCAATTCGAGCAGTATCAGCCGCGGCACGACGCCTGGTTCGAATACCGCATTTATCCGGCGGCGTCCGGCCTCTCGATCGTGTTCCAGGACATCTCGGAGCGGAAACGGGCCGAAGCCCTGCTCCGCGAGGCCAACGAGCAACTGGAGCTCCGCGTCGCCGAGCGAACCGACGAATTGAAGTCGGCCCTGATGCGCGCCGAGGCGGCGGATCGGATCAAGTCCGCGTTTCTCGCCACCATGTCGCACGAGCTGCGCACGCCGCTCAACTCGATCATCGGCTTCACCGGCATCGTCCTGCAGGGCCTCGCCGGTCCCTTGAACGAAGAGCAGGCGAAGCAGCTGGGCATGGTTCGCGGCAGCGCGCGTCACCTGCTCGAGTTGATCAACGACGTGCTCGACATCTCGAAGATCGAGGCCGGCCAGCTCGAGGTCAGACGGGAAAAATTCCTGCTGCCCGCGATACTCGAACACGTCGTCGCCACGGTGCGGCCGCTCGCCGACCGGAAAGGCCTGAAGCTCGTCACCGCCATCGCCCCGGAGTTGGGTGCCATGGAAAGCGACCGGCGCCGTTTCGAGCAGATTCTCCTCAACCTCATCAACAACGCGGTGAAGTTCACCGACACCGGCGAGGTGCGCGTCGAAGCGCGGCTGCGGCCGGATTTTCGTCTCGATCCCTCCACACCGCCGCGCCCCGCGGCCGAGATCTCCGTCCTGGATACCGGTATCGGGATCAAGGCCGAGGACCTCGGCACGCTTTTCCAACCGTTCCGGCAAGTCGACACCGGCCTCGCCCGCCTGCACGAAGGCACGGGACTCGGATTGGCCATCTGTCGCCGGCTCGCGACGCTCCTCGACGGCACCATCGCCGCGCAAAGCGAATGGGGCAAAGGCAGCGTCTTCACCGTCACCCTTCCTCTGTAAATTTCATGCCGCCCCCGCGCTTCAACATTCTCATCATCGAAGACAACGAGCAGAACCGCTACCTGGCGACGTTCCTGCTCGAGAAACACGGCTACCGCGTGACCACCGAATGCGACGGGCCCGGCGGCATCGCCCGCGCCCAGGCGGAGCACCCCGATCTCATCCTCCTCGACATCCAGCTCCCCGGCATGGACGGCTACGCGGTCGCTCGCGCCCTGCGCTCGATCGCGGCGCTCGCCCGCACACCGATCGTCGCCGTGACCTCCTACGCCATGGTGGGAGACCGCGAGAAATCCCTCGCCGCCGGCTGCAACGGCTACATCGAGAAACCTATCAACCCCGAGACCTTCGTCGCCGAAGTCTCCCGCTTCCTCCCCTCCCCGCCATGAAACGCTCGCTCGTCGTCGACGACAAGGAGGAGAACCTCTATTATCTCCAAGCCCTGCTGCGCGGCCACGGCTACGACGTGGAAACGGCGCGCCACGGCGCGGAAGCGCTGGTCAAGGCCCGGCAGCGTCCGCCGGATCTGGTTGTATCCGATTTGTTGATGCCGGTGATGGACGGCTACACGCTGCTGCGGCACTGGCGGGCCGATCCGCGGCTGCGCAAGATCCCGTTCGTCGTCTACACCGCGACTTACACCGAAGCGGAGGACGAGCGTCTCGCGCTCAGTCTCGGCGCCAACGCCTTCATCCTGAAGCCCGCGGAGCCGGAGGATTTCCTCAGCCGGTTGCGCGCGCTCGAAGCGCCGGCGTCGCCCCCGGAACCGATGCCGCCGCCGCCCGGCGCCGAAAGCGAGTTGCTGAAGGTCTACAGCGAGACGCTGATCCGAAAACTGGAGGAAAAGACGCTGCAGCTCGAAGAGGCGAATCGCGTGCTGCAGCGCGACATCGCCGAGCGCGCGCGTTTCGAAGAGACGTTGCGCGAGAGCGAGGAGCGTTTTCGCGCGACCTTCGAGCAGGCCGCCGTCGGCATCGCCCACGTCGATGCGCGGGGCCGTTTTCTCCGGGTCAACGACAAGCTTTGCGAGATGTGCGGTCGCCCGCGCGAAGCGCTCCTGCAGGGCGAATTCACGCACCTGCTCGCGCCGGAGGAAAGCGCCGACCACGCGCGCGTGCTGCGGACGCTCCTGGAGGGCGGAGAGTCGGCGCACACGTCCGAACGCCGCTGCCGGCGCGAAAATGGCGAGCCGTTCTGGGCGAGCCTCGTCACCAAACTGCTGCGCGACGAACGCGGCGCGCCCAAGTATTTCATCGCCGTCATCGTCGACATCACCGAGCGCAAGACGCTCGAGGAACAGGTTTTTCGCACGCAGCGGATGGAGAGCATCGGCACGCTGGCCGGTGGCATCGCCCACGATCTGAACAACATCCTCGCGCCGATCCTGATTGGCGTGGAGCTGCTGGCGCCGACGACGGCGGATCCGGAGTTGAAGCGCGTGGTCGACACCATCGCGCGCAGCGCCACGCGCGGCCGCGACCTCGTGAAACAGGTGCTGTCGTTCGCGCGCGGCGTGGAAGGCGCCCGGGTGGCGGTGCACCTGCATCACATCGTCCGCGAAGTGGAGTCGATCGCTGCGACCACGTTTCCCAAGAACATCGTCCTCACGACGTCGATGCCGCGGGACCTCTGGCTCGTTTCCGGCGATCCGACGCAGCTGACCCAGATCGTGCTCAACCTGTGTGTGAACGCCCGCGACGCCATGCCGGACGGAGGCCGGATCGGCGTCGTTGGACGCAATCTCGAAATCGACGCCGCCTTCGCGACGATGCACCGGGCCGCACGGTCCGGGCGTTATGTTTCGTTGGAAATCACGGATTCGGGCTGCGGCATTCCCGCGGACATCCTCGACCGCATCTTCGAACCGTTCTTCACGACCAAGGACGTCGGCAAGGGCACCGGGCTGGGACTCTCCACCGTGCTCGGCATCACGCGCGGCCATGGCGGCTTCGTGGATGTGCGCAGCGAGCCGGGACAGGGCAGCACGTTCACCGTGTATCTGCCGGTTCCGCCCGAGCTCGAACCACCGCCCGCCGCGCGTCCCGGCACCCAGGAGCTCCCGCGTGGCAACGGCGAACTCGTGCTCGTGGTCGACGACGACACCCCCACTCGCGAAATCCTCGTGCAAACGCTGAAGAGCCTCGGCTACGGCGCGCTCCCCGCGGAGGATGGCTCGCATGCGATCGGTTTGTTCGCTTTGAACCGCGAGCAGGTGCGGGTCGTGATCACGGACATGATGATGCCTGTCATGGACGGTCCGGCCCTGGTCGCGGCGCTGTGGCGCATCGATGCCACCCTCCCCATCATCGCGTCCAGCGGTCTCCACGGAGATGGCGATGCCGCCCGCGCCGCAGGGTGCGGAATCCGCCATCTGCTGCCCAAACCCTACTCCGCCGACATGCTCGCGAGTCTGCTCCGACACGTGCTCCACTCGGACGGCGCGACCGTGCGCTAATTACCTTTGCAACCCGCACGTTGCGCGGGTTCTCCGGACCGCAAAACGCATGAGCGCCCGCTCCGGCCGCGCCATGGCTCGAGCGCGCTGAAATTTTAACCTGCTGGCCGTCGCGCGGTTGAGGCGAATCGGCGGAACTCTGGCATTCGCGAAGCAACCATGGCGCAAGTGCCGCGGCGTTCCAGCTGTCGAGGCTTCGCACAACCTCAACCTCACGTCTCATGCTTCGCTGGATCATCACGTTCCTCGTCATCGCCTTGATCGCAGGCCTTTTTGGCTTCACCGGCGTCGCCGGTGCGGCGACCGACATCGCGCGCATCCTGTTCTACGTCTTCCTGGTGCTGCTGCTGATCGCGATCGTCGCAGGTCTTTTCCGCGGTTCGCCTCCGTCGCCGTAAATGCCGCGGCGTTTGCTCTGTCACCCGGACGACCGCGGATCGCCGCGGTCATCCACCGTCCTGTTTTCCCCCTGAAACCCAAAACCAAAATGAATATGAAAAAATCCGCCCTCCTCCCCGCCGCTGCTCTCGCCACGCTCGGCCTGGCGTTCTCCCTCTCCGCTTGCTCCCGCAACCACGACGCCCGCACCACGGCGGCCACCGACGCGACCACGTCCGCGACGACCAGCGCCGAAACGATGGCCACGAATGCCTCGGCGGCGATGCAGGACAAGTGGGAAGACCTTAAGAACTATTCGTATGAGCGCCGCACCGAAGTCGCGCAGCAGGCCAACGACTACGCTGCCCGGATCGACACCCGCATCCAAAGCGTGTCGGGCGAAGCTCGCGACCGGCTCGCCGAAGCGCGCGACGATCTCCGCAGCGCAGCTAGTGAAGTGAGCAACGCCACCGCGGAAACCTGGGACGCTACGAAAGAGCGCGTGGGACGCGCCTGGCAACGCGCCGAGTCGGCGTTTCAGGCTGCCGAGTAACCGAAGCTCTTCTCCAATTCGCTCAAGACGCCGCCCACCACGGCGTCTTTTTTGTTGGGCGATGCTCAGTAGTGCGGTGGACGCTCGTCTTCGGGCAGAGGCGCATTTTCCTGCGCGCCGCCGACGCGGTCCATCAGCCGCCGCAACTCCCGCTTCAACCGCGCCACATCGTCGCCCAGTTCCAGGATCACCTTGTCCTGCTGGGTGAGATGATGCTCGAGAAACGCGATCTTCTCCTCGAGCCGGCGCACGTCGTCGCTGCTCATCCGTTCCGCTGGCCTGGTGCCGGCGGCATCTGCTGCCGGAGTTTTTCGAGTTCGGGGATCACCACCCGCGTGTAGCAATCCGGGCAAATCGAATGGCTGAATTCGCTGCCGGTCCGCTCGTTGATATAGCCCTCGATCTGCTGCCAGTAATTCTGGTCGTCGCGAATCTTTTTACAATACGTGCAGATCGGCATCATCTCCTCGAGCTGCCGGACTTGCGTCGTGTAGCGCAGGATCCGCTCCGCGACGCGCAACCGCGTCCACAGTTCCGTCAACACCAGGGGCTTCGTGAGAAAGTCGTCGACGCCCGCGTCCGCCGCCGTGCGCTGGTTGTCGTCCGTCGCATCGTTCCCGGTCAGCAGGATGAAATAAACATACTCGCCGCCGATCTGGCCGCGGATGCGTCGGCAAAGTCCCAGTCCATCCAGCCGCGGCATCATCCAGTCGCTTACCACGACCCGCACCGGCTCGCGTTCCAACAGGTTCCACGCCGCTTCGCCATCCCCGGCCTCCACGACGTCGTGTCCGAGGCGGTGCAGCGCCTTGCGTAGGATGGCGCGGGAAACGAGATCGTCTTCGACAGCCAGGATTTTCACAGTCAGTGCGAGGCTTGGGGCCATCGCCACCGCAGGCAATGGGGAAACGCGTCAATTCCCCGCGACATCCACCCTTTTCACGATCCCGTCTGTAAACCGGGACGCGGCGGGCCGCCAAGTAGTCGATCGATCACTCCAAGCAGATCGGGCCATTCGAAAAGCTTGGGCGCAATCCCATTGGCGCCCACCAGACGCGCCTGTTCGCGCAACGTCGGCGTCACCTCCCACGCGAGCAACAGGATCGGCAGCCGCCCCAATTTCGGATCGCGTCGCAATGCGACACAGCTGGCGAGCCCCTGGCCGGTGCCGAGCCCCGCATCGATGAGAACGAGGTCCACCTTGTCGCCGGCCTCGGCGCGCCGCGCCGACTCCACATCCTCCACCGCCACGACGCAGTGGCCGAAACTCGGCAAGCAATAGGCGAGCGCTTCGCGAAAGCCCGCGTTGGCATCGATGACCAGCAACGTCGCCATTCGTCACGTCCGCCGACGCCCTGCCCGCCTGCGCTCCTCGCCCAGCATCTCACGCAACCGCGCGCGCACCTCCTCGCAGGCTTCCCTGGCTTCCGGCGCCGGCTGCAACCGCTCGAGACAGTCGCAAATTCCGATCAGCGTGGCCACCAATTGACGGCGCCAGCGTCGGCGCAGCCGGCTCCCCGCATCGAGCGATTTTGAAGCGGACGGAGTGGCCACCTGCACAGATTTTGTAGTTTACAATTTTTTGTCAACTGCGGCTCCGGGGTCGCCGCGCCCGTTGACAGCCCGCTCGCGGAATGGCTACTCCCTGCAAATGGATTACCCGCAGTTGTTCCGCAGTCTCCGCGAGGCGAAGCGCCTGACGCTGGAACAACTTGCCCGCCTGGCCCGCGTGCATCGCAACACCGTCGTCAATGTCGAATCGGGCCGGCCGGTGAAGTTCAAGACGATCGCCGCGCTGATGCGGAAAATGGGCTACGCCGATCGGTCGCCGGAGATGAGGGGCATCGCGCTGCTCTGGCTCGAAGCAGTGAGTGGGCTGCCGCTTTCGCGCGACGACGCCGAAGCCGCCGCGCGCAGCACCGTCGAACAACACCGTCAAGCGCATCACGAGGCGCTCCGGCAGCTCGAACAGCAGATCGCCGCCTCCAACCTGTCGCCGCAGCAAATCGAGTTGCTCGGGTTTGCCGTCCGCAACCCCGAGATCATCGAGATCGTTGCCAGCATCCGCGACCTGGCGAAAAGCAACGACAGCTCGAAGGAACCGCTCCCGCGCGCGGCCGAAGCCGCGGCCCCCTACGACACGCCCTGACGACCGGCCGCGCCGCGGCCGTCAAACAAGGCTCGCCTCGAGCTCGGCGAAAGCCGCCCGCAGTCGCTCGCCGCTGGAGCGCACGTCGCGCAGGCAATTTCCGACTTCCGCCCAGTCTTGCGCCAGCGCCGCCTTTTCCAGCGCCAGCAGCACGTGCCGCGACTCCCGCGCGCCGATCACTGCCGAGCTGCCGGCGAAGGCATGGGCCGCCTGTGCCAGCGCCGTGGCGTCCCGATCCGACGCCAGCCGCTCGAGTTCGGCGCGTCGTTGCGGTTCCTCGACGAAGAAGTTTTTGACCAGTTCCGGCAGCAGCCGCCCGCCGCTCCGCCCGGGCAACGCCCGCAGGTTCTGCAACACCTCCACGTCGAGCACCCGGGGGTCGACTTCCGGCATCGGGGCCGGGGCCGCGACGTCCTCCGCCGCCACTCCGTCCGGACGCCCGCCGCCACCCGGGCGCATGCCGTTTCGCCGCAACGCCTCGCGCAGTTCGTCGGCCCGCACCGGCTTCGTCAGGTAATCGTCCATCCCCGCCGCGAGGCACTTCGCGCGATCGCCCGCCATCGCATACGCGGTCAGCGCGATGATCGGTATCCGTGGATTGAGGACGGCAGCCGCGCCTGAGCGGATGCGACGCGTGGTCTCGTAACCGTCGAGCTCCGGCATCTGGCAGTCCATCAACACGGCGTCGTAATCGGTCTGCGCCAGCTTTTCCAGGGCGATGCGGCCGTTGGCGGCACACTCGACCGTGTGGCCCATCTGGGCGGCGAGCATTTCGATCACCTGCTGGTTGGTGGGATTGTCCTCCGCCAGCAAGAGCTTGAGCGGCCGGCCGGGAGAGACTTTCTCCACCGAGACCGGTCGGGGCGCCACGTAGAGGTCGAACACCCGCAACAGGCAGCGGTGCAGCTGCGCCTCGCGCACCGGCTTCGCCAGCAGCGCCGCAAAATTCGCCTCCTGCAACGCCGCCTCGTCGCCGATCGGCTCGGCCGACGACAGCATCACCAGCGGTGTTTTCTTCAGCAACGGATCGGCGCGAATCGCGCCGGCGAGCGCCAGCCCGTCCATCTCCGGCATGTGCCAGTCGAGCAGCGCCAGCTGGTAGGCCGAGCCGAGCCGCGCGCCCGCCCGCAACAGCGCGAGCGCCTCCCGGCCATCCTCGGCCGCCTCGGCCCGCAGGCCGAAGCGCGCCAGTTGCGAGAGCAGGATCTGACGGTTCACGGCATTGTCGTCCACCGCCAGCACGCGCAGGTTCGGCGGCAGTTTCTCGAAGCCCGCCACGCGATTCGGCCGCCGCGGGAGGTCGAGTTCGAACCAGAACATCGACCCCTGCCCCACCTCGCTTTCGAAACCGATGTCGCCGCCCATCAGTTCCACCAGCTGGCGCGAAATCGCGAGGCCGAGTCCCGTGCCGCCGAAACGCCGCGTGCTCGTGCCGTCCGCCTGCGTAAACGGCTGGAACAGCTCCGCCTGCGTCTGCTCCGGGATGCCCACGCCGGTGTCGCTCACCTTCACGCGGAAACACGCGCGCTCCGCGGTGTGGTGCATCTGCTCGACGCGCACCACCACCTCGCCGCGATCGGTGAACTTGATCGCGTTGCCCACCAGGTTCGTAAGCACCTGGCTGATGCGGCCGGCGTCTCCGACCAGCGGATACGAGATCTGCGCGTCGAAATCGCAGGCCAGCTCGAGACGCTTCTCGTCCGCCCGCGGTGCGAGCAGCGTGAGCGTCTCCTCGACCACCTGCCGCAGGTCGAATTCCGCCGGCTCGAGCCGCAGCTTGCCCGCTTCGATCTTCGAGAAGTCGAGGATGTCGTTGATGATCTTCAGCAGGCTTTCCGCGCTGCGCAAAATCACGCCGCTCATGTGCTGCTGCTGCGCCGACAGCGGCGTATCGATCAGCAGCGATGCCATGCCGATGATGCCGTTCATCGGCGTGCGGATCTCGTGACTCATTGTCGCGAGAAACTCCGATTTCAACCGCGACGCCGCGAGCGCCGCGTCGCGCGCCTGCGCCAGGCTGTCCTCCAGCTGTTTCCGCGCGGTCACATCCTCGATCTGCGCGATGAAATGCACCGGCGCGCCCGCCGGGTCGCGCACCAGTGACGACGTCAGCCGGATCCACACGGTGTGGCCGTCGCGATGCACGAAACGTTTTTCCAACTGCGAATAACGCAGCTCGCCCTCGAGCAGCCGCCGGGTGTGGACGAGGTCGAGCTCGAGGTCCTCCGGATGCGTGATCTGCTCGGTGCGTTGCTGCAGCAGCTCCTGCTTCGAATAGCCGACGATGTCGCAGAGCGTCCGGTTGACGCGCAACCAGCGACCGTCGATCCCGACGAGCGCCATGCCGATGCCGGCCGAATCGAAGGCGCTGCGGAACCGCTCCTCGCTCTGCTGCAGCACCGCCTCGGTGTCCTTCTGCTTCGTCACGTCGATCGCCACGCCGACCAGCCAGTAGAAATCGCCCTCGGCCGGCCGGATCGCGACCGACTCGCGGATCCAGATCCGGCCGTCCGGTCCTGCGACGCGAAATTCCTGCACATAACCCGAGGATCGTCCGACGATCGCCTCGTGCGCGCGGCGGCGGATCTCGTCGCGTTCGGGAATGTCGAACCGGTCCCACAAGACGGTGTTTTCGTCCGGTCCCCGCTCGCCGAACAGCCGGCGATATAAGCCGGATGGATACACCGTGTAGCGCCAGGTCGACTCCGCGCCCCGCAGCCGCACGCCCGCCTCCCAGACCAGGCAGTCGGCATGGGCCAGCACGCGGCTCAACCGCTCCTCGCTCGCCTGCAGCGCCGCTTCCGTCTTTTTCCGCTCCGTGAGATCCTGCGCGATGAAAAGGAAACCCGTGACTTCCCCCGCGCGATCGCGCAACGCGGTCGTGGTCAGGAGGACCGGGAGGCGCCGGCCGTCCTTGCAGACATACGTCCACTCGCGCTCGTCGGCGCCGCCCTGACGGACCGGCGCAACCAGGGCCTCCCAGCCGGCGGCAACCGGCCGCCCGAATTTGGCCGTCAGCTCCTCCGCCCGGCTTTCGAGTTCCGAACGGGCGTGCAGAAGATCCGGCGACGTCTTGCCCACCAGTTCGGCGCTGGCATAGCCGAGCATGTGCTCCGCGCCGGCGTTGAAGGTGACGACCATGCCAAGCCGGTCGGTGCTGATGAAGCTGTAGATCGTGCCGTCGATCACGGCGCGATGCAGCCGGTTGGTTTCTTCGAGTTTGCGCTGGGCGATCCGCAATTCCGCCGTGCGATCCGCCGCGATCGATTGGGCGCGGTCGCTCGTCGTCAACGCGCTCAGCACCAGCGCGGACAACAGAAAGCTCGCCAAGGCAAACGCCCCCGCGGCCCAGACCATCGGCGAATGACTCGTGGGGGCAAATGCGGGTCCGCGCGACCACCCGAGAATGAAGGATTGGCCCAGCAATTCGAGCCGGCTGAGCCCGTCGAATTTGTTCCAGATCGGCAGGGCAGCGTTCGGCCCCTGCGACGCATAAATCACCCGGTCCGCCGTGATCGGCCCTTCAGGAAACACGAAAAGCCGCGCGGTGCGTTCCAACCCGGTGATCGCCCCCGCCATGAAATCGTCCAGCGCGAAGGGCGCGTAAATCCACGCCACGAGCGCATCGCGTCGCGCCGCCGGTTCGTCGGTTCCGGTGATCCCGCGATAGACGGGTGAGAGCACCACGAAACCGGGGCGCGTCGGCCCGTCCGGGATCAACGCCACCCGGGTGGTCATCCGCGGCTCGCCGTGCGCCCGCGATTCTTCGGCCGCCCGCGCCCGCGCCGGCTCGGTCGACACGTCAAGGCCCAGCGCGAGCCGGTTGAGCGCCTCGGGCTCGATCTGCGCCAGCACCAGCCGCTCGCGCGTCGGATCGGGCGGCGTTTTTCCCCATGGCTTGATCGCGAAACCCGGCGCCCCGTCCGCGCGCACCCGCTGGAGAAAGGATTCCTCCTCCGCCGCCTTCACCGGGAAAACCAGCCCGATGCCGCGCAACCCCGGACAGCGCCGCGCGATGTCGAGCCGCTGCGCAAACTCCCGCCACTCGCGGCCGCTCACGTCCGGTCGCGCCGCCACGAAGCCGACGCCGGCATCCAGGGCCTCGATATACCCCTGCATCCGTTCGCGCATCCGCAGCTCCGCCGCCGCGGTCAACTGGGCAAACGCCACGCGATCGTTGGCCGCCCGCTGTTCGTTCAAGCCGAGAAAAATCCAGCCGCTCAACGTCCAGCCGACCACGAGCACCAATCCCGGCCAGAGCAGATTCCCCGCCGCCTTGAAGGCCGGCAGCAACAGCGCCGTCAGCGCCACCATCGCGAGCAGCAGCTGGAGCCAGATCAGGTCGGCCTTGCCCGCCTCGAAACCGAACGGCCCCTGCCCGAGTGCCCCCGCCGTGATCGCGAAACCGGCGATCACGAGCGCCGCGAGTTCGATCGCCCACGGCCCGCACCACGCCACCACCAACAGCATCATCGGCAGCACGCCGGCCAGAAACCACGCTCCGCCGGGCACGAAGAACCCCATCCAGCACAGAATCGCGATCCCGCCGGTCAACAGCACGAAGCGCAGGGTTTCCCAGATGCGCGCGGCGTGGAGTTGCAGCAGGAAATTCGGCTGCCGCACAAACAGCGGCAGAAACATCAGCAGCCCGAGCGCATTGCAGGCCCACCAGGAGACGAACGTCGTTAAGAAATTCTCCTGCACGCTCTCCCGCAGGATCGCCAGCGCCGTCACGCCGAAGATCGCGCTCGCCAGCGGCGCGATCGCCGCCGTCATCAGGCACGCCACCGCATCCCCGAGCGGAAACAGTTGCCACTTCGTCGCCCGGCAGCGCTCGAAGACCCACGCGCCGAGAATCGCCTCCGCCGTCGCGCCCAAACCGAACGCCACCCCGGCCCACCATCGCAGCGTGGTTTGAATCGGATACCAGGGCAGATGCGCCACCAGGTTCGCCGTCAAGGCGCCCAACAGCACGCTCAACCACGCCCGCCGCCCGCCCAGGACGAGCAGCGCCACGCCCAATCCGCTCACCGGCCACACCGTCGACAACGACTCGTGCAGCGTCGTGAGCCGCATGCTCAATCGCGCCGCCGAAAAATAGATGATCGCCGCCGCGAGGATCCTCACCGCCACGGGAAGTCGCGTCAGGTCTCGCCAGCCGGGTGTCGTTGAACTCATTGATCAGCGGTGGAAACCCCGGCCAGATGCAAACGCCCGACCAGATCGGCTGACTTGGTGGCGTCTTCCCCAGCGGAAAGCAAGCGGTCGCTGCTCAGCCAGTCAGCGCTTGGCGCAATTCGTCCGGCGACGTCGCCGGTTCGCGACAGGTGAAGTCTTCGCACACGAACGCCGTCGCCTCGCCGTCCCGCGGCGCCATCGCCGCCAGCCACGGTGCCCGTCGCGCCAGCCACGCCTGCCCCTCGCCGCCGTCGGCCGCCAGCAACGCGCGTTTCGGGCCCAGTTTCTCGTGCAGCACCGCCGCCAGCCGCCGAAAGCCGGCCGATCGCGGATCGCCCGCGAGCACCACGTGCCGCGTGGAATCCAGCGCCAGCTCCAGCGCACACAACATCTGCGGCAGCGCCTGCGGCGTCTGAGTCCACTGCGCCCGAAAGGCCTCCAGGCAGCGCCGACCACGCTCGGCGAAACCCACTCCGTCCGCCGGCCGGCTTTCCTCTTCACCCAGCATCGTCGCGAGCCGGAACAGGTTCGACGCCGCGATCGAACTGGCCGCCGGCTCCGCCCCATCGTAATCCTCCTTCAATCGCAACACGATCGACGCATCGCCGGCCTCCGAATTGAAGTAGCCGCCGCGTTCCTCGTCCCAAAAACGCCGGTCCATCGCTTCCTGCAGCCGCTCCGCCCATTGGAGCCAGCGGATCTCGAAACCGGCCTCGTAGAGGTCCAGCAATCCCTGGATCAACGCAGCATAATCCTCGGCAAACCCGTGCGTCGCGCCGCGTCCGTGCCGCCACGTGCGGAAGAGCACGTTCGCCTCGCGGTCGTAAAGTTCGCGCTCGATGAACTCCGCAGCCCGCGTCGCCGACGCCAGATACTCCGCCGCCGGGCCGCCGTCGCCGGACGGCTCCGGCTCCAGGATCTGATGCGCCTTCGCCAGCGCCGAGATCATCAGGCCGTTCCACGCGGTGATGATCTTGTCGTCGCGGAGCGGACGCGGCCGCCCGGCCCGCACGCGCCGCAGCGTTTCCAGGCAGCCCAGGATGCGCCCGCTGGCTTCGTCCAAGGAAAGCTGATACGCCTGCGCCGTTGCCGCGAGCGACTGCCGCTGCCTCAGGATGTTCCGGCCGCGCAGGTCGCCGTGCGGATCGAATTGCTCCGATACGTTGCCGTTTTCGCTCACGCCGAAATGGGCCGAAAACAGCGCTGCGTCGGCGCCCAGCGCCTGCGTGATCTCGGCCTGCGTCCAGACATAGAACGCGCCTTCGCGCGACTTGCCGCCCGCGGTCGGATCCGGGCTGTCGGCGTCCTCCGCCGAGTAAAAACCGCCGTCCGCATGGCTCAGATCCCGCGCCACGTAGTCCAGAATATCGCGCGCCAGCCAGGCATAGCGTTCGTCGCCCGTCGCCTGTTTCGCTTCGAGCGCGTTGATGGCGATCTGCGCCTGATCGTAGAGCATCTTCTCGAAGTGCGGCACAAACCAGCTCTCGTCGACGGAGTAGCGGTGAAACCCGCCGCCCACGTGATCGTGAATCCCGCCGCGCGCCATCGCCTGGAGCGTCGCGCCGGCGAGCTTCACCGCTTCCTGGCCCGCCTCGCTGTCGAGCCCCTGCAGCGCCGCCGCACGCAGCAGGAAATTCAAATTGCTCGCACGCGGAAATTTCGGCGCGCTGCCGAACCCGCCGTGGTTCGGATCGAACGCCTCGAAAAAATACTGGAAGCACTTCTCGAACGCGGCCGCGCCGTTTTCCACGAGCCCGAAGGCAGGAGTCGAGCCTCCAGAGCTGGATCCGGCCGCCGCGCTCTGGGCGCTCGGCTCTGGGCTCTGAGCTTTCGATTCCAAATAGTCCCGCAGCGTCCCGATCACCCGCTCGCCTTCCGCGACCAGTTTCTCGCGCTCCTCGGCCCAGCCTTTTGCGATCGCCCGTAGGATCGACGAAAACCCCGCGCGCCCGTGCCGATCCTCCGGCGGAAAATACGTCCCGCCAAAAAACGGTTTCAACTCCGGCGTCAGCCACGCGCTCAACGGCCAGCCGCCGTGCCCCGTCATCGC
This sequence comes from Opitutus sp. sgz309028, assembly GCF_059821195.1. Taxonomy (NCBI): domain Bacteria; kingdom Pseudomonadati; phylum Verrucomicrobiota; class Opitutia; order Opitutales; family Opitutaceae; genus Opitutus; species Opitutus sp. sgz309028. The sequence goes on along the minus strand of NZ_JCAMRR010000002.1, from coordinate 83,212 downwards.
CTGCACATACGTCATGTAGAGCTTGTCCACATCCGGCCGCTCCTCGCGATCGACTTTGACGGGCACGAAGGACGCGTTGAGCAGCGCGGCAACGTCCGCGTTTTCGAACGACTCGTGCGCCATAACATGACACCAGTGGCAGGTCGCGTAGCCGATGCTCAGGAAAATCGGTTTCTGCTCCGCGCGCGCCTTCGCAAACGCCGCCTCGCCCCATGGCAACCAGTCGACCGGATTGTCGGCATGCTGCAGCAGATAAGGAGATTTTTCGTGAGCGAGGGCGTTGGGCATGGTGCAGCCGACACCCAATGCACAAACCGCGTGAAAGACAAAGCCCGCGGTCGTCGCGATCTCTAAAGTTCCAACGCAGCCACCCTCGACGTCGCGTCGCATCCGGCGCACCGTGGCGCCATGCCTACGAAACGCATTCTCGTCACCGGCGGCAGCGGCAAGGCCGGCCAGTGGATCGTCCGCCATTTCGTCGAACAGGGCTATGACGTCGTCAACGTCGACGCCCGCCGGCCCGACGTCGCGCAATGCCGCACGATCGTCGCCGACCTCACGCAGCTCGGCCAGGTCGTCACGGCCTTCTCGCCGTTCGGCACCGGCGATCGCACGCCCTACGCCGGCGTCGTCCACATGGCCGCGATCCCGCGCGCCCACGAATCGCCCAACGACGAGATTTTCCGCGTCAACGCGCTGAGCACCTACAACGTCCTCGAAGCCTGCGCGCTGCTCGGCATCAAGAAAGCCGTCGTCGCCTCGAGCGAATCCTCCTACGGAATCTGTTTCGCGTCCGAATTTTTCGCGCCCCAATATCTCCCCGTCGACGAGGCGCACCCGCAGTTGCCGGAGGACACCTATGGTTTGAGCAAGGTCGTCAACGAAGTCACCGCCGCCGCCTTCCATCGCCGCACCGGCATGCAGATCGTCTCGCTTCGGTTGGGCAACATCCTCTCGCCGGAGGATCACGCGATGGTGCGCGCGCGTTTCGCGCATCCGGAAGATCGGCTCCGCATCCTCTGGTCCTACATCGACGCCCGCGACGTCGCGATCGCCTGCCGGCTCGCGATCGAAAAGGACGGACTCGGCTGCGAGCCGGTCATCCTCGCCGCCGACGACACGTCGTCGAATTTGACGTCGCAGGAATTGATCCGGCGTTTCCTGCCCGGCGTGACGCAGTTCAAGCGTCCGATCTCAGGCCGCCAATCGCTGATCGCCAACGACCGCGCGAAGGCCCTCCTCGGCTGGACGCCACAGCACGTGCTCGAAGTTTGATTTCTGCTCACGGCACGCTGGCGCCCGCCGCCGTCACTCCGTGCATTCTGTGCATTCTGTGCATTCTGTGGTTAATCCCGGGGGCATCCGGTAGCGGCGATCGTCCCGATCGCCATTTCAAGGTAAGGGCGCGTGTCCCACGCGTCCTGAGTTCGACTCGCGCTTCACACCGGTGAGCACCACCCGCGAATGTCGCTGCGAACAGCGCGGCAGGGACGCCGGGAGCCACCTGCCAAACAGCGCATCGCGTTTTTCGCAAATCGGTCGCCCTCCTGCCGACCGTCTGGCGTGCCTTACTGCGCGAGCTCGCGTTGCGCGCGGCTCGGGCCGTAGCCGGGCACCCACATGTTTTTCCACGTGAGTCCCGCGCGGCGCTGCATCTCCAACGGATACGACCAGTCCCCGAAATCCGCCGCCGTGGTGTTGTTCGTGCCCCACGTGAACTTCGCGCCCGCCGCTTTCGCCAGCCGCACGAAGCGCTCCGACGGCAGCCGGTAGCGCGCGTTGATCTCGATCGCCACACCGTGCTTCACTGCCGCGGCGATGATCTTTTTCATCCGCGCATCCGTCCACAATTCCTTCGCGCGCGACGCGATCGCGTCCGGCAGAAAGGTCGGGTTCACATAAATGTCGATCGGCTCCGTCTCGATGATGCGCACGGTCGTCTCCACGAGCTCGTCCATGAAGCCCTGCACGTCGGGCCCGATGTCCGCTTCTTCCGGAATCCACAACCGGAGCCGCTTCCCCGCCTTGTTCGTCCACGTCATCGAGTCCGTGAAGATGTAGTCGAACCTCGCCCGCGCTTCCTTGGAGAACATCTTCATCCACTCGCGGCCCTCCGCCTGCAGCGCCAGAAACACCGGCCGCTCCTTCATCGTTTCGATAAACGCCAACGCCGCCGCGTCCGTCTGGATCGGGAAACCTTGGCCGCCGTTCGTCGCGATGCCGAGCGTCACGCCTTTTCCCCGCGCGATCGCCAGCGCCCGATCCAGCGTGAGGTCGCCTTTCAGATGCGTGTGCAGGTCGACCATCGGAAAATTGTCGTTGGCCAGCGCGAGCCGGTGCACGGCTTCTTCGCCCCACTGCGGCCGCGCGACCGTCGCGTCCTCGCCGCCCGGCAAACGTCGCACGCGTAGATTGCGATAAAACGTGCGACTCTCCGGATCGTGCGCCTGCAACGCAAACGTCCCGCGCGCGAGCGGCTCCAGTTCCGGCGCGCCTTCCGGCAGCGGTCGCACGGGCTCGATATAGTCGACCAGCAGCACGCCGTTCACGCGGACCTGCACGCGCGGTTTGCGCACGACGATCTCCACCTTGAACCACACGTCGTCCGCCACCGGCGCGCGGTAAACGTTCACGATGCCGTAAAGGCTCCCGGTCTTCTTCAACTCCAGGTAATCGCCTTGCTGCGGCTGCGAGTTGTTCACCTGGATTTCGAAGCCCTGCGTCGGCCAGCCCGAATCCTGCCACGCCGTGTGAAAAAAGATTCCCGAGTTCGCGCCGCGCTTCGTCAGCACCTCCGCCGAAAACTCGAAGTTCTCGAACTCCGCCGCCGCGCCGCCGTCGCCGACGAAAAACAAATGCCCGCGCGGCCCGTCGCACGCGATCGCGCCGTCCTTTACACTGAACGACGCCGGACTCTCCGCCGCTTTCCATCCCGCCAGCGAGCGCCCGTCAAAGAGCGAGACCCACTCGCCCTCCGCCGACCGCGCACCGGACGCGACGACGAGCAGCGCGAGACAGCCAAGCGCGCCTTTCAGCGCGCGCGAAAACCGGAAAGCAGCGGGGTTCATGTCGGGGCAGGTTGAGGGCAACGCCGCCGCCTGACGAGACTTCCGGCGGAAAGTTCCTCGCCTCCGCGTCAGAGATCTCGTGCCACATCCGCCACGATTTCCAGCGAGCGCACGCGCGGCGCGTGATCGTAAATCGCCGCCGTGATCATCAATTCGTCGACTTTCGTTCGCTCCAAAAAGGTCTCCAGCCCGCCCCGCACCGTTTCCGGCGAACCGACCACCGCTTCGCGAAACGCGTGATTCACACCCGCGAGTTCGATCCGCGTTGCCACCCGGTGAATGTCGTCGACCGGCGGCGGCAGCGGCCGCGGCCGGCCGCGGCGCAAATAAACAAAGCTCTGTTGCAGTGACGTGAACAACCGCGTCGCCTCCGCATCCGTCTCTGCCGCGAACACGCCGACGCACGCCATCGCGTGCGGCCGCGGCCACTCGGCCGACGGTTTGAAATCCCGCCGATACACCGCGAGCGCCTCCATCAGCAGGTCCGGCGCGAAGTGCGACGCAAACGCGAACGGCAAACCCAGCGCCGCCGCCACCTGCGCGCTGAACAAACTCGACCCGAGCAGCCAGATCGGCACGGCGAGCCCCGCGCCCGGCACGGCCTGCACCGTCTGATCCGGCTCCGCCGGCCGGAAATACGCCTGCAACTCCACAACGTCCTCGGGAAAGGTGTCGGCGGATTGAGTCCGCCCGCGACGCAGCGCCTGCGCCGTCGCCGGGTCCGTGCCCGGCGCGCGACCGAGTCCGAGATCGATCCGGCCCGGAAACAGCGCCTCCAGCGTGCCGAACTGCTCCGCCACCACGAGCGGCGCATGATTCGGCAGCATCACGCCGCCCGAGCCCACCCGGATCGTCGAGGTGCCCGCCGCCACGTGTCCAATCACCACCGCCGTCGCCGCACTCGCGATGCCGGGCATGTTGTGATGTTCCGCGAGCCAGTAGCGGCGATATCCGAGCCGCTCCGCGTGTTGCGCGAGATCGCGGGAGCGGTGCAGCGCCTCCGCGACTGTGCCGCCCTCAACGATCGGCGAAAGATCGAGCACCGAAATGGGAACCATGCCGCACGAAGCGCAGCTCCGCCGAATTTGCCAGCGCGATGATGCACCGCGGCGGCGGCTCCCGCGACCGCGCGGCTCGCGGTCAACGTTGCTCCCTGGCCTTGGGCACGGTAAACATGATCACCACGACCGCTCCGACGGCCATGAGCACATTCAACGCGAGCGCGAGGGACGCCGCTTCCCGCAGGCCGAGGTTATCCTGCCGCCCCTGGAACGTAATGACGCCCTCCAGCCAGCGGATGCTCTCCGAGTTGGCGCTGAAGGCAGTGAAGACCGCCGCCGAAATCGCCACGCCGAACGCCGCTCCGAGCGAAGACGCCATCTTGTAGATCCCCGATCCGGCGCCGGCCTGCGCGGCCGGCAGACTGGACAGCGCCGCATCCGTCGATGGCGTCGCGTAAAAGGCCAGCCCGACGCCAAAAAGTGTATAGGCCACGACGGCGAGAACTTTATAGTTTCCCAACATAAGGTTGGTGGGCATGAGCAAAAGAATGGACAATCCCGTGATGAGACAGCCCCAGATCATCGGTTTGCGCGCGCCATGCCGTTGTAGCAATTTTTCGCCCACACGGATGAATCCGATGATCGCCACCGCGTAACCCAGAGTGAGCAGGCCAGACTGCTGCGCGGTGAGTTGACCGCCGAGCTGCACCAGCTGCAAAGAGACCAGCTGGGTGCCCGCGACGGCATTCAGGAGGAAGTTCGACGCGGTCGCGCCGGTAAAAATCGAATTCTTGAACAGCGCGAAATCGACGAAGGCCGCCGGCGCCCGCTCCTCGATCCGGAAAAACAGGAACCCGAAGATCGCGGTGAGCGCGATCAGCCCGAGGGAATAAGGGCTGGACCAGCCGAGTTTGTCCCCCTGCGTCACCAGAATCTGCAACGCGACCATCGCGATCATGAACGTCACCACCCCCGCGAAGTCGAATTTACCTGCCGCACCCTCGGCCCTGCTCTCCGGCATCTCGCGGATCAACGCGACGCCAGCCACCGCCACCAGAATCGAAACCCAAAAGATATAGCGCCAGCCGAAGTTCTGCGTGACCAGGCCGCCGAAAAGCGCGCAAAGGCCCGAGCCGCCCCACGAGCCAATGGACCACAGGCTGACCGCGCGCTGGCGCTCGGCACCCATCCAGTAGGTTTTCACGAGGGCCAGGCTCGCCGGCATGATACACGCGCCCGACAGCCCCTGCAGCGTCCGGCCGCACAACAGGAAGGCCGCCGCCGCACCGCCGACGGGAGCAACGGCGACCAGCAGCGAACCGGCAATGCTGAGATAAAAGCCGATCTTCAGGATTCGCACGCGGCCCACCCGATCGGCGAGGCCGCCCATGACCACGATGAAGATTCCGGAAAACAGCGCGGTCACCGCCACCGCACTGTTCATCGTGCTCGCGTCGAGACCGAGGTCCCGGCCCATATCGGGCGCAATATTCAATGTCGTCTGGGCAAACAGCCAGAAAGTGACCACGCCCAGAATGATTCCCCACAGCACCTTGTCGTTGCCGTGAAACGTCGGCCTCGCCGATTCCGTGTATTCGGAGGTCTTGTTCATCGTGACGATACGCGCGCCGGCGGACGCGTCGTATACATTGGCAGAGCCGCCGCTATATCATTTTCGATGTCGCTTACGACTTGCCCGAACTCGTCGTGGCCGGCAGCGGAGCGCGCCACCCGAAGTAGATCGCCATGATCCGCAACAGGAGACAGAGCGCGGCACCCAGCAGCATCGGATATAATTGCGGCACGCCCAGCACATGCCCGAGTGCCACCGTCATGCCGGCCGCGAGCGCCGCCACCGCATAAAGATCGCTGCGCAGCACGAAGGGCACGTCCCCGGCGAGCACATCGCGCATCATGCCACCGCCAATGCCGCTCAGCATGCCCAGGTTCGCCGCCATCATCGGATTGATCCCATAAGCGATGGCCTTTCCCGTGCCGATCACCGCGAACAGCGCAAGACCGATCGCATCCAACAGCAACATCGGCCGCTGCCGGGACGACACGCGCGGATACCAATAAAAGGTGATCAGCCCACCCGCCATCGCTATAAAGAAATAGTGTATTTCCGTGACCGCCGCCGGAGGCACCGCGCCAATCAGCACGTCCCGGATCATGCCTCCGGTGACGGCGACCACGAACGAGAGGAACAACACGCCAAACAAATCGAACTGCTTTCTCACCCCGACGAGGCCGCCGCTCACGGCGAAGACGAAGGTCCCGATCCCGTCGAGCACTTCGACCATGCCCATGAGGAGCGTTTGATGCATCGTCGTGATCGAAGACACGCTCAGGATCAACGTGGCTGCCCCGCCGCAGGAGAAATCCAGGCCGCGGCCGCCGACAGCATCGCCTCCACGCCGGTCCGCAGCGTCGGATCTACCACCGGCGCGAAATTGGGCGCGTGATTCGCAGGAATTTCATCGAGCCGGCCGCTCTTTTTCGCTTGGTCGTAAAGCGCCGGATCGATGCCACCGATCACCCAGAACACGCTCGGCACATTCCAAGCCGCGCCAAACAATCCGAAATCCTCACTCGCGGTCGCCGGCACGATTTCGGTCACCCGTTCCTTACCGAACCGATCTTCCAATGCCGCCACCACTCGGCGCGTGGCGGCCTCGTCGTTCCGGGTGAGCGGATACTCGCTCAGCAGCGAAAATTCCGGCGGCTTCGGTGCCCCGGAAGCGGCGGCCTCCGCTTCCAGAATCCGCTTCACCGCCCCGAGCACGCGAGCGCGCACCTCCTCCTTGAAAGTGCGGACGTTCAGCCGCAGGACCGCGTGATCTGGAATCACGTTCTCGCTCAGCCCCGCGAGCAGCGTGCCGACCGTGACCACGGCGGAGTCGGTCATCGCCACCTCGCGCGAGACCACCGTCTGCAAGCGCATCACCGCCGACGCGGCCATCACCACCGGGTCGATGCTTTTCTGCGGCATCGATCCATGCGCGCCGCGTCCGAACAGCGTGACTTCGTAACTGTTGCCCGCCGACAGGATCGTGCCGACCCGCCAGCCGATCTGCCCCGCCCTGAGCGGCATCACGTGTTGCGCCAGCGCCACCTCGGGCCGGGGAAAGCGCTTCACCATTCCATCCTCGATCATCGCCCGCGCGCCCTGGGCCGTTTCCTCGCCCGGCTGAAATACGGCCAGGATCGTGCCATGCCATCCGTCGCGGTTTTCGGCCAGGATGCGCGTGGCCCCCATTAGCCACGCGACATGGATATCATGACCGCAGGAATGAGCGATGGACGTTGCCTGTCCGAAACGATCGACGCCGGTCTTGTCGCTCGAATAGGGCAAGCCGGTGCTCTCCTTGATCGGCAGCGCATCCATGTCCGCGCGCAACAGCACCGTCGGCCCTTCGCCGTTGCGAAGGATGCCAACCACGCCCGTTCCGCCGACACCTTCGGTCACCTCATAGTGTTGCTGACGCAACCACGCCGCCGCGATGCCCGAGGTCCGGCGCTCCTGCATCGAGAGCTCCGGGTTGGCATGTATATCTTTATATATACCCTCCAGTTCCGCGAGCAGTTCGTCGGATGGGCCAGGAAGGCGGTGGCCCGATAAAACAGCGTTCACGATATGTCTCCTTTCACGCCGCCGGAGCGGCTCTGCGGATTCCAGCCGTCTGGGGACGGCTGCAGCGAAGGCCGGTTTCACCCTGCTCCAGCCACGCCAATATTTCCTGAGCGATGCGCAACCGGTCGCCGGTTTCCAGCGCCTCCGGGTGTTCCACGAGCGCCAGCAACTGAACGACACGCGCGCGACGCGCGAGCAGGGGATCGAGATTATCCGCACAAGTGGGGCACAGCATAAGGATTCCCTTTCGGCACCGCCCGGCACCGTAGCCGCAGCAAACCTTTTTTCAACCGACGGCTCCGTTCTATCGGAAGCGCGGTTCCCATGGCCAGGCTATAGTGAAAAACCTGATTGCATTCTAATATCAAACTCCGGGCGCATCCGTGGGTCGAAGGCCGTCCATTCGGACACCGGAAGTTCCCGGTGCCTCCACCCGTCCTGCTTATGAAAACATCCGTCTTCCTCGCTTGCGGAGCAGCGTTGCTCCTGGCCGCCACGGCCCCCGCCCAGCTCAGCGTCCCGCTCTCCGATATCAGCCTCGCCTACCCGTCCGCGCCCGCCCTCACCGTCAAGCTGGGCGCAACCAGCCGCGCGATCCTGCCGACACCGTTCGTCATCGACGGCGCCTATGCCGGCAGCGCGCTGTGGTTCTGCATGGATCCGCTGCAGACGATCTTCTTCGACGGCAGCGGCCAACCGCCCGGCTCGTCCCTGCTTTACGATAGCGATCAACCGACGTTTTACGACAAGTGGACCGCGTCCGCGCCCGGCCTCAGTGCCGCACGGCTGCAGGATCTCGCCGATCTTTTCACCGCCGTGCCGCTCAACCCTTCGAATCTCTCGCTCGTCGCGGCCCTGCAACTGGTCGTTCCGGAGATCACGAACGAGTTCGACGGCAACGGCTACAGCCTGTTTTCCGGGAAGTTCACCGTTTCCGGCGGCGCCAATGCCGCAGCCAATTCCATCGTGAACCTCGCCGAATCGATTCTCGCCAGCCTCGACACGCCCGGCGTCAAGGATCGCGGCAACGTCCAGGGCCTTCGTTTTCTCATCGACGGTCGCTACGGGTCGACGCCCGTCCAGGATCTCGTGGGGTTCGTGCCGGTTCCGGAGCCCTCGACCTACGCGCTCTTCGGCGTCGCTTTGCTGGTCCCCGCCATCGTCCTCCGTCGTCGCCGGCTCCGGCGCGCCCGCCCGTAGCCGACCGTCCTCAGTCTTCCACCGGAGATCGCCCCAACTACCGCCCGCCCGGCGATCCGTTCGCGCGCGCGGCGGTCTTTGCGAGCGAACTCCTTCGCTCATGAACTCTCCCGCCCCGACCCAACAAGCCCGCGCCGAAACGGTGAACAAACTCCGTGAACTCATCGGCGCGATCAATATCGCGATGTTCACCACCGCCGCGGCGGACGGTTCCTTGCGGAGCCGCCCGATGGCGACCCTGCAGTTCGACTATACCGCCGGCGAGTTGTGGTTCTTCACCGCCGACGACTCGCCGAAAACCGACGAGATCGCCGGCGACCAACGCGTCGGCCTTTCCTACGCCTCGACCGGCCGTCAGGACTACGTTTCCATTTCCGGCCGCGCGCGTCTGGTTCATGACCGCGCCAAAATCGCGGAGCTGTGGTCGCCGATGGCGAAGATCTGGTTTCCGGCAGGCCCCGACGATCCGCGCCTCGCACTGCTCTGCGTCGAGATCGACGCCGCGGAATATTGGGACTCGCCGTCCGGCATGATGGTCGAACTTTACGGCCTCGCGAAACTCGCGCTCACCGGCAAGCCCCCCTCCAATCTCGGCGAGCACGCCAAAGTCGATCGTCCGTTGTCCCGCCCGTAAATCGGAATTCTGAGCAGGAACCACGAAAGACACGAAACCCACGAAAACTGAATCGATCCGGATAAGCCCACGGAACACGCTGAAAACACGGAAGGAAAACGGCGCCGGAAAGCTGCCATTTCCAGGAGCTATCCGGCCTGGATTATTTCCGTGTGTTCTGTGTGTTCCGTGGGCCTGCTTCGTCGGTTTTCGTGCGTTTCGTGTCTTTCGTGGTTCCTCTCCGCCGACGGACGCCTTCGCGCCACGTTGATCGTTACAGTCGGCCCGCGACCAACGTCGCCGGCTCGAAACTCGCGCGCCGTCCGAATGCGACCCGGTTGAGCGCCAGCGCAAAGCCGATGCACGCGGCGACCGTCAGCGCCATCGCATGCAGAAAGTGCCACGGCGCTGGAAATGACGGATTGCTCGCGTGCAGCGCCGGCCACGCAAAGGCGAAGAGCGCGTAAAAACCCGCACCGAACACGATCGTCGCGATCACCGCGCGCGCATCGATGTTGCGGAACAGCAGGCCGATGATGAACGCCGACAGAATCGGCATCGAGAAGAGTCCCATCACCTGCTGGATCAGCTGAATGATGCTATCCGCGCCGGTGTAGAGCGGCACCAGCGCGATCGACAGCAGCGCGAATCCTACCTGCAGCCACACGCTCAACCGCTGAATCGAGGCGTCGCGGTTCACGAATTTCTGGTGCAAGTCGCACACATAGAGCGCCGCCGCCGAGTTCAGCGTCGAGTTGTAGCTGGTCATCACCGCGCCAAACATCGCCGCCGCAAACGCGCCTTGCAGCCAGTGCGGCAGCAGGTTCGCGACCAGGGTCCCATAAGTGGCGTCGCCGAGTTTGCCGTAGAGCTTGTAGGCGCAGACGCCGGGAATCGCCACGATCGGCGGAATGAGCAACAGCCGGATCGCGAGCGCTCCGAAGACCCCGCGCTGCGCCTCGCGCATCGACGGAGCCGCCAGTGCCCGCTGCGTGATCGTCTGGTTCGTGCTCCAGTAATACAGCTGCGTCAAAATCATGCCCGTGAGCAGCGTCGTCCACGGAATCGGCGACGCGCTGTCGCCGATCAGCGTCAGCCGCTCCGCGGGAATGCCCGAAAAGTCCCAATCGATCGCGTTGAGCGACAGCACCGTCACAAGCAACGCCATCCCGAGCACGATCACGCCGGCATAAGTGTCGGAAATCGCCACCGCGCGCAGTCCGCCGAAGATCGCATACGCCGCGCCCACCGCCGCGATGCCCGCCGACAGCACGATGATCGGCGTCTGCAATCCGAACATCGTCTTCATCACCAGCGAGCTCGTGTAAAGCATCACGGGCAGGAACACGAAGACCGAACCGGCCAGGAAAATCACCGCCACCGTCGCGCGGATGTAAGGATCGTTGTAACGCCGCTCGAGCAGCTCGGTCACGGTCGTGCAGTTATATTTGTAGTAGAGCGGCACGAACACCTTCGCGAGCAGCAGCAGGCCCGCGACGCCCGACAGCTCCCACAGCGAGATGAGCAGCATCTGCGCGCCGTTCATCCCGAGCAGCGTGTCGGTGTTGATGTTCGTCAGCGTGATCGATCCCGCGATGAACACCCAGTTGAGCCCGCCGTTCGCGAGGAAATACTCACGCGCCGAATCGGTGGAGCGCTTCGCCTTGCGGCAATGCAGCCACGTGATCAACGCGATCGCGGCGTTGAGGCCAAAGAAAACGGAAAGCTGGATGACGTTGTCGGTGCTCACGAAAAAAAAGGGGCCGGGGCGGTCCACAGGGAGCAGCCGTGCCCGCAGTCCGTCGAGACGGTCGCCAAACGGACGGTCCGCACGCCGGCGAACCCGCGACGTATCCGGCGGTCGTGAACGCCGCATGCCGCGCGCCGCCGCTTCCTCCGTTCCCCTCGATCCCGCCCGGCGGCTGAACCGCTTGCGCAAGCTCGCCTGGCTGCTCGACCGCTCCATTCCGGTCGGAAACAAGGGCCGCTTCGGCCTCGATCCGCTCCTGGGACTGATCCCGGGGCTGGGCGATTGGGCCGGCGCCGGCCTTTCGCTTTATATCGTCCACGAGGCGATGCAGCTCGGCCTTTCCTGGCCGGTGCTCGCGCGCATGCTGGCCAACATCGGTTTCGAAGCACTCGTCGGCACGATCCCGGTCGCCGGCGATCTCTTCGATTTTTTCTGGCAGGCCAACGTCCGCAACCTCCAGCTCGTCGAACGCCACTACCGGCCCGGCGCGCCGCCGCGCTCCACCCGCGGGATCGTGGTGCTGCTCGCGGTGTTCGGCCTATTCCTGCTCGCGTTGCTCGTCGCCGCCGCGGCGCTCACCGCCTGGGTTTTCACCGAAGTGTGGCGATGGCTGGCCGGCGCGGCCTGACCCCACCGCCACGTTCCCGCACCGCCTATTCGCGACGAATCCGCGCCGCCCAGCCGCCGCCTTCCGCGAGCTTCAGCTTGAGCTTGGTCGCATTCGTGACGCTGCGCTGCTCGCGCACGTAATCCTCCGCATATCGATCCGCATTCACGCCGTCGCGGTATTCGTCGAGCACGAACTTGCCCGCGGGCAGGAACGACAGATCGAGCTCCAGCTCGCGCGCCTCCCAATCGGTGATCGCGCCGACAAACCATTCCTCGCCGCTGCGCCGCGCGACGAGCGCGTAATCCGCGATCCGCGCAGCGAGCACCTTCGTCTCGTCCCACACCGACGGCACCGCTCCGAGGAAATCCATCATGTCCGCCTGCCGCTGGTAATGCGACGGCGAGTCCGCGAGCATCTGTAGCGGACTTTCGAATACCACATACAGCCCCAGCTGGTGGCAACGCGTCCCCTGGCTCGACGGCCGCGCGAAGTTCGACGCGAAGCCGACGCGATTCGCATTCCTCGTCGCGCCCGGCGTGTAATCCAGCGGGCCGACAAACATGCGCGTAAACGGCAGCGTGGCGTCGTGCTCCGGCGTGATGTGGCTGCTCCACTTGTTCCACTCGAGGCCGCGCACGCCCTCCGCCGTGATCAGATTCGGCCACGTGCGCGTGAGCTGCGCCGGCCGGATCGCGCCGTGAAAATCGACGAGGAGATGCCGCTTCGCCGCCTCCGCGCTCACGCGGTGATAATACGCCATCATCTTCTGGTCGTCGCGCTGCATGAAATCGACCTTGATGCCGCGCACGCCCCACTGCTGAAACTGGTCGAGCGCCGCCTCGAGCCGGTCGTCGAGCGTCTTCCACACCACCCAGAGAATGACGCCCACGTTCTTTTCCCTGCCGTAGGCCACGAGCGCCGGCACATCGATCTCCGGCACGACGTCGAGCACGTTGCCCAGCTTATACCAGCCTTCGTCCAGAATGATGTAGTCGAGCCCGTGCGCCGACGCGAAATCGATGTAGGCGCGATACGTCGCGTTGTTCACCCCGGTCTTGAAATCCACGCCGAACAGGTTGTTCGCGTTCCACCAGTCCCACGCGACTTTGCCGGGTTTGATCCACGAGGGATCGGCGATGCGCGAGGGTTCCGCGAGCAGGTAAACGAGCGAATTCGTGATCAGATCGGCGTCCTTCGTCGCCACGCCAAGCACACGCCAGGGATACGCGCGCGTGCCTTTCGTCACCGCAATGTAATCCGCCGCCTGCGTCACCACCACGTCGCGATCGCTCTTCTGGTCCTCCTTGAGTGGATACGGCGGAAACGCCGCCGCCAGGCCATTGCCCGACGTGCCGCGCAACCACAGTCCGGGATAGTCCTCCACCGCCGCGTCGGCGATCGCGATCTTGACGCCACCTGCATCGACGACCGCCGGAATACTCGCGAGGTTGCCGGCCGACAGATCGCCGAGCGCCCGCGGCTGGAAAAGCCGCTCGTTGTGCGAGTAAAAGCTCTGCTCCTCGGGATAGTAGACAAAATGATCGCCGGTGAAATTGAACGCCGCCTCCTCGCCGATCACCTTCACCTCCGCCTGCGACCACGACGTCTCCCAGCGATACGCGACGCCTTCGTCGTAGGCGCGAAACACCACCGCGTAGCCACCCTCGAATTCGAGCCGCAGTTCGTTGTAGCGATCGCGCAGCGTCGCCGCTTTCTGACGCACGACCGGTCGCAGCGTTTCGTCATGCACCCGCGTGGCCGTTCGCGTCAGCTTCGGATTCCGCCCCAATTCGCGCCCCTCCAGTCGCAGACTGAGTCGCGCCTCGCGCAGAATCGGCTTCTCCTCCACGTCGAGGTCGTAGCTGAGGTGATCGTCGACGCGGACCGCGACGACGATGTTGCCATTCGGAGATTGCAGTGACGGCACCGCGACCGCGGCCCCGGCTAGGGAGGCAAGGATCAGAAACCCGCCGAGCACGCCGGCCGCGCGGGCGGAAAACAGGGATGTAATCGTCATGGGGAATGGGGCTGCACGCCGTTACATATCTTTAGCATCAGCTTCGCACGGCGCGCGCGGAAGCATCAAAAATCGTCGTCATTGCCCTCAAGCCTTTCCGACATCTTTTCGCAGCACGCGCACATGCGTCGCGCCGGAACGCCGCGCGATCCGCATTTTCTCCGCATGCATCGGCAAAACCCGCAGGCGCCGACGCGCCCCGTTCCCCGATTCCTTGCGATCCCCGCGGGGTCCAAGATCAGAACCTCGCTGCTACCGATGAAAACCTCCCTCTGCCTCTGCCTGCTTCTTTTGTTTACCTCCGCCGCACCGGCGTCGGCCGCCGCCGCCGATTCCGCGGCGCTGGTCGAACTCGCGCGCGGCCACGAGCAAGTTTTCAAAAAACTCGCGAGCGACCGCACCGCGGTCGTGCTTCAGAAAGGAGAAAAACAATTTGTCATCTATGGTGTCACGGACCTCCGCTCCGCCGGGGGAATCCTGGAGATCACGGTAAAGAACGGGTCAAAATACAGTGTGAACCCGGACGACGTGTTCTTCATCACGAACGATTCGTTCGGCCTGAAATAGGATTGGGTAAAATTCCCGGTGTATCCACGACTTGGATCGTGGCTCCGCCCAACGAAGATCGTGTCTGCAAGGCCCGATCGATTTATGGCACCTTCCTCCGCCGTCGCCGCGCCGTTGCGCGTCCTCCTCGTCGAAGATCAAGCGCTCGATGCCGAGCTGATGATTTCCGAACTCGAGCACGCCGGCCTGATGCTCGTCTCCGTCACGCGGGTCGAAACCGCGCCGGACTTCATGCGCGAGCTCGCCACCGCACCCGACGTCATCCTGTGCGATTACGCGCTGCCGGCCTTCAGCGCCCCGGAGGCGCTGCGCCTGCTCCAGCAGCGCAACCTCGACATTCCGTTCATCATCGTCTCCGGCTCCATCGGCGAGGAGATCGCCGTCGAAGCCGTCAAGAGTGGCGCCGACGACTACCTGTTGAAAGACCGGCTCGGCCGTCTGGGGCCCGCCGTCATCCAGGCTGTCGAAGAAAAGAAACTACGCGCTGCCGCCCACCGCGCAGAGGAGGACCTGCGGCAGTCCGAATACAAATACCGCTGCCTGTTCGAACATCTGCCCGACGCCGCCTATCTGGCCGACGCCAACGGTCGCATCATCGATGTCAACCGGCGCGGCGAACAGCTCCTGAATCTCGATCGCGCCGGCGTGCTCGGCCTGCGGCTGAGCCAGTTTTTGCCCGCGGCTGTGTTTCGCACCTTGCTCGGCGGCACCCAGAGTCATCACGAGACGCCGATCCGGCTGAGCGCCGAAGTCGAACTGCCTTCCGGCCGGCGCTCGCCCGTGACGATTCACGCCTCGACGGTGCCGATCTACAATCGCCGGCTCCTGCTGGTCTTCATCCGCTCGCAGGAGCCCTCGACCGCGACCGATTCTTCGTAAGCGAACGCTATTTGGTTCGCTGCTGTGCCCGGCGCGTCTCGCTTCTCACCGCACGCGCCGCGCCGAAAGCCTGTTGCGCCCAACCGCCACCGCGGGTTCCTTGGCCGGCATGAAAGCTGTGACGATTGCCCAACCCGGTCCCGCCGAGGCGCTCACACTCGCGGAACGCCCCGAGCCCGCGTTCGGCGTCGACGACGTGCTGATCCGCGTGAAGGCCGCCGGCGTCAACCGTGCCGATGTGATCCAGCGCAAAGGCCACTATCCCGCGCCTCCGGGCGTGCCCGCCGACATCCCCGGGCTCGAGGTCGCCGGCATCGTCCAAGCCTGCGGTGCCGCGGTCACCCGCTGGCGCGTCGGCGATGCCGTGTGCGCGCTTCTCGCCGGCGGCGGCTACGCCGAACTCGTCGCGGTGAACGCGTCCCACTGCCTGCCCGTGCCGAAAGGATTTTCGTTCACCGATGCCGGCGCGCTGCCGGAAGCGTTGTTCACCGTCTGGTCCAACGTGTTTCAGCGCGGACGACTCCAGCGCGGCGAAACCTTCCTCGTGCACGGGGGCACCAGCGGCATCGGCATGGCCGCGATCCAGCTCGCGAGCGCGTTCGGAGCGCGCGTCTTCGCCACCGCCGGCAGCGACGAAAAATGTCGCGCGTGCGAAGCCGCCGGCGCGGAACGCGGCATCAATTACAAGACCGAGGATTTCGAAACCGCGCTCAAGGGCGTCGGCATCGATGTGATTCTCGACATGATCGGCGGCGACTACGTCGCGAAAAATCTCAAGCTGCTCCGCCCCGAGGGCCGGCTCGTGTTCATCAACACCGCGAAAGGCGCGAAAGTGGAAGTGAATCTCATGCAGGTGATGGCGCAGCGACTCACCATCACCGGCAGCACGCTCCGCAGCCGCGAGACGGCGTTCAAAGCCGCGCTCGCCGCCGAGCTCGAACGCGAGGTGTGGCCGTTGCTCGAATCCGGCCGCGTGCGCGCGAATGTTCACCGCGTGTTTTCGTTCCGTGACGCCGCCGACGCTCATCGCCTGATGGAAAGCAGCCAGCACATCGGCAAACTCGTGCTCGTGCCGGAGGAGGGTTGAGGATTGCGGGTTGAGCGTTGGCGGGCGAGAGCCTGCCACCGCTCTCGAGGTAGCGGCGATCGTCCCGATCGCCACCAGCGCACAGCGTCAGGCCGCCACCTGATGGCGGGCATCGGAGATCCTGCTACGCTCGGCGCGCATGGCCACGACGATCATCCTCCACGGCTACAGCGACGAGGGCAGCAACTTCGTCAACCTCGCCCGGTTCCTCGAGGACCAGGGCATGGACGTCATCTCGATCCGCCTCGGCAACTACCTCACGCTCGAGGACAGCGTCACCATCGAGGACCTCGCCGCCGCGTTCGAAACGGTGCTCGACGCGCGGAAAATCCCGCACGGCCCCGGCGATCTCAACCTCGTCGTCCACTCGACCGGCAGCCTCGTCGCCCGCGAATGGCTCACGCGTTTTTATCTCGAGCAGAACCGTCCGTGTCCGGTCCGCCGCTACCTGATGCTCGCCCCGGCCAACTTCGGCTCCCCCCTCGCCGCCATGGGCAAGACGATGGTCGGCCGCATCGTCAAGGGCTGGAAGAGCGGCTTCGAATCCGGCCGCGCCGTCCTCGACGCACTCGAGATGGGTTCTTCCTACACGTGGCAGCTCGCGCGCCGCGACCTCTTCGGGCCCCGCTCGTTCTACGATCCCACGATCTGCATGGCCGCCGTCCTCGTGGGCTCGAAACCCTACGGCACCGGCCTGCGCAAGCTTTCCGACGAGAACGGCGGCGACGGCACCGTCTACGTGTGCACCGCCAACCTCAATGCCACCGGCCTCACCGCGCTCTTCGGCGGACGCGACGACACCACCGTGGTGCAACCCTGGCCGCGCACCGCGCAGCCCATCGCCTTCGGCGTATTTCCCGATCGCGACCACACCAGTATCAAGAATCCGGAGACTGGCACCAAGCCGCTCGGCCGCACCATCGCGCGCTTTCTCCAGCTGCAGACCCCCGACGACTATGCGGCGTTCTCCGCCGAATGCGACGCGCTCACCGCCGCGACGCTGCCACCGAATCCGAAGGACGAGAAATATCACACCTACCAGAATCTCGCCGCGCGCGTCACCGACGACCTCGGCCACCCCGTGCGCGACTACTTCCTGGAGTTTTACGAGAAGGCCAAGAGTCCCGCGGACGAGACCAAGGTCGACGATCTCATGGTCCAGATCCACACCGAGGTCCTCGAATCGGTGCACAACTACAAGCCCGACCCGAGCTACCGCTCGCTGCTCTTCGATCTCACCGATCTCGCCGACGCGCTCGGCACGCGCAAGAAGCTGATGTTCTCTCTCTCCGCCGCGCCCGTGAGCGAGCTGGTCTCTTATCGCAGCGGCAAGGACGTCAACGACGTCAGCGAGCTCGCGGTCTCCGGCAAGGGCGCGTCGTTCTGGCGCGCCAACGAAACCCTGCTCGCCGACATCGTGATCCGTCGCCAGCAGGCGGAGAAGCTGTTCGGCCTTCTTGACGTACCGCCCCGCAAGTAAGCGGCGCGTAGTTTCCTCCGCGGTCACCGGGCTTGACGCGCCGCGCCTGGCGTCTTGCCTGAACGTTCACCCGCGAAACTCGAAAGACCCTTCCCATGAACAAGCAAGGTTTCGGAACCAAAGCCCTCCACGCCGGCCAGCAGCCGGATCCCACCACCGGCTCGCGCGCCGTTCCGCTGTATCAGACGACCAGTTACGTTTTCCGCGATACCGAGCACGCCGCGAACCTTTTCGCGCTGAAGGAGCTCGGCAACATCTACACGCGGATCATGAATCCGACGACCGACGTCTTCGAACAGCGCCTCGCCGCGCTCGAGGGCGGCAGCGGCGCACTGGCGCACGCGTCCGGCCAGGCCGCGATCACCGACGCCATCCTCAACCTCGCCGGCGCGGGCGATCACCTCGTATCCGTCGCGCAACTCTACGGCGGCACCTACAACCTGTTTCACCACACCCTGCCGAAGCTCGGCATCGAGGTTTCGTTCGTCGACGCCCAGGATCCCGACGCCTTCAAGCGCGCGTTGAAGCCGAACACTAAGGCGTTCTACGGCGAAGGTCTCGGCAATCCCGCGCTTAACATTTTCCCGTTTGAGGAAGTCGCGAAGATCGCGCGCGAAGCCGGCGTCCCGCTCATCATCGACAACACCTGCCTCACGCCCTACCTCAACCGGCCGTTCGAATGGGGCGCGAATATCGTCGTGCATTCGACCACGAAATACATCGGCGGTCACGGCACCTCGATCGGCGGCGTGGTCGTCGACGGCGGCAATTTCGACTGGGGCAACGGCAAGTTCCCCGGCTTCACGCAGCCCGACGCCAGCTATCACGGCCTGGTGCACTGGGACGCGTTCAAGAGCTTCCCGCCCGCCGGCGGAGCGAACGTCGCCTACATTCTCAAGATGCGCCTGCAACTCCTCCGCGACATCGGCGCGTGCATCTCGCCGTTCAACGCGTGGACCGGCCTGCAAGGCATCGAAACGCTGCACCTGCGCATGGACCGCATCTGCGCCAACACGCTCAAGGTCGCCGAATACCTCGAGTCGCATTCGAAGGTGGCGTGGGTCAACTACCCCGGCCTCAAGAACAGCCCCAACCACGCGGCGGCGAAGAAGTATTTGAGCGGCGGCTTCGGCGGCCTGCTCGGTTTCGGTCTCAAGGGCGGCTACGACGCCGGGCGCAAGCTGATCGAGTCGCTCAAGCTGTTCTCGCATCTCGCGAATATCGGCGACGCGAAGTCGCTCGCGATTCATCCGGCGAGCACGACGCACAGCCAGCTCACGGCCGAGGAACACAAGGCCGCCGGCGTGTCGGCCGACTACGTCCGCCTCTCCGTCGGCATCGAGGATTTCGCCGACCTCCAGGCCGATCTCGAGCAGGCGCTCGCGAAAGCCTGACCGAGCGAAGACCTGCCGCGGCCCGTCTCCGCGTAACCAAGTTCCCACGACGCGGCGCCCAGCGCGCCGCGTCTTTTTTTGCACCCGCGTTCCTCCAGCCCCTCGCCTTCTCCGCCTTTCCTCGCCCCGCTTCGCGCTCCCCACCCCCCATTTCAACGCGCGAGCTCCCTCCCCGACCTCCAATCCAGAGTGTCATATAATGTATGACACTTTTCCCGGCGCGCCACGATCAAGGGCAGTTGGAAGCACCAGGATAAACCACCTGGCACCTGCCGGCCGGATTTTCGTTGGGTGCGAAAATCGCCTGCCGCAGAGATGGGTTACCACGGGGAAGGTGTCATACATTATATGACACTCCCATAGGGTCTGTTTCGGCGGCGAAGGCTGTAACCGTAGTCGCGGTCTCTTCGCCGCGGTGCGAAGGTTAAGCCGGCGTTTTCCGCGTGCCGGTCAAACCGGCGATGGGGAGCGGGGGCGTTTCCACGCCGGGGACTTTCCGTTTGCGATAGACGTCGTAGTCCGGAATCAGCCGGTCGTATTCCTTGTCCATCAGCGGCGACGAAATCACGAAATCCGCCGTCGCGCGGTCGCACGCCGTGGGGATGTTCCACACCACTGCCATGCGCAGGAGCGCTTTCACATCCGGATCGTGCGGCTGCTGCTCGAGCGGATCCCAGAAGAAGATCAGGAAATCGATCTCGCCCTCGACGATCTTCGCCCCGATCTGCTGGTCGCCGCCGAGCGGGCCGCTCTGCAGCTTGATGATCGGAAAGCCGAGCTCGCGTTCGAGCAGCGCGCCCGTCGTGCCGGTCGCGTAGACTTTGTGATGCGCGAGCAAATCGCGGTTGAACTTCGCCCACTCGACAAGGTCGCGCTTCATGTTGTCGTGCGCGACGAGCGCGATCTTCTTGTTCAATCCCATCGGGATCTTCTTGTAGGCCGTGGCCGGATTCGCAGCGGAAGTTGGAGTCACCTCGCGATCCAAACGACGTTGCAGGACAAAGACACGACCGTTTTCGGCTTTCGGCGCCGTCGCAGCCGTCCGCAACGCGCGCTCGCGTTTGGCGGCACTCATCGACAGATTGTCAGCCACCGGCGGGCAAGGTTCACCGCCAAGCGGCGGCCGGGCGCCCACGCGCGACGCACCATGCGCAAGGCCGGATATACTCGGTGCCGCAGCAGCGCGCGCACGGGCAGCCGGTCCGCCATCCCCTCGGCGATCGCGTAGCGGCAGGGATTGCAGGTCCCACAAGGCTGCCCGCGGCGCGGGGTGTGGCAGAACCAGGTCAGATTCATGATTCGCTCGAAGCCGGCGGCACGCGCACGACGCCGCATCTCGGTTTTCGTGAGGTCGAGCAGCGGAAAACGAAACCCGGCAAAGAGGCCCAGATCCGTATCGCTCGCGTCCGCCGGCACCCGCCAGTAGCCGCTTCCATCCGGCGTGAACACCTGCTCGATCTCGGAGCGAACAAACGCTTCCGCGCGATCGTCCGCATGAATGCACAACTCGAGTCCGCGCACCGCAAACTGACGCCGGTAGCGCGCCAGCCCGTCGTATTGCAACCCGAGGTGGCCGCGGATCCTCAGTCGCGCGAGGGAATCGGTGACGTGCCGGTCGGGCGCAAGTGCGTCCAAGAGCGTCAAACGCGTGGGCAAGATCAATTCGTCGCTCCCCGGATAATCTTCCGCCACCTGTCGGCGGATCAGCCGCATCGCCCGTAACTCGGACAACGCGCCGGCACGCTCGGGATCCACGAGATAATGCGGCTGCACCGACCGCTGCTGCCTCACGACCAGGTCGAGCAGCCGGTAAGTCGAATCCCACCCGGCGGTCCACAGCAGCTGAACGGTTTCCGGCGCCGACACCGCATCGGGCGGAGAGACGGCGGCGAACTTCATGCCTCCGTCTAATCAACGTCTTCCGTCGATGGCAAAACCGGGAGACCCTGATTCGGGCCCCGGTGTCCGCCCCGGGGGCCGATTTGCCGAAGGCGCCCGCGCGCCTAGACTGCGCCATGTCCCTTTATCTCGTTCGCCATGCGCACGCGCTCAGCGCCGAGGAGGATCCCGCCCGTCCGCTGAGCCGGCGAGGTCGCAAACAGGTCGCCGCGCTCGCGGCATTTCTGCGCGGCACGGAGGCATTCCAAACGGCCGAGGTCTGGCACAGTCCACTGGCCCGCTCGGTGGAGACGGCCCAGCTCCTGGTCGCGGCGCTCGAACTCGACGCCAGGCAACTCGAGGTCGCAGGACTCGAGGGCGACGACGACCCCGCCATCGTCGCGGAACAATTGCGCAACCGCACGCGACCGCTCGCCGTGATCGGCCACGAGCCGCACCTGAGCGCGCTCGCGTCGCTGCTCGTCGCCGGCGAGACGGAGCCGGCGCGTTTTATTTTAAAGAAAGCCGCGGTGCTCGCGCTCGAGAAAACCGACGGCGCCTGGGCCGTGCGGTGGCAAGTTTCGCCCGAGATCCTGCCGTGAACAAATCGCGGCCGACCGCTTGAACCCCCGACAGAGCCCCCTCTCTTTTCCGTCATGGCAACGCACTCCTCGATCAAACGCCGCCGCCTCGGCGCAAACGGGCCGGAAGTCGCCGCAATCGGTCTCGGCTGCATGGGCATGAGCGAGTTCTACGCTCCCGGTCAGATGAACGAAGCGGAGTCGATCCGCGTCATCCACCACTACCTCGACGCCGGTGGAAACTTCCTCGACACCGCCGACATGTATGGCGTCGGCCGCAACGAAGAGCTCGTCGGTCGCGCGATCGCCGGCCGGCGCGACCACGTGGTGCTCGCCACCAAATTCGGCAACGTCCGCGGCCCTCAGGGCGAGTTTCTCGGCGTGCGCGGCGATCCCGACTACGTGCGCGCCTGCTGCGAAGCCAGCTTGCGTCGCCTGAAAATGGATACGATCGATCTTTATTACCAGCATCGCGTCGATCCAAAGGTTCCGATCGAGGACACGGTCGGCGCGATGGCCGAGCTCGTGCGCGCGGGAAAGGTCCGCCACCTGGGCCTGTCCGAAGCCGCGCCGGCCACGATCCGCCGCGCCGCGAAGGTGCATCCGATCGCAGCCCTCCAAACGGAATACTCCTTGTGGAGCCGCGATCCCGAGGCAGAGGTGCTTCCCACCGTGCGAGAACTGGGAATTGGCTTCGTCGCCTACAGTCCGCTCGGCCGCGGTTTCCTGACCGGTCAATTCAAGCGTCTGGAAGACCTGCCGGCGGACGACTATCGCCGGAATTCGCCGCGGTTTCAGGGCGAGAATTTTCAGAAGAACCTCGATCTCGTGCGCAAGATCGAAGACCTCGCGCGCCGCAAGCGCTGCTCGCCCAGCCAGCTGGCCCTCGCCTGGGTGCTGGCTCGCGGCGACGACATCGTGCCGATTCCCGGCACGAAGCGGATCAAGTATCTCGACGAGAACCTCGGGGCGCGGGACGTGAGCTTGAGCGCCGACGACCTGCGCGAGATCGATGCCGTCCTGCCCTTCGGAGCGACGGCCGGTGAACGCTATCCCGCGCAATCGATGACCGCGGTCAATCTCTAGGCGCCCAGGGCATTGGTAGTGTCATACATTATATGACACTCTGGATTGGCCGGGCGAGTTGATCACAATCGGAAGGGAGCGATCCGGTCTTTCACCGGATCCTTGCCCGTGGGGTGCGGTCGCACGAGAATCGCTCGTCGCCGCTCCCGCCCATGCGTGATCCTGCCGCCCTCCCGTCTGCGCACGTCGTGATGTTCGCCGGTGCCGTGCGGCTCACCCTGATTGGCGCGACGCTGGGCCTTCCGGTTCGCGCCGCAGACGAAGAACAGAGCCCGTCGATCGCCCGGCTCGGTTTCAAATTCGATCAACAAGCGCACGACGCGGCCGTCGCCGCGGAGGAAAAACGACGCGCCGACTTGTTTGGCGACGCTCCGCCGGGCGTGGTGCGGCTGCCGCGCTATCAGGTCACGGAGAAAGGCGTGCCGCTGACGGATGACGAAATGCTCACGCCGAAGGGAAAACTTGAATACGCGAAAAAGCGCTACCTCGCGCCGATCTATCAGAAAACGCTCGGACCGCTCGCGGCGATCGCGACCCTAATCAACAACCCGCTCGGCGGCTGGGCGCCCAATGCGCCGGAGGCGATGGCCCTCTACGAAGACGAGAAACAAAAACAACGAAACACCCGGATGGGCGAACTCACGGAGATCGCCGCTCTGGCGGAACGGCTGAAGGCGCTTGAGAAAGCACCGCCGAAGGCGGCTCCAAAAAAATAGCGGCGCAGCCGGGAGCGCTGCTCCTGGTGGCGCGAAGCGAAGACCCGGCGAATGGGATCACGGCCTGCACGGAAACGGCACGCGCGACTCAATGCGGTGGGGTGCGTGATCAAAACCGCCGCTTCCTTCCATGCCATCGACGCATCCCGAGATCCTTCGCCGGCTTCGGGCGTCGTAAGGAGGGATCTTCCGGCTCCGCCCCACGCGCCCTCGCGCGGTGCGCACGGCAGGGTCTGGTGAGCCCGCCCGACACTGCCGCTTGAATTTGCGCGTCCGCCACCCCACCGTGGCGCCGTGTGCCCGGCGCCTTCCCAAGATCCTCTCCATGGTGTCACGCTCGAGCGTCTGGTGACCGAACTGGCCGCGCAGTTCGGTTGGGAGGAACTCGGCCGGCGGGTGCCGATCCGCTGTTTTCTCTTCGAGCCCAGCGTCAGCTCGAGTTTGAAATTTCTCCGCAAAACACCGTGGGCCCGCGCGAAAGTAGAAGACATCTACGTTCGCTGGAAACTAACCGGCACGTGAGCGGACCTCGGCGCCGCGCGTGAAGCGGATCTAGAGGAATTGGAAATCGAGTTCGCGATCGAGGTCGAAAACTCCGCCTGCGACGTCCTGGCTGCCGTCCGTGTAGCGCACCGTCATCGTGGCGGTCCCGCTGACCGCGGAGGCGAAATCCGCCACGGCCGTGATGCGCGCCGGCAGCACCTCCTCAACGAGTTCAGCCATGTGCTGCACCGTGTCGTCGAAGACCACGCCCCCGGATCGCAGGTAGACCCGGTCGAACGTCACGCTGAACGTCATGACATTTCGATTGGCGCCGCCGGCACTGTAGCTGTAGCTGCCGGACACGACGAAGTGCACCGCGTCGCCTTCGACCCAGGTGTCGCCCGTCACCGTATAGGTGCCGTTGTTGCCGCCGGAAAATCGGGTGGAGGTGCCCGCCCCGAAATCGAACGCTTCAAAGCCCGCCTCCGCCAAAAGTTCGTCGAACGACTCCGGCACGTAGCCGCGCGTCGGCTGCGCGATGCCGTTGACCAGCACGCCGCCGGCGTTGCGGCTGGCAAACTGTGCCTGCAGGGCCGCCGCCGGCAGCATCTCGTCGTTCGATTTCCGCCCCGCTACGCTGCGAATCGCCGTCAGCGGCGTGCCGGCGCCGGAGCCGACATCGATCGGGGTGCGGTTGCCCTGGAGCAAACGCCCGCCCGCCACGAGCACGGCACCGCCGTCCCACTGCAGCGGCGACCCGCTGCCGAGGCGAAGCAGCGGAACGGCGAGGTTGCCGGCCGTCAGCTCGCCTACCACCACGCGATGCCGCACCGCCGTATCCGGAGCTTGGATGCCGGTGGCGCCGTCGGGAGCACCGTAGCGCACATTGCCTGTCAGGATTGCGCCCATCTCGGCGCCATGGACTTCGATCAGCCGGACGTCCGCCATCGCATCGTAGGTCATGCCGGCGGGGAAGAGTGTCGGATTGACCGCATTGGCCCGGCCCACGGAGAAAACCGTGAGAAAACTGTCGGCGGTGGCATTCTGCACGCGAATCGTCGGACGCCCCTGCACGTAACGCACGTTCTGGTTGTATCTGGCCGGGAGCGCGGCGCCGCGATACGTGTCCGGATCCAGCTCCACCGTCACCGACCCCGCGCCGGCAAACTCCACCTGCACGATGTCCTCGTTTTCGTCGAGAAACGACACCCGCACCACCTGTCCCGGATCGGCGGCAATCGTCACCGTGGGGCCCGTCATCAACACCTGATCGTAGACGTTGCCGTTGGGATGGTTTTGGTTTTCCAGCACGACGGTGCCGAAACCGGACTTAACGTTGGTTTGCGCCAAAGCGATATTTCCAGCGGCCAGTGCGAGCAGAAAGACGAGGCCCGAAATGAAAGCGCGGCCAGCGGCCGGGGAATGAATCGGAGTGATCATGGAAGCGGCGGGTCCGCGGGCGCTATGCACCGCGAACCCGGGCGCTCATGCTAAAGATTCGCACGTCAAAGGCAATGCGTCTTTGCACTAGATTGTCATTAGTGCCTGAATACACGCATCGATCGCCGGCAATCGGCAACCCGGCCGCCGCCCTCTCAGTCGCCCTGCAGCACCTGCAGCATCGCGGCGTGGAGGCGACCGTTGCTGCCGACATAGCGGCCGCGGTCCTCGCGCTGCGGATTCGGCTCGCCCGCATAATCGGTCACGATCCCGCCC
This sequence comes from Opitutus sp. sgz309028, assembly GCF_059821195.1. Classification (NCBI taxonomy): domain Bacteria; kingdom Pseudomonadati; phylum Verrucomicrobiota; class Opitutia; order Opitutales; family Opitutaceae; genus Opitutus; species Opitutus sp. sgz309028. The sequence continues at coordinate 57,452 of NZ_JCAMRR010000002.1, read as the reverse complement.
GCTTCGCGGAGGATCAGCATCCCCGCCATCGCGTCGTAGGGCTTTAGGTCCTTTTCCCAATAACCGTCGAGCCGGCCCGCGGCCACATAACAAAGATCAAGCGCCGCCGAGCCGAGCCGCCGTTCGCCCCGGATGCGACGGAGAAACGCCGCCCACTCCTTCAGGTTGTTGTCGGGATTCGTGTGCTTGTCGTACGGAAAACCGCTCGCAATCACCGCATCGATCAGCTCCGCGGTGTCCGTCACCCGCAGCGGATCGCCGTTCAGGAAGGCCCCTTCTCCCTTCAAGGCGGTGAACAACTCGTCCCGCGTGGGATCGTAGACCACGCCCAGCAGCGGCTGGCGATCCGGCGTGGCGAGGGCGATGCTGGTGCAGAAATACGGAAGTTTGCTCGCGAAATTCACCGTGCCGTCGATCGGATCCACGAACCAGTGATACGGCGCCTCGGCCGCCGGCGCCCCTTGGCCGCCGCCTTCCTCCCCCACGATGTGGTGGTCCGGAAACCGTCGTCGCAGCTCCCGCACGATATAGGCTTCCGCCTCCGTGTCGGCGGCCGTCACGATGTCGATGCGGCTCGTTTTGAGTTTCGTGGGCGTCGGCGCCGCAAAGTGCTGCCGGACGATCTCGCCCGCACCCCGAGCGATCGCGGCGGCTTCCGTGAGGATCGGCTGTAATTGCATCCGGCCAGTTTCCCGCGCGACGGCGGCGGGGGCCATCCGGAAATCGCCCCGCAGCCGAATGTCCGCGACCGAAAAAGGAAATTCGCCGCCGCTGCGTCCGGCGTGGTAGCGTTGGATCGTTGATCTGTTGAGGCCGGAACACCGGGTTCCCGCCGCCTTCACCAAAACCCTCGATCATCATGTCCACCGCTCCCGCCACTCACACCATCCGCCTGCACCGCGTGCTGCGCGGAACCCCCGAGCGCATCTATCGCGCGTTCCTCGATGCCGACGCCAAGGCGAAATGGCTGCCCCCGCACGGCTTCACCGGCAAAGTCCACCATGTCGACGCGCGCGTCGGCGGCACCTACCGGATGTCGTTCACCAATTTCACCACCGGCCAAAGCCACTCGTTCGGCGGCACCTATCTCGAACTTGTTCCGAACGAGCGTATCCGTTTTACGGATCGGTTCGAGGATCCCAATCTCCCCGGCGAGATTCACGTCACCATCACGCTGCGGGCGACCCCGTTCGGCACCGAGCTGAACATCCTCCAGGAAGGCGTGCCGGCCGTCATCCCCGCCGAGGCGTGCTACCTCGGCTGGCAGGATTCGCTCACGTTGCTCGCCCAGCTCACCGATCCGGAAATTCCGGGCTGAGACTCTCGAAACGCGGGCTCAGACGGCGAGCCGCACCGCCGCAAGTTCCTCCACAACGCGGTCGATCTCTGCCTCGGCACGGCTGAGCGAACGCCGCGCGCGTTCGTCCTGATATTCGTCGAAGCCGGCGCGCACAAACCGCACGTCCGTGAGTCCGATGAAACCGAGCAGCGTGCGCAGATGCGGCTCGAGGTGATTCATGTGTGCCAGCGGGCCGCCTGGATGCACGGCGCCGTCGCCCGCAGACGTGATCACCACGACCGGTCGATCCACGAGCATCGGCCGGTACGGATCGGCCGCCGCCGGATCGAAAGCAAAGGTGCGTCCCACGCGCACGACCTGATCGAAATACGCTTTCAGCTGCGCCGGCAGGCCAAAGTTATACATCGGCGCGCCAATCGCAGCGGCCGCGCACGACATCGATGGCAGCGCGCACCGGGCACTGATCGCGCAAGGGGTCGATGAGCTGGGAATAATCGGAGAGCGTCGGCATGGCGGAAAAAGATCAGTTCAGGCCAGAAGCGTAAGCGCCTTTGGCCATTCGCAAGCTGCGCGAAACCGTGGCCGCGAAGCCCGACCGCCCTCGCCTCGGGAATTCACCGTGTCGCCGGCGGCCACGCCGCCTGATTGCAGCGTGTGCCGTCGCGCGGGAAAATCGCCGCTTCCCTGGACGCGACATCCCGGGTCGCGTCTGCCCCCGAACCACGGCCCTTGGCCCAACCCGCCCTGCGATGAAATCCGCCGCGCTCCTCTCCGCGTTCTGGCTCTTCGTCAGTGTTTCCCTCCCGCTCGTGAGCGCCGTCGACGACCATGCCGACGAGCTCGGCACGATTCAGTTTGCGGTCACCGGCAAGCCCGAAGCCTGCGAGCAGGTCGTTCGCGGCGTGAAGCTGGTGCATCACATGATGTATCTGGAGGCGGACCGCGCCTTCGCGGCGGCGGCCGCTGCCGATCCCGCCTGCGCCCTCGCCTATTGGGGTCGCGCCATGGCCCTCATTCATCCGCTTTGGCCCGACGCTCCGACCGACGCCGAGCTGAAACTCGGCGCCGGCTACATCCAGCAGGGCCTCGCCTGTCCGCCGGCCACACCCCGGGAACGCGCCTACCTCGAGGTGCTCGACCGCTATTTCGATCGCCCAAACGCCGGAGATCACCCCGCCGGGTTGCTCCGGCTCGACGAGGCCTGGAGCGCGCTCGCGGATCAGTATCCAGATGACTTGGACGCGCTCGCCTTCAGCGCGCTCTACCATCTCGCGCCGGCACGCTTCGCCACCAAGGACCGGTCGTATCGGATGCAGCTCGAGGCCGCCAACCGGCTCCAACGGGTGCTCGCCCGTCTGCCCGGTCACCCCGGTGCGCTCCACTACAAGATCCATGCCTTCGACTCGCCCCTGCTGGCCGGCCGCGCGCTGGAGATCTGCGACGCCTACGCCGGCATGGCGCCGGAGGTGCCCCACGCGCTGCACATGCCCACGCACATCTTCACGCGTCGCGGCCTGTGGGAGAAATCCATCGAGTTCAACCTGCGCTCCGCGGAAGCGGCGCGGAAACTCGGCGACGCCGCCGGAGCCTTGAACGGGCACTATCCCCACGCCCTCGACTATCTCGTCTACGCCTACCTCCAACGCGGCCAATATCGGGAGGCTGACGCGGTGCGCCGGCAGATCCTCGCCTTGAAGGGACCGTATGCGCCCGCGCAGACGACGCAGATGGCGTTCGCGTTCGCCGCGATTCCGGCGCGCGTCGCCCTCGAGCGGCAGGCGTGGGGCGAGGCTGCGGCGCTTCCGCTGGAGGCGCCCGCGTCCTTCCCGTGGAAAGATGCGTATCCACAATGTGAATCCATCGTCCGCTTCGCCCGCGGCCTCGGCGCGGCCCGCAGCGGAGACCTCGATGCCGCGCGGCGCGAGCTCCACGAGTTGGAGACGCTCCAAAGCCGGCTCGCCGCCACCAACCGGGTCTCGTATTGGAGTTCGCAGGCCGAAACCCAGGTCCTCGCGATCCGTGCCTGGCTGGCGTTCGATCCGCAGCATCCGGACGAAGCCATCGCCTTGCTGCAGCGTGCGGTGGCCCTCGAGACGTCCACCGACAAGGAGGCGGTCACACCGGGCGAGGTGCTTCCGGCCGGCGATCTACTCGGCGATCTGCTGCTCGCCGCGGGTCGGAATGCCGAGGCGCTGCAGGCGTTCGAAGCCGTACTCGCCGCCAGCCCCAACCGGTTGAACACCCTTTATGGCGCCGGCTTCGCCGCCGAGCGTAGCGGCGACGCGGGCAAAGCCCGCCAGTATTATCAGCAGCTCGCGGAGGTGGCCGCCGCCAGCGACGCCGGCATTCCCCGCGTGGAGCACGCGCGCGCTTTTCTGCGAAACCAAGCCCTCGCAGCGCGCTGAGGATCGCCTGCTCGTCGGCCGAAACCGCTCGCCGCGCAAGACGCGCTTTCGCGTCAGCGCCGGACGGCGAGCGTTTTGATCCGCTCGGTTTGCACAGATTCAAGGGCTTCGACGCCGGCGATCAGGGCGGCGGCAGAGTCGGAGAAGGCCGGCACTTCGGCGAGGTTCGCCACGCGCTCCAGCTCGTGCTCCAGCGCCCGCACGCGCTCTGCGAGCGGCGGGTGCGTATCGGTAGGATGAGGCTGCCGCGTTCCGCCCGCGTCGGCCAGATCACCGGTCGTGAGCGCGAGTGCGCGAGCGTGCAAGGCGACCGCGAAATTCTGTTCGCGACGCGCCTGATCTTCATCGGCGCACAGGTCGTCGATCAGTCGCGTCCAAAGATCGGCGCCCGCATGGATCTTGACGAGCGAGGTGGCCAGCGCCGTCGCTCCCGCGAGACGCGCGCCGACGGCGTCGGCCTCGATCTCCCGCCGGCGCGAGAGATTGCGCTCGGAGGTCACGAACGCATTGAAAAAGAAATTGAGGAAGCTCACCGCCGGCATTTGCGCGATCGCGATGCTGCCGTGCACGGCGTTTCGCGAAAGATGCGTCAGCGCCAGGAGGGTGCGGCGATAGACGGGAAAGAACCGGCGCGAAAACGCCGTATCCTCGCCCACAAAATGCGCCATTTCGTGACCGACGATCGCCCGCAACTCAGCGGCCGAAAGCAACCGGGCGAGCGCCAGCGAAAGAAACATCGTGCGGCCAGCGCACCGGCCGTCCCGCGTGATGACCGGCGCTTCAGTCACGAAAAACGACGGCTCGATCCCCAGGACCAGGTGGTCCGGCGCCGCCGTCCGCAACTCGCCGCAAACGCCGTCCACCAGTTCCCACAGGCGGGGTTGCTCCTCCCGCGACACCCGGCGGCCAACGATATCGAACTCTCCGGAATGCCCGAGCGCGAACGTCGCGCGTCCGACTGCCACCAGCGCGAGGCCGCCGCCGACCGCGACGCCACCGATCAAGATGAAATGCACCCTCTCGACAAAGATGGATTCGAAATAGTAGAGCGCGTAAGCGAGGGCGAACGCCTGCACCGCGGTAAGAAGGCCGACCAGCGTCAGCGTGAGATAAAGCCCCGGCCGGAAAATACGCAGCAGCAGGTCGCGGCGCGTTCGCGTCAGACGTCCCGCGGCATGAATTGCGCCGAGCAGCAACAACCCCGCTCCGCCCACGGCAATCGCAAGGGAACGGGCGAGTTTCAGCCGCGCGTAAATCCTCGGGAGCTCGTTCGCCTCGTCGAACGCGTTGCGCGCCGCGAGCGACTCCACCGTCACGTCTGCGAGTTGTTCCCGCGTGAGCTCGGGATGACGTCCCTGCACGGCGTCCCGCATCACCCCGTCGAGCTTCGCCATTGCCCCCCAAGCGAAACCGGCCGCGAGCAGCGGCAGGGCAAGCGTAAACACGAGCACGCGGACGGTGAGATTCATGGACGCAGGGGCGGAGTCGAAGGATGCCGGACGATTGCAACATGCAGCCGCGTGCCGCACGGCGCCTCAATGCTAAATATTGGCGGGAACAATTCCGCTGAACCGACACGCCAGCTTCACTTCCCGCGCGGCGCGTCTTGCTGGCGCAGCAGAAGCGGCGCGCTCAACGCCGCGATCGCACAGGTCGCGCCCGCTCGCGTTCGGACCGGATTCCCGCGACGATGTCCTCTCGCGTGAGCCGGCGATCGTCGCGCGTGACAGCGCGCAAACAGGCCCGCCGAAACGCGCCCGCGATTTGTCCACCGGTCAACTCGTGTTCGCGCGCGATTTTGCTCCAGCTCACGTCATCCGCGAGCTGCACCCGACGGTCGGCGACGTTTTTCCACAAGCGCTCGCGCTGGGTCGCGTCGGGTCGTGGGAACGGCACCACCACATCCATCCGCCGGAACAGCGCGTCATCGAGATTCGCCGCATCCTGCGCGGTCACCACCACGATCCCTCGATAGTCGTCGAGTCGCTGGAGCAGATACGCGACCGCGACATTGGCATAGCGGTCGTGCGCGTCGCGCACCTCCGTGCGGCGGCCGAACAAGGCATCGGCTTCGTCGAGCAGGAGAATCCAATCGCGCCGCTCCGCTTCGTCGAACAGGCGGCGCAGGTTCGCTTCCGTTTCGGTCACGTAACGGGAAACCACCGCGGCCAGATCCACGCGGTAAACGTCAACCGCGAGCTCCCGGCCCAGCAGCGCGGCGGCGAGCGTTTTGCCCGTGCCGGTGGGGCCGTGAAACAGCGCGCAAAATCCCGGCCGGCTGTGGCGCTCGAGCCCCCAGTCGCGGCGGAGCTCCGGTCCATGCCGCGCCCAGTTCCGGATCTCCGCCATCCCGGCCGCGGTCGCGGGCGCCAGCACCAAGTCGTCCGGGGCGAGCGCGGTCGTGACGGCGGCGGCGGGAAACGTCGGTTCAAGATCCGGCCCCGGTTTTTCGCCATAGAGCAGATGCCGCAGCCACGAGGGCGAAAACTCCAGCGGGCCGCTCCACGCCGGCTCGCCGGGCACGGGGCTTGCGAGCCGGAGCGGTCCCGCCGCGGAAAGCGGATGCCGCGGATCGAGCAGCCGCATCACCTCCATCCGCGCGGCGAAGTCGTCGCCTCCCAAAAGAAACAGGGCGGTCTGCCCGGTGGGCAGAAATCCGGCATGGGCCTCGCCCTTGATCCCGCCGACTTCCGTGAAGTTCCGGCCCGTGTTCTCGTTCTTCAGGAGAAACCCATCGAGCACATGCGGTGCAAGGTGCGGCGCCAGGGCAAGGGCCAGCAGGAGTCGCTCGCGGTCGCCGGGCGCGAAACGCGCGAGGAGCGCGCCGTAGGGCGAATCGCCGCGGACCGCGGGGGCCGGCGGCCACGATGCGCGCCCGTCCCCGGAGCCGAAAAACGCGCGTATCCGCTGATCGATTACGGCCGAGAGCCATTTCATCTCGGCGGCGAGCGCCGCTGCGTCCGTTGCCCCGGCGGACGACGCCCCCGACTCGCGAGCCGGTCCGCCCGCCTCCTGGCGCAGCGCCGCCGAGCCGATCACCGCGCCGGCGACCGCCGCGCGAGTGGCTTTCGCGGCCTTTGGCGGGACGTCGGCCGAACGGGACGAAGAGAGCGCCTGGCTGACTCCGGTCGCGAGCGGTTGACCGACTGAAAGCTTCGCTCCGCCATTCTGGCGCGTCGTCGCACGCTTCATGACGCGATTGTCGCGGCGGGGCGAAGGTTGCCAAGAGGAAAGGCCGCGCCCCGGGGAACTCCCGTAGCGCGGCTCGGCGTTTCGCTGGCATCGCCGCCATGGACGCGCCGATTCCATTACTTACACTGGGCCCGCCGGTTTCAGCGTTTCCGGAGAACGTCTCACCCGCGCAGGGCGTCGACGGTTTCCTTTTCACATCCTTCGGCGGCGAACGTTTCCCGGCACCGGGGCGCACCTCGCCGCCGCCTTCCTGCTCCCATGAATCCGCACCACCCTGACTCCGTCCTTGAAACTCGTTCTCCGCGTGAACTTCACGCTGCGCCCGTCGTCGTGACAAAACACCTGCCGTTCGCTCCGTTCGGTTTGGGTCGCAGCGCGCGTGGCGCCATCGCCGCGGTCAGTGCCCTGCTCCTCGCCACCGGCGCCTGGGCCCAGTTCTCTTCGCGGGTGATCCTGAGCGATCTCCACAATCCTCGCGGACTGACGTTTGGGGCCGACGGTGCATTGTATATCAGCGAGGCCGGAAGTGTACAGACCCCGGACGCCGACACGCCGTCTCTCATCATGCGCGGCCAGCCGGTCTATTATGGCGACTCGGGCGCGATCACCCGCTGGGACGCGGGGACGCGGTCGACCGTTTTGTCCGGCTTGCCGGCACTCTATAATCCGATCAGCGGAGAGGTCATCGGCACGCACGGCCTCGGTTTCGATTCGGCCGGCAATTTATATTATACAACCGGTCTGGGCACCGACCCGGCCGGGCGCAGCGGTCCCGAACTGAATCGGCTGGGTCAGCTCATGCGCCTGCCGGCCGGAAGCAGCACTCCGGCAGCGGTGGCCGACGTCGCGGCCTACGAACAGGCCAACAATCCCGCCGGCGGACCGGTCGACTCCAATCCGTTCAAGATCAAGGTGCACGCCGGCGGCGTCCTCGTGGCGGACGCCGGTGCCAACGCGATTCTCAACGTCGGCTTTGACGGGACCATCGATCTCGTCAGCACACTCTCGGCGCTGCCCTCCGGTGCCGAAGCGGTGCCGACCTCCCTGGCGCTCGGGTCCGCGGGCGAAGTCTACGTCAGCCAGCTCACGGGCTTTCCGTTTCCGGTCGGGGGCGCCGGTGTGTTTCGCGTGGAGGAGGGCGGCGGTCTCTCGCTCGTCGGCAGTGGGTTCACCAACGTGATCGACCTCGCGATGGGTCCGGACGGCATGCTCTACGTCCTCGAGTTCGCCCATTTCGGCATGCTCTCGGGCGATCCCACGGGCGGCCTCTGGCGGCTCGATCCGACGACGGGCATGTCGAAGCTGCTGATGACGGATGGCCTGATCGCGCCGACGGCACTCACGTTCGACGCGCGGGGCGATCTCTATATCGCCAATCGCGGGGTCATTCCCGGTCAGGGCGAGGTGCTGCAATTCCATCCCGTGCCGGAACCGGCCGTCACGGGCCTCGTTGGCGCGATGGGACTGCTTGGATTCATCTGGTGGCGCCGGCGCGCGCGTGCGGTCCCACCTGCCGCGGCGTTGGCGGCCCACAGCTGAAATTCTGCCGGCGGCTCCGCGGATATTACCACCTGCCTCCCGCACGGCGCCTCGATGGCCGGCGGCGGGGCAGGTTTCTTTTTGGGACGCAATCCAATGTCGCGCCGAGGGGCCGCACGTGGGTCGGAACCGAACGCATTCCGCCAATGCCGTTGACGTGAAGCGATCGTTTTGCAAAGTCGCGGCGTTTCCCCAACCCCCAACCGCGCCGCTGTTCGGCGCTCCATCGCAAGGAGATCATCATGTCGAGCCTCTGGCTTCCGATCCTGTTGTCCGCCGCGTTCGTTTTCGTGCTGAGCGCGTTCATCCACATGGCGCTGCCGTGGCACAAGAGCGATTTCAAGAAACTGCCCGAGGAAGAGAAAATCCGCGCCGCGCTGCGTCCGTTCGATGTGCCGCCGGGCGACTATATCATGCCGGCGTGCCCCGACCGAAACTACAATTCGCCCGAGCACACGGCCAAACTCGCCGAAGGTCCGAATCAGCTTCTGACCGTACTGCCGAAAGGCGCCAGTTCGATGGGACCGACTTTCGTACAGTGGTTCATCTATCTGGTCATCGTCAGCTTCTTCACGGCGTATATCGCCTATCATGCGATCCCGGCCGGCGCGCACTACCTCGCGGTCTTCCGGATCGTGGGCGCGGTCGCGTTTCTCGCGCATGGCGCGGCCCTCTGGCCGCAATCCATCTGGTTCCGACGCGGCTGGGGCTACACGGTGAAATCGACGATCGACGGGCTCGCTTACGCTCTCGTGACCGCCGGCACGTTTGCCTGGCTCTGGCCGCGATAGCACTCGCGTCGCAAGCGCCGACCTCGGAGAACGATTCCGTCAGTCGGCGCGTCAGCGGAGCTCCTGCTCGAAAAAACGACCGGCCAGTTCCGCGACTTCGCGGAGTTCGGCGCGGCGCTGCTCGGCCGGGAGCGGCTTCAGGTAATGGCCGCGCTCCCCCGGGAGGATCGTGAGCCACGCGGTGGAAATGTGCTCCGCGAAATGCTTCGCATTGCTCTCCGCTGGCGCGATCAGGTCGGCCTCGCCCACCACCAGGAGAACCGGCACGGCGATGTCCCGAAGCCCCGCCGGCGCAAAACCGCCGCCCATCGGCGGCGCCAGCGCAAACACGGCGCCGACCCGCTCATCGCGATAAGAAAGCGCTGCGCGCGCCACGGCGTCCCGCCCCACCGGATTCGTCTTGGAAAACTCGATACGTTGCTGGATCGCCGCTGCCATCGGCGGCGGCGGGGGCGGCGAGTTTTGGCGTAAAAGCTCCAGATCGAGGCGCGCGCCGGCCAGCCATAGCGCCGTGGTTCCACCCAGCGAGAAGCCGGCGGCGCCGATATGCTCGCAATCGATACGGGCAGCGAGCGCGGAGTCGGCCAGCAGGCCGTCGAGCGCGACGGAAACATCGCGCGCCCGCTCCCAGCCGAAGAAGTCGGTCAGCGTCGGTCGCTCGCAGTCCAGCTCCTCCTCCGCGGTGCCATTGTGATTCACCGCCGCCACGAGGAACCCCTGCTGCGCGAGGAACCTCCCCAGCCACAACATCTGCGCCGCGTTGCCTCCAGACCCATGCGAAACAAGAATCAGCGGGCGCCGCTCGTCGCCGGCGATGGCGGCCTCGCGGCGCAGCGTCACCGGCTCGCCTTCGTCCTCGCAATTCTCCGGCGTGCCACCCTCGCTGGCCGGATACCAAAGCGTCACTCGGACCGGGCGCGGCGCCGTATCGGCCCAGTTGCGACGTGCCGGATCCGCGAATTCGCGGTTCATCACGCCCACGGCGACGGCGGGCGGAGGCGCCGCCGAATGGGCGCGGCCGATCAGCACGGCAGCGGCGAACAACCCAACGGAGAGCATGCGGCGGACAAGCGAGTTCATGACGAAAACACCCGATGGGGGATAAGGGGCAGGATCGTTGGAGAGATCATGGCGCACATGGGTCAACAACCGCAGCGCTCGCCGAAGGTTACCTCACTTGGTTCGGCACAAGGTGCTTCTCCATAAACTGAAGAAACACTTCCCAGTCCGACGGCACCGTGCCGTGGCCGCCGGCGTGCAGGTAATACCCCAACTCACCGCCGACGAGCTGCCCCGGCTGCGGCATCTGTTCCGTCGGCAAGCCGGACTTCCCCAACAACTCGTAAACGCGAGTCGCCGACACTGCGGCCCAAAACTCGCCTTTGGGATCGGACCAGATGTCGGTGTCTCCCGTCTGCAGCAACAGCGGTCGCGGCGCGAGGAGCGCGACGAGCAGATTCGCCTCGACCGGCGACTCGTCCGGACGGCCCGCCCATTTCGCATAGTTGGCCGCGAACTGATACGGATAACGCGTCGGCGCCGTGAGGTGCGCCACCGTTTCGCCATAGTTGCGCCGGCTCAACGCCGCCCCTCCCTCGCCCGAGCAGCTCGCAATCACCAACGCGAATCGCGGATCGCGCGCGCCGGTCCAGAGCACCGTCTTGCCGAGACGCGAGACGCCGAACAACGCCACGCGCTTCGCGTCCACGCGCGGTTCGGTTTCAAAATAGTCGAGCACCCGGCTCAATCCCCAACTCCACGCCGAGATGGCACCCCACTCGTCCGCCGCCGGCTCCGTCTGACCCGTCCGCAGATAAAGCTGCCGCACGCCGGCCGCGATTGCTCCCGGTGCATCGGGATCGAAATCCGCGTAGTTCACCGTGGCGATCGCGAAGCCACGCGCGAGTGTATCGATGACATTGAGACGTCCGAAGCGCCGGCCCGACGTGGCGGGCACGCGACGCTGCTGCTCCGCGTCCCATCTGCGGCCAACCTTCACGCCCGGATCGTCGACGGTCAGGTTGTTGGGCGAGAAATTCGCACACAGCAGCACCGGCACCGGTCCCGTCGCCTTCGCCGGATAATAAACGAGCACATCCGCGTGCGGTCCGTTCGCCTTCTCCTTCGAGAAGAAGAGCGTCGCCTGTTTCCGCAGCGCCCGGCCTTCGAACGCCGGCGTGCCGGCGTCGATGACCTCGATCCTCAGATCGGTCGGCTGCCCGGGCACGCGGCCAAACTGGTGCGCCTCGAAGAGGCGCAGGAGTTCCGGCCGCCGCTCGTCGAGCCACGCCGTGGCATTCGGCACCGGCCGACCGTCTGCGAAGATCAATGGATCGGGCACTTTCGGATCGCCGGCCAGAGCCTCCGTATAATTTGCGCGGATACCCACGACATTGCCGTCGGGCTGGTCGGCCACCCGGTTGATGCGTCGCGAAACCAGCCGCACCGGCCCGATCAGGCCCGACTCCGGCAGCTTGAGTTCGGGGCCGCGCATTCGCCCGGGCGCGGCCGCCGCGTCACCGAGCACCCGTTTCTCCGGGGCCAGGTCACGATCGCCGATCAGCCGGTTTGTCCACTGGTTGATGACTTTGATCTCGATCGTATTGGCGCCGGGCGCGAGCGCGCCGGTGACGTCGATCGTGAACGGCGGATGCCAGAGCAGTCCGAGTGGCCGGCCGTTGACGGTGACGTCCGCCAGGTCTCCCACCCGACCGAGTTCGAGAAACACCCCCGTGTCCGCGCGGAACCACTCCCGCGGCGCCTCAAGCCGCTTCGTATACACGGCCGCGCCGGAGAAATGCTTCACGCCCTCATCGGGTTGCGCCGACCATGGCGCAAGTTTCTCGAGCCGCAATTCCGGCGGCGCGCCGAGATGATCCGGGAAACGCACGTGCCAATCCCGGTCGAGCGATGCCAGCGTCTCCGCGTCTGCCACGGCAGGCGCCGCCCGTGCCGGTTGCGCCGCTTTTTTCCGAAACACCACGAACACCGACTGGCGTTCGGCGAGCCGCAGCGGGACGACCGTGCGGTCGCCCTCGACCCGGTAACCGGCCGACCCGATTTTTCCGTTGTCCGCATGCCACAGCTCGGCCTCACGGCCAGCCACCCGAAAGCGCGCGTCGAACGCCTGCACGACGTCGGTGGTGTTCGCCAGATAGTAAATGTCCGCGGCGTCCGTCTGCCGGTGCAGCCACGCGAGCTCCGCATCCAGGCCGCGCGCGTATTCGAAATCCTTGGAAATTCCCGCCGTCTTCAAAACCTCCGTCAGCGGCAGTCCCCAGATGACGCGGCCTTTGCCATAGTGACGCACGGTGCGGCTCGCACCGTCCAGATCGCCCCACAATTCCGCGGCGAGCGAACGCACCTCGGCGTCGGCCGCCGGATAGTTGGCGAGGCTTGGCGAATGCGTGGGTTTCGGCCCGACGAGGAGGGCGCCGCCGGCGACGAGCTCGCGCAATTTGCGCACGAGTTCGGGGCGCATGGCCGTGGTCTGCGGGAGGACCAGCACGCGATAGCTCATGCCGTCCGGCAGCGACAACCGGCCGTCGTCCGCCACGTTTAGGCGGTTCAGCAGCACGTCGGCGTTGATGAAGTCGTAATCGTATCCGTCCGGCGGATTCGGCTGCGTGCCCGCGCCCCAGATCGGCGGCGTCGACGGCGCGCCCTCGTCGAGCAGATACGCGAGATCGGCCACGAACCGTCCTTGCTGCAACAGGTGACTCGTGCGCGCGAAGCAATCGAACACCGGCTTCGCCTCCTCCGCCCACGTGATGTTGCGATGCAGATGGGTGCCGACCATGGCGTTGCCGGGTTTCGTATCGAGCGGCTGGTGCGCCGAGGTATGGAAGACGAGAAGGTTGACGCCCTGCGCGAACCAATAGTCGGCGACGCGCTTCAGTGTCGCCGGCGCTTCGTAGCCGCCGCCCGTAAACGCTTCCGCGCCGACGAGCGGCTTGCCATAAACGTGCGCCGCCGAAGCCGCGCCGCGCACGTCCTGCAGATACATCAGACGCGGGTGGAGATCGTTCACCCAGAACTCGCCCATCGGAATCTCGACTTTGCTTTTGTTGAGCAGGGTGTCTTCCGGCATTTCGAGCGAGACGCCCGCCGCCTCCGCATAGACGCCGAACCCGTGCTCGCGCAATTTTTCGGCCATCGTGCCGTAGTGCGCATCGGCCCATAGGTCCGCGAGCGTCCGGCGAAAATCCCACAGGAAACGATCGCTCTGCTCCGCGCTGCCGACCACGCGGCCGGTCAGCGCCGGCAGCCAAGGCTCGAGATCGTAGCCGCGGCGCCGGCGAAACTCGTCCGCGAGCGCGTCGGTCCAGTTGTTGGTGCCGGCCTCCCAGCTGTCCATCATCACATAGCGCAGGCTCTTTCCGAACAGCGGCCCGAGCGCCTTCGCGATCGGATCGAAATAGCCGTGATAATACGCCTCCATGTGCGCACGGCTCAACTTGTCGGCTTCATAACCGGACCCCGCGGGCGTCGCCGGCCGATTCTTCGCTCCAGTCAGCGAGTAACCGAGACGCAGTATCGTCCACGACCCCGGCGGCGCGTCCCACTCGAGGGTGCCGTCAGGTTGCAGCCGCGCGGTGAGATCGATCACCTCGCCCGGCGGCACGATCGTGTCGGCGGGAAATTCCGGCGTGGGCACCGTGCCGTATTCGAAAAGAAAACTGAATCCCGCCTTCTCCTCCCAACGATTGATCCGCGCGCCGCCATGCAGCACGGCTTCGCTCAAGACGTATTCTTTCGCGGGCAGCGCCGGCGCCTGGCTCATCGTCGCGGCGGGTCCGAGCGGCGCACCGGTCAGCTCGATGCGAAAAAATTTCGCCGTGACAGCGGGAAACGAAAACGTCCGCACCATGCCCTGCCGGTAAAGTTGCGCACCGGGCAGCGTGACGAGCGGCCGAAAACTCACGCCGTCGTCGCTCGCGAGCACGCGGCCGACCGGAATGCCATTGGCGCTGCCGCCCTTGCCGCCAAGCGTGATCGCGCGCGCGGTGAACGGCTGCGGAAACTCATACTGGATCCACGCGGCGCCGCCGTCCGCGGGCGAGGCCACCGTCAGCAGCGTGGACAACTTGTCGTCGAGGAGCGGCGTTCCATCGATCGGGCCCGCGTGGGTCGTGACCTTCGGCGCCGCACGCGCGGCGTCGCTCTCGGCAGCCGGCGTGCGGTAGGCGATCACGGCGGCGTCGGCGTAAAAGGGCGGCGCCGCTGAATTGTCCGTGTAATAGCTCGCGCCGGTGTCGCGGATCTGGCCGATCTGGTTCGGCGGCGCGGCGAGCCGGCCAGAAAAGCGCTGACCGCCCACGACCGACGTTTCGCTCCATACGAGTTTTTTCATCGCCTGTTCAGGCTTCACCCACGGGCCGCCGGTTTCGCTCCAACCGGGCGAACTGAAGATCGCCATTTCCAATCCGAGCCGCTCGGCCTCGCTCGCGGCGAAACGAACAGCGTCATACCACTCGGATGTGCCGAAGGGGGTTTTCGGTTCGACGTTCTGGCCGCGGCCAAAATCGACATCGGCCAGCATGAAGCCGCCGATGCCCACGCGCTTCATCCATTCGAGGTCTTTCGTGATGCCGTCCTGGGTGACGTTGCTCTTCGTCCAATGCCACCACGTGCGCGGCTTGGCGGCGTCCGGCGGCGTGCGAAACCCGAGTTCGAGCGGATCCGGCGCCTGAGCGCGAACCGCGACGGCAAACGCCGCGGCGAGGAGGAATGAGGCAGCGGCCGTTTTGGAGCGAGAGGACAAACGCATGGAGAGAAACGCGTCGGGAAGGAACGCGCGGAGATCGGAACGCGAAATCTGCGGACCTAACTTCGGAATCCGCGGAAATGGGGCAACGGTGCGAAAATTTTTTGGAGAAAGCGAGTGACGGATGCGCGCGAACTGCGGTCGCCGCGGATTGCGGAAACGGGCACGCGTGGCACGATGGTGATGCGTTACCCATCAATCCCGCCCCACCCAATGAAAATGACCCGCCTCATTCCGATGCTGCCGGTGAAGCAGCTGTCCGCGAGCATCGCGTTTTACGAGAAACTCGGCTTCAGCATCGAGCAGCGCCAGGACGACTGGGGCTGGGCCATGCTGCGCTGCGACGATTGCCGCGTGATGCTCGACCAGTCGATCAATCCGCCCGCCAACGCGCCGCGGCAGGGCGTGCTCTATTTTTACCCTGACGACGTCGCCGCCTATCATCAGCAGGTGCGCGCCGCGGGCGTGGCCGCTCCGGACCTCGGCGTGACGTTCTATGGCATGACCGAATTCCGCCTCGAAGATCCCGACGGCAACCGCCTCTGGATTGGCCAGCCGCGTCCGGGCGAAGCCCGATGATGACGGGACACGCAGCGCCTCAACCGCTGCGCTGCGTGAACCACGCGCGGATGAGGAGCGACTGGTGAAAGAGCACTGGCGCCTCGAATCCCGCCGAGGCGATCAGGGTCTCCAACTCGGCGACCGGCAGGAAAGCGACGTGACGCTGCCACGCGTCGATCATGTTGGCGTGGTGCCCCGCCGGAATGCCCGCAATCTCCATGAGGCGAAACCACACGTCCTGGAGCTTTGCGTGATCGGGCGCGTTGCGATCACCGCTCAGATCCGCGGTGACGAGCCAGCCGCGCGGGCGCAGCCGTTCGGCCATCTGGCGAAAAAAAACACGGCGGGCCCCGTTCTCCACCAGGAACTGGGACACCAGGAGGCTCGTGGCGGCGTGAAACGGCTCGCCGGCGGGAAGCGTATCGAGATAA
This sequence comes from Opitutus sp. sgz309028, assembly GCF_059821195.1. Classification (NCBI taxonomy): domain Bacteria; kingdom Pseudomonadati; phylum Verrucomicrobiota; class Opitutia; order Opitutales; family Opitutaceae; genus Opitutus; species Opitutus sp. sgz309028. Next base: position 41,466 of record NZ_JCAMRR010000002.1, on the reverse strand, counting down.
CCCGTATGAAACGTGCAACGGTGAACGAAGCCGTGCTCTGCGGCGCGACGCCGGCAGAGCTCCATCATCGGCGCCGAGGGTTCGACCACGGTGAAGTGCGCGTGCGGGAAATGCGACGCGAGTGCGAGCAACTCCTGCCCGGTGCCGGCGCCGACATTGAGAACCCGGGCATCGCCGGGCAAGACGGCGAAGATCGCGCGGATTTCAAGGTGGAGCGCTTCGCGGAGCGCGCTGATTTTCGCGAAGCGATCGTCGTAATCAGCCGCATTCTTCTCGTCGAATCCGACCGGCGTCACGGGCTGAGTCATCCGCGGACAGAAGTCGCCTCCCAGGAGAAAACAAGCCGGACGATCGCTTCGAAGCTTCCGCGCCGACCGGCAACTCCGGCCGCTGCTGCCCGCGAACGCGCAACACGGTGGAACTCATAAGCGCAATGAGCGCGGATGCTGATTGAACGGCGCACAAGGACGCCGTTGGCAACGCCGTCGCCCGGTCGCAGCCTGATCGGCTGTATGAATACCATTTTGCAGCCCGGCGGCCGCACGATCGAAGAGTTCATTGGCCGCTCGGAAACCGGGGATTTCAACGAGGCGCTCCGCGCTGCGGTGAAGGAAGCCAAGCTCACGCTCGGCACCGACAGTATCCGCTGGAAAGTGGACACGCTCAGCGGTATCACGCAGGCCGCGGCGTCCGACTCCGTCGTCGTCACCATCAAAGCCAAGATCGCGGCCGGCTGAGCGCGGCGGGAACGCCGCGGGGTTTCGGCTGGGTTTTGGGTTTTGAGTTCTGAGTTTGTGCAGCCATCAGGCCGCGAACTCGCCATCCCCGTCCGCGCGGACTCCGCCTCTCAACCCTCAACTCTCATCTCCTAACCAGCCTCTTTCCTCTAGCCTCTGCCCTCTACCCTCCAGCCCCCTTCCACCCGTCAGCGCGGCTTTCAATATAGTCGATCAGCGTCTGCGCCATTTTCCGATGGTCGGAAAGCGACGGGTGCCAGTCGCACGCGGTGAGCTCCATCGGCGGATACTCGACCAAGCCGACGCGGCGATCGCCCGCCGCCTGGAGGCGTTCGACCACTTTCTTCACTTCCTGCTGAATCTCGCCATCGGCCATGTCGTTGGCCGCGAGAATGACAAACGCGTCCGGCACACGCGCCCGCAACCGCTGCACGAAGGCAACGTAGCTGGCCTCATAGTCCGCGTGCAGCGCGTCGCGCGTCGGCCACTTTTCGCCGGGATTCAACGCCGTGGAAAAATCGTTCGTTCCCAACCCGATCACCACGATCTGCGGTTGCCAGCCGCGATCGGCGACCGGCGTTTTGCCGTCGAACAAGGCAAACGGATACGCCTCGCGCAGCGTGGTGCCGGCGCCGCCGTTGTAGTTCCGCACGATGCCGCGGCCGGAGATCGCGTTGACCTGATAGTCCGCTCCGAAATGCGCCGCGACCAGCGGACCAAACGCCTGCGACGTGTCGGTCGCGAGCCACACCTGGTCGCCACCGGATTCGCGCGTGGGCGACGTGTTGCCGTAGCCGACGGTGTGCGAATCGCCGATGAACTCGATCGTGCGTCGCCGTGCGGCGGGCGCCTGCGCCGCCGCGCCCGAAGGCACGAGCACGCCGCCAAAACTCGCCGCGCCACCTTGATTTTCGGACACGACGTCGATGCGCAGCGTGTGCGCTCCTTCGGAAATTCCTTCGAGCACATAAACCCCCGGCGCCGGTTTCACGAGCTTGCTCCCGGTGTTGTCGTCGACCCGCACGCGATAAATCGCGTCGCCCTCGCCGATGCGAACGGCGGCACGTGCGCCGGTGAACGCCGTTTCAAAATACACGCCCGGCCACTGAAAACGATACGCCGCAGAGCCGTCCTCACGTTTCACCGTGACGACGCGGCCGCCGATCTTCATCGGTGCGGGCGACAGCGCCGAAGCATCGGCGAGGGGTTCGATCGAGAACGAATCGGCGGCGGCAAATGAAAGCGACATCGTCAGCGAGGCGGACAGCGCAAGCGCGCGAACAAAACGCGAGGACATGCCACCGACCGTGAGCCGCGCGGCGAACGTCGTCAACGACCGCGCTGCGACGCGCCGAGTCGTGCGAGGATCCCGCGCACGCGCGTCTCTTACCGCCGGATCCTTTTGAGCGTCTCGTCGGCGAAGCGCACATATTCCACCCAGTCGGGCAGGAGGAGGTCGTGAACTCCGGTGCGGAGGAAATAGTGCAGACGGCGCGGTCGCGGATCGGACTCCGGCGCATCAAGCGGCGCCACGTCGAAGAGCGCGTAGACCGGCTGCGCGAGCTCGAGCGCGCGACGCTCCCCTTCCGGATCGGCCCAGGCGTCCTCCGACGCGCTGTGCACGCCGAGCGCGCGGGGCGCCATCAACGCGAGCAATTCGTGCTGATCGATCGGCAGATCCGCCTCCCGCCGGTTGTAGCGCCGGAAATTGTGACAGAACCAATGCGGGAACCGGTCGTTGATATCGGCGACGGTTTCTCCTGCGATCCGTTTCGACAACGCCGCCCCGCCGCAGCCGGAGTCGTTCGACAACACCAGCGCGAAACGCGGATCGCGCGCGCCGGCCCAGAGCGCCGCTTTGCCCAGACGGGAATGCCCGATCACCGCCACATGCTTCGCGTCGAACTGCGGGTCGGTCTCGAGATAATCCAGCGCGCGGCTCAGTCCCCACGCCCACGTCGCGATCGCACCCCAGCGGTCCGCCCCGGGACCGCGCTCCTCCGGCGGGAACAGGCGCTGCAGGCTCGTCGCGTAGCTTGCTTCGTCTTTGTCGGGAAAGAAATCCTCGTAGCACAACGTCGCGACCGCATACCCTGCGCCGGTGATGTACTCGATGGGCCAGCGGCGCTCGCTCGCACCTCGCTCCCCGCGCCCGAGAATGGCGGGATCGCGCGCGACGGAGGCGTTGCCCAAAAAATTCAGTCCGAGAAACACCGGCAGCGGCGCGGATGATTTTGCGGGCGAATAAATCAGCAGCTCCGCCGTGCCCGTGCCGAACTCGCTGCGAAACGTGAGCACGACCTGCTGGCGGCGGACCTTGCCCTCGAAGACGAGTCCTTCCTCGCGCACGTGCGCCTGCATTTCGATTTTCCGATCGGGCGTGATGCCGTACACTTCGCGCTCAAAGGCGGCGAACAGCTCCGGGCGACGCGATTCGGTCCACTGCTGCGCCGTCGTGATCGCGGTGCCGTCGAAACGCACCAATGGATCCGGCAGGGGAAACGTCGTTACCTCGGCGGCACCCGCATCGGAGCTGCCGCCCAGCGCCACGACCGCGGCGAAGGTGAGTCCCATCGCTCGGCCACTCCCGGAGGATGCGTTTGGCGGAACATTGGAGGCAGGCAAGGCCACAGCGAACCCGATCTGGCGCTCGAACCCAGCGTCCGTCAATTCGCAATCGGCCAAGCCGTTCTGGCGCCCGAGTAGCGTGAGCGATCGCGCGCTACCGGCGTGCGTTCCGAGACGCCGAACAGAGTGAACTCCGTCACGCCGGGCTCGACGCCCGGCGGGTGGCCGACGATCACGAGTCTGGCGCGCGGGAGCGCGTCACCAACCGGGCGTTGCCGACGACGCGTTGTCAGGACGTCACGTGACGGGTGCCGAAATCGTGCGAGAGCGCCGGCGGCGAAACGCCGCCAAACCGAGCGCGAGCGCGCCGGTGAGCGCGGCGTAAGTCGCGGGCTCAGGGACGGCCGAAGCGGTGGCGGTGAGTTGGAGCACGTTGCCCGCGAAGCCGAGGGTGTAAGTGTAACCGGCGATGCTGGAGCCGAATTGGAAATCGGTGAAGTCGAAGTTCCCCACCGAGGTGGCGCTCGTGCCGTCGATCAGGTCATAGGTTCCGGCGGCGAACCCGCCAGCATCGAAGAGATTCAGCGTGACGATGCCGTTAGTGGCGAGTTCGCCGCCGGAAACACGGATGAGGTCGCTGAAATCGCCGAGCTGCAAGTTGAGCACCGCTCCGTCGTCGAGCATGAGGCCGGCGTCAAAAGTGATCGTGCCGGGCGAATCGCCGGGCGCGAGGATGCCGCCATCGCCAATCGTCACGAGTCCGGCGAAGGTACCGACGCCCCCGAGGATGCCGCCGCTTTCCGCGGTCACTGCACCGCCGAGCGTCCCGTCGTTCCGCAAGATGCCGGCGGAGACGGTGGTGGCGCCCGTGAAACCGCTATTGTCGCCGGTGAGGACGGTCGTGCCGGCGCCAACCTGGTTGATGGTGCCAGCGCTCTCGCCCCCATCCGCAATGGGAGCGGCGAGGGTGAAGGTGCCGCTGCTGTGGCGGAAATTGATGGTGCCGGCGTTGTAGATTCTAGACGGGCCATCCTCTTCCGGGGCGGGGTTGTCGCTCGTAAGGGTGAGCGCGGTCGGCGCGGTGGTGGCGCCGGAGCCGTCGCAACCGATATTGAGCGTGCCGGTGGGCGAGATCACGATGTCAGCGGTATTCCCGTCGTGTCCGTAGCCGGACAACGTGCCTGCGCCGAGATTGAGGGTGCCGTTGCCCGTGGTTGTTTCCTCGTCCGCAGAGCTCATGTCGCCTCCGAGGTAGAGAGTCGATTCGAACGCGAGGGAGGCTCCCGTGGCGATGTTGATGACGGCGTTTCCGGCGGGGCCGGACCCTTCCCCTCCTAATTTGTTCATACCGCCAACGGTGATGTAATCCTTGACGGTCAGAGAGGCGTTGGTGGACAGGTCGAGCGTGCCGTTGCCGCCGGTATACGACGTGGTGCTCGAGTTAGCGCCATTGCCGCCGATTTGGAGATGTCCGGCAATCGTGCCGGTGGCATGGTCCGAGAGACTGAGGGTGCCGTTGGCTCCATTGGCCCCCATCTCGTCGTCACCATAGGCCGCCGAGCCGAGAGTCAGGTTACTACGCTCTTCGGCATCGACCGGGCTGATGAGGAGGGTGGATCCGGACCCGCTGACGGTGATGCTGCCGTCGCCACCGCCCTCGCCGCCCACATAAGTATCACCGATTTTGAGGGTGGCGCCGTCGGTGACAGTGATGCTGCCGTTGCCGCCGTTGAGACCACCGCCGAGCGTGAACTGGCGCGAAGGAAAGTCCTCGGACCGCAGATCGACGCTGGTACCGGCTCCGGCGAGGTTGAGGGTGCCATCGCCGCCGCGATGACTGGAACCTTCATCGCTGTTGCCTCGGCCGCCGAGATAGAACCAGTTGCCGTTGATATCAAGGTTCAGGCTGGCGTCCTGGACATTGATCACGACATCGCCCCCATCCGCGGATGACGACGCGTTTCCGCCGATCGAGTCCTCAATAGAGAGATTGGCGGTGGCGCCCGCGGCGAGGTTGACGATGGCGTCACCGCCGCCGGAGCCGCCGTCGTCCCAGTTGACACCATTACCCATGTCGACGTTCGCCGTCAGCGTGGCGCCCGCACCGACGTTGAGAACGGCGGTCCCTGGATTGCTGCCTCCCAACGAGAGATAGACATTGCTCAGATCTACGGTGGCACCCTCGGCGATATTCAGGGTGGTGGTCGTGGCGACGGGGCTGGCTGAACCGAAATCGCCGACGAGCACGTAACCCGCCGAGCCGGGAATGATGGACCCGAATGACGCGCCGTCCGCGAGGCTGACGATGGTGTCCGTGTCGCTCCCGCCCAGATGCGTATACACGGTGTTGATGGAAGCGTTGGACGAAAGATTCAGGGTGCCGCCGCCTTCAAAGTGGAGATTCCGGACGTTGATGCTGCGATTCGCACCGAGCGTGAAGCTGCTCTCGGAGGCAAAGATTTCCACGAGACCATCCCGTGAACCCAACGAGCCGTCGTCGTAGTCCGGAGTGCCGCCGGCATAGATGTAGTCGATATTGCCGTCGAAGACGACGGCGTTGGAACGCCGGAAGCCGACCGCGGTGCCTGCGGCGAGCGTGATGTCCCCGGTTACGGAACCGGCGGAGCTGGGCGTGGGGTAGTTGCCGAAAAGAATTCCGCCTTCATCCACAAACGTGCCGCCCGTATAGGTGTTGTCGGCGGTGAGGAAAAGCGTGCTGCTACCGGTCTTACGAACGGGGCCGGAGCCGCTGAGAACCCCGCTTTGGGTAGCGTAGAAGGGAGAGGTGTCGCCGTTAACGTGAAGAATTGTTTCCCCGTCGAGTACCACATCGGCGGTGTGGTTATCGCCCACGTCATATTCGATCGTGGTTTGAGCGTCGAGCGAGCAGCAGAGAAACGACAGCAGGGGCAACAAGGTTGCGCCGCGGGACAGCGGAGAACAGAGCCGGAATCGGTTGAAGCGGGGCATCGGAAGGGGAAGGGTGTTCCCCCCAGATTATCAGAAAGGGCGGGGACCGAAAATCCTCCCTAATCAGGGAGGGGGCGCGTGTCATACTCAAAGCGTCCGGATCACGAGCCCAGCGGGGTGCCCTTTGCGGCCTTTTTTATATACGATCAACAAAGCCCCCATCCTCAGCCATACAGGACGCCAATATAGTGTCCCTTCGCCTCGGCACTCATTTGATCTGAGTGCTGATTTTATCAGTGGCTTCCTCCTGTCCGCCGATTCAGCACCATCAACTCAGCCAGAGGGCGGTGAGCCCCGCGCGGCCTTTGACGCCCAGCTTGTTGAGCACATCGCGGATGTAAGTGTGCGCCGTGGCTGAGGTGACCCCGAGCTCGGCGGCGATGGCCTTTTCCGTTTTGTCGGTGAGCAGCAAAGCGACGACTTTGCGCTCGACGGGGCTGATGGGCTTGTCGGCGACGCCCACGCCGTGGGCCAGGAGCACCTGGCGGTGAAACCACATCAGGCCGCGCATGGCGCAGAACGCGACCTGACACTGCTGCTCGGTAAACGTCTCGCCCGGACGCATGCGCAGAAAGCCGTAGTAACCCTCGCTCATGGCATTGACGGGCACGGCGACCGTGAGCGAGTCGTGGATGCCGCGGGCGAGATAACCGAGATGAAAGTCGGTGCTGAACCAGGCGGGCGAAACGATGTCGCGCAGGCGATGGGCGCGAAACGTACCGGCGAGCCGCGCCTGCGCGATGGTGGATTCGTCCACTTGGCCTTTGTTGATGGCGCGCAAACGCCGCTCGGTAAAACCCGGGTCCGGCGGCAGCGGCCGCAGATAACGCAACGCCATGGGTCGCCAACCGCACAACGGGTCGGTCGTGGTTTCGCTGATGCGCACGGTGCCCATCCAGTAGGCGTTCTGCGCATCGATCAGCCCGGCCACCGCATCGAGCAGGTGGAGCAACGCGTCTTCGGTTTTGGCTGCGTCAAACGAGACGAGCTCATCCCAAAGCGCATAGATTTTTGCCTGCGCCGCAGGGTCGAGGACGGACAGATTCGGCGCGGTTCCCGGGGGCATTTGGGTGGCAGCCACGATGGCAATGCCCCTCTCTATCACAAGCGAAACCTTCCCGCGTCCGTCGCCGGAACGCCTGCGAGGAGAGGTTGAGGGGCCGCGCTGGGCGTCTCGTCCCTGCGTCGCGGGAAAGCGTTGTTACCGGCCGGCGCGGTCGGTGATGCCGAAGACGGTGAACTCCGTCACGCCGGGCTGGATACCGGGCGGGTGGCCCAGAATTACGAGGCGGGCGCGCGTCGCGTGGACCGGGGCACATTCGCGATAGTCGACGAGGAAATCTTCGGCACTCTCGCTGCGGTCAATGATCGTCGTCCACTCGCCGGGCGCGGTCTCCGCTTCGATGCGATAACGGAACGCGCCGGGATTTTTTCCCGCGGTCGTGTCGAGGCCGATGTCGCGCCACACGATGCGCGCCGCGTGGATCGTGGCGCGCGTCGAGAAATGCGCGGTGAGCGTCGGCTGCGGATCGTCGGCGGCGGGCTGCCACCAGGTGGTGAGCGCGTTGTCCGCGGCGAACCGGCCGGACAGGTTGGGCGCACTGGAGCTGCCGAAGTTCGGCTCGCTCTCATTGAGCGGCAGCCACGCGTCGGCGGAAGCGGAATCCGGCAGCGCTTGCGGCGTGGAGGTCGCACGCGGCACGTAGAGCTCTCCGTTTTCATCGATCGCGGCGAGATCCAGTCCGACCCGCCGCTCGAAACCGTGGGCAACGCCTGCAAACAGTGTATAGAAAACCCACAGCCGATCGCGTGGGCCGCGCACGATGCAGCCGTGCGCCGTGCCGGTGACGAGACCCTCGGTGGTGCGGAAGATGGGATTGCGCTGCTGCGGCTTGAAAGGTCCGAGCGGCGAATCGCCGACATACGCGCCCATCGTGTAGGTGCGATACTGCGTGCCGCCGGCGGAGTAAGTGAGATAGTAGCGCCCGCCTTCCCTGATCATCCACGCGCCTTCCATCCAGCCGGTATTCGGATTCTGGTTCGCGCTACCGACGCGCTCGAACAGATAGGTGTCGGGGCGAAACGGAATCAATTCTTTCGGCTCGCCGATGACTTTCGTCGGATTGGCCGCGTCGAGTTCCACGCCCCAAAGGCCCGAGTTGGGCGTGCAGCCCCAATAATAAAACAGTCGTCCGTCATCGGAAAACAGCATGGGATCGATGGGCGGAGGCAACCCGTCGCGCGCCGGCATCTCCAGTTGACCGATCGAGACAAACGGCCCCAGCGGCGTCGGCCCGGTATAAATATCCGAGTGCGACGCCATCAATATAAACTGCCCGCGATGCTCCACGATCGTCGGCGCGTAGCCGATGTCGCGCACGTTCAGCGGATGATGCGCCCAGGTGCGCCCCTCGTCGGCACTCACCCACGCCATGTCGACCGACGGATACAGATACCATTTCCCCTCGTGCCAGAGCGCGGAAGGATCCGCGAGTTCGCGAAACTGCTGCGTGGTTTCCGAGAGCCAGAGACCGGCGGGGTCGTTCGGCCGTCCGGGAGCAACGTCCCGGACGGAGCGGCCGATGGGATAATCGGGCAACGCGAGCGGATTGATGCGGCGCGAAGGCGCGGCCGCAGCCACGACGATGGTCGCAAAACCGAGAAACAACGAGCCGGCCACCTGGAGAAAGCAACGCGAGGTCATCGCCGAAAACGAATCTGCCCGCCTCGTGCCCGCGCAAGATTTTAAACGCCGCGCCGATTCGCGCACGGCACGGTGCCCCATCGACGAGTCTCTGGCGCGAGCCGTCGCCCGCTACGAAAGCATCGCTACGGCAGAAGGTCCGGACTGCCGGCGTCGGCGCCAGATCGTCAGCCCGAGAAGAAACGCGGCTGCCATCACGCCGTAGGTCGCAGGCTCAGGCACCGGGGTGATCGGCGGCGGGGGCGGAGGCGGCGGAGGCAGGATGTCGGGCGGATTCAAGCCGCGGTCCAACAACCACGCCTCCGCTTGCCCATTGAAGAAGCCGCTGCCGGCGATGAAGCGACCATCCAGCGACATCGCGAACGGATTCAGCGTCTCCCAGCCGGTGAGCTGCGCCCGCAGTTGATAATCCGTCTGCAAGACATCGAGGAAATCGCGCACGCCGCTGGCCGGGGACCAGATGAAACCATTGTCGCCCCAAACCGTGTCGCCGACGATGAGCGTGCCGTCGAACGAGACGGCCCGCGCCTGACTGTTGAGCGCGGCGAGGTCGAACCGCGTCGCGAGCCGCACGAAGCCTTCTTCGGCGGTCCAACGGTAAGCTTCCGGATAGCCGCCGCTGAAACTCGCTCCGCCGACGATGGTTTTTCCGTCTCCGGAAATCGCCCGCGGCGTATCGATCGCCGACCCGCGGTGCAGGTCGATCAGCCCGCCCGCTTCGGTCCAGAGGAAGGTCGTCCAGCCGGAGGGATTGCTCCCCACGCCGGCCACCATCGAACCGTCGGCGGACACGGCGGTCGCCATCGCCATCGGGTTGGCGTCGCCCGAGGGTTTCTGAAACGTGCCCAAATCCCGGTAACCTTCCGCTTCGGTCCAGCGATACGCCCGCCAGCCTTCCCCCGTGCCGCCCGCTCCCGTGGCGTAAGCGCGACCCACGATCGCGGTGCCGCTCGCGGAGATTGCGCGGACGGAGACATCGGTCGTGCCGGCGGGAACGCCGAGCGGAACCGTGCCGCCGGATTTGGTCCAGCGATACGGCTGTCCCGAGGTCATGCCGGCCATGACATTCCCGTCGGCGGACACTCCGACGATCGGCGACATCTGGCTGGAGAAGAACTCGAGACTGGTGGAGCCGTTGGCGCGACTCCAGCGAAACGACCCGCCGTCGGGTGTCTGGCCGACGACAACATTGCCGTCGTTCGAAACGCCGGAGGGCTGGCCGGTATTGAGGCCCAGCCCGAAAAAGGTCATCTGCGCGGAAAGATCGGCCGTAGCGACGATCAGCAAGCCGGCAACGCTCGCGATTGCGACTCTCGGCCGGCACGGAACGAAGAGAGGGTTCATGATGGGGCGAGGGATGAACCCGATCATTTTGCGCTTCGTTTCGCCGGTCGTGCATCCGGCGCGAATCGGTCGTCGAAATCGGCGGAAGACACACGCCGACCACAGGTGGAACTCAGGCGAGCGAGATCCGCCAAATCACCGCGCGGGCGCCAGCGACGCGGTGAGCATGCGCGAGCGGCGCACGCAAAAAAAAGCCGCGGCGTTTGGCCGCGGCTTTGGAGAGAGCGTCAGCGAACGGGTCGCTGGACGCACCAGGAGGCTAGAACGAGAAGGTGTTGGTCACCTGCCAGGACATGCCCTCGTTGATGCGTTGCGCGGCGATCACCCCGTCAGGGTTGACGGAGATGGGCGTGAGCCCGACGGATTCGCCGACGTTGCGGACGTTCAGCTGAATGCGCCACCGGATGGCTTTGGTGAGATGGCGCTGATAGCCGATCCACAGATCGACGTGATCTTCGGTCTCACCGTAAATCGGCTTCTGCACATCCAGTCCGCTGAGGTTGGTCTTGAGTCCATAACCGAGGATCTGCTTGTCCTCCCAACGATAGGCGCCGCCGATATTGAAGCCCTTGAAGGAGCCCTCGTTGAAACTGTAGTTGGTGATGGCACTGAAGCGCCAGGGCCGCATCTCGGGGACCTGGAAGCCGATCGACTCCTTCTGAAACTCCACCGCGGACATGATATTGTCCTGATAGTAGCGGCGAATGGTATTATCGCCGCCCCACCACAGACGGATGTCACCCGCGGGGCCCTGGAGCCGCGACCACTGCTTGTCGATATAGTCGAGCATCGGCTTGCCGAGGCTTTCACGATAGGCGTCGGTCTTGGCGGCGTTGATCTGCAGGTTCCAGCTCGGGGTGGGCGTCCAGTTCACCTCGATCTCGTAACCCTTGGACGTGTTGTCGATCGTGCCGTTGGGACTGATGCCATTGATCTGGCCATTGTTCTGCGAGGAGAACCCCGTGGTGTAGGTGCCCACGTTGAACCCGCTCGCCTTCGCGGCGTCGACGAGCGGCTGGATGTTCCCGCTGGACTTGTAGGCCGCGTATGCGGTCTTCAGCGCCTCGACGTTCGCGTTGATCGCGTAGTTCGTGAAGAACTGCTGGTCCATGCCCGCAAACCACGCATCGATAGCGGCCGTCTGCGCCTGCGTGCTGGGGCTGTTTTTGAACGCATCGGTATTCGGCGCATAGGCGGGATTACCGCCGTCGCCGGTGGCATCGATTCCGGCCCAGTTCCAGTGCCAGGACTGGTTCGGGTCCAGGCCGGCGCGACCGAAGAGATACAACAGCGAGTTGGCCGTGCCCCAGGCTTCGAGTTGATAGAGATAATATTGGTTCGAGCCGAGAATCGAGGAGCCGCCCGGGAGGTTGGCGTTCTTCACCTTCGTCTCGTATTTGCCGACCTTGATGGTGAGCTTGTCGTCGAGGAGGCCGACGACGATACCGTAGTCTTTGCTCTCGGCCGACGGATTTTCGAGCGGCTCGCCATCGTAGTTATAGCGGGCTTCGACGCGGTTGTTCTCGCCGTAGTTGTAATATGCGCTGAGGCCGGAGAGGACGGGGGTGTTTTTCAGCCACTCCCGCGGCAGGTGAGCGACCACGCCCCACGAGGTGGTCCGGCCGGTGTTCTCGAGCACCTGCTCGGTCTTCCCGACCGTGGTCGCCGAAATTCCGGTGGCGTCCTTCGCTCCGGTCGCGGTGTAGGTGCGCAAGGTATCCTCGCGCCAGCCAACGGTCGGCACGATGTTGCCGCCGAAGAGATGGCCCTGCCAGACCAGGCCGACCGACTCCACGACCTGATCGGTCACGCCGTAGTTGGTGACGAGCTGGTCGAAATCGCCGTGATCGGCGTTGAGGATGTCGACTGACGCGGTGGTCCGGCCGGTGTAGTTGAAGGGATTGTCCGCCTGCACGCCGACGGCACCGAGGAGATTCACCCAGCGCGCACCGGGATCCACATAACCGGGAGCCGTCGGATCCCGCGGCGGCAGCCATTGGGTCTTGAAGTAATCGACCGAATAGGTGCCGGACGGATTGTAGGAGGTCTGGATCGGTCCGAGATTGAGGCCGTGGGCGCTCGTGCGGTCGAACAGCGGGCCGCTGAGATAGATGATCGGCGTGATGCCGCGGGTCGCACCGGTGAGGTTGGTGTCGGCGCCGGAGACCGAAAGCCCCAAGGCCCAATCGTAGGGCGTCGCGCTCGGCGCCCATTGTGTTTTCTCCTCGTGGCGCTCTTCGCGGGAGGCGAGACCGGTGAACTGATGCGTGCCGAGGATCCGCTCGAGCAGAGAGCCGCGCCTGATGAAATCATGCGCCCGGAGTTCGCCAAAAGCCGTCAACCGGTAGTTCTCGCGCTCGCGGTCCGTGCGGTCGTTGTTGGTGAAGCTGCCGGCCGTGAACGCGGCACCCGCATTAGCGTTCACATACGGCTGCGCGGCCGTCGGCGTGAATCCGATTGCCCGATACGTGGTGGTATCGAGCATCCCGTTGTCGGGGTCGACCTGCCCGTTGGCATCGGTACGCTGATACTGGGTGAGCTGGTTCTGGAGATTCTTGTTAATGTCGATCGAGATGTAGGGCCGGTTCCAGGTCGCACCCGTGCGCCATTCCGAATAGTCCTGCTTGTCGTAGACGAGCTCGAGGCCCAGGCGGTTGTCGAGGAACGTCTGCGCCACGGAGATGTTGGCGGCGTCCCATCGCTGATGCTCCCGCTTGTTGTCGCCGTCGATCAGGTGATTGTAGAAATCGAAGATCGTCGGATCGGTGAGCGACTGGTCTTTATAATAACCGCGGGTCGCGAGGGGATAACGCGAGGGCACGCCCTCCACCTCGTCGATTTTGTCGATCCCGAGGGCGTAGGCGTTCAGTCCGCCGACGCGCAGCGGCGAACCGTAGGGAATGTCGATCGCGTTATCCACGCCGCCGGTGGCGTTCAAGGCGCCCGGATGTTCGCGCGGCGCCTGGCGCGAGACGAAGAACGGACGCGAGTCGCCGTTCTTGAACCAGAAGCCGATGCCGCCGTTGTTGAGGGGGCCGCCGTCGATGGTGGAGACTCCCGGCTGGTAAGGCAGCGGATTGCGCACCGTGTTCGCGACGCTCGCGAGCGTGCCGCGGGACGCGTCGCCGCCGCCGGCCTGGCTCCACAGGAACATGTCATAGACGCGTTTGCCGAAGCCGATCTTGTTGGCCACGCCGTCCCCGGCGGCGTCCTCGAACCACAGCGAAATGCCGTCGTCCGGCGGCAGGATGCGGGGGCGGTTCGCCTTGATCCGGGCGTTCTCGTAATTGGCGCGCACCGTCAGACGGCCCGCCCAGCTCGCCGGCAGCACCTGCGGCTGGAAGGTGGCCGTCACGTAGCCGCGACGGTCGTCGTTGAAGGCCGGCTCCTGCCGGTATTTCTGGTCGTTGGCCAGACCCGCGGCGCGGAACGCCAGGACGCCCTTGATGACCTCCAGGTTGTAATCGGCCACCCAGCGGACGGAACCGTACTTGCCGATCTGGTTCTCGACCTTGCCGGAGTTGCCGTCGAAGCGCGCCTCGATGGTATTCGCGTTGATGATACCCGCGGGGCTGCCGACGCCGAACAGGATGGAGTTCGGGCCGCGCTGGATCTCGACGCGATCGGTGTTGTAGCTGTCCCACGGGATGTCCGTGAGCATGAAGTTGCGGGTGTTGTCCGCCGTATCCAGCCCGCGGACACGTGTATTGTTGTTGGGCGAGAGCAGCGCGCCGCGGTCGCTGACGCCCTGCGCATTGCCGAAGCCGCCCCAGTTGCCGAAGAGCCCGCCGACCTCCGTGCTCGTGGTGTAGGTGAGCAGGTCGAGGTTGTTGTTGGCGCCGGTATCGCGCAGGAACTGGGACGTCACCACGCTGAGCGGCGAGGCGACATCGCGCAGGTCGGTTTTCACGCGGGAACCCGCAAGGGTGGAACTGGCTCGATAGCTGCCGGTGTCCTCGGTGGACTCCACGACGAACGGCGAAAGGACGATGGTCTCGTCATCGCGTTCGGGTGGGTTTGCCGGTGCGGTGACCTGACCAAATATCCGACCCGAAAAAAGGGCGAGCGTCACGAGGGACGCCAGCACCCGTCTAGGCGTAATAGCGGTGTTCATAGATATGAGTTACTGGTCAACGACGTGCGCCTGGCGGCGCACGAAAGGGGCGAAGATGGCGCGGCAAATTCGCGGACGCCGCGACGCCGGGGCACGGCAGGGCCGCCGGAAAAATCCGGCGCCGTAAAAGCGATGCCAAAACGGAAGCAGGCCCGGCCAGCTTCATGAGGGGTAAATGGGGTTGGCTTCGGAGGGGTAAAAGCCGCGGCTGACACGTCATCGCTAGGCGGTCGCCCGGGACATGGCAAATCTTTTGGCCACTCCGAAACCCTTAAATGGAGCGTCCGGACGGCGCGTCTCGCTTCGCTCCAGCAACGAAGCCAAACCAAGAATCGACGCTCCTTGTTTTTTCTTCGCGAAAACTTCGCCCGCCTTCGCACCTTCGCGCTTAATCGGCTTGGATCAAACGAAGCGCAAAGCCGCGAAGCTGCGAAGTTCGCTCCGCGAAGAGCAATCGGACCAAACCGACCACGCGCCGCACCGTGTTTCACTCGCGTGACAAAGCCCCCAATCAGGATCGGCGCTCCTTGGTTTTCTTCGCGAAACTTTGCCTGCCTTCGCGCCTTCGCGCTTATTCGGCGGCTTCGATCAGACTAAGCCATAGGGGAAAGGAGTGGGCGCGAATCGGGTATGCCCTCTGCGCGCCACCTTGTAAGGCGGAGCCGCCGCGGGTGAACTCCCCGCGGCGAGTGCCCCCTTTCCCCCCCATGAAATCGCCCGCTGAAAATGCGCTTGGTCCGTCCGGCGAAGGCCGACGTGGAAGCGCCGGTCGTGAAACATTTCCCATGGTTGCGAACGCGGGAGCGACGCGCGGTTAACCCAAACAAACACGTTATGAAATCATCGATGGCATATCGCATCGCGGCCGCGCTCGCGGGCCTGGCGGGAGTAGTCGCGCTCGCGGCGTATCCGCAAAATAAAGACGGAAAACCGGCGCCGGCGCCGCTGTTCGACCAGCTGGGCAGCTACGAGCGGGACGTGTCGACGAAGGACCCGCTGGCGCAGCGCTATTTCAACCAGGGGATGATGTTCCTCTGGGGATTCAATCACCACGAGGCGGTCCGTTCGTTCAAGGCGGCGGCGGAACTGGACCCCCAACTCGCCATCGCCTGGTGGGGCGTGGCGTTTGCGCATGGCCCCAATATCAACGCGCCGATGGAAGAAGGAGCGCGTCCGCCGGCGCTGGCGGCGCTGGATCAGGCGCGCGCGCTGGCGCGGCACGGCTCGGACTGGGAGCGCGCGTGGATCGACGCGTTGGGGGCTCGGTATTCGGAAAAACCGGACACGGACCAGGCGGAGCTGAATATTGCCTATGCGAAGGCGATGCAAGACGTGGCGCGGCGGTTTCCCGATGATCTCGATGCGGCGGTGCTGCATGCGGATGCCGTGATGAACACGATGGCGTGGGACTACTGGCTCGCCGACCGGACGACGCCGAAGCCGGAGACGCGGGAGATCATCGCCGCGCTCGAAGCCGTGCTCGCGAAGGACCCGCATCATCCCGGAGCGAATCATGCGTTGATCCATCTGGTGGAGGCGGGACCGGAGCCGGCGCAGGGGCTGGCGAGCGCGGAACGCCTGAGATTTTACGCGCCGGATGCAGGACACCTGGTGCACATGCCTTCGCACATCTTCATGCGAACCGGGATGTATCAGGAGGCGGCACTGGCAAACGAGCGGGCGGCGAAGGCGGACCGGGCCTATATCACGTCGTGTCAGGTGCAGGGATTTTATCCGGGGATGTATTATCCGCACAACGAGCACTTCCTCTGGTGGGCCTATACTTTTCAGGGACGCAAGGCCGATTCGGTGGAGAAAGCGGGCAAGATCGTGGCGCTGGCCAGTTCGCCGATCTGCGGAACGCCGGTGGCGGAGAAGCAGCGCTTCACGCATTTGTCGCTGCTGACGGCCGTGCGGTTTGGCGACGCGGGAGCGATCCTCGCAGCGACAGAACCGCCCGAGGCGGAGCCCCTCGATCGCGTGATGTGGCATTGGGCGCGGGCGACAGCGTATTCGGCCCGCGGAGACGCGGCGGCGGCGACCCTCGAGGCGAACGCGACGCGAGAGATCGCGGGAGGCGAAGCGGTGGCGGCGATGGACAACGTGTATCTGCCGGCGATCAAGATTGCCGGCATCGCGGCCCGTCTCGCCGAAGGGCGGGCGGCACTGGCCCGAGGCGAAACGGAGGCCGGGCTCGGCGCGCTCCGCGAGGCGGTGGCTTTGGAGGACGCGATGCCCTACATGGAGCCTGCATTTTGGTTTTATCCGACGCGGCACACGCTGGGGGCGGCGTTGCTGGCGCTCGGCCGCGCGGACGAAGCAACGGCGGTGTTTCGCGAGGATCTAAAGGTCTGGCCGGAAAACGGCTGGGCGTTGCATGGGCTGGCGCTGGCGTTGGAAAAGCAAGGAGACGCGCCGGGCGCCGCGGCGGCTCGAAAGCGCTTCGAGCAAGCGTGGCAGCAGGCGGACGTAGCGCCGACCTTGGCGATGTATTAAAACGCGGCAGGGAAGCGGCCTCTTGGCTGAACCCAATTCCGGTCGGATTCAGCGCGAAGAGGCGAAAAAGCAGAGGTCGATCCGCGAAAGCGATCCGAGCGAACCGACCGCGCGCCCGAGACGGCGCGCGTCGCTTTGCTTCGGTGCTGGAATCCAAAGCCAGCACCGCCGCGCTCCACTCTTCTTCGCGAAACTTCGCCCGCTTCGCGTCTTCGCGCCTCAGTTCGGAAGCACGGTCGCGGTGGCAGAAAACAAGAAAATCGCAAAGTTTTGGCTGGTGATCACAGATGCAGGTCGACAGCGTTTATAGGCATCCTGCTTCACCCCTTGAGCCCGCCCCGCTCTAGCCTGCTTTCGATTTCCAGGCGCACCACGCGCGACTCGCGCCCATCCGTCATGACCTGAACGACGGCCCCGAAAGTGTCCGCTGCTCAACTCACTGCTTCTATGCGTAAACTACTGTTCCTCGCCGCCGCAGGCACGTTTGCCTGCTTTTTCACCGGTTGCGCCACGATCGTTAAAGACGACAGCCAGCCGGTCGCATTCAGCTCCGATCCCCAAGGGGCGACGATCAGTATCAACGGCATCCCGCGGGGAACGACGCCCACCACCCTCATGGTGAAGCGCAGCCGGAAGAAACAGATGATCCAATATGATCT
Source organism: Opitutus sp. sgz309028 (assembly GCF_059821195.1). Classification (NCBI taxonomy): domain Bacteria; kingdom Pseudomonadati; phylum Verrucomicrobiota; class Opitutia; order Opitutales; family Opitutaceae; genus Opitutus; species Opitutus sp. sgz309028. The sequence goes on along the minus strand of NZ_JCAMRR010000002.1, from coordinate 23,874 downwards.
CGTCGGCTATAAATCGGAAATCTTCCCTCTCGATAAATCGGTCGCGGGAATGACCTTCGGCAATATCATTTTTGGTGGCTTGATTGGTGTCGGCGTGGATATAGCGACGGGCAAGGCGACGAACTATGAGGATTCGGTCCAAGTGAAGCTCACGCCGCTGAATCCATCTGGGCCGCCGGCAGCGGCCCCTGTAGCAGACGTTCCCAAACCCGAGCTGGGCGAAAATTCTGAGGGAAAAGCGGAGGCGGCAAATCCGGCGGCGGTCACTGCGACGACCGAGGCCACGGCATCGTCCTGAAGACGATCACAGCCATGACCCGGATGCTCCCGCCGTGTTTGAGCGCACCTCTTTCATGAAGCCCCTGCCGCTGCTTCGCCTGCTCGGTCTCGCACCGGTCATGGCGCTTATGCTCCTTCTGAGCGGATGCATAATCCCCAAGGTTTATCTCGATCCGCAGTATCGTGCGCCGGCGCTCAGCGTTGCCGCCACGGCCGATCCGAAGCCCGTGAAGTTGATCGTCACCGGGCTCACCAATCGAAAAGCCAACAGCGCAGCGACCAAGGTGTGGACAAAGGAAGTGACCGCCGCGTTGGAAAAATCGAAGGCTTTCGCTCTTTCGGATGCTCCCGACGCGGCAATCCTCGAGATCGAAATCAACAACATCGGCGACACCGACGAAGCCATGAAGAAAGGCTTTGTGACCGGCCTGACGTTCGGACTCGCCGGGTCGGTGGTCACCGATCGCTATATTATGACGGCGACCTACAAAGAGAACGGCGCGGCGACGTTTTCCGGAGAATATAAACACGCGCTTCATACCGTAATTGGCGTCGAAGACGCTCCCCTCGAAGGGGTGAAGCCGACGTCGCTGCGCGACGCTCCGGCGAAACTGGTGGAAGACCTCATCTTCAACTTCGTCCGCGACTTTCAGTCCAAAGCCACCGTAGCCCCCGTCGCGGCACGGTAGCGCGAGCACTTCGACCGCCGCATCTGAACTTCCGGCGTCACTCAGCCCAGCCGGCTTGGCGGCCAAACCTCGCTCGACATTCGGCGACCGGTGCTTTCGTTGGGCGCGATGTCACCACCGCTGCGTCGCATGAGTTCGGGCCTGTCGGGCGACGACCCTCGGCTGACACGGCTGCTCACGGCCTCACGGCTGATTGAAGAATCTTCCGGCCGCGCTGCCACCCTGGCGCACCTCGCACGCGTCGCGGCCATGTCGCCATATCATTTCCTGCGCTTGTTTCGCGCCACGTTCGGCCAGACCCCGCACCAGCGCGCGATCGAGGTGCGCCTCGAGCGCGCCAAGCAGTTGCTCGCGGACACCACCCTGAGCATCACCGCCATTTGCGATGCGGTGGGCTACGAAAGCCTCGGCTCGTTTTCGGCGCTGTTTGCGCGGCACGTTGGCATGACGCCGCGCCTTTATCGCACGCGTCGGCGGAGATACTGGACCATGGGTCTGGAGTTTCCGCCGTTGTTCATCCCCGGTTGTTTCCTCACGGCGATGCGCCCCGATACAAAATCGCAATTTTCGAGAAGTATTGGGGTGGGCGCCTGTGCTAGTCTTGCGGAGCTCCCTACCACTCCCCTGCCATGATCGCCCGCCTTTCTCACACCACCGTTTTCGTCAAAAACCAGGACTCCGCACGTGAGTTTTATACCAAAAAGCTCGGCTTCAGCGTCACCAACGATGTTCGCCTCGGAACGTTCCGCTGGCTGACGGTGCGCGCCCCCGAGCAGAAGGATCTGGAGATCGCGCTGCTGGATCCGGCGGCCATGTTCGACGACGAGCCCGAGATCCGTGAAAAATTCAGTCAGTTGATGGCCGCGGGAAAGCTCGGCGCGGGTGTCTTTCAAACAGCGGATTGTGAGAAGACCTACGAGGAACTCAAATCCCGCGGCGTGACGTTTCGCCATCCGCCCGAACGCCGGCCCTACGGCATCGAAGCGATCCTCGAAGACGACTCGGGCAATTGGTTCAGCCTAACCCAGCCGATGCCGCCGCGCTGAGCGCCGCGGCGAGTTCTGGGTTCTGGGTTCTGGGTTCTGGGTTCTGGGTTCTGGGTTCTGGGTTCTGGGTTTTGGGTTCTGGGTTTTGAGTTCAGGGTCTGATCCCTAAGCTCTCGGCGCTAGGCTCTGGACTCCGGACTCTAGGATCGGCGCCCCTTGGTTTTCTTCGCGAAACTTCGCCCCTTCGCGTCTTCGCGCTTAAGCCCTTTCCGATCGAACTAGCGCAAAGCTGCAAGCCGCGAAGCCATGCCGAGCGAACCGAATCAAGGATCTACTCTTCTTCGCAAAACTTTGCCCCCTTCGCGTCTTCGCGCTTAAGCTACGTGCTTCATTCTCCGACCGTGAACCGGGTCCGAATGTGTCGCGGCGTTTCGAGTTCGTCGATCATCGCCACGGCGAAATCGGCAACGGAAATCCGGCTCTCGCCGCGATCGTTCACCAGCAGCCGGTCGTCGCCGACGCGATAATGCCCGGTGCGTTCGCCCGGAAACAGTAACGCCGACGGCGACAGAAACGTCCACGCCAGTTCCTGCTCTTCGCGCAGGGTGGCGAGGAAGTGCCGGCCCGCCAGTGCTTCGTCCCGGTATTCCGGCGGGAACTGCGGGGTATCCACGAGCGCGACCCCCGGGGCGACCTCCAAACTGCCCGCGCCGCCCACAACGAGCCACCGCGGCACGCCGGCGTTTTTGACGATGCGGATCAGCGCCGCCGCATCGGTGCGGAGGAACTTGGTCGCGCTGAGCACGGCTTCGTGGCCTCGCAAGATTGCTGCGAGTTCCGTTTCGCGAGTCAGGTCTCCTTTGACCGGCGTCACGTTGGGCGAGGCCGGTATCGATTCGACGCGGCGAGCGATGGCGGTGATGGCGTGACCGCGGCGCTGGGCCTCGATCAGCAGGTGCGAGCCCACGAATCCCGTGGCTCCAAGCAGGGCGATTTTCATGTGAAACGTCTCCTTACAGGTTGGTTTTTTCGATCAACTGTCGTTCCAGATCCGCGCACGCAGCGGCGCGAGGACCTCTCGACTTCCTGTCGCGTGTAGCGCGGCGTGATGAATTTGGCGCAATTCCATTCAAACGCCACGACCTCGATCGTCAAAACAGCCGGCGTCCGGCATCCCGCCGAGTTGGCGGCGCGGTGAGTCTATGGATCGACGGCGCGATCGTCGCCGCGCACGCCACGCGTTCGAGCGCGCCCGCTGCGTCGGCGCGGACGGCTGCCCTCGCCCTGTTGAAACAGGCGGCCGCCTGAGCGGATGACGCGCGAAACCAGGTCGACCGCGAGTTCGCCGAGCGCGATATAGAATATAGAGGTTTGTTAACGCGGCTGCTTCGGAGGGTTTTCTCCATGCAGCCGCTGTCGGCCTGTCGCTTACAGCGCTTTCAAGCGCGACGCGTCCACCCACTCGTTCTGCTCCTCCGCGAAGGCATCGAATTTGATCCAATAAAGTCCGTCCTTCACGGCGCGGATCCGTCCGGCGTGCCATTGTCCGAGCATCGGCGAACGCAGCACGTTCACGTGGTCGCCTACCTTCCACTCTCCCGCGCCGCCTCCGGCCGCGCCCGTCGCATTCGCGACGCCCGCCGCGCTCACCGTGCCTTTCGCCGGAATCACGATTTGGAGCACCGACTTCACCACGCCGCTCCCGTTCATCAGCGGCACGTCGCCCGACGCCGGCGCAAATGTCACCGGCGCCGCCTTGGCCAGCGGCGTCTTCAGCTGCGCGCCAACCACCTCGCGACTCGACACCAGCAGCGGCACCGCTGCGCCGCCTGCGTCCAGCATCACCTTGGCCTCATAGTCCGCCAGCGGGACATCGAGAATGAAGCGGCTCGTCCGCTGCCAGTTCAACGGTTTCGTGTAGTTCAGCGTTCGCGCCGGGGCGCCATCCATCAAAGTTCCGCGCGGCGTCAGCTCGATCTTCAACACCGCGTTCTCCGGCAGGCTGCTCGCATCGGTGCCGTCCGAGTTGATGAACTCCAACTCGATCGTGCCGCCAAACAACGCCCGCTCATCCGTGTCGCTCTTCGTGGCCGACACTTTTCCCGACATCTTCAGCACCAGCCTGACCGCCGCGCCTTCCGTAGAATCGAAGTCGCTGTTGTCCTCTCCGTCCAGATACAGCGGCAGCGAATACGCCCGCCCATTGTGATTCACCGTCCAGTTCGCATCGCGGACGCTGAACTGTCCGGGCGGCAACCGCAGCGCGAAACTCCCGTCCGCTTTGGTGCGCACATTCAAGGACGAGCGCTGCCCCGCGTCGGTCGTCCCGAAGACGCGGATACGCACGCCGCCCAGCGGCTCGCCGGTCGCCTTCGCCGCCGTGCCGGTCAGATAGCCCGCCCGCACCGCCTGCGCGGGGAGTTCCACCGCGAATGCGGCCGCCAGCATGATCGTCGCAAAGGTCCTGAGAATAGGGTGAAGCATGGGACCGCTGGTATCGGTTTCGTGGCGACGGCAGACAAGTGAAACCGCCTGTGTCCCGCGAATTTCCGCGCCTTTCCGCGGCGGCGCTGCATTTGCCTAGCGATCGGACCAAGCGCGCGCCAGCGGGGCTTGTCGCGTCGCTTCGGTGACGACGCCCGACCCCAGAGCCGATCGCTATGATTCTCTTCGCGAAACTTCGCGTCCTTGGCGTCTTTGCGCTGAATCGGAATGTCGAGTCGGACTAAGCGCGAAGTCGCGAAGATCGCGAAGGTCGATCCGCAAGGCCGAGCCGATCGAACCGACGGCGCACCGCCCGGCGCTTGTCGCTTCGCACGGGTGACGGAACTCCAAGCCAAGGATCCGTGCCTTTAGTTTCCTTGGCGAAGCTTCGCCACCTTCGCGTCTGCGCGCTTGAGTTCGTAAGCCTTACGCGCGTCGACCAACATCGAGGCATTCGCAAACTTTTGGCTGGTTTAAAGCTGCGCAAATATCCAGCGTTTAGACCCCGTCCGGCATCACCCGCCGAGTTCGTCCTGCTCGTTTCTGCCTCGGTGAATGTGTCCTCCGCTCAACACCCCAACTCAGCTGATTATCCACTAGCATGAGCTCATCCAAAATCTTTCGGATCGGCATCTGCTGCATCACGTTCGTTGGTGCACTTCAAGCGGCCCCAAAATCGGCGCAGGTCCTCGTCCATTCCCGGGCCGTGCAGTTGCTTCCCTCTTCACCAATATTCGTCCCGAGCTTGGGAAACGTCACGACCTACTACTCTACTTTCAACGGGGCCGCCGGTCTCCCGTTGATCGACACTTTTAACGGCAACATCGTAAGCGGCGAACTTCGTCCCCGACTGAACACCAACGGAATCTACGAAGGTAGCTATGGGCAAGTGACAGCGCTCATGGCTATAGACTACGGCTCTTACGCCATTGCCGTCCCGCCGGGCGATGCCGACGGAAACGCCATCCCGGACGTTCTCCAAATCGATCGTCCGGGCAACTTCAATGCGACCGGCTCAGGCTACAGCGCGGCCGCGGGCCTGACATTCTCGATCAGCATCAACTTCACGCGCGCCGTAAACTCGGGAGTCGGAACCTACAAAGCCACCACACAAAATTCCGCTGGAGAAATCAATTCGGTCACCGGGGCTTATAGTGTACTGAGTTACCAAGGTAGCGCATTGTATGAGCGCGGTGCCATCAATACGATTTCGCTTGCCCTGCAAAATGCCGGCGACACCAGTCGCACCATTTCAGGGTCAACAACCTTTACGACTACAGACCAGAATGAAATGGCATATGCCGCCTTTGATGCGATTGGCAACGATGGACGAACATATCGCGTCAAAGCCGGAAATCTGACACGCAGCGGCAACGTATATCGGGGAGGTCTCGAGTTGCACGACGGGCTCCCCGAAACATATTGGGCCGATTTCACCGGATATGCGTTTCTCTTGACGGATGCAAATGACTCAGATCGGGACGGAGTCCCTGACCTTACCGACTCGTCCGAGCTCCCACTCAGTTTTCAGTCAAGCCCGCAAAGTCACGCGCTAGGAATTGGCGGCACACTGATGCTCAACGCGGCCGCGTCCGGAGCAACACAGCTTCAGTGGCGGCGGAATGGCCGTGATATTGCAGGCGCGCAGAGCTCATCTCTGGTTTTAACCAATATACAACCTGCGCAAACAGGGCTTTACAGCGCAAGAGCTACAAACGGCACGACCTCCATTGACAGCCGGGCCGCCATCATCGGTATGACATCCACCGCCAAGGTGGCAGGTTTTGGTGAGGAAATCGGTGCGGATATTCTTCACCCTAATGGCAAAACCTTCGATCAGGTGCTTCTGCAGGGGGAAGCGGCCGTGATCACGGCCGACTACTCCAATAATCAAATCACGCGAATTTCGTTCGTCGATATGGATGACGACATCGTGCAAGTTGAATTTAGCGGACCCGGCACATTGTCATTGGTTCTGGAGATAGCAGCTCCACCAGCCCGCCCCGTAAACTATAATCAAGCCGTGGCCTATACTAAAGGTCACGCGGGGATCGTGATTACCGGCGCCGACGAGCGAACCAATGTATCTATTTTTACCGTTGGCCGCGCTACGGCTTTTGATCCCACCGGAGCATTCAACATATTGCAGGTCGCAAGCCTGACAAATGATCCCAAGAAAAACGGAAGCCCCCTGTTCCAAGGACATGCGACAACGAACTACGACGGTATCGCAGATGTGGCTTTTATCGCGATATCGAGCAACAATGGCAAATTTGGCGGCATACGGGCCGCCAATACGGCGTTCTTCGCCGTCAAGGGGTGGACCGGCATCTACGCCCCCTCGGTTGTGTTCCACGGCCCTGTATATTTTGGCGATATTTCCGCCTACGACGATGCCATGCCTGTTATCGAAATTGGCGCGGCATCAGACGTTCGCGTAACTGGCGGGAGCCTGCTCCAGCCAAACAGGCGGCCGATCCAAGTGGCGGGACTTAGCAAATTGCTGTTCACGGATGGAAGCGATTCCCACGGCAACTTGATTCCGGCGAAGGCGAACCAAGCGACACTCGAACAGGACGGAGTGAATATCACCACGCAGATCGTCTATAATCCATGACTTTTCGCCGACTTTAAGTTCCAGGACCAGGATGGCAGGAAGCCGGGCACACCACGTTTTTCCTGAAGAAGGGCTAGATCGATCTGTCGTTCTGGGATCAGGCATGGAAGTTTGCGAAGGTGTTTCCCGAACTGCTCTCGACCGCGCAACGCGCATCAAAGGGTAGTGCGTTCTTCATTACGCCAAACGCCAGGATCGAGGAAGCATAGCTGCTCAGGGATTATCTGCCCGGAGGGTCGAAGACCTTTTGAAGTTGTACAATCAAGCGCTGAGCGACGGCGGGAGCGTCGACAAACGCACAGGGAGACGATCGCGCCGTTCGTCCAGCGTGATGATTATACGAACGCGACGGGTGCCTCTTCGCGAAACTTCGCTCCCGCGCCGAAGCCCTGGTGCGGCAAGCAGCGGGCGCGTCGCGCGACACGAAGTCTTTTCACGGACCTCTTGTAATAAAAGCCGGTCGCAGGCTCACCGCTCTTATGTCCATCCCCCGCGCGTTCCCGTTCGCCGCCAGCGTGTGTGCCGCAGCGGTCACCAGCCTCGGCGCGGCAACGGCTCCGGAGCCGTTGCCCCGTGATATCGATCACCTCACCACACTGGCGGAAGTCGCCGGCTATGTCCGGTTCTTTTCACCCAGCGACGAGGCGGCGGCCGCGGACTGGGATCGCGTCGTGATCGTCGGAGCCGAGGCGGCACGCGCGGCGCGGAGTACGTCGGAACTCAAGATTGCGCTCGAGCGCGTGTTTGGCCCCTTGGCGCCAGGGCTGAAACTGCAGTTCGCCGAGGAGCGCGCCGCAGCGACCGATGGAAAGGCCGTCGCAGGCTCGGGGCTGCTGACGTTCTGGCAATACGCCGGGCTCTCACTGACCGACCAGCCCGGCCCGTTTCGTCGGCGACGCGTGGTCCGCGGTGGAGAACTCGCTGAACGGCAGCCGCTGTTCACCCCGGTGGAGCCGCCGCCAGCGATTGCGGAGCCACTGCCGGGCGGGCTATGGATCACGATGCCGACGGCACTGCCAACTGACGAGGCGGGACGCACCCCGGCACCGAACCACGAGGAAGCGACCGCGTTGCAGGCCCGGTTAGCCGAGATCGACGTAGCGAAATTCGGAGTGGACGACTGGCGACTGCGGGTAAGCGGCGTCGTCACGGTGTGGACTGCTTTTCAACATTTCCATCCCTATCTCCAAGGCGACGGGTGGCGGGAAGCGCTGCGACCGGCGCTCGAGGCCGCGCTATGCGGCGAGACTCGCGAAGACTATTATCGCACGCTTTCGGCGATGATCGCTCGAACGGGCGACGGCCATGGCTATGTTTATGGACGCGGAGAGGAGTTCGGCGGGCTATCCTGGCGGGTGACGCGAGCGGAGGGCGCGGTGGTGGTGACCGCGGCGGAAGCAGAGGCGCCGGTGCGGCGGGGCGACGTGGTATTGAGCGTGGACGGGTTGGCGGCGCACGACGCGTTGCGCGCGCTGGAGGAAATCACGCCCGGGTCAGCACACCTGCGAGAGTTTCGCGCGTTGAACCAGTTTGGCGAAGGGCCAATCGGACGGGCAGCACAAGTCATCGTGCAACGCGGTGCGGAGCGGGTTTCCATGGAGCTGCCGCGGCGTCGTGAGCGGCGCGGGTATTTCTTCAAAGGCGGGGTCGAGGAGTTCGCATTCCCTGGGTGCAGCGAGGTGAGGCCAGGAATTTTCTACGTAAACCTCTACACGGTGACGCCGGCGGAGTATCAGGAACACCTCCCTCAGCTCGCGGCGGCACGCGGGGTGATCTTCGACTGGCGCTGGGGCGGGCGACCGCCCGCCGATCCGAACGGTAAACAACTGCAGGTGCACGCAGACGTCATTCCGCACCTGATCGACCAACGTATCCAGGCGTCACCGATGCTCGTCCCGAAGGTCACGCAGCCGAACCGAGTCGGATGGTGCTACATCGAGATGACTTGGCCGGTCGAGCCGAAGGCGCCGCGATTCAGGGGGAAGGTGGTGTTCATCAACGAACCAAGTGTGGTGAGCTACGGCGAGACCTGCATGGCGATGCTGGCCGACTATCGACTGGCGACGCTCGTAGGGGCGGCGACGGCAGGCTGCAACGGCAACGCGAGCTTCATTCCGTTGCCGGGAGGATTCCGGGTGATGTGGACGGCGATGGAGGTGCGGAAGCATGACCGCACGGTGTTTTATGGCACGGGTTTTCGGCCCGACGTGCCGGTGGCGCGGACCCGACGTGGCATCGAGGAAGGCCGCGACGAATACCTCGCAGCGGCAATCGCGTGGCTGGACCAACAACCATAAGGGGGCGTTTCGATTCGTATCAGGAGCAGAAAAGCCACGACGACACGGCCAACGCCGGGACAGGTCGACCAACACCGAGGGTTGATCGCGCCGTTCGCTCCAGCGTTACATTTATGCGAGCACGGTGGATCCCTCTTCGCGAAACTTCGCGTCCTTGGCGTCTTTGCGCTGAATCGGAATGCCGAGTCGGACTAAGCGCGAAGTCGCGAAGCAGGCGAAGATCGATCCGCGAAGCCAAACCGATCGAACCGACTGCGCGCCGACGGCGCTTGTCGCTCGCTCGGGTGACGGAACTCCAAGCCAAGGATCCGTGCCTTTGGTTTCCTTCGCGAAACTTCGCCACCTTGGCGTCTTTGCGCTTAATCCGAGTTCGGAGTCGGACTAAGCGCCAAGGCGCGAAGATCGCGAACATCGATCCGCGAAGCCGAGCCGACCGAACCGACTGCGCGCCGCCGGCCCTTGTCGCTTCGCGTCGGTGTTGAAGGCAGGCCAAGAATTGACCCCTTGCGACTCCTTTGGCGCCGCCACGCTGCAGCATCCGATGTGCGGCGACGGTGTGACGTCGACGGTCTTTTGTTTTCCGTCGATCAGGCGCGTCGCGCGTTCACTGGGACAGCGGCGCTGCGTTAATCGACGCAGCGCGGATTATCTCCGCGAAGCTTCGCCGCCTTCGCGTCTTTGCGCTTAGGTCCGAAAGCCAAAAACCAGAATCAACAAGTAACAGCCTGCCCCCTTTGTCCCTGACCGCGCGCAGTCTGGTTTACCGGATCGAGGGTGCGTGCTTTGTGACCGAGCGAATGTAGTCGACCTCGTCCTGCCGGTAGGCCGTGCCATCCGCGCGAAACACGTCGTGATGCCACAATTTCGGTTCCTCCGTATACATTTTGGTCCAGCTCTCCCAGGGATAGTTGGTCTGCGACTTACCCTCGACCAAACCCCAGTGGAACGCGCCTATGCCAGCCGCCTTCAGGTCGCCGAGAATCGGATCGAACGTGCTGCCCGCCCCGCGCGCCATATACTCCGTGCACCACATCGGCCGCGCGCTGGCCGCTCTGAGTTCGGCGATCTCACGAGCCATGTCGTCACGCGGGCCGTAATTGTGGAAGGTAATGATGTCCGAGTTCGCCAGCGTGAATTGGTGCATCGGCGGGTTCTTCTTCCGACCATTGTAATCGAGCCAGACCCCGATGGTGAGCGGCTGAGACGGATCGATCTCTCGCACCCAGGTGACCGCCTTCTCCAGAAGCAAAAGCGTCCACTCGGCCTTGTTCGGCAGCTCGATATTGCCGTAGCTGTCCCGGTTCGGGTTTTCCGGCTCGTTGAAAAGGTCCCAGCCCAGCACGCGAGGGTCGTCTTTGAAGCGCCGAACGACGCCTTGCACGTAATCCTTCAACGCATCCTGCCTGGCCGGATCGCCAAGGATCACGCGGCCAGGCGACTGCACCCAGCCACTGTTGTGGATGTGGGGCCGCGGAGGCCGTTGCGCGCCCGCGTAAGGATGCGGATCCCACACGCCGTCGAAAAACACGAAGAGGATCTTGATCCCGTGCCGATCCGCCACCGCGAGAAACTGATCCATCCGCTTAAGAAGCCCGTCGCGATCCTGCTCCCATAAAATATCGTGCAAGAACACGCGCATCGCGTTCATGCCCACCTCCGCCGCCCAGCCGAACTCTTCATCGATCGTCGCCAGATCGAACGTTTCCGCCTGCCACATTTCGAGCTGGTTGATCGCCGAACGCGGGACGTAGTTGGCACCGATCGGCAAGGTTTGTTGAGCGGCCCAGGCATTTGCCCGAGCCTCGCTCCAACGTCCCGGCAGTGAGTCGGCCCGCAACGTCAGCGTTGCGGCTTGGCCGACGAACGCTGCGGCAAAAACAATCACAAAGCAGACAAGGTATTTTTTCATGAGTTGAATCAGAGCGGATGCGAAACAGCCGGACGAGGGGTCGATCCAGAAGAAGGTTCGGATCGCGCGCAAGAAGAGGAGACCCAAATGGGTCATGTCTGAATTTTTGACACCATTTGTTTTCAGGTGCCGTGACAGGCGGCGGCGAGCGGGGCGCGGGGCTACGGCGACTTTACTGGACTGCAGGAATTAGCCCGGCAACAGCTCTTAACTTACCCCACGGTGGTCGTTGCCTTCGCGAAACTTCGCCAGCTTGGCGTCTTTGCGCTGAATTCAATCTTCCAGTCGGACTAAGCGCGAAGGCGCGAAGAAAGCGAAGATCGATCCGCGAAGCCAAACCGAGCGAACCGACCGCGCGCCGCGGCGGTGCTTGTCGCTTCGCTCCGGGGCGGGAGGCCAAGCCAAGGATCGGGGCCCTTTGGATTTTCTTCGCGAAGCTTCGCCCTCTTAGCGTCGTCGCGCTCAATCCAATTCCTTGCCTCCCGTCGCATCCGCATCACATTTTCGCCCCATGAACGCTGCGCTCGCCGCTGAGATTGAACGACTGTCGCCGGCGGAGAAACTCCTCCTGGTCGAGGAGCTTTGGAATCAGATCGCGCGGGAGTCCAACGCTGTCGAACCGCCCGCTTGGCACGATGCTGTCCTTGCTGAGGATGCGCAGCGCTACGTGTCGGATCCATCACGTGGAGATTCGTGGGAAAACGTGAAGCGGCGCATCGTCGGCCAAGCCTAAGGCATGGCCAATACGATTTCCCTCGCGCCGCGCGCTGAGGCCGATTTGAGGGAAGCGTTTCGATGGTATGAGGCGCGAAGTGCAGGCCTCGGAAATGAGTTCCTCCGCTGTGTCGAAGCGCGACTGCACCTGATCGCCCGAATGCCGCAGATCTTCCGATTGCGCGGTCCACTCCACCGGCTGGCTCGCATCGATCGCTTCCCCTACGGTATCTATTTCGTTTGGGAAGAGCCTCAGGCGCATGTCGCCGTCCGCCGCGTGCTGCATTTCGCGCAAGACGACAGCCAAGCCCTTCGTAGTCCCTGAAACGACGCCGTAGTTCAAAGCGGCTCAGGTGGAGTGTCCTTCGCCACCTTGGCGTCTTTGCGCTGAATTCAATCTTCCAGTCGGACTAAGCGCGAAGGCGCGAAGAACGCGAAGATCGATCCGCGAAGCCAAACCGACCGAACCGACTGCGCACCGCGGCGGTGCTTGTCGCTTCGCTCCCGTGGGGAAGGCCAAACCAAGGTCCAGGAGCCCTCTGGTTCCTTCGCGAAACTTAGCTCCCTTCGCGTCTTCGCGCTTAATTCCGAAACAGCTCTTAACTTACCCCACGGTGATCGTTGCCTTCGCGAAACTTCGCCAGCTTCGCGTCTTTGCGCTGAATTCAATCTTCCAGTCGGACTAAGCGCGAAGGCGCGAAGAAGGCGAAGATCGATCCGCGAAGCCAAATCGAGCGAACCGACCGCGCGCCGCGGTCCATGACCCCTTCGGTTGCCCTCCAACCAAATGGTGATGGTTCCGTATGATCGGGTAGGCGTGAGTCGCCAGCTGAAGATCTCGACGGCCTCTCCAGCGCCGACAGAAACGCGCCCGCTTCGCTCGCGTTCCTGAACAAAGCGCGCCGGTGGTTGCCGCGGTTAACGACGCGCTAAATGCCGCCGGCGCGAACTTAGCAATTAACAGCTATCGGCCTGCCCCCCATTGGAGCGGCCCTGTTTATTCCTGCGGCAGAGCACCACCCAGCCGAGCGCTAGCGCGCCGACAAGCACAGCATAGGTCGAGGGCTCCGGAATCGCGATGGTGCCGAGAGTCGCCGCGTTGATCTGCGGGCTGTAAGGGCCGAGGTTGATCACTTGAGTCGTGTCCTCGGCGGTGAATATTCCGGTCACAAACTGCCCAAGCGTGGCGCCGTTGTTGCTGTAGCGCACGTCGACGCTGTTGCCGTCGGTGAGGGCGTCGGAGAAGGTGACGATTTCTGTGTTATGGTAGCTGGCACGCGAGTCATTGACCCAGAATTGAATTTGGTAGGTGGCGCCGGCGATCAGGTTGAGCAGCGTCATCGTCTGGGTATCGGAGACATCTCCCGACCAGAAGGTCGCGGAACGCAGCAGGTCCTGATAACCGCTGCTCAGGGCGGTGTAAAAGGCACCGGCGTTGCCGAACGAGTTCGGGAAGTGGTAAATGGACGAACCTACGGTGGTGAGCGTAAAATCGGAATTGCCGGTGTTGGACGCGTCGTAGCCCGTGAAGGTGACGCCATTGACCACCGGACTCACGGCTGCGTTGCCGAAATTGTAGGCCCAGAGTCGCGTGTCGACGGGAGCGACGTCTGCGTCCCCGCTGATGAAAGTTGGAGTCCCCCAAGTGATAACAGCTTGGGCGTGGGACAAACAATGGGTTGTCAAAAAGAGCGCAACACCGATGCCGAGATGGAGGAGTTTGCGCGAGGTGCCATGATTCATGCGGGGGGGGAAAGAGTTTTCCAAACGCACCTTGGCAAGCCTTCGTGGAGCAAATTCGCACGAACAGTCAGTCTGAAAATCATTGGAGATTATCGGACCGATGCCGGCAGGGCAGACTCCGCACCGTGGCTCGACTCTGTGCACACGTCGTCGTGACGTTGTCGTTCACGCCGGAGAAAACTCGTATCTCACGACAAGGCGTCGCGCCTCGTATCCAACATCCAGGCCAGGTAGAAGGGGTCATGTCTGACTTTTGACAGCATCCGTTCTGAGGTGCCGCTACAGGCGTGGCGAGGGGCGCGGGGCCACGGCGACTTTGCCGGACAGGAATTGCCCGAAGTATGAGTGAGTGCGGCCCTGCTCGGGCAGACAGCCTTCAGCGATGACGAAGTATTGATCAGGAACTCGGCTCGTGACGAATTACAGCGAGCCGCTCACGAGGACTGGATTTTGGTGGGCGAGCTCAGCAATTCGACAATCTATCCTGAGGAAGACTGGACCGGGATCAGTCCCGCCGACTTTGATATATGTGATGTCTCTTCCGCGGGTGAGCGCAAATAGCTCGTTCAACCGAACTCAGATCACGGTCAGCCCCAGCCCGGAGAGGTAGCGGAACGTGTCGTCGTAGTATGATGGCGGACGGGTCCCATCCTCCGCGTCTCCAGGCGGCACGAAGATCGCCATCCCCTGCCGAGCACGGGTGAGAAGCACGCGGTAAGCATTCTTCAAATAGCGGCGACGCTCCGGCTTCTTCACACGCTGCCATCTGGCACCGACAAAAGCGTGATACTCCCATCCAGAGCTAACGAGGCGCAGGTCTGCATCCCACGTGACACAGGCCCAGTCGAGTTCGAGGCCTTGCACTTGAAACTCGGTTGCCGCGTCCTCGAGGTACATGCTGGAACGCGGGTCATCGTCGCCATTGAGAAACCAATGCACAGGATCCACCGTCACGCGAATATCGATGGCATGGGGCTTCAGCCGATGCGCGGCTGACGAGGCAACCACTCCGACGCGTTCACTGGCACGAGCACGGCTCTTCACCCAGGCCTTCGCGCGGCTGATGTCACGGGTAACAACGATGGGATATGCCGCTTGCACGGCCCGGTAGAGGTCTCGGGCCCGCTCCTTTTCGCATTCAAGCAACGCATGTACAAAGGCCGAAACTTTCTCCGCCCGAAAGGAACGCATGGAGACCGCAAGATGCAGTTTCTCATCGTAACATACGCTTGCGTGAGCCGCTAATCGATCCAGCGCCGTTTCCGCCTGATACTCAGGGCCCATCAAATTGGAGGGCACATACACGTGCCACTCCGAGAATCTCTCCCGGACCGCGTCGAGCCACGCCGAAATTCCGGCCTCTCCGCGGTTGATCTCCTGCCCACCGCCAACGAGGCAGACGACCACCGCCCAATCCGAATGCCGATTGAGATAGGAAATTAGAAACTCGGGTTCAGACTGATTGAAATCAGGGCGCCCCTTTTTTCGCCGCATGAAGTCGGCTGTCATCGCCGTGTTCCATGCGCGCTGCGCCTCGTCAAATATAACGACATGGTCGGTGGGCGGCAGCTCCGTTCGCAGACCTTCATCGCGGAAATGATGAACGTTCTGAATAAAGCTCTTGATTGGCTGACCGGCTTCCTTCTTCGACGTGCGAACCCCACGCGTGCGCAGTCTCTTGATTTCATCGCGCGTGAGCGCTTCCCGGAGCACTTTCACCAGCGGATCGTTGCCGGAGAGAAACACCGCATGTGTCGGCGACGCCGAATCGCGGCGCTTCGTCGCGAGGTTCAGTCCAACGAGCGTTTTTCCGGCACCGGGCACGCCCGTGATGAAGACAATCGCGCGAAATCGTTTCGCACGCGCTTCACCGACAATTCGTTCAACCGCGCCAGAGGTGTAGGCAAGGTTGTCAGCGCCGGCATCATTACGGGTTATCGCTTCGACCGAGTGGTTCGCATATAGCGCCTGCGCCGCTTCGATGATGGTTGGCGTTGGACGATAAGGAGCCCGCGCCCATGCCTCGGCATCGATCGTTGGACCAGTGATCTCGCGCGTCACCTGCTGAACGAGTTTGGACAGGTCGTCAGCATTACTATCGATTGGTTGATACACCCTGTCCGCGTGCGACAAAAAGCTTGTGGAATGAGACGGCGCCTCGGTCGCGATCAGGACGGGTATGATGGCCGCGTCACGACTGCCGAGGTGAAAGTTTTTAAGATCCAGCGCATAATCCCACACCTGATCTCTGGCCGCTCGCTCGAATGACTTTGCGCCGACCTTAAACTCCAGGACCAAGATCGCGGGACCGGTGATGACGACCGCATCAATCCGGCTCCCGATTCGTGGCACCACAAACTCGAAGAACACCCGGCCCGAAATTCCCGCCAGGCTACGCTGGAGAAGCCCAATTTCGTGAGTCCAAGCCTCGCGCTGCGTCTCTTCGACCGCAAAATTGCTGTGTAGAACGAGGTCCCCGATCACCTCGCGGGGCTCGGCCACAGCGAAGTCCTCGATTTGGGCGGCGTAGTAGGCGGTAGACGCTGGAGGCTGAACGGACAACGCCGGCCAGGCTATGAGTGATCACGTCCTCGACAAGCCAATGCAGTAGAGCAGCGACAGACGGGACCGGAGCGGTCCGAGGCCAGACCCACTTTGCGGGCGCAAGGATATGAGGCCGGCAAAAGGCCTTGATTTCACCCAGCCGATCCCGCGGTGCGTCAGCGTTACGATCAGGCGTGCCCCCGCGGCTGGGGGTGGCGTCCGGAGGCGATGTAGTGTTTTCGGAAATTAACCGCTTATGTTGCGGCGGAGCTCAAACGATCGCGTCGTCCAAGGCTACCCGAAGGTTCCCCGAACCGTTCAAGAAGGCTTCCCGAAGGTTCAGACCAAAAGACAGCCGCCCTTCCCCGTCTCGTTTTGGCCCGGCAATCTAAATGACTGCGTGACTCGCGCCCCGAATGGATTGGCCGGCTCGGAGAGCGGGCGCACCTGGCGGTCGGGACGACCGCCGCTACCCTATCCGACTCAATTTCAGTGGCAGGGGAGCGAAGCGGAAGGCGCGCATTGTCCTCGCGAGATTTCTCCACCTTGGCGTCTTTGCGCTTACTCCGATTCCGAGTCGGACTAGCGCCAAGTCGCGAAGCAGGCGAAGATCGATCCGCGAAGCCGAGCCGACCGCGCGCCGCCCGGCGCTTGTCGCCTCGCTCGGGGGAAGAAGGCTCTAGACGAAGGATCAAAACCCTCTTCGGTTTTCTTCGCGAAGCTTCGCCCGCTGAGCGTCGTCGCGCTTAAATCCGAAAGGCGCGACCGGCGTCACCCGCAAGTCGGGTGTTTCCGATCCCGTCCGGCTCCTGCTGCGCCGCGGCGGCGACGATGCCACACCGCAAAGCCGAGTGTGAATGCCCCTGCGAAGGTGGCGCAGGTCGAAGGTTCGGGGATGGCGGAGACGGCGGTGAGCTGCAGGGCGTTGCTGACGAATTCGAGCGAGTAGTCATAGCCGACGATCGTGTCGCCGAAGACAAAGTCGGTGAGATCGAAATCCGTCAGCGTCACGCTCTCGGCGAAAGTGAACAGCGTGTAGGTGCCGTCGCCGAAGCCGCCGGAATTGAAAATATCCAGAATCACGGCGCCGTCGGACGCACCAGTGAGCGTGCCGCCGGTGACTTCGATCAGGTCGCTGAACGTGCCCAGCTCAAACTCCAGCGTGGAGCCGCCGTCGAGCGTCAGCCCGCCTTCGAAGGTCAGGGTGCCGGGAGAATTTCCGGGAGTCAGCGTGGCGCCGGTGGCGATGGTGACGAGGCCGCCGAAGGTGCCGACGCCGCCGAGCGTGGCGCCGGATTGGACCGCGACGGAGGAGCTGGCGAACGCTCCGTTTACCACGAGTTTGCCGGCGTTGATGGAGGTGGCGCCGGTGTAGGTGTTGGGACCCTCCAGCGTCAGGGTGCCGGTGCCGACTTTGGTCAAGAAGCCCGTGCCCGCCCCGCTCGTCGCGATCGTGCCGGCAAAGGTGGTGTCGGTGTGGTTCGCGCCGACGGTGAGGTTGGTCACCACACCGGAGTTCGCGATGAGCGTCACGTCGCCCGTCCCGGAGAGCGAGCCGAGTTCGTAGCTGCCGGAGCTGCGGGACGCGAGATAAAGCTCGCCGCCCGAAGCAACGGAGAAGGCATTGGCGGCCCAAGAGGTGGTGGAGGCCGGGAGCTGGAAGCGGCCCTGCTCGATGGTCACCGCGCCGGTGTAGGCGCTATGGGTGCCCGCCAGGTTGACGGTGCCGGCTCCGGTTTTGGTAAAGGTGCCGGAGCCGGAGAGGGCGCCAAACAACGAGAAGGTGGAACCGACGTCGGTCACCTCGAGGCTGCCGCCGCTGGCGGTGACGCTCGTCGGGCGTGGGGTGCCGTAGCCCGCGCCCGTATAGCGAAGGGTGCCACCGTTGAAGGTCAGGGTGCCGTCGGTCCCCCCCAGCGAGCCATTGCTGGCGCCGAAGGAGAGGACGCCGCCGCTCAGGATGACGCCGCCACCGATCGTATTGGACGTCGTCAGGACCAAAGTGCCCGCCCCGGTCTTTTCCACGCGACCATCGGACGCGCCATCGAAGATATGGCCTTGGGTGGCCGTGCCCGAGTCCACGTTGAGTCTGGCGGCGACGTTATCGGAGTGGAAATCGCCGCTCAGGAGATGAACCCGGTTGGCGATGACGAGCCCATCAGCGTAGTCGACCGTGGCGCCCTTCACGTAGATCGCGACGGTGCTGGCGGCGGCGTTATTCTCCAAGCGGAGGGTGGTTCCCGGATCGAGTTCGAGCCGGCCGGTGTAGGTGTTGACGCCGGAGAAAGTGACGGGGCCGGAACCGACGAGCTCGATGTCGCCGTCACCGCTGATCGTCCCGTCGAAGATGGACGCCGCGGAACTGTTGAAGCGGAGGGTGGCGCTGTTGACGATTTCGGTGGAGAGCACGCCGCCCACGCCAAGTTCAAGAACGCCGCCGTTGATGGTGATGCTTCCAGCGTGGGGGTTGGCGCCGGTGAGGATGAGCGTGCCGGCGCCCGTTTTGGTCAACAAGCCGGCGCCGCCAAATTCCACGGCGCTGATCACGGTGAACTCCTGGGTGTCGATGGTGCCGCCGCTCGCGCCCAAGATCACGTTGCCGGCGGCAAACCCGCTGAACAGGTCGTTTTGGTTGCCGCCTAGCCGCAGAGTGCCGCCGTTGAAGGTAACGGTCGCGGTGTCCGACGCCGGACCGGCGGCGGTGAGCGTCGAGGCCGTCACGGTGCCGCCATTGATCGCCAGAGCGCCGCCGACCGTGAAGGCGCTGTCCGGGTGCTGGACGGATCCTGTGACGGTCAGCGTGCCTTCGCTCACCGTCGTGCCTCCGGCATAGGTGTTGGCTCCGCCGAGGTTCAATCTGCCGGTGCCTTTTTTGATCAACCCACCCGGGCCGCTCAGTCCGTAGGAGGCCGTGCTGACGTTGAAGCCCTGGGAGTCGATGGTCCCCCCGCCGGCTTCGAGCGTGACCGTTCCCGGATCGAATTCTGGAAACAGCTCGGACACCGACTTGGAGAGCCGGAGCGTTCCTCCGTTGAACCGAATGGCCTCGGTCCCGCCGCCGAGAAACGGCGAAGAAGACGACCCCATCAGATCACTCGTGGCAAGGACTCCGCCGTTCAGCTGGAGCAGGCCGTGCGATCCCGAGCCCCAGCCAAAAAACACCGATTTCCCCGTGGCGACCAAGCCATCGTTGATCGTAAGGGTGCCGGTCCTGCCGTTGGAACCGATGGCGACACTTCCGCTGACATTCACACTCCCACCATTCACCTCGGTCGGGCCATCGATCACCAGGGTGCCGACGGACAACATACCCGAATCCCGGACCACCAGTTTCTCCTCGGCATAGATGGTCTGCGCCTCCACCGAAGCGTTTCCGGAGAGGTCAACCGAGGTGCCGTCCCCGATAATTTCCAGCGTAGTGGCCGACGCCGTGGCCGAGTCCCGGACCGTCGTTTCTCCGGCGATAGTGATGGTTTGTGCGCTTATCGAACCGTTCCCGGATATGTCAGCCGAGCTGTTGGTGTTGAACGTTAGCTGATTTGAGGCCGACACCGAACCGTTTCCTGAAATGTCGATCACGCCCCCCAATGCCAGGTTCGTGCCCGACAACGCTCCCGAATCCCGGATCCTCAGTTTCCCGGAACCGTAAAAGATCGATGCCTTCACTGAACCATCCCCGGAAATATCAATCAGGCCGCCCTTCATCAGGTTGAGCGAGTCGGAGATGTTCCAATTTCCACCACTCACATGCGCCTCGCCGTCCCGCACCCTCGCCTGCCAGCTGGTCACCACGCTGGCGCCGGAGATCTCCAAGGTGCCTTTCCCATTTATATACCCGATATCAAGCCTCTCGCCTGAATTGAGCGTCCCGTTGATGACTTGGAGCAAGGCGGTGGCACCCGGGTCCGCTGCCACGAAAATGAAGGACTGGAGGAAGTCCGGTGAGAGCGCAGCCTGGTCAAAAGGAAGCGTGACCGTCCCACCGTTGCGAACGATCAGCGTGGCGCTGCCTGGGCCCCCGACAGAGATCGCGGAGCTGTGAAAGGTGCCGCCATTCACATCGATCACGCCTGATACGCCGCTGGCTAGTCCCATAAACGTCAAAAACCCCGCATCCTCTGATATCACCCCTGACACAACCCCTCCGCTGTTGATGGTCAGGCGCCCGTCCGATTCGGTGCCTCCAACCACCAATATATCTCCGACGTCCCACGCCGGTGACGTGAAGGGATTCGAGCCGTAAACCTCTCCCTCGACGGTGACCTGGGCGGAGGCGAGGTGAGGCAACCAAGCGAGGAGAAGGGAGAGCGCCGCCCACAATCTGGCAACGGATCGGATCCTCGAAAACGAAGTGCTCCAGCGGGAGGCGGTGTGTGCCGGGTCAATGGTGGGAGTGGCGGTTTCGCCCCACCGTGCTTGGGAACGTTCCATCATCGGTCTTCGAAGACGTTACCCAAACCCACAAAACCCGCCTACCCTGCTAAATAGCAGGGGCCCCGCGATCAGACCCCGCCCATCCACAGGCTCATCAGCCCCGCCCGGCTGCCGACGCCGAAACTCCGGTAGATGTCCGTCACGTATTTGTGCGTGGTCGCGCGGCTCAGGCCCAGCGCCTCGGCGATTTCCTTTTCGGATTTTCGCGAGAGCAGCTGGGGCAGCAGGCGACGATGCGCCGGCGAGAGCGGCGTGTTGCCCACCAGCAGGCCGTGGTTGAGCAGAAGCTGACGGTGAAACCACTTGAGGCCGCGCAGGGTCTGCTCGACCAGGCGTGCATCCCCCGCCGTGTAGCGCGCCTCCCGCCGGATGCGGTCGAAGCAAAACAGCGACTCCGCGTCGCGGTTCACCGGAAAGGCGCACCAGATGCGATCGGTGATGCCGCCTTTCTCGAAATACATCTGATACTGCGGCGTGGCGCGAAACACCTCGAAGTCGATGAAGCCGTCGTGCAGCCGGTAGCTGCGAAAACGTCCCGCCTCCTCGACGACCTTGCGTGTGCTCAAGCCCGGATCGCGCTCCATGTGCGCGAGCACCTTGCGGATGAATTCCTGATTATACTCCGGCCGCATGATCCAGCACTCGGCCGTGCGCAGACGCCACCCATACAAGGCGTCGCTATCGGCATGCGGGGAGTCCTGAACCCGAGTGATGCCGATCCAGAAGGCATCGTCGGCCCCGATCCATTCGGAGACTCGGCTGAAGAGCAGTTCGATAGCGCCTCGTCGATCGGACAAGGGCAGGTCCGCCAACTCGTCCCATAGTCTATAGATCTTCTCCGAAGGATCCGCCATCGTTCTGAAATAGAAAGTTCAGTCGGGGTGCTGCGACCGACTCACCAAGAGAGAGACGGAGCTAATTGATCCAAGCGCCAATGACTTGATCGGCAATACAGTATCTATTTCAGAGTGGTTTTTTCCGCGACCGCATTGAACGGGGGAGGAGCGGTGGAGGCGCTAGAGTGGGCCGAGGCTGATAGTGGTTGATGTTGTGCGATGGGACTGACCGCGTCCTCCGCTCCGGTGATGGGAGCGAGCAGAGCGGAGATCCTCGAGTGCCGAACGAAGAACCCTGACTCTCATTCGAACTGGCGACGCAGTTCCTTTTTCGCCTGGTCCCAATCAAGCGCTTCGATGCGACCGGCTGCAAAATCAGCTTCCGTTTTCCGGAGTTCTTCCTCGTGCCAAGCCGGGCTGGCAAATGCCTGGTCATCCCGTGGCGTCTTTGCGCTGAATCCAAAATCCAAGTCGGACTAAGCGCGAAGTCGCGAAGATCGCGAAGGTCGATCCGCGAAGACGAGCCGACCGCACCGACTGCGCGCCCGGACCGGCGCTTGTCGCTTCGCTCCGAGATTGAAGGCCAAGCCAAGTCCAGAGCCCTCTGTTTTCCTTCGCGAATCTTCGCCAGCTTGGCGTCTTCGCGCTTAAATCCGAAAACCAAAGGTGCGGGGTGCTGAACAAGAGAACAAGAAAGGCGCAAAGTTTTGGCTGGTTTTCGCAGACGCAGATGGCCAGCGTTTGCGCTCCTCCAGCTTTCGTGAGCCCGCCCTGCTCTACCCCGCTTTCGCTCTGTGCCCGCGCCCCGGATTGGTCTGCCAGCTTCGCTGGCGTGATCGGTTCGGCTGCTCTCGCGGTCGGTGAAGTCGTCCTCCGCTCAACTCACTGTTCCCGTATTATTAAACGCACGCGCGTCGATGGGATTCTACATTCGTACGAGCATTCGCGTTGGCCTGCTGCGATTCAGTTTGTCGCAGTCGGGTGTGGGCGTATCCGCGGGTCTTCCCGGCTTTCGCGTGGGGAGCGGCCCACGGGGTAACTATATCAGAGTTGGCGGCGGCCGGATCTCATATCGCCAGTCTGTGCCGTCCTCCAGGCATGCAGCGCCGTTTAGGCCCGAAGTTGTTGAGCCCTCAAAGAGACACGGCCCAGTCATGCACGAGATTGAGAGCGGGGATGTGGCCACCATGGTCGACGGTTCCTCGGCTGCTCTGTTAGCCGAGATAAACGCCAAT
The DNA here is from genome assembly GCF_059821195.1 of Opitutus sp. sgz309028. Classification (NCBI taxonomy): domain Bacteria; kingdom Pseudomonadati; phylum Verrucomicrobiota; class Opitutia; order Opitutales; family Opitutaceae; genus Opitutus; species Opitutus sp. sgz309028. The sequence continues at coordinate 1,107 of NZ_JCAMRR010000002.1, read as the reverse complement.
GCCGCGAAATGGCCGTTTGCGCCGCTTGTCGCGATTGCAGGAGCTGGAACGCTATGGGCAACCCACGATAAATTTAGCCCCGCGATTATCATAGCGATTGCACTCACTGCGTTCATTGCCGCCCGTATCTGGGATGCGCAGCGAAAAACGAGTGTCTTAATGTATGATTTTGAGGATGCGGAAGAAGAGCGCTTTAAGCGGATGCATGTCGCTTTCGAAAGTTTAGCCTCAGTTGCTCGCACATGGCATGTGAGTGCGGCGGGGAAGGTCGGGGTCCGCGATCGTAAGTATCACGCGGGTGCGAATTCAGTCGTAGGACGAAAACATGTTCAGCTTGGCTTCAGGCTACCTAAGTCGGTGAAGGCTAATATCCCGGTCCCGTGCATACCAGTAGGGCGGCAGACTCTGCACTTCCTGCCGGACGTTATTTTAATCGTAGACGGCAAAAAGGTCGGAGCCCTTGGCTATGCCTCGATCGATATGGTCATAGATGAAACAAACTTTATTGAATCTGAAGGAGTCCCCCGAGACGCAAAGGTGGTGGGGAGCACGTTCCGATACGTGAACAAATCAGGTGGGCCCGACCGAAGGTTTAAGGATAATCCGAGCATTCCGATCGCGCGGTATGAGGAGCTGCACCTGCGCAGCACAACCGGCCTTAACGAATTGATTCAGGTTTCACGAATCGGCGCGGCTGCAAGTTTCGTGGATGCGATCCGTGATGCCGCCGAAAGAACAGCCCATGTCAGCTAGCCCGTCCTGCTCAACCCCGCTTTCGCTCTCTGCCCGCGCTCTGGATTGGTCTGCTCGCTTTGCGAGCGTGATCGGTTCGGCTGCGCTCGCGGTGGGTTAAGGTGTCCTCTGCTCAACTCACTGATTTGTCCCATGAAGTTCCGTATTGTTGGAATCGTCCTCCTTGTTGCTGCGACTAGTCCGCTTCCCTCCGCGGAAAGCGCTTCAAGCGAGAAGTCAAAGACAGAACTCGAAACATTCGTAAGCGTCCGACGTTCTGCCTCGTAGACGAGTCGTAGTTGTGACGACTACGAACGCTCGTCTGGCATAGTTGTGACAGCTACGAGGCAGTTTTACGAGGGCTGCCACTGTGCC
>NZ_JCAMRR010000012.1:0-959 GCF_059821195.1 Opitutus sp. sgz309028 | reverse complement strand
GAGCGTGTCAGAAAGTTTGTGTGTGGATCACTGAAATGAAAGGACAAGACAGTGACCACGAAAGAGAAGCAGCTGCCGTATGGCGGCTTGGATGTGAAGTTATTGGATGAGCTGATCAAGCAGTGCCAGGGCCCGGAACAGATCATGGGCCGTGGTGGGTTGCTCGAGCAGCTGACGAAGGCGGTGATGGAGCGAGCGCTGCATGGCGAGCTGACGCATCACCTCGGATACGAAAAGGGTCAGCCAACGAAGCCGGCCGAAGAGCGGGATAACTGCCGCAATGGGACTACCCCGAAGACGGTAATAACCGACAACGGGAAGGTAGAGATTGAGGTACCGCGCGATCGCAATGGCTCGTTCGAGCCGCAGTTGATCCGGAAGGGCCAACGTCGGTTGGAAGGCTTCGATGAGAAGGTGATCGCGATGTACGCGCGCGGCATGACCGTGCGTGAGATCCAGGGCTTCCTGCTCGATCAGTACAAAGTCGAGGTATCGCCGGAGTTTATCAGCTCGGTGACCGATGCGGTCACCGAAGAGGTGACGGCGTGGCAGAACCGGCCGCTGGAGGGGATGTACCCGGTGGTCTTCTTCGATGCGCTGCGGGTGAAGATCCGCGACGAGTCCATCGTCCGAAACAAGGCCGTCTACTTCGCGTTGGGCGTCAGCGCAGAGGGTCGGAAGGATATCCTGGGCTTCTGGATCGAGCAGACCGAAGGGGCCAAGTTCTGGCTAAAGGTCATGAACGAGCTCAGCAATCGCGGCGTCCGCGACATCCTCATCGCGGTGGTCGACGGGCTGAAGGGCTTCCCAGAAGCGATCACGACGGTGTTCCCGCAGACGACGGTGCAGACTTGCATCGTCCATCTGCTGCGGCACTCGTTGTCGTTCTGTTCCTGGCAGGATCGGCAGCCCATCGCCCGGCGCTTGAAAGCCGTCTACGACGCGCCGAACGCCGAAGA
>NZ_JCAMRR010000011.1:0-1585 GCF_059821195.1 Opitutus sp. sgz309028 | reverse complement strand
AACAACCAGTTCTTCTTCCCGATGGCGGAAGGACGGATCGCGTTTTCGACGAGGTTGTTGTCGAGGCGCGTGAACGGGTGCTGTTGATGCGCGACGAGCGCGTCCCAGTGATCGATGAGATACGAACACGCTTTGCCGACGAGCGAGCGCGGCAACACCTGCGAGCGCAGTCCGACCGCGACACGGCGCAGCCAGTAGAGCGGTCGGGCAAAGTGCTCGTGCCGCAGCGCGGCACGGGCATCGCCGACCTGCGCCTCGTCCCACTCGCGTTCGAGCTGGTAGAGTTGTCCGATCAAGCGCAGCACCAGTTGCACGGCTTTCGGTTTCTCGCCGAGGGCCTCGAAGAAGCGCCGCCTGGCATGCGCCCAGCAGCCGACCCATGCAACGCCCTCGTGCGAACGCACGTAGCTCGGATACGCGGAGTAAGCATCCGACTGGAGCACGCCTTTAAATCCGTCGATGAGCGACGTGAGTTCGCCGTGACGACGCGACAGTCGCCAATCGAAGACCACGTCGGCGCCGGGCCGACTGATGACCCACAGGTAACCTTGAGTTGTCCCGCCACGTTTTTCGTCCGGATCGTTGCAACGCACCGGCGTCTCGTCGGCTTGCAGGTAGTCGCCGGCCAGGAGCCCGCGATGCATCTGCCGATAAATCGGCGCGAGCCATTCCGCGGTGACTTCGATCCAGTCGCTCATCGTGCGGCGGCTGATCTGCGCGCCCCAACGCTGCGACATCTGCTCCAACCGATACAGCGGCAGGTGGTGCACGTATTTGCTGATCGCGATCCACGCCAGCAATCCGGCCGACGCATAACCACCCGACACGGGACGCGGCGCCGCAGGTGCCACCAGCGGCGGACGAGCCCGATCCAGTTTATGCCGGAACTTCGGCCGCACGATCTCACGCTTCACCAGCTTCGGCTCGATCACGTCGACCTCAAAGGTGCGTTCTTCGCCGATCCGCTCATAAAGCTCCGGCTCCTGTTTCACCGGCTCGGGCACGATCTCGATCGTCTCGACGACCGGCAGCTTCGCGAAGGTCTCCGCCGGCACGCGGCGCGGCTCCTTCGCCGGCTTCGCGCGTTCATACGTGATCGTTTCCACGCGCCGCTCGGCCTTCGCCGCCAGCTGTTCGAGTTCCTCGAGCTGGAAGCGCAACTGCGCACGATCGAGCTTCTCGCTTTTGCCCGGTCCGAACAACTGCTGTTTCAGCCACTCGATCTGCGCGCGCAACGCCGCGTTCTCCTCGCGCAGGAGCTGGACTTCCTCAGGGCTGGCGGCGGCGGCGCTCACGTTGCGCGCTTACGAAAAAACTTCGCCCCAAGTGTTCCCGCTGATCAGCAGGATTTTGTATCACGAACGTTCATACCACGGCTTCAGCGAACCGCGCTTCAACTCCACTCCGCCGACCAGCAGCGCCAACGCTTCGGGTGCGAGCGACAGCTTCGTGCGCGCATCGCTCGCCGCCGGCCAGGAGAACCGGCCTTCTTCGAGCCGCTTGGCCAAGACCCACACGCCCGTGCCGTCCCAATACAAAAGCTTCAACCGTGTGCGCTCGCGATTGATGAACGCGAACACCGCGC
>NZ_JCAMRR010000010.1:0-5569 GCF_059821195.1 Opitutus sp. sgz309028 | reverse complement strand
CGGCGCGAAACGCGCCTTCCGTGCACTCTGTGCGATCTGTGGTTCAATGCCAGGAGCATGCGTCCGCCAAACTCAGGACGGCTCGGAGAGCCGTCCCTACCTCGATCGAATTCTTCCCTTTGCGGTCCTTCGCCTCTTCGCGTCTTTGCGCTTAACTCGGCTCTGGGCCCTGGGCTCTGGGCTCTCCAGCGCGCACCGCGTAGCGCGACGCGCTGAGGTCGCTGAGCCGCACATTCCCCTTCCACCCTCGCGCTATATAGATCGCGCCGAGCTGGAAGCCGCTCTGCGGAAAGGTGCGCGGCATGTCGATCAGTACAATTTCCCGCAGCCCGAAACCGGCGTCGCGGATGTCGCGGAGCCGCGCCTTCGTCCACACATGATTGATCGTCATCAAAAACACGATGTGATCGGCGAGCGTCATCGCGTGCTGCAAAAACCGCCGCACCTGACTCCACGGCGGATTGGTCACGATCCAGTCGACGGGGTCCGTCCAGTCGAAGAAATCGCGTCCCCGCTGGATTTCGGACCAGAAGACGGAAGGCGGAGCCTTCGGAAAAGCTGAAACGCTGACATGCTGAAAAGCTGAAATTTTGGAAGCGGATTTCGGAGAAGCTGAGAGTTGCCGAGCGGCGGACTTCTGAGACGCTGACTCACGAGACGCTGAAATGCTGACAGGCTGAAAAGCTGAAATGGACTGAGTGCGGGCGTGGGCGCGGAGGGCGCGGAGGAAATTGCCGGCGCCGGCGCAGGGCTCGAGGATCCGGCCGGACGGACGGAAGTGCGCGACGAGCTGCCGCGCGAGCTTCGGCGGCGTCTGCACGACATCGTCGCTGGTGTAATTACGGTTGGGCTGGAGGCGCATACAGCCGCGGAGCGGCTAGTGAAAGTGACGGTGAAAGGGAAAGTGTCGGAGTGGCTAGAGGCGAAAGGTTAGAGGCGAGAGGCGCTTGAAACGCTGAGAAGCTGATATGCTGACGGAGCCGCGAGGCGTAGATGGCAAAATGCGGAGCGTTTTGCCCTGGAGCGGCGCGGTAGCGGCCGTCGTCCCGACGGCCATCCCTTAAACTCTAAACCTTAAACTTAAACCCGCCGCATCGCGGCGCTAACTCGCGCGAAGCGCGTGAGCTTCGCCCCGTCACTTCCTTCGAGGTGACCGTACGGGCGGGGGCCGCAGGGAGCATGGGTGGCAGGCGCGCCACGGACGCGGTCAGCCGCGCCGGGTCGCCAAAACGGTTTTCAACAGCGGCAGCAACAGGCGCATCTGGTTGCGCCACGATTCGATCTGCTGCACGCGATCGAGGGAAAATTCGCGCCCGTCCTTCGACGGCGCCGCGGCGGCGTATTTCCGCAGCCGCTCCAGGTGCCGCGCACCGTCGGTCACGAGCGGATCCACCTTCTCGCGGAGGATGCCGGTGACCAGCTTGCGCAGGCCCTTCTCCGGCTCGAACAACTCGCGGCGTCCATCGCCGCTCACAAACCGCACCGCGCCGAGCGCACGCAGGGCGTTCAGCCCCTGGCTCACCGAGCCGCGACTGATATCGAGGCCGTCGAGGAGGTCGGTGAAGCACAACGGCTCCGGCGAGGCGAACAGCAGCCCGTAGATCTGCCCGTAGGACCGCGGCACGCCCATGACCTGCACGACGTCGCCGAAGAACTGCACGCACTCCCGCTGAAACTCCCGCGACACCCGTATCTCCTTCGGCGCGATAGAGTCGCGTTCGCGCGGGCTGGAGGAGAGTCGGTTCATGCGGTTTTCCCCTACGGGCATGACAGGGGAAAACCTTACGTTCAATCAAAAATGAACTTAACGCCGCGGCGCGCGCGGCGCGCTGACGCGCCGCGTGAAAGTGACGGTGAAAGGGAAAGTGGGAAAACCGCGAAGAACGCGGAGATGCGCGAAGCGGCGCGAAGGACGACGGATCTGAACCACGGATTGCACAGATTGCACGGACCGGGCGGCGCTTGGATGCGAGCTAAAGTTGAGAGTCGGAATTCAGACCACGAAACACACTAAATACACGAAAGGAATGAACCGCGAAGGGCGCGAACTGCCGCGAAGAACGCCCTGTGCGCGCGAGTGAAAGTGACGGGGCCGGGAAGCGCGCCGCCAGTTGAGAGTTGAGAGTTGTTAGTTGAGAGTTGAGAGACGGACAAAACCGCGGCATCGCGTAAATCGCGAAAGCGGACGGCTCGGAGAGCCGTCCCTACCTTTGATCGACCTTCACGGAGCTTCGTGTCCTTCGCGGTTTCCATCCTGGCGATCGGGACGATCGCCGCTACCCGGCTCTCAACTCTAGGCTCTCAGCTCTCAACTCGCCGCAGCGCGGCGTTACTCGCGCGACAGCGCGGCGAAGCGTGGGCCAAACTCAGGACCGCTCGGCTACCGCGCAACGGCGAGCTGATAGCCTAGCGTTGAGAGCTTCTTGAAACGCTGAAAAGGTCGTCCTCTCCCCGTTTCGTGTGTTTCGTGCATTTCGTGGTTCAAAAACTCCGGATCCTTCCGTGTTTTCCGTGTGTTCCGTGGGCAACGTCTTGGCGCGCAAAAAAAACCCGCACCTTGGCAGATGCGGGAAAATGGAGCGGGCGAAGAGACTCGAACTCTCGACGTCCACCTTGGCAAGGTGGTGCTCTACCAACTGAGCTACGCCCGCGAGAGAGCCGACAGAAGTAAGGTCCGGCCTGTCTCCGTCAACTGCTATTTTCGCGTTTGCGCATTTCGCGCGTCTCCCCGTTCACCCGCCCGGGTTCCCGCAACACGAGGCGCTCCGGCTCGCCTCCCCCACCCGTTTCACCGGACGCCGTCCCGCCACCGCGACGGCGTCTTCCGTCTCCGCCGTAATACGAGTAATTGCTCGTGTAATACCCATACTCGCCGCCGGCATTCACCGGCACCTGCGTGAGCACCACGCCGAGCAGCGGCGTCTGCAACGCTTCCACCGTCTGCTGCGCGCGCACCACCATGCTCTGCGGATTGCGCCGGTGCTGGATCAACAGGATCGCGCCGTCGACGACGGTCGCGAGCACGCTCGCGTCGCTCACGCCGATGATCGGCGGCGAATCGAAGACGATCCGGTCGTAGCGGCCGCGCAGCGTCGCCACGAGCTCGCGGAGACGGTTGAGGTGCAGCAGGCCGAGCGTGAAACCCGGCACGCCGCCACTGGGCAGAAAATCGAGGTTCGGCGCGATCGCGGGCTGGATGGCGGCGTCCAGCGTCACGCGATCGACGAGGACGTCGCTCAAACCCGGCTCGCGCGGACGATCGGCGAGCCGATGCTGCGCGGGGCGGCGCAGGTCGGAGTCGATCAGGATCACCTTCTCGCCCGCGAGCGCGGTGAGGCGCGCGAGCCGGTGCACGGTGGTCGATTTCCCCTCGCCCGGCCCGGCGGAAAAAATCACGAGACTCGAGGGCTGGCCGGCCTTGAGCGCGAGGTTCAGGTTGGTGTGCAGCACGCGATACGGCTCGAGATCGGCGGGATCCTCCTGCGCGCCGCCGAGCGGTTCGCGCTGAAGCGGAATCACGCCGAGGACGGGCAGCTTGAGTCGATTTTCGACATCGCTGACGTCGCGGAAACTCGTGTCGAAATATTCGAGCAGCACCGCGCAGCCGACGCCGAGCAGCGAGCCGAAGAGAAACGCCATCGCGATATTCAGCGGCCAGTTGGGCCGGCTCGGGCGGCGCGCGGGTTCGGCGACGTTGAGGATTTCGATCGTGCGCTTGGGCACCTGGAAATCGATTTCGCGCTGACGGAGCGTGAGCTTGAGCGTGGTCAGCAGGCGCGTCTCGTCGTCGAGTTTCTGCGCGGCCTCCTCGAACGGCCGCCTGCGCTCGCGCGCGGAGAGGATCTGCTCGACCTTGGCCTGGCCGAGCTGGGTCTTCAGCTCGGCGACGCGCGACTCGGCCTCCTGGTAGGAGATCTCGAGCGCGCTCTCGTAGCCGCGGAGCTGGGCGTCGAGCTGCTCGCGGATCTTGGCGCGGTTGTCGACGGCAGCGACGAGGTCGGGATGCGCCTCGCCGAGGCGGGCCTGGAGTTTCGTGACGGTTTGATCGGCGAGCAAGTAGGCCTGGAGGAGATTCTGGATGTTGGGGTCCTGGATCAGCTCGGAGTTGACGAGGCTGAGCCGCTCGGCCGGCGGGATGCTGCGGAAACGTTCCCAGCGCGTGCGGCGGCCGATGGCGTCGACGCTGAGCGCGATGAGCGAGTTCTGCATCTGGCGGAGCGTCTCGATCTCCATGTCGGAGTAGCGCGCGTTGAGGTCGACGCCCGAGAGGTTGAGGTCCTTGCGCAGCCGCTCGACGGCGTCGCGCTGGGCGCTGACGACCTGTTCCTGGGCCTCGAGCTCCTTGCGCAGGTGGGCGAGGCCCTCGCGCTGCTCGGCGGTGGCGAAGGCGATGCGGTCGTCGGAGTACACGCGCGCGATCTCGTTGGCGATCGCGGCGGCGAGCGCGGGATCCTGCGCGTAGACGTCGATGTCGATCAGCGAGGAGTTCCGCTGCGACTCGACGCGCAGCATGGTTTTCAGGAGGTATTGGTAGGTGACGGACGACGGCAGCGGGCCGGAGGCGTCGAGCGAGGCGGCGAGTTTCGCGTTGAGGTCGAGCCGCTCGATGACGGGGTAAAGGATCTTTTCGGACTGCAGGATGCGGAACTGGTCCTGGAGGAAATAGGGATCGTAGGAGCTGCTGGCCTGCGTCTGGAAGAGCTTCACCTCGCCCTCGGGTTTCTCGACGCGGATCTTGGTGGTGGAGAGATACCACTTCGGCAGGAACGCGGTGACGGCGACGGTGGTGACGACCACCAGCGCGAGGATGAGCGCGATGAGGGCCTGGCGCAACCGGAGCAGGTGAAAGAAGTCGGCGAGTGAAGCGCCTTCCGGGCGGACGGACGTGGGGGGCATGCGCGGCGCGCGCGCTGACGCGCGCGAGTGAAAGTTAAAGTGAGGCTAGAGGCGAGAGGCGAGAGGCGAGAGGCGGGCCGCGGCTTCGCCGCGGCGGAGATCGGAGATCGGAGATCGGAGATCGGAGATGGGAGATGGGAGATGGGAGATGGGAGATGGGACGAAGCCGGGAGGCGGAGATGGCAAAATGCGGAGCGTTTTGCCCTGGAGCGGAGCGGAAGGGTGACGTGAGCGGGTGCCCGAATCGGGCAGCGAATGGAGCAAAGTGAAAGTGAGGCTAGAGGCGAGAGGCTAGAGGCGAGAGAGGTCGCGCGTAAACCGCGAAGAACGCTCATTCCGTGCACTCCGTGGTGAGTACGAGCTTGGGCGCGAGCTGAGAGTTGAGAGTCGGAATTCAGACCACGAAACAAACTAAATACACGAAAGGAATGAACCGCGAAGGGCGCGAACTGCCGCGAAGAACGCCCTGTGCACACGAGTGAAAGTGACGGGGCCGGGGAAGCGCGCCGCCAGTTGAGAGTTGAGAGCTGAGAGTTGAGAGACGGACAAAACCGCCGCAGGAGGTATCAGTAATTCTGTGTGTGGATCGGTTATGGTGTAGTTTCCTTTTGCCCTCAGCTAGCTGAGGGCAAAAACCGCGATCCAAAAAGAACGGCAAACTGGCCAAGTGCTT